>NZ_JAUOOW010000005.1:0-718527 GCF_032654805.1 Kitasatospora brasiliensis
TCCCTGTCAGGTAGCTCGAAGAACTGTACGCGCTCAGGCCAGCGGATGCAAACGTCGGGCAAAGACGGCCGGCCGGACCCCTGGAGGAGGGGTCCGGCCGGTGGCGGCGTCGCTGCTCAGCTGTTGGTGGGGAAGCCCAGGTTGATGCCGCCGTGCGACGGGTCCAGCCAGCGCTGGGTCACCGCCTTGCCCCGGGTGAAGAACTGCACGCCGTCCGGGCCGTACGCGTGGGCGTCGCCGAACAGGGAGGCCTTCCAACCGCCGAAGGAGTAGTAGGCGACCGGGACCGGGATCGGCACGTTGATGCCGACCATGCCGACCTCCACCTCGAACTGGAAGCGCCGGGCCGCGCCGCCGTCATTGGTGAAGAGGGCGGTGCCGTTGCCGTACGGGTTGGCGTTGATCAGCGCCAGGCCCTCCTCGTAGGAGGCGACGCGCACGACCGAGAGGACCGGGCCGAAGATCTCGTCGTTGTAGACGGACATGCCGGGCTTCACGTGGTCGAACAGCGTCGGACCGAGCCAGAAGCCGTCGGAGGTCGGCGAGCCGTTCTTGTCCTCGGCGGTGACCGGGTGCTTGCGGCCGTCCACGGCGAGCTCGGCGCCGTCGGCGACACCGGACTCCACGTACGAGGTGACCTTGTCGCGGTGCTGGCCGGTGACCAGCGGGCCCATCTCCGAGTCGCCGTTGCAGCCGGGGCCGACCTTCAGGGTGGCGATCCGCTGCTTGATCTTCTCGACCAGCTCGTCGCCGATCGGGTCGACCGCGACCAGCACGGACACCGCCATGCAGCGCTCGCCGGCCGCGCCGAAGCCGGCGTTGACGGCGGCGTCGGCGGCGAGGTCGAGGTCGGCGTCCGGCAGGACCAGCATGTGGTTCTTGGCGCCGCCCAGGGCCTGCACGCGCTTGCCGTAGCGGGTGCCGGTCTCATAGACGTAGCGGGCGATCGGGGTGGAGCCGACGAAGCTGACGGACTTGATGTCCGGGTGCTCCAGCAGGCGGTCGACGGCCACCTTGTCGCCGTGGACGACGTTGAAGACGCCGTCCGGCAGGCCGGCCTCCTTCCACAGCTCGGCGAGGAAGTTGGCGGCGGACGGGTCCTTCTCCGAGGGCTTCAGCACCACGGTGTTTCCGGCCGCGATGGCGATCGCGAAGAACCACATCGGCACCATGGCCGGGAAGTTGAACGGCGAGATGACCGCGACCGGGCCGAGCGGCTGGCGGATCGAGTAGACGTCGACGCCGGTCGAGGCCTGCTCGGTGAAGCCGCCCTTGATCAGCTGCGGGATGCCGCAGGCGTACTCGACGACCTCCAGGCCGCGGGCGATCTCGCCCAGGGCGTCGGAGTGCACCTTTCCGTGCTCGGCCACGACGATCGAGGCCAGCTCGTCGCGGCGGGCGTTCAGCAGCTCGCGGAAGGCGAAGAGCACCGTCGTGCGCCTGGCGATCGAGGCGGTGCGCCACTCGGTGAAGGCCGAGGCGGCGGCGGCCACCGCCTGGTCGACCTCGGCGATCTCGGCGAAGTCGACCTGACCGGCGACCTGGCCGGTGGCGGGGTCGAAGACATCGCCGCGACGGGGGGCCGCACCGGCGGTGGCGACCGGCTTGCCGCCGATCCAGTGAATGATGTGCTTGCTCAAGGTCCGTCTGCCTCCGAAGTCCCGGGCGGCCCGCTGCCCACCGGTCCGGTCTGGCGCCGCCCTCGGCTGGGGCGGGCGACGGGACATCACGGGGCTACCGCGCTCGCTTCCAGTCTGGTGGCCGCTTCGGTCCTGCTCAACGAACAGGCTGACGGGGATCACGGATTCAGCCTTACAGGTCGTCCGGTCGCTAGTCCGAACGTGGGAACCCCGAAACGGGCCGGCCTCAGGACTCCTCGTCCTCCAAGTACGGGTCGTGCAGCCCGTCCGCCGCCTCCTGGGTCTCCAGCAGGTCCAGCCGCAGGTCCTGCGCCCACGCCAGCGCCCACCGCTTCAGCTCGTCCACCTCTCCCGCCGGAACACCCCGGGCGCGGAACCGCCCGTCCGCCGCTTCGGCCAGCGCCTCCAGCCGGTCGGCCAGCGCCGTGGGCTGGAAGTCCGGGTCCAGCTCCCCCGCCAGTGCGAGCAGTTCGCCCTCCCGGTAGCAGCGGGTGAGGGCGCGCACGTCGACCAGGTCGCGCGGCAGGCCCCGGTCCACCAGCAGCGCGGTGGTCAGCGCGGCCGCGTCCTCCAGGGCGACGGCCGGCAGCACCACCGACGGCTCCTCCGGCTCGGACTCCCCGAACGGCCCGGAAACGTCCGACGGCCCGAGGTCGAGCCGTACCGGCCGGTGGCCCAGCGGCTCCTTGCGCAGTTCGACCGAGTGCGACCGCCCACCCAGCGCCAGCCGCACGGTGAGCTGCTCCAGCCGTGGCGTGCCCGGCCGCTCGACGGCCCCGCCGCCCGCCGTCCGGTACGCCTCGCCCAGTGCGGCGGCCACCTCCGGCAGGTCGGCGCCCCCGGTGACCAGGGTGAGCCCGTCCTGCGGGCAGGCCGCCACCCCGTGGGCGCGCAGCGCGTGCCCGCCGGCCAGGGCGAGGCCGTACCGCTCGCAGACGGGTGCGGCGAGCGCGGCCAGGCGCAGCTGGGCGGGGCCCGGGCGGAGGGACACGTCGACAGCGTGCGGGGCGGTGGTCACGCCTCCAGTCTGACGCGACCGCCGGCTCCGCGCGCCCCTCCGCCCGGGCCCCGCCGAGCCTCCGGAAGGCTCACCGGCCGCCGAGCACCGCCGCCGCGTGCAGGGCGAGCTCCAGCGACGCCAGCTCGTTGAGCCGCCCGGAGCCGTCCGGCGGAACCAGCCAGCGCACGGCCCGGCCGCCGCGCTCGGGGTGTGGAACGACGATCCAGGTGCCCTCCCCCGCGCGGCGCACCCCGGTGCCGATCCAGCGGTCGGCGGCGCCGACGGGCACCAGGAAGCTGACGTACGCGCCCCCTGAGTCGGTGAGGACCGGGCCCCGGCTGCGCGGGTCCAGGGCGGCCAGGGCCGGGCGCCCGAGCCGTCCGGGGACGGCGAGGACGTCCCAGCGTCGGCCGGCGGGCAGCGGCATCAGGCCCAGCCCGGTGCGCTCCCACCGCTCCCGGAGGGCGTCCGGGTCGGGTGCCGCCTGCGTGAGCCAGTGCAGTCCGGTGTTCTCCATGTGGTGTCCCCGCTTCTCGCCGTTCGTCCTGTTCGGTGACGCTGTTCGGTGACGGCGGGAAGAGCGAGACCCGCCGTCACCGGGGAGAGGCGGACGGCGGGTCCCGATTACACGGTTGGGGGCATTCAGCTGTCGAAGCCCAGCCCCATCCGGTCGAGGGTGCGCAGCCAGAGGTTGCGGTGGCCGCCGTTGCGGTCGGCCCGCTCCAGTGACCGGGTGGTGAGTTCGATGCCGGCCCAGCGCACCGGCTCGGGCGGGAACGGCAGCGGCTTGCTGCGCACCATGTCCAGCGAGGTGCGCTCGGTGCGCTCCCCGGCCAGCAGGTCGAGCATCACCTCGGCGCCGAAGCGGGTCGCGCCGACGCCGAGCCCGGTGTAGCCGACGGCGTACGCGACCTTGCCCCGGTAGCCGGTGTCGAAGAAGGCGGAGAACCGGCTGCAGGTGTCGATCGCCCCGCCCCAGGCGTGGGTGAAGCGCAGCCCCTCCAGCTGCGGGAAGCAGCGGAAGAAGTGGCCCGCCAGGGTGCGGAAGGTCTCCGGCCGCTGGTCGTACTCGTGCCGGACGTGTCCGCCGAAGTGGTAGACCGCGTCGTAGCCGCCCCAGAGGATGCGGTTGTCGGCGGAGAGCCGGAAGTAGTGGAACTTGTTGGCGCTGTCGCCGAGGCCCTGCCGCCCGCGCCAGCCGATCGAGGCGAGCTGCTCGTCGCTGAGCGGCTCGGTCATCAGCGCGTAGTCGTACACCGGGACGATGTACGGGCGGACCCGCTTGAGCAGGGACGGGAACACATTGGTGCCGAGCGCGACCTTGCGGGCGAGGACCCGGCCGTACGGGGTGCGGGCGGCCATGCCGCTGCCGTGCTCCCGCAGGTCGGTGGCCCGGGTGTGCTCGTGGATCCGCACGCCCTGGCTCAGGCAGGCGTCCTTGAGGCCCCAGGCGAGCTTGGCGGGGTGGACCATCGCCACGCCCTCCTTGTCCCAGAGGCCGCCGAGGAAGGTCGGCGAGTTCACCTCGGCGCGCAGCTGGTCGGCGTCCAGGACGGTGATGTCGAAGCCGTAGCGGGCGACCGCCTCGGCGATCTCGTGGAGTTCCTCGACCTGGTGGGGCTGGGTGGCGACGTCGATCTCGCCGGTGCGCTCCCATTCGGCGTCGATGCCGTAGCGCTTGAGGGTGGCCTCGATGCCGTCGAGGTTGGCGGCACCGAGGCGTTCCAGCTGGGCGAGTTCGGACGGCCAGCGGTCCAGGCCGTTGCCGAAGCCGTGGGTGAGGCTGGCCGCGCAGAATCCGCCGTTGCGCCCGGACGCGGCCCACCCGACCTCGTTGCCCTCGACCAGCACGACGTCCAGCGAGGGGTCGCGCTCCTTGGCGATGAGGGCGGTCCACAGGCCGGAGTAGCCGCCGCCGACGACCAGCAGGTCGCAGGTGGTGTCGCCGACCAGGGCGGGCAGTGCCGCCGGCCGACCGGGATCCTCCAGCCAGAAGGGGGTGGGCCTGGCGTCACTGAGTGCGCGGGCGGAATCCATGCATTATCAGCCACTTTCCACGAATAGGTGATGGTTGTCCGTGCCACCGCTGCCGACCGTACGTCAGGCGGTGGCCTTCCGGCGGTTGCCCAGCCACTGGCCGGCGACGGTCAGGACGACCGCGGCGAGGAACATCGCGGTGCCGATGACGTTCACCTGCACCGGGATGCCGCGCTGCGAGGCGCCCCAGACGAACATCGGGAAGGTGACCGTGGTCGGGCCCGAGTTGAACTGGGTGATGATGAAGTCGTCGAAGGAGAGCGCGAAGCTGAGCAGCGCGCCCGCCGCGATGCCGGGCGCCGCCAGCGGCAGGGTGACCCTCAGGAAGGTCTGGGTGGGGGTCGCGTAGAGGTCCTGGGCGGCCTGTTCGAGCCGGGGGTCCATGCTCATCACGCGCGCCTTGACCGCCGTCACCACGAAGCTGAGGCAGAACATGATGTGCGCGATGAGGATGGTGGTGAAGCCGAACGGGATGCGCATGTTGAGGAAGAGCGTCCCGAGCGAGGCGGCCATGACCACCTCGGGCATCGCCATCGGCAGGAAGATCATCGCGCTGGTGGCGGAGCGGCCGCGGAAGCGGTGGCGGGCCAGGGCGAAGGCGACCATGGTGCCGAGCACGGTGGCGCCGATGGTGGCGAGCACCGCGATCCGGAGGCTGAGCGAGAGCGACTGGCACATGTCGGCCACGCCGCAGGGGTTGGTCCAGGCGTCGGTGGAGAACTCGTTCCACTCGTAGTTGAACTTGCCCACCGGCTTGTTGAACGAGAAGACGAGCACGACCAGGTTGGGCAGCACCAGGTAGGCGAGGGCCAGCAGGCCGGCCAGCACCACCAGGTGGGCGCGTATCCACGTGGTAATCCGGGACATCAGACCAGATCCTCCGTCCCGGCCTTGCGCATGTAGACCGTCACCATGCCCAGGATCAGGGCCATCAGGATGAAGCTCAGCGCGGCGGCCGTGGGGTAGTCGAGTACGTTCAGGAACTGCTTCTGGATGCCGTTGCCGACCATCTGCTCGCTCGGCGAGCCCAGCAGCTGGGCGTTGATGTAGTCGCCGGAGGCGGGGATGAAGGTCAGCAGGGTGCCCGCGACGACGCCCGGCAGCGAGATCGGGAAGGTGACCTTGCGGAAGGTGGTGAACGGCCGGGCGTAGAGGTCGCCGGCCGCCTCGTGCAGGCGGGGGTCGATCCGCTCCAGCGAGGTGTACAGCGGCAGGATCATGAACGGCAGGAAGTTGTAGGTGAGGCCGCAGACCACCGCGAGCGGCGTGGCCAGCACCCGGTCGCCGTCGGTGAGGCCGAGCAGGTTGGTGACGTCCAGGACGTGCAGCGCGTTCAGCGCGCCGACCACCGGGCCGCCGTCGGACAGGATGGTCTTCCAGGCCAGCGTGCGGATCAGGAAGCTGGTGAAGAACGGCGCGATGACCAGGATCAGGATGACGTTGCGCCAGCGCTTGCTCGCCTTGAAGGCGATCGTGTACGCCAGCGGGTAGCCGACGGCCAGGCAGAGCACGGTGGCGACGGCCGCGTAGGAGAACGAGCGCAGGAAGTGCCACTTGTACTCGACCAGGGCGTCCCAGTAGGTCGAGAAGTGCCAGGTGACCTTGAAGCCCTCTTCGAGCGAGCCGGTCTGGAGCGAGGTCGAGCCCTGGTAGAGCATCGGGACGGCGAAGAAGACGACCAGCCAGGCGATGCCGGGCAGCAGCAGCCAGTACGGGGTGAGCTTGCGCCTGGGCTTGCGCTCGGCCCCTTCCGAGGGGCTGCCGTCAGGGGGTAGGGCCTGGGCCGGCGCGGCCGGGGTGGTGGCGGTCATGCGGCCTCCTCCGCGGTGCCCGCGTCGATCGCCTGCGAGGCGTCCAGGGCGAAGGAGTGCGCCGGGTTCCAGTGCAGCCGGACGGCGGCGCCGGGGACGATCCGGGCGTCGCGCTCCATGTTCTGTTCGAAGACGCTGACTTCCTGGCCGCCGTCGGTGCGCACCACGTACTGGGTGGAGACCCCGATGAAGCTGGAGTCGACCACCGTGCCGGCCAGCTCGTTGCGGCCGTCGGCGACCGGCTCGGAGGCGTGGATGATGGTGATCTTCTCCGGGCGCACGCCCAGGTGGACGCGCTTGGCGTCGGTGGCGCAGCGTGCCTTGGGCACCGCGAGCCGGGCGCCGGCCGCGCTGAGCAGCAGGTCGCCGCCGTCGGTGCCGGTGACCTCGGCGGGCAGCAGGTTGGACTGGCCGAGGAAGTTGGCCACGAAGGTGGTGGCGGGGTTCTCGTACAGATCGGCGGGCGCGCCCAGTTGCTCGACCCGGCCGCCGTTCATCACCGCGATGGTGTCGGCCATGGTCATGGCCTCCTCCTGGTCGTGGGTGACGTGCACGAAGGTGATGCCGACCTCGGTCTGGATCCGCTTGAGCTCCAGCTGCATCTGGCGGCGGAGCTTGAGGTCGAGGGCGCCGAGCGGCTCGTCCAGGAGCAGCACCTGCGGGTGGTTGATCAGCGCGCGGGCGACCGCGACGCGCTGCTGCTGGCCGCCGGAGAGCTGGTGCGGCTTGCGCCGGGCGTACTGGCCGAGTTCGACCAGTTCCAGCATCTCGTCGACCTGCTTGCGGACGTCCTTCTTGCCTCGCCGGCGCAGGCCGAAGGCGACGTTCTCGAAGATGTCCAGGTGCGGGAAGAGCGCGTAGCTCTGGAAGACGGTGTTCACCGGCCGCTTGTACGGGGGCAGGGCGGTGACGTCCTGGCCGCCGATCAGGACGGTGCCGCTGGTGGGCTCCTCCAGGCCGGCGATCATGCGCAGGGTGGTGGTCTTGCCGCAGCCGGAGGCGCCGAGCAGGGCGAAGAACGAGCCCTGCGGGACGGTCAGGTCGAGCGGGTGGACGGCGGTGAAGGAGCCGTAGGTCTTGCCGATGCCGGTGAGCCGGACGTCGCCGCCGACGGCCGCTTCGCGCTGCTGGTCTGTCATGGGGTGGTGTCTTCCTGGGTTTCTCTGCCGGGAGTTGGGGGTCAGGCGCCGATGAGCTTGGAGAACTTCTGCTCGAAGTCGCTCTCCTCGGTCTCGGAGAGCGTGCGGAACACGTGCGCCTTGACCGCCATCTCGGGGGTGGGTACGACCAGCGGGTTGGCCGCGGTGTCCGGGGCGATGCCGACGAGCTCGTCCTTCATCCCGGTGACGGCGGAGACGAAGCCGATGCCCGCGACCAGCTGCGCCGCGATCTTCGGCTGATAGTAGAAGTCGATCAGCTTCTCCGCGTTCGACTTGTGCTGCGCCTTGGCCGGGACCAGCAGGTTGTCGGTCGAGGCGATGTAGCCCCGCTCCGGGATGACGAACTCGATGTCCGGGTTGTCGGCGCGCAGTTGGATCAGGTCACCGCCCCAGGCGACGCAGGCCGCGATGTCACCGGCCGAGAGCTCCTGGCCGTAGTCGTTGCCGGTGAAGCGGCGGATCTGCTTGCTGTCGACGGCCTTCTGGAGGCGGGCCACCGCGCCGTCGTAGTCGTCCGCGGTGAACTTCTCGGTGCTCTTGCCCTGGTCGAGCAGGACCATCCCGACGCTGTCGCGCATCTCGGAGAGGAAGGTCACCCGGCCCTTGAGGTCCGGGTCGTCCAGCAGTTGGGAGACGCTGGTGACCTCCTTCCCCTTGGTGGCCTTGCGGTTGTACGCGATGACGGTCTGGATGCCGGCCCACGGGTAGGTGTACAGCCGGCCCGGGTCCCAGTCGGGGGCCCGGAAGCGCGCCTCGATGTTGGTGATCGCGGTGGTGACGTTCGCCGGGTCGAGCTTCTGCGCCCAGCCGAGCCGGATCAGCCGGCCGGCCATCCAGTCGGTGAGCACCATCAGGTCGCGGCCGGTGTCCTGGCCGGAGGCGAGCTGCGGCTTGACCTTGCCGAAGAACTCGACGTTGTCGTTGACGTCCTCGTTGTACTTGACCTTGATGCCGGTGGCCTCGGTGAAGGCCTCCAGGGTGCCGTGCTTCTCCTTGTCCTTCTCGTCCGTGTCGATGTACAGCGGCCAGTTGGAGAAGTCCACCTCCTTCTGCGACTCCGAGAGGTCCGGGGCGGCGTTCGCGGTCGAGTCGCCGGTCGCCCTGGGGGCCGCCGGGATGCCGCAGGCGGCCAGGGTGCCCGCTCCGGCGGTCAGGGCGGCGGCGCGCAGCAGGGTGCGGCGGCCGAGTGCGGCCCGACCGTTGGTCAGGCTGCGTTCCCAGGCCCTGCGGACCGGTTCGGGCAGACCGTCGGTGAGCTCGTTGAACGCCATGGAACGGGCCTCCTGGAGGAGTCGGGGTGTGGGGGCACCCGCGTGGGCCGAGGGGTTATCTGTCTCCGAAGACGGTGCGGTGCCAGTCCTTGCGGGCCACCGCGGTGGTGTCGAACATGACGTGCTTGACCTGGGTGTACTCGTCCAGCGAGTACTGGGACATGTCCTTGCCGTAGCCGGACGCCTTGGAGCCGCCGTGCGGCATCTCGCTGATGATCGGGATGTGGTCGTTGACCCAGACGCAGCCGGCCGCGATCTCCCGGGTGGCGCGCAGCGAGCGGTGCACATTGCTCGTCCAGGCGGAGGCGGCCAGGCCGTACGGGGTGTCGTTGGCCAGCCGCAGGCCCTCGTCGTCGCCGTCGAAGGGCAGCACGACCAGCACGGGGCCGAAGATCTCGCCCTGCACGACCTCGCTGTCCTGGGCCGCGCCGGTGATCAGGGTGGGCCGGTAGTACGCGCCCCGGGTGAGGTCGGTGCCGTCGTGGCCCTTCTCGGGTGCCCGGCCGCCGGTGACCACGGTGGCGTACGAGCGGGCGCGCTCCACGAAGCCGGCCACCCGGTCCCGGTGGGTGTACGAGACCAGCGGGCCGAGGTCGGTGCGGGGGTCCAGCGGGTCGCCGATCCGGATCGCCGCGTACAGCTCGGCCACCCGGGCCACGAAGGCGTCGTACAGCGGGCGCTGGACGTACGCGCGGGTGGCGGCGGTGCAGTCCTGGCCGCCGTTGATCAGCGAGGCGGCGACCGCGCCGTGCACGGCGGCGTCCAGGTCGGCGTCGTCGAAGACCACGAACGGGGCCTTGCCGCCGAGTTCCAGGTGGGTGCGCTTGACGCTCGCGGTGGCGATCTCGGCGACCCGCTTGCCGACGGCGGTGGAGCCGGTGAAGGAGACCATCGCGACGTCCGGGTGCCCGACCAGGTGCTCGCCCGCGTCGCGTCCGGCGCCGGTGACCACGTTCACCACGCCGTCCGGGATGCCCGCGGCGGTGCAGGCCCGGGCGAACATCAGCGAGGTCAGCGGGGTCAGTTCGGCCGGTTTGAGGACGATGGTGTTGCCGGCGGCGATCGCCGGGAGGATCTTCCAGGCGGCCATCTGCAACGGGTAGTTCCACGGCGAGATCGAGCCGACCACGCCGACCGCCTCGCGCCGTACGTAGGAGGTGTGGTCGCCGGAGTACTCGCCGGCCGCCTTGCCCTCCAGGTTGCGGGCGGCGCCGGCGAAGAAGGCGGCGTTGTCGATGGTGCCGGGGACGTCGAACTCGGTGGCCAGCTTGACGGGCTTGCCGGTCTGCGCGGTCTCCACCCGGGCCAGGTCGCCCGCCGCCTCGCCCAGGACGGCGGCCAGCCGGGTGAGCGCCTCGGAGCGTGCGCCGGGGGTGGCCGAGGACCAGCCGGGCAGGGCGGCCTTCGCGGCGGCGACGGCGGCGTCCACGTCCTCGGCGGTGGCCAGCGCGACCTGCTCGACGACGCTGCCGTCGGCGGGGTTGACGACCTGGAAGGGTTCACCGCTCCCCCGGGTCTGGCGGCCCGCGATGTACTGCGCGCCCGGGCCGAAGTCGGTCAGGTCCATCTGGTTCCTCCAAGTGCCGTGGTTCGACCGCTTTCGACCGTCGCGGGTCAGGCGTCCGCGCCGGGGTCTGCGGTCCCGCTGACCTTGCCCGTTGCGGGGTTGGGGTGACAAGGGTCACTCCGGCAATCTCGACACGAAGGGCCTTACAGGGTGCAAGGGTGCGGGCAGGGCAACAGGTCGTCGCCGCGATGGATGATTTACCTGACACCCTGACTCCTGAACACCCCCTGAACGACCCGACCGTCCGGAGTCCCCTGCTCCGGTTCCCCCGGCCCCCGGAGGCCCGCGATGCTCCCCACCGTCGCCCGAATCCTCGATCTGGACGTGATGCGGCGCGGCCTGCCCCAGGTGGTGGCCGGCGCCGACCACCTGGAGCGGCCGGTCCGCTGGGTGCACGTCAGCGAGCTGCCCGACGTCGCCGGGATGCTCCGCGGCGGCGAACTGGTGCTGACCACGGGCATCGCACTGCCCGAGCACCGCGAGGGCCTGGCCCGCTACGTCCGCGAGCTGGACGAGGTCGGGGTGGCCGGCCTGGTCGTCGAGTTCGGGCGGCGCTACTTCGACTCGCTCCCCCGCGCCCTGGTCAACGCCGCCGAGCAGCGCGGGCTGCCGCTGATCACGCTCCGCCGGGAGCTGCGCTTCGTCGCCGTCACCGAGGCCGTGCACGCGCTGGTGGTCAACACCCAGCTGGAGCAGCTGCGCGCCTCCGAATCCGTCCACCAGGTCTTCAACGAGCTGGTGGTGGAGGGCGCCGAGGCGCCCGAGGTGATCCGCCAAGTGGCCCGGATGGCGGGTGCGCCGGTCGTCCTGGAGAACCTGGCCCACCAGGTACTCGCCCACAACACCGCCGGACGCCCGGAGGCCGAGGTCCTGGAGGACTGGGAGCGCCGCTCGCGCGGGGTCCGGCCGACCGGGCGCACCGGCCACGACCCGCGCAGCGGCTGGCTGGTCACCACCGTCGGCGCCCGCGGCCAGGACTGGGGCCGGCTGGTGCTGGTGCAGGAACCCGGCGCGCTGCCCGCGGGCGAGGCCCACCCCCACACCATGCTGCTGGAACGCGGCGCCTCCGCGCTGGCGCTCAACCGGCTGGTGGTGCGCGACCGGGAGAGCCTGGAGCGGCAGACCCACCGCACCCTGCTCTCCGGCATCCTCACTCACGCGCTGACCGTCTCCGAGGCCTCGCTGCGCGCCCAGGCCCTCGGCGTCCCACTGGAGGGCCGCCGGCTGGTCGGCGTGGTGCTGCGCCAGCGGCGCGGGCCGATCCCGGCCGCCCTGGAGGCGCAGGCCCGGCTGCGCGACTTCACCGAGCTGGCCGCCGGCGCGGTCCGGGCCTGCCGGCTGACCGCCCTGGTCGGCGCGCTGGACGACGAGGCCGTCGGCCTGCTGATCGCGCTCGGCACCCAGCAGGACGAGCACGCCTCGCTGGACGCCCTGTCGGCCGCGCTGCGCCGGATGTCGGCCGAGTCCGGCCGGGAGGGCACCGATCCGGCGGGCCCGGTGGTCGCGGTCGGCTCCTCGGTCGGCTCGGTGCGCGACGCCCGGCGCACCCTGCTGGAGGCCACCCAGGTCGCCGACGCCGCCCTGCACGACGCGCCCGGCGGCCGCAGCTCCTCCTACTACCGGCTGCCGGACGTCCGACTGCGCGGCCTGCTCCACCTGTTGCGCGACGATGCCCGGCTACAGACGTACGTGGAGCGGGAGTTGGGCCCGCTGCTGGCCCACGACGCGGAGCACAACGGCCAGTTGGTGCAGATGCTGCGGATCTACCTGGAACAGGGCCGGAACAAGTCGGCGGCCGCGGACGCCGCGCACCTGTCCCGGCCGTCCTTCTACGACCGGCTGCACAAGGTCGAGCGCATCCTCGGCGTCGACCTCGACCAGGTGGAGTCCTGCCTCTCGCTGCACGTGGCGCTGCTCGCCCTGGACGCGGTGCGCCGCTGACGGGGCTCACACCCCGGTGATGCGGCCCCAGATCTTGTGCAGTTCGGGCCGCTCGGCCGAGGTGACGTCGCGCATGGTGTGCAGCCGGGCGCGCATCTCGTCGGTCGGGAACACCAGCGGGTTCTCGGCGAGTTCGGCCTTCTCCTTCTCGCCGCTGGCCGCCAGCACCTCGCGGGCGGCCGGCACCGGGCAGATGTACTGGACGAACGCGGCGAGTTCGGCGGCCACCTCGGGCCGGTAGTAGTAGTCGATCAGGAGCTCGGCGTTGCGCTTGTGGCCGGCCCGGTTGGGGATCATCAGGCTCTCCGCCCACAGCTCGCCGCCCTCCTCGGGCACCACGAACTCGATGTCCGGGTTCTCGGCGGTGAGTTGGACGGCGTCGCCGGAGTAGGCCTGGCAGGCGAGCGCCGCACCGGAGGCGAGGTCGCTGGTGTAGTCGTTGCCGGTGAAGCGCCGGACGTGGCCGCTGTCCACCGACTTCTGCACCAGGTCCATCGCCTTGCGCGCGTCGTCGTCGGTGAACCCGGTGATGTCCGCGCCCTGGGAGAGCATCAGCAGCCCGAGCGCTTCGTCCAGCCCGGCGAACAGCGTGACCCGGCCCTTGAGGTCGGGCGCCCACAGGTCGGCGGTGGACTTGATCTCCCGGCCGAGCGCCTTGCGGTTGTAGGCGATGCCGGTGATCCCGGACTGCCACGGCACGCTGCGCTTGCGCCCGGGGTCGAAGGCCGGGTCGGCGAGCTGCGGGTCCAGGTTGGCCGTGACGTTGGGCAGGTTGTCCCGGTCCATGGCCTGCACCCAGCCCAGCGACACGTACCGGCCGGCCATCCAGTCGCTGATCACCATCAGGTCCCGGCCGGGGGCGGCGCCCTGGGTGAGCACCGGGCTGATCTTGCCGAAGAACTCGTCGTTGTCGTTGATGTCCTCGGTGTAGGTGACCGCGACCCCGCTCTCCGCGCTGAAGGCGTCCAGGGTCGGGCGCCCGCCGGCGTCATCGGTGTCGATGTACTGCGTCCAGTTGGAGAAGGCGAGCCGCTTGTCGCCCTCCGAGCGGTCCGGCGCCGAGCGGCGGTCCTCCGCCACGTACGCGGACGGGATGCCGCAGCCGGTCAGCGTGCCGGCACCGAGCAGCGCGGCCCCGCCGAGCACGGAACGTCGGCGCAGGGAACGCGAGTCGAGGGGACGGCGGGTCAGGGTGGTGCGGCTGGGCATGAGCGGCCTTCCGGAGCGTGGGACGGCCCCGGACACCGCGTGCCCGGGGCCGTCCTGGTGGGAACGTCAGACAGTGTGCGCGTCGGTGAGCGACAGCACCTCGTCCAGGACGGCGAGGCCGGCCTTGGCCTCCTCCTCGGTGACGGTGCACGGCGGGACGACGTGGAAGCGGTTCATGTTGACGAACGGCCAGAGCCCGCGCTGCTTGCAGGCGGCGGCCAGCTCGGCCATCGGCGCGTTGGCGGCGCCGGCCGCGTTGTAGGGCACCAGCGGCTCGCGGGTCTCCCGGTCCTTCACCAGGTCGAGCGCCCAGAACACGCCGAGGCCGCGGACCTCGCCGATCGACGGGTGCCGCTCGGCCAGCTCGCGCAGGCCGGGGCCGAGGACCGTCTCGCCGATGTGCTTGGCGTGCTCGACGATGCCCTCCTCCGCCATGGTGGCGATGGTCGCCACCGCGGAGGCGCAGGCCAGCGGGTGGCCGGAGTAGGTGAGCCCGCCGGGGAAGGCCCGCTCGGCGAAGGTGGCCGCGATCTCGGCGCTGATCGCCACGCCGCCCAGCGGCACGTAACCGGAGTTGACGCCCTTGGCGAAGGTGAGCAGGTCCGGGGTGACGCCCCAGTGGTCGGCGGCGAACCACTCGCCGGTGCGGCCGAAGCCGGCCATCACCTCGTCCAGGATGAACACGATCCCGTAGCGGTCGCAGATCTCCCGCACCCCGGCCAGGTAGCCGGGCGGCGGGACCAGGATGCCGGCGGTGCCGACCACCGTCTCCAGGATGATCGCCGCGACCGTGCCGGGCCCCTCGAACGCGATCACCTGCTCCAGGTGCTCCAGCGCGCGCTCGCACTCCTGCGCCTCGTTCTCGGCGTGGAAGTTGGTGCGGTACGGGTACGGCCCCCAGAAGTGCACCACGCCGGAGACACCGGTCTCGTTGGCCCAGCGCCGCGGGTCGCCGGTGAGGGCGATCGCGTTGGCGGTGGCGCCGTGGTACGAGCGGTAGGTGGACAGCACCTTCTGCCGGCCGGTGTGCAGCCGGGCCAGCCGGATGGCGTTCTCGTTGGCCTCGGCGCCGCCGTTGGTGAAGAAGATCTTGTCCAGGTCGCCGGGGGTGCGCTCGGCGATCAGCCGGGCGGCCTCGCTGCGCGACTCGACGGCGAAGCCGGGCGCGATGGTGCAGAGCTTCGCCGCCTGCTCCTGGATCGCGGCGACCACCTTCGGGTGCTGGTGCCCGATGTTGGTGTTCACCAGCTGCGAGGAGAAGTCGAGGTAGCGGTTGCCGTCGTAGTCCCAGAAGTACGAGCCCTCGGCGCCGGCCACCGCGAGGGGGTCGATCAGCGCCTGGGCGGACCACGAGTGGAAGACGTGCGCGCGGTCGGCGGCCTTGACCGCCTGGCCGGCGGCTGGGTCAGCGGTGGGGATGCTCATGCCGGTAAGGCTAGGGCGGCCCGCCCCCGATGGGCAGTTCCATCGTGTCAGCCGGTCCCTCGAACCGCCGACAGGGTGCAAAGACCGTGGGCCCGGGTCTTCTCGACCCGGGCCCACAGTCATTTCACATGATCGTCAACACATCAGATCGCGGTCATCCTGCGCTCGACGGCCATGACCCGCTCAGATCGCGGTCATGACGTGCTTCACGCGGGTGTAGTCCTCGAAGCCGTACGCCGACAGGTCCTTGCCGTAGCCGGACTTCTTGAAGCCACCGTGCGGCATCTCGGCGACCAGCGGGATGTGGGTGTTGATCCAGACGCAGCCGAAGTCCAGACGGCGCGACATCCGCATGGCGCGGGCGTGGTCCTTGGTCCACACCGAGGAGGCCAGCGCGAACTCGACGCCGTTGGCGTACGAGACGGCCTGGTCCTCGTCGGTGAACTTCTGCACGGTGATGACCGGGCCGAAGACCTCGTTCTGGATGATCTCGTCGTCCTGGTTCAGGCCGGAGACGACGGTCGGGGCGTAGAAGTAGCCCTGGTCGCCGACCCGGTGGCCACCGGCCTCGACCTTGGCGTGGGCGGGCAGCCGCTCGATGAAGCCGGAGACCTGCTTCAGCTGGTTGGCGTTGTTCAGCGGACCGTAGAGCACGTCCTCGTCGTCCACGCCGCCGGTCTTGGTCTCGGCCGCGGCCTTGGCCAGCGCCTCGACGAAGGCGTCGTGGATCGACTCGTGCACCAGCACGCGGGTGGCGGCGGTGCAGTCCTGGCCGGCGTTGAAGTAGCCCGCCATCGAGATGCCCTCGACGGCCTCGGCGATGTCGGCGTCCTCGAAGACCACGACCGGGGCCTTGCCGCCCAGCTCCAGGTGGACGCGCTTGACGTCCTTGGAGGCCGACTCGGCGACCGAGATGCCGGCGCGGACCGAGCCGGTGATGGAGGCCATCGCCGGGGTCTTGTGCTCGACCATCAGCTTGCCGGTCTCGCGGTCACCGCAAATGACGTTGAAGACGCCGGCCGGCAGCTCCATGTCCTTGAGGATGCCGCCGATGATCTCGGCCAGCAGCACGGTGGAGGCCGGGGTGGTGTCGGACGGCTTCAGCACGACGGCGTTGCCCGCGGCGATGGCCGGGGCGAACTTCCAGACGGCCATCATCATCGGGTAGTTCCACGGCGCGACCTGGGCGCAGACGCCGACCGGCTCGCGGCGGATGATCGAGGTCATCCCGTCCATGTACTCACCGGCGGCCTTGCCCTCCAGCAGGCGGGCGGCACCGGCGAAGAACCGGATCTGGTCCACCATCGGGCCGATCTCCTCGGAGAGGGTCATCGCGCGGGGCTTGCCGGTGTTGCGCACCTCGGCGTCGACGATCTCGTCGGCACGGGCCTCGACCGCGTCGGCGATCTTGAGCAGCAGCTTCTGCCGGGTGCTCGGGGTGGCGTCGCGCCAGATCGGGAACGCGGCGGCGGCGGAGGCCATGGCGGCGTCCACGTCAGCGGCACCCGACAGCGGCGACGTCGCGTAGACCTCGCCGGTGGTCGGGTCGACGATGTCGAGCGTGCGGCCGTCAGCCGCGTCGACGAACTCACCGTTGATGTAGTTGCGCAGCGTGCGAAGGTCGCTCACGGATCTCTCCTCGGTCTGGGCCTGCGGCGTTGCAGATTCCGGCGCCATGGTACGTCGGCCGATCCGGCGTACGAAGGGCTCCGAGTGGCCGGGCCGCAGGCGGCGCGGTCCACTGGTGGCGGTACGTGCGGCGACCCAGCCGGGGTTCACGCGCGTACCGGGCCAGGGTAGCCGCACGACTGCCGGTATCGACAGGTCGAGCGCGCTTGGACGATGAAATCCGCATATGATTTCCAAGATCACGACGAAATCAGCAGCTACCGAGCTTGCGAACGCAGGAACGATCAGGCACAGTGGCCGCGTGGCCAACCGCGACCGGAACGCCAGCGTTCCCCTCGACGCCGCCTCCAAGGCGATCATCGAGCAGCTCCAGGAGGACGGGCGCCGCCCGTACGCCGCCATCGGAAAGGCCGTCGGCCTGTCCGAGGCAGCCGTGCGGCAGCGCGTCCAGAAGCTGCTCGACCAGGGCGTGATGCAGATCGTCGCCGTCACGGACCCGCTCACCGTCGGCTTCACCCGCCAGGCGATGGTCGGAATCCGGGTCGAGGGCGACATCGAGCCCGTCGCCGACGCGTTGGCCGCCCTCGACGAGGTCGACTACGTCGTCTGCACCGCAGGCTCGTTCGACCTCCTGGCCGAACTGGTCTGCGAGGACGACGAGCACCTGCTCGAACTGATCAACAAGCGCATCCGCGCCCTTCCCGGCGTGCGGAGCACCGAGAGCTTCGTTTACCTGAAGCTCCGGAAACAGACCTACACCTGGGGCACCCGATGACAGCCGACCCGGCGCAGAAGGACCTTTCCAAGACCGCCTACGACCACCTGTGGATGCACTTCACCCGCATGTCGTCGTACGAGAACTCCCCCGTGCCGACGATCGTCAAGGGCGAGGGCACCTACGTCTGGGACGACAAGGGACGCAAGTACCTCGACGGCCTCGCCGGCCTGTTCGTCGTCCAGGCCGGCCACGGCCGTGAGGAGCTCGCCGAGGCCGCCGCCAAGCAGGCCAAGGAGCTCGCCTTCTTCCCGGTGTGGAGCTACGCCCACCCGAAGGCCGTCGAGCTGGCCGAGCGCCTGGCCAACTACGCCCCGGGCGACCTGAACAAGGTCTTCTTCTCCACCGGTGGCGGCGAGGCCGTCGAGACCGCCTGGAAGCTTGCCAAGCAGTACTTCAAGCTGACCGGCAAGCCGACCAAGTACAAGGTCATCTCGCGCGCCGTCGCCTACCACGGCACCCCCCAGGGCGCCCTGTCGATCACCGGCCTGCCGGGCCTGAAGGCCCCGTTCGAGCCGCTGGTGCCGGGCACCCACAAGGCCCCGAACACCAACATCTACCGCGCCCCGGCCTTCCTTGAGGGCCCGGACGGCACGGTCGACCCCGAGGCCTACGGCCGCTGGTGCGCCGACGAGATCGAGGTGGCCATCCTCAACGAGGGCGCCGAGACCGTCGCCGCCGTCTTCGTCGAGCCGGTGCAGAACGCCGGTGGCTGCTTCCCGCCGCCGCCCGGGTACTTCCAGCGCCTGCGCGAGATCTGCGACCGCCACGACGTGCTGCTGGTCTCGGACGAGGTCATCTGCGCCTTCGGCCGCCTGGGCACCATGTTCGGCGCCGACAAGTTCGGCTACCAGCCCGACATGATCACCTGCGCCAAGGGCATGACCTCGGGTTACTCCCCGATCGGCGCCACGATCATCTCGGACCGCCTCGCCGAGCCGTTCTACAAGGGTGACAACACCTTCCTGCACGGCTACACCTTCGGTGGCCACCCGGTCTCCTCCGCGGTGGCGCTGGCCAACCTCGACATCTTCGAGCGCGAGGGCCTGAACCAGCACGTGCTCGACAACGAGTCCGCGTTCCTGGGCACCCTGAACAAGCTGCGCGACCTGCCGATCGTCGGCGACGTCCGCGGCAACGGGTACTTCTACGGCATCGAGCTCGTGAAGGACAAGGTCACCAAGGAGTCGTTCAACGACGAAGAGGTCGAGCGCGTCCTCTACGGCTTCCTGTCGAAGGCCCTCTTCGACAACGGCCTGTACTGCCGCGCCGACGACCGTGGCGACCCGGTCATCCAGCTGGCCCCGCCGCTGATCTCCGACCAGTCGACCTTCGACGAGATCGAGCAGATCCTGCGGACCAGCCTGACCGACGCGTGGGCGAAGATCTGATCCCCTGAGCCTTCTTCCCCACCCTCCGCCGAAGGGCGGTCCCGCTCCCCGCGGGACCGCCCTTCGGCGTCTCCCGATCCGTTCAACATCACAGTCGTACGACCAAACATGCCTGAATGCGGGTGATTTGCCCGTGATGGACCAGTGTGCCGCAACCGCGACCGACCCCGGTCGTTCTAATCTGACGACTGTCATATCCCTGCGGCCACCCAGGATGGAACCTGATGTCAGCGGCACCGCCTGACAACGACGTGCTGTGGGCCCGAGGGATCGTCAAGTCCCATGAGGGGACCCCCGCCCTGCGCGGCATCTCGATCGGCGTCCGCGACGGCGAAGTGCTCGCCGTCACCGGCCCGCGCGGCTCCGGCAAGAGCACCCTGCTCGGCTGCCTCTCCGCGCAACTCCCGGTCGACGAGGGCGAGGTCTGGTTCAACAGCGCCCCCGTGCACACCCTCGCCCGGGCCGGACGCGAACGGCTGCGCCGCGACCGCTTCGGCTTCGTCGGCTCCGAGCCGCACCTGGTGCCCGAACTGACCGCCCGGGAGAACGTCGCCCTGCCGCTGCTGCTCGCCGGAGCCGGCAACAAGGCCGCCTACACCGCCGCCGACGAGTGGCTGGAGCGCCTCGACGTCGGCGACTGCGCCCGGCTGCGCCCCGAGCGGCTGGTCCAGAGCCGGCGCCAGCGGGTCGCCGTCGCCCGCGCCCTGGCCCCGCTGCCGCCCGTGGTCTTCGCCGACGACCCCACCGCACCGCTGCACCGCGAGGCCGCCGACCAGGTCATGCGGATACTGACCAGCGCGGCCCGCTCGCACCAGCTCACCCTCGTCCTGGCCACCCACGACCCCGAGCTCGTCCGGTTCGCGGACCGCGCCGTCGCCCTCGTCGACGGACGGCTCGCCACTCCCGTCGCCCCCGTCCCCCGCGGCACCACCGCCCCCGGGGTCGCCGGAGCGTCCGCCATCACGGCCACCCGCCGCTGACGGCGCCGAGCCGCTGACAGAGCCGCGCAGCTGAAAGAGTCGACGTGTTCTATCTCCGTCTGGCCCGGGGCTACCGGGTGCCCGACCTCGGCCGCTGGCTGCTCACCGCCCTGGCCGCCGCCGTGGTCGCCGGCTTCCTGCTGCGCTCCCTCGGCCGGGCGATGAGCGACCCGGCCGGCGGCGACCCGCTGGTCCGGCTGCTCTGGTGCCTGCCCCCGCTCGCCGCCGTCGCCTGGTTCGCCGCCGTCGCCGCCCGCTCGGTGCCCGCCCGGCGGCCCGAACGGATCGCCGGCCTCACCGCCGCCGGGGCCGGCTCCCTGCGGATCCGAACGCTCGTCGCGTGGGAGGTCGCGCTCGCCGCCACCCTCGGCAGCGTGCTCACCCTGCTGCTCTTCCTGGTGCTGCGCAACGACGTCGCCGGGCCCACCCTCGCCGCCGACCTCGGCCTGGGCGTACCGCTGCCGCCGGCCGCACCGGTCGCCCTGCTCGCCTTCGTCCCACTCACCGCCGGCACCGCCGCCGCCTGCGCGATGCCCGTCGGCGACGCCATGCCCGGCCGCCGGGTCCCCGCCCCGACCGGCTTCGGCGTCTGGCGGATCGCCCTGGCCACCGGACTGGGCGTGAGCGGCGCCGCCCTCGAACTCATCGCCCTGCGGCCCGGCGCCGCCGCCGACGGGCGCCCGATCCACCTGCCCGCCGGCCTCGGCAGCACCAGCACCGCCGCCCTCGGCGGCTGGGCCGCCAGCGCCCTCGGGCTCGCCCTGCTCACCGGCCCGCTGCTGGCCTGGGCCGGACGGCTGCTCGCGGTCGGCCGACCCACCCCGCTGCGACTGCTGGCCGGACGCGGCCTCACCGCCCAGGCCCGCCGGCTCGGCGCGCCGCTGGCCGTGCTCACCCTCGCCGTCGCGCTGGTGCTCACCACCATCCGCTACTGGATCGGCACACCCGACAGCGCCGACGCGCTGCCCGCGGTCGAGGCCTGCCTGGTGCTCGGCTGCGCCGTCGCCGCGGTGATCGCCCGGCTCGCCGAGGTCCGCACCGACCGCCGGGAGGTCACCGACGCGCTGCTGCGCCTCGGCACCTCACCCCGGCTGCTGTTCGGCGCGGTCGCGCTGCGCACCCTCGCGGTGGGCAGCACGCTGCTGCTGACCGGCGGGGCGACCGCCGCGCTGGCGGCCGCCGGACTCCGGTAGGCGGCGGGATGCTCAGCCCGCCGCGGCCAGCTGGCCGCAGGCGCCGTCGATCTCCTGGCCGCGGGTGTCACGGACGGTCGTCGGCACGCCGTGCGACTGGAGCCGGCGGACGAACTCGCGCTCGTCCTCCGGGCGGGAGGCCGTCCACTTGGAACCGGGCGTCGGGTTCAGCGGGATCAGGTTGACGTGCACCCGGCGGTTCTTGATCAGCCGGCCGAGCAGGTCGGCCCGCCAGGCCTGGTCGTTGATGTCCTTGATCAGCGCGTACTCGATGGAGACCCGGCGACCGGACTTCTCCGCGTAGTTCCAGGCCGCGTCCAGCACCTCGGCGACCTTCCAGCGGGTGTTCACCGGCACCAGCTCGTCGCGCAGCTCGTCGTCCGGAGCGTGCAGCGACAGCGCCAGGCGGCAGCTGAGGCCCTCGTCGGCGAAGCGGTGCATCGCCGGGACGAGGCCGACCGTGGAGACCGTGATGCCGCGCTGCGACAGGCCGAAGCCGTCCGGCGCCGGGTCGGTCAGCCGGCGGATCGCAGCCAGCACCCGGTTGTAGTTGGCCAGCGGCTCGCCCATGCCCATGAAGACCACGTTGGACAGCCGCGCCTCGCCACCGGCGACCTCGCCGCTCTTGAGCGCGCGCATCCCGGCGGCGATCTGCTCGACGATCTCGGCGGTGGAGAGGTTGCGGGTCAGCCCGGCCTGGCCGGTGGCGCAGAACGGGCAGTTCATGCCGCAGCCGGCCTGCGAGCTGATGCACATGGTGACCCGGTCCGGGTAGCGCATCAGCACCGACTCCACGAGCGTGCCGTCGAAGAGCTTCCAGAGCGTCTTGCGGGTGGCGTCGTCGTCGCAGGAGACGTGCCGGACCACCGACATCAGCTCGGGCAGCAGGCCCTCGGTGAGCTTCTCCCGGCTGGCGGCGGGGATGTCCGTCCAGCTCGCCGGGTCGTTCGACATCCGGCCGAAGTAGTGGTTGGAGAGCTGCTTGGCGCGGAACGGCTGCTCGCCCAGCTCGGCGACGGCCTCCTTGCGCTCGGCGGGGCTGAGGTCGGCGAGGTGTCGCGGGGGCTTGGCGCCGCGCGGCGCGACAAACGTGAGTTCTCCGGGCTTAGGCATGGTGGTTCAAGTGTCGCAGACGCCGGAAGTCCGCCCGCCCGGGCGAGCGGCGGGTGGGCGCCCGGCGCCCGCGGTCGGCCGTCAGGCCCGTCCGGTTCAGGGCTCCTCGGCGATGGTCCAGCCGCCGAACGAGCCGTCCGGCCGCTGTCGGCTCTGGCGCAGCCGACCGTCCGGGCCGAGCGCCACCAGGTCCGTCAGGCCGTCCCGGTCGACTCCGGCGGCCGGCGCCCCGACGATGAAGCCGTCCAGGTCGCTCCAGCCGCCGAACCGTCCGTCGACCCCCTGGCGGTTGACGCTGATGCCGCCGTCCCGATTGCGGACGGCCACCACCATCGGGCGCGCGGCGGCGGGGCCGGAGGCGGACACCACGGCCGGCTCGCCGCCGCCGCCGTGGTCGGGACCGCCGCCGACCGGCTCGACCTCCGGCGCCCAGCGGCCGCCCGGCTCGCTCTGGGCCAGGCGCATCGTGTACGAGCGGGTGCTCGACCCGGGCGGCAGGTCGCCCTCCGACAGCTGCCGGTAGAACAGCACCAGGCGGCCGTCGGCCGCGGCTCCCACGCCGACGTCGCCGACCGGGGCGATGGCCGGGAAGTCGGGGTCGGGCACCAGGGCGCCGCCCGGTGCCGACTGGGACCAGTGCAGGACGGTCGGGCGGATGTTCGCCGACGCGGCGACGGCGAACACCTCGATCCGGCCGTCCGCGTCGGCGACGGCCGAGGGCGCGTCCTGGACGTTCGCACCCCCGAGGTCGGCCCACTCCCCCCACGGCCCGTCCGGTCCGGTCTGCGCCCTGCCGCTGACGCCGCCGCGGCGGTTGCGGACGAACAGGTGCAGCCGGCCCTCGCCGTCGGCGGCCAGGACGGGTGCGCTCACCTGGAGCGCCGGGTTGTCGAGCTTGGACGCCCCCGGCGGGGCGACGGGGTCGGGGCTGCCCAGGGCGGACCAGGTCCACCCGCCGGCCGGGTCCTGGGCGCGGGAGACCAGCTCGCCGGTGTCGGAGCGCTGCCCGAACACCGCCAGAGCGCCGTCCCGGCGGCGGATCACCGTCACCCCGGCCGCCAGCGGACCGCCCGGGCCGCCGTGCGCGACCGGGCCGCGCCACACCTTGTCCGCGTCCTCGGCCCACTCCAGCAGCGATCCGCCCTCCACCGCGAAGGCGTGCAGCAGACCGGCCCGGTCCGCGGCCACCACCTGGGTGGACCGCGGGGAGCGCTGGTACTGCCGGGACAGCCACGACGCGTACGCGCTCCCGGTGAAGGCGGCCCCGGTGGGCAGCCGGGAGTCCCGCCCGGCGTACCGCCGGAAGACGGCCTGCTTGTCGGCGGTCTCCGCGGTGGAGAGCACGGCCGGCGAGGACCAGGTGTTGTAGGCCCGGTAGTGCTCGACCAGCGCCCGGCGTCCGCCCGCCGCGTAGGCGTCGGCGGCCGCGTCCGCGAACCACGCGGTGGAGATGTGGTCCGGGTGGTCGTGCTCCGCGTGGGAGGACCAGAGCGTCGGGTCCGGGGCCGGGTCCTGGAGCCTGATCAGGGTGGGTCCCTGGTCCGCGAGCAGGGCGCGCAGCATGCCGAGCAGCCGTCGGCCGTCATAGGTCTGCGGCCAGACGGTGCCGGGGCCGTCCATGTCCAGCGTCACGGTCCTGGCGGGCGCGGCGGTGTCCCTGGTGTCCCAGAGCCGGCGCAGGGCGTTCCCGCCGAGGTAGGCCGAGTCCGCGTATTCGGGGAGGTCGAGGAAGACGAGCCGCACCGACCGGTTCTTCTTGAAGGTGAAACGCTCGGCGACCGGGCCGTCCGGGGCCGGACGGTAGTCGTCCCGGTCCCAGCAGGCCGGGCCGGGGTCGTCGGCGCAGTCGCCGATGCCGGTGCCGGAGGTCTGACCGGCCATCCGGGCGTAGGCGAGCCGGGCGCCGTCCTGGCGGTGGGCCGCGTAGGCCGCCCCGGTTCCGGCGGCACCGCCGGTCACGTAGACGGTGGTCACCTTCAGACCGGCCCGGATGCTGTTGGACAGGTCGGGATTCATGAACAGCAGGTCGTCGTCCTGGTGGGCGACGACCTGGACCACGGCCGCCTGTCCGCCGGCCGCCCACTCGGACTGCGCCGGCGGGGGTTTCGGCCTGGCCCTCAGTATCGACAGGGGTTTGCCCCCCGTCACCAGTGCCGCAGGGCCCACCCACGTCTGCGACAACGTCAAGGCCAACGCCGCCACGGCGGTCGTCACCCGCCCCACCCTGCACCCGCCCCTTCGTCCACCCCGTTCACACCCTCCCCGGGGCGTTTTGAAGGATTATCACACCCAGTCAGGACGAGGCTGACACCGGCGGCCGGGGAAGACCCGTGGGCGGGGCGGGCGGATGGTGGGCGTCGGGCCGGGTGGGCCGCTCACTCCCCCTCGACGGCGGCTGCCGGGGCCGCGTCGGCCTCCGCGGCAGCCGCTGCCCGGGCCGCCGCTGCCGCCTCCGCCGCCTCGTCGGCCGCGATGGCCTCCGCGCTCTCGAAGGGCGACGGGACCGGGAAGTAGGCCCGCAGGAAACCGGCGACGGCCTCCTCCTGCTCCTCCGGGGACAGCTGGTCATGGGTGCCGTCGGCGAGGCAGAAGCAATCCGCCCAGCGCTCCTCCCGCAGCTCCGCGAGCCGGGCGAGGTCCTCGTTGCTGTCGGTGACGAAGTAGCCGTCGGAGAGCTGCCCCTCCACCGAGCGGGCGGTCGCGTGGGCGTAGTGGATGGCCAGGGTGACCGGCGCGAGGTCGGTGGCGGCCCGGAAGGCCGAACCGACCGTGCCGCGCAGCTCGTCCGCGAACTTCTCCGCGCTCTCCGCCAGCACGCTGCGCCGCAGCGGATGCGGGGTGTGCTTGAGGGTGCGGGGGTAGGTCTTGCCGACGGCGGCGGCCAGGGTTGCGCGGGTGTTCTTCAGCGCGGCGACGTACACCGAGTCGTCGGCCTCGGCGGGGCCGGGCGGGATGATCCGGCCGTCGGGGAAGTAGCGGGGCAGGCCGTTGCCGAGGAAGAAGTCCTCCGGCACGAGGGTGCGGCCGAGGAAGACGTCGTCGTTCACGTACAGGAAGTGCTCGGCGAGTCCGGGGACCATGTGCAGCCGGCTCTCGATCGCGTGGGAGTTGAACACCGGTCCGGCACCGGTGCCGGCGAACAGCTCGCGGTGCGACACGACGGTCAGGCCCGGGGCGTCGGTGTCCAGCCAGTGCGGCACCTGGTCGTCGGTGACCAGGTACACCTGGCGGATCCAGGGCGCGTGCGCGGCGAGCGCGCGCAGGCAGTACCGGAGCTCGTCGCGGTTGCGGAAGCGCTGGTCGGCGTCGCCCGCGATCCCGCTGGCGGCGACGCCGTCCTCGGCGGCGATCGGGGCCGCGGTGTGGGCGAGCCGCTCCCGGGCGGCGGCGCGGCGCTCCTGCCAGGCGGGGTCCGCGTCGTCGACCCAGGTGATCACGGCGTCGATCGGGAAGGTCACCTGGTCCGGCAGGTCGGTGGCGAAGACGTCGAGCAGCGGGTAGGGGCGTCCGTCGACGGTCTTGGTTGCGGTGGCCGCCAGCGAGGGCACCCACCAGCCGAACGGGGTCTCGTCGATCGAGGCGATCGCGCCCGGGGACGGGGCGGCGGAGTCCCAGAATTCGACGTCACAGCCGGTCTCGGGGCCGTACAGCAGGGTGCCGACCGCCGCGGGCCGGTAGATCCGCACGCCCTTGACCCGGTCGGCCGGCCAGGTCGGGCCGACCTGCTCCTCGGTCTCGTCCTGGCCCTCGTTCCCGTCCGGTGCCGCGCCCTCTTCCGGTGCGCCGTCCCCCTGCTCGTCGTCCGCGCCCTGCTCGTCGTCCGGGGTGCTCTCGGCGGCCTCCATCAGGGCGACGGCGGCGGGCAGCTGCTCGGCCAGGACGGTCCCGAGGGTGCGCCCGTGCTCCAGCAGGTCCGCGTACACCGCCTGCCCCGCGAACGTGGCGGACAGCGCCTCCAGCACCGCCGCCCGGTCGCCAGGGGCTATCGCCAGCCGGTGGCGCGGGTTCCGGTCGGGCACGATGCCGTGCGCGAGGCCGGCCGCGTCCAGTACCCCGGCCACCTCGGCCAGGTTGCCGTCCCGGCGCTGCCCCGGCAGCAGCTTCCGGTGCGGCTCCGCCAGGACGTCACCGCGCCGGACCACCCCGGTGAGGGCCGCGGCCAGCTCCTCCTCGCGGGCGGACCGCGCCAGGGTCAGCCGCTCGATCGGGGACGGCGGCTCCTCCACGACCTCCGGGGCCACCTGGACCTGACCGGACGTCCGTCCCCCGAAGGGCCGGCGACGGCGCGCCAATGCAGCGAGCGGGCGCATCGCGGTGGCGAGGCGGGCCGGACGGACGGGCACGGGGACTCCAAGTGGGGTGGGGGGAAACCGCGGAATGAGGGAAGGAAAGCGCGTTGTGTCCGAAAGTCCGATTCCACCGACTTTCTCTCGCCGCAGAGCCGCACCACCGCGGCACGAGTCCCATTGCACTGCCGGAGATCGTATGCGACCGCGGGAATATTGTGTTGAGTTCCAATAACGATCAGGCGTCCGTTTGGGCCGGTCCCGGAGCTTTTGCCAGTGACTTACCAGGCGATACCCTGCCCGTTCCCAGGTCGTGGGCTTATTCGACGCCTATTCATCCTGAATTGCGATACACCGCGGTCGAACTCGGGGGCCGGTACGCGAGAGGGCCCCGGACGCCAGGCGTCCGGGGCCCTCTCGCGCGTGCGGGTCAGCTGCCGACGAAGGCCGCCAGCAGCAGCCAGACCACCGGGGCGGTCGGCAGCAGCGAGTCCAGCCGGTCCATGATGCCGCCGTGGCCGGGCAGCAGCGTGCCCATGTCCTTGATCCCGAGGTCGCGCTTGATCATCGACTCGCCCAGGTCGCCCAGGGTCGCGGTGACCGCCGCGCAGCCGCCCAGGATCAGGCCCTGCCACCAGCTGCCGCCGTCGATGATCAGCTCCATCAGCAGCGCGCCCGCCAGCATCGACAGCCCGATGCCGCCGGCCAGGCCCTCACGGGTCTTGCCCGGACTGATCGTCGGGGCCAGCTTGGTCTTGCCGAACTTGTAGCCCACCGCGTACGCGCCGGTGTCGCTACAGATCGTCACGATCAGGAAGAGCACGATCCGCTGGGGGCCGTCGTCGGCCGCCAGCATCATCGCCACGAACGTGGCCAGGAACGGCACGTAGAAGGCGGTGAACACACCTGCCGTTATGTCCCGCAGGTAATCCTCCGGCGGCTGGGCCATCCGCCAGACCATCACCGCCAGACCGGTCAGCGCGAGCGAGGCGGCGGCCCACTGGATGCCGGACCAGTAGCCGGTGGCCACCATCGCGACACCGCCGACCACCAACGGGATCAGCGGCGCCTTGATCTGCTTGCGCTCGGCGAGCCGGCTGGTCAGCTCCCAGACGCCGACCGCGACCGCGGCCATCACGACGACCAGGAACAGCGCCTTCACCACGAACAGCGAAGCGACGATCACCGCGCCGAGGCCGACGCCCACGCCTATGGCGGCCTGGAGGTTTCGGCCACCGCGCTGCTTGCGCGGCTGCGGCTGCGGGGCGGGCTGGGCGGCCACGGGTGTCTCCTGCCCTGGGTGGGACGACGGCACGAAGTGGGGCTGCCCGGCCGCCAGGTGGTTCGCCGGCGGCGCGGGATGCACCGGTGCCCCCGGGTGCGGCGGGGTGCCGCGACCGGGGGCGGGGGTGGCGTCGTCGGATATCGCGCGCAGCACGACGGTCTCCGTCACGCCCGGCGGCGCCGTGTCGGGCTGCTCGTCCCGGAACAGCGGGCCGCTCAGCCGACCGGACTCCCTGGCCTGCCCCGCGTCCTGCGGCTGCCGGGCGCCGGGATCGGCCGGTACGGGAGGCATGACCTGAGTCTCCTCCGCGTCGCCGCCCCAGTACACCGGGGGCTGCTGGGGCTGATCCGAACGGAGGCCCGGCGTGCCCGGGGGCACGCCATGACCGCCCTGGTGCCCGGGGTAGCCCTGGTGCCCGGGGTGCCCCGGGTGGCCCTGGGCCGGCCGCTCGCCGTACCCCGGCACCGGATGGGCCGGGGTACGGGCCGCCTGCGGCTGCGGCGCCGGGCGGTAAGGCTGGAACTGCTGGTCGGACGGGCCCCAGTAGCCGGGGGCGTCAGGGGCGTCGTTCATCAGACCTCGAGCAGCTCGGCTTCCTTGTGCTTCAGCAGCTCGTCGACCTGGGCCACGTACTTGGCCGTGGTGTCGTCGAGCTCCTTCTCACCGCGGCGGCCGTCGTCCTCGCCGACCTCGCCGTCCTTGACCAGCTTGTCGATGGCGTCCTTGGCCTTGCGGCGCACCGAACGGATCGAGACCTTGGCGTCCTCGCCCTTGGTACGGGCGATCTTGATGAACTCCCGGCGGCGCTCCTCGGTGAGCTCGGGCAGCACCACGCGGATGATCGAGCCGTCGTTGGACGGGTTGACGCCCAGGTCGGAGTCGCGGATCGCCTGCTCGATGGCCTTCAGCGCGGTCTTGTCGAACGGCGAGACGACCGCCATCCGCGGCTCCGGCACCGAGAACGAGGCCAGCTGGTTGATCGGCGTGATGGCGCCGTAGTACTCGGCGACGATCTTGGCGAACATCGCCGGGTGGGCACGGCCGGTCCGGATGGCGGCCAGGTCGTCCTTGGCGACGCTGACGGCCTTCTCCATCTTCTCCTCGGCCTCGAGGAGGGTCTCTTCGATCACTGTGGTCTCCCTGTCCGGTTCATCTGCTGTTGTTCCGACCGGTCTCGGCGCGCTGGCCGGTCGCGGCACGGCGGCCGACCGCTGGGCCGGCGCCGTCCCGTACGGCTGGTTGCTGCTCAGGCCCGGACAGAATCCTGGCTGATGAGTGTGCCGATCTTCTCACTCTTCACCGCACGCGCGATATTGCCCTCCGCCAGCAGTTCGAAGACCAGCATCGGAAGGTTGTTGTCCTTGCACAGCGTGATCGCGGTGAGGTCGGCCACCTTGAGGTCGCGCGCGATGACCTCGGAGTACTCCAGCGCGTCGAACTTGACCGCGTCCGGGTTGGTCCGCGGGTCGGAGTCGTAAACGCCGTCCACACCGTTCTTGCCCATCAGCAGGACATCGGCGTGGATCTCCAGGGCGCGCTGCACGGCCGTGGTGTCGGTGGAGAAGTACGGCATGCCCATACCGGCGCCGAAGATCACCACACGGCCCTTCTCCAGGTGCCGGACGGCCCGCAGCGGCAGGTACGGCTCGGCGACCTGGCCCATGGTGATGGCGGTCTGGACCCGGGTCTCGATGCCCTCCTTGACCAGGAAGTCCTGGAGCGCGAGGCAGTTCATGACGGTGCCGAGCATGCCCATGTAGTCGGAACGGGCCCGGTCCATGCCGCGGACCTGGAGCTCGGCACCCCGGAAGAAGTTGCCGCCGCCGATGACCACCGCGACCTCGGTACCGGCGCGGACGACGGTGGCGATCTCCCGGGCGATCGCGTGCACGACGTCCGGGTCGACGCCGAGCCCGCCACCACCGGCGAAGGCTTCACCGGACAGCTTGAGCAGCACCCGGCGGCGCGAGCCGACCTCGGGGTCCTGCGCGGTCTCCTGCGTCTCCTGCATGGACTTCTCCTTTTTGCACCTACTGGTCACAGGCGCGGGTGTGCGGATGCCCCGCCTGCGCGTACACGCGAGGAGGCCACTGCCGCGGGAACCGGTTCGGTGTCCTGCACGGCAATGGCCTCCTCGTCGTTCATGGTGCCGACGCGAGCCCGCCCGTTGACGGTAGGCGCGGGGTGAGCCCGTTCGGCGTTCCTCCCGCCCGGGTCAGCGGGCGGGGGCGGTTCCCAGCCTAGAGGGGCCGGGAACCAGGTGGAACGTGGCTCAGGCGCCGACGCGGAAACGGGCGAAGCGCTTGAGGGCGACGCCGTTCTCCTCGAGGACCTTGGCGACGGTCTTCTTGTTGTCCTTCGCGAAGGCCTGCTCCAGGACGGAGTTCTCCTTCACGAAGCCGGTGACGCGACCCTCGACGATCTTCGGCAGGGCGGCCTCCGGCTTGCCCTCCTCGCGAGCGGTGGCCTCGGCGACGCGGCGCTCGTTCTCAAGCTCCTCGGCCGGGATCTCCTCGCGGGACAGGTACTTCGGCGCGAAGGCGGCGATGTGCTGCGCGACGTCCTTGGCGACCTCGGCGTTCTCCTTGTCCAGCTCGACCAGGACGCCGACGGCCGGCGGCAGGTCGGGGCTGGTCTTGTGCAGGTAGACCGCGACGAAGCCGTCACCGTCGAACTGGGCGAAGCGACGGAAGACGATCTTCTCGCCCAGGCTCGCGTTGGCCTCGTCCACGAACTGCTGGACGGTCTTGCCGGCCTCGATCTCGGAAGCCAGGGCGGCGTCCAGGTCGGCCGGGGCGGACTTGGCGACGTGAGCGGCGATCGCGTCGGCGACCTCGACGAACTTCTCGCCCTTGGCGACGAAGTCGGTCTCGCAGTTCAGCTCGACCAGAACGCCGGACTTCTTGTCCTCGGCGATCAGCGCGGCGACGGCGCCGTTGGAGGCGTCACGGCCCTCGCGCTTGGCAACGCCCTTCTGGCCCTTGATGCGGAGAAGCTCGACGGCCTTCTCGACGAGGCCCTCGGCCTCGTCCAGGGCCTTCTTGCAGTCCATCATGCCGGCGCCGGTGAGCTCACGGAGCTTCTTGACGTCCGCGGCGGTGAAGTTCGCCATGGTGTGAATCTCTTCTCGCGTCTCGCGTGTCTGCGTGGAGTGGCGCCGGGACCGATGGTTCGGTCCCGGCGCTGGAGAGAGGGGCACCTGCCGGCTTCGTACCGGCGGGTGCCCCTCACCCTTGGTACGTCAGGCCTGCTCGGCCGGAGCCTCGGTGGCCTCGGTGGCCTCGGCGGCGGGAGCCTCGGCGGCGGCGGGGGCCTCGGCGGCGGGAGCCTCGGCGGCGGCGGGGGCCTCCTCAGCCTTCTTCTCGCCCTCAAGGAGGTCCTTCTCCCAGGCGGCGAGCGGCTGGTCGGCACCCGGCTCGGCCTTGGCGTCGCCCTTGGCGACACCGGCGCGGGACTTCAGGCCCTCAGCCACGGCGTCGGCGATCACGCGGGTCAGCAGGGTGACGGAGCGGATGGCGTCGTCGTTGCCCGGGATCTTGTAGTCGACCTCGTCCGGGTCACAGTTGGTGTCGAGGATGGCGACGACCGGGATGTTGAGCTTCCGGGCCTCGCCGACCGCGATGTGCTCCTTCTTGGTGTCCACGATCCAGACAGCGCTGGGGACGCGCTGCATGTCGCGGATACCGCCGAGGGTCTTCTCCAGCTTGTCGTGCTCGCGCTGGAGGACCAGGAGCTCCTTCTTGGTGAGGCCGGAGCCGGCCACGTCCGAGAAGTCCAGCTCGCCGAGCTCCTTCAGGCGCTGGAGGCGCTTGTAGACGGTCGAGAAGTTGGTCAGCATGCCGCCGAGCCAGCGCTGGTTCACGTAGGGCATGCCCACGCGGGTGGCCTGCTCGGCGATGGCCTCCTGGGCCTGCTTCTTCGTGCCGACGAAGAGGACGCTGCCGCCGTGGGCAACGGTCTCCTTGATGAACTCGAAGGCCCGGTCGATGTAGTTCAGCGACTGGAGGAGGTCGATGATGTAGATGCCGTTGCGCTCGGTGATGATGAAGCGCTTCATCTTCGGGTTCCAGCGGCGGGTCTGGTGACCGAAGTGGACGCCGCTCTCCAGCAGCTCCCGCATCGTGACGACGGCCATGTGCCGTACTCCTTGGTGTTACGGCCCGGCAGCGGCACTGCGTCGCAGCGATCGCCCACAGCCGGGTCAGTCTCGGTTTGTCCGTGGCGGCCAGGTGACAGCCACGCCTGACGCCCCGAACGTGCCGAGCCGCTTGCGCCCGTTCGGCCAGGGGCCGGTCGGGCTCGGCGGACCGAGCGGCACTCGCACCTGGCGGGGCTGCGGAAGAACCGCGTCCGACCGCCGGTGGCGGGGCGTGCGAAGTCGACCCGGCGGACCGGGTCGCGTGTGAAGTGTACGGGAAGCGCCGAGGGGCGGGCGACTCCACGCGTGGCCGGGGGCCCGGCGAGGAGCCGGGAAGCGCCTGGGAATCGGCCTGGGCGGGCGGGTTCCGGCGGGGCTGGGCGACGGCCGGTTCGGGGTCGGGTGGCCGGGGTGCCAGTCGGGTGCGGGCTGGGGTACCGGTCGGGTGCGGGCTGGGGTACCGGTCGGGTGCGGGCTGGTCGGGTGCCTGCCCCGGGCCGTCGACGGTATGCCGCCTGTACACCGGATGGCGGCGCCCGTACACCCGTCAGGGGGATGGCGATCGGGTGTGCGGGCGGTTTGTCCACAGGAATCCGGATGTGGGTGGTGCGGGGGCGGCCGGACGGCGAACCTGCGGGCATGACTGGTCACGGGTGGTTCGGCAGGGTGGTCGGGGCGGTCCGGGGCGTGCGGTGGGCGCGCGCGGTGCTGTCCGTGGTGGTGGCAGTGGCGGCGGTGCTCGTGCCGTCGGGAGCATCAGGCGCCTCGGGCCCGGGTGTCGGGGGTTGGGCCAGGGGTGGGGGCGGGGACGGGGACGGGCGGGGTGGCGCGCGAGCCTGGCCGGTGGGCGGGCCCGGCGGGCTGCTGGGTCGCTTCGAACCTCCGGCGAAGCCCTGGGCGGCCGGGCACCGGGGCGTGGACCTCGCCGCCGCAGCCGGAACGGAGGTACGGGCGGCCGCGCCCGGGATGGTGGTGTTCTCCGGGCTGGTCGCGGGGCGGCCGGTGGTGACCGTCTCCCATCCGGGTTCGGGCTCTCCCCCGCTCCGGACCACCTACTTGCCCGTCACCGGCACCGTCCCGGTCGGCACCGCAGTGGCCGCCGGGCAGGTGATCGGGCAGCTCGCCCCGGACGGGCGGCACTGCGCCGGGCACGACTGCCTGCACTGGGGGCTACTGCGCGGACCCCGCTACCTGGACCCGCTGGCCCTGTTCGGCGCGGGCACCGCGCGGCTGCTGCCGCTGAACGGCGGAGGCGAGTAGGGGCGGATGGGCACCCCGCCGACGGACCGGGGCCGGCTCAGGCCCGGCCGAGCCCGTGGAGCACCAGCGCGACGGCGGCGTCGGCGATCTCCTCCGGACTTTCGGAGGCGCAACCGCCGCAGCCCCCGGTGGCGGCCTGCTCGGCCCGGCGGGTCGCCGCTTCGACGACACCCTGTACCAGCGCCGCGGCGAGCCGGGGCTGCTCGTGACCGAGGTCCTCCAGTGTCCGGCCGACCAGCCCGGCCAGCCTGCCGTGCGCCGCCCTGATCCGCTCGCGCGCGGCCTCGTCGAGCTCCAGCGCCGAGATCGCCACGACGGCGCGGTGCCGAGGGTCGGCAGCCAGCGCAAGCTGGCCTCTGACATAGGCCTCGATCCGCTCGACCGCGGTGTCGCAGCTCTCCATCCCTGCCTCGATCTCGGCCGCCCAGAGCGGGAGGTCCGCCTCGCAGAGCGCCTCGACCACGGCGGCCCGGGAGCGGAAGTACTCGTAGACCGAGGAACGCGCCAGCCCCGTGCGCGCCGCGAGCGCGGGGAAGGTCAAGGCCTCCATGCCACCCTCGGCGAGCAGGATGCGGGCAGCATCGAGGAGGGCTGCCCGCTGGAGCTGGCGATGCTCGGCCACCGTGGCCGCTCGGATCTTCGGCACCCTCCCACTGTACGGAGCCCTACCTGAGGCCGAAACGGCGCCGCGCATCGGGCGGGAGCCGCGGGCCCGACGGCGGGCTCCCGATGGTCGGTTTCCGGTCGAGGCTCTCGTTCTCGGGCTCCGTTCTCGGGCTCCGTTCTCGGCTGCTGGTCCCGGCTTCCGATGCCCTATCGAATGTCCGACAGCTTGGCACGCAGCTGGAGCACGGACTTGGTGTGGATCTGACTCACCCGACTCTCCGTCACCCCCAGCACCTGTCCGATCTCGGCGAGGGTGAGCCCCTCGTAGTAGTAGAGCGTCACCACCGTCTTCTCCCGCTCGGGGAGGGTGTTCACCGCCTGGGCCAGCAGCCGGCGCAGCTCGCGGTCCTCGGCCACCTCGACCGGGTCGTCCGCGCCGTGGTCCTCCAGGGTGTCCATCAGGCTCAGCCGGTCGCCGCCCTCCCCCACCGGGTGGAGCAGCTCGTCCAGCGCCACCACGTTGGCGAGCGACAGTTGGCTGAAGATGGCGTGCAGGTCCTCGATCGCGATGCCCATCTCGGCCGCGACCTCGGGCTCGTGCGGCGTCCGACGCAGCCGGGCCTCCAGCGTCGCGTACGTCCGCTCGACCGCCTTCGCCTTCTGTCGCACCGAGCGCGGGATCCAGTCCAGGGCGCGCAGCTCGTCGATGATCGCGCCGCGGATGCGGCTGATCGCGTAGGTCTCGAACTTGATGGCGCGGTCGACGTCGAACTTCTCGATCGCGTCGATCAGCCCGAAGACCCCCGAGGAGACGAAGTCCGCCTGTTCGACGTTGGAGGGCAGACCGACCCCGACCCGACCCGCCACGTACTTGACGAGTGGTGAGTAGTGCAGGATCAGCTGCTCCCGCAGCCGCTGGTCTCCGGTCTCCTTGTAGGAGCGCCAGAGCTCTTCCAGCGCGGTACGCCCCTGCGCTGCGGCCTCCCGGGCGTCCTCCTGCCCCTGGTCGCCACCCGCCGCCCGTTCCCGCCGGAGCGGGGACACCGACGGGCCGAACGCCGAGGAGCCGAACGACCGGGCGGCAGCGCCCAGAGCTGGAGCGGTGCCGCCCAGAGCCGGGGCGGTGGCGCTCAGAGTCGGGGCGCTTCCGGGCGGACGGGGCGCGCCGGCCACGCCCGCGCCGGGGGGCACTCCGGCTGGCGCGGCAGCGGGCGCCCCGACGGGCGCTCCGGCGCTGTCGGCCGAGTCAGCCCCCTGGGCCGCTTCGGCTCCCCGGGCCGCATCAGCGGGCTGGCCCGGCACCGCCGGCCGGCCGCCCTGGCGTGACAGGCCTCCCATCGTCCCCGCCGACTTGGCCGGGAAGTCGGGCGCGGGGCGCCGCTCGGTCCGCGGCACTCCCGAGGACCGAGTGCCACCGGTCACCCTGTGTCCGGGAATGTGTGTGGGCATGCGTGGGTCTGCGCCGTTCTGCCGAGTCATGTGCTGATAGGGAAGGCATGTGGAGCGTAGCGTGACCGACTCACTGCGAAGCGCTACCGCCACTCGGTCGTCCCCCGATCCGGTGGCGTTCGCGCACCGGATCCGAGCAACGAGTGGAAGAACCGGATCAGCAGGTCAATCGGACGGCTCCGATGTGCGTTCCCTCGGCGCGAAGGTGTTCTCCGTTCCGGCGCCCTCACCTCCTCCGCACCACGCGCCAGTGCGCGCCGTGCCGCTCCACGTAGCCGAGCGAGCCCAACTCGTAGAGCCGTTGCAGGACTTCGTCCGGTGGGAACCCGGACTGCCGGGCCAGTCGCTCGACCGGGGCGCCCTCGGCCGCGGCCGGCACGGCCTCCAGCACTCGGGCCAGCGCCGGCTCCAGCAGGTCGCGCGGGAGCACCGGGCCGCTGCGCTGCGGCGCCAGGTCGTCCCCGATCGCCCCGATCAGCTCGGTGATCTCGGCGGCGTCGGTGACCAGGGTGGCACCGCCGCTGCGGATCAGGGCGTGCACCCCGGCGGAGAGCTCCGAGGTCACCGGGCCCGCGACGCCCATGGTGTGGCGGTTGAGGTCCCTCGCCCGTCTGGCCGTGCTCAGGGCGCCGCTGCGCACCGCCGCCTCGACCACCACCGTTCCCCGGGTGAGCGCCGCGATGACCCGGTTGCGGAGTACGAACCGGAAGCGGTTCGGGTGCTCCCCGGGCGGGAGTTCACTGACCAGCAGGCCCTGGACGCCGATCCGCCGGATGAGTTCGGCGTTGCCCTTCGGGTAGGCCACGTCGACCCCGCAGGCGAGCACGGCGGCCGTCATCCCGCCGACCGCGAGTGCCCCGCGGTGCGCGGCCGCGTCGATCCCGTAGGCCGCGCCGGAGACCACCGTCCAGCCGCGTTCGGCGAGTTGGGCCGCCAGCTCCCCCGCGACATGGGCGCCGTAGGCGGTGCAGGCTCGGGAGCCCACCACCGCGACCGAGCGGAGCGCGAGCAGCCGCAGCGAGCCGGTGCCCGTCACCCAGAGCCCGATCGGCCGCCCGTCGCCCAGGTCGTCGAGTTGACTGGGCCATTCCGTGTCCCCCGGAATGATGAACCGTCCACCGGCGTCCCGTACCCGTTTCAGGTCCATCCACGGATCCAGCCCCGGGAGCCGCGCCTGGTATCCAGCGAGCCGGGTGGTGTCCAGCCCGGGATGGTCGGGCACCGTTCCGTCCCGGATCGCCTGGACCACGTCGACGGCAGGGAGTTGGCGCAGCCACCGACCGACCATCGCGTCCCCCGGTTCGCTGAGCCGACCGAGCAGCACCCGGGCGAGGCGCTCGGAATCGGGCTCGTGGTCGGTGCCGGTGACGGTCTCGGCTCTGCGCGCACCGGGGATCCGGGGTTGCTCCAGCGCCTGGTTCATGCCTCGTCCTCCTCGTTCTTCCGCTGCTCGTGACGCGCCCCGGGCTTCTTGGACCTGCCGCCGTCCGGACCGCCGCGCTGCGTCGGGATGCCGCCGAGCCGGCCGAAGACCCGCTCGGTCAGCGGGAGTCCCTGCTCCACCCCGGTGCGCAGGACGAGGGCGGTGCGCACGTCCCGCTGGTCCGGCCGGTCGTGCCCGCCGAGGTCGGCGACCGTCCAGGCGACCCGGAGCACCCGGTCCAGGCCCCGGGCGGTCAGCAGCCCGCGTTCCAGCTGCCGCGCGACGTCGTTGAGCGCTCCGGACGCGAGCGGCCAGCGGGTGCGCAGTTCGTGGCCCGGCACCTCCGCGTTGGTCCGCCACGGGGTGTCCTCAAGCCGGGCCGCCGCCCGCTCCCGCGCGGCCAGCACCCGGGCCGCGACGGTCTCGGTGGTCTCCGCCGTGGTGTCCCGCTCCATGAGTTCGACCCTGGTCACCGGGGCCACCTGGACCTGGAGGTCGACCCGGTCCAGCAGCGGCCCGGAGAGCCGCCCCTGGTAGCGGCTGACCATGGTGGGAGTGCACTCACAGCCTTCGCCCCGCCGCGAGTACCGGCCGCACGGACAGGGGTTGGCTGCCAGGCAGAGCAGGAAGCGGGCCGGGAGCCGCAACGATCCGGCCGAGCGGGCGATCACCACCTCGCCCGACTCCAGCGGCTGGCGCAGCGCGTCGAGCACCCGGACCGGGAACTCCGGCGCCTCGTCCAGGAAGAGCACGCCCCGGTGCGCCAGCGAGACCGCCCCCGGTCTCGGCAGTCCGCTGCCGCCGCCGACGATCGCCGGCATCGTCGTGGAGTGGTGCGGGGAACAGTAGGGCGCCGTGTCGATCAACGGGCGCCCGGCCGGGAGCAGGCCCGCCACCGAGTGGACGGCGGTGACCTCCAGCGCCTCCTTCTGGGTCAGCGGTGGGAGCAGCGAAGGCAGTCGCTCCGCCAGCATCGTCTTGCCGGCGCCCGGCGGGCCCTTCAAGTAGAGGTGGTGTCCTCCGGCGGCGGCGATCTCCAGGGCTCGCCGGGCCTCGTACTGGCCGGCGACGTCGGCCATGTCCAGCCGGGCGGCCTTGTCGTCGGGCAGGCCCCGCACGCCCGCGCTGGGCAGCATCAGACCGGCCATCAGCGGATCCGGCCGTCCGGCGATCGAGTCGGGCGGCTCCTCCGGTGCCGCCACCCCGGTCAGGTTGGCGACGAGCTGGCGCAGGCTTCGGACGCCGATCACCGTCACCCCGGGGACGAGCGAGGCCTCGGGCGCCGTCTGCTCCGCGACCACGACCCGTTCGTAGCCGGCGTCGGCGGCGGCCAGCACCGACGGCAGGATCCCTCTGACCGGCCGCACCCGACCGTCCAGCCCCAGCTCGCCGATGATCAGCAGGTCGGCGATCGTGGAGGGATCGAGCCGCTCGGCGGCGGCCAGCACGGCGCAGGCCACCGCGAGGTCGAAGCCGCTGCCGCTCTTGGGCACCGAGGCGGGACTGAGGCCGACCGTCAGCTTGCGCTGCGGCCAGGCCTCGCCGCTGTTCACGACCGCGGCGCGGACCCGGTCGCGGGCTTCGGTGAGCGCCTTGTCGGGCAGGCCGACCAGGGTGAACGCGGCCACCCCGGGCTCCAGATCGGCCTGGACCTCGACGATCACTCCGTCGACGCCGACCAGCGCGACGGAACAGGTGCGGGCGAAGGCCATCTCAGACCACCCCCCGCAGGTGGTCGACCAGGGCCGCACCCCGCGCCCGGTTGACCACCGCGATCAGGTCGATCCGCACCCCGCCCGGTGGGGCGGGCGGCCACTGCGGATCGCTGGGCCCCGGGTCGTAACCGGGGCCGGCCAACCGGGCGAAGTGGCCGGGCCAGCGCTCGGCCATCCATCGTTCGGCCAGGCGTTGCAGTCGGGCGGCCTTGGCCTGGTCGATGGCCTCGGTGGGCTGCTGGAAGCCCCGCTCGGAGCGGGTCTTCACCTCGCAGACCGCCACGGTGTCACCGTCGAGGGCGACGATGTCCAGCTCGCCCTCGACGCAGCGCCAGTTGCGGTCGAGGATGCGGAGCCCGGCCTCCGCGAGTCGGCGGGCGGCGACCCGCTCCCCGTAGCGGCCGAGCCCCGTCCTGGTGCTGCGGTCCGGGATCGCCCGCGAGGCCTCCCCGGCTGCGGCCGTGTCCGGTACGGCCTGGTCCTGCGCGATGGTGTGCTGCATGGTGACCACCTCCGCTGAGGAGGCTGCACCAAAGTGCGCGACGGGGCCCGAGAATTCCCTTTCCCTGTGGATAACTCGGGCCTGTGGATAACTTTTGTCACCCGCAGGGGTGAGAAGACCCGTTTCCGCCGAATTCGGCTGGACAACTCGGGCCGGAGTCGTTCAACGTCAGTTCCCGAAGCCGGACTCGTCCGAGGGCAGCTCCAGATCGCTCTTCGCGAGTTCTTCGATGTTCACGTCCTTGAAGGTCAGCACCCGGACCTTGCGGACGAACCGAGCCGGCCGGTACATGTCCCAGACCCACGCATCCGCCATCGATACCTCGAAGAACACCTCGCCCTGGACCGAGTGCACCTGCAACTCGTAGTCGTTGGTGAGGTAGAACCGTCGCTCGGTCTCGATCACGTACTTGAACAGGCCGACGACGTCCCGGTACTCCCGGTAGAGCTTGAGCTCCATCTCGGTCTCGTACTTCTCGAGATCTTCGGCACTCATCCAGGCGTCCCCTCAACTTGTCGCGTCCACCCATTGTGGACCACCGCACCCACGGTCAGAGCCGTACCGGAGCCACCGGCGGGCCCTCGGCCAGCAGTCGTTCCAAGAAGTCCGCCAGACCGACCGGATAGACCGTCTCGGTGGTCCCCCTCAGTTCCTCGACCGTCCACCACCGCGCCGCGAGCAACTGGGCGTGCTCGTCCGCGCCCATGCCCGAGTGGTCCAGCCCCGTCTCCGTGGTCCGGGCCAGGTGGAACCACTGTTCCTGCTCGTAGCGCTGTCCCCGAAAGGAGAACGACACCGTGCCGTACCCCACCAAGGGCCCCAGGTCCACGCCCCGCAGCCCGGTCTCCTCGGCGAGCTCCCGTTCCGCGGCCGCTCGTACGTCCTCGCCCGCCTCCAAGCCGCCCCCGGGCGTGAACCACCACGTCGTTCCCGGGACGGCCGGGTCGGATCCGAGGAAGAGGAGGATGCGGTCCAGCCCGTCCAGCAGCAGGATCCGCGCCGCCTTGCGACGCTGTGCTGTCATGGCGGCGCTCCACACTCCTTCCGTTCGCATCGGTGGCGCTACCGATCCTGCCACCCGGCGCGGCCGTCCGGGGCGATGTTCGGCAGAGCGGCCCTCCGGGCGACGCTCCCGCTCAGGAGCTGCGCCCCCGGAGCCGGCGGGCCAGCCCCGCCACCCCGCCCACCGCCGAGGTCACGATGATCAGCACCGCGCCCGCAACGCTGGCGTAGGCGGCCGGCCCCAGCGGACCTGGCTGCGAGGCTTTGGGGCCCGCGAAGCCGTCGAAGTCGGTGACCCGGTCGAGCAGGCCCATCCTGCCGAAGGGCAGCACGGTGGCCTCAACCCTGGCCTCGACGGCGTCGGCCGGGACGGTCCCGCCGTCGACCTCCAAGTGGGTGCGGGAGTCGAGCGAGCCCACCCGGTTGTCGCCGAGCAGGAAGAGCCGCCCCTGTGGCACCGTCACGCTGAACGAGTCGCCCTGGCGGCCCTGCGTCGCGAGGTAGGGCTCGTTCACCGGCTGTCCGTTGACCGTCAGCCGGTGCTCGTCCCCGGTGGTGGCGACGGTGTCCCCGCCGACCGCGACCACCCGCTTGACCATGAGCTCGCCGCCCCAGGCCTGGTCCCGGAAGACCACCACGTCACCCCGCCCGATGTCACCGCCGCCGGCCTTGCGGGCGAGCACGGTGTCCCCGGCGCGCAGCGTCGGGTGCATCGAAGCGGTCGGGATGCTGTACGGCCGGTAGTCGACCGCGATGAGGGCGAAGCCGCCGATCATCAGCACCAGTCCGAGTGCCAGCGCGACGCCTTGGAGCACCGCGGCGGGCCGACGGTCGCCACGGGCGGGCGCGGCCTGCTGGTCAGCCGTCTGCTCCACGACACTGCTCATCGACACCGTCCACCTCTGGCCGACCGGAGAACACCACTGGCACGCCGGGGGCACGGGCGGAAAAGCCGACGGGCCGTGGCACGTCCGAGCAGATTACTCGTCGGTACCACGGCCCGCGCAAGAGCCGGAGACAACCCGGTGGAACTCAGGACTCCTGGCGGCGCTCCGCCCGACCCCGCACCCGGCGCACCAGCGGAAGAAGGGCGACAGCCCCCACCGCACCCGCCGCGGGGGGCGCCAGTGGCGCGGCCGCCGCCAGGCCCTTCTGGTCGAAGGTGTCCGGCACCGGCAGCGTCGACCAGTGGTTGACCGGCCAGGCGACCACGAAGGCGCGCCCGATCACGTTGTCCACCGGAACGGTGCCGCCGCCCGGCTGGTCCATGTGGAAACGGGAGTCCAGCGAGTTGGCCCGGTGGTCGCCCATCACCCAGATCCGGTCCTTGGGCACCTTGACCGGTCCGAAGGGATGGTCTCCGCAGGGGGTGTTGCCCTGGTAGATGTACGGCTCGTTGAGCACGACACCGTTGACCTTGACCGGCCCCTCGCCCTCGCACTCGACGGTGTCCCCGCCGACCGCGATGACCCGCTTGATCAGGTCCTTCTCGTTGGCGGAGGGCATCAGGCCGACGAAGCTCAGCACGTCCTGCACACCGCGGACGAAGGAGTTGCTGCTCTGCTGGGTCGGCTCGTCGTTCAGCCAGCCGCCCGGATCGTGGAACACCACGACCTCGCCGCGCTCGGGCTCGGCCCCGAACCACGGGGTCAGCTTGTCCACCAGGACCCGGTCGCCGACCTGCAACGTGTTCTGCATCGATTCCGACGGAATGGAGAACGCCTGGACGAAGAAGGTCTTGATCACCAGCGCGAGGACCAGCGCGATGCCGACCAGGATCGGCAGTTCCTTCCAGAACGAGCGCTGCTTGCGCGGCTTGTGCGAAGCCTCCGACTCCGATCCGTCCGCGGGCTCGGGTTCCGCGTGCGAGAAGTTCGGGGGGTCCTCCGAGCCGGCGCCGCCCTGTCCGTCGGCGGCATGGGCCGCCGCGTCCTCAGCCGAGGCCGAGGAGGCCGCGGACTCGGCGGACCGGTCCGCCCGACGGCCTGAGCCCTCGGGCTCTCCGGCGCCTGAGCGGGCGCCGATCACCAAATCCCCCACAACGTCTCCTCCCTGCTGTGCGGACGCCCGCGCGCCCGCGCTCAGAGTGCCGCACAGCGGGCACCACGCTCGCCAGGACCATGAACGCCTCAGGGCTGCCCACCGCGGGCTCTCCTGACACCACCACAGCCTCGGCTCGCGACCGGAACCACTCCCGGCCGCACCTGCACTTCTCTATCACTCCAAGGCATCCGGCTCGCGGTCCCACACGCGAGGTCCGGCCGGTCGGCGGTCCGCGCGGCTCACTCCGGAGGCTGCCCCGGCCGACGAACGACGAGCGGAAGGATGCCCAACACACCCATAACGAGCGGAGGTTCCGCAGGAACCGGCCCAACGAGCGCCGGTTCCAACCAAGTTCCGCCGGCCTGCGGAGTCCGGGCGAGAGAGGAGAGTGAACTCGGCGCATCGAGTTGATGGAAGCGGTCCAGCGGCCAGGCGATCACGAACGCCCGGCCGACCACGTCGCTCACCGGAATCGTCCCCTGTCCCGGATTGCCCATGTGGAAGCGGGAGTCGGCGGAGACGTCCCGGTGGTCGCCCATGACCCACAACCGCCCCTGCGGCACCTGCACTTTGAAGGTCTGGCGGGACGGCGGGTTGCCGGGCGAGAGGTACGGCTCGTCCATCGGATGGCCGTTGACGCTGAGGCGCCCCTGCGCGTCGCAGCACTCGACGCTGTCCCCGCCGACGCCGATCACCCGCTTGATGAGGTCCTGCTCGTTGTCGGAGGGCAGCAGTCCGACGAAGGTCAGCACCTGCTTGGCCGCACCCGGCACCGGGCCGTCGTGGGACGGCTTGCGATCGCGCTCCAACCAGCCGCCCGGGTCCTTGAACACCACCACGTCGCCGCGCTGCGGCTCACTGCCGAACCAGGGGGTCAGCTTGTCCACCAGTACCCGGTCCCCGATCCGGATGGTCTGCTCCATCGAACCCGAGGGGATCACGAACACCTGGATCAGGAAGGTCTTCATCACCAGCGCCACCAACAGGGCCACCAGGATGATCAGCGGCACCTCGCGCACCAGCGAGCGTTTGCGCCGCCGGACCGCCCTGCGGGCACTGCGCCGGCGCTCGGCCCGGCCGCGCCCCGTCCGCCCGGAAACGCCCCCACCCGCTCCGCCGCCTCCTTCCGTCCGGGTGCCGACCGCGCCGTCTTCCTCCGTGCTCCCGACGACCCCGCCTCCGACGCCCACGCCCTCGACGGCAGGAGGGTCGGCGAGCCGCCCCCTACCTCTGCTCCCCATGACCGCCCGTCCCCGCAGTCGCGGCGAAGGCCGCGGGCCGGTCCAGGCTGGTCCAGCGCGAGAACGGGTAGACCAACCAGTCCGCCCGACCGATCACCCTGCCCTCGGGCACGAAGCCGCCACCGGGTTCGCCGAGGTGGTCGCGGGAGTCCCGGGAGGCGCCGCGGTGGTCGCCCATCACCCAGAGCTTGCCAACCGGCACGACGACGTCGAAGGCCACGCTCGATGGGTCGTCGCCCGGCGACAGGTAGGCGGTCTCGTCGATCGGCACACCGTTGACGGTGATCGGTGCGCCCGGGCCGGTGCTGGTCACCCGGTCCCCGCCGACGCCGATCACGCGCTTGACGTAGATGGTGTTCCCGGCCGGTGCCAGCCCGAGGTCCTGGGCGAACGAATGCAGGCCGTCCCAGAAGTCGGCCGGCTTCATCGGCTTCTGGAAGAAGGAGCCCGTCCCGTCGAAGACCACGACGTCGCCCCGCTGGGGGTGACCACCGAAGGCGTAGGCGAGCTGGTTGGCGACCAACCGGTCGCCCGGACGCAGTGTGTCCTCCATCGACCCGGAGGGCACCGAGAACGGACGCGCGACGAAGGCGTTCACCAGCAGCAGGGCAGCCAGGCAGATCCCGACCAAGAGCAGCAGGTCCCACGAACGGGAGCGCTCGGGCTCCTCGTCCTGGCCGTCCGGGCCGCCCTCGCCGCCCTCGCCGTCCCCGCCGCCCTCGCCGTCCCCGCCGTCCCCGCCGTCCCCGCCGCCATCATCGGAGCGGTCAGCCTGCTCCGGCCCCTCCGCCCCTTCCGACCCCTCGGGACCCCTGGGCCCCTCGGGCACCCCGACGCCCCCGGAAACGACCGCGGACCGCGTCGGCGAGTCCGCACCGGTGGGTGCGGGACTGCCGTCGCGGTCCGCGGGTGGTTCGTGCGTGCTCATCGGGGGGTGAGCTTACCTTGCGGCCGTTCGGCCCCCTCAGAGCGTTCCGATCCCCCGGCGAGGCCGGGGGCCGGTGGATCAGCGGTCGCGCTTCTCCTTGATCTTCGCGGCCTTGCCGCGGAGGTCACGCAGGTAGTACAGCTTGGCGCGGCGAACCGCACCGCGGGTCACGACCTCGATCTTCTCGACGACCGGGGTGTGCACCGGGAAGGTACGCTCCACGCCGACGTTGAAGCTGACCTTGCGAACGGTGAAGGTCTCGCCGACACCGGCGCCGTGGCGACGGATGACGACGCCCTGGAAGACCTGGACACGGGAGCGGTTGCCCTCGATGACCCGGACGTGGACCTTCAGGGTGTCACCGGCGCGGAAGGCCGGGATGTCGGTGCGCAGCGAGGCCGCGTCGACAGCAGCGAGCTTGTTGCTCATGTTGCTCTCCATCGCAGGCGCCACGGGCCGCCCACGGAAAATCGTCACAATGGGGTTTGCTGCGGGCCGCATCGGCTGACGACGATCCCCCCGTGGCGGGGGCGCCGGTCCACGTGCCCCCTACGGAAGGGAGCCAGCGACAGACAACAGCCGCCTATTCTTCCACATCACCGGCTTCGGGCCGAAATCGGCCGAGCCGTTCGTCCCAGGCCAGACCGAGGATGCTCAGCGCCTCGCGCTCCTTCTTGTCGAAGGCGCCGTACTGCCAGCGCTCGACCAGGTCGGGCCGGTTCGCCAGGGTCCGGGCGAAGGCCTGCTCGCGCCGCCAGCGGGCGATCTTGCCGTGGTTGCCACTGAGCAGCACGTCCGGCACCGTCCGGCCACGCCACTCGGCGGGCTTGGTGTAGACCGGGCCCTCCAGCAGGTCGGCCATCGCGCCCGGCGCGAAGGAGTCGTCGCGGTGGGACTCGGCGTTGCCGAGCACCCCGGGCAGCAGCCGGGCGATCGCCTCGACCATCACCAGTACCGCGACCTCGCCGCCGGCCAGCACGTAGTCGCCGATCGAGGCCTCGACCACCGGCATGCGGGTGGCCGCCTCCTCGATCACCCGGCGGTCGATGCCCTCGTACCGCGCGGGGGTGAAGGCCAGCCAGGGGCGCCCGGCCAGCTCCTGGGCGAGCTCCTGGGTGAACGGGCGCCCGCTCGGGGTCGGCACGACCAGCGTGGGCACCTGCCCCTCCGGTCCGGCGGCGACCACCGCGTCCAGCGCCTCGCCCCACGGCTCGGGCTTCATCACCATGCCGGGGCCGCCGCCGTACGGGCTGTCGTCCACCGTGCGGTGCACGTCGTGGGTCCAGGAGCGGAGGTCGTGGACGTGCACGTCCAGCTGGCCGCGGGCTCGGGCCTTGCCGACCAGCGAGACGTCCAGCGGCTCCAGGTACTCGGGGAAGATCGTGACGACGTCGATCCGCATGCCGCTCTGCACGCCACTCGACGCGACGCCGCTCGCCCCGGCACCACTCGACGCGACGCCGCTCGCCCCGGCGCCGTCAACCGCCTCGACGCTCTCCACCATCTCGGCGCTCTCCCCGCCGGTCACTCCGACTCCTCCGAACCCGCGGCGGGCTCGGCCGAGGAGGTCCCCGCGACCTCGGCCTGCTCCAGGTCGATCAGCCCGGCCGGCGGGGTGATCACGGCGCGCTGGTTCTCCAGGTCGATGGTCGGCACGATCTGGCTGACGAAGGGCACCAACACCTCCGTCCCGTCGGCCTTCTTGACCGTGAGCAGGTCCTGGTACGGCAGGTGGACGACCTCGGTCAGCTCGCCGACCAGGGTGCCGTCCAGCAGCACCACGTCCAGGCCGATCAGCTGGTGGTCGTAGTACTCCTCCGGATCCTCCGGGCTCTCCTCCGGGTCGACCTCGGAGATGAGCAGGGTGCCGCGGAGGGCCTCGGCCGCGTTGCGGTCCTTGACGCCGGCGAAGCGCAGCAGCAGTCGGCCGCTGTGCACCCGCCCGGACTCGACGGTCAGCGGTCCGGCCGATGCGGGGTCGGTGAGGACGACGGCACCCGGGCCGAGCCGGAGTTCCGGCTCATCGGTGCGGACCTCGACACTGACGTCCCCCCTGATGCCGTGGGCACGGCCGATCCTGCCGACGACGAGCTGCACGGTGATCGTTCTCCTGGAGTTCCTGAGCCGAAACGAAAAGCAACGGACTACGAAGCAGTACGAAGCGGTGCGCCACGCAGCGACGGGCTGCGAAGCAACCGACTACGAAGCAATGGTGCGACGAAGCCATGATGCGAGGGAAATGCGAACGGAAACGCGAAAGGCCGACCGGGACGACATGCGTCCCGGTCGGCCTCACAAGCCCTGACGGCTGAACGAGCAGCAGCGTCAGCGAATGTTGTCCACGTCGACCAGGTCGACCCGGACGTTGCGACCGCCGAGGGCGCCGACCACGGTGCGCAGTGCGCGCGCCGTACGGCCACCCCGGCCGATCACCTTGCCGAGGTCATCGGGGTGCACTCGCACCTCGATGGTGTTACCCCGACGCAGGTTGCGCGAGCGCACCTGCACCTCGTCGGGGTGCTCGACGATGCCCTTCACCAGGTGGTCGAGGGCGTCCTCGATCACGATCAGGCCTCGGCGGCGGCGTCGGCCTCGGCCTCGGCCTTGTCCGACTTCTTGGCCTTCGGGGTGATGGCGACACCGGTGGTGGCGTCCTCGAAGCCGGCGACGGCCTTCGCGAACAGGTGCGAGAAGTCCTCGACCTTCGGCTCGGCGACCTTCAGCGGCTCCGGAGCCGGCAGGCCCTTGAACTTCTGCCAGTCGCCGGTCAGCTTCAGGATGGCGAGCACCGGCTCGGTCGGCTGGGCGCCGACGGACAGCCAGTACTGGGCGCGGTCGCCGTCGACCTCGATCTTCGAGGGGTTGTAGGTCGGCTGGTAGATGCCGATCTCCTCGATCGCGCGACCGTCACGCTTGGTGCGGGCGTCGGCGACGACGATGCGGTAGTGCGGGGAGCGAATCTTGCCGAGACGCTTGAGCTTGATCTTGACTGCCACGGGAGTGGATTCTCCTGGTGTTGACGTGGGTGAGCGGGCTCGCCATCGCGTGGGGTTGCGGGGCGGACCGTTCAAGGGACACGCCAGCCGTAGGAGAGAGGGGTCCTGCTCGGCTGCCGAGTACTCAGCTGTCCATTCTGCCACACCGGCGAGAACCGCCTGCACGCGGGACCGGGCACCCGGTCAGAGCTCGACCGGGAGCCCCCGCTCCCGGTCCAACCCGAAAACATCACCGCTGTCCTGCTGTACCGCTCACTCCGGCCGGACCGCTGCCCGCACAGCAGCCCGCCGGGACGACGACCACCTACGCGATCTTGAACGGCTGCTGGCACGCGCCACAGACGATGGACGCCTGCGCGAGCACCGACGGAACGACCCGGACGTTGCGACCGCAGCCGCAGACCGCCTTGACCCGCACGCCGCCCCCGGAGGAGCCGTGCCGGGCCGCCGGGCCGCGGAAGGCGCGCGTCGAGCCTTCACCGGCCACCGCCTCCTGGTGCGCCCCGAGGGCACGGTCCAGGCGTTCGATGGTGTCGGCGTACCGCTCCTGGGTCTCCTTGAGCATGGTCACCTGAGAGAAGCCGCTGCTGGCGTGCGGCTCGATCGGGTGCGCCAGGCCCAGCTCGGAAGCGAGCATCAGGAAGCGTCGGTTGTGGTAGCGGCCGGCCCGCGAGGTGTCCCGGATGTCCCGGGCCGCGGCCAGACCGTGGGCGGCCTCGTGGAGGAGGCGCTCGAAACCGAGTCGCGTCCCGCAGGCCGAGGAGGATTCCCCGATCAGGGCCTCGGGCGAAGCGAGGTCGGGGAGATCCTGGTGGTGGGCCTGGATGTCGCTCCAGGCGGCGGCCAGTTCGGCCGCGAGAACGAGGGGCTGTGTCGTGCTCACGCTAGACCAACGATGGAGTGCGAGCCGATGTTCCGCATGTTCCCGTTCCCGGGGAATTCACAGCGAACTCCCAGGAATGCGCAGCCGCGCGCGAATTGCGCGTTCCGGATCTGACGCAAGACCAACCCCCTGCCGGTTTCGGCCCGTCGCGACGTCGGCGGGCCTGGTGAAATTCCGTCCGGGGAGCGGGCTGTCGCCACCCAGGACGTACGGCCCGTGGGGCCTGCCGGATTGACAGGGCCACGGGCCGTACACCGTACCGCTATTCCGTTAATACCGGGAGTTGACCGGCCAGTAGGGATGTCCGCCGCCGAGACGGCCTCCGGAAGAGTTACCGGATTCTTACCCATCCGCATTCCGGGCAAATGTCTCCGGCCTCAACGGAGCCTGCCATTACCGGGCACCACGGAAGTCCGACGGACCCCCGCGGACGCCCGACGGACACCCCCGGAAGTCCGGCGGACACCCGCGGACGCCCGAGGAACGCCCATCGGGCCCCCACCGGGCCCCGCCAGGCCCCGGACGAAGGTCAGTACGCCCGGGCGACGATCGCGATGTTGCCGTCCTGGTCGTCCGACTCCGGCACCGAACCGTCGGCCGCGACGATGCAGCGCACCGTGACGCCCTGCTCGGCCAGCTTGGCCTCGCCCTCCGCGCCCAGGTCGGCCCAGGAGATCCGGCCCCAGCCGGTCGCGGCGGCCTCGATGGCCTCGTCGATGGTCTTGACGTCCACCGTGCGGGACTCGCGGCGCTCGCGGGACTGGCGCAGCAGCAGCGCCTGGTCCTCCTCCAGGACGCCCGGGAGCAGCGCGGCCAGGGCGTCGATGGAGACCGGCTCCTTGCCGCCCGGGATGCGGCGGGCCAGCATCGCGGTGCCGTTCTCCAGGTCGCGCGGGCCGACCTCGATGCGCAGCGGAACGCCCTTGAGCTCCCAGTCGACGGCGCGGCGGCCGAACGGGGTGTCGGTGCGGTCGTCGACCACGACCCGGATGCCGACGGCCTCCAGCGCGGCGCCGATCTCACGGACCTTGGCGATGACGGCGTCGTCGCCCTTGATCGCGAGCACGACGGCCTGGACGGCGGCCAGACGCGGGGGCACCCGCAGGCCGTTGTCGTCGCCGTGGGACATGATCAGGCCGCCGACCATGCGGGTCGAGACGCCCCAGGAGGTCTGCCAGACGTGCTCGCGCTCGGCACCCTGGAGCTGGTAGGTGGTGTTGAACGCCTTGGCGAAGTTCTGGCCCAGCTCGTGGCTGGTGCCCATCTGGAGCGCCTTGCCGTCACCCATCATGCCTTCGAGGGTGAGGGTGTTGATGGCGCCGGCGAAGCGCTCCTTGGCGGTCTTGCGGCCGAGCACGACGTCGATGCCGAGCACGTTGGTCATGAAGTCGCCGTAGACCTGGGTGTGGATCATCGACGCGTACGCGCGGGCGTCCTCGTAGGTGGCGTGGGCGGTGTGGCCCTCCTGCCAGAGGAACTCGGTGGTGCGCAGGAAGACGCGCGGGCGCAGCTCCCAACGGACCACGTTGGCCCACTGGTTGATCAGCAGGGGCAGGTCGCGGTGGCTCTGCACCCACTTCGAGAAGTACTCGTTGATGATCGTCTCGGAGGTCGGCCGGACGACGACCGGCTCCTCCAGCTGCTTGCCGCCACCGTGGGTGACCACCGCGAGCTCGGGGGCGAAGCCCTCGACGTGCTCGGCCTCCTTGGTGAGGTAGGACTGCGGGATGAACATCGGGAAGTAGGCGTTCTGCGCGCCGGCCTTCTTGATCCGCGCGTCCATCTCCTGCTGCATCCGCTCCCACAGGCCGTAGCCGTACGGTCGGATGACCATGGTGCCGCGCACCGGACCGTTGTCGGCCAGCTCGGCCTTGTTGATGAGGTCCTGGTACCAGCGCGGGAAGTCTTCCGCCTGAGGGGTGAGAACGGGTGCCTTAGCCATGGGGCGAATGGTACGGGGCACGGGCCCCCGGTTTCGAATCGGTATCACCGGGTGGGGGCGCACCACCGCGACACGGGCGCACCACCCTGCACCCCTCTGGACGCCGGGCCCGACCCGCTGTTCGCTGGTGTGGGGCGGGACTTTGGGGGAGCCGTAGCAGCACACCGAAGGACCGGATGGGAGGCCGCGATGGCTTCAGCTCGGACGACCGGCACGACCGCAGGCCTGACAGGCGCAGGGCCGACGACCGCACGCCTGACGGGCGCGGGGCCGACGGGCGCGCGCCCGCACCACCCGCAGCCCGGGGCCGCCCGGTCCGCGCGGGCGCGTGACTGGGCGGAGATCCAGGAACGCATGCTGGTGCCGCTCTACGAGGCGGTCTACGACCGGCTGGAGGTCGGCCCGGCGAGCAGTGTGCTGGGCCTGGGCTGCCGGTCCGGACTGGCGCTGCTGCTCGCGGCCGCCCGGGGCGCCCAGGTCGCCGGGCAGGAGCCCCGGGACGAGCTGCGCGAGCTGGCGCACGGCCGTCGGCTGCGGGTGTGCGCCGGGGCCCGGACGGCCGCCGCCGTCCCCCGGCCGGCCCATTCCCTGGTGACGGTTTTCGAGCAGTTGCCGGGCGCCGCCGACGCCCTCCCGATGGTCGCCGAGGCCGCCCGGCTCACCCTCCCGGGCGGGCAGGTGGTGCTGGCCGCCTGGGGCCCGCCGGAGCGCTGCGAGAGCGCCCCGGTGCTGGACGTGGCCCGACGGAGGGCTGGCCGGACCACCGCGTGGGACCCGTTCGAGCTGAGCGCGCCCGGCGCGCTGGAGGACCTGCTCGCCCCGGCCGGACTGCGCCCGGCCGGCAGCGGCCGGGTGAGCTGCCCGTTCGCCTACCCGGATCTCGACAGCGCGGTGCGCGGTCTGCTCTCCACCGGCCTGTTCGAACCGGCCGAGGAGTTCTCCGGCGCCTCGCTGGTGGCCAAGGAGCTGGAGGAGGCGCTCCAGCCGCACCTGCGGGCGGACGGCTCGGTGCGGATGGAGAACCTGTTCCGCTACCTGGTCGCCGAGCGCCCACGCTGAGCACCCGCACCGAGCATCTGCACCGAGCACCCGCACCGAGCGAAGCGACAGGGCACAAAACCGGGGGCGCCCGCCGTCATGGCGAGCGCCCCCGGCACCCTGCTTCACGCCCGGTCGATCGACTTCCCGCCGTCCTCCCCGGAACCCGAGGCGTCCCCGTCCGAGGCGTCCCCGTCCGAGGCGTCCCCGTCCGCGGAGTGCTCGTCCGCGGAGTGCTCGTCCGAAGAACCGTCCCGAGGCACCCCCGCCGCCCGGTACGCCGCCGCCTCGTCCAGCGTCTCCGCCTCCAGCAGCGCCGCCGCCAGCGCGTCCAGCCGGTGCCGCTGCTCGGTCAGGATCCGCACCGCGTCGCCGTAGCACTCGGCCACGATCCGCCGGGCCTCCTCGTCCACCGCGTCCAGCGTGGTCGGCGCGGCGGAGAGCCCGTACGCGCCCTGCGGGTCGGAGGGCACCGCGGTGAGCCGGCCGACCCGCTCGCTCATCCCCCAGCGCCCGGCCATCCCGCGGGCGATGTTGGTGACCTGCTCCAGATCGCTCTCCGCGCCGGTGGTGATCACCCCGTAGACCACCTGCTCGGCCGCCATTCCGCCGAGCGCGCCGATGATCCGGCCGCGCAGGTAGGGCTCGGTGTACGAGTAGCGGTCGTTCTCCGGGGTGGAGAGGGTGACGCCCAGCGCCCGGCCGCGCGGCACGATGGTGATCTTGCGGACCGGGTCCGCGCCGGGCTGGAGCATGCCCAGCAGCGCGTGCCCGCTCTCGTGGTACGCCGTCCGCTCGCGCTCCTCCTGCGGCATCACCAGCGGCCGTACGGCGCCGAGCTGGACCTTCTCCAGGGCGTCCGAGAGGTCCCGCTCGTTGACCGCGTCCTGCTGGCGCTTGACGGCCAGCAGCGCGGCCTCGTTGACCAGGTTGGCGAGTTCGGCGCCGGTCATCCCGGGCGTGACCTTGGCCAGCTGGTTGAGGTCGGCGTCGCCGGCCAGCGGGACGCTGCGGCTGTGGATGCGCAGGATCGCGGCGCGGCCCTCCCGGTCGGGCGGGCTGACGGTGATCCGCCGGTCGAAGCGGCCGGGGCGCAGCAGCGCCGGGTCGAGCACGTCCGCCCGGTTGGTCGCGGCGATCACGATGACGCCCTCGGAGCCGGTGAAGCCGTCCATCTCGGTGAGGATCTGATTGAGGGTCTGCTCGCGCTCGTCGTGCCCGCCCATGCCGCCGCCCGCGCCGCGCTGGCGTCCGATGGTGTCGATCTCGTCGATGAAGATGATCGCCGGGGCGACCTTGCGGGCCTCCGCGAACAGTTCGCGGACCCGGCTGGCGCCGACGCCGACGATCATCTCGATGAACTCGGAGGCGGAGGCGGAGAAGAACGGCACGTCCGCCTCGCCGGCCACGGCTCGGGCCAGCAGGGTCTTGCCGGTGCCGGGCGGGCCGCTCAGCAGCACCCCGCGCGGCATCTTGGCCCCGAGCTTGCGGTACCGCTCGGGGTTCTTCAAGTAGTCGACCACCTCGGTGAGTTCGGCCTCGACCTCGTCGATGCCGGCCACGTCGGCGAAGGTGGTGCGCTTGCCTTGCTCGGCGGTGACCGGCTTGGGCGGGGCCTTGCGGCCGAGCGGCCCGCCGCCGAGTCCGCCGGCCATCCGGCGGGCGAGCATCACCCAGATGAAGACCAGCAGCAGCATCGGGGCGAGCGAGAGCAGCAGGTTGGTGAGGAAGCTGCGCTGCTGGACCGGCGAGGTGGCGGTGACCTCGACGCCCTGCTGCTGGAGGGTGCTCCACAGGTTGTCGCCCGCGAAGGACGGCCGCTGGGTGTCGAATTCGGTGTAGTCGCCCTTGCCGCCGTCGGGCTTGGGCTGGGCGGTCTTGAGGGTGCCCTCGATCGCGTCGCCCTTGGCGTAGATCTTGGTGATGTTGCCCTTGTTCAGCTGGTGGTTGAACTCGGTGTACGAGATCGTGGTGGCACCGGCGGGGCCGAAGAAGGACAGCAGCAGGTCCGAGATCAGGAACACCACGAGGGCGGTGAGGGCGAGGCCCACCCACCCGCCGGGCATCCGGCGCTTGGGTGGTGGCGGGGGCGGAGCGCCCTCCGAGCGCCATGGCTGGTCGGGAGTCTGACGCGGCGGCACGGGTTCGGTCACCCATCGGACAATACGGACAGGCGCTCGGACGAGCCAATCGCAACGCCGCTCCCGAGCCCCCGTACGGCCGCGCCGACCCCTCTCACCAGCGGCTATCCACCGGTGGCTACACCGCCGCGTCCGGCCACTCCTCGGCGGTCAGCGCGAACCGCTCGTGGTCGCGCCACTCCCCCTGGAGGAACAGCATCCGCGGGGAGAAGCCCTCGTGCCGGAAGCCGAGCCGCTTGGCCATCGCGATCGAGCGCTCGTTGTCGGGCTGGACGTTGATCTCCAGCCGGTGCAGCCCCAGCCCGTCGGCCGACTGCGGGGCGAAGCAGCGGTCCAGGATCAGCCGCATGCCCTCGGTCATCCGCCCGGTGCCGTTGAACGGGAGGTACGAGTCGTAGCCCAGCGAGGCGTTGCAGAACCGGCCCATCACGATGTTGGCGACGTTCACCTTGCCGACCATGCCGCCGGTCTCCCGGTCGATGATCAGGAAGGTGTGCAGGCCCGAGCCCTGGCGCTTCAGCAGGTCTGCCAGTCCGTCCGGCTCGACCGGGTTCCACTGTCCGATGTGGTCGGCGGACCGCCGGACCGCCTCGGCGTACGCGGCCGTGTCCCCGGCTTCCGGGGTCCTGATCATCACTCGCATGCCCCCATCATCGGACACGCGATCGGCCCGCCGCCCGGAAACACCGAACGACGGGCCGATCAAAATCGATCAAGGCCGATCGGGATCAATCAGAGATCGACCACCACGAACCTGCTCAAGGACTACAGCATGTCCTTGAACTCCTTGGGCAGCTCGAAGTCGGCCGGGCCCTTGCCCGCACCGAGGCCGAACGCGCCGCCGTCCGCCGGGCCCTGGCCGGCGCCCGGGCCGAGCGCGCGGCGCTCGGCGGCCGCGGCCTCCTCCTGCGCGCGCTTCAGCGGGTTGCCGCTCTTGCGCTTGCCCTTGGCCTGCGGGGCCTTCTTGCCGGACTTCTTCGCGCCGCCGCCCATGCCCGGGATCCCCGGCATGCCGGGCATGCCCTTGCCGGAGGCCATCGCGGACATCATCTTGCGGGCGTCGAAGAACCGCTCCACCAGGTTCTTCACCTCGCCGACCTGGACGCCCGAGCCCTTGGCGATGCGGGCCCGGCGGGAGCCGTTGATCAGCTCCGGCTCGGCACGCTCGGCCGGGGTCATCGACTTGATGATCGCGCCGACCCGGTTGACGTCCTTGTCGTCGATGTTGTTGATCTGCTCCCGGATCTGGCCCATGCCGGGCAGCATGCCGAGCAGCTTGGAGATCGAGCCCATCTTCTGGACCTGCTCCAGCTGGGACAGGAAGTCGTCCAGGGTGAACTGCTTCGGGCCGCCGCGCAGCTTGGCGGCGATCTTCTCCGCCTCGGCCTGCGAGAAGGTCTGCTCGGCCTTCTCGATCAGCGAGAGGACGTCACCCATGCCGAGGATGCGCGAGGCCATCCGGTCCGGGTGGAAGGCGTCGAAGTCGTCGACCTTCTCGCCGTTGGAGGCGAACATGATCTGGCGGCCGGTGACGTGCGCGACCGACAGGGCGGCACCACCGCGGGCGTCGCCGTCGAGCTTGGACAGCACCACACCGGTGAAGTCGACGCCGTCGAGGAAGGCCTGCGCGGTGGTGACCGCGTCCTGGCCGATCATCGCGTCGACGACGAACAGGACCTCGTCCGGGTTCACCGCGGCGCGGATGTCGGCGGCCTGCTGCATCAGCTCGGCGTCGATGCCCAGGCGGCCGGCGGTGTCGACGACGACGACGTCGTACTGCTTCTGCTTGGCGTACTCGATCGAGTCCTTGGCCACCTGCACCGGGTCGCCGACGCCGTTGCCCGGCTGCGGACCGTAGAAGGCCACGCCGGCGCGCTCGGCGACCACCTGGAGCTGGTTCACCGCGTTGGGGCGCTGGAGGTCGCAGGCGACCAGCAGCGGGGTGTGCTTCTGCGTCTTCAGCCAGTGGCCGAGCTTGCCCGCGAGGGTGGTCTTACCGGCACCCTGGAGACCGGCGAGCATGATCACCGTCGGGCCGTTCTTGGCGAACCGCACCCGGCGGGTCTCGCCACCGAGGATCGCGATGAGCTCCTCGTTGACGATCTTGATGATCTGCTGTGCCGGGTTCAGCGCGCCGGAGACCTCGACGCCGAGCGCCCGCTCCTTGACCTGCTTGATGAAGGCCCGGACGACCGGCAGCGCGACGTCCGCCTCCAGCAGCGCGATGCGGATCTCGCGGGCCGTGGCGTCGATGTCCGCCTCGCTCAGGCGGCCCTTGCCCCGAAGGTTCTTGAACGTCGCTGCGAGGCGATCGGAAAGGGTGTCGAACACGTCGTCGCGGGTCCTCTACGGCATCGGTATCGGTACGGTCGTCGCTCCCCAGGGTATCCGGCCGCCCCGGGTACGGTCTCCACCCCGGTCGGAACCCCGCTCTTCCCCCGTACGACAGACCGCCGGACCACCCCTCAGCCCAGCGCCGCCCGGACCGCCGCCGCCACCTCCGCCGACCGCCCGGCGGTCAGCGGACGGCCCGCCGCGTCCGTCAGGTAGAACGAGTCGACCGCCTCCGCGCCCAGCGTGGAGACGTGCGCGGTGCGCACCCGGACGCCCGCCCCGTCCAGCGCCCGACCGATCCGGTGCAGCAGCCCGGGGGCGTCGTGCGCGCGGACCTCCAGCACGGTCGCGCTCGCCGAGGCCGCCGCGGGCGCCACCGCGACCAGCGGCGGCGGGGTGGGGATGCCCCTGCGGCGCGGGGCGGCGGCGTCCCGCTCGGCGAGGCGGCGGGTGACGTCCAGCGAACCGTCCAGCGCCCGGCGCAGGTCGGCCCGCAGCCGGGCCGCCTCCGGCAGCTCGCCGTACTCGGCCGCCACCCGCCAGGACAGCAGCAGCACCGGACCGGCCCCGACCGGGTCCAGCTCGCGCAGGCCGGCCGAGCGGACGGCCAGCCGGTGCAGCGCGAGCACCCCGGCGGCGGTGCCGAGCAGCCCGGGACGGTCCGGGACCGCCAGGTCCAGCTCGACACCCATCGGCCCGACACCCATCGGCCCGACGCCCATGAGCCCGCCGCTGAGCCCGCCGCCCGGCGCCGCCCCCTCGGCCCGGGCCCGCAGCGACAGCGCCGGCTGCCCCGTCCGGGCCGCCTCGGCCGCGAGCCGCTCCTGCTCGGCGGTCGGCGCCGTCTCCACCGGCGGGGCGCCGTCCCCGGCCAGCCGGTCGGCCACCCGGGCCACCAGGCCGTCCACCAGCGAGGCCCGCCAGCCGCTCCACGCGGCCGGGCCGGTGGCCAGCGCGTCCGCCTCGGTGAGCGCGTGCAGCAACTCCAGCTCCGACAGCGTGCCGACCGCCTTGGTGATCGCTTCGACGGTGGCCGGGTCGTCCGGGTCGCGCCGGGTCGCGGTGTCCATCAGGGCCAGGTGGTGGCGGACCAGCACCGCCAGCGTCTGGGTGTCCTCGGGGCCGAAGCCCATCCGCGGGCCGAGGTCGCGGACGATCACCTCGCCGACCGCGCTGTGGTCCCCCGGCCAGCCCTTGCCGATGTCGTGCAGCAGCGCGGCGACCAGCAGCAGGTCCGGCCGCGCCACCCGGCGGGTCATCGCGGCGGCCCGTACCGCGGTCTCCACCAGGTGCCGGTCCACCGTCCAGCGGTGCACCGCGTTGCGCTGCGGACGGCAGCGCACCCGCTCCCAGTCCGGCAGCAGCCGGCGGACCAGCCCCTGCGTCTCCAGCGCCTCCCACACCGGGACGGCCGGCTCCCCCGCGCCCAGCAGGGTGACCAGCTGCTCGCGCGCCTCGTCCGGCCAGGGCACCGGCAGCGGGCGGCACTCGGCGGCCAGTCGGCGCACCGTCGCGTCCGAGAGGGTCAGCCCGTTCTGCGCGGCGGCGGCCGCGGCGCGCAGCGGCAGCACCGGGTCGGCGGCCGGGCGGGCGCCACGGGCGAGCACCGCCTCGCCGTCCTGCTCGACCACGCCCTCGGCGAGCGGACGCCGCTCGACGGCCCCCCGGCCGCCGCCCGAACCCCGGCCGCCGACCGGGAACGGGACGCCCGGCCCGCGCGCCCGCCGGCCCCGGCGGTTGCGGGCGGCGAGCACCTGGTCCACCGCCCGCCAGGTGACGTCGCCCGCGTACGCGATGGTGCGGGCGGCCTCGTAGACCCGGCGCAGCAGGATGTCGGCGTCCAGCACCCCGAGCCGCTCGGCGACCTGGTCCTGGTCCTGGAGGCCGAGCCGGTCGGTGGCCCGGCCGGTGACCAGGTGCAGGGCGTCCCGCACGTCGGCGAGCCACCGCGCGGCGGCGTCCAGGCCGTCCCTGGGCGCGTCGGCCAGCCAGGTCGCGGCGATCGCGTCCAGCACCACGACGTCGCGCAGGCCACCGCGGGCCTCCTTGAGGTCGGGCTCCAGCAGGGAGGACAGCTCGCCCTGCTGTTCGGCCCGCGCGCGGCCCAGCTCGCGCAGCTCGGGCAGGCGCGCGGGGGCGTTCGCCCGCCAGTCGGCGAGCACCGCGGCGCGCAGCGCCTGGGTGAGCGCCTGGTCCCCGGCGAGGTGGCGGGCGTCCAGCAGGCCGAGCTGGGCCTTGAGGTCGGCGGCGGCCACCGAGCGGGCCTCGGCGACGGTGCGCACCGCGTGGTCGAGCCTGGCGCCCGCGTCCCAGACCGGGTACCAGATCCGCTCGGGCAGCTCCCGGGCGATCGGGCCGTCGTGCAGCAGCAGGACATCCAGGTCGCTGCGCGGGGACAGCTCGCCGCGCCCGTAGCCGCCGACGGCGACCAGCGCGACGCCCGACGGCGGGGCGCCGGACGCGGTGAGCAGCCCGGCCAGCCAGCCGTCGGTGAGCCGGGCGAGCGCCTGTCGGCGCGGGCGGCCGACCGGCCCGGGGCCGGCCAGCAGGGCGGCGCGGGCGGCGGCGTGACCGGCAGTGGCGAAAGGGTCGGTCTCGGCGGCCATGCGCGGGGGTCCCGTCCGTCGTGCTGGTGAAATCTGGTACCGATGAGCCGTTCGGCTGAACGCGGGGGTCGGCAGCGGCCCTACAGGGCGTCCGGGCCGCGCTCCCCCGTCCGCACCCGTACGGCGGTGTCGACCGGGACGCTCCAGACCTTGCCGTCGCCGATCTTCCCGGTCCGGGCGGCCTTCACCAGGACGTCGATCAGGTCCTCGGCGTCCTCGTCCTCGACCAGGACCTCGATCCGGACCTTCGGCACCAGGTCCACGGTGTACTCGGCCCCCCGGTACACCTCGGTGTGGCCGCGCTGGCGGCCGTAGCCGCTGGCCTCGGTGACGGTCAGGCCCTGGACCCCGAAGGCCTGGAGGGCGGCCTTCACCTCGTCCAGTCGGTACGGCTTGATCACGGCGGTGATGAGCTTCATCGGGCGTCGACCTCGGTCTTCTTCTCGGCGGGCTCCGCGAGCGCGGGCGCCGCGGCGGGCTCGGCGGCAACGGGCTCCGCGACGGCGGGTTCCGCGACGGCGGGCTTCCCGGCGACGGACTTCCCGACGGGCCCCGCGGCAGCGACGGCCAGGCCCGGCAGGGCCCTGGCCAGGCCCGCCCCCACGGCGCTGAAATCGTAGGCGGACTCGGCGTGTTCGGCCCGGTCGATGCCGGCCGTCTCGACCTCCCCGCTGACCCGGAAGCCGATCAGCCGGTCGACCGCCTTGGCCAGCAGCCAGGACAGCGCGAAGGAGTACGCCGCGACCACCGCCACGCCCATCGCCTGCTTGCCCAGCTGTCCGATCCCGCCCCCGTAGAACAGGCCCTTGACGCTCTGGCCGACCCCGCCGGTGGCGAACAGGCCCACCAGCAGCGAGCCGACCGCCCCGCCGACCGCGTGCACGCCCACCACGTCGAGCGAGTCGTCGAAGCCCCAGCGGTACTTGAGCGAGACGGCGGCGCAGCAGACCGCGCCCGCGACCAGCCCGATCGCCACCGCGCCGAGCGGGCTGACCGAGCCGCAGGCCGGGGTGATCGCGACCAGTCCGGCCACCGCGCCGGAGGCGGCGCCCAGCGTGGTGAACGCGCCGTGCCGCCACCGCTCGTAGAGCAGCCAGCCGACCAGCGCCGCGCCGGTGGCGACCTGGGTGTTGACCGCCGCCATCGCGGCGACCCCGTTGGCGGCCAGCGCCGAGCCCGCGTTGAAGCCGAACCAGCCGAACCAGAGCAGCCCGGAGCCGAGCATCACCAGCGGCAGGCTGTGCGGGCGCATCGGGTCCTTCTTGAAGCCGATCCGCTTGCCCAGCACCAGGCAGAGCGCCAGGCCGGCGACGCCCGCGTTGATGTGCACGGCCGTCCCGCCGGCGAAGTCGATCACGCCGTTGCGGTCGCCCAGCCAGCCGCCGTGGCCGCCGTCGAAGAAGAACACCCAGTGCGCGACCGGGAAGTAGACGACCGTCACCCAGAGCGCGATGAACAGGCCCCAGGCGGTGAACCTGGCCCGGTCCGCGACGGCGCCGCTGATCAGCGCCGGGGTGATCACGGCGAACATCAGTTGGAAGAGCGCGAAGGCGGTGACCGGGATGGTGCCGGTCAGCTGGTCGAGGCCGAGGCCGCGCATCCCGAGGTGATCCAGGTTGCCGATCAGCCCGGCGAAGGAGTCGGTCCCGAAACTGAGCGAGTAGCCGTAGAGGACCCAGAGGACGCTGACCACGCCGAGCGAGAGGAAGCTCATCGCCAGCATGTTCAGCGTGCTCTTGGCCCTGACCATGCCCCCGTAGAAGAAGGCCAGCCCCGGGGTCATCAGCATGACCAGGGCCGCACTGATGAGTACGAAGGCGGTGTCGCCCGCGCTGAAGCCCTCCGGCATCGGCGTCTCCTCTGCGTCCGGGCCGATCCGCACCCGAGGGCCCGTCCCGTGCTGCCACCGGGGGTGTCGGCTTTGAGCAGCAGCGTGCCGGAGGCTGGTTTCGGCCGGTGTGGCCGGTTGTTTCACCGCCGTGACGCATGCGACGCCGGGGTTACGGCCGCGTGAACCACCACCCGGCCAGGGATCAGGGGCCGGACATGCCACCGACCGTGGCGGCGGCGGCCGTCACGGTCGGTGGAGTCTCGGATTCTTCGGCGGGCCCGTCAGACCACCGAGACGTACTCGGGGATCTCCTCGACCACCCGCTCCTGGAGCCGGCTCACCTCGTGCACGCCCTTGAACCGGACCGCCGCGGCCTCCGTGGTCTTGCGCACCCGGGAGTTCAGCCGCTCGGAGCGCACCTTGGCGGCGATGTCCACCGCCTTCTCGGCCATCCGAGCGGCCTCCTCGGCCTCCTTCTGGAGCACGTGCACGCTGGCCATGCCGATCAGGTTGAAGGCGTACGAGCGCACGTGGTCGGCGTCCTCCCGGAACAGGTCGACCGCGCGCTCCATCACCGGCGCGGACATCGAGGCGTAGAGCCCGGCGTTGTCCGAGTGGTACGCGAGGTCGCGGTAGGAGTGCGCGTTCTCGGCGTTCAGCTCGGCCGGCGAGAAGAACTTCAGCCAGTCCGGGTCGACGTCGCCCTCCCGGATGTCGGTGAAGGTGTCCTCGGACAGCCGGATCGCCCGGGCGCAGCGGTTGACCTCGCCGATGGTGGCGTAGGCGCGCGCCTCCATCGCGTACAGCAGCGACTGCTGGCGCGGGGTGGCGGCGTCCCGGCTGCCGTACTGGGCCAGGTGGATCAGCTCCAGCGCGTCCTCGCCCCGGTTGAGGTGGATCATCTGGCGGCTCATGTCGGTGAGGATCAGCGCGCCGAACGGGCGGTCGCCGGCCTCCTTGGCCGCGTGCAGGGCGAGCACGTAGTACTTCTGCGCGCTCGGGTGCATCCCGACGTCGTACGACATCCACCCGGCGAGGTGGGCGAGTTCGGCGGTGAGCCGGAACAGCCGCTTGGTGGTGGCCTCGTTGTACGTCTCCTGGAGCAGGTCGGTGACCTCGTGGAGCTGGCCGACGACGGCCTTGCGGCGCAGCCCGCCGCCGTTCTGCGCGTCCCACTGCCGGAACATGACCGTGGTCTGCTCCAGCAGTTCGAGCTCGGGCTCGGAGAGCCGGCCGGTGAACGCCTCGCCGCCGTTGGCCGCGGTGAGGATCGGGGTGGGGACGCCGCTCGGGCCGGGGGCGAGCCAGCGCTGCATCGGCTCGATCAGCGCGGCGCCCGCGGTCAGCGCCAGCGAGGTGCCGAGGAAGCCCCGGCGGTTGAGCATGAGGTCGCTGCGGGAGTAGTCGCTGATCAGCTGGACGGTCTGCTGGCCGCTCCACGGCAGGTCGACGCCGCCGCCCACGGTCGAGACCGGGATCGCGGCGCGCAGGCCGAGGTCCTCGATCGAGACCACCGAGCCGAACCGCTCGGAGAAGAGCTCCGACATGATCTTGGGGATCGGCTCGCGGGGCTGCTCGCCGTCGAGCCAGCGGCGCACCCGGGAGGTGTCGGTGGACACGTGGTGGGCGCCGATCTGCCGGGCCCGGCGGTTGACCTGGCGGGCCAACTCGCCCTTGGACCAGCCACTGCGGACGAACCACGTGGTCAGCTTCTCGTTCGGCTGCTTCTCTGCCATGGGTACGTCCCCATCCCGCCCGGCCCCTCGCGGGGCCCCCGATCGTGACCGCCCGACGGTTGCGGGCTCTTGCCAGACGTGCCGTGCCTGAGGTGTCGCCGTGCCGCGGCATCGTCGCGCCGCGGCACCCCTCGCACTGGTGCGCCATCGTTGCGGACGATCCGTCAGATTCCCAACTCCCGTTCCCCGACAGCCCGGAACGGACTCCTCGACGACATCCGCGTGCTGAACGTAATGCCCCGCACGGGGGCCACGGGAGCGGCCCTGACGAAACGCCACCTTTCGCCACCCCCAGGAGTGAACCGCAGCCCGGGGGCACACGCTTCACTTAGGGGGTCCCGACGGCGCGGCAGGCGTGGCCCGCCAAGCCCTCCGAAACTTCCCGGAGGGCCCAGCGGACACCGCAATCCACCGCAGCCCCAGGCGAGTTCACCGTCCACTCCGGACGGCGACAGCCCCACACACACGACGATCCGGCATCGGCGCCGCCCCCACAAGGCGGCGCCCGAGGCGCACTGGCGGAACAGGCGCACACCACGCGCCGCACGCCGCTACCGCACTACGCACCACACAGCTGACAATCGACACACAGTCACCGTCCCGTAACCACCGGCAACGAGAACCTGTTGGGGGAGGCATGGAGAACCTGTTCGGCGAACTACGACTGGGGCACCTGCGGCTGGCACCGCTGGGCACGCGCCGCCGCACCAAGGTCACCGCGTCCCAGGCCGCCGCGGAGTACACCGGCCGCTGGGGCTGGGCGGTCGTCACCGGCGACCCGGCCGCCGGCACCCCGGCCGCCACCGGCGCCACCGCCCCGACCCGCTGTCCCTGCGGCTCCACCCTGTGCGCCGCGCCCGGCCTGCACCCGATGCCCGGCGACGGGGGCCGGGCCCGCACCACCCGCACCGGCGGCGCGGTGCTGTTCCCCACCGGGCGCGCCTTCGACGTCCTGGACGTCCCCGAGCAGGCCGGCCTCCAGGCGCTGGTCCGGCTGGAGCGGATGGGCACCCAGGTGGGCCCGGTGCTCGCCGCCCCCACCGGCCGGCTCCAGTTCCTGGTCGCCGCCGGCACCGCCCGGCGCCTGCCCGACCTGCTGTACCGGATGGGCTGGGACGACGCCGCGCTCGACCTGACCTGCCACGGCGAGGGCAGCTACGTCGCCGCCCCGCCCACCGTCCTCGGCGGCCTCGGCCCGGTCCGCTGGCTGCGCCGCCCCACCCGGGACAACGCGGGCTGCCCGCCCGAGGCCCGGCTGCTGCTCGGCACCCTCGCCTACGCCTGCCACCGCGGCCGCGAGCGCACCGCCGAGCCGGCCTGGATGGCCTCCTGACCCGGCCGCCCCGGCATGCGAAAGGGCCCGCTCCCCGGAGGGAGCGGGCCCTGGTTCACGGGGAGCCTCAGTCCCCGATCAGCGCGTCCACGAACGCCCCGGGCTCGAACGGAGCCAGGTCGTCCGCGCCCTCGCCCAGGCCGATCAGCTTGACCGGCACGCCCAGCTCGCGCTGGACCGCGACCACGATGCCGCCCTTGGCGGTGCCGTCCAGCTTGGTCAGCACGATGCCGGTGATGTCGACCACCTCGGCGAACACCCGGGCCTGGATCAGGCCGTTCTGACCGGTGGTGGCGTCCAGCACCAGCAGCACCTCGTCCACCGGGCCGTGCTTCTCGACGACCCGCTTGACCTTGCCCAGCTCGTCCATCAGGCCGGTCTTGGTGTGCAGTCGGCCGGCGGTGTCGACGAGCACGGTGTCCGCGCCCTCGGCGATGCCCTCCTTGACCGCGTCGAACGCGATCGAGGCCGGGTCCCCGCCCTCCGGGCCGCGCACGGTGCGCGCCCCGACCCGCTCGCCCCAGGTCTGGAGCTGGTCCGCGGCGGCGGCCCGGAAGGTGTCGGCGGCGCCGAGCACCACCTTGCGGCCGTCGGCGACCAGGACACGGGCCAGCTTGCCGGTGGTGGTGGTCTTGCCGACGCCGTTGACGCCGACGACCAGGACCACGGCCGGGCCCTCCTCGTGCTTGGTGGAGCGGACACCGCGGTCGGAGTCCTTGCCGATCAGCTCGACCAGCTCCTCGCGCAGCAGCGCGCGCAGCTCGTCGGGGGTGCGGGTGCCGAGCACCTTCACCCGGGTGCGCAGCCGCTCGACCAGCTCCTGGGTGGGGGCGACGCCGACGTCGGCGGTGAGCAGGGTCTCCTCGATCTCCTCCCAGGTGTCCTCGTCCAGGTGCTCCCGGGAGAGCAGCGAGAGCAGGCCCTTGCCGAGCGAGTTCTGCGAGCGGGACAGCCGCGAGCGCAGCCGGACCAGCCGGCCGGCCGTGGGCTCGGGGACCTCGATGGCGGGAGCGGTCTCGGCGGCCTCGGGGGCCTCGACGACCTCGGGGGCCTCCGCCTCGGCCGGGAGTTCCACCTCCTCGACGGTGCGGCGGGGCGCCTCCGTCGGCGGCGCGGCCTCCTCCCCGACCTGGGGCTCCTGCGGGGTGGGCTTCGGCGCCGTGATGACCGGCGCCTGCGACTTCGGGGGCAGCTGCTGGCGTCGTCTGCCGGAAACGACGAGGCCGGCGATCGCGGCGATGGCGACCACGGCGATGACTACGGCAAGGATCACGTATTCCATAACGCCCCCCAGTATCCGCGACCGGAGCCCCGATGAACCGCAGCCGCCCTACACCGACGCGGTGCGCTTCGCCCGCGGCCGCCGCTCCCGGTGCTCTTCGCGCAGCCGCTGGCTGATCACCTGGGAGATGCCGTCCCCCTTCATGGTCACGCCGTACAGCGCGTCCGCCGACTCCATGGTGAGCTTCTGGTGGGTGATCACGATCAGCTGGGAGCTCTCCCGCAGCTCCTCCATGATCCCGATCAGCCGGCGCAGGTTGGTCTCGTCGAGCGCCGCCTCCACCTCGTCCATCACGTAGAACGGGCTGGGCCGCGCCTTGAAGATCGCCACCAGCAGCGCCACCGCGGTCAGCGAGCGCTCGCCGCCGGACAGCAGCGACAGCCGCTTGACCTTCTTGCCCGGCGGCCGGGCCTCCACCTCCACCCCGGTGGCGAGCATGTCGTCCGGGTCGGTCAGCACCAGCCGGCCCTCCCCGCCCGGGAAGAGCCGGGCGAAGACACCCTCGAACTGGGCGGCGGTGTCGTGGTACGCCGAGGTGAACAGCTGCTCCACCCGCTGGTCCACGTCCCGGACGATGTCCAGCAGGTCACGCCGGCTGCGCTTGAGGTCGTCCAGCTGTTCGCCGAGGAACGCGTGGCGTTCCTCCAGCGCGGCGAACTCCTCCAGCGCCAGCGGGTTGACCTTGCCGAGCTGCTGGTACGCCTTCTCCGCCACCCGCAGCCGCTTCTCCTGCTCGGCCCGGACGTACGGGTACGGCTCCCCGGGCTCCCCGCCCTCCTCCGGCAGGGGCGGCGGGACGAGCTGGTCCGGCCCGTACGAGGCGAGCAGGGCGCCGCCGTCGATGCCGAACTCCTCCAGTGCCCTGGCCTCCAGCTGCTCGATCCGCAGCCGTTTCTCGGCCCGCAGCACCTCGTCCCGGTGCCCGGCGTCGACCAGCTTGTCCAGCTCCTCCTTGAGGCCGCGGCCGTGGTCGCGGTGCTCGCGCAGCTCCTGCTCGCGCTCGGCGCGCTCCTGTTCGACGGTCGCCCGCTCGGTGTCCGCGCGGGCCAGTGACACCTCCAGGCAGGCCAGCAGCTGCCGGGCGCCCGCCGCGACGGCGTTCGCCACCGAGGCGTCGTGCTCGGCGCGCAGGCGGCGCTCGGCGGCGCGGGCGCGTGCCTCACGCTCGGCGCGGGCGGCCCGGTCCAGTTGGTCGGCCCGGCCGGTCAGCGCGCGCACCCGCTCCTCGTGGGTGCGCACCGCGAGCCGGGCCTCCAGTTCGCCCTGCCGGGCGGCGCTCGCGGCCTCGGCCAGCCGCTGCTGCTCGGCGGTGTCCGGCTCGTCCTCCCCGTCCTCGGCCGAGCGCTCGGCGGCGGCGAGCCGCTGCGCCAGCTCCTCGGCGGTGTCCAGCAGCCCGGTCAGCCCCTGCTCGGCCCGGTCGACGGCGGCCGACAGCCGTTCGGCCTCCCCGGCGGCGGCGCGGGCCTGCCCGCCGAGCCGGCCGAGCGCCCCGGCGACCTGGGCCCGCTCCTTCTCCGCCTGCCGTCGCCGCTCGGTCAGTTGCTCCAGCTCGGCGGCCGACTCCCGGCGCCGCTCGGTGAGTTCGGCCAGCAGCTCGGCCGACTCGGCGCAGCGGGCGGCGAGTTCGCCGATCGCCCGGGCCGCCTCGTCCACCGCCGCCTGGGTCTCCAGCAGGCTCGGCGCGCCGCCGGAGCCGCCCTGGGCGAAGCCGGCGCCGAGCCGGTCCCCGTCGGCGGTGACGGCGCTCACCGCGGGCAGCGCGGCGACCAGCCGCAGTCCCTGGTCCAGGTCCGTGACCACCGCCACCCCGGCCAGCAACTGCCGGACGGCACCGAGCAACTCGGCCGGGCCGTCGACCAGTTCGGCTGCCCAGCGGGCACCGTCCGGCAACTCCCCCGCCGGGTGGGGCACTTCGTCGACACCGGCGATCAGCAGTGCGGCCCGGCCGGCGTCCTCGGCGCTCAGCAGCCGCAGCGCTTCGACGGCGGCGGACGGCGAGTCGACGGCCACCGCGTCGGCCGCCGCACCGAGCGCCGCAGCGATGGGCACCTCGTACCCCGCCTCGATCCGCAGCAGCGCGGCCGCCGGGCCGAGCAGTCCGCCCAGCCGTTCCCCCGCGTCCAGCAGCGCGCCGGTGCCGTCCTTGCGGCGCAGCCCGAGGGAGAGCGCCTCGTGCCGGGCGGTCAGCCCGGCCCGCTCGCGCTCGGCCGCCCCGGCCCCCTCCCGGGCAGCCGCCAACTCCCTTTCGATGATCGACAGTTGTTCACGCGCCCGCTGATACCCGGCCTCCGCCTGGTCGTCGTCCCCGGCCACCTCGTCCACCTGCCGCTGGAGTTCGTCCAGCTCGCCCCGCGCGGCCTCGGCGCGCAGTAGCGCCTCGTCCCTGGCCTCGGCGAGCCGGCCGAGCTCGGCCTGCCCCGCGGCGGCCTTGGACCGGGCGGCGGCGGCCTGCCCCTGCAACCGGGCCAACCCCTCCCGGCGGTCGGCGATGGCCCGGGCGGCGTCGCGCAGCCGGCGCTCCTCGGCGGCCAGCTCCCGCTCCAGTCCACTCCTGCGTTCGACTGCCTCGGCCAGCGCGTACCGGGCCTCCTCCAGCGCCTCGGTCAGCGCGGCCTCCTCCTCGCGGACCCGCTCGGCCTCCCGTTCCAGCTCCTCCGGGTCGCGGCCGCGCCGCTCCTCCCCCTGCGCTCCGGCGGCGGCGTGCCGGGCGCGGGCCTCGGCCAGTCCGATGGTGCCGCGGGTGCGCTCGGCGAGGGCGGAGAGCCGGTACCAGGTCTGCCGGGCGCTCTCCAGGCTCGGCCCGAGCTGCTGGACCTGCGCCTCCAGGACGCGCTCGCGCCGCACCGCGCGGGCCAGTTCCTGCTCGACGGTGGTGCGGCGCAGCCGCAGCGCCAGCTCGTCCGCGACCTCGGCCTCGACGGCCCGGCGCAGCGCGCCCAGGTCGTCGGCGAGCAGCCGCAGCCGGGCGTCCCGCAGGTCGGCCTGGATGCCGGCGGCCCGGCGGGCGATCCGGGCCTGTCGGCCGAGCGGTCCGAGCTGGCGGCGCAGTTCGGCCACCAGGTCCTGGACCCGGTTGAGGTTGGCCTGCATCGCGTCCAGCTTCCGCAGCGCCCGCTCCTTGCGCTTGCGGTGCTTGAGGACGCCGGCCGCCTCCTCGATGAAGGCGCGCCGGCCCATCGGGTCGGCGTGCAGGATGGAGTCCAGCTGGCCCTGCCCGACGATGACGTGCATCTCGCGGCCGATGCCGGAGTCGGAGAGCAGTTCCTGGATGTCCAGCAGCCGGCAGGTCTCGCCGTTGAGGGCGTACTCGCTGCCGCCGTTGCGGAACATGGTCCGGGTGATCGTCACCTCGGAGTAGTCGATCGGCAGGGCGCCGTCACCGTTGTCGATGGTGAGGCTGACCTCGGCGCGGCCGAGCGGGGCGCGCCCGCTGGTCCCGGCGAAGATGACGTCCTCCATCTTGCCGCCGCGCAGCGACTTGGCCCCCTGCTCGCCCATCACCCAGGACAGCGCGTCGACCACGTTCGACTTGCCGGAGCCGTTCGGGCCGACCACGCAGGTGATGCCGGGCTCGAAGCGCAGGGTGGTGCTGGAGGCGAAGGACTTGAATCCGCGCAGCGTCAGACTCTTCAGGTGCACGCGGCCGGTCTCCTCGTTCGCTCACGACAGGGACCGACTGTATCCGGAGTACGACACGACGAAGGGACGCCACATTCGGGCGTCCCTTGCAAGCTGCGTCCCTTTCGGGGCGGCTCAGTGCACAGCGGCGTCGATCTGCGAGGACCGGGCGGGACTCAGGTGAGAGCCGGCTCCCGCCGATCCAGATCGATACTGTCGAGCAGCGAGTGCTCGTCAGCGACAGCCGTGAGAGCGTCGTTCTCCGCCTGCATCCGAAGGAGCTCGGCTTCAAGGTCCTGGACGCGCTGCTGGAGCCGTCGCATCTCGGAGAGCATTCGCGGGTCGGGGCCGCCGACGTACCCGAGAAGCGCCTTTGCCATGATGAATGGTCCTCCACGCTGAGTGACCGAACCGGAACGGTACAGGTCTAGGGGGAAGGGGGACGCACGCGCGGCGCGCCACCCGAAGTGCTGGCTGGGCACTACGGCACAACCACCGTGAGCTGGGCTCACGAGGGCATGCGCCTACCGGGAAAACGCGGTCGTGTGCGCGGGCTTCCAGCGTCTCACCAAAGACGGAAAGGGTCAACACGATCACCGCACGCTACCGCGCCCCTGTCACCTGCCCGGCGGTGTCGTCGCGCCTGAGGGGCCTCGGGAGGGGTCCACGACGTGCTCGTGGATCATCGTTCGATGCGGAGTCAACCACGAGTCTGCCCGGATGGCAACCTCGTGACACCGCCAGTTCCCGATCTTTTCCCCGGAGCCCGCGGCGGGGCGCTCCGGCCCGGCTCAGCGGATCTCGAAGGTCTCGTAACCAGGGCCGACGGCCGTCCAGATCTCGGTGACACCGCTGACGTTCCCCGGGGTGCCCGGTCCGCGCAGCCGTGCCAGCAGCTCCTCGCAGTCCGCCGCGAGCCCCTCGGCCACCACCTGCACCCGGCCGTCGCCGAGGTTGCCGGCGTAGCCGGTCAGGCCGATCTCCAGCGCCCGCGCCCTGGTCCACCAGCGGAACCCGACCTGCTGGACCTTCCCCCGGACCCAGGCGGTCACCCGGACCGGTTCCTCACTGTGGGCGTCGCGACCGTGCATGCCCCGACCCTAACCCGCGCGAACGGGTGCGGCCCCGCCGGAGAACCGACGGGGCCGCGGGAGTGGAGGGTGCGCGGGTGGGCGGGTTACCAGTCCCCGCCGCCGAAGTCGCCGCCGCCACCGAAGTCCCCACCGCCGCCGAAGTCGCCGCCACCGAAGTCGGCCGCGTTGAAGTCGGCGCCGGTGAAGTCGCCGCCCTCGTGCTGGTCCTGGTAGCCGCCACCGCCCATCATCGGCGCGGCCGCGTAGGCCGGGGTGCTCATCATCGAGCCGAGCATGGTGCCGACCAGCAGGCCCGGCAGCAGACCGCCGCCGCCGAAGCCGCTGTAGTACCCGCCCGCGTACGGGGCGTAGGCCGGGCCGGCGTTCCAGTACGGCTGCGGGCCCTGCTCGGTGTCGACGGTGCGGATCGCCGGGTCGAGGCCGGCCGCGATCCGGTCCGCGTCGGCCTGGCAGACCGGCACCGCGCGGGCGGAGCCGCCGGCCGGGGCCCAGTCCACGTCCTTGACGGACGGGCCGTGGCGCGGGTCCATGAAGCACGGGGGACGGCGCTCGGGCAGCGGCCGCTTCTCCCGCCGGGCGGCCAGGGTGGCCAGCAAGAAGCGGCCGTCCTCGATCGCCTCGGTGACCTGCTTGACGTCCTCGGGCCGCTTGGCCTCGTCCATCAGGCGCTTGGACTTCTCGTACGAGTCCAGGGCCTGGCTGTAGTCGGTGCGCTGGACGTCGTCGGCGTCCGCGGCGGCCGGGTTGAAGTCGAGCCGCTCCAGCTCGACGCCGAAGGCGGTGATGTCCTCGTCCACCACCCGGCGCAGCTGCTCCAGCTCGGCGCGGGCCTGCGCCTCCTTGCGCTGCTTGGCACGGCGGAACAGGAAGAAGACGCCGGCGCCGGCCAGGGCCAGCAGCACGACCGGGATGACCACCCAGGCGATCGAGGTGCTGTGGTTGACCCCGGTGCCCTTGGTCTGCGGGGCGGCCTGGTCGACGAAGGCGTTCAGGGTGGCGTCGATGTCGCCGCTGTTCGAACGCGAGACCGCGCCGGCGATGCGCTGCGGCTGGCCGGCGCCCATCGCGCCGCGGTCGCCGCCGGCGTCGAGCCCGCCGTCGTGCCAGACCGCGTAGACCCCGTCGATGCCCACCAGGGTGCGGAGGTCCTGGAGGGTGGACTTCCCGAAGGCCTTGTCGGGGATGACCGCGACGAAGATCGGCTTGTCGGCCTTGTCGATCTTCTTGCTCAGCGCGTCCGCCTGGGACTGGCTGAAGCGGCTGGTCATGGCCGGGGCGACGTAGACCTGGCCCTTCTTCAGGGTGGCGGCGGCGTCGCTCAGCCCGCCCGCGGCCGAGGCCGTCGGCGCCAGCAGGAGCAGCAGCCCGAGCAGCGCCGCCACCAGGGCAAGCGGCCCGGCGCCCCGGGAACGTCGTGCAAGGGTTCTCATGCCCCCGACGCTACCGTGATCGGCCCCGGAGCACGCCATACCCTTCGCATACTGGTACTGACAAGAGTCCCCGCCGTCCGCCGGGGTGGCTCCCCTCCTCGGGGATGATGTTTCCCCGAGCTTCCCCCGAGGCGGGCCCGGCACGGGAACCCCGCGAGGCCCCCGGACGTACGTCCCGGCGGGCCCGGCCCGGCATCGGAGCACTGCGGGGGGCGTGCCGACCGTACCGCGCGAGCGGGCATAGTGGTCCCGGACCACCGGTCCCATTGCCTTTTCTTTACCCAGCCCGTTACTCGGCCTGTTCTGGCCCAACCCCTGATCGGAGCGCTCGGTGATCATCGGCCTCGTCACCGCCGTGGCGGCATCCGCCTGCTACGGCACCGGCTCGGTCCTCCAGGCCGTCGGATCCCGCCGCTCGGCCCGGGAGGAGGCCGCCAAGGGCGCCACCACCTCGACCACCGAGCACGGCGGCCCGAGCCTGTCCTCGACCGCGAAGGCCGCCGTCACCTGGGAGTTCATCCTCGGCACCGTGCTCGACCTGATCGGGTTCGGGCTCGGCGCGCTGGCCGCGCGGCTGCTGCCGCTGTTCCTCTCCCAGACCATCATCAGCGCCAACCTGGTGATCACCGCGGTGCTCAGCATCAAGCTGCTCGGCATCCGGCTCAAGCAGCTGGAGTGGGCCTCGATCGGCGTGCTCTGCTCGGCGCTGGTGCTGCTGGCCGTCTCGGCCGGGCCGGAGGGCGGCCACCACGCGGCCATGTCCTTCCACTGGGCGCTGCTGATCATCACCACCGTGCTGCTGGTGGCCGGCAGCCTGCTGGTGCGGCGGATGGGCGCCAACGGCGCCATCGTCGCCGGTCTGCTCTCCGGTCTCGGCTTCGGCGCCCTGGGCGTCGGGGTGCGCATCCTCAACGGCATCGAGCCGTTCGCGCTCGGCTCGCTGCTCTCCGACCCGGCGCTGTACGCGGTCCTGGTGGGCGGCCTCGGCGGGATGTACATCCACACCGTGGCGCTCCAGATCGGCTCGGTGAACGGCGCGACGGCCGCGCTGGTGGTCGGCGAGACGGTGCTGCCCGGCGCGGTCGGCGTGCTCTGGCTCGGCGACTCCTCCAAGGCCGGCCTGGGCTGGCTCGGCGTGGTCGGCTTCCTGCTCGCGGTGGTCTCCGCGGTCGGGGTCGCCTACTTCGGCCAGGACACCCACGGCACGCCCGGGGACACCGCCGCGGAAGAGCCCCAGCTCACCCGGAAGTAGCGGGGTCTAGCCCTCGCTGCGGGTGCGCGGGACGCGCTGGCAGCGGGGGCAGAAGTAGCTGGAGCGGTTCATCCAGGCCGCCCGCCGGATCGGGGTGCCGCAGCGGCGGCAGGGCTCCTGCTCGCGGCCGTAGGCGTCGAGGTCCCGGGAGAAGTAGCCGCTCTCGCCGTTCACGTTGACGTAGAGGCTGTCGAAGCTGGTGCCGCCGACGGCGAGCGCCGCCGTCATCACGTCCCGGGCGTTGGCCAGCAGCAGGAGGGCCTGCGGGCGGGTGAGCGTCGCGGTCGGGCGGTCGTAGTGGAGCTTGGAGCGCCACAGCGCCTCGTCGGCGTAGATGTTGCCGACGCCGCTGATCAGGCTCTGGTCGAGCAGGGCGCGCTTGACGGTGGTCCGCTTGGCCCGCAGCGCGGCCACGAAGGCGGTGTCGTCGAAGCGCGGGTCGAGCGGGTCGCGGGCGATGTGCGCGATGGAGACCGGGGTGCCCTCCGGGTCCCCGTCCTCGGCCTCCTCGACCGCCAGGCCGCCGAAGGTCCGCTGGTCCACGAAGCGCAGTTCGCGCCCGCCGTCGGCGAAGCGCAGCCGGACCCGCAGGTGCGTCTCGTCGGGGACGGAGGGGTCCTGGACGAGGAGCTGGCCGCTCATCCCGAGGTGGCCGATCAGCGAGAAGCCCGCGCCGGTGCCGGTCAGCGGCACCCACAGGTACTTGCCGCGCCGCTGGGCGCTGCCGAGGGTGGTGCCGGTCAGCCGGGCCGAGAAGTCCGCCGCGCCGGCCGGTTGGCGCCGCACCGCGCGCGGGTGCAGCACCTGGACGTCGGCGACGGTCCGCCCGGCCACCCAGCCGGCCAGACCACGGCGGACGACCTCGACCTCGGGAAGTTCGGGCACGGGAACACGCCTCCTGGACGGATCGGCACTCGGTACGGATCGGCAGGAGTGAAGGCTACTGCGCGGTGGGCCCGGCGTGCCGGGCCACCGCTCAGGCCCCGGCGGGAAGCCGGTCGGCGTACTTCTCCTTGATCGCGCGCCAGGCGCTCTCGGCGGCCTTCTGCTCGGCTTCCTTCTTGGAGCGGCCGATGCCGCTGCCGAAGTCCTCGCCGGCCACTCGGGCCGCCGCGGTGAAGGTCTTCTCGTGGTCCGGACCGGACTCCATGACCACGTACTCGGGCACGCCGATGCCCACCGAGGCGGTGAGCTCCTGGAGGCTGGTCTTCCAGTCCAGGCCCGCGCCCAGCTGAGAGGATTCCTCGATCAGCGGGTCGAACAGCCGGTGGACGAACTCGGTGGCCGCGTCCAGTCCCTGGTCCAGGTAGATGGCGCCGATCACGGCCTCGACGGTGTCCGCGAGGATCGATGACTTGTCGCGGCCGCCGGTGCCCTCCTCGCCCTTGCCGAGCCGGATGAACGCGCCGAGCTCCAGGCCACGGCCGACGTCCGCGAGCGCGCGGGAGTTGACCACCGCGGCGCGCAGTTTGGCGAGCGTGCCCTCCGGGACGTCCGGGTGGACGCGGTAGAGGGTGTCGGTCACCACAAGACCCAGCACCGAGTCGCCGAGGAACTCAAGGCGCTCGTTGGTGGGCAGCCCCCCGTTCTCGTACGCGTACGAGCGGTGGGTCAGGGCACGTACCAGAAGGGCGCGCTCAAGTGTGTACCCGAGGCGCCCTTCCAGGACGTCGTATTCGGTCGAAGCCGGCCCACCGGCCTTGCCACCGCCCGAAGAACCCTTCGGGGCGGCGGACGCCTTGCGGGTGGAGTTACCGTCCGACATCGATCCGTGCACCCCGCCGATCAGACCGAGAGGACCTGGCGACGGTTGTACGTGCCGCAGCTCGGGCACGCGATGTGGCCGAGCTTCGGCTCGTGGCAGCGGTCGCACGCCACGAGGGCCGGAACGACAGCCTTCCAGTTGGACCGACGGTGGCGCGTGTTGCTGCGCGACATCTTCCGCTTCGGAACAGCCACGGCTACTTCTCCTGGTTCTCGGCGAGACCCTCACGGGTGTCGCTGGTCTTGATCCCGTCACCCTCGTCGCCGGGGGCGGCGGAGAGTCCCTGCAGAGCCGCCCACCGGGGGTCGGCGGCGTCGTGGTGGTGCGTCGGGTCGTCGCTCAGGCGCGCTCCGCACTCGGAGCACAGGCCCAGGCAGTCTTCCTGACACACCGGCTGCAGCGGCAGTGCGAGCACCACCGCGTCACGCAGCACCGGCTGGAGGTCGAAGAAGTCGCCCTCCAGACGGTAAGTCTCTTCTTCCGAGTCCTCGTCGAGGTCCTCGGTCCCGGCCGTCGCGGCGCGATGGCGCTCGTCCGACTCCGGGTAGTAGTACAGCTCCTGGAAGTCGACGTCGATGTCGAACTCGACGGGCTCCAGGCACCGGACGCACTCGCCCTCGACCTGGGCCTCGGCGGTGCCGGTGACCAGCACGCCCTCGACCACGGACTCCAGGCGGAGCTCCAGCTCGATCGGGCTCTTCTCCGGAACCGCGATCACGTCGATGATCCCGAGGCCCTCGGGGGCCTCCAGGGTCCGGCTCACCTTGCGCATCGAGCCGGGGCGACGGCCGAGCTCGTGCGTGTCAAACACGAGGGGGTCGCGGTGGTCGAGGCGGTTCACAGTGTCCTGACTTCCATAGGAATCAACGAGGAGTCCCCATACGAGTCGGCGTTGCGAGAGGGCAAGCCGACGGCCGGGCATGGGGAGGCCGGAGTGGTCAGACTACCGGAGTCTCCCGTCAGGCCCAACTTCGGTCCCGTCAGGAGACTCCAGCCCCGTCCGCTCAGCGGCCGCCGAGCTCCCGCAACCTGGTCATGTCGATCATGCTGGTGTCGAAGAAGCTGGTCTCGTCCAGGCCCTGGCCCTGGCCCTGCGGCTGCCCCTGCTGCTGGCCCTGCTGCTGGTGCGGCACGGTCGGCGGCGCCGCGGGCGGCTGCGGGTAGGTGTAGCCGTCGTACGACTGCGCCGGGTAGCCCGGCTGCTGCTGGGCATAGCCTCCACCAGCCTCCGGCCGGGGGTGCCCCCATTCGTCCGCCTGCTGGGGCGGGTAGCCGGGCTGCTGCGGGTAGCCGCCCTGCTGCTGGCCCCACTGGGTGTTGTACGGGTCGCCCTGGCCGGCCGGGTCGAAGCCGCCGCCGTACACCTCGGCGTACTGCCCGCCCGGCTGCTGGGCGGCCGGGTACTGGTCGACGCCGGAGCCCTGCCAGGCGGCCGCGGCCGGGGCCTGCTCCGGCCAGGTCTGCTGCTGCGGGACGTCCTCGCGGTACCAGGCGATGTCGGCGCCGTCCGCGTCCTCCGCGAAGCCCGCGGCCACCGCCTCGGCCCGCTCCTTGGCCTGCTGCGCCTCGTCGGCGGCGGCCAGGTAGGCGCCCAGCTCGTCGATCGGCTTCTTGCCGAGCAGCTTGTCCCGGCCCTTGCCGACCGCGTCCAGGGTGGCGCTGAGCACGTTCTCCAGCGTGGCGAGCTTCACATCGACGTACTCGTCGACCTCGGGGCTCGGGCTGATCCGCTGCGGGCGGAACTCCTCGCCGTCGCTCTCGCCGCCGGCCTCGCTCTCGAAGACGCTGGAGTCGCCGCGCAGCTTGGTACGGCCGCGGCCGACCGCGCCGAGCGTCTTGGTCAGCACGACCTCGAAGTTGGCGAGCTTGCTGTCCACGTAGTCGTCGGCCTCGACCCGCTTGGCCTCGACCTCGGCGCGCGCCTCGGCGAGGATCCGGTCGGCCTGGGCCCGGGCCTGGCGGACCACCTCGGTGTCCGAGATCAGCGAGCCGCGCTCGGCGTGCGCGCCCTGGATGATCAGGTCGGCCTCGGCCTGGGCTCCCGCCACCACCTGCTCGTGATCGGCCATCACCGACTGGGCCTGGGCGAGTTCGGCGGGCAGGGCCGACTTGAGGTCATTGAGCAGGCCGATCAGCTCGGCCCGGTTCACCACGCAGGAGGCCGACATCGGCATCGAGCGGGCGTTCTCGACCGCCGCCACGATCTCGTCGACCTTGTTCTGCACGTCCACGGGGCTTCGTCTTTCCGTGTGCCGCCGACGCTCCGGCGGAGGCAGGCCCGACGCGGTGGACCTCACCGCAGGGCAGGAGTACAGACTGTACGGCCACTGCCCTGCGGGTTCCCAACGCCCGAGCCCGACCGGCTTGCCGCCGGCGGGACGATCCATGACGAACCGGCAGAATCGGACAGATCCTGGGCTACTGCGCGGCCTTGCGCTCCGCGATCCGCTCGACCAGTCGGCCGTGCACCGTCTCCGGCAGCAGGTGCGAGACGTCGCCGCCGTACGAGGCGACCTCCTTGACCAGCGTCGAGGACAGGAAGCTGTACGTCGGCGAGGTCGGCACGAACAGCGTCTCCACCCCGCTCAGGCCATGGTTCATCTGGGCCATCTGGAGCTCGTAGTCGAAGTCGCTGACCGCGCGCAGGCCCTTGATGATCGCGGGGATGCCGCGCTCCCGGCAGAAGTCCACCAGCAGGCCGTGGTGCGATTCGACCACCACGTTCCCGAAGTGGGCGGTGACCTCCTCGATCAGGCCGATCCGCTCCTCGACGGTGAACATGCCCTGCTTGTTCCGGTTGATCAGGACCGCGACGTGCACCATGTCGTACAGCTTCGAGGCCCGCTCGATGATGTCGAGGTGGCCGTTGGTGATCGGGTCGAACGAACCGGGACAGACGGCTCGGCGCATGGTGTGTGTGCTCCCTCGTGGGGTGACGGCTGCTGCGGACCGCGGCCCGCTACTCCTGCTCGCCGGCCGCGGCGGCGGCGCGACCGTACCAGAGCGTGCCCTCGCCGTAGCGGCGGGAGCGCAGCTCCTCGAAGCCCTCGGGCCAGCCGAACGCGCCGCCACGGGTGCTGCGCTCCACGGTGACCAGCGCGTCCTCCGTGAGCCAGCCCCCGGCCTGGAGTGTGATCAGCATCTCCCGGACCTCGTCGTCCGTCACCACGTACGGCGGGTCGAGGAAGACCAGGTCGTACGGGCTCTGCGGGGGCGGTCCGGCGATCACCTTCTCCGCCTTGGCGGCCCGCACCTCGGCGCCCGGCAGCCCGATCGTCCGGACGTTCTCCCGGATCACCCGGGCGGCCTGGGCGTCCGCCTCGACCAGCAGGACGTGCTCGGCCCCGCGCGACAGCGCCTCCAGGCCGACCGCGCCCGATCCGCCGAACAGGTCCAGCATCCGGGCCCCGCGCACGGTGCCGTGCAGCGCCTCCAAGGTGGAGAACATCGCCTCACGGGCCTTGTCGGAGGTCGGGCGGGTGCCCCGGCCGGGCGGTACGGCCAGTCGGCGGCCGCCGGCCGCCCCGGCGATCACGCGGGTCATGGTGGTGGGAGGTCCTTTCGTCGCTGCCCGACCACGCTATCCCGCCCCGAGCCGAAGGGGCGCGCCGGTGCCGAAAGGGAGAAGCGAGGGAGCGAGGCACGAGCGAGGGAGCGCCGACCGTCGGCGCCGGGTCAGGAGCGCCCCGGAGGCGAGCGGGCGAGTCACAGGGCGTGGCCCAGCACCGGGCCACGCCCTCGCGGTTCGCTGCTCAGCTCGCCTCGGAACCCGCTCCCTGGCCCGGGACGGCCGCGCCGAGCAGGGCCGGCGAGGCGTAGCGGGACCAGGACAGGCAGCCGTCGGGCGGGCAGAACTCGGGGCGGCGCGGGTCGTGCCCGAGCTCGCGCAGCTTGGTCCGGACGGAGTCGGGCGTGCGGCCGAAGCGGGCGGCGATCCGGGCGATGGTCTCGCCCTCGTGGAAGCGCCGGACCAGCTCCTCCTCGTGCTGCGGCACCCAGGGGGCGCCGTGGCCGGGGTACAGCTCGCGCAGCACGTCGCGGTCGGGGATGGGCTCGGAGACGTCGGCGACGATCGCCAGCGCCCGCAGCGCGCGGTTGAGCGCGATCCGCAGCGAGGCGACGTCCTCGACCGGCAGGCGGAGCTTGCCCGAGGCGAGCGGCGCGGCGGCCGCCCCGTCGCGCCAGCCGGTCAGGGTGAGGGTGACCTCGCGGTCGTCGTCGCTGGCGAGTTCGATCCGGAAGACCTTGTCGCCCAGCGGGAGCTCGTTGAGATGACGGAATGCCATGGCTTGACCCCCAAGTGTCGTGCCAGGTACGCACCTTGGGGGTGCGCCCTGAACACCTTCATTCTCTCGCGGGGGTCTGACAATTCCCGGGCCCGGCGGCGGCGCTCAGCCCTTCTCCATGTAGGCCGCGCGGTCCTCGTCGAGCAGGCTCTCCAGCTCGGTGCGCAGCTCCGGGTGGGCGGCCAGGTCCGGGTCCTCGGCGACCAGCCGGGTGGCCTCGGTGCGGGCGGTGAGGATGACCTCCTCGTCCTCCAGCACCGAGAGCACCTTGAGTGAGGACTTCACCCCGGACTGCGCCTGGCCCAGCACGTCGCCCTCGCGGCGCTGTTCGAGGTCGATCCGGGACAGCTCGAAGCCGTCCAGGGTGCCGGCCACCGCGTCCAGCCGGGCCCGGGCGGGGCTGGCCGCGGGCATGTCGCTGACCAGCAGGCACAGGCCCGGTGCGCTGCCGCGGCCGACCCGGCCGCGCAGCTGGTGGAGCTGGGAGACGCCGAAGCGGTCGGCGTCCATGATGACCATCGCGGTGGAGTTGGGGACGTTGACGCCGACCTCGATCACGGTCGTGGCGACCAGCACGTCCACCTCGCCGGCCGCGAACCGGCGCATCACCTCGTCCTTGGCCTCCGGCGCGAGCCGGCCGTGCAGGATCTCCACCCGCAGGCCGCTCAGCGGGCCCTTCACCAGCTTCTCGGCTGTCTCCACCACCGAGAGGGGGGGCCGCCGTTCGTCGCTCTCGGCGCCGGCGTCCGGGGTGGTGAGGTCCTCGAAGTCCTCCTCGGCCGCCTTGCGCTTCTTCTTGGCGGCCTTCGGGTCGGCGGCCGGCTCCTCGTCCCCGATCCGCGGGCAGACCACGTACGCCTGGTGGCCCTTGGCGACCTCCTCGCGGACCCGCTCCCAGGCCCGGGTGAGGAAGTTGGGCTTCTCCAGCGCCGGGACGACATGGGTGGAGATCGGCGAGCGGCCGGCCGGCAGCTGGTCCAGGACGGAGGTCTCCAGGTCCCCGAAGACGGTCATCGCGACGGTGCGCGGGATCGGGGTGGCGGTCATCACCAGCAGGTGCGGCGGCTGCTCGCCCTTGGCGCGCAGCGCGTCCCGCTGCTCGACGCCGAAGCGGTGCTGCTCGTCCACCACGACCAGGCCGAGGTCCTGGAACTGCACCTTGTCCTCGATCAGCGCGTGGGTGCCGATGGCGATCCCGGCGTCCCCGCAGGCCATGTCGAGCAGCGCCTGGCGGCGGGCGGCGACGCCCATCGAGCCGGTCAGCAGGACGACCCGGGTGCCGAGGTCGGAGCCGCCGAGCATGCCGCCCTCGGCCAAGTCCCCCATCATCTCGACGATCGAGCGGTGGTGCTGCTGGGCGAGCACCTCGGTGGGCGCCAGCAGGACGGCCTGGCCGCCCGCGTCGACCACGGCGAGCATGGCGCGCAGCGCGACCAGCGTCTTGCCGGAGCCGACCTCGCCCTGGAGCAGGCGGTGCATCGGGTGCTCGGTGGCGAGGTCGGCGGCGATCTCGGCGGACACCTTCTGCTGGCCCTCGGTGAGGGTGAACGGCAGCCGGTCGTCGAAGGCGTCCAGCAGGCCGCCCTCGCGGGCCTTGCGCGGCTTGGCGGGCAGCGCGGAGTCGGCGGCCCGGCGCTGGGCCAGGGCGACCTGGAGCACGAAGGCCTCGTCCCAGCGCAGCCGGCTCTGGGCGCGCTCGCGGTCGGCCTGGCTGCGCGGGCGGTGGATCAGCTCCAGGGCCTCGGGCAGCGGGATCAGGTCGTGCCGCTCGCGCAGTTCGGCGGGCAGCGGTTCGCCGACGTCGCCGAGGTGCTTGGTGAGCGCGGTCTCGATGCAGATCGACAGCTTCCAGCTGGGCATCTGCGCGCTGGCGCCGTACACCGGGATGAGCCGGCCGGCGAACTGCCGGGCCGCGTCGGACCCGGCGTCCTCGTCGAGCAGCTGGTAGTCCGGCGAGACCAGCTGGCGGGTGCGGTTGAAGACCCCGACCTTGCCGGCGAACAGGCCCTGGGCGCCGGCCCGGAGCTCCTTCTGCCGCCAACCCTGGTTGAAGAAGACCAGCGAGAGCCGGCTGCGGCCGTCGGTGACGACGACCTCCAGCCGGTCGCCCTTGCGGCCGCGGAACGGGATCAGGGTGACCTTCTCGATCCGGGCCAGCACGGTGACGTGCTCGTCGATCTCCAGCTCGTCCAGGCTGGTGAGCTGGCCGCGTTCGACGTAGCGGCGCGGGTAGTGGTGCAGCAGGTCCCCGACCGTGCGCAGCTTGAGGCTGTCGGCGAGCACCTTCGCGGTGCGGTCGCCGACGAGCTTGGTCAGTGGTTCATCGAGAGCGCCCATCAGGCCCCTGTTTACACCAAGGCACCGACATGAGGAGGCTGCTACTCGCCCGCTCGCCTCCGGGGGGCTACTCCACCCCGATGAGCAGCGGCGCCGGTTCCTGGCCGCCGTGGAAGACCACCGCGTCCACCTCGGGCCGCCGGTGCCGGACGTGGGCGACCAGCCGTTCGGCGAGTGCCGCGTCGGTGCCGCCGCCGAGGATCAGGGTGACGAGTTCGCCGCCGGCGCCGAGCATCCGGTCCAGCACGCTCTCGCCGACCTCGGTCAGCCCGGCGCCGATCACCGCGACGTCGCCGTCGATCAGCCCGAGCACGTCCCCGGCCTGGCAGACCCCGGCCATCGTCCAGGACTCCCCCTCGGCGACGGCCAGTTCGGCGTACCGGGTGGCCCCGGCGGCGGAGGTCATGGCGACCACGTCCTCGTCGAAGCGGCGGCCGCCCTCGTGCACCGCGAGCGCCGCCAGCCCCTGTACCGGGGAGCGGGTGGGCAGGACGGCGATCCGTATCCCCTCCTCGCGCAGCTGGTCGGCGGCGGCACCGGCGGCGGCGCGCAGCTCGGGGTCGTTGAGCAGCAGGACGACCTCGCGGGCGGCCGAGCGGCGCACCGCGGCGGCGAGTTCGGCGCTGGCCGGCGGGCGGTCCGGGTCGGCGTGCAGGACGACGGCGCCGGCCTGCTCGCAGAGTTCGGCCAGGCCGTCGCCGGAGACCACCGAGAGCACCGCGCGGGCCCGTTCCTCGCGCTCGCCGCGTTCGGCGACGGCGGTGCCGGCCCGGGCGGCGGCCTCGGCGAAGTGGGTGATCCGGATCTGGTGCGGGCGCCCGGCCTCGACCCCGGCCTCCACGGCGGCGCCCGCGTCGTCCACGTGGACGTGCACGTTCCACAGGCCGTCGCCGCCGCCGATCACCAGCGAGTCGCCGAGGGCGCCGAGCCGGACGCGCAGCGCGGGCAGCGCCTCGTCGGGGGCGTCCAGCAGGTAGATGACCTCGAAGGCGGGGTGGCCGGGGCCGGCCGGCCTCAGGTGGATCTCGCAGCTCTCGGCGGCCCGGACGTCCCCGCGCAGCGCGACCGGCCCCATCGGCTGCTGTCCGGCGACGGCGTCGGCGAGCGCGCCGAGGACGGCCACCAGGCCGCGCCCGCCGGCGTCCACCACTCCGTTCTCGGCGAGTACGGCGAGCTGCTCGGGGGTGTGCCGCAGCGCGTCCCTGGCGGCCCGGTAGGCGGTGTCGGCGACCTGGGCGAGCCCGTCCCCGGCCCGGACGGCCTCCCGGGCGGCGACCCGGGCGACGGTCAGCAGGGTGCCCTCGACGGGTTCCGCGACGGCCTGGTAGGCGGAGTCGGCGGCCCGTTGCAGGGCGGCCCGCAGCTGTTCGGCGCCGCCGCCCTCGGCGAGCGTCTCGGCGGTGCCGCGCAGCCACTGGGCGAGGATCACCCCGGAGTTGCCGCGGGCGCCGACCAGCGCGCCGCGGGCCATCGCCCGGACGGTGTCGGCCAGCCCGGGGGCCGGGTCGACGGCGGGGTCGGCGAAGCGGCTCTCCACCTCGGCGGCGGCGGACTCGACGGTCAGGTAGAGGTTGGTGCCGGTGTCGCCGTCCGGGACGGGATAGACGTTGAGCGCGTCGATCTCCTCGCGGGCCTGGCCGAGCGCGCGCAGGGCGAGCTGGCACCAGGTGCGCACGGCCGGGGCGTCGAGCGTGTGCAGCACCAGGTCTCCTCCGGATGGGACGCCGATGTGACCCGAAGGTGAACGGCGAGGGGTGATACCCGGCAGATTATCGGGGGCCGGGGAGGGTCGGCCGGACCGGCGACCGGAGCGATCACTCAGCCGGTCATGGTAGTTTCGTGGGACGGAAGCAAGCGTTGTATGCTCTTCCGGTTGCCTGGAACCGTCCAGGCTCACCCCCTTGTCCGGTCTGGTTCACGCGAGTGTTCTGGTGGCTGAGTGGGGTTTTCGAAAGTATCTGATCTGAAGTCTTGGAGTGACTCCTGTGGCTGCCAACTGCGACGTCTGCGGCAAGGGGCCGGGCTTCGGCAACAGCATCTCCCACTCTCACCGCCGTACCCCCCGTCGTTGGAACCCCAACATTCAGACGGTGCGCGCTGTGATTGGGCGGACGCCGAAGCGGCTCAACGTCTGCACCTCGTGCATCAAGGCCGGTAAGGTCTCGCGCTGACGCGCAGACCGGCATGCCGGTCCTCCAGTGAGCCGGTTCCATCCTCGGATGGGCCGGCTTCGCTGTTTTCGTGGCCGGCCGTGCCGTTTTCCGGACTCACCAGTGGTGGGCGGGTTCCCCGAGGGGGCCCGCCCACCACTGTTTTCCGGGGTGTGTCAGCGCCAGCGCCAGGCGTGGTCGACCGGCCCGATCCCGGCGCCCAGGGCGAAGCCCCCGGCGATCGCGCCGGTGATGTACTCCTTGGCCGAGGCCACCGCCGAGGGCAGCGGTTCACCCTTGGCCAGGCCGGCCGCGATGGCGCTGGCCAGGGTGCAGCCGGTGCCGTGGGTGTGCCGGTTGTCGTAGCGCGGTGCCCGGAACCAGTGCACCTCGTCCGGTCCGCCGTACAGCAGGTCGGCGGCCTCGCCGGGCAGGTGGCCGCCCTTGACCAGCGCCCAGCGCGGCCCGAGGTCGACCAGCGCCTTGGCGGCGTCCAGCATCTGTGACTCGTCCTCGACGGTCAGCCCGGTGAGCTGGGTCACCTCGTGGAGGTTGGGGGTGGCCAGGGTGGCGACCGGCAGCAGCTTCTCCCGGACGGTGGCGACGGCCTCGGCGACCAGCAGCGCGTCCCCGTGCTTGGAGACGCCGACCGGGTCGACCACCACCGGGGCGTCCACCCCGGCGAGCAGCTCGGAGACGGTCTCGACCAGTTCGACCGAGGCGAGCATGCCGGTCTTCACGGCCTGCACCCCGATGTCGTCCACCACGCTGCGGAACTGCGCCCGGACGGCTTCGGCGGGCAGTTCCCAGTAGCCCTGGACGCCGAGCGAGTTCTGCGCGGTGACGGCGGTGATCACGCTCATGCCGTGCACGCCGAGGGCGAGCATCGCCTTGAGGTCGGCCTGGATGCCGGCGCCGCCGCCGGAGTCGGAGCCGGCGACGGTGAGCACGCGGGGAGGTGCGGTGGAGGACATGCCCCCAACCTACCGGCGCCGGTTCACAGCACCGCCTCGGACTCCGTCCAGCGGTTCTCGGGCACCGTCTTCAGCCGGGTCACCGCGTCGCCGATCGGCAGCAGTTCGATGCGGGTGCGGCGCAGCGCGGTGAAGTGGCCGAACGCCCCCTGGTGGACGGCCTCCACCGCGTGCCAGCCGAACCGGGTGGCGAGCACCCGGTCGTAGGCGGTCGGGGTGCCACCGCGCTGGACGTGGCCGAGGATGACCGGGCGGGCCTCCTTGCCGAGCAGGTTCTCCAGCTCGTGGGCGAGCCGGTTGCCGATCCCGCCGAAGGTCCGGTGGCCGTACTGGTCGACCTCGCCGTGGTCGAAGCGCATGGTGCCGGGCACCGGGGCGGCGCCCTCGGCGACGGCGATGATGGCGAACTTCTTGCCGCGCGCGAAGCGGTCCTCGATTATCCGGGCCACCGCCTCGATCTCGAAGGGCTTCTCCGGGATGAGGATGCCGTGGGCGCCGCCGGCCATGCCCGCGGTGAGGGTGATCCAGCCGGTGTGCCGGCCCATCAACTCGACCACCAGGACGCGCTGGTGGGACTCGGCGGTGGTCTTCAGCCGGTCGATCGCCTCGGTGGCGACGTGCACCGCGGTGTCGAAGCCGAAGGTCATGTCGGTGGCGTCGATGTCGTTGTCGATGGTCTTCGGCACCCCGACCACGGGCAGTCCGGCGTCGCTGAACAGTTTGGCGGCGGTCAGTGTGCCCTCGCCGCCGATCGCGATCAGCGCGTCGATGCCGATCTCCCGGGCGAGGGTCTTGGCGTTCTCCACCGCCCAGGCGATCCGGTCGCGGCGCACCCGGGCCGAGCCGAGGATGGTGCCGCCGAGGGTGAGCAGGCCGGTCACGTCGTCGTGCGAGACCGTCCGGGTGCGGCCCTCGATCAGGCCGAGGAAGCCGTCCTGGATGCCGACGATTTCGTCGCCGTGGACGTCGGTGCCCCGGTGGACCACCGAGCGGATCACCGCGTTGAGGCCGGGGCAGTCGCCGCCGCTGGTCAGGACACCGATGCGCATGTGTGGTGTGCTCCCACTCGCCGTGGTCGGGACCGCCCGCGCCGGACGGGCGGGCGGGCGGGGATGCGGCAAGCGTACGCAAAACGCACCCGCGAAGCCCGTCCCCGCCCGCCCGGAGCGTCATGTGCCGCGCGGCGCGGGCTACTCGGCGAAGTGGTCCCAGCCGCCGACCCGGTCCCAGGGCGCGCCGTCCACCGTGACCCGGCCGCTGCGGCTGCCCGTCGGGCGGCCGGTCACCTCGCCCACCACCCGCCAGCGGGCCGGGAGTTGGACCCCGCGCGGGAAGGTGGCCACGATCGCGTGGTCCTCGCCGCCGGCCAGCACCCAGACCAGCGGGTCCACCCCGACCGCCTGGCCGATGTCGGCCATCTGCGCCGGGACGTCGAAGTCGGCGGCCTTCAGGTCGATGTCCACCGCGCTGGCCCGCGCCACGTGGCCGAGGTCGGCGACCAGTCCGTCGCTCACGTCGATCATCGAGGTCGCGCCCAACTCGGCCGCCGCGGGGCCCGCGTGGTATGGCGGCTCGGGCCGGCGGTGCGCCTCGACGAAGGCGCGCGGGGAGCGGAAGCCGCGCTGGAGGACGGTCAGTCCGGCGGCCGACCAGCCGAGCCAGCCGGTCACCGCGACCACGTCGCCGACCTGCGCTCCGGCGCGGGTCACCGCCGCGCGCCCCTGGAGGTCCCCGAGCGCCGTGATGGCCAGCGTGACGGTGTCCCCGCGCACCACGTCGCCGCCGACCACCGTCGCCCCGGCGACCTGGCACTCGTCGCGCAGCCCGTCCATCAGCTCGGTGGCCCAGGTGGTCGGCAGGTCGGCGGGGGCGACCAGGCCGAGCAGGATCGCCGTCGGCACCGCCCCCATCGCGGCCACGTCGGCGAGGTTCTGGGCGGCGGCCTTGCGGCCCACGTCGTAGGCGGTGGACCAGTCCCGGCGGAAGTGCCGGTTCTCGATCAGGACGTCGGTGGTCGCCACCACCCGGCCGTCCGGAGCCCGTACCACCGCGGCGTCGTCCCCCGGGCCGAGGTCGACCGCATCGGTGAGCGGTACCCGGGCGGTCAGCTCCCTGATGAGGCCGAACTCGCCGAGCTCGCCCACGGTCCCCTGCATCTGCCGTCCTCTCGCGTTTCCATCCGATTCGGTCCCCGTCGCGCTCCCCCGCGCGCAGCGTACGCCCTTCGGGGGGCTCGGGGTCTCCCCCGCCCGGCCCGCCGCACGGTAGCGTGGTGATCAGACTGCCGTTTGAGCCCATGTCCCACCCCGACGCCTGACCGGGCGATCACGGCGGCGATCCCCCCAAACCGGCTGCCGGGAGGTCCCCGTGGTACAGGCCTACATCCTGATCCAGACCGAGGTCGGAAAGGCCACCTCCGTGGCCCGGACCATCGCCGAGATCCCCGGTGTGCTCACCGCCGAGGACGTCACCGGCCCCTACGACGTGATCGTCAAGGCCGAGGCCGAGACGGTCGACGAGCTGGGCCGCATGGTGGTGGCCCGGGTCCAGAAGGTGGAGGGCATCACCCGCACCCTCACCTGTCCCGTCGTCCACCTGTAGGCCCCGTTACCATCGGCGGGTGGCCAGAGAACTACGCGTCCCCAAGGCACTGACCGCCCTGCCGGCCCCGGTTCGCTGGCTGGCCCTGCCGGTCGCCCTGACCTGCGCGATCGTGGTGCTGGTCGGCAGCTGGGGCCCGGCCGAGCCGGAGGTCGAGGCGCCGCGGCCCGGCGGCAAGGCGGCCGCCTACTGCCGGTCGCTGGTCGCCGCGCTGCCCGCCGAACTGCTCGGGCACGCCCGCAAGGACCCGTCGCCCGCCTCGCCGTACGTGGCCGCCTGGGGCTCTTCGCCCCGGACGGTGCTGCGGTGCGGCATCGACCGGCCCGAGGAACTGGACGGCGAGCACGCCAAGGACCTCTCGCCGACGGTCGACGACCTCACCTGGTGGTCGCAGAAGCTGGACGACGGAAGCTACCGCTTCGTCGCCACCATGCGCGCCGCCTACGTCGAGGTGCTCTCGCCGCCCGGCGTCTACGGCAGTCCACTGGACCCGGCCGCCGCGCTCACCCCGCTGGTGAAGGCCAACGTCCCCGGCTGAGCGGGACGTACGGAGGGCGGGTCGGGAAGCCCCGGCCCGCCCTCCGCGCGCACGAACCGCTAGCGCAGCCCGGTGGAGCGCCGCAGCGCCGCCGCCAGCAGCCGGTCGATCAGCTCCGGGTACGGGACCCCGCTGGCCTCCCACATCTTCGGGTAGGCCGAGATGGGGGTGAAGCCGGGCATGGTGTTGATCTCGTTGATCATCCAGGTGCCGTCCTCCAGCAGGAAGAAGTCCACCCGGGCCAGGCCCTCGCAGCCGAGCGCCTCGAAGGCCTCGACCGCCTGGCGCCGGATCTCGGCGAGCTCCCCGTCGGTGAGCTTCGCCGGGATCTGCACGTCCGAGGAGTCGATGTACTTGGCCTCGAAGTCGTAGAAGTCGTAGCCGTCGCCGACCAGCACCTCGCCGGCCACGCTGGCCCGCGGACCGTCCTCGAACTCCAGCACGCCGCACTCGATCTCGCGGCCGGTCACGCCCGCCTCGATGATCAGCTTGGGGTCGTGCCGACGGGCCTCCTCGATCGCGGCGTCGAGGTCGGCCAGGTCCTTGACCTTGGTGATGCCGATGCTGGAGCCGGCCCGGCAGGGCTTCACGAACAGCGGCAGGCCCAGCTCGGCGGCCCGCTCGCGCACCGCCGCGCGGCCCGCCTCGGACTGCCACTCGCGCGGCCGCACGATGGTGTAGCGGCCGACCTCCAGGCCGTGCGAGGCCAGGATCCGCTTGGCGAACTCCTTGTCCATGCCGGCCGCGCTGGCCAGCACGCCGTTGCCGACGTACGGGACACCGGAGAGCTCCAGCAGCCCCTGGAGGGTGCCGTCCTCACCCCACGGGCCGTGCAGCAGCGGGAACACCACGTCGACCTCGCCGAGCGCCTTGGGGGCGCTGCCCGGCGCGCTCAGCACCACCTCGCGGCTGTCCGGGGAGGTGGGCAGCGCGACCTGGCCCTCGACGCCCTCGGCGACGTGCGCCACGTCCGGCAGCTTGCCGTCGGTGATGGCCATCCGGGCCGGCTCGTCGCTGGTCAGCGCCCAGCGGCCCTCGTGCGTGATGCCGATCGGCAGCACGTCGTACTTGTCGCGGTCGATCGACCTGAGCACACTGCCCGCGGTGGTGACCGAGATGGCGTGCTCGGAGCTGCGCCCGCCGAAGACCAGCGCGACGCGCGGCTTCCGGTCGGGCCGGTTCGGGGAGGACTGTTCGATGCTCATATCGGGTTTGAGACTACCGTGCGAGGCCCCGCCGCTCGGAAAGCGGCGCCGCCGCGGAACCGTCAGCGCCGCTCCGGCTTCGCCGAACGCGACATCAGCGCCTGCATCGCCTCCTGGGTCGGCCGCCCGTTGTGCACCACGTCCACCACGGCCGCGACGATCGGCATGTCGACCCCGTTGCGCCGGGCCAGGTCCAGCACCGACTCACAGGACTTGACGCCCTCGGCGGTCTGCCGGGTGGCCGCGATGGTCTCGGCGAGCGACATGCCCCGGCCCAGGTTCATGCCGAAGGTGTTGTTGCGCGACAGCGGCGAGGAGCAGGTGGCCACCAGGTCGCCCATCCCGGCGAGTCCGGCGAAGGTGTGCGGGTCCGCGCCCAGCACCTCGCCGAGCCGGGTGGTCTCGGCCAGCCCGCGGGTGATCAGCGTCGCCTTGGTGTTGTCGCCGAGCCCCATGCCGGCCGCCATGCCGACCGCCAGGCCGATCACGTTCTTGACCGCGCCGCCGAGTTCGCAGCCCACCACGTCGGTGTTGGTGTACGGCCGGAAGTACGGCGTGTGGCAGGCCGCCTGGAGCCGCTTGGCGACCGCCTCGTCGGTGCAGGCGACCACACTGGCCGCCGGCTGCCGATTGGCGATCTCCTTGGCCAGGTTGGGCCCGCTGACCACCGCGACGCGCTCCGGGCCGACGCCGGTGACCTCGTCGATCACCTCGCTCATCCGCTTGGCGGTGCCGAGTTCGATGCCCTTCATCAGGCTCACCAGCACGGTCTGCGGCTCGATCAGCGGCGTCCACGCGGCCAGGTTGTCGCGCAGCGTCTGCGAGGGCACCACCAGTACCGCGAAGTCCGCGCCGGCCAGCGCCTCGGCGGCGTCGGTGGTGGCCCGCACGGTGTCGGGCAGCCGGACGCCCGGCAGGTAGTCCGGGTTCTCGTGCGTGGAGTTGACGGCGTCCACCAGCTCCTGGCGGCGGGCCCACAGCACGACGTCACAGCCGGCGTCGGCGAGCACCATCGCGAACGCGGTGCCCCAGGAGCCGGTTCCCATCACGGCGCAACGGGTCACTGTCCGGTCTCCTCATCGTCCTTGCCGCGCTCGCCCTTGGCACGCCGGCGCTCGGCCGACGCCGCCGCGGCACGCTCCCGGGCGGCCTTGCGCATGTCGTAGCGCTCGGCCGGCGGCTGCTCGCCGCGCACCTCGGCCAGCACCGCGGTGATCGCGTTCATGATGTCGTCGGTCGCGTCGGCCAGCACCTGGGCGGTGATCTCCTGCCCCTGGTACTTGCTCAGGTCCACCGGCGGCCCGGCCGCGACGGTCACCTTGTGGCGCGGGAACAGGTTGAACTTGCCCTTCCCGTAACCGGTCCGGCCGTACGGCGGGATGATCTCGTGGGCGCCCCAGTGCGCGACCGGGATGACCGGCGCACCGGTCATCAGCGCGACCCGGGCGACCCCGCTCTTGCCGGTCATCGGCCACAGGTCGGGGTCCCGGGTGAGCGTTCCCTCCGGGTAGAACTGCACGCACTGCCCGCTGTTGACCGCGTCGATCGCGGCCTGGAACGCCCGCGCGGCATCGGTCGACTCGCGGAACACCGGAATCTGACCGGTCTTGCGCAGCATGAATCCGATGAAGGGAATCGAGAACAGCGAGGACTTCGCCAGAATGCGTGGCGGACGACCACTGTTGTACTGCCAGTGCCCGTAGATCACCGGATCGATGATCGAATTGTGGTTCACCGCGGCGATGAAGCCCTCATTCTTCGGAAGGTGCTCCCAGCCCCGCCAGTCGGGCTTCACCAGAGCGGTCGTCACCGGTTTCACCAGCACGGCCGCGAAGCGGTACCAGATGCCGTAGTCGGCGTTGCCGAACTTGGCGTACGAGCGGCGGGCCACCCCAGCTCCTTCTCATCCGATGCGGCACGCAGCGCCGCGGTCCTGGCGTCCCGGTGCCGCGCACCGTTTCCGCCGGTGCCCGGGCCACGGGCGCGGAACAGTGTCGCCCGCCCGCTCACCGGCTGTCGAGCGACCGCGCCAACCCACCCGGCGGGCGTGATCAAACGCACGTCCGTACAGCTCGGACGGCCTGGCGAGGGCTCCGGGACCAGCGCCACAATGACGCCGATGACCCAGGACACCGTACGCCCCAGCCGCCCCGTCGCGCCCGCCGCACCCGAGGCCGGCTGGTCGCTGGTGCTTCCGCTCAAGCCGCTCGCCCTGGCCAAGAGCAGACTGGCCCCGTACGCCGGGGAACACCGGCCCGACCTGGCACTGTCCTTCGCGCTGGACACCGTCACCGCCGCCCTGGCCACCCCGGGCGTCGACCGGGTCCTGGTGGTCACCCGCGACGCCGCGGCCGGTGCCCGACTGGCCTCGCTCGGCGCGCTGGTGGTCGGCGACGAACCCGGCGGCGGCCTCAACCGGGCACTGTCGCACGGCACCTCGGCCGCCCTGGCGCTGGCCCCGCACGCCCCGCTGGCGGCGCTCTCGGCGGACCTCCCGGCACTGCGCCCGGCCGAACTCGCCCTGGTCCTGGGGGCCGTCCCACCGGACGGCCGCGCCTTCCTCCCCGACTCCCCCGGCCTCGGCACCACGCTGCTCGCCTGCACCCCGGGCCGTCCGCTCTCCCCCGCCTTCGGGGAGGGCTCGCGGGCCCGGCACGCGGCCGGTGGAGCGCTCGAACTGCGCCTCGCGGGCGTGGAGTCGGTGCGCCGGGACGTGGACACCGGCACGGACCTCGACGAGGCCGCGGCACTCGGTCTCGGCCCGTACACCCGTGCGCTGTTCGCTCGACTGAGCCCCCTCTGAACCGCTCCCGAGAGCTGGCCCCCGAGCCCGGACCGCCCGCTCGCTATGCTGCTCGCATGCAGGCCACCGCGTTCACCTTCGACCCCGCCACCCGGGCCGGCTCCGTGCTGCTCGACGACGGGACCCCGGTGCCGTTCGACGCGGCCGCCTTCGACGCCGGCGGCCTGCGGCTGCTGCGCCCCGGCCAGCGGGTGCGGATCCGCACCGAGGGCGCCGGCGAGGCCCGCCGGGTGGTCTTCGTGACGCTCCAGACCTTCCCCGACCCCGCCGAGGGCTGACGGTCACCGGCCCCGTCGCGGGCCGGGAATCCCATCGTGGGCTGACGACCCCGCCCCCGTCCGGAATGCGCCCGCACCGGCGCGCGCCGAATTTTCCTGACCAAGCGCCCGGAAATCGAAAGAGCCGCGGCGCCCGGTCTCCGTGAATTCACGGAAGGGGTGCCGCGGCTCTGCGCCGAAGGCCGTCCGAGGACGGGACGGTCGCGCGGGACTTACTTGGCAGAGGTCTTGCGCGCGGTGGTCTTGCGGGTGGCGGTCTTCTTCGCCGGCGCCGTCTTCTTGGCCGTGGCGGTCGCCTTCTTGGCGGTGGCCGTGGTCTTCTTGGCGGCAGCGGTGGTGGTCGCCTTCTTCGCCGCGGCGGTCTTCTTGGTCGCGGCGGCCTTGGTCGCGGTCGCCGTGGTCTTCTTCGCGGCGGTGGTCTTCGCGGCCGTGGTCTTCGCGACCGTGCTCTTCGCGGCGGTCTTCTTGGCGGTCGCCGTGGTCTTCTTGGCGGCAGCCGTGGTCGCGGCCTTCTTGGCGGCGGCGGTGGTCGCCGTCTTCTTGGCAGCGGTCTTCTTGGTGGCCGGGGCGGCGGCGGCAGCGGCGGCGCGCTTGGTGGCGGCACGCTTGGCGGCCGGGGTGGCGGCAACGCCGCTCTTGCCCGGGGTGAGGGAGCCCTTGGGGGCCTTCTTCACCGAGGGGCCTTCCTTCGGCAGCTTCTTGCTGCCGCTGACCAGGTCCTTGAAGCCCTGGCCCGGACGGAAGCGGGGGACCGAGGTCTTCTTGACCTTGACCCGCTCGCCGGTCTGCGGGTTGCGGGCGAAGCGCGCGGAGCGCTCCACCTTCTCGAAGGTGCCGAACCCGGTGACCGAAACCCGGTCGCCGGCCACAACGGCACGGACCATGGTGTCGAGCACTGCGTCGACGGCCTCTGCGGCAGCCTTGCGACCGCCCAGCTGCTCGGCCACCGCTTCGACAAGCTGAGCCTTGTTCACGTCTTCCCCTTCGGAAACGAGCGCCGGATGATTCCATCCGTTCTTTTCGCACGTTAGGTATGTATCTGCGGACTTTCAATTACCAAACGCGCGAATCACCCTAGTGTCGCAATGGATTTGCGCGTCGGCGACCTCAGTCGAGCGGCGGGGGCCCCTCGTCGAGGTCATGGACAAAGCGACTCAACCGCCTTGCCGCCTCCGGAAGATCGCGCTTGGCGGTCTCGGTGACGATGAGGAGTTGACGGGTGAGAGCGGTCTTTGCATCGGCAGACACGTTCAGCGCATGCACGCGGGCGTGAGCTTGCTTCAACCGCTCGGCCACAAGCGCGTAGAGCGCTTCGACTTCCGGGTCGTCCGGCACCTCAGCGGGTGCCGAGGCGACGTCCGGCCGGTCGTCAATTCGGCGTTCGGATGGCCGGCCCATGGAGTCCTCAGCTGCGGGTTCGCCGCCCGCGTACGGAGGTTCATGGTGCCGGTGCATGTACTGATTGTGCCATCTACCCGCAGTTGTACTTGCGCGGGCCCCTCTTCGGCAAAGCCAAATGGGCAATCCGGGGCGGGCCACGGCGCTAACTCGTGCTCCGCAACGACGGATGGCCCGGCCCCCCCGAGGGGGGCGCGGGCCAACCGGTGGATCGCCAGAATGCTTGTTCTGAAGGGAACTCAGACCGCAGGCAGAGTACGGGGCTTGAAGGCCGGGCGGGTCGCTTCGAAGGCCGCGATGTCGGCCTCGTTCTGGAGCGTGATGCTGATGTCGTCCAGTCCGTTGAGCAGCCGCCACCGGACGTTGTCGTCCAGTTCGAAGGCCGCCGTGACGCCTTCGGCCCGCACTTCGCGCGCCTCCAGGTCGACGGTGATCTCGGCCGAAGGGTCACTCTCGGTGAGCACCCAGAGCTGTTCCACGGTCTCCTGCGGCAGGACGACCGTCAGCAGGCCGTTCTTCAGCGAGTTGCCGCGGAAGATGTCGGCGAAGCGGGACGAGATGACCGCGTGGAAGCCGTAGTTCTGGAGCGCCCAGACGGCGTGCTCGCGGGAGGAGCCGGTGCCGAACTCGGGGCCGGCCACCAGGACCGTGGCGCCCTGGCGCTCCGGCCGGTTGAGGACGAAGGACTCGTCCTTGCGCCAGGCCTCGAACAGCCCGCCCTCGAAACCGGATCGGGTGACCTTCTTCAGCCAGTGGGCCGGGATGATCTGGTCGGTGTCCACGTTGCTGCGGCGCAGCGGGACGGCCCGGCCGGTGTGGGTGGTGAACTTCTCCATGGCTCAGGCCTCCACGGCAGCGACGTCGGCGGTCAGGTCGGAGGGGGACGCGAGGCGGCCCAGCACGGCGGTCGCGGCGGCGACCTGCGGGGAGACCAGGTGGGTACGGCCGCCCTTGCCCTGCCGGCCCTCGAAGTTGCGGTTCGAGGTGGAGGCGCAGCGCTCCCCCGGGGCGAGCTGGTCGGGGTTCATGCCCAGGCACATCGAGCAGCCCGCGTGGCGCCATTCGGCACCGGCCGCGGTGAACACCTTGTCCAGGCCCTCCTCGACGGCCTGGAGGGCGACCCGGACGGACCCGGGAACGACCAGCATCCGTACGCCGTCGGCGATCCGGCGTCCTTCCACGACGGCCGCGGCGGCCCGCAGGTCCTCGATCCGGCCGTTGGTGCAGGAGCCGACGAAGACGGCGTCGACCTTGACCTGGCGCAGCGGGGTGCCGGCCTCCAGGCCCATGTACGTCAGGGCGTTCTCGGCGGCCAGGCGCTCCTGCGGGTCGGCGAAGGAGGCCGGGTCCGGCACGTCGGAGCCCAGCGGGGCGCCCTGGCCCGGGTTGGTGCCCCAGGTGACGAACGGGGTCAGCTCGCTCGCGTCGATCAGGATCTCGTGGTCGAAGACCGCGTCCTCGTCGGTGCCCAGGGTCTTCCAGTACGCGACGGCGGCGTCCCAGTCCTCGCCCTGCGGGGCGTGCGGGCGGCCCTTCAGGTACTCGAAGGTGGTCTCGTCGGGGGCGATCATGCCGGCCCGGGCGCCGGCCTCGATCGACATGTTGCAGACGGTCATCCGGGCCTCCATCGACAGGCTCCGGATCGCCGAACCGCGGTACTCCAGGACGTATCCCTGGCCGCCGCCGGTGCCGATCTTCGCGATGACGGCCAGGATCAGGTCCTTGGCGGTGACGCCCTCGGGCAGTTCGCCCTCGACGGTGATCGCCATGGTCCGGAACGGCGCCAGCGGCAGGGTCTGGGTGGCCAGCACGTGCTCGACCTGGCTGGTGCCGATGCCGAACGCCAATGCCCCGAAGGCGCCGTGGGTGGAGGTGTGGGAGTCGCCGCAGACCACGGTCATGCCGGGCTGGGTCAGACCGAGCTGCGGGCCGACGACGTGCACGACGCCCTGCTCGACATCACCGAGCGAGTGGATCCGGACGCCGAACTCGGCCGCGTTCTTGCGCAGGGTCTCCAGCTGGATCTTGGAGACCGGGTCGGCGATCGGCTTGTCGATGTCCAGGGTCGGGGTGTTGTGGTCCTCGGTGGCGATCGTCAGATCGGTGCGGCGGACCGGGCGGCCGGCCAGGCGCAGCCCGTCGAAGGCCTGCGGGCTGGTGACCTCGTGGAGCAGGTGCAGGTCGATGAAGAGGAGGTCGGGTTCGCCCTCCGCGCGCCGCACGACGTGGTCGTCCCAGACCTTCTCTGCGAGTGTCCGTCCCATCGGATTCCCTCCAGCCGGCCGCGTTGCCGGCCTTCTCGTGTCGTCGAGATCAAAACGTCTGCGCCGCCCTGTGCACCCGGGCCGCTCCGTCCAGGGTGGCGCTTTTCGCTGGAGATTGAACTGGCGTCTCACGGACTGAGACCGGAGTCTTAGCGCCTGGACAGCGTTCGGGCGGCCTCCGGGCGGCCTTCGGGCGGCCTCCGGAGACGCCGAAGGGCCCCGCTCGATACTGAGCGGGGCCCTTCGAAGGCCTTTCCCGGGAATGCAAAAAGACCCCGGAGAACCGGGGTCTTTCCAATTTCTGGCTGGGGTACCAGGACTCGAACCTAGACTAAATGAACCAGAATCACTCGTGCTGCCAATTACACCATACCCCAACACAAAGCAAGGGCCGATGGGCGAGCCCACCGGCTTCCTGCTCTGAAGTACCCCCGACCGGATTCGAACCGGCGCTACTGCCGTGAGAGGGCAGCGTGCTAGGCCGCTACACAACGGGGGCTTCCTGGTGATCTCTTCCGAGATCGGTCGATTCCTCGCGGAATCAGTACCCCCGACCGGATTCGAACCGGCGCTACTGCCGTGAGAGGGCAGCGTGCTAGGCCGCTACACAACGGGGGCTTTCCAGGTGATCCCTTGCGGGACCGATTTGATCTCTTTCGAGATCAGTACCCCCGACCGGATTCGAACCGGCGCTACTGCCGTGAGAGGGCAGCGTGCTAGGCCGCTACACAACGGGGGCTTGATCTTCATTTGTGTTGCCGTACTTGCGTACTGCGCTGGGGTACCAGGACTCGAACCTAGACTAAATGAACCAGAATCACTCGTGCTGCCAATTACACCATACCCCACCAGAGTTGAACCCCCGGGGGGGCCTTCTCAGGCGTTGCGCCTCTCGGTCGGTCCCTTCCGAGGGGCTTTCGTTCCCTCGTCCGTTCCCTCCCGGGCGGCGCAGAAAGAACATTACCCGACGTCGGCCCTGGCACCAAAATCGATAACCCGGGGCGGCCTGCGGGCGGCCTGCGGATGACCTCCGGACACGCCGCGGGCCCGGCCGAAGCCGGGCCCGCAGCCTGCTCAGAAGCCCGCTCAGGCGGCCGGGAGGGCGTCCAGGGCGGCCCGCAGCCTGCGCAGCACCTCAGGGCGCCCCAGGAGCTCCATGGACTCGAACAGCGGCGGGGAGACCCGCCGGCCCGTGACGGCCACCCGCAGTGGCGTGAAGGCGAACTTGGGCTTGATGCCCAGCCCGTCCACGAGCGCCTCGCGCAGCGCGGCCTGGATCGGCTCCGGGGTGAAGTCCCCGAGCTCCTCCAGCGCCTTGATGCTGGCCTCCAGCACCGGGCGGGCGTCGGCGGTCAGCACCTTGGCCGCGTCGTCCGGGTCGAGGGCGAACTTCTCCGGCGCCACGAACAGGAAGCCGGCCATGTTCACGATCTCGCCCAGCACGACCATCCGCTCCTGGGTGAGCGGCGCCACCTTGGCGAGCAGGTCCAGCTGCTCGGCGGTGGGCTCGGCCGGCAGCAGCTCGGCGCCCTGGAGGAACGGCACCAGGCGGCGGACGAAGTCCTCCGGGGCCAGCCGGCGGACGTGCTCGGCGTTGATCGCCTCGCACTTCTTCAGGTCGAAGCGGGCCGGGTTGGCGTTCACCTTGGCGACGTCGAAGGCGGCGACCATCTCGTCCATGTCGAACAGGTCGCGGTCCTCGGCCAGCGACCAGCCCAGCAGGGACAGGTAGTTGAGCAGGCCCTCGCGGATGAAGCCGCGCTCGCGGTACAGGTTGAGCGAGGACTGCGGGTCGCGCTTGGAGAGCTTCTTGTTGCCCTCGCCCATGACGTACGGCAGGTGGGCGAAGCGCGGGGTGCTGCCGTCGCCGACGCCGATCTCGGCGAGCGCCGCGTACAGCGCGATCTGCCGCGGGGTGGAGGACAGCAGGTCCTCGCCGCGCAGCACGTGGGTGATGCCCATCAGGGCGTCGTCCACCGGGTTGACCAGGGTGTACAGCGGGGCGCCGTTGGCCCGGACGATGCCGTAGTCGGGCACGTTCTCCGGCTCGAAGGTGAGCGTGCCGCGCACCATGTCGTCGAAGCTGATGGTGCGGTCGGGCATCCGGAAGCGCAGGATCGGCTCGCGCTTCTCCAGCTTGTAGACGGCCACCTGCTCGTCCGTCAGGTCACGGCAGTGACCGTCGTAGCCGGACGGCTTGCCGGCCGCGCGGGCGGCCTCGCGGCGGGCGTCCAGCTCCTCGGTGGAGCAGTAGCAGTGGTAGGCGTGGCCGGCCTCGTGCAGGCGGCGGGCGACATCGGCGTAGATGTCCATCCGCTGCGACTGGCGGTACGGCGCGTGCGGGCCGCCGACCTCCGGGCCCTCGTCCCAGTCCAGGCCGAGCCAGCTCATGGCGTCGAGCAGCTGGTTGTACGACTCCTCGGAGTCGCGGGCGGAGTCGGTGTCCTCGATCCGGAAGACCAGCTTGCCGCCGGTGTGGCGGGCGTAGGCCCAGTTGAAGAGGGCCGTGCGGACCATCCCCACGTGGGGGTTGCCGGTCGGGGACGGACAGAAGCGAACCCGGACGGCCGGGTCAGTGTTAGCCACGCTTGATCACCTTGTTGGTGAGAGTGCCGATGCCTTCGATGGAGACGGCGACCTCGTCGCCGACGTTGAGGGGGCCCACCCCTGCGGGTGTGCCGGTGAGGATGACGTCGCCGGGGAGCAGCGTCATGGCCTCGGAGATGTGGACGACCAGCTCGGCGACCGAGCGGATCATCAGGGAGGTGCGGCCGGTCTGGCGGAGCTCGCCGTTGACCGTGCAGGTGATCGCGAGGTCGGCCGGGTCGACGTCGGTCTCGATCCAGGGGCCCAGCGGGCAGGCCGTGTCGAAGCCCTTGGCCCGGGCCCACTGGCCCTCGCGCTGCTGGACGTCCCGGGCGGTGACGTCGTTGGCGCAGGTGTAGCCGAGGATCACCTCGGGCACCCGGTCCAGCGGCACCTCACGGCACATCCGGCCGATCACCACGGCCAGTTCGGCCTCGTGGTGGACCTCCGAGGAGAACGGCGGGTAGGCGATGCTCTCGGTCGGACCGATCACCGAGGTGGACGGCTTGAAGAAGGTGAGCGGGACGTCCGGGACGTCGTGGCCCAGCTCCGCCGCGTGCGCCGCGTAGTTGCGGCCGACCGCCACGATCTTGTTCGGGAGCATCGGGCTGAGCAGCCGGACGTCCTGGAAGCGGTAGCTCTCACCGGTGGGCTGGGGCTGGCCGAACGGGTGGCCGGCCAGCGCGTGGACGACCAGCGAGTCGGGCTGGGAAGGGTCGCCCTCCACCACGCCGAAGGAGACGCTGCCGGCGGCAGGGCTCCCTTCCCGGACGGAAAACCTGGCAATGCGCACGGCTGGGCTACCCCTCGCTTCGTCGGCCGCCCGGGGCGCGCCCGGGCGCTGGTGGGCGCCCCGCCCGCAGTGGGCGCGGCCCCGTCAATCGGCTCCAGGCTATCGCGCGGGGCCCCGGCTGACCGCTTTGGCCCTGTTCAGGAAGCGGGCCCGCCCCGGAGGCGAGCGGGCGGGCGAGTCCCGGAGGCGAGCGGGCGAATGACGAAGGGGCCCCCGTCACTCGGTGACGGGGGCCCCTTCGTGGAGAAGCTGCGGGATCAGTCCTGGACGACGACGACCGGGGCGACCATCAGCTGGGTGCGGCGCGGGTTGGCGGTGACGGACGGCAGCTCGGTGCCGTAGGTCACCAGGTCCTCGGGCTTGCGGGCGCCCGGGATCTTGCTGAAGTCCTCGACCGAGGCCAGCGTCGTCCGGCGCGGGTTCGCCGTCGGGCGGCTGGACAGCGTGGACTGGGTGGCCTTCTTCGCCTGGGACATCGAGAGCACCTCGTGGTCGCGGCCGGGCTGATCGCGGGGGATCGGCACCGGCCTGATGGATTTCCGATTGATTCGGAAGGGTTCTGGGCAGGCTGATCGGGGCCGTGCTCCGGAGACAGCCCAGGTTACGAGATCTCATTCCATAGAGACCGTGACCGAAGCTACACATTAGTCTGTGATTTTGCTCACAAAATGCCAAGCAAAACGTAAATATCTGACATATCGCCGCACCGAGATTTCCCGACATTCGGCAGATAAGGTGCATTCCGGAAGGTCTGTGACTCTTCCCGGCGGCCGGTTCACTTGGCATGTATCCGGCGAGTGTCCGAAAAAGGCGGTATTCCGGTACGGTTCCCACACGGTCAGTGAGAACACACAAGCGTTCGGTAGCGTCCGCGACATGGTCCCTACGGCCCTTGTTGGGATTCCCCGGCTGTGCTGGAATGCGACGGACCGTGGGTAGGGAGTGGTCCACCCCGGTGCCCGCTCTCCCGGACCGGCCGGGGTGCGGATGGAAACTCGACACCGTCCAGGCCGTGGCGACGCGGCGGGACGCCCGGTCCAGAGGTTGCGACGCCAGTGCAGGGACGTTTCAAAAGGGGTAGCGGCGCCGCGGGTGACCCGGAGTCGCGCGAGCCTGTGGCAGCCCCCCGACAGGCGGCGAGCCCCGGCGGCCCGGCCGAGCCGGTGACACCCGAGGCCTTCGGCCCCCCGGAGGAGGACGGCCAGGAGCGGAAGTCCACCCGGGACAAGCTCCGTACGTCCCTGACCCGGCGCCGCGCCACCGGTCTGAACCGGCTCGCGATGCGCAACTGGCGCATCCGTACCCGTCTGATCGCGCTGCTCGCCCTCCCCGTCCTGGTCTCGCTGGTCCTCGGTGGCCTGCGCATCCAGACCTCGATGGAGAACTCGCAGCAACTCGCCCAGATGGCCAACCTCTCCGACCTGGCCAAGAAGGCGACCAACCTCGCGGACGCCCTCCAGACCGAGCGCGACATCAGCGCCGGCCCGATCACCCGCAACCCGACCGCGCCGCTGGACGACGACATCGTCGCGGCCCGCAAGTCCACCGACGACCTGAGCCGCACCTTCACGACGTCCTCCGACAAGTTCGAGAACCTCGAACTCTCCGGCGGCAAGGCCCTGTTGCTCCAGATCCGCAAGGACCTGAACTCGATCGCGGACACCCGCAGCGCGCCGTACCAGAACAACCAGAACATCCAGTCGACGATCACCGCCTACGACGTGATCATCCGAGACCTGCTGTCCATCACCCAGGACATCGCGCTCGCGTCGAACAACAAGGACCTGGTCGTCTCCACCCGCGCGCTCCAGCAGTTCTCGCTGGCGAAGAACGCGACCTCGCAGCAGCGGGCCCTGATCGCCGCCGCGCTCGCCAACCCGAAGTCCCCGGACCTCAGCCCGTCCGACGAGTCCTTCGGCATCCGCCTGCGCACCTCGTACGACAACGCGGTCGCGAGCTTCAACAACATCTACACCGCGCACGACCTGGACAACCTGCGCAGCCAGCTGAGCTACAACTCGGTGGTCGCCGACGCCGACCGCTACGCGGGCACGATCCTCACCCAGAACGGCATCCGCCAGACCGACGTGGTCACGTACCAGGACTGGTACGAGAAGGCCACGGCCAAGATCAGCGCCGAGCGCCGCATCGAGACCAAGCTGATCGAGAACCTGGACGGCAAGGCCCAGGACCTCCAGTCCCAGGCCGACGCGGACGCCCTGATCATCGGTATCGCGATCGCCCTGGTGCTGCTCGTCGCCCTCGGTGGCGCCGGTCTGATCGCCCGGTCGATGGTGCGCTCGCTGACCCGCCTCCAGGCCGCGGCCGAGGACGTCGCCGAGCGCCGCCTGCCCGAGCTGGTCAAGACCCTCTCCGAGGCCGACCCGCACGACGTCGACACCACCGTGGAGCCGGTCGCCGTCGACTCCACCGACGAGATCGGCCACGTGGCCCACGCGTTCGACATGGTGCACAGCGAGGCCGTCCGCCTCGCCGCCGAGCAGGCCCTCCTGCGAGGCAACATCAACGCGATGTTCACCAACCTCTCGCGCCGCAGCCAGGGCCTCATCCAGCGCCAGCTGTCGCTCATCTCCGAGCTGGAGAGCCGCGAGGCGGACCCGGACCAGCTGGCCAACCTCTTCAAGCTGGACCACCTCGCGACCCGCATGCGCCGCAACGGCGAAAACCTCCTCGTCCTCGCCGGTGAGGACCCGGGCCGCCGCTGGACCCGCCCCGTCCCGCTGGTCGACGTGCTCCGCGCCGCCGCCTCCGAGGTGGAGCAGTACGAGCGCATCGAGCTCGCCGCCGTCCCGTCGGCCGAGGTCGCCGGCCGCGTCGTCAACGACCTCGTCCACCTGCTCGCCGAGCTGCTGGAGAACGCCACCTCGTTCTCCAGCCCGCAGACCCGCGTCCGGGTCACCGGCCACGCGCTGCCGGACGGCCGCGTCCTGGTCGAGATCCACGACACCGGCATCGGTCTGAGCCCCGACGACCTCGCCGAGATCAACGAGCGCCTGGCCAACCCGCCGACGGTGGACGTCTCGGTCTCCCGCCGCATGGGCCTCTTCGTGGTCGGCCGCCTGTCCCTGCGTCACGGCATCCGCATCCAGCTGCGTCCCAGCGACTCCGGCGGCACCACCGCGCTGGTCATGCTCCCGGTGGACGTCACCAACTCCGGCGACCGCCGCGGCCCCGGCCGTGGCGGAGCCGCCCAGGGCAAGCAGCAGCGCCCGGCCGCGCCGACGCCGCGCCAGCAGCGCCAGGTGCCGCCCGGCCGCCAGGGCGGTCAGGCCGCGCTCGGCCAGGGTGGCCCGGGCGGTCCCGGCGGTGCCCAGCAGGGCGGCCGTCCGCAGCTCGGCCAGGGCGGTCCGGGTGCTCCGGCTCCGGCAGCCCCGATGGCGCCTGCGGCTCCGACCGGCCCGACCGGTCCCGGCCGGCAGGGCGGCCCGGGTGCGCCCGGCGGCGGCCTGCCGACCCGCCAGGTCGGCCAGTCGCTGCGCGAGAACCCCGTCCCGCCGGGCGGCGGCCAGCCGGGTCAGGGCCGCAAGCCCGCCCAGCCGCAGCAGCAGGCCCCGCAGGCCCCGCAGCAGCAGGGTCAGCAGGCCCCGCAGCAGCAGGTCCCCCAGCAGGGCGGTCTGCCGCAGCGGGCCCCCGGCCGCCAGGGCCCGCCGCAGGGCGGCCCGAACGGCCTGCCCCGCCGCGACCGCCAGCAGCAGCCCGGCCAGCCCCAGAACGGCCAGCCCCAGAACGGCCAGCCGCAGCAGGGCCAGCCGCAGGGTCAGCAGCCGCAGGGCCGGCCCCAGCAGGGTCAGCAGCAGCCCGGTCAGCCGCTGCCCGGCCGGGAGCGGCCGCGCCCCGGCGCCGAGTTCGACGGCGGTCCGGCGGGCCGGACCGGCGAGCAGCCGCAGCACGGCCGCCCCGGCGGTCCCGGTGCGCCGCAGCAGGGTGCCCGCCCGGGCACCCGTCCGCAGGACGGCCTGCCGCAGCGCCGTCCGGCCCCGCAGGGCCCCGGCGCCCCCGGTGGCCCGGCCGCCCAGGGCCCGCGCGGTCCGCAGCGCCCCGGCCCGGACGCGCCGCGGCGCGACCGCCAGCCGCAGCTGCCGCCGCAGGCCCCGCAGCAGCAGCCCCAGCCGCTGCCGTCGGCCGAGCCGACGCCGGTGGAGAGCACCCAGCAGTTCGCCCGTCCGCGCTTCGAGGCCAGCCAGATCGACCCGCGTGACCCGCTGGGCCTCGGCCTGGTCGAGCCGGTGCTGCCGAACGTGCCGAACCCGCCGCGTCCGGAGCCGGTGCGCCAGGAGCAGGCCCCGCAGCAGCCCCAGCCGCTGCCGCACCAGGAGCCGATGGCGCTGCCGACCGGTTCCTCCGAGGCCGCCGGTCAGCAGTCCGCCGACCAGCAGTCCTGGTTCCCGCAGGGCGAGGACCAGCAGGCCCGGTCGCGCTCGTACCAGCCGCGCCGCCCCGGCACCTCCTCGCCGGAGTTCCGGCAGGCCCCGGAGCCCCAGGCTCCCCAGCAGCAGGGCCAGCCGCAGCAGCCGCAGGGCCAGCAGCCGCAGCCGGGTGGTGACGACGCCCCGTGGCGTCCGTCCGCGAACGACGAGCGCTGGCGCCGCGCGGAGCAGATCCGCGAGCCCTCGACCAGCGGCGTCACCATGTCGGGCCTGCCCCGGCGGACCCCGCAGGCCAACCTGGTCTCCGGCACCGCCGAGGCCTCGCCGCTGACCGGTCCGCAGGTCTCCCGGGCTCCCGAGGAGGTCCGCGGCCGGCTGACCAACCTGCGCCGCGGCATCCAGCAGGGCCGCCGCGCCGGGGCCGAGCAGGCCGCCGGCCAGCCGGGCTTCCAGCATGGTGCCCAGCAGGGCGGATTCGATAGTTTCGGTGGCCGGAGCGACGGCAACGGCGCAGAGCACCAGGAGCGTTGAGTTGAACCAGATGAGCCAGGCCGCACAGAACCTGAACTGGCTGATCACCAATTTCGTGGACAACACCCCAGGGGTGTCCCACACCGTGGTGGTCTCCGCGGACGGTCTCCTGCTGTGCATGTCCGAGGGCTTCCCGCGCGACCGTGCCGACCAGCTCGCCGCCGTCGCCTCCGGCCTCACCTCGCTGACCAACGGCGCGAGCCGGATCTTCGAGGGCGGCGAGGTCAACCAGACGGTGGTCGAGATGGAGCGGGGCTTCCTGTTCCTGATGGCCATCAGCGACGGCTCCTCGCTGGCCGTCCTGGCCTCGCCGGACTCCGACATCGGCCTCGTCGGCTACGAGATGGCCCTGCTGGTGGACCGCGCCGGCGCCGTCCTCACCCCGGCACTGCGCGCGGAACTCCAGGGCAGTCTCCTGCACTGACCGGAGCGCCCGTACGGACCGCCCCCTTCGTCCCACCTGCCTCGCCGGGTCCGACCCGACCGGACCCGGCACGACCCTCTCAGCTACCCTCAGGCAGCTGATCCAGCCTCAGCTGGCATCGTCCCAGCTGGAACCGGCTGCTCAAGGCGGCAGCACTAGGAGGACCCATGACCCCGCCCTCGACACCCGCCGGCCCGTACGGCCACGGGTACGGCAGCGGCTACGGCGGGCAGCAGTCCGACGGCTACGAGCAGCAGCCGCTGGTCCGCCCGTACGCGATGACCGGCGGCCGGACCCGTCCGCGCTACCAGCTCGCCATCGAGGCGCTGATCTCCACCACCGGCTCGGCCGACCGGGCCGGCGGGCTGCTGCCCGAGCACGCCCGGATCGTCAGCCTCTGCCGTGAGGTCAAGTCCATCGCGGAGATCTCCGCACTGGCCGGCGTCCCGCTCGGTGTCGCCCGCATCCTCGTCGCCGACCTTGCCGAGGCCGGTCTCGTCGCCATCCACCAGCCCGCCGCCGCGGGCGAGTCGGGCGGAACGCCCGATGTCACGCTGCTCGAAAGGGTCCTCAGTGGACTTCGCAAGCTCTAACGCGGCCGCCCCCGCTCGCGCCACCACCTCCGCGAAGATCGTCGTCGCGGGCGGCTTCGGCGTCGGCAAGACCACGCTCGTCGGCGCCGTCTCCGAGATCAACCCCCTGCGCACCGAAGCCGTCATGACCTCGGCCTCCGCCGGCATCGACGACCTCAGCCACGTCTCCGGCAAGACCACCACCACCGTCGCCATGGACTTCGGCCGCATCACCCTCGACGAAGACCTCATCCTCTACCTCTTCGGCACCCCCGGACAGGACCGCTTCTGGTTCATGTGGGACGACCTCGTCCGCGGAGCCATCGGCGCCATCGTCCTCGTCGACACCCGCCGCCTCGCCGACTGCTTCCCCGCCCTCGACTACTTCGAGAACAGCGGACTGCCCTTCGTCGTCGCCCTCAACGGCTTCGACGGACACCAGCCCCACTCCCCCGACGAGGTCCGCGAAGCCCTCCAACTCGGCACCGACACCCCCGTCGTCACTCTCGACGCCCGCCGCCGGGACAGCGCCAAGAGCGCCCTCATCACCCTCGTCGAACACGCCCTCCTCGCCCGACTGCGCTGAGTCGAGGGGGCCGCGCCGACCGTCGGCACCGGGCCCGGAGCGGCCCGGAGGCGAGCGCGCGAGTCACAGCACCCCCTGACGGCCCGTTCTGCCACGGGCCGTCGGGGCGGTGGTGCCGACCGTCCGGTTGTCCTCCGGGGGCTTCGCGCAAGCCCCGTCCATAAGCGGCGGATAACAGTTCGGTAGGCATTTTGTGATCAACAATGACTCAGCGTGGCGAACCGGCGTCACTCAGCGCAAGGTGACCACTGTTTTGTTCCGTCATGTCGGTGTATGTCCGGATTGTTCCGACGCGGGTGCCGGACGGCGGCTGTTTGTCCCCCATCCCTGCACGTGCTGAAATTCCAGCTGACCCTGGATCTCTCCTGCCCCGGCGCGACCGGCGGCGGGTCAGGGCCCCGGGGTAGCGCTGGATTGATCCATGGCCGGCAGTCGGCCGAGAGGTAGTTGTCGAGTGAGGCGTAAGCAGCAACCCGCCCCGCAGCGGCGCTCCGAGCCCCGCCAGAGCGAGCCGCGCGGGCCCCAGGGGGAGCCCGGATTCTCCGCGTTCGCTCCCACCGAGGAGCGCGCCCAGACCGCCGCCTCGGCCCCCGAGCCCGCGGCCGCCCCCAAGGCGCCCCGCGCCACCGGCTCGTCCGGCGACGGCGGCAGCGGCGGCAGCGGCGGCTCCACCCGGTACGACTTCCTCCGCCCGCGCAACTGGCGCGTGCCGGCCCGTCTGATCGCGATCCTCCTGATCCCCGTGACCATCAGTCTGGTCTTCGGCGGTCTGCGAGTGAACACCTCGGTCGACGGCTACATCAAGGCTTCCCGCGCCGAGAAGACCGCGGAGCTGGCCAAGGCGGCGACCGAACTCGGCGAGGCCCTGGAGAACGAGCGCGACAAGACGCTCATACCGCTGCTCACCAAGCAGGACCCGAACAACGAGATCAACAAGCGCCGCGGCATCACCGACGCGGCGCTGAAGGCGTACAACGCCGCCTACGCGGCCTCGGACAAGTCCGGTGAGCTCCCCCGCCGCAACTCGGCCTTCCAGACCCTGGTGGCCGACCTGCCGCACCTGCGGGCCTACGCGTACAACTCCCAGCAGTTCATCAGCGCCACCGCCAACGCCTACTCGGTGATGATCGACCCGCTGCTGGCCTTCGACAACTCGGTCGGCATGGGCTCCGCCGCCGCCACCAGCAAGGGCCGCGCGATCTACGCGATCTCGCTGGCCAAGGCCGCCGCCTCGACTCAGCGCGCGCTGATGCTCAACCTGCTGGTCGGCATCTCGCAGAACGCCACCACGCGCTACGAGAACCAGGACGTCATCCAGCAGATCCTGATCGCCGGGAAGCTGGAACAGGTCTCGATCAACGAGTTCCACACCGCCGCCGACCCCGAGGACGGCGCCAAGTACGCCGCCGCGCAGCTGTCCGTCGACGGCGCCCAGGACCGTTCGGCGTACAAGATGCCCAACGGCATGGCGCCCACCATGCAGAGCCTGCTCCAGATCGGTGCCAGCTACAGCGCCGCCGCCGCGGAGGGCCAGCAGAAGGGCAAGGCCGCCGCCGACGCCGCGTTCGCCGACGCGAAGGCCGCCGGCCTCACCCCGGAGAACTGGAACCAGGCCGCCGACAACCACATCCAGGCGCTGCGGGCCACCGAAGTCGCGCTGCTGGACGACGTCCTCAACGACTCCCGCGCCCTCAAGGACAACGCGCTCTACGACGCCATCCTCAACACGGTCATCGTCGTCGCGGCACTGATCCTGGCCGGTCTGCTCACCGGCTACGTGGCCCGCTCGATGATCCTCGGCATGCGCACCCTGCGCAGCGCCGCCCTGGAGATCGCCGACCACCGCCTGCCGGACCTGGTCGAGAAGCTCTCCAAGACCGACCCCGACCGGGTCGACACCTCGACGGCCCCGATCCCGCTGCACGGCAAGGACGAGATCGGCGAGGTCGCCCGGGCGTTCGACCAGGTCCACCAGCAGGCCGTGGCGCTCGCCGCCGAGCAGGCCCTGCTGCGAGGCAACGTCAACGCGATCTTCACCAACCTGTCGCGCCGCAGCCAGAGCCTGATCCAGCGCCAGCTGGCGCTGATCACCGACCTGGAGAACAACGAGGCCGACCCGGACCAGCTGGAGAACCTCTTCAAGCTGGACCACCTCGCGACCCGTATGCGCCGCAACGGTGAGAACCTGCTCGTCCTCGCGGGCGAGGAGGCCGGCCGCCGCTGGGCCACCCCGGTCCCGCTGGTCGACGTGCTCCGCGCCGCCGCCTCCGAGGTGGAGCAGTACGAGCGCGTCGAGCTCTCCGGCATCCCGGAGGTCGACGTCGTCGGCGCCGCCGTGACCGACCTCGTCCACCTGCTCGCCGAGCTGCTGGAGAACGCCACCTCGTTCTCCAGCCCGCAGACCCGGGTGCTGGTCAACGCGACCCGTCTGCCGGACGGCCGCGTCCTGGTCGAGATCCACGACAAGGGCATCGGCCTCACCGCCGAGGACTTCGCGGAGATCAACGAGAAGCTGGCCGAGCCGCCCACGGTGGACGCCACCATCTCCCGCCGCATGGGCCTGTTCGTGGTCGGCCGGCTCTCCCAGCGGCACGACGTCCGCGTCCAGCTCCGCCCGTCCGGCGAGTCGGCCGGCACCACCTCGCTGGTCATGCTCCCGGCGTTCGTCACCCAGTCGGGCGCGGCGCCGGAGCCCGACGAGCAGTTCACCGTCTCCCGGATCTTCGCCGACCAGGAGCCGACCGCCCAGTGGGCGCCCGACGAGCAGGCTCCCCGCAGCGCGGCCGAGCTCGGCTTCGACGACCACCTCACCGGCGCCGGCAACGCCGGCTCCAGCGGGTTCAGCCCCGCCCTGGAGGCCGTCCAGCGCTCGCAGCGCCTCGACCAGGTCCGCCGCGCGGCCCTGGAGAGCGCCCCGCAGGCGCCGATCATGGACGCCGAGGTCGAGGAGGACTACCAGCAGGGCTACGACCAGTACGCCCCGCAGGGCTACCAGCAGCCGGCCCCGGCCGACGAGCAGTACGGCTACGACCAGGGCGGCTACCAGCAGGACGGGTACGCCCAGGACGGCTACGCCGACCAGTACCCGCAGCAGGGCTACCAGCAGCAGGACTACGCCGACGAGCAGTACGGCTACGACCAGGACGGGTACGCCCAGGACGGCTACCGGCAGGACGGCTACGCCGACCAGTACGGCCGCCCGGCCGAGGAGTCCCCGGCCGGCCACCCGTACGCCCCGGAGCCGCCCGCGCTGCCCGCCGCCGAGCAGCCCCCCGCCACCCTGCCGTCCGGGCTGCCGCAGCGCCGCCCCGGCGAGCAGCTGGCGGGCGGCGGCGCCGCTCCGGCCGGTGCCAACGCCTCCGGCGAGACCCCGAACTGGTTCGCCGGCGCCAAGGACACCTCGGTGCCCGCGCCCGAGCAGCGCGGCCACGACGTGTCCTCGCTCGGCGGGTACGGCCCGACCGGCCCGACCGCCAGCTCCCCCTGGCAGTCGCCCAACGACGGCGACTGGCAGCGGGCCGAGCAGCTGCGCGAGCCCTCCTCCGCCGGCACCACCGGGGCCGGTCTGCCGCGGCGCGTGCCCAAGCAGAACCTGGTGCCCGGCAACGCCAAGTCCACCCCGCAGGACGGGCCGCAGGTCTCCCGCAGCCCGGAGGAGGTCCGTGGCCGCCTGACCAACCTGCGCCGCGGTGTGGAGCAGGGCCGCAGTGCCGGTAACACCGGAAGCTTCCGGATCGACCCCGATCAGGCAGACCAGTCCGGCAACGGACAGAACCGGAGCACCGATCTCTTCGGTGGCTCGAACCACCAGGAGCGTTGAGTTGACTCAGATGAGCCAGGCCGCACAGAACCTGAACTGGCTGATCACCAATTTCGTGGACAACACCCCCGGGGTGTCCCACACCGTGGTGGTCTCCGCGGACGGCCTCCTGCTGTGCATGTCCGAGGGCTTCCCCCGGGACCGTGCCGACCAGCTCGCCGCCGTCGCCTCCGGCCTCACCTCCCTCACCTCCGGCGCGAGCCGGATCTTCGAGGGCGGCGAGGTCAACCAGACCGTGGTCGAGATGGAGCGGGGCTTCCTGTTCCTGATGGCCATCAGCGACGGCTCCGCGCTGGCCGTCCTGGCCTCGCCGGACTCCGACATCGGCCTCGTCGGCTACGAGATGGCCCTGCTGGTGGACCGCGCCGGCGCCGTCCTCACCCCCGCGCTGCGCGCGGAACTCCAGGGCAGTCTCCTGCACTGACGGTTCGTCGGATACCGTCCAGGTATTCGAAGTACCTCCGCGTTCTTCCCGGGCCCGCTTCGGCGGGCTCGGGTTCGGACGTTGTACGGCCTTCGCACCACCGGCTCCGGACCTGCGCCGAAGCTCGAACCGCACCGCCGCACCCTGTGAGGAGAGGAACCGTGACACCGCCCGACGACCGCAGCGGCCAGTACGGTCTTCCGTACCCTGGCACAGGCCATGACGCCTTCGGAGCACCCGGCGTCGGCCACGGTCAGCAGTACGGCCGGCACCAGTACGGGCAGCAGCCCCAGCACCCGTACCCCCGGACCGAAGAGCAGTACGGCCAGTACGACCAGTTCGCCCGGCAGCCCTCGTACGGCTCCCCGCACTCGGCGCCCGAGCCGGCCCCCGGCTACCAGCCGGCCCAGGAGCCCGGCCACGTCGAGGAGTTCGAGGACGAGCACGACTCCGGCCCGCTGATCCGCCCGTTCGCGATGACCGGCGGCCGGACCCGGCCGCGCTACGAACTCGCGTTGGAGGCCCTGGTCTCCGCCAACGTCGATCCGCAGCGCCTGGCGACCCTGCTCCCCGAGCACCAGCGGATCTGCACGCTGTGCACGGAGGTCAAGTCCGTGGCGGAGGTGTCGGCGCTGCTCTCCCTCCCGCTGGGAGTGGCCCGCATCCTCGTGGCCGACCTGGCCGAGGCCGGCCTCGTCGCCATCCACCAGCCCGCTTCCGGCGGCGAATCCGGAAACCAGCCCGACGTCACGCTGCTCGAAAGGGTCCTCAGTGGACTTCGCAAGCTCTAACGCGGCCGCCCCCGCTCGCGCCACCACCTCCGCGAAGATCGTCGTCGCGGGCGGCTTCGGCGTCGGCAAGACCACGCTCGTCGGCGCCGTCTCCGAGATCAACCCCCTGCGCACCGAAGCCGTCATGACCTCGGCCTCCGCCGGCATCGACGACCTCAGCCACGTCTCCGGCAAGACCACCACCACCGTCGCCATGGACTTCGGCCGCATCACCCTCGACGAAGACCTCATCCTCTACCTCTTCGGCACCCCCGGACAGGACCGCTTCTGGTTCATGTGGGACGACCTCGTCCGCGGAGCCATCGGCGCCATCGTCCTCGTCGACACCCGCCGCCTCGCCGACTGCTTCCCCGCCCTCGACTACTTCGAGAACAGCGGACTGCCCTTCGTCGTCGCCCTCAACGGCTTCGACGGACACCAGCCCCACTCCCCCGACGAGGTCCGCGAAGCCCTCCAACTCGGCACCGACACCCCCGTCGTCACTCTCGACGCCCGCCGCCGGGACAGCGCCAAGAGCGCCCTCATCACCCTCGTCGAACACGCCCTCCTCGCCCGACTGCGGTGAACGGGCGCGCCCTGCCGCACGCGAACAGCAGTGGCCCGCGGGACTTCTGACGAAGTCCCGCGGGCCACCGGCGTTTCGGGCCCCGACTACTCGGTGGGCTCCAGCCCGGCCCGGACCAGGCCGTAGGTGTACGCGTCCTCCAGTGCCAGCCAGGACGCGGCGACCACGTTGTCGGCCACGCCCACCGTCGACCAGGTGCCGGTGCCGTCGGTGGACTCGATCAGCACCCGGGTCTTGGAGCCGGTGCCGTGCTGACCCTCCAGGATGCGGACCTTGTAGTCCACCAGCTCGATGCCCGCCAGCGGCGGGTAGATGCCCTCCAGGGCCGTGCGCAGCGCCTGGTCCAGCGCGTTGACCGGGCCGTTGCCCTCGCCGGTGGCGATCCGGCGCTCGCCCTTGGCCCACAGCTTGACGGTGGCCTCGTTGCCGGTGAAGCCCTTCGGCCCCTGCTCGCTGATGGTCCGCCAGGACTCCAGGGTGTAGAAGCGGTCCCGGCTGCCGCGCACCTCGTCGCGGAGCAGCAGCTCGAAGGAGGCGTCGGCGGACTCGTAGGTGTAGCCGAGGTTCTCCTGCTCCTTCACCTTGGCGACCACCCGGCCGGCCAGGTCCCGGTCGCTGGAGAGGTCGTAGCCGAGCTCCTTGCCCTTGAGCTCGACGGAGGCCCGGCCGGCCATGTCGGAGACCAGCATCCGCATGGTGTTGCCGACCCGCTCGGGGTCGATGTGCTGGTACAGGTCCGGGTCGACCTTGATCGCGGAGGCGTGCAGGCCGGCCTTGTGGGCGAAGGCCGAGAAGCCGACGTACGGCTGGTGGGTGGAGGGGCTCAGGTTGACCAGCTCGGCGATGGCGTGCGAGATCCGGGTCATCTCGGCCAGCCGGCCCTCGGGCAGCACCCGGCGGTCGTACTTGATCTCCATCGCGCCGACCACCGGGAACAGGTTGGCGTTGCCGACCCGCTCGCCGTAGCCGTTGGCGGTGCACTGCACGTGGGTCGCGCCGGCGTCCACCGCGGCCAGGGTGTTGGCCACCGCGCAGCCGGTGTCGTCCTGGGCGTGGATGCCGAGTCGGGCGCCGGTGCGGGCGAGCACGTCGGCGACGATCTCCCGCACGCCGCCCGGCAGCATCCCACCGTTGGTGTCGCAGAGCACCACCACGTCGGCGCCGGCCTCGTGCGCGGCGCGGACCACCGACACGGCGTACTCGGGGTTGGCCTTGTAGCCGTCGAAGAAGTGCTCGCAGTCGATGAACACCCGCCGGCCCTGGGAGCGCAGGAACGCGACGCTGTCCCGGACCATCTCCAGGTTCTCGTCCAGGGTGGTGCGCAGCGCCAGCTCCACGTGCCGGTCGTGCGACTTGGCCACCAGGGTGATCACCGGCGCGCCGGAGGCGACCAGCGCGGCCAGCTGCGGGTCCTCCGCCGCCTTGCCGCCGGCCCGGCGGGTGGCGCCGAAGGCGACCAGCTGGGCGTGCCGCAGCTCCAGCTCGGCGGCGGCGCGGGCGAAGAACTCGGTGTCCCGTGGGTTGGCCCCGGGCCAGCCGCCCTCGATGAAGCCGACCCCGAAATCGTCCAGGTGCCGGGCGATGGCCAGCTTGTCCGCCACCGTCAGGTTGATGCCCTCGCGCTGCGCTCCGTCACGCAGCGTGGTGTCGAACACGTGGAAACTGTCATCGGTACGGGTGACCTCGGTCATGACCCCTGGTTCTCCGTTTCGGGGAGGTTGGTACTGCTCTGCCGGATTCTGTCCCGGCTCCACTGTCCATGATCCCGCGCGCGGTCCCGGTGTCCCCGGGCCCCTTGTGGGGGCCCTCGGCCGGTCCGGGAGAAACAAAAAGACCCCTCGCGGGTGCGAGAGGTCTGCGCGCGGGTCTGGACGCTCGTGGTCGCTCCGCATCGGGTCCTGCGGAAGCGGTCACTGCGGACCGGCGCGCCTGCTGCTAATAATCAGCGAAAGCGAGGACACGCTCGCAGTCTGGCACAGCCTCTCGCCATCCGGCCTGCCCGTCTCGCGATGCGGGACGGGCGGGCCGGGCGGGCCGTCGACTCAGACGATCTTGTGCAGCCAGCCGTGGGTGTCCGCGCTCTGGCCGCCCTGGACGGCCAGCAGCGCCTTGCGCAGCTCCATGGTGACCGGGCCGGGCTCGCCGGTGCCGACGGTCCAGTCGGCGGCGGCGGACTTCACCGAGCCGACCGGGGTGATGACGGCGGCGGTGCCGCAGGCGAAGACCTCGGTGAGGGTGCCGTCGGCGTTGGCCTGCTGCCACTCGTCGGTGGAGATCCGGCGCTCCTCGACGGCGTAGCCGAGGTCGCTCGCGAGCTGGAGCAGCGAGTCACGGGTGATGCCGGGCAGCAGGGCGCCGGACAGCTCCGGGGTGACGATCTTCGCGTCCTTGCCCTCGCCGAAGACGAAGTACAGATTCATGCCGCCCATCTCCTCGACCCACCGGTGCTCGGCGGCGTCGAGCCAGACCACCTGGTCGCAGCCCTTCTCGGCGGCCTGGGCCTGGGCGATCAGCGAGGCGGCGTAGTTGCCCGCGCACTTGGCGGCGCCGGTGCCGCCGGGCGCGGCCCGGACGTACTCCTTGGACAGCCAGACCGAGACCGGCTTGATGCCGCCCTGGAAGTAGGCGCCGGCCGGCGAGGCGATGATCATGAAGATGTACGAGTTGGCCGGGCGGACACCCAGGCCGACCTCGGTGGCGAACATGAACGGGCGCAGGTAGAGGCTCTGCTCCGGCTCGTTCGGGACCCACTCCTGCTCCTGGCGGACCAGCAGTTCGACGGCCTCGACGAAGGTCTCCACCGGCAGCTCCGGCATCGCCAGGCGGCGGGCCGAGGCCTGGAAGCGGGCGGCGTTGGCCTCCGGGCGGAAGGTGGCGATGGAGCCGTCGGCCTGGCGGTAGGCCTTCAGGCCCTCGAAGATCGCCTGGCCGTAGTGCAGGGTCATGTTCGCCGGGTCGATCTCCAGCGGCGCGTACGGCGCCAGCTGGGCGTCGTGCCAGCCCACGCCCTCGGTCCAACGGATGGTGACCATGTGGTCGGTGAAGACCCGGCCGAAGCCGGGGTTGACCAGCCGCGCCTCGCGCTCCGCTGCCGGCAGCGGGTTGGCGGAGGGCTTGAGGTCGAACGTGATGGGCGCCTGGGTGGCCGTACTCATGGCTGTTTCCTTCACCGTGTGGTTGGTCCGGGCCGCCACCGCTGAAGATACGTTTCGGCACAAATCACCGGAACGGACGCACAACGGCACGGCCCACTGTCGATACTCGCATCCAGAGGGCCGTGCCGAACAGTCGCCCGCCCTCATTCAAGGGCCGCGAGCTGCGGTTATGCGCGGATCCGGCCCTGTCGGCCGGAACCCGATGTTCTCGGATCCGGCCCGTCAGCCGGAACCCGTCTTTCGGATCCGGCCCGTCAGCCGGAACCCGTCTTTCGGATCCGGCCCGTCAGCCGGATACTCGGCCGGCGAGCGCGTCGCCGACCTCGGAGGTGCCGCGGGTGCCCGAGCGCTCGGCCAGGTCCGCCGCGACGGCGGCCTCGACCCTGGCGGCCTCGGCGGCGAAGCCGAGGTGCTCCAGCAGCATCGCGACCGACAGCACGGTGGCGGTCGGGTCGGCCTTGCCCTGGCCGGCGATGTCCGGCGCCGAGCCGTGCACCGGCTCGAACATGGACGGGAACTCGCCGCTCGGGTTGATGTTGCCGCTCGCGGCCAGGCCGATCCCACCGGTGACGGCGGCGGCCAGGTCGGTCAGGATGTCGCCGAACAGGTTGTCGGTGACGATGACGTCGAAGCGCTCCGGCTGGGTGACGAAGAAGATCGTCGCCGCGTCCACGTGCAGGTAGTCGGTGGTGACCTCGGGGAACTCCTTGCCGACCTCGGCGAAGATCCGCGTCCACAGGTGCCCGGCGTGCACCAGCACGTTGTTCTTGTGCACCAGGGTGAGCTTCTTGCGCGGCCGCGCCTGCGCCCGGCGGTAGGCGTCGCGGACCACGCGCTCGATGCCGTACGCGGTGTTCAGGCTGACCTCGGTGGCCACCTCCTGCGGCGTCCCGGTGCGCAGCGTGCCGCCGTTGCCGACGTACGGGCCCTCGGTGCCCTCGCGGACGACCACGAAGTCGATCTCCGGCTGACCGGCGAGCGGGGACCGCACCCCGGGGAAGAGCCGGCCCGGACGCAGGTTGATGTGGTGGTCGAAGGCGAACCGCAGCTTGAGCAGCAGCCCCCGCTCCAGCACGCCCGACGGCACGCTCGGGTCGCCGATGGCGCCCAGCAGGATCGCGTCGTGCGACTTCAGCTCCGCCAGCACGTCGTCCGGCAGCGTCTCCCCGGTCCGGTGGTAGCGCCGGGCCCCGAGGTCGTACTCGGTGGTCTCCAGCTTCACGTCGGCGGGAAGCGCGGCACCCAGGACCTTGAGGCCTTCGGCCACGACTTCCTGGCCGATGCCGTCGCCGGGAACAACTGCGAGACGAATGGTGCGAGACATGCTCGGACCCTACTCCGCCGTCCCAGGTACTGACACCTTGCGTCCACCATCCGGACGGGTCACGTCAGATCGATCTCCACCGGGAACGGCTGATCGACCTTCAACTGCTTGTGGTGGATCCCGGTCGGAAAGTACCTGCTGGAGGCGGGGTCGAGCTCGAACGTGTAAACGACCGGACGCCCCTCGTCGCATTCGACACGCCAGAAGTAACGGATACCAGCCGCAGCGTACTTGCGCGGTTTGACCTCACGATCGCGCTCGCGCGATTCCTCCGAGACGACTTCGACAGCGAGCAGCACGTGCTCGGCAGAAAACGTCGTCTGGAGATAACCCGTATCCGATGCCTCGTGGACCACGAGGATGTCGGGCTCCGGTCGATTCCGGCGGTCCAGTGTCACCGCCATCTCCGGCCACACCTCCCAGCCCTCCGGAACCGCCTTCTCAAGACCTCGATCCAGCAGGCGCTTCACCCTCACATGAAACTTCGTCTGCGGACTCACGAAGATCAAGCTCCCGTCGATCAGCTCGGTGTGCGGCGGGAGATCAGGCAGCCGGTCCAGGTCTTCGGCGGTGTACCCGCCAACGGGCGGGCGAAGCCAGTCGGGGTACGGCTCGATGCTCATGGTTCCTCCCATACAGGCATCCTGGCGGCGCTCTCAGGCTACTCGGCGAAGCTTCCTCGGACGCCACCCTTTCGAGGGAGCGTGAGTGACCTGGTGGGGCGCAGGGGCGTGCATAGGCTGAAGGGTTCGGCGGATCGCGTGGAGCGGGGTGCGGAGTGGGCGAGCGGCGGCTGGAGGGGCTGGTCTGCGGGGGTGCGGCGGGGCTGGCGATGGGCGGGTACGCGCTGGCGGCGGGGCTGCGCGGGCGGTGGCCGGCCGGGGCGGAGGCGGTGGCCGTGCCGTACCACGCCCACCTGTGGGACCTGCTGCACGGGCGGGCCGCCGGGGACCTGCTGGTCAACTGGAACAGCGGCTACGGCTCCCCGTTCCTGGCGGACTTCTTCGCCTACCTGATGAACCCCTTCTCCTGGCTCACCGCGCTGCTCCCCCGCGATCAGGGCCGGCTCGCCGTCTTCCTGGTCACCCTGGCCACCATCGGCCTCGGCACCGCCCTGATGACCCGCCTGCTCGGCCGCCTCCACCCCGGTCCGGCCCGGCTGCGGGCGCTCGCCGCCGTCGGGTACGGGCTGTGCGCCTGGGTGCTGGACGTGGGCGGGGCCGCCCCGATGTGGCTCTGGGGCCTGGTCTCGCTGCCGCTGCTGGGTCTGGCCGCCGACTGGTGCCTGCGGGAGCGGCACTGGGTGGCCGGCGTGCTGTGCGTCGCCCTGGCCTGGGCGGGCAACCTGTACACCGCCGCGCTGGCCACCCTGGCGGCCGGGCTGCTGTTCGCCGTCCGGCTGTTCGCCGCCCCGCGCCCGCTGCGCCTGCGGGTCCGGGCCACCGGCCGGGCCGTCACCATGGCCACCGCCGGGGTGGCGCTCGCCTCCCCGGTGCTGTTCGTCGCGGTGTCGGCCGCCCGCCGGGCCCAGCCGGAGTCCCCGGTCGAGCCGCTCGGCCCGTCCGGCCTCGGCGGCCATCTCGCCCGGCTGCTGCCCGCCACCCACGGCGGGCAGCAGCTGCCGGACGTGGCGATCGGTGTGTTCGGGCTGCTGGTGGTGTGCGGGCTGCCGTTCAACCGGCGGGTGCGGCCGCGCGAGCGCGCGCTCTGGTGCGCGGCGCTGGTGCTGGTGGCGGCGGGCTTCCTGTGGACCCCGACCGTGCTGGTCTGGCACGGCCTGGCGATCCCGGCCGGCGGGCCGTACCGGGTGGCCTTCGTGCTCAGCGGGCTGCTGGTGCTGGCCGGCTGGGTCTCGCTGGCGCACCGCCCGGACCGGCTCACCGTGCTGGGCGGCGCCGCCGTGGTAGCGGTGATCGCGGCCGTGGCGGCGGGCCGCACCTCGGTGCGCCCGGCCACCTGGGTGCTGCTGGCGGTCGGCGGCGCCGTGCTGTCGGCCGCGCTGTGGCTGCTGGACCGCCGGCACCCCGACCGGCGGGCGACCGCCCTCGCCACCTGGGTGATCGCCGGCGCGGTGCTGGGCAACGCCGTCTGGTCGGGGTACGCGGCGTTCGGCGCGGCCCCCGCCGACGACGTCTCCCCGGCGGCCGTGCGGGCCGGGCACGCGGAGCTGCGCGCGGCCGCCGACTGGCCGCGGGGCCGCAGCGACCCCGGCCCGCACGCGTTCACCCCCAACGACCCGCTGTTGCTGAACGGCCAGGGCGGCGGCTACTTCAGCAGCTACCTGCCGACCGTCACCGCCCTGCTGCTGCACGACCTCGGCGCGGGCTGGACGGCCGGCGGGCGGCAGACCGGGAGCGTCACCGACCCGGTCGGGCAGGCGCTGTTCGGCATCCACACCCACCTGGACGAAGGGCCACCCCCGTACGGCTTCGCCCCGGTGCACGCCGCCGCCCCGCCGCTGGTCACCGTGCTGCCCCCGGGCGCCCGGCCGGAGACCTCCTCGGTCTGGTCCCGGCAGGAGTCGCTGCTCGGCAGCCAGGTGTACGACGCCCCGCTGCCCGTCCCGGCCGGCGGTCCGGCGCCCACCCTGCACGGCACCAGCGGCTGGTCGGTGCCGGGCGGCGCGGAAGGCGCGGAGGGCACGGTGTTCACCGCCGCCTGCACCCCGGGCGGCACCGCCTTCTTCCACGGGCTCTGGTACCGGGGCACGGTCAGCGGCCTGGGGACGAGCTTCCGCAGCGACGGCGAGCAGCCCACCACCGCCGTGCCGATCCACCGGCTGGGGCCCGTCCCGGCGGACGGGGTGGTCCGGGTGACCCTGCGGTCGGACGTGGTGAGCCAGGTCCCCGCCCGCCCGATCGGCTGCCTGCGGGCCGGCGCCCTGGAGGCCGCCGTGGCCCGGCTCACCGCCACCGGTGCCACCCGGGTCGAGGCCGGCGGGCACACCCTCACCGCGGTCCTCCCGGCCGGCTCCACCGGCACCGCGCTGCTCTCCGTCCCGGCCACCGAGGGCTGGACCTGCGCCGTCGACGGCGGCCGTGCCACCGCCCCCACCCCGGTCCTCGGCATGATCGGCGTCCCGCTGGGCGACGGCGCCTCCCGGGTCGCCTGCGCCTTCCGCCCGCCCGGTCTCACCGAGGGCCTCACCCTCGCCTCGGCCACCGCCGCCGTCCTCGCCCTGGCGGCCCTCTTCGCCCGTCTCTCCCGCCGCCACTCCGGCCCCTCGCGCCGCGAACGCCGCCGGGCGGCCCGGGGGGCCTGAACGCGATGGGGCGGCCCGCCGAAGTCGGCGGGCCGCCCCTCTCACCGGCGGGTCACGGCAGGTCGAGCACCTGCGCCCGTCGCTCGGCCGGGTTGAGGTGGTGCAGCAGCAGGAGCCGCGAGGTGTCGCCCTCGGCCCGGTGCACGGCGAGGACGCTGCCCGGCCCGGCCGGGGCCATCACCGCGGCCGGACCGGCCGGACCTTCCGGACCGGTGAGGCCGGACCGTACGGTGAGCGCCGGGTGCAGGACGTCCAGCGGGACGGTCGGGGTGGCGTCGTTCAGCCCGATGGTGGAGAGGGCCTCGGCCACGTCCGGGGTGCCGCCCCCGGCGTAGCCGGTCCAGACCCCGTAGCGGACGGTGCTGTGCCCGGGCGCGATGCCGGGCAGGGCGCTCAGCCGGACGGGCAGCACCAGCACGTCGCTGTCCAGCAGCCCGGTGTCGGTGTCGCCCCAGCGGGCGTTCAACGGCTGGACGTCGAGTTCCTCCCCGGTACGGGCGTCCAGGGCGCGGGAGACCAGCACGTCGCCGCCGCGCTGCCGGTCGGCCTTGAGGATGACGTCGGTGCTGCCGTCCCCGTCGGTGTCCAGCGCCACCCGCACCCCGTACAGCCCCACCGGGGTGGTCGCGGGCGCCCACAACCGCACTCCCACGTAGAGGAGTTCGGAGTCGACGGCGGCCCCGGCCGCACGCAGGTCGGCGGACCGCTCGCCGGGGTGCTCGACGCAGACCTCGTCGTCCGGGGCATCCGGCTCCCCCGCCTCCTTGGGCCGGATGCCCGCGCCAGGACCGGCCGCCGCGCCGCTGGTGCCGGGCGGGCAGTCGGGCCAGCGCGCCCCCTCGCCGCCGAGCGCGAACGCGCTGACCAGGCCGGGCTGTTCGCCGGGCGCGGCCCGGCCGCCGAGCGGGACGAGGATGCCGTCGCGGGCGGTGCGGACGGCGGCCGTCGCCGCGAGGTCGCCGACCGGGCGCGGCGCGGCGAGCACCGGGACGCGCAGCTGCGGCAGTCCGCCGTCCCCGACCGGGGTGAGCAGCACCCGCCCGGAGAGCTCGCCCCGGTAGCTGCGGGCCTGGCCGCCCTGCACGGTGTCGATGGTCGGGTCGGGCGCGCGCCCCAACTGCCCTGGTACGGACAGCGTCACCCGCACCCGGGCGGTCCCGCCCGCCGGGACGTTCACCCGGGCCGGCGCCACCCGGTAGGCGGCGCCCGGCACTTCGGTGGCCGCCGCGTACGAGGTGCGGTAACTCAGCGGTGTGGACGAGGTGTTGCGCACCTCGATCTCGCGGGTCAGCGCCGTCGGCCCGGCGATGTCGACCGGCCCGAAGGAGACCCCGACGCCGCCCTCCACCGCGCCCTCCCCCGCCGCGTAGGCGACGGCGGGGGTGCGGACCGCCCCGTCCACCCGGACCCGCCCGGCCCCGGTGCGCTCGGGCCCGTAGACCGGCCCGGTGCGATCGTCGCCGAGGTAGGTGTCCACGGTGGTGTTCATCAGCGCGGCCTTGACCTGCTCGGCCGTCCAGTCCGGGTGCGCGGCCCGGACCAGCGCGGCGAGCCCGGCCACGTGCGGGGTGGCCATCGAGGTGCCGCTCTCGCGCTGGCCGCCGGTGCCGCTGCCGACGAGGCTGGACCAGATGCTCTCGCCGGGGGCCGCCAGGTCGGGCTTGACCACGCCGGGCACGCCGATGCCGCGCGAGGTGAAGTCCGTCAGGGTGTCGACGCGGCCCGGCTGGTCCTGCGCGACGGAGCCGTGCAGCGGGTTGCCGGGCGTGGCGAGCCGGACCCGCACCGGCCCGGCGGCCAGGGCCTGCCGCAGTCGGTCGCCGTCCTCCCGGGCCAGCAGCGCGGCCGGAACGCGGTCGTTGCCGGAGATCTCGGCGAGGTGGTCGGAGTCGGCGGCGTACAGCGCGCCGATCGCGCCCGCGTCGGCCGCGTGGTCGGCGCGCGGGCCGGAGTTGCACGGCCGGTCGGCCTCCCGGGTGCGCCAGGTGAGCAGCGCGATCCGCCCCTTCAGCCGCTGCCGGTCGGCCTCGCTGAAGTCGGCGCAGCCGTCCGGCTGGTCGACGGGCAGGGCGAGTTCGCCGCTGACCTCGGCGGTGGACCAGCCCTGGTAGCGCTCGCTCCAGTGGGCCGGGACGACCCGGGCCTCGGCGGCGGGGGCGAGCACGGTGATGCCGTCCACGTCGGCGTGCCCGTGCACCGAGGCGGCGACGGTGATCGCCCGGGCGGCGGTGCCGGGGCTGCCGCCGATGGCGTACACGTCGCCGTCGTTGCCGGCCGCCGCGACCACGACGGTGCCCAGTTCGGCGAGCCGGTCGACGGCCAGCGCGTCGGTGTCGTCGGTGCTGCCGAAGTGGCTGCCGAGCGAGAGGTTGACGACGTCCAGGCGGTCGCTGAGGTCGCCGTCCCCGTTCGGGTCGGCGGCCAGGTCGAGCGCCTCGGCGACCCGGTCGGTGGAGCCGTCGCAGCCGAACACCCGGATCCCGTACAGCTGGGCGCCCGGGGCGGTGCCGGGGCCGATCCGGAAGCCGGCCGGGTCCAGCCCCGGTCCGTACGGACCGGTGTAGGTACGGCCGTCGGCGGTGACCCCGTAGCCGGCCGCGGTGCCGGCCACGTGGGTGCCGTGCCCGTTGCGCACGCAGTCGATCGGGTTGTCGCTGGGGTGCGGCACGGGCTGGTGGTGGGGGGAGGCCGGGTCGGGGTCGTAGTCGTCGCCGACCAGGTCCTTGCCGCCGACCACCTTGGCGTTGGGGAACAGCGCGGGTGGCGCGGGCTTGCCGCGCTCGACCGAGCGGAAGGCCTCCTCGGTGCCGGGGCCGCCGAAGTCGGCGTGGGTGTAGTCGATGCCGCTGTCGATGATCCCGATCCGCACGCCCCGGCCGGTGCCGCCGGCCGGGTCCCCGGCCCAGACCTGCGGGGCGCCGGTCAGCGGGACGGAGTGGGCGTTGTCGCGCCGCTTGTTGACGATCGGGTGGACGGCCCGGACGCCGGGCAGCGCCCGCAGGGCGGGCAGCCGGTCGGCGGGCACGCTGACCGCGAGGCCGGCCAGTACGGTGCGGGTGCGGTAGAGCTCGCGGGCGGCGGGTGCCGCCCGGTGGACGGCCCCGGCGAGCCGGTCGAGCGCGTCCCCGGCGCGGGCCCGCTGGGCCGCGCCGGCCCGGGCGGCCTCCCGGTGGACGGCCTCCGGGGAGCGCCGGGCCCGCCGGGCACCGTCGGCGGCGCGCCGCCAGGCGGGGCCGGCCGCCTCGGTGGTGAGTTCGAGCAGGACGGAGGCCGTTCGCCCCGGCCCCGGGGGGCCTGCGGACGGCGGCCCCGCGGCCGGTGGCCCCGCGGCCGGTGGGCTGCCCGCCGCCGGGGTGGCGGTGAGGGCGGCGCTTCCGGCCAGCAGGGCCAGGGTGAGGCCGATCCGGGCGGCGGGTCGACGGACGGATGGCAGGCGCACTGGGCCCTCTCCCCCGGCAGGGGGACTGATCCGCACACCGTGTCGCTGACGCCCGCCCACGCGAACGTCGATCACCCCTCCGAGGGCCCCTAAATTAGGATGATCGCGCCGCCGAGGACGAGCAACTTCCCTCGGACGGACCGAGGTTGCACTCTACTGGGTGACGTGACGCCAGCCCGTTCGGCCCATTCGACGGATGAACGCCACCGATCGGCGAATGATCGTCGGCGACGGCCCGCCCGGCACCGGAGCCGGTCAGTGGTGGCCGGTCTCGCCGCCGTTGTCCCGACGGTCCAGCGCCCGCTGGAGCGCGGCGGCCGCGAAGGGGTTCCGCTCGGCGGCCCGGCGGCGGCGCGGGGCACGGGCGGAGGCGGCGGCGGGGGCGGACGTGGCGTGGCGGTCGGCGGTCGGAGACATACCGGGCTCCTTGGAAAACGGCGCTGCGAGGAACCAGCGCGAGGAAGGTGAGGGGAGCGCGGGAGCAGGGATCGCCTGCTCGTGAAGGCGCACGCACACACGGGCCGCGAAGCCCTGGCTACAGGGGCGGCACACCGTATGGCCCTTCCAACGGTACGGCCCCGCCCGGGCCGTGTCTGCACGAATACTTGGATTTCCTACTATCTGAGACAGGAGTCACCCGGGAGCACGCAGCAGGGCCCGGACCGCCGCGCGAACGGCGGTCCGGGCCCTGCTCAGGCCTGGGGACATCAGCCCAGGGAAATCAGCCCAGGTCGACCGAGCGCGCGAAGCGGGCGCCGATCTCGGCGGCGATGGCCGAGAGCACCTCCTGCGGGATCTCGGTGTCCACGGTGATGGAGGCCAGCGCGTTGCTGCCGTCCCGGGCGACCTGCATGCCGGCGATGTTGATGCCCGCGTCGCCGAGGTGGCGGCCGAGCACGCCGACCACGCCGGGGCGGTCCTCGTACTTGAAGAAGGCCATGTGGTCGGTGAGCGCCACGTCCACGTCGAAGGCGTCCACGCCGACGATCTTCTGGGTCAGCTTGGGGCCGGCCAGCGTGCCGGAGATGGCGATCTCCTCGCCACCGGAGAGCGTGCCGCGGACGGTGATCACGTTGCGGTGATCGGGGCTCTCGCTGGAGGTGGTCAGGCGGACCTCCACGCCGCGCTCCTGGGCGAACAGCGGGGCGTTGACGTACGACACCGTCTCCGCCACGACGTCCTCGAACACGCCCTTCAGCGCGGACAGTTCGAGCACCTTCACGTCGTGCTGAGTGATCTCGCCGCGGACCTCGACGTCGAGGCGGACGGCCACCTCGCCGGCCAGCGCGGTGAAGATCCGGCCGAGCTTCTCGGCCAGCGGCAGGCCCGGACGGACGTCCTCGGCGATCACGCCGCCCTGGACGTTCACCGCGTCCGGCACCAGCTCGCCGGCCAGCGCGAGGCGCACCGACTTGGCGACCGCGATGCCGGCCTTCTCCTGCGCCTCGTCGGTGGAGGCGCCCAGGTGCGGGGTGGCGACCACGTTGTCGAAGGCGAACAGCGGGGAGTCGGTGCACGGCTCCTTGGCGTAGACGTCCAGGCCGGCGCCGGCCACCCGGCCCTCGCGCAGCGCGTCGGCGAGCGCCGCCTCGTCCACGATGCCGCCGCGGGCGGCGTTCACGATGCGGACGCTCGGCTTGACCTTGTGCAGCGCCTCGTCGCCGATCAGGCCGATGGTCTCCGGGGTCTTGGGGAGGTGGACGGTGATGAAGTCCGAGACCTCCAGCAGCTCCTCCAGGGTGACCAGCTTGACGCCCATCTGCGCGGCGCGGGCGGCCTGGATGTAGGGGTCGTACGCGACGATCTTCATCCCGAACGCGGACATCCGCTGGGCGACCAGGACGCCGATCCGGCCGAGGCCGACGACGCCGAGGGTCTTCTCGCTCAGCTCGACACCGGTGTACTTGTTGCGCTTCCACTCGCCCTGCTTGAGCGCGGAGTTGGCCGGCGCGATGTTGCGAGCGACGGAGATCAGCAGGCCGCAGGCGAGCTCGGCGGCGGTGACGATGTTGGAGGTCGGCGCGTTGACGACCATCACGCCGGCCTTGGTGGCGGCGGCGACGTCCACGTTGTCCAGGCCGACGCCGGCCCGCGCGACCACCTTGAGCTTGCGGGCGGCGGCCAGCGCCTCCGCGTCGACCTTGGTGGCGGAGCGGATCAGGATCGCGTCGACGTCGGCGATCGCGGTCAGCAGCTCGGTGCGGTCGGCGCCGTTGCAGTGGCGGATCTCGAAGTCGGGTCCGAGGGCGTCCACGGTGGCGGGCGACAGCTCTTCGGCGATCAGAACGACAGATTTGCTCACGACAGTGTTGTCCTTAACTGTCCGGCTCCCCAGCGCACGTGGCCGGCGCGTGAGGGCGGGGGGAAGGTGGCATGCCGCGTAGGTAGACGCACGACGCTGTGGGCCTGACGCGCACTCGGAGTGTATCGACGGGCTGGGTAGCGGGCTGCTCCCGTCCGGCGAAATCACCCGGACGGGAGCAGCCTACTTGTACAAGGCGCTTACGAAATCAGAAGGATCAGGCGTTCTCGTTGACCCAGCTCATCAGCGAGCGCAGCTTCTTGCCGGTGGTCTCCAGCAGGTGGTCCTCGTCGGCCTTCTTGTACTCGTTGTACTTGGGCAGACCGGCCTTGTACTCGGCGATCCAGGTGTTGGCGAAGGTGCCGTCCTGGATCTCGGCGAGGACCTGCTTCATCGCGGCCTTGGTGTCCGCGGTGATGATCCGCGGGCCGGTGACGTAGTCGCCCCACTCGGCGGTCTCGGAGACCGACCAGCGCATCTTCTCCAGGCCGCCCTCGTACATCAGGTCGACGATGAGCTTCAGCTCGTGCAGGCACTCGAAGTAGGCGATCTCCGGCTGGTAGCCGGCCTCGACCAGGGTCTCGAACCCGGCCTTCACCAGGGCGGCGGTGCCACCGCAGAGGACGGCCTGCTCACCGAACAGGTCGGTCTCGGTCTCCTCGGTGAAGGTGGTCTTGATGACGCCGGCCTTGGTGGCGCCCAGGCCCTTGGCGTACGACAGCGCCAGGGCGAAGGCATTGCCCGAGGCGTCCTGCTCGACCGCGACGATCGCGGGGACGCCGCGGCCCTCCTCGTACTGGCGGCGGACCAGGTGGCCCGGGCCCTTCGGGGCGACCATGCAGACGTCGACGTCCGCCGGGGGCTTGATGAAGCCGAAGCGGATGTTCAGGCCGTGGCCGAAGAACAGGGCGTCGCCGGCCTTCAGGTGCGGGGCGATGTCCGCCTCGTAGACGTCGGCCTGGATCGGGTCCGGCACCAGGATCATGATGACGTCGGCCTCGGCCGCCGCCTCGGCCGGGGTGACGACGCGCAGGCCGGCCTCCTCCGCCTTGGCGCGGGACTTGGACTCCGGCTTCAGGCCGACGCGGACGTCGGCACCCGAGTCACGCAGCGACAGCGCGTGGGCGTGGCCCTGGCTGCCGTAGCCGATGACCGCGACCTTGCGGCCCTGGATGATGGACAGGTCGGCGTCGTCTTCGTAGAACAGCTCGGCCACGGGGGCACATCTCCTTGCGTGATGGTTGCCGGGTACGCGGTACTCACCGTAATTCGTACCGGCTTGGGTGTGGGTCTTTGCTCAGGGGGGTGCCGCGCGCCAACGCGCCGTTGGAAGGGCGGTGGTGGGCGACGGGAGGGCGAGATGACGCCGATCAGGCGCTGCGGTCCAGGGCGCGCAGCGAGCGGTCCGTGATGGAACGCGCGCCGCGGCCGATGGCGACCAGGCCGGACTGGACCAACTCCTTGATGCCGTAAGGCTCCAGCATCTTGAGCATGGCCTCCAGCTTGTCCGAGCTTCCGGTGGCCTCGATGGTCACCGCTTCCGGCGACACGTCGACGGTCTTGGCACGGAACAGCTGGACGATCTCGACGATCTGCGACCGGGTCTCGTTGTCGGCGCGGACCTTCACCAGGACCAGTTCCCGCTGGATCGCAGCGGACTGGTCGAGTTCGACGATCTTTATCACGTTCACGAGCTTGTTGAGCTGCTTGGTGACCTGTTCCAGCGGGAGGTCCTCGACGTTGACCACGATCGTCATCCGGGACACGTCCGGATGCTCGGTCGAGCCGACGGCGAGGGAGTCGATGTTGAAACCCCGACGGGAGAACAGCGCGGCGATGCGGGCGAGCACGCCGGGCTTGTTCTCGACCAGGACGGAGAGGGTGTGCTTGGACATGGAGTTCCTCAGTCGTTCCGGGCGGGCAGGGGCTGTCAGTCGAGGTCGTCGCCGAAGTCGGGGCGCACGCCCCGGGCGAACTGGATCTCGTCGTTGCTGGTGCCGGCCGCGACCATGGGCCAGACCATGGCGTCCTGATGGACGATGAAGTCGATGACGACCGGGCGGTCGTTGATCTCCATCGCCTGCCGGATGACCGCGTCCAGGTCCTCGGGGCGCTCGCAGCGCAGGCCGACGCAGCCCATCGCCTCGGACAGCAGGACGAAGTCGGGGATCCGGGTGCCCTGGGCCGGCGGCTCGATGCCGTCGTGGCCGGGGCCGGAGTGCAGCACGGTGTTGGAGTAGCGCTGGTTGTAGAACAGCGTCTGCCACTGCCGGACCATGCCCAGCGAGCCGTTGTTGATGACCGCGACCTTGATCGGGATGTCGTTCAGGGCGCAGGTGACCAGCTCCTGGTTGGTCATCTGGAAGCAGCCGTCACCGTCGATGGCCCAGACCGCGGTCTCCGGCCGGCCGGCCTTGGCGCCCATCGCGGCGGGGACGGCGTAGCCCATCGTCCCGGCGCCGCCCGAGTTCAGCCAGGTGCCCGGCTTCTCGAAGCGGATGAACTGCGAGCTCCACATCTGGTGCTGGCCCACGCCCGCGGCGTAGATCGCCTCGGGGCCGACCAGCTTGCCGATCCGCTCGATGACCTGCTGGGGCGACAGCTTCCCGCCGGGAGCCTGCTCGTAGCCGAGCGGGTAGGTCTTCTTCCACTCGTCGAGCCGCTCCCACCACTCGGTGTAGTCGCCCTTGTGGCCGGCGTCGAACTCGGCCTGGACGGCGACGATCAGATCGGCCAGCACCTCGCGGGCGTCGCCGACGATCGGCACGTCCGCCGGGCGGTTCTTGCCGATCTCGGCCGGGTCGATGTCGGCGTGGACGACCTTGGCGTTGGGCGCGAAGCCGTCCAGCTTGCCGGTGACGCGGTCGTCGAAGCGGGCGCCGAGGGTGAACAGCAGGTCGGACTTCTGGAGCGCGGTGACGGCCGGGACGGAGCCGTGCATGCCGGGCATGCCCAGGTGCTGCGGGTGGCTGTCGGGGAAGGCGCCGAGCGCCATCAGGGTGGTGACCACCGGGGCGCCGGTCAGCTCGGCGAGGATCCGCAGCTCGGCGGTGGCCTGCGCCTTGATCACGCCGCCGCCGACGTACAGCACCGGGCGCTTGGCGCTGACCAGCATCTTCGCGGCCTCGCGGATCTGCTTGGCGTGCGGCTTGGTGACCGGGCGGTAGCCGGGCAGCGCGGGCTCGACCGGCCAGCGGAAGGTGGTGGTCGCCTGGAGGGCGTCCTTGGCGATGTCGACCAAGACCGGGCCGGGGCGGCCGGTGGCGGCGATGTGGAAGGCCTCGGCGATCACCCGGGGGATCTCGGCCGGGTCGGTGACCAGGTAGTTGTGCTTGGTGATCGGCATCGTGATGCCGCAGATGTCCGCCTCCTGGAAGGCGTCGGTCCCGATCGCCTTGGAGGAGACCTGGCCGGTGATCGCGACGATCGGCACCGAGTCCATGTAGGCGTCGGCGATCGGGGTGACCAGGTTGGTCGCGCCCGGACCGGAGGTCGCCATGCAGACCCCGACCCGGCCGGTGGCCTGGGCGTACCCGGTGGCGGCGTGGCCGGCGCCCTGCTCGTGCCGGACGAGGATGTGGCGGACCTTGACGGAGTCCATCAGGGGGTCGTACGCGGGAAGGATGGCCCCGCCCGGGATGCCGAAGACGGTGTCCGCGCCCACGGCCTCCAGCGAGCGGATGAGCGACTGGGCGCCGGTCATGGTCTCGACGACGTGCTGGGGAGCGGGAGCGTTGGCGGCCGGGTTGTCCCCGCGGCGGGGGGAAGCGGCGTGCTCGGTCATCTGCCTGTCTCTTCTCGGATTTTGCCGACCCGGTGCTGCGGGCCCCGGTGCTGCGAGGGTGGGGTCCCGGTCCGGGTCGATCGCCGGCTCTGCCTCAATCGTCCCGCTTGAGCCGACAAGTCGGACTTGCTCGGGCGGTCGAGGCCAGGGGTCTTGCGGAGGTGGAACAGCGTCAGTGCAACAAAAAACCCCTCGTGCCCAAGGGCATGCGAGGGGTGGCGCGTCGGTCTGTCACGAGCAGGGCGTAAGAGCCCACTCAGCCGACGCGCCCGCCAAGTACGAGAATTCGGGTGCGCATGGCAATGACCTTCCTCCCGTGCGGGGCGGCATGTCAAGCAGGTGGGACGGCCGTCTCGCCATGCGGACCACCCGACGGACCAGTAACGGCACGGTGTCCGGGCAGGTCAGAGCCGCCTTGGTGATCTACGCCACGTCCCGGCGTGGCGCCCGCCGGGCCGCTCGCGCGGCCACTCGTCCGGGTGTCGGCGGCGGCCGGGCACGGGCGGTGGGAGCCGGGCGCCGTGGCCGACGGGTAGCCGCGGCGGGCCAGCGCCCGACGCAGCCGGGGCTCGTCCAGCGGCGGGGCGAAGACCGAGCCCTGGGCCTGCCCGCAGCCCAGCTCCTGGAGGGCGGCGGCCTGCCGGGGCAGGTCCACCCCCTCGGCGGCGGTGGTCATCCCGAGGTCGCGGCCGAGCCGCAGCGCGTGCCCGGCCAGGGTGCGGCTGAGCGGGGAGTCGCCGAGGTCCTGGACGAGTGTGCGGTCCAGTTTGAGTCCGTCCAGCGGGAGCCGGGCGAGGGCGCCGAGCGAGCCGCCGCCGGCGCCGTACCCGGCGAGCCAGGTGGAGACGCCGAGGCCGCGCAGGGCGGAGAGCCGGCGGCCGAGCTCGTCGGCGAGCGAGTCCGGGCCCATCCGGGCCACCTCGATCACCAGCTCGTCGGCCGGCAGCCCGCTGTCCCGCAGCGCCGCGGCCACCGTCTCGTACAGGCCGGGTGAGCAGAGCCGCTCGACGGTGAGCCGCACCGACACCGGGACGGGCTCCGGCACGGCGCGGCCCCGGCCGGTCAGGCCGCGCCGCTCGGCGGCCGCGGTGACGGCCTCCATGACCAGCCAGCGGGAGAACCGGGTGGCCGCGTCGCCGTGGTCGGTGGAGCGCAGGAACTCCGCCGGGGTGAGCAGCAGGCCGCCCACCGAGCGCCAGCGGGCCTGCGCCTCGACGCTGGTCACGGCGCCGCTGTCGAGGTCCACCACGGGCTGGTGGAGCAGCGTGAAGCCGCCCTCCCGGACGGCCAGGCGCAGCCGCTCCTCCAGCTCGGTGCGGCGCTCCAGGTCGGCCCGCATCGCGGGGGTGTAGAGCACCACCCGGCCCTTGCCCTCGGACTTGGCCCGGTACATCGCCAGGTCGGCGTTGCGCATCAGCTCGTCGGCGGCGGCTCTCGGGTCGGCCGCCGGGCCGCGTTCGGGGGTGCCGAAGGCGATGCCGATGCTGGCGGCGACGCTGAGTTCGGCGCCGCCGATCCAGTACGGCTCGGAGAGCGCGAGTCGCAGCCGCTCGGCCAGCTCCTGGACCTGGAGGCGGCCGAGCGGGCCGCAGACCAGCGCGGCGAACTCGTCGCCGCCGAACCGGGCGACGGTGTCCCCGCTGCGGACGGCCGCCTGGAGCCGTCGGGCGGCCTGCACCAGCAGTTCGTCGCCGACCTGGTGCCCGGCGGTGTCGTTGACCGCCTTGAAGCCGTCCAGGTCGAGGAAGAGCACCGCGATCCCGGCGCCCGTCTCGCCCTGCTGCCCACGGGCGCCGAGGGCGCCGCGCAGCCGCTGGGTGAACAGCGCCCGGTTGGGCAGGTCGGTGAGCGGGTCGTGGAACGCGTTGTGCTGCAACTGGGCCTGGAGCATGACGCGTTCGGTGACGTCCCGACTGTTGAGCAGCAGGCCGTCACGGTGCCGGCTGACGGTCGACTCCACGTGCAGCCACTCGCCGGCGCCGGAGCTGATCCGGCACTCGACCCTGGTGGAGGGCTCGGCGGTACCGGGGTTGCGGTGGGTGGCGAGCCTGACCCTGGCGAGGTAGCGGCGGACCTCGGAGAGCACCCGGCCGACGTCCTCGGGGTGGACCAGGTCCAGCAGGTTGCCGCCGACCAGCCCCTCCGGGTCCCGCCCGTAGACGCCGAGCGCGGCCGGGGAGACGTAGGAGAGCACGCCGTTGCCGCCGGCGATCATGATGACGTCGCTGGAGCCCTGCACCAGGGAGCGGAAGTGCGCCTCCTTGTGGGCGAGTTCCTGGGCCAGCGACAGGTTGTCAAGCAGCATCACGCCCTGCCGCAGGATCAGCGCCAGCCCGACGGTGCAGGCGGCCGCGGCCACCACCCGGTCCAACTCCCGCCCGCCGAGGGCGTTGTAGAGGATTCCGGCGGTGCAGACCGCGGCGGCCGCGTACGGGGTCAGCGCGCTGAAGGTGGTGGCCACCCGGCGGCGCGGCAGGCCGCCGGCCGAGGGGTGCTCGCGGGTCGGGCGGCGCCAGCGCGGCGACCACGGCGCCCAGGCCAGCAGCAGGCTGCCGGCGAACCAGCCGGCGTCCAGGAGCTCGCCCGAGTGGTAGCTGCTGCGCAGCTCCGGGGTGGTGAACAGGGCGTCGCAGGTGACGGTGACGGCGAGCGCCACCATCGCGGTGTGCACGGCGGCCCGGTTGCCGTCCCGGCCGCCGAAGCGCAGCCCGACCACCAGGCTGACCAGCAGGATGTCCAGCACCGGGTAGGCCAGGTTGAGGGCCAGCCGCAGCGGGGATCCGTCCTCGCCGGCCGCGATCCGGCCGAGCGCCAGGCTCCAGCTGAGGGTGAACAGCGAGCCGGCGATCAGCCATCCGTCGAGCAGCAGGCAGAGCCAGCCGGCCGCCGTGCGCGGGTGTTTGGCGAGCACCAGGACGCCGGTGATGGAGAGCGGGGCGAACAGCAGGAAGGCGTACTCGGCGAGCGACTCCTGGGGCAGCGGGGTGCGCACCACCAGCTCGTACCAGCCCCAGGTGCCGTTGCCGAAGGCGACCATGAGCGAGGAGAGGCCGAACAGCAGCCAGGCCGGGCGGGCGTGCCCGCCGACCGTGCAGCCGTACACCAGACAGGACAGCGCGGCCGCCAGGGCCGCCGCGGCCAGGCCGAAGTCGCCCATGAAGACGGACAGTTGGCGCGATCCCCAGCCGACGGCGGCGCCGGCGGCGTAGGCCAGGCAGAGCACCCCCAGGACCGCGCAGGGCAGCGCGCGGCTCTCCCGGAGCCGGCGCAGCACACAGCAGCGCTCGACGGCGGGCACGTCGACGGCGGACGTGTCGGTGTGCGGCGCCCCCGGGCGTCCGGTTCCGGGCAGCACCGTTTCGGTGGAGCTCACTCGGCCTCTCCCCCTCCGGCCCGGGGCCTCGCGCCCCGGCCACGGGCCACCGGTCGCGCACCTCTCGGACGTACGCGGTGACCTGGCGCCCCGTCAGGACGGCGGCCCAGGAGGTGGGCGGCCAGCCGACCGCCACACCGTACCGATGCTCCCAAAAGGGACCCTACACCAATTCCGTCACTCAATGACACGCACACTCAACTTAGAGTAATGGCGAAAGGGTGGGGAAATGCCCACGATTCCTATGGATCGGCCCGATTGGCGGCGGCGCGCGGGTGGGGGCTCACGCGGCGCGCACGGGAGCACGCGGCGGCGCCCGAACACCGGTCGCAGGGTGGACGAACGATCGACCCGGACCGGTCGGGCCGGTCCGGGTCGATGGAGCGCAGGTGGGGCGCCGTTCGGCGCCGATTCAGCGGCGTCCGGCGGCGTTTCGGCGGGCTCCGGCGGCGCTCAGCGGCCCGAGGGGGCCAGGTCGTCCGGGAACAGCCGCAGCCGGTGGGCCAGCGCGGCCGCCTCGCCCCGGCCGCCGACCGCGAGCTTGCCGAGGATGTTGGAAACGTGCACGCTCGCGGTCTTCGGAGAGATGTACAGTTCCTCGGCGATCTGCCGGTTGGTCCAGCCGCGGGCGAGCAGCCGGAGCACGTCCCGCTCACGGGGGGTGAGGTTGAACGACTCCCCGGCGGTCGGGGCGGGCGCCGTCGCGGCGGCCGCCTTGCCGGCCGGGGCGAGGCTCAGCCCGGCCCGCTCGGCCAGCGCGGCGATCTGCCCGCCGAGCGGCCGGTCCTGCCGGACGGCCGCCAGTTCGGCCGCCTCGCGCAGCAGTTCGGCACCGGCCTCGCGCCGCCCGGCCTGCACCTCGGCCTCGCCGGCCCGCAGCAGGGCGAGCGCCAACGGGTACGGCAGACCGGTCGGCCGCAACGCCTCGACCGCGGCGGCCCACTGCTCGGGGGTGTCGGCGGCCTCGGCGCGGGCCAGTTCGGCCTCCAGCAGTCGGGCCCAGCCGTGCTGGAGCGGCGCCCGCGGTCGCAGCCCGGCGGCCGCCTCGGCGATCGCGGCCAGCGCCTGCGGCCGGCCCGCCTCGGCCTGCGGCAGGCCCCGGCTGTCCGCCTCCACCCCGGCGGCCTCGGCCAGCAGCGGGTAGACGTCGGACTCGGAGCCGGTCCGCCCCTCGTCGGCGAGGACGGCGAGCAGTTCGGCCCGGGCGTCCAGCGGCCGCCCGGCGTACGCGGCGGTCCGTACCGCCAGCCGGCTGATCGGCACGCTGTACTGCACCTGGCCGATCCGGTTGGCCGCCCGAGCCTGCGCCAGCATGGTGCTCGCGGCGTGCAAGTCCCCCTGGAGCAGGGCGAGTTCGCCGCGCATCCGGTCCAGGAACTCGGCGTGGGTGCCACCCGGGCTGGTCAGCTCGCAGGCGGCGAGCACCTCGGCGGCCTCCCCCACCCGCCCGAGGTCGGTCAGCGACTCGGCCAGGTTGCCGGTGAGGATGGTGCCGATGTTGCGCAGCAGGCCCTTGCCGTCCGCGAAGTCCAGTCCCTCCCGGCTCAGTCGGACGGCCTCCTCGGCCCGGCCCAGCCCGCGCTGCATGCTGGCCAGGTTGTTGATGCCACGCAGCAGCAGGTCGGGCACGCCGAGCAGGCGGGCCCGCTCGACCGCGCCGGTGAGTTCGGCCAGCCCGCCCTCGGCGTCGGCCTGCACGTCGTAGCGCAGGCTGCCGAGGGTCATCCGGGCGTGCACCTCGACCGAGGCCGCGCCGACCTCCTGGGCGATCCGGATCGCCCGCTCGGCCAGCTCGATGTGCTCGGGGCCGGGGTTCTTGAGCATCGCGGAGTTGGCGCTGAGCGCGAACACCTCGGCCTGCACGGCGGACGGCGGCAGGTGCTCCACCAGCCGGTGCGCGTGGGCGATCTCCTCGTCGTCCCCGGAGCGGCGCAGGTTGCCCAGCATCCGGGCCCGGTTGATCCGGAACCAGGCCGCGCGCACCGGGTGTTCGGCCTCGTCGACCAGCCGGATGCCGCGCTTGGCCAGGCTCAGGCCGCGCTCGCGGTCGCCGCAGCGCCGGGCCGCGACCACCGCCTCGGCCAGCACGTCGACCAGCTGGATCCGGCCGCTGTCCTCGCCGGGGCCGCCCTGCTCGTCGCAGGAGCCGGGCGGGTAGGTCTCGGCCCAGTCGTACGGGCGCAGGGTGTGCGCCAGCACCTCCTCGGAGACCTGGTCCCACAGCTCCAGGGCCCGCTCCAGCATGCCGAGTTGCTCGGCGAAGGCGTTGCGGCGACGGGCCGCGCGGGCGGCGTCCAGGGCGGTCGGCAGGGCGCGGGCCGGATCGTGCGCGTGGTACCAGTAGTTGGCCAGCCGGGCGGCCAGCGCGTCGGCCGGGACCAGCTGCGGCCGGGCCTCCACGGCGAGCGCGAACTTGCGGTTGATCCGGTGCCGTTCGCCGGGCAGCAGGTCGTCCGAGACGGCCTCGCGGACCAGCGCGTGCCGGAACCGGTAGCCCTCCCCCTCGCTGTCCGGGCGCAGGATGTTGGCGCCGACGGCCGCGCGCAGCGCCTCGATCAGCGCCTCCTCGTCGTCGGCCAGGACGGCGGCCAGCAGGGCGTGTTCGACGTGCGAGCCACCCTCGGCGGCGATCCGCACCACCCGCTGGGCCTCCTCGTCCAGGCCCTCGACCCGGACCAGCAGGATGTCCCGCAGCGAGTCGGTCAGCCCGGCGCCGCAGCCGTCCTGGAAGGAGGTGGCCAACTCCTCGACGAAGAACGGGTTCCCCTCCGAGCGGCGGTGGATGCGGTCCACCAGCTGGCGGTCGGGGGCGGCGGTGCCGAGGATGCCGGCCAGCTGGGCGGCCACCTCGCGGCGGTCGAACCGGGCCAGCTCCAGCCGCTGGACGGTGCGCAGCCGTTCGAGCTCGGCCAGGAAGGGGCGCAGCGGGTGCCGGCGGTGCAGGTCGTCGGTGCGGTAGGTGGCGACCAGCAGCACCCGGGAGCGGTGCAGGGTGCGCACCAGGAAGGCGAGCAGTTCGCGGGTGGAGCGGTCGGACCAGTGGAGGTCCTCGACGGCGAGGACGAGGGTACGTTCCGCGCCGAGCCGCTCGAACAGCCTCGCGGTGTGCTCGAACAGCCGGGCCCGGCCGTACTCGTCGTTGGGTTCGCCGTCCTCCTCGCCGAACTCGGATATCAGCTGGGCGAGGTGACTCTCGCTGCCGGCCGCGGCGGCCTCCAGTTCGGCGCCCAGCGAGCGGTGCAGTCGGCGCAGCGCGGCGGCCAGCGGCGCGTACGGCAGGCCCTCGGCGCCGACCTCCAGACAGCTGCCGAGCGCGGTGACCGCCCCCTGGGCGGCGGCCCGCTCCAGGAACTCCTCCAGCAGCCGGGTCTTGCCGACCCCCGCCTCGCCGCCGATCAGGACGGCCTGCGGGCTGCCGGTGCCCGCACGGCGCAGCGCGTCGGTCAGCTCGGTGATCTCGCTGCCACGGCCGACGAAGACGGGGCTGACCGATATCTGCTGCATGGAGGCGAGCATGCCATAGCCGGTGGGGCCCGGCCGAGGGGTTATCTCCCCTGGCGAACGGGTCGAAGGGCCCGAATGCCCGGAGGGGGAGACGCCCGTTCGCGGCGTCTCCCCCTCCGTGGCTCCGTCGGCACCGTCCTGGTGCCGAACCGTCAGCATTCGGTCTGACGCGCGGGGCGCCGCTGGAAGCGGGCGGCGACCGGACGCTGCCGCAGTCGGCGGGCCTCCTTCGCGGCGCGCACCAGGCGCTCGTGTTCGGCGCGGGCCGCGAGCTCGTGGGCCTGTTGCTGGAAGGTCTGGTACTCGATCACTTCGGTTCCCCCTGTGGGTCTCACTGCCTTGTCTCCCTGACGAGTAAGAGCCTCCTCTCCCAGTGGGGGGTGCCGCATCGGGAGCCTGCCGCATCTTCCGGGGCCGAGATGCCTTAGATCGGGCCCCAGGAAAGGTTTAAGGCCCGACCTCACCCCATTACAGAGGTGAGATCGGGCCTTAGGCCTTACTTAGAGGGCCTTAGATGCCTTAGATGCCTTAGGAAGACAGGCTCAGTAGCTTAGGCAGCGCCCAGCCGCTCCAGGCTGTGCTCACTGCCCTTCCACGGCAAGCCGCTCCAGGCTGTGCTCACTGCCCTTCCACGGCAAGCCGCTCCAGGATCAGGTCCTTCACGCGGGCGGCGTCCGCCTGACCGCGGGTGGCCTTCATGACCGCGCCGACCAGCGCGCCCACGGCCTGGACCTTGCCGTCGCGGATCTTGGCGGCGATCGCCTCGTTCTCGGCGATGGCCTGGTCGACGGCGGCGCCCAGCGCGGAGTCGTCCGAGACCACGGCCAGGCCGCGCTTCTCGACGATCTCGTCCGGCTCGCCCTCGCCGGCCAGCACGCCCTCGATGACCTGGCGGGCCAGCTTGTCGTTCAGCTTGCCCTCGGCGACCAGCGCGGTGACCCGGGCGACCTGCGCCGGGGTGATCGGCTGCTCGCTCAGCTCGGTGCCGGTCTCGTTGGCGCGGCGGGCCAGCTCGCCCATCCACCACTTGCGGGCCTGGTCGGCCGGGGCACCGGCCGCGATGGTCTCCTGGATCGGGGCGACGGCACCGGCGTTGAGCACCGACTGCATGTCCTTGTCGGACAGGCCCCACTCGGCCTGGAGCCGGGCGCGGCGCACCCGCGGCAGCTCCGGCAGGGCGGCCCGCAGCTCCTCGACCCACGCGCGGGCGGGGGCCACCGGCACCAGGTCCGGCTCGGGGAAGTAGCGGTAGTCCTCGGCGTTGTCCTTGATCCGGCCCGAGGTGGTGGTGCCGTTGTCCTCGTGGAAGTGGCGGGTCTCCTGGACGATGGTGCCGCCGTCGGTCAGCACGGTGGCGTGCCGCTGGATCTCGAACCGGGCGGCCCGCTCCACGCTGCGCAGGGAGTTGACGTTCTTGGTCTCCGAGCGGGTGCCGAACTTCTCGGTGCCGTTCGGGCGCAGCGACAGGTTGACGTCGCAGCGCATCTGGCCCTTGTCCATCCGGGCCTCGGAGACGCCCAGCGAGCGGATCACCTCGCGCAGCTCGGCGACGTACGCCTTGGCGACCTCGGGGGCCCGCTCGCCGGCGCCCTCGATCGGCTTGGTGACGATCTCGATCAGCGGGATGCCGGCCCGGTTGTAGTCGAGCAGCGAGTGGGTGGCGCCGTGGATGCGGCCGGTGGCCCCGCCGACGTGGCTGGACTTGCCGGTGTCCTCCTCCATGTGGGCGCGCTCGATCTCCACGCGGAAGGTCGAGCCGTCCTCCAGCTGCACGTCGAGGTAGCCGTTGAAGGCGATCGGCTCGTCGTACTGCGAGGTCTGGAAGTTCTTGGGCATGTCCGGGTAGAAGTAGTTCTTCCGCGCGAACCGGCACCACTCGGCGATCTCGCAGTTCAGCGCCAGGCCGATCTTGACCGCCGACTCCACGCCGATCGCGTTGACCACCGGCAGCGAACCCGGCAGGCCCAGGCAGGTCGGGCAGGTCTGGCTGTTGGGCTCGGCACCCAGCTCGGTCGAGCAACCGCAGAACATCTTGGTCTTGGTGCCCAGCTCGACGTGGACCTCAAGGCCCATCACCGGGTCGTACGACGCGAGAGCGTCCTCGTAGGAGACCAGGTTCATGACGCTCACAGCGTCCCTTCGTTCAAAAGACTTGGGAGGTACGGGCCCGGCCGCCACTCGTCGAGGGCGGCCGGGCCTGGGAGCTCAGCTCAGCTCAGCCCAGCAGCACGTCGTCGGAGCCCAGCTGGCGCAGCTCGCGCACCAGCAGGGCGGTGCCGGTGACCAGCGCGGCCGCGCCGATCAGGGCGTTGACCAGCTTGAGGGTGTCGCTCTCCTCGCGGGCCTTGCGGACCTCCTTGGCGATGGAGACCGCGCCGAACGCGCTGGTGCCGATGGACAGCCACAGGCCGGGCTTGCTGTGCTTGAAGCCCTTGAGCGAAGCGGACTGGGCCTTGGCCTTCTCGATCTTGCTCACAGTGCCGGTGCCTCCTCCAGCAGGGTGTGCCCCCACTTGTCGTTGAGTGCGGCCTCGACGGCGCCGCCCACGCGGTACAGGCGGTCGTCCGCCATCGCGGGTGCGATGATCTGGAGGCCGACCGGGAGATTGTCCTCCGGGGCCAGGCCGACCGGCAGCGACATGGCCGCGTTGCCCGCCAGGTTCGACGGAATCGTGCACAGGTCGGCCAGGTACATCGCCATCGGGTCGTCGGCACGCTCGCCGATCGGGAAGGCGGTGGTCGGCGTGGTCGGCGAGACCAGGACGTCCACGCCCGCGAAGGCGGCGTCGAAGTCGCGCGAGATGAGCGTGCGGACCTTCTGGGCCGAGCCGTAGTAGGCGTCGTAGTAGCCCGAGGACAGCGCGTAGGTGCCCAGGATGATGCGGCGCTTGACCTCGGGGCCGAAGCCGGCCTCGCGGGTCAGGGCGGTGACCTCCTCGGCCGAGCGGCTGCCGTCGTCGCCGACCCGCAGGCCGTAACGCATCGCGTCGAAGCGGGCCAGGTTGGAGGAGCACTCGCTGGGCGCGATCAGGTAGTACGCCGGCAGCGCCAGGGTGAAGGACGGGCAGGAGACCTCGACGACCTCGGCGCCCAGCTCGCGCAGCAGCTCCACCGACTCGTTGAAGCGCTGCATCACGCCGGCCTGGTAGCCCTCGCCGGCGAACTCCTTGACGACGCCGATCCGCATGCCGCGGATGTCGCGCATCTTGGCGGCCTCGACCACGGCCGGGACGGGCGCGTCGATCGAGGTGGAGTCCAGCGGGTCGTGCCCGGCGATGGCCTCGTGCAGCAGCGCCGCGTCCAGCACGGTGCGGGCGCACGGGCCGCCCTGGTCGAGCGAGGAGGAGAACGCCACCAGGCCGTAGCGGGACACCGAGCCGTAGGTCGGCTTGACGCCGACGGTGCCGGTGACGGCGCCGGGCTGGCGGATCGAGCCGCCGGTGTCGGTGCCGATCGCCAGCGGGGCCTCGAAGGCGGCCAGCGCGGCGGCCGAACCGCCGCCGGAGCCGCCGGGGATCCGGGAGAGGTCCCACGGGTTGCCGGTGGCGCCGTACGCGGAGTTCTCGGTGGAGGAGCCCATCGCGAACTCGTCCATGTTGGTCTTGCCGAGGATGACGACGCCCGCGTCCTTGAGACGGCTGGTCAGCGTGGCGTCGTACGGCGGGATCCAGCCTTCGAGCATCTTCGAACCACAGGTGGTCGGGATGCCCTTGGTGGTGAAGACGTCCTTGAGCGCGAGCGGGACGCCGGCCAGCGGGCCCAGCTCCTCGCCCTTGGCGCGCTTCTCGTCGACGGACTTGGCCGCGGCCAGCGCGCCCTCGGTGTCGACGTGCAGGAAGGCGTTGACCTTCTTGTCGACGGCGTCGATGCGGTCCAGGTGGGCCTGCGCGACCTCGACGGCGGACACCTCGCCCTTGGCGATGGCGCCCGCGGTCTCAGCAGCGGTGAAACGGATCAGCTCGGTCATCTCGGTCAGTCCTCCCCGAGGATCTGCGGCACACGGAAACGCTGCTCCTCGGCGGCGGGGGCGCCGGACAGCGCCTGCTCCGGGGTGAGCGACGGCCGCACCTCGTCCGCACGCATGACGTTGGTCAGCGGCAGCGGGTGGGAGGTCGGCGGGACGTCCTGTCCGGCGACCTCGGAAACGCGGGCGACCGCGCCGATGATCACGTCGAGCTGCTCGGCGAAGTGGTCCAGCTCTTCGGGCTTCAGCTCAAGACGCGACAGCCGGGCGAGGTGGGCGACCTCCTCGCGCGTGATGCCAGGCATGCAGCGATCCTCAGGGTGAGTTCTGGTGAGACCCGGCGCTGCCTTGCGGGCGGTGCCGGGCCCGGGCAGGAGCAGCCGGGTTCGGCGCTCCGTCCTCGTGGTCTTTGGACCCCATCCTATGGGGCCCGGCCCGCGCACCGGCCAACACCTGAGCCGAGGCGGCCCGGCGGAGGCCGCCGGAGGCTACTGCGGGCCGCTGCGGGCCCAGCCCTGCGGGCCGGGGGCCTTGGCCTCCAGGTGCCCGGTCGACACCGCCTGGGCCACCGGCGGCCGGGTCGGCGGGATGACCGGCGGCCGGACGGGCGGGAGCGTCGGCTGCAGCCCCGGCGGCCGGGCGCAGCTCTGGGTCGGCTGGAAGCCGGCGTGCAGCTGGGGCGGCACGCCGAGGCGCTCCACCGGCGGGGCGCCGGTGCGGTGCACCCGCAGCCAGGCGGTGGCCTGCTCGGCCGGCAGCGCGGCCGACACCAGCCAGCCCTGGACGGCGTCCACGCCCATGCAGTGCAGCCGCTCCCAGGTCTCGTCGTCCTCGACGCCCTCGGCGACCACGGTCAGGCCCAGCGAGTGGGCGAGCTCCACCGAGCAGCGGACCACCGCCGCGTCGTGGTCGTCGGCGACCATCCGGGAGACGAAGGAGCGGTCGATCTTCAGCTCGCCGACCGGCAGGCTGCGCAGCCGCACCAGCGAGGAGTGCCCGGTGCCGAAGTCGTCCAGGGACATCCCGACGCCGTAGCCGCGCAGCTCGGCCAGGGTGTCGGCGGCCCGGCGGGAGTCGTCCAGCAGCAGCCGCTCGGTGATCTCCAGCTGGAGCGCGTGGGCCGGCACCTGGTGGCGCACGAGGTGGCCGGCCACCCGCTGGGCGAAGCCGGGGTTGAGCACGTCGCGCGGCGAGACGTTGACCGCGACCTGCACCTGCAGGCCCTGGTCGCGCCAGTACGCGAGCTGGCCGACGGCCGCCTCCAGCACGTAGTCGGTGAGTCGGGGCATCAGGCCGCTGGACTCGGCGAGCCCGACGAACTCGTCCGGCGAGACCTTCCCCTGGCCGGGCCGCTCCCAGCGCAGCAGCGCCTCCAGGCCGACCACCCGGCCGTCGAAGGCCACCTTGGGCTGGTAGTGCAGCTGCACCTCGCCGGTCTCCAGCGCCCGGCGCAGGTCCCCCAGCAGCCCGATCCGGTACGGGGTGTCGGCGTCCTGGGTCTCGTCGTACTGGGCGACGCCGCTGCATCCGCGCTGGGCGTGGCCCATCGCGACGTCGGCGCGGCGCAGCAGCGACTCGGCGTCCTGGGCGTGCTGCGGGTAGACGCAGACGCCGCCGCAGGCCTCCAGGACGAGCAGCAGCCCGTCCAGTCGGATCGGGGCGGCGAGTTCGGCGATCAGTGCCTTGGCGACCCGTTCCAGGCTGTCCGGGCAGTTGATGCCGGGCAGCAGGACGGCGAACTCGTCGCCGCCCATCCGGGCCACCATCGGGCGGCCGCGGCGGTAGTGCCGGGGCAGGCCGGCGAAGACGTCGTCGATGGACTCACGGGTGGCGCTGCCGGCCGGGCCGCCGGAGCGCAGGGCCCGGTGCAGCCGGCGGGCGATGTGAACCAGCAGCCGGTCCCCGGCCGTATGACCGAGTGTGTCGTTGAGAGATCGGAAGCGATCGAGGTCGAGCAGGATGAGACCGACGCTGTAGCCCTGTTCGCACTCCGCGATCGCCTCCTGGGCGGCCAGCAGCAGGGCCTGACGGTTGGGCAGATCCGTCAGCGGGTCGGTCAGCTGGTCGCGGGCGCGGTCCCGGGCGATCCGCCAGGCCGCCACCAGCACCGCCAGGGGCACGGCGAACAGCGGCAGCAACTCGGGTTCGTACCGGTAGACCAGGACGGCCAGCGGGATGAGCGGCGCGGCTCCGGCCAGCAGCACGCCGAGCAGCAGGACCGCACCCGCCACCCCCTGCGGCGGGCGTGTGGGCGCACCGCCGGTCGTACGATCCATAAGCCCTGTCCTCCGTCGGGCCCGCCCCGTCAGGCCGCCTTACGGTGAGGCACCGTGCAGGTACCGACAGCTGCCGGGCATGGAGCGACCCCGAGGAGCACCGGCCCAGCCGGTGCCCCCACCCCTGCTGACACTCTGTTGCGCTCCAGGGTAAGCCGGGGTCCACCCGGTGGGCAGACTTTCGGACAACCGGAAACGCGCCACCTCGTACGGGTGTCACACAGTGACACAATGCCCGCTTTCACCGCCCGGCACCCGATGACGTTGCATCAGGACGATAACAACAACGATCGGGCCGACGGCCGCTCGGGTCGGCCCGGAGTCAGCCCTCGGCGGGCTCCTCCTTCGCCTCCTCGGCCACCTCGGGCTCCGGAAGTCCCAGGTGGGCACGGGCGGCGGCCGGACCGTCGGCGAGCAGCACGGCGAACCCGGCGTCGTCCAGGACCGGCAGGCCGAGCTGAACAGCCTTGTCGTACTTGGACCCGGGGTTGTCACCGGCGACCACAAAGTCGGTCTTCTTCGAAACCGAACCGGTCACCTTCGCTCCGCGCGAGGTCAGCGTCTCCTTGGCGCCGTCCCGGGTGTGCCCGGCCAGGGTGCCCGTCACCACGACCGTCAGGCCCTCCAGCGGGCGGTCCGCCTCGTCCTCGTCCGCGAACTCCTCGGTGAAGCGGACGCCGTCCGCCTTCCAGTTCTCCAGGATCTTCTGGTGCCACTCCTCGGCGTACCACTCCTGGATCGAGCGGGCGATGGTCGGACCGACCCCCTCGACGGCCGCCAGCTGCTCCTCGCTCGCCTCGAAGATCTTCTCCAGGTCGCGGAACTCCCTGGCCAGCGCCTGCGCGGCCACCGGGCCGACGTGCCGGATCGACAGCCCGTTGACGAACCGCCACAGCGGCCGCTCCTTCGCCGCCGCGAGGTTGTCGAGCAGCAGCCGGAGCGACTTCTTCGGCTCGCCCTTGGTGGTGGCGAAGAAGAAGACCTCCTTCTCCTTGCCCGTCCGGTCGTCCAGCTTGGGCATGCCCGTCTTCGGGTCCCGGACCAGCACCTTGATCGGCAGCAGCTTCTCCTCCGTCAGCCGGAAGATGTCCGCCTCGTTCCCCACCGGGGCCTCGGCCGGCTCCAGCGGCTGGGTCAGCGCCGTGGCCGCGACGTAGCCGAGCCCCTCGACGTCCAGGCAGGAGCGCCCGCCGAGGAAGGCGATCCGCTCCCGGATCTGCGCCGGGCAGTGCTGGGCGTTGGGGCAGCGCAGGTCGATGTCCCCCTCGGACATCGGGCGCAGCTCCGTACCGCACTCCGGGCAGTGCGAGGGCATCACGAAGGCCTGCTCGGTGCCGTCCCGCAGGTCGTAGACCGGGCCGAGGATCTCCGGGATGACGTCGCCGGCCTTGCGCAGCACCACGGTGTCGCCCAGCAGCACGTCCTTGGCCTTGACGATCTCCTGGTTGTGGAGCGTCGCGTACTGCACCATCGAACCGGCCACCTTCACCGGCTCGGCCAGCACCGCGAACGGCGTGGCCCGGCCGGTGCGGCCGACGCCGACCCGGATCTCGGCGAGCTTGCCGGTGACCTCCTCCGGCGGATACTTCCAGGCGATCGCCCAGCGCGGGGACTTGGAGGTGGCGCCGAGCCGGCCCTGGAGGGCGATCTCGTCGACCTTCACCACGACGCCGTCGATCTCGTGCTCGACCGAGTGCCGCTGCTCGCCGAAGTGCTTGATGAACGCCCGCACCTCGGCGAGCGTCCCCACCACCTTGTTGTGCCGGGCGGTGGGCAGACCCCAGTCGTGCAGCAGCTGGTAGGCCTGCGACTGGTTGTGGATGTCGAAGCCGACCCGGGCACCGATCCCGTGCACCACCATGTGCAGCGGACGGGAGGCGGTGACGTGCGGGTCCTTCTGGCGCAGCGAACCGGCGGCGGCGTTGCGGGGGTTCATGAACAGCCGGATCATCGCCCGCGGCCGCTTGCCCTCCTTGGCGCGCTCCTCGTTCTCCTGCCGGCGGCGCTCGTTCTCCTCCGCGAAGGAGGCGTTGAGGGCGTCGAACTCCTCCGTCGGGAAGTAGACCTCGCCGCGGATCTCCACCAGCGCGGGGATGTTCTCGCCCTTGAGCCGGTGCGGGATCTCCTTGATGGTGCGGACGTTGGCGGTGATGTCCTCGCCGACCCGGCCGTCGCCGCGCGTCGCCGCCTGCGTCAACTGGCCGTTCTCGTAGGTGAGGTTGACGGCCAGGCCGTCCACCTTGAGCTCGCACAGGTAGTGGTAGTCGATGCCGTGCAGCTCGGTGGCGACCCGCTCGGCCCAGGCGGCCAGCTCCTCGTCGTCCATCGCGTTGTCCAGGCTGAGCAGCCGCTCGCGGTGCTCGACCTCGGCGAACAGCCCGACGGCGGCCCCGCCGACCTTCTGGCTCGGCGAGTCCGGGGTGACCAGGGCCGGGTGCTCGGCCTCGATCGCCTCCAGCTCCCGCATCAGCGCGTCGAACTCGGCGTCGCTGATGACGGGAGCGTCCTGCTCGTAGTACCGGGCGCGGTGGTCGCTGATCTCCTGCGCCAGCTCCACGTGCCGCCTGCGCACCTCCGCCGGGACGTCCTCCCAGCCCTCGACAGCCGTCACCGCAAGCCCTCCTACGTTCTCATTCCGGGTTGTCCACCAGGCTCTGTGCCGCCCGGACGCTCTGGGACAACGCCTTGCGCGCGTACGCCGGGGACGCCCCGGACAGCCCGCAGGTAGGCGTCACCAGCAAGCGGCGGCCCAGCAGCTCCGGAGCGAACCCGAGCCTGCGCCACAAGGTCCTGACACCCTGGACACTACCGGCAGGGTCGGACACCGCCTGGTCAGTGGCGGGGACGACACCAGCCAGGATCATCGTGCCGTCCTCCACGGCCTCGCCCAGGTCGTCGTCCTGGCGCTCGGTGAGGAGCGAGAAGTCGAGCGAGATCCCGGCGACACCGGCCCGGCGCAGCAGCGGGATCGGGACCTCCGGCGCGCAGCTGTGCACCACCACCGGCGCGTCCAGCCCCCGGATGGTCTCCCGCAGCACCTCCTCGGCGACCTGCCGGTCGACCGCGCGCAGCCGCTGGAAGCCGCTGGCGGTCTTCACCGAGCCGGCCAGCACGGCGGGCAGCGAGGGCTCGTCCAGCTGGAGCACGACGTCGGCGCCGGGCACCCGCTTGCGGACGTCCGCGAGGTGGCGGCGCAGGCCCTCGGTGAGCGAGCCGGCGATGTCCCGGCAGGCCCCCTGGTCGGAGAGCGCCTTCTCGCCGTACTTGAGCTCGATGTTCGCCGCCAGCGTCCACGGCCCGACGGCCTGGACCTTGAGCGCGCCCTGGTAGCCCTGGGTGAACTCCTCCAGCGCGTCCAGGTCCTCGCCGAGCCAGGAGTGGGCGCGCCGGGTGTCCCGGCCGGGGCGGTCGGTGAACCGCCAGCCGCTCGGCTCGGTCTGCGCGAACAGCTCGACCAGCAGGCCGGCGCCGCGCCCGATCATGTCGGCGCCCGGCCCGCGCGCGGGCAGCTCGGGCAGGAACGGCAGGTGCTCCAGCGCACCGGTCGCGGTCTTGGCGGCCTCCCGGGCGTCGGTGCCGGGCAGCGAGCCGACGCCGGTGGCGGCGCCGCGCAGGTCGGGGAAAGGATGTGGGGTGCTCACCCGCCCGAGCCTACTCAGCCGGACGGCCCCGGCGCCGAGCGCGGGGCTCGGTGCCGGGGCCGTCGGTGCCGCGGTCTACCGCCCGGGGCGGACGGTGATGTCGGTGATCTCCGCGTCGCGGGAGGCGTCCAGGGCGGCCAGGATCGCCTTGGCGACGGACTCGGGCTCGATCCAGCGGTCGGCGTCGTACTCCTTGCCCTCCTGCTGGTGCACCTTGACCTGCATCGCGGTGGCGGTACGGCCCGGGTAGACGGAGGTGACCCGGACGCCGTTGGGCCGCTCCTCCTGGCGCAGCGAGTCGGCCAGCGCCTTCAGCCCGTGCTTGCTGGCCGCGTACGCGGACCACTCGGCGTGGGCGTTCAGGCCGGCGCCGGAGTTGACGAACAGCACGTGCCCCTTGGCCAGCCGCAGCGACGGCAGCAGCAGCCGGGTCAGCTCGGCCGGGGCGATCAGGTTGACGTTGAGCGTCTCCTGCCAGGCCTTGGGCGTCAGGTCCCCGACCGTGCCGAGCTCCACCACGCCCGCGACGTGCAGCAGCGAGTCCAGCTTCACGGGCAGCTGCTGGTGCCCGAAGGCCCAGGACAGCTTGCCCGGGTCGGCGAGATCCCCCGCCAGGGTCTTCGCCCCGGGGAACCGCTCCCGCAGCTCGGCGGCCCGACGGGCGTCGCGGGCCAGCAGCCAGAGCTCGTCCCCGCGCTCGGCGAGCTTCTCGGTCAGGACGGCGCCGATGCCGGAGCCGGCGCCGGTGATCAGATGTGCAGCCATGGCCCCGATCCTCTCAGGCCTTGAGCTGCGCAAACACCTCGGCGGGCGTGTCCGCGAAGGAGATCAGCTCGGCGAGGGGCCGGGGCAGGAAGCCCTCGGCGTCCATCCGCTCCATCTGGGTGCGCATCCCCGAGTAGAAGCCCTCGGTGTCCAGCACGACCACCGGCTTGTCGAACCGCCCGTGCTTCTTGAGCTCCAGCACCTCGGTCACCTCGTCCAAGGTGCCCAGCCCGCCGACCAGCACGACGATCGCATCCGCCCGAGCGGCCAGCTCCGCCTTGCGCTCCGGAAGGTCGGCGGTCCACACCAGCTCGTCCGCCCCGACGTACGCCTTGTGCCGCAGCATCTCGACCATCACCCCGACGGTCCGACCGCCCGCCGCCTTCACCTCATCGGCCAGCAGCCCCATCAGCCCCGCGTTCGAGCCGCCCCAGACCAGGGTGTGCCCACCCTCCCCGAGAAGCCTGGCGAACTCCGCGGCGGGGGCGGAGTAGCGGTCATCGAGCGAGTACGCGGAGCAGAAGACACAGATATTCATAATGTCGTCTGGTCTATCACGCCCGGCAGCGCCCCTTCACCGCCATGACCCCGGCGGCCTGCTCACAGCAGGTGCCGGCCGTCGTGGGTGCGGATCGCCGGTGCCGGGTCGTCTCGCAGCGCGTCCAGCACGCGGACGGCGTAGACCTCGGCCATTCGGTCAGCGACCTCGGTCGGGGTGAGCCAGGCGACTTCGGCCGTCTCGTCCGAGAGTTGCTCGGACCCGCCCTCCGGTCGGCAGCGGAAGATCAGGGCGACGACTCCACGGTTCACGTTCTTGTAGACGCCGGTCAGCCGCTCCACCCCGGCTTTGATGCCGGTCTCCTCGTAGACCTCCCGGCACACACCACTCTCGATGGATTCCATCAGCTCCAGCACCCCGCCCGGCGGCTCCCAAGTCCCGTTGTCGGCACGACGAATCGCCAACACCCGACCGTCCGTACGGACCACCACCCCCGCGACGGACACCGAGTGGAGGGTTCCCGCACCGTCACTCATGGGCAGGAACGCGCTTCTCTTCCGCCACTGGACGGAGCAGGTCGAGGACGTGAGTCCAGTCGTAGTTCTCGCGGCCACCACCGGACTTGGGCTTGTGCGGCACGTAGTCGCCGATCAGGACGCCCATCGAGCGGAGGCGGGCCAGGCTCTCCGGGTAGGCCGGGTGGGCGGCCTGAGCGGAGTTGACGTAGGGCTGGACGGCTACAGGGATGCCGAGCCCGTACGCCTCGCAGAGTATGCCGAGCGCGAGCGTGTCGCAGATGCCGGCGGCCCACTTGTTGACGGTGTTGAACGTGGCGGGCGCGACCGCGATGGCATCGGCCGGGGGCAGCGGCTGCGGGATCTTCGGCGTGCGCCAGGCCGAGCGGATCGGATAGCCGGTCTGAGCCTCGATGGCTTCCTGGTCTATGAAGCCGAGGGCATTGGGCGTGGCGATCACGCCGACCTTCCAGCCTTCGGCATGGGCTGCGGTGATCAACTCGCCTACTCCGTCGGCGATTCCCGAGGCGCAGACGACGACATAGAGGAACGGCTCGCGGTGCGAGGTCAAGTCTGAACTCCCAACTCCTGGCAGAAACGGCGCAGTTCCGGGGCGCCTTCACCTGGAGCGTTCCCGTCGCCGAAGAGGTCCCGCCACCTTCGGCGAGTATCGTCCGCAGTGGTCGCTACGAACGGAGTTCCAGCATGCCCAGGCACGTCTCCGAGCACACCGGCGAACGCATCGCCCAGTATCGCAAGCTCCGCCACCTGACACAGCGCGAACTCGCTGCTCGCGCGCACATCTCGTACAGCATGCTCACCAAGGTCGAGCAGGGCGCCAAGCCGGCCACACCCGCCGTGCTGGCCGCCGTCGCGCGGGCGCTCTCCGTGCAGACGGTCGACCTCACCGGCCAGCCGTACCTGACCGAGCTGCGGCAGGACGAGCTCGACGTGTTGATCCAGCCGATCCGCGAAGCGCTCGACCTGTACGACCTGGGCGCCGACCCCGAGGTCGCCGCCCGCCCGGCGGGTGAACTCCACTCCGCTGCCGAGCAGTTGTGCGCGCTGGTCCGCGAGACGCGCATCAAGGATGCTGCTCGCGCCCTGCCGGCCCTGATCGCCGAGGTGACGACGGCCGCGCACGCGGCGCCCTCCGAACAGGCGTGGCGGGTGCTGGCCAGCACCTATCGCACGGCCTACGACATCACCACGAAGCTGGGCTTCACGGACCTGTGCGTGGTGGCCCTGGACCGGATGGCCTGGGCGGCCGAGCGCGGTTCCGACCCCGTGCTCGCGGGAGTGCGCCAGTACCTCCGCTCGCTGATCTACCTGCGCTCCGGCCAGTACGAGATCGGGAAGCGGCTCGTCGCGGTCGGCATGGACACCCTCGGGCAGGCGGATCCCGGCCGGGTCCGGGATGTCACAGTGGGCCAACTCCACCTTGGTGCAGCTGTCCTGGCCGCGCGCTCCGGAGACGGCGACAGGGCCACGGAGCACATCGCGGAGGCGACCCGGATCGCCGAGGTCACCGGCGAGGCTACCCAGGTGCACTGGCTGTCGTTCGGCCCGACCAACGTGGCCGTGCACCAGGTGGCGACGCTCGCCGAGCAGTACCGGTACGCGGAAGCCGTGCGGGCCGCCGAACAGGTCCGGGTGCCGGCGGAATGGCCCGCCTCACGGGCCGCCGCGCACCTCGCCGAGGTGGCCCGAGCCCAGCTGTGGATCGGCCGCTCCGAGGAGTCGTTGAAGTCCTTGCAGCGCGCACGAGAACTCGCGCCGCAACAGATGCGCTACCACCCGATGGTGCGCGAGACGGTCACCGGTCTCGTCTCGGCACATCGGTCGACGCCGGGCACGCTCAGCAGCATGGCGCACTGGGTCGGCATCTGATTATCACTTATTGGAGTCGGGCTATCACCAGAGAGTGATAGCCCGACCCTTCTCCTGTGGCGATGCTCTGGGTAGCGAGATGACTACGCCAAGGAGAAGCACCGATGATCCTCCTCTCGAACGTGACGAGAGGCGACTCCACGCCCCGGCAGGACATCGAGCCGGCGACCATCCGCCTGCCGTACCAAGCCGAATCGGTGGGGGCCGCACGCCGCTTCGTCGTGGCGAAGCTGCGGGAGTGGGGGCTGGACGGACTCGTGGACGATGCCGCGCTGATCGTCAGCGAGTTGGCCACGAACGCGGTCAAGACCGGGTGCCTGACGCGCATGGTCGTCGCCGTGCGGCGACCGAGTGACCGCACCATCCGCATCCTCGTCGGGGATGGCTCCCGCGTGATTCCGGTGCTGGTCAAGGCCGCGCCCGGAGCCGTCTCCGGGCGCGGGCTGGCGATGATCCACCAACTCACCAACGGCCGTTGGGGCGTCACGCCCCTCCCCTTCGGCAAGGTCGTTCACGCCGACCTCGCCGCACCCCGCTGATCCCCCGCCCGCGCCGCCGGGCCGGCGGCGCGGGCGGGTTCACCAAAACCCCTCCGCAGCCGACAACCACCAAGGAGCACCGCCGTGCCCTGGCGCGAGCCGAAACGGCCCCCTCCGAGACCGCCGCACCCGCCCACGCCCCGGCCGCCGGACCGGTAGCCAGCAACCACAAACCGACAACCACCAAGGAGCACCCATGGGTTGGGGAACCGACAAGCCCAGCGGCGGCCAGCACGGCGGCAAGAAGGACCCGGGCACGACCAAGCCTTCCCCCGACAGCGCCCGGCCCGCGCCCGAGCCGAAGCACAAGCAGAAGGACGACAAGAACAAGTGACGGACCCCGTGCATCGACCGGAGCAGGGCGCCGCACGCGCCCTGCTCCGGGCCGTCGACAACTCCCTCGACGGCCCGGTCCCCCGCGAGTGGCAGCAGGCCGTCAAGGCCGTCCCCCGCCACCGCTTCCTGCCCCGCCGCATCTGGTTGGCCACTGACGACGGCTACGAACCGTGCGACCTCTCCACCGACCATGACCGCTGGTTCGAGGCCGCCTACTCGGACGTCCCCATCGTCACCCAGGTCAACGACGGCGACCCGCCGCCCGACCCCGCCGACGTCTGGCCGTCCTCCTCCGCCTCGGCCCCCTCGATCGTCGTCCGCATGCTCCGCGACCTCGACGTCCGCCCCGGGATGAACGTCCTGGAGATCGGTACCGGCACCGGCTGGAACGCCGCGCTCCTGGCCCACCGCCTCGGCGCCGGCCATGTGGCCTCCGTCGAGATCGACTCCACCGTCGCCCGTCAGGCCTGGGCCTCCCTCAACGCGGCCGGCCTCAACGTCGAGGTGGTCTGCGGCGACGGCGCCGACGGCTGGGCCCTCCGGCAACCGTACGACCGGATCGTCTCCACCTGCTCGGTCCGCCGCGTGCCGTGGGCCTGGATCGCGCAGACCCGGCCCGGCGGCGTCATCCTCACCCCCTGGGACACCCCCATGCTCTGCTGGGGCCTGCTCAGGCTCACCGTCGAACCCGGCCGCGCCCTCGGCCGGTTCAGCCCGCACTCCGCGTTCATGCTCATGCGCAACCAGCGGCAGGACCTGCGGATCTTCCGCGACGTGGTCCGTGACGAGCACGTTCCGGACGAGTTCGAGACGGTCCTCTCCCCGCACGACATCACCGGCGACAACCGGGAGGCCCGGTTCGCCCTCGGCCTCTACCTCGACGACGTCTGGACCGCCTGGGACGCCGACGCCGAGCGGCTCTGGGTCGCGACCACCGACGCCCGGTCCTGGGCCGCCGTCGACGCGGACGGCGACCATCCCACCGCCTGGCAGTACGGCCCGCGTCGGCTCTGGGACGAGGTCGAGGCCGCCCACCGCTGGTGGGAGGAGCACGGCTGCCCCGGCCCGGAGCGGTTCGGGCTCACGGTCACCGAGGAAGCGCAGTGGGCCTGGCTGGACCGGCCCGCTCAGGTCCTGCCGATCAGGCGGTGAAATGGCGAACGGGCCGACGAGCGGCCCGTTCGCTGGTTGGTACCGAAGGGGTTAGCTGGCGAGCATCAGCGCCTTCCGGTTGCGGTCGATCACGCCGGGGGCCGCCTTCCTCCAGCCGTCGCCGGGCTCGGGGCACGGCGGGACGGGAATGCAGGTGCTGGCCGGGGGCGAGGTGACCGGGCCGTTCGGCGTCTGGCCGGTGGCGGTGGCGGTGTTCTCCACGAAGCCGGCCTTACGGTCCGCGTCGGTCACCTTGTACGTCGCCGTGCAGGTCATCGAGGCGCCCGGGGCCAGCGTGGTGCTGGGGCAGCTGACCGGGCCGACCGTCGGGTCGTTCACCACGATGTCCGTGACGGTCTGGTCGGTCGGGTTGCCGACGGTGAAGGTGTAGAGGATCACGTCGTCCTTGAGCGTCCCGTCCTTCTCCAGGGTGAGTTGCTGGGCCGCGGAGACAGTGACCGTCGCGCTGGCCGGCGGCGAGGTGACAGTCGACCCGTCAGGCCCGGTGCCGGAGGCGACGGCCGTGTTGGTGATCCGGCCGCTGGCGATGTCCTCGGCGGTCACCGTGTACGTCGCCGTGCAGGTGACAGAAGCACCCGGGGCCAGGCTCGTAGACGGGCAGTTGACCGTCGGCGCACCACCCGAGCCCGAGAACGCGGTGTCCCGCACCGAGATCCCGTCGATCGGCACGTTCCCGGTGTTGGTCACCCGGAAGCTGTAGGTGACGACCTGCCCGGCGGTCTGCACGACCGACGGGTCAGCGGTCTTCACCACGCTCAGCGACGCGGTCCGCTCGGCGGTCACCGTCGCGCTGGAGGGCGGCGAGGTGACGGTCGAGCCGTCCGGCGCGTCTCCGGTGGCGACCGCCGTGTTGGTGATCTGCCCGCTGTCGATGTCCGCCTGGGTCACGGTGTACGTGGCCGTACAGGTGACAGAAGCACCCGGGGCCAGGCTGGTGGACGGGCAGTTGACCGTCGGAGCACCGCCCGAGCCGGAGAACGCGGTGTCCCGCACCACGATCCCGTGGACCGGCACGTTCCCGGTGTTGGTCACCTGGAAGGTGTACGTGACGACCTGCCCCGCGCTCCGCACGGTGCTCGGGGACGCCGTCTTCGCCACGCTCAGCGCGGGCGCCGGCACGACCGGCACCGTCACGTCGGCGCTGGACGGCGGCGAGGTGACGGTCGCCCCGTCGGGCCCGGTGCCGGAGGCGACGGCCGTGTTGGTGATCCGCCCGCCGGCGATGTCTGCCGCCGTCACCGTGTACGTGGCCGTACAGGTCATCGAGACACCCGGAGCCAGGCTGGTCGACGGGCAGTTGACCGTCGGCGCACCGCCCGAGCCCGAGAACGCGGTGTCCCGCACCGTGATCCCGCTGACCGTCGTGTTGCCGTCGTTGGTCACCACGAAGTCGTAGGTGACCACCTGCCCGGCCGTCGACACGCTGGTCGGGGTGGCGGTCTTCGCCACCCGCAGCGCGTTGTTCCGCTGGGCGGGCACCGTCACCTCGGAGGGCGGCGAGGTGACGGCAGGGCCGGTCGGCGGGGTTCCGGTGGCAACAGCGGTGTTGGTGATCTGTCCGCTGTCGATGTCCGCCTGGGTCACCGTGTACACGGCCGTGCAGTCCATGAAGGCCCCGGGCGCCAGGGTGGTCTCCGGGCAGGTGATCGTCGGCGCGCCGCCCGAGCCGGAGAACGCCGTGTCCTGAACAGTGACCCCGTTCAGCGTGACGTTGCCGGTGTTGGTCACCCGGAAGGTGTAGGTGATGGTCTGCCCGGCGGCCCGCGCGGTGGTCGGGTTGGCCGACTTCACCACGCTCAGCGAGGGGACCGGCGCAACGGTCACCGTCACGTCGGCGCTGGACGGCGGCGAGGTGACGGCCGAGCCGTCAGACGCGGTGCCGGTGGCGACGGCCGTGTTGGTGATCCGGCCGCTGGCGATGTCAGCCGCCGTCACCGTGTACGTGGCCGTACAGGTCGTCGACTCCCCGGGAGCCAGGGTGGTGACCGGGCAGTTGACCGTCGGCGCGCCGCCCGAACCGGAGAACGCGGTGTCCTGCACCGAGATGCCGTGAACCGTGTCGTTGCCGGTGTTGGTCACCACGAAGCGGTAGGTGACCTGGTCCCCCGCGTTCTGCACGGTGGACGGGGCCGCGGTCTTGACCACGGTCAGTGCGGGGGCCGGTGTGGCGGTCACCGTCGCGGTGGAGGGCGGCGACGTGACGGCCGAACCGTCCGGCGCGAGACCGGTCGCGACAGCCGTGTTGATGATCTGTCCGGCGTCGATGTCCGCCAGGGTCACCGTGTACGTGGCCGTACACGTCGTGGATTCGCCGGGCGCAAGGGTGGTCACCGGGCAGCTGATCGCCGACGGAGTACCCGTCCCGGTGAAGGCGGTGTCCTGCACCGAGATCCCGTGAACCGTGTCATTACCGGTGTTGGTCACCACGAAGGAGTAGGTGACCTGGTCCCCGGCGTTCTGCACGGTGGACGGGACCGCGGTCTTGACCACCGTCAGCGCCGGAGCCGGTGTCACGGTCACCGTCGCGGTCGACGGCGGCGAGGCGACGGCCGACCCGTCCGGCGCGGTGCCGGAGGCGTGGGCGGTGTTGGTGATCTGCCCGGCGTCGATGTCCGCCTGGGTCACCGTGTACGTGGCCGTACAGGTTGTCGAGGCACCGGGAGCCAGCACGGTGTCCGGGCAGCTGACCGTCGGCGGAACGCCCGTCCCGGTGAAGGCGGTGTCCTGCACCGAGATCCCGTGAACCGTGTCGTTGCCGGTGTTGGTCACCAGGTAGCTGTAGGTGACCTGCTGCCCGGCGTTCTGCACGGTGGACGGGGCCGCGGTCTTGACCACGGTCAGTGCGGGGGCCGGTGTGGCGGTCACCGTCGCGGTGGAGGGCGGCGACGTGACGGCCGAACCGTCCGGCGCGAGACCGGTGGCGACAGCCGTGTTGGTGATCTGCCCGGCGTCGATGTCCGCCTGGGTCACCGTGTACGTGGCCGTACAGGTCGTCGACGCACCGGGAGCCAGCACGGTGTCCGGGCAGCTGACCGTCGGCGGAACGCCCGTCCCGGTGAAGGCGGTGTCCTGCACCGAGATCCCGTGAACCGTGTCGTTGCCGGTGTTGGTCACCCCCAAGTGGTAGGTGACCTGGTCCCCGGCGTTCTGCACGGTGGACGGGACCGCGGTCTTGACCACGGTCAGCGCGGGGGCCGGTGTCACGGTCACCGTCGCGGTGGAGGGCGGCGACGTGACCGGGGGGCCGGTCGGCGGGGTCCCGGTCGCGACAGCCGCGTTGGTGATCTGCCCGGCGTCGATGTCCGCCAGGGTCACCGTGTACGTGGCCGTGCAGACCATCGAGGCGCCGACGGCGAGGTCAGCGGACGGGCAGGTGATCGTCAGCGGACCGCCCGCCCCGGAGAACGCGGTGTCCTGCACCGAGACGCCGGTGAGCGGGACGTTGCCGTCGTTGGTCACCAGGAAGCTGTAGGTGATCTGCTGCCCGACGTTCTGCACGCTGGTCGGGTCGGCGGACTTCAGGATGCTCAGCGAGGGCGCCGGCGCGGCGGTCACGGTCACCACCGCGTCCGCGGGCGGCGAGGTGACGCTCGGCCCGTCGGGCGCGGTGCCGGTGGCGACGGCCCTGTTGGTGATCTGCCCGCTGGCGATGTCGGCGGCGGTCACCGTGTAGGTGGCCGTGCAGGTCATCGAGCTGCCGCCGGCCAGGGTGTCGGTCGGGCAGGTGATCGTCGGTGCCCCGCCGGAGCCGGAGAAGGCCGTCTCGGTCACGTTGACGCCGGTGAGCGTGGCCGTACCGGTGTTGTTCACCACGAAGCTGTAGGTGACCACGGCCCCGGCGTTCTGCACGACGGCCGGGTCGACGCTCTTCTCCAGGGTGAGCGAGGCGGTGCGGACGCCGACCACCGCGCTGCTCGGCGGCGAGGTGACGGCGGAGCCGCCGGGGCCGGTGCCGTTGGCGACGGCGGTGTCGGTGAGCGACTGCTGGGTCAGGTCCGCGGCCGTGACCTGGTAGGTCGCGGTGCAGGTGACGCTGGCGCCCGGCGGGACCGAGGCCGCGTCGGCCGGGCAGGTGATCACGGAGAGGGGGCCCTGGCGGTTGCTCTGGGTCTCCGTCGGCGCGACGTCGGTGAGTGTGGTGTTGCCGGTGTTGGTGATCACGAAGGTGTACGTCACGGTGCTGCCGGCCGTGGTGACGGTGGTCGGGTCCGCGGTCTTGGCGATGGTGAGCGCCGGCGACTGGGTGGCGGTCACGGCGGCGCTGTCCGGCCCGGACTGCACGGTGGTGCCGGCCGGGTACTCGCCGTGGGCGGTGGCGGTGTTGGTGAAGCCGCCGTGGTCGATGTCCGTCTGGGTCACCGTGTACGAGGCGGTGCAGGTCATGCTGGCGCCCGGTGGGAGCGTGGCGGCGCGGCTCGGCGGGCAGGCGACGGCGGAGATGCTGCCGCTGCCGGTGAAGGCGGTCGGGTCGTCGGTGATGCCGACGCCGGTGAGCGTGACGTTGCCGGTGTTGGTCACCACGTAGGTGTAGGTGACGGTCTGCCCGGCGGTGGTGACGGTGGTCGGGTCCGCGCTCTTGCGCACGGTGAGCGAGGGGGCCGCGTCGGCCGGGATCACCACGGTGGACGGCGGCGAGGTGATCGGGGGGCCGGTCGGGGGTGTGCCGGTGGCGGTCGCGGTGTTGCTGACGGTCCCGTTGTCGATGTCCTGCTGGGTGAGCGTGTACGTCGCGGTGCAGGTCAGCTGGGCGCCGGGGTCGAGGTTCGCGGGCGACGGGCACTGGATCGGCGACATGGTGCCGCTGCCGGTGAAGGCGCCGGGCGTCTCGGCGACGGTGACGCCGGTGAGCGGCACGTTGCCGGTGTTGGTCACCACGTAGCTGTAGGTGATCAGCTCGCCGACCACGTAGGTCGCGCTGCCGGACGGGCTGGCCGCCTTGACCAGGGAGATGCCCGGCTGGGCGTTCGGCGAGTTGGTGATCGTGCACACGTAGCCGTCGTTGCTGGTGACCGGGAGGGTCCAGGTCGGACTGCTGCCGCCGACCGGCACGTTGGCCCCGGTTGCGGAGTCCTGGCAGACGATCGAGGTGGCGTAGGCGCCCAGGGTGGAGCCGGAGCCGGCGGCCAGCGCGTCGGACAGCTGGTACGTCGAGCCGTTGCTCACCGGCCAGTTGACGGTGCCGGTGCTGGTCTGGGTGCCGGTGGTGGTGGCCGAGGTCAGCACGGTGCCGGCCGAGTCGGCCAGCGAGACGGTGAACTGGTCGCTCGGCTGGAGCCGCCCGGCCACCGACTTGTTGAGCGTGATGGTCGGCGTCCCCGCCAGGAGGCACCGCGCACCGTCGCTGTAGACGGCCTTCGGACCGTTCGACAGGGCGATCTGGGTCCGGGCGACCGGGTCGATCCGGTAGATCACGCCGGTCGCGTTGTTGGACACGTAGAGGTAGCCATTGGCGTCCGAGTAGCTGGCGCCGTACGCCGAGGAGGAGGGCAGGCCGGGCACCGCGCCGAGGTCGTTCATGGTGCCGGAGGCCGGGTCGAACCGGAACAGGTGGGCGTTGCCGGTGCCGCTGACGGTCTCGCCGGCGCCGTAGAAGCCCACCGGGCCCGGCCCGGCGATGTAGGACCAGTCGGACGGCAGCATCAGGCCCGCCGGCTGGACCATGGTGCCCGAGCCGATCACCTGGCCGAAGGTCGAGGATCCGGGGGCGAAGTCCACCTCCCGCCAGAGCGGCGGGGTGGCGTTGCCGTTGGCGATCCAGAGGTGCCCGGCGAGGTCGAAGTCGCCGACGTTGTAGGCGGTGTTCGGGAAGCCGGTCGGGAGGCCGAGCTGCTGGAGGGTCATGTCCGCGTTGACCCGGACGAGTTGACTGGTGGTGGAGTCCCAGCCGTAGATGTAGTTGTCCAGGGTGTTGTAGCCGAGCCCGTTGAGCGCGCCCGAGGTGGTGCCGATCTGGGAGTAGGCCCCGGTGGCCAGGTCGACCTTCTGGACGGTGTGCGGTTTGACGTTCTGGCCGCTCGGGCTCTGGAAGAGGTAGGCGAAGGGGTCGCAGGTCCAGGGGATGGTCGCCGCCTCGGCCGGTGTCGCGCCCATCGGCGCTCCCAGGGCGATGCCGACCGATCCGACCAGGGCCGCCAGCGAGGTGAGCATCGCTCTCAGTCGCTGTCTGTGACGTCTCATTGCCGCTACCTCAATCGTCGCCGGAGGTCCGGCGCCCGTCGGCAGCTGCCGCCGTACCGCCCCCCGACCGGACGCGGCGAGAATACGTCACACTTTGCACCTATACCAGCACTTTATGTGACCGCGCGTGTCATCGACAGACCGCGCGGTCACCCCGTACGGGATCAGGCGGTGACGGCCGGGCGCTCCGTGGTGGCGATGGTGGCCGAGCCGACGACCCTGGTGCCGTCGTACAGCACGACCGCCTGGCCGGGGGCGATGCCGCGGGCCGGGGTGTCCAGGCTGACGTGGAGGGTGCCGTCCACGACGGAGGCGGAGACCGGGACCTCCTCGCCGTGGGCGCGCAGCTGGGCGGTGTAGCGGCCGTCGGCGAGCGGCTCGGTGCCGCACCAGCGGGGGCGGATGGCCGTCAGCCCGGTGACGTCGAGGCCCTCGACCGGACCGACCGTCACGGTGTTGTTCACCGGCGAGATGTCCAGCACGTAGCGGGGCTTGCCGTCGGCGGCCGGGCGCCCGATCCGCAGGCCCTTGCGCTGGCCGATGGTGAAGCCGTACGCGCCGTCGTGCTCGCCGAGCTTGGTGCCGTCGACGTCGAGGATGTCGCCGGGCGCGGTGCCCAGATGCTTGGCCAGGAAGCCCTGGGTGTCACCGTCCGCGATGAAGCAGATGTCGTGGCTGTCGGGCTTCTTGGCGACGGCCAGGCCGCGGCGCTCGGCCTCCTCGCGGATGGCTTCCTTGGTGGTGTCGCCGAGCGGGAAGAGCGAGTGGGCGAGCTGCTCGGCGTCGAGCACGCCGAGGACGTACGACTGGTCCTTGGCGGCGTCGACGGCGCGGTGCAGCTCGCGCGAGCCGTCCGGCAGGTCGACGATCCGGGCGTAGTGGCCGGTGCAGACGGCGTCGAAGCCGAGGGCGATCGCCTTGTCCAGCAGCGCCGCGAACTTGATCTTCTCGTTGCAGCGCAGGCACGGGTTCGGGGTGCGCCCGGCCGCGTACTCGGCGACGAAGTCGTCGATCACGTCCTCGCGGAAGCGCTCGGCGAGGTCCCAGACGTAGAAGGGGATGCCGATCACGTCGGCCGCGCGCCAGGCATCCCGGGAGTCCTCGATGGTGCAGCAGCCGCGCGCGCCGGTCCGGAAGGACTGCGGGTTGGCGGACAGCGCCAGGTGGACGCCAGTCACCTCGTGCCCCGCTTCGACCGCGCGGGCGGCGGCGACGGCGGAATCGACTCCGCCGGACATCGCCGCGAGCACGCGCAGTCGGCCGGTGGAGGGAGTGGTCGGGGCACCCGGGAAGTCAGTCATGGTGACTACAAGCGTACGGGGCCCCCGTCCATGCCCGGGACCGACCGACGGACCTACCGACGGACCGAAGCCAGCCCCGCGTTGCGCGCCCGCTCGACGACCGGACCGATCGCCCGCGCGAGCGCCGCGACGTCCTCCTTGACCGAGGTGTGCCCCAGCGAGAACCGCAGCGAGGCGCGCGCCAGCAGCGGGTCGACGCCCATCGCCAGCAGCACGTGGCTGGGCTGCGGCACCCCGGCGGAGCAGGCCGAGCCGGTGGAGCACTCGATGCCCTGGGCGTCCAGCAGCATCAGCAGCGCGTCGCCCTCGCAGCCGGGGAAGGAGAAGTGCGCGTTGGCGGGCAGCCGGCCCTCGGCCGACGGGTCGCCGTTGTACACCGCGTCCGGGACGGCGGCGAGGACGGCGGCCACCAGCTCGTCCCGCAGCGCGCCCAGGGCGAGGGCGTGCTCGGCCCGCCGCTCCACCGCGAGCGCCGCGGCGGCCGCGAAGCCTGCCGCCCCGGGGGCGTCCAGGGTGCCGGAGCGCACGTCGCGCTCCTGCCCGCCGCCGTGCAGCAGCGGTACGGGCGTGGCGCCCCGGGAGAGCAGCAGCGCGCCGATGCCGAACGGGCCGCCGATCTTGTGCCCGGTGACGGTGAGCGCGGTGAGGCCCGACTCGGCGAAGGAGACCGGGACCTGGCCGAGTGCCTGCACCGCGTCGGCGTGCACCGGGATGCCGTACTCGGCGGCCACGGCGGTCAGTTCGCGCACCGGCTGGACGGTGCCGACCTCGTTGTTGGCCCACATCACGGTGACCAGCGCGACCGACTCGGGCGAGCGCTCGATCGCCTCGCGCAGCGTCTGGGGGTGCACCCGGCCGTAGCCGTCCACGGGCAGGTACTCGACGTCGGCGCCCTCGTGTTCGGAGAGCCAGTGCACCGCGTCCAGCACCGCGTGGTGCTCGACCGGGCTGCACAGCACCCTGGTCCGGGCCGGGTCGGCGTCCCGGCGGGCCCAGTACAGGCCCTTGACCGCCAGGTTGTCGGACTCGGTGCCGCCGCCGGTGAACACGATCTCGCTGGGGCGGGCGCCCAGCGACTCGGCCAGCGACTCCCGGGACTCCTCGACCACCCGGCGGGCCCGGCGGCCGGCCGCGTGCAGGGCCGAGGCGTTGCCGACCACCCCCAGGTGCGCCGACATCGCGGCGATCGCCTCGGGCAGCATCGGCGTGGTCGCCGCATGGTCCAGGTATGGCATAACCATCCGATTGTAGAGCGCGGCACCGCCCGCCCTTCCAGGGCTGCGCATCGATCCGGCCACCACCGGGGGCGCCTCCGCCGAAGGGCACCGGTTTGTACCACTGCGTCACCCAGGGGTTAGCCTGACGCCACCAGTCAGCCGGATCCACGGGATACGCCATGTCGCAGTCGGTCGACCGCGCGCTGACCCTGCTCGACGCACTCGGCGACGCGCCGCTCTCGCTGGAGCAGGCCGCCAGCAGCCTCGGGGTGCACAAGTCCACCGCCCTGCGGCTGTTGCGCACCCTGGAGGAGCACGGCTTCGCCCGCCGCCAGCCGGACCTGCGCTACCGGATCGGCGGCCGGGTGCTCTCGCTGGCGCACCGCGCGCTGGAGGACTTCGACGTCCGGCAGGTCGCCGCGCCCTACCTGGCCGCGCTCGGCGCCCGCTCGGGCCTCACCGTCCGGCTCGCGGTGCTGCACGACGGCGAGGTGCTCTACCTGGACGAGGTGGCCGGGCCCTCGGGCGCCGAGCCGTCCCGGATCGGGCGCCGGGCCCCCGTCGAGGGGACGGCGGTCGGCCGGGTGCTGCTCGCCGGGTTGTCGGCCGACGACCGGGGTGAGGAGCCGGAGTTGGCCGCGGTGCGCCGCCGGGGCTGGGCGGCCGAGTCCCGCGAGCACCGGGAGCCGGTGACCTGCGTGGCCGCGCCCGTCGCGGGCAGCGGCGGTCGGACGGTCGCGGCCTGCGCGTTGAGCGCCCCGGCGAGCGAGGTGCCGCCGGCCGCCCTGGCCCGGCTGGTGCCCGAACTGCTCTGCACCGCCGAGGCGATCTCCCTCGCGTACGGCGGCTCGCCTACTCCTCGCTGGTGCGAGAACCGTTGCGGTTCCAGGCCCGTGGTGCCCGCCAGCCGTACTTCAGGGCGAGCATCCGCAGCCCGAAGGCGGTGAGCGCGGCGGCGGTGCCGGTGACGCCGGTGAGCTGGTCGGAGGCGATCAGCAGCGCGACCACGGTGGCGCCGACCAGGGCGGGGACGGCGTAGATCTCACGGTCCCAGCGCAGCAGCGAGGGGATCTCCCCCGCGAGCATGTCGCGGATCACACCGCCGCCGGCCGCGGTCACCATGCCGAGCGCTATCGCCGCGACCGCGCCGAGTCCGAAGTCGTGCGCCTTGGCGGTGCCGGTGACGCAGAACAGTCCGAGTCCGAGCGCGTCCAGGGTCTGCACCGCCCGGTTGATCCGCTCGACCTCCGGGTGCAGGAAGAACACCACCAGCGCGGCGGCCAGCGGGGTCACGAAGTAGCCGAGGTTGGTGAACGCGGCGACCGGTGTCGCCCCGATCACCAGGTCGCGCATCACGCCGCCACCGAGCGCGGTGACCTCCGCGAGCACACAGATTCCGAAGATGTCCATGTTCTTGCGGACGGCGAGCAGACCCCCGGAGAGGGCGAAGACGAAGATGCCGACGAGGTCCAGCGACTGCTGCACGTCGGACGGGAAGAGCTGGGATGTCACCGGTCATGTGTACCTGATCGCCCGGAATCTCCGGTGAACGGTCCACGGCCGCATCCGTACGGTGAGCAGGGAGGGTTTCCGCTAGCCTCCGCCTGTGAAGCTCGCGAAGCCCCCCGCCTCCGTCCGGCTCGGTTGGCTCGACGCGCTGCGCGGCATCGCCGCCCTCGCCGTCGCCATGCACCACTTCGGGCTGCTCGACAAGATCCCGCACGCGGCTCCGGTGGCGCGGTACCTGGACCTCGGCTTCTTCGGCGTGATGCTGTTCTTCCTGGTCAGCGGCTACATCATCCCGGCCTCGCTGGAACGCCGCGGCGACGTCCGGGCGTTCTGGACCGGCCGGATCTTCCGGATCTACCCGGCGGTGGCCGTCGCGGTGCTGGCCAGCCTGCTGGTGCTCCCCCGGGGCGACCAGATCGTGCAGGACTTCGCCTTCGACCACCCGGTACTGTCGCTCGGCGCCAACGGCCTGCTGCTCCAGGACCTGCTGGGGGTGCCCAGCGCGCTCGGGGTGATGTGGTCGCTCGGCTACGAGATGGTCTTCTACTACTTCGTGTCCGCCCTGTTCGTCCAGGGCTGGCACCGGCACAGCGCGCCGATCACCGTCGGCTTCGCGGCCGCCGCCCTGCTGATCGGCGCCTGGCTGCCGATCGGCACCATCTCGGTGGACCTGGCGGCGACCAGGAACCTGGTGGCGGCGGCCGGGATCGTGGTGCTGATGGCGCTGGCCTGCATCGCCACCGCCCGCCCGGACCTGACCCGTTGGGGCGCGCTGCTGCTCGGCGGGCTGGGCCTGGCGCTGGTCCTGCTGAACAGCCGCAGCACCGGCTTCGAGACCCTGCTGATCTTCGCGACGATGTTCGCCGGCACCGTGCTCTACCGGCTGGAGCACCGCCAGCTCGACCGGGCCCCGGCCCTGATCTGCTGCGCCTTCGTCATCATCTGCGGCGTCGCCGTCGGCTACCTGTACAACCGCGACACGGCCCTGTGGCACACCTGGACCCCGTCCTGGCAGGCCTTCTCCTACGCCTACCTGGCCGCCTGGGCCCTGTTCGCGGCCGCCATGCTGCTGCGCCACCGCCGCTTCCCGCGCTGGCTCAGCGGGTTGGGCACGATCAGCTTCTCCGTCTACCTGCTGCACGGCCCGCTGATGTACGTCATCGGCCGGCAGCTGCGGAGCCACCCGCTGCCGGTCGCCGGGTTGAAGGGGCAGGCTGTTCTCACCGTGGGCTACCTCGCGGCGCTCGTGGTGTTCGGCTACCTCTCGTACCGGCTGGTCGAGATCCCGTTCCAGAACCTGGGGCGGCGCGTGACGAAGGCCGTGAACCGCCGCTTCCCGGCGGCCGACGGGGCTCGGGTGGAGCGGGTTCCGCTAGCCTCCCGCCTGTGAAGCTCATCGAACGCGCGTCCCTGCGCCGTACGAACGCCCGCGGGGCCGCGGGCGGCGCGGCCGGTGCCTCGTCGAGGCTCGGCTGGCTCGACGCCCTGCGCGGGATAGCCGCGCTCTCGGTGGCGGTCTACCACCTGGCCCTGCCGTTCGTCTGGCTGAACGCCAACCACGTGCCGCGCTATCTGGACCCGGGCATCTTCGGCGTGATGCTGTTCTTCCTGGTCAGCGGCTACATCATCCCGGCCTCGCTGGAACGGCGCGGCGATGTGCGCTCGTTCTGGGCGGGCCGGCTCTTCCGGATCTACCCGGTGGTCATCGTCACCGTGGTGCTGAGCCTGCTGGTCCTGCCGCGCGAGCACACGGTGATCCAGGGCTGGGCCTTCGACCACCCGCTGCTCACGCTGGCGGGCAACGGGCTGATGGTCCAGGACATGATGGGCGTCACCAATGTCGTCGGGGTGATGTGGACCCTCACCTACGAGATGGTCTTCTACTACTTCGTGACCACGCTGTTCGTCCGCGGCTGGCACCGGCACAGCGCCCCGATCTCGATCGGCTTCGCGGCCGCCGCGCTCGTCCTCGGCGCCTGGCTGCCGCTCGGTACCATCACCGGCAGCGGACTGCCGGCCACCCGGAACCTGGTGGCGGCGGCCGGGATCGTCGTGGTCGCGGCGATGGTCTGCATCTTCACCGGCCGGGCCGACCTGACCCGTTGGGGCGGCACCCTGCTCGGCGGACTGGGCCTGACGCTGATCCTGTTGAACGGCCGGGCGGCCGCCTTCGAGACCCTGATCATCTTCGCCACGATGTTCGCCGGCACCGTGCTGTACCGGCTGGAGCACGGGCAGCTCGACAAGGTGCCGGCCCTGATCTGCTGCGGCTTCGTGCTGACCGCGGGCGTCGTCTCCGGCTACCTGTACAACCGCGGCACGGCGCTGTGGCACACCTGGAGCGAGTCCTGGAAGGCGTTCTCCTGCGCCTACCTGGCCGCCTGGGCGGTGTTCGCGGTCGGCATGCTGCTGCGCCACAAGCGGTTCCCGCGCTGGCTGTCCTGGCTCGGTACGGTCAGCTACTCGGTGTACCTGCTGCACAACCCGGTGATCCACGGGATGGAGTGGCTGCTGGAGGGGCACGAGCCGTTCGAGTCCTGGCAGGGTCGCGGGGCGCAGTTCCTCGCCTTCATGGCCGCCCTGCTGCTGATCAGCCACCTCTCGTACCGGCTGGTCGAGATCCCGTTCCAGAATCTCGGCCGCACGGTGATGACGGCCGTGAACCGCCGCTTCCCGCGCGAGCTGCCGCCGGTCGCGGCGGATCCCGTCCGGGCGGAGCCGACGACGGCCTGAACGACGAAGAGGCCGCCCGCCCCGGATTCCCGGGAGCGGGCGGCCTCTTCCATGCTCACGCCTTGGCGGTCTCAGGAGCGTTCTCCGGGAAGTGGCAGGCCACCTCGTGCCCGGTCTTCAGCGCCACCAGCGGCGGCTGCTCGCTCGCGCACACCTCCTGCGCCTTCCAGCACCGGGTGCGGAAGCGGCAGCCGCTGGGCGGGTTGATCGGCGAGGGGACGTCGCCGGTGAGCAGGATCCGCTCGCGGCCCGAGCGCTGGCGCCGACGGGGGTCGGGCACCGGCACCGCGGACATCAGCGCGTTGGTGTACGGGTGCATCGGGCTGCGGTAGAGCGAGTCCCGGTCGGCGATCTCCACGACCTTGCCGAGGTACATCACCGCGACCCGGTCCGAGACGTGCCGGACCACCGAGAGGTCGTGGGCGATGATCAGGTACGTCAGCCCGAGCTCCTGCTGGAGGTCGTCCAGCAGGTTGACCACCTGCGCCTGGATCGAGACGTCCAGCGCCGAGACCGGCTCGTCCGCGACGATCATCTTCGGCTTGAGCGCGAGCGCCCGGGCGATGCCGATGCGCTGGCGCTGGCCGCCGGAGAACTCGTGCGGGTAGCGGTTGTAGTGCTCGGGGCTGAGCCCGCACAGCTCCAGCAGCTCCTGGACGGCCTTCTTCAACCCGCCCTCGGGCACCGCGTCCTGGAGCTTGAACGGCGCTCCGACGATGGTGCCCACGGTGTGCCGGGGGTTCAGGGAGGAGTACGGGTCCTGGAAGATCATCTGGATGTCGCGGCGCATCGGCCGCATCGCCCCGACGCCCAGGTGGGTGATGTCCTTGCCGTCGAACTCGATGGTCCCGCCGGTCGGTTCGTCGAGCCGGGTGACCAGTCGGCCCATGGTCGACTTGCCGCAGCCGGACTCGCCCACGACGCCGAGCGTCTCACCGGCGTTGACGGCGAAGTCGATGCCGTCGACGGCCCGCACCGCGCCGGTCTGGCGCCGCAGCAGCCCGCTGCGGATCGGGAAGTGGCGGGTCAGGCCGGCCACCTTCAGCAGCGGCCGGCCGCCTTCGGCGGGTGCCGGGGACAAGGTCCGCGCCGTCTGAGTGTCCGTCATCGGTTGTCTCCAGAAAGGTGGTACGAGGCCGGGCTCACAGCCGGGGCGCGATCTCTTCGGCGAAGATGCGGTGCCGCTCCCCGGGCGCCAGGTGGCAGGCCGCGAAGTGTCCGGGCTCGCCCTCGGTCAGCACCGGGAGTTCGCTCGTGGAGCGCCCCTCGGTCAGCGAGGCGTACGGGCAGCGCGGGTGGAAGGCGCAGCCGGACGGCACGTTGATCAGGCTGGGCGGGGTGCCCTTGACCGGCACCAGCCGGTCCTGGAGCTCCCGGTCCAGTCGCGGCATCGAGCCCAACAGGCCCCAGGTGTAGGGGTGTTCGGGCGAGTCGAAGAGGGTCTCGGCCGGGCCGCGCTCGACGCACTTGCCGCCGTACATGACCAGGACGTCGTCGGCCAGCTCGGCGACCACCCCGAGGTCGTGGGTGATGATGATGACGGCGGAGCCGAACTCCTCCTGGAGGTCGCGGATGAGGTCCAGGATCTGCGCCTGGACGGTGACGTCCAGGGCGGTGGTGGGCTCGTCCGCGATCAGCAGCGAGGGGTCGTTGACCAGCGCCATGGCGATCATCGCGCGTTGGCGCATGCCGCCGGAGAACTGGTGCGGGTAGTCGTCCACCCGGCGGTCCGGCTGCGGGATGCCGACCCGGTCGAGCATCTCGACGGCGCGGGTGCGGGCCTGCTTCTTGGTGGCCTGGGGGTGGTGCACCCGGTAGGCCTCGACGATCTGCTGCCCCACCGTGTAGTAGGGGTGCATCGCGGTCAGCGGGTCCTGGAAGATCATCGCCAGTTCGCGGCCGCGCAGTTGGCGCACCCGGTCCGGGCCCGCCGCGATCAGGTCCTCGCCGTCCAGCCGGATCTCGCCGCTGATCCGGGCCCGCTTGGAGCGGTGCAGGCCCATGATGCCCAGCGAGGTGACGGACTTGCCGGAGCCGGACTCGCCGACGATGCCGAGGGTGCGCCCCTTGTGCAGGTCGAAGCTGACCCCGTCCACCGAGCGGACCAGGCCGTCGTCGGTGTCGAAGTGGATCCGCAGGTCCCGTACGGAGAGGTAGGGCTCTCCGGACGGGGCCGGCGCGGCGTCCGCCGGGGTGTTCTGGAGGTCGGTCACGAGATCCTCACCCGGGGGTCGACGAAGGCGTACAGGAGGTCGACCACGAGGTTGCAGACGACGATGAAGAAGGCGGCGAGCAGGGTGACGCCGAGGATCTTGGGCAGGTCGTTGTCGGAGATCGCCTGGACGGCGAACTGGCCGACGCCCTGGAGCGAGAAGACCTGCTCGGTGATCAGCGCGCCGCCGAGCAGCAGCCCGAGGTCCATGCCGAAGATCGTGACGATCGGGGTGAGCGCGGCGCGCAGCCCGTGCCGGGTGACGACCTTGCGCTCGGCCAGGCCCTTGGCCCGGGCGGTGCGGATGTAGTCCTCGCTCATGGTCTCCAGCATCCCGGCGCGGGTGAGCCGGGCGTAGAGCGCGGAGTAGAGGAAGGCCAGCGAGATCCACGGGAGGATCAGGTTGCGGGCCCACATCAGCGGGTTCTCCGTGAAGTCCACGTACTGGAGGTTGTCCAGGATCGGCCACTCGTAGCTGAACAGCGTGAGCAGCAGCGCGCCGGTGAAGAAGACCGGCAGCGAGACGCCGGCGAGCGCGATGCCCATGGCGGCCCGGTCGAAGATCGACTTCGGCTTGAGGGCGGAGACGACGCCGGTGGCGACGCCGGAGAGCAGCCAGAGCACGGCCGCGCCGGCGGCGAGCGAGATGGTGGTCGGGACCCGCTTGGACAGCTCGGGCCAGACTTCCAGGTGGTTCTTGAAGGAGTAGCCGAAGCAGGGCACGTGGCAGGTGGCCGGTTCCGGCCCGAAGTTGTACTCGGCGCCGGCGACCAGGCCCTTGAGGAACTTCCAGTACTGGGCGTACAGCGGCTGGTCGAGGCCGAGGTTCTGCTTGACCGCCGCGATCGTCTCGGGGGACGGGCTCTTCCCGATGAACTGGGCGGCCAGTTGGTCGGCCGTCTCGCCGGCGATGCGCGGGAGCAGGAAGAAGATCGCGAAGGTGACCGCGCTGACGACCAGCAGCAGTATCAGGGCCGCGAAGATCCTGCGGATGATGTAGGCAAACACAGTAGGGCGGCTCCGGCGGCCCGCCGCCGTCCGGGATCCTCCGGACGGCGGCGGGCGCCGCTGCCTTCACCTGCCTTCAGGGATGCGAGCCAGGCTCTTACTTGGTGGTGCCGATGTTCAGGTAGTCGTACTGACCGGAGAACGCCGACGTGGAGGCCAGGTTGGTGGCGTTGTTCGGGCGGTACAGGAAGACCTTGAAGTAGGTCAGCGGGACGTAGACCGCCGAGTCCATGACCTTCTTGTCGATGTCGGCGTAGATCTTCTCGCGGGCCGACTTGTCCGAGTTGGTGGCGGCGTCGTCGATCAGCTTGTCGACCGCCGGGTCCTGGAGCTGGCCCAGGTTGCTGTTGCCGGTGTCCTTGATCGCGCGACCGTCGACGATCTGCTGGAGGAAGCCGTAGCCGGTCGGCCAGTCGGCGCCCCACTGCATCATCATCAGACCGATGTTGTGGTCCGCCGCGAACTTCGGCGAACCGGCGTTGTCGGTCAGGTACTTGGACGACGGGTACTGCTGGATCTCGGCGTTGATGCCGACCTTCTTCAGCGCGGCCTGGATCGAGGTCGCCGCGGCGATCTCGGTGCCGCGCTCGGTGCGGGCCGAGATGACGGTGTTGAAGCCGCCCTCCTTGCCGCAGGCCTTCAGGGCGTCCTTGGCCTTGGCCTCGTCACCCTTGTTGTCCTTGGTCTCGAAGGTGTTGAAGTCCTGGTGGCCCGGGATGTCCGGCGGGAGCACCGTGTTGGCGATCTGGCCGCGGATCGGCCCGCCCAGCGCGGTCTGCACCGAGACCTTGTCGATCGCGTACTGGACGGCCTTGCGGCACTCGACGTTGTCGAACGGCGCGAGCTTGGAGTTGATCGCCATGTAGACCAGGCGGCCGCCGTAGGCGTTGTCCGTGTTGGCCTTGAGCTTCGGGTCCTGGAGGATCTGCGCCTGGGTCTGCGGGTCGACACCGAGGCCGCCGAGGTCGACCTGGGCGTTGCCGGCCAGCAGGTCCTTGTCGATGGTGGCCTGGTCGATGTTGAAGCGCAGCACGATCTTGTCGCCGAGCTGCTTGCGGATCGGGTCGCTGGCCTTGTCCCAGTTGGGGTTCGGCACCAGGACGGCCTGCTTGCCGTCCTCGTAGGACTCGAACTTGTAGGAGCCCGAGGAGGCCACGTGCTTGACGTAGTCGGCGCCGGTGTCCTTCGCCTGCGGGACGGGCGCGGTCTGCGGGGTGGCGACCAGGTAGTCGAAGTCCGCGAACGGGTGCTGGAGGTGGAAGACGATGGTGAGGTCGTCCGGCGTCTGGATCGAGTCCAGGCCGCCCTCCTTGTCCTTGTACGGACCCTGGTACGGCGTCGCGTTGTCGACCAGCAGGTTGCGGAAGTACGTCGGGCCGTTGGTGAGCACGTCCGTGAAGTTGGAGCGCTCGACGGCGTACTTGACGTCCTTCGAGGTGATCGGGGTGCCGTCGTCGTACTTCAGACCGGCGCGCAGCTTGTACGTCCAGGTCAGGCCGTCCGCGCTCGGCTGGCCCGCCGACTCGGCGAGGTCCGGGACGGTCTTGTTGCCCTCCTCGCCGGGCGCCGGGTTGAAGGTGATCAGCGAACGGGCGTACAGGCGCGAGAAGTTGTAGACGTACGCGTAGTAGGTGTTGCCCGGGTCGAGCGAGTCCGGGGTGCCCTTCATCTCGAAGGTGACCGTCCCGCCCTTCTTGTCCGAGGCGTTGACGATGCTCTTGGTGGCCGCGTTGGCGCCGGAGCCGCCCGCGGAGCCGGAGGACGACGCGTCGCCGCCGCTCTTCGACGAGCTGGTGCAACCGGTCACGACCAGGACCGCGGCGGCGGCCGCCGCGGTCAGGGCGACGGTACGGGACCTACGCATGGGTGAGATCAACCCCTTGGGGATGTGGAGGCGGTATGAGGGTCCTGGCGCGGGGCCAACGGGTGACGCGGCGCCAGTGGCTGACGCTGGGTCAGTTGTTCTTCGGGTCGAGGGCGTCGCGCAGGCCGTCGCCGAGCAGGTTGAAGGCGAGCACGGTGATGAAGATCGCCAGACCCGGGACCACCATGTACTGGGGGTCCACCTGGTAGTACCGGATCGCGTCCTGGAGCATGCCGCCCCAGGAGGCCTGCGGCGGCTGGATGCCGACGCCGAGGAAGCTCAGCCCGGCCTCGAAGAGGATGTTGGTCGGGATCAGCAGGGTCGAGTAGACCAGGATCGGACCGACCAGGTTCGGCAGCAGCTCCTTGAACAGGATGAACGGGCCGCGGGCGCCCAGGCTGCGGGCCGCGTGGACGAACTCCCGCTCGCGCAGCGACAGCGTCTGGCCGCGCACGATCCGGCCCATGTAGGGCCAGTTGAAGAAGCCGATCACGAAGATCAGCACCATGATGTGCAGCGGCAGGCCGTGCAGGCCGAACGCGCCGCCCTGGAGCGAGGTCGAGATCGCGATGGCGAAGAGCAGCAGCGGGAACGCCAGGAAGACGTCCATCACCCGGCTGATCAGGGTGTCCACCCAGCCGCCGTAGTAGCCGGCCATGATGCCGAGCACGGTGCCGATGGTGTTGGACAGGACGGTCGCGCCGAAGGCGACCAGCAGGGAGACCCAGGAGCCCTCGATGATGCGGGTGAGCAGGTCACGGCCCTGGAGCGGGTCCACGCCGAGCGGGTGGTCCAGGCTCATGCCGCCCCAGTCGCCGAGCGGCAGTCCACCGAGGTCGGCGTCCAGCAGGTCCTGGTGGAGGGCGTCCGGGTCGAGCCCGAACATCGACTCGATCGGCTTGGCCAGCACGGCGAGCAGGATCAGGACGATCACCACGACGCCGCCGGCGACGGCGGCCTTGTCCCGCTTGAAGCGGGTCCAGGCGATCTGCCCGAGGGAGCGGCCCTCGATCTTCTTGGCCGGGCCGGCGGCGGCGGGCGCCTCCGGTTCGTTCCCGGCGGTGGTCACGGATGCGGTCATGGTCAGTTGGTCCCCTCGCCGACGGTGGCCGGCCCACGGGTGCCGGCCGTCGGCTTCGGCGGTGCGGCTACGGACGTGCGGAGGTGCTTAGGAGGAGCGAGTGTTGACGGCAGCGCGTCGTGCACAGGCGCTGCCAACACGCGGGATGGGCTTCGCGCGGGCGGGCTGTCGGCGGCCGCGCTCACCTTTGTGGGGTTCGAGTACGCGCGGTGCGTTGCGCAGAACTCTCTGCCATCCGAACTGGCTTGCGCCAGCCCTGACAACCGACAGATGCCCAACTGTGATCTGCGCGCATGCACCTCGGCGATCTTCGGCATATGACTCTTCACATTGCTGTAACGATCATGTCAAGATGATCCGAGCACGTGCCGGAAAATTCGTCCGGAAAGCATCGAAGCCGACTCGACGGACAGTCAAGTCGGCTTCGGGGAATTGGTTTTGCGATTCAGCGCCCAGGGTACCCGGGCCACGGCCGCTGCGACGGCTGCTGCTGTTGCTGCCAGCCCGTCGCGGGCGGCTGGGTGCCGTAGGCGTAACCCGGCATCGACTGCCCCGGGTAGGCCGGCGGCGGCACCGGCGGGTACGGGCCGGTCGGCGGGCGGCCCGCCTCCCGGTCGAAGAACGGCCGCGCGTTGGCGCGCATCCACAGCGCCACCGGGTCGTACTCGTCCGACATCGCCACCGTGGACACCGCGAGCCCCTCCGGGGCCACCGCGATCGCCCGCTGCATCAGCGCCCGCACCGCCTCCACGGCCTGCGGCGAACTCTCGTACAGGTCAAGGCCGATGGCCAGGTACGACTCCCCCACCGCGGGCTGCACCCAGGCCCGGCGCAGCGCCCGTACCGCGCGCACCTCGGCGGCCTGGCGCTCCAGCAGCGCGAAGAACGGCTGGGCGTTCAGCTGCGGCTCGCTCAGCTTCAACGGCCCGGCGGGCAGCCGCTCCAGGCCCGCGGCGATCCGCCGCAGGTCCGCCCAGGGCACCCCGACGCCGCCGCCGGGCGCGTGCGGATTGAGCCACAGGCCCCAGCGGGTGCGGTACAGCGAGGCGGCGATCTCCCGGCCGGAGATGACCTCGTGGGCCCGGCCCCAGCCGGAGGAGGTCAGCTGCTCGGACGAGGTGACGGCCGGCGCGTAGCCGTGGCCGCTGATCTCCATGTTCCCGTACTGGGCGTCCGGGCTGCCCGGCGTGCCGTGCCACAGCAGCATCCAGACCTGGCCGTCCGCCAGCGCGTGCAGCAGGCGCTCGTACGCGTCGTAGCGCTCCGGCGCGACCTCGCGCAGGGCGCGCTCCAACGCGCCCGGGTCAGCTCCCGGGCGCCCGGCCGGTGCCTGGCCCCAGGGCCCCGGCACACCGCCCGCTCCTGCTCCCGCACTCATGCGCCCACCTCGCCGCGCCTCTTTCCTCGAACCCGCCGGCCCGTCGGCCGTCTGCACGCACCCTATGGCGCGGCACCGGCCACCGCCACGGCGACGTGCCTGTCATACGAACCGCTCAGGCCCTGGCGTAGAAGGGCATCACCCGGGTGAGCAGCCACTCGACCACCGGGTCGTCGGCGAGGTCGAGCAGTACGAGGTGGACGCCTCCGGGCAGCGGCGCGGTTCCCAGCGCTCGCCCGAGTGCCTCGTTCACCGCGGCCGGTTCGGCCGGGGCCGCCGGGTCCAACTGGACGCCCACGAACATCACCGTCGGCTCGCCCTCGATGCTGGCCAGCGCCCTACGGGCGGTCAACACCCCGGGCAGCGCCGTCAGTTCGGCCCGGCAGGCGGCCAGGAAGTGCTCCGGGTCCTCGCCCGGCACCGGCTCGCGCAGCGCCACCCGCCCGCCGGTCGGCGCCGCCGGGTCCTCCCAGCGCTCCTCGCGCGGCCCCCGGCGCAGCTCGGCGACCCCCTGCGGCGGCACCGGGATGCCCACCGCGGCCTCCGGGTTCACCGCGATGCCCACGCCCAGCGGCAGCCCGCGGGCGAACTCCCAGACCGGTGCGATCGCGAAGGCCATCCCCGGTGCGTGCCGGAGGAACACCTCCTGCGAGGAGAACACCGGGACGTACGGGTCGCCGCCCAGCTCGATGGTCGGCAGGTCCAGCGACTGCCCCTGCGGATCGGCCCCGGCCGGCAGCGGCACCCACACCTGACTGCGGGCCAGCACCTCGACCACCCGCGGGGTCGCGCCCGGATCGCCCAGGGCCGCGGTCAGCACCTGCTCCAGCTCGTTGGCCGGCCAGGAGCCGCCCGCCGGCGCCTCCTCCGGTCCGCCCCACCCCTGCTGCTGCTCCACCGGGTATCCCATGCGCCGCCGATTCCGCCCTCATGCCGGTCGGCCGCCCTCTGCTGCGCCGACGCGCAGCAGTCTAGGGCCCGGGGCTCCCGACGTTAGGGCTCCTGTTCGGGACCACGCCGTGTGAGCGGGCCTCATGTGACCGGGTCCCCTCTCCCCCTCGCTACCGGGGACGTGCCATGATGTGCGCGTCCGACGGCATGCGCCGCGGGCCCCCACAACTCCATACCGGCCGCTCGAACCCGCGCGGGAGAGCCCGGAATGCCCCGCCCGGGGCACAGCCGGCGCCGAAGGAGCAAGTCCTCCCCGGAATCTCTCAGGCACCCCTACCGCACGGGTTAGGCACATCTGGAAAGCGGCGCCCGGCCCTGTCGGACGCCCACCCACGGTGCAAGCCGCCATGCTGTCCCCCAAGCTGAAATCAGCTTCGGGCAGGCGGGCGGTGAAGCTCTCAGGTTCGACGACAGATGGGGAGACCCACGCCGCCGCATGCCCGCGCGCAGGGTCGGCCCCCGAGCGGGACCGGTCCGTCGCGTGCACCCCTGAGTGCCCCGACCGAGGAGTTCCTGGCCATGTCCCTCCGCCTGACCGCGCTCGACGCGCTGCACCGCAGCCTTGGCGCCACCATGACCGACTTCGCCGGCTGGGACATGCCGCTGCGCTACGGCAGCGAGCGCGAGGAGCACCTCGCCGTCCGTACCAAGGCCGGCCTGTTCGACCTTTCGCACATGGGCGAGATCACCGTCACCGGGCCGCAGGCCGGCGAGATGCTGGACCACGCGCTGGTCGGCTTCGTCTCCGCGCTGGGCGAGCTGCGCGCCCGCTACACCATGATCTGCGCCGAGGACGGCGGCATCCTGGACGACCTGATCGTCTACCGCCTGCGCGAGGACGCCTTCCTGGTCGTCGCCAACGCCTCCAACGCCCAGCTGGTCCTCGACGAGCTGATCGCCCGCGCCAAGGGCTTCGACGCCGTCGTCACCGACGACCGCGACACCTACGCGCTGATCGCCGTCCAGGGCCCGGAGGCCACCGGCATCCTGGCCGCGACCACCGACGCCGACCTGCCCGGCCTGAAGTACTACGCGATCCTCCCGGCCCAGGTGGCCGACCGCGACGTGCTGCTCGCCCGTACCGGCTACACCGGCGAGGACGGCTTCGAGATCTTCTGCCACCCGGTCGACGCCGAGCACGTCTGGCAGGCGCTGACCGCCGCCGGCGAGGGCCACGGCCTGGTCCCGTGCGGCCTGTCCTGCCGCGACACGCTGCGCCTGGAGGCCGGCATGCCGCTGTACGGGCACGAGCTGTCCACCGAGCTCACCCCGTTCGACGCCGGCCTGGGCCGGGTCGTCCGCTTCGACAAGACCACCAACGAGGGCGCCTTCGTCGGCCGCAAGGCGCTGGAGCAGGCCGCCGCGGCGGCCGAGGCCAACCCGCCGAAGAAGCTGGTCGGCCTGGTCTCCGAGGGCAAGCGGGTGCCGCGCGCCGAGTACACCGTGGTCTCCACCGAGGGCGAGCCGATCGGCCGGATCACCTCCGGCGCGCCGTCCCCGACCCTGGGCCGGCCGATCGCGATGGCCTACGTGGACGCCGCCCACGCCGAGCCCGGCACCACCGTCGCGGTGGACGTGCGCGGCAAGCACGAGCCCGTCCAGGTCGTCGCGCTGCCGTTCTACAAGCGCGCCCGCTGAGGCTCGCCGAAGCCCCCGATTTCCCATACCCGCACGTCGCGAGCCGTCCGAGCGGCGGCCCGCTTCGCCGTGCCCGCTTCCCATCCTGGAGAATGACGCCATGAGCAACCCCCAGCACCTTCAGTACACCAAGGAGCACGAGTGGCTGACCGCCGCCGAGGCCGGTGTCTCCACGGTCGGCATCACCGAGCACGCCGCCACCGCCCTGGGTGACATCGTCTACGTGCAGCTGCCGGCCGTCGGCGACACCGTGACCGCCGGCGAGACCTGTGGCGAGCTGGAGTCGACCAAGTCGGTCAGCGACCTGTTCTCCCCGGTGACCGGCGAGGTCGTCGAGATCAACGAGGACGTCGTCTCCGACCCGGCCATGGTGAACGCCGACCCGTTCGGCAACGCCTGGCTGATCAAGGTGCGCGTCGAGGCCACCGACACGCTGCTCAGCGCGGACGAGTACACCGCCTTCATCGGCGGCTGAGACACCTGACCGGGGCGGTCTCCGTTCGGCGGCCGCCCCGCCCCAGCCGCGGCCCCCTTTCCTCCTCCACCGGGAAGACCACCACCATGACGGTTCTCAACCAGTCCCTGCACGCCCTCGACCCGGAGATCGCCGCCGCGGTCGACGCCGAGCTGCACCGCCAGCAGACCACCCTGGAGATGATCGCCTCCGAGAACTTCGCCCCGGTGGCGGTCATGGAGGCCCAGGGCTCGGTTCTCACCAACAAGTACGCCGAGGGCTACCCCGGCCGCCGCTACTACGGCGGCTGCGAGCACGTCGACGTGGTCGAGCAGATCGCCATCGACCGCATCAAGGCCCTGTTCGGCGCCGAGCACGCCAACGTCCAGCCGCACTCCGGCGCGCAGGCCAACGCCGCCGCGATGTTCGCGCTGATCCAGCCGGGCGACACCATCCTGGGCCTGAGCCTGGCCCACGGCGGTCACCTGACCCACGGCATGAAGATCAACTTCTCCGGCAAGCTCTACAACGTGGCCGCGTACCACGTGGACGAGAAGACCGGCCAGGTCGACATGGCCGAGGTCGAGCGCCTCGCCAAGGAGCACCAGCCGAAGCTGATCATCGCCGGGTGGTCCGCCTACCCGCGCCAGCTGGACTTCGCCGCGTTCCGCCGGATCGCCGACGAGGTCGGCGCGCTGCTCATGGTGGACATGGCGCACTTCGCCGGCCTGGTGGCCGCCGGTCTGCACCCGAACCCGGTGCCGTACGCGGACGTCGTCACCACCACCACCCACAAGACCCTGGGCGGCCCGCGCGGCGGCGTCATCCTGTCCAAGGCCGAGTACGCCAAGAAGATCAACTCCGCGGTCTTCCCCGGCCAGCAGGGCGGCCCGCTGGAGCACGTGATCGCCGGCAAGGCGGTCGCCTTCAAGGTCGCGGCCTCGGAGGAGTTCAAGGAGCGCCAGCAGCGCACCCTGGACGGTGCCCGCATCCTCGCCGAGCGTCTGCTCCAGGCCGACGTGGCCGAGGCCGGCGCCACCGTGCTCTCCGGCGGCACCGACGTCCACCTGGTCCTGGTCGACCTGCGCAACAGCCAGCTCGACGGCCAGCAGGCCGAGGACCGGCTGCACGAGGTCGGCATCACCGTCAACCGCAACGCCGTCCCGAACGACCCGCGCCCGCCGATGGTCACCTCGGGCCTGCGCATCGGCACCCCGGCCCTGGCCACCCGCGGTTTCCAGGCCGAGGACTTCCGCGAGGTCGCCGACGTCATCGCCGAGGCGCTCAAGCCCGCCTTCGACGAGACCGTCGCCGCCGCGCTGAAGGCCCGGGTCACCGCCCTGGCCGACAAGTACCCGCTCTACCCCACCCTGGGCAACCAGGAGTGATCCCGCTCGGGATGAGGTGACCGGCCTCACCCCGCCGGCGCACCTGGGCCCCCGGGGCACCGCGCACACTGGACAGTGCGCGCGGTGCCCCGTCCCGTGTCATCCCCCTGCCCGTCCTTCCACGAGACCAGACAAGGACGTCCCCGTGGCCATCAGCGTCTTCGACCTCTTCTCCATCGGCATCGGCCCGTCGAGCTCCCACACCGTGGGCCCGATGCGCGCCGCCCGGATGTTCGCCCGCCGACTGCGCTCCGAGGGCCTGCTGGACCGGGTGACGGGCGTGCGCGCCGAGCTGTACGGCTCGCTCGGCGCCACCGGCCACGGCCACGGCACCCCGAAGGCCGTCCTGCTGGGCCTGGAGAACGCCTCGCCCCGCACCGTCGACGTCGACCAGGCCGACAAGGACGTCGAGCGGATCATCGCCGAGAAGCGGATCAACCTGCTCGGCGAGCACACCATCGACTTCGACCCGGACACCCAGCTGGTGCTGCACCGCCGGCGCTCGCTGCCGTACCACGCCAACGGCATGACCCTGTGGGCGTACGCGGCCGACGGCTCGACCCTGCTGGAGAAGACCTACTACTCGGTCGGCGGCGGCTTCGTGGTGGACGAGGACGCGATCGGCGCGGACCGGGTCAAGCCCGACGACACCGCGCTGCGCTACCCCTTCCGCACCGGCGAGGAGCTGCTGCGGCTCACCCGCGAGACCGGGCTGTCCATCTCCGGCCTGATGCTGGAGAACGAGAAGGCCTGGCGCAGCGAGGAGGAGATCCGCACCGGGCTGCTGGAGATCTGGTCCGTGATGCAGGAGTGCGTGCGGGCCGGCATGACCCGCGAGGGCATCCTGCCGGGTGGGCTGAAGGTCCGCCGCCGGGCCGCCGCGGCGGCGCGGACGCTGCGCGCCGAGGGGATCGGGCCGGCCAACGCGATGGAGTGGGTGACCCTCTACGCGATGGCGGTCAACGAGGAGAACGCCTCCGGCCGCCGGGTCGTCACCGCGCCGACCAACGGCGCCGCCGGGATCATCCCGGCCACCCTGCACTACTACCTGAACTTCATCCCGGGCGCCGACGACGAGGGCATCGTCCGCTTCCTCCTCGCCGCCGGCGCCATCGGCATGCTCTTCAAGGAGAACGCCTCCATCTCCGGCGCCGAGGTCGGCTGCCAGGGCGAGGTCGGCTCCGCCTGCTCGATGGCCGCGGGCGGCCTCGCCGAGGTCCTCGGCGGCACCCCCGAGCAGGTCGAGAACGCCGCCGAGATCGGCATCGAGCACAACCTCGGCCTCACCTGCGACCCGGTCGGCGGCCTGGTCCAGATCCCCTGCATCGAGCGCAACGGCATGGCCTCGGTCAAGGCCGTCACCGCCGCCCGGATGGCGCTGCGCGGCGACGGGCGTCACCACGTCTCGCTGGACAAGGCGATCAAGACGATGAAGGAGACGGGCGCGGACATGAAGATCAAGTACAAGGAGACCTCGCGCGGCGGTCTCGCCGTGAACGTCATCGAGTGCTGATCGCCGCGGTTTGACGGCCCTGTGCCGCGAGCCCCTCGCCTCAGGCCCCCCGGGCGGAACTCCCGTCCGCCCGGGGGGCTTTCGCTCTGCCACTGGCGACGGCACGCCGGGAGGTCCATAATCCCGTCGGGTTGGCGCACGCCGAAGGGGGATGTGAATGGACTACCAGGCGTCGGTGCCCCACCAGCAACCGTACGGGCCTCCACCGGATCCGCCGCCGTCCCCGCACGCCAAGTCCGAGGCCACCCGGCTGATGTGCGCCGGGGTGTACCTCGACCCGGAGTTCCGCCGGCGGGTGATCGGCGAGCTGGTCGAGCACGACGAACGCACCGTCCCGCCCTCGCTCGGCTTCGACGCGATCACCGTCCTGGCACACGCGCTGCGGGCCCGCGTGCTGGAGCTGCGGACCGGCGCGGTGCTCGCCGCGATCTGGCTCGGCTTCGCGTACACCTCGATCGCACCGGCCTTCGAGGACACGTCGTCGGGCGGCCTCTGGGGCCCGTACGACGGGCGGGCGGGCGGCTACGGCTCGTACGCCGGCTCGGCGTCCGACCAGCCGTTCGGCTCGCTCGCCGAGCACCTGCCCGCCCAGACCACCAACTTCGCCGTCGCGTACGCCCTGGTCACGCTGGTCTCCTGGTTCGCCAAGCCCGCGCGGGTCCGCGAGTACGCGCTGTACGCCCCCGCCACGCCGGGCGGCACCCGGGCCACCGCACGGCGCTCCGGCGGCTTCCGTACGGCCGGCGCCGTGATCCTCCAGCTCTGGTACTGGGTGGCGGCGGTGGTGTCCCTCTTCCACTCGCACCCGGAGGGCGCGCTGTTCCCGCTGGCGCTCGCCGCGACGATCGGCGGGCACCGGCTGCTGGTCGCGCAGCTCGTCCGACGGGAACTGAGCCGCGGGGGTTTCGGCGACGGGACGCCGCTCGCGCTGCCCGACCGGCCGTACTACCGGCGGCTGCGGCGGGCGATCGCCGCCGAGCAGGACTCCCAGCTGATCGTCTACGACCCCGCCGACCCCTTCCTCGGCGCCGGATTCCCGTACCGCGCCTGGTCGTTCTCGCTGGAGCTGAAGCGCCGCCAGACCGGTCCGGTGGCCGTCCCCGACGGGGAGCTCACCGCGCGCGCCGTGCTGGAACTGGTCGTTCCGCGCCTGGCCGACCTGCGGCAGGCCACCGCCGACACCAGCCTGGACCGGCTGCGGGACCTGGAGATCGACCACGTGGTCTTCCTCCCGTACGGGCCGACCCGCGGCAACGTGCCCCGCGGGCAGGCCGACATCACCCAGCACATCGCCGAGGCGGTGGACGAGGGCGGCGAGCGGCGCCGGCACTTCCTGCGGGTCCGGGTCGGCGCCTGGGACGAGCAGGTGGTGCTGACCGTGCACCTGCGGGTGCACACCCAGGGCGGGCTGCTGGTGCTGGAGGTCGTCCCGCACGTGCTCGGGCCGGTGTGGCGCGAGTACGAGCTGCTGGCGGACGCGGCGGCCCAGCAGGGCACGCGGCTGCGCCGCAGCCGCCCCGCCGTGTCCGCGTTCACCGCCGGTCCGGCGGCGCTCCGGGCCCTGGTGCGGCCGGGCGGCCGGGCCGGCGCGGCGGAGGAAGCCGATGCCGCACCGGTGTCGGCCCGCCCGATGGTGTCGCTGCGCGAGTCCGCCTCCTCCCGGACCGTCTCGATCTTCCAGGAGCTGGACATCAACCGGTACCTGAAGACGATCCAGGAGCGGGTCATCGACGGCGTGCGCGAGGCGCTGCACCGCCAGGGCTACGAGACCGGGCGCTTCGAGCAGACGGTGGTGCAGGTGATGGCGGGCGGCATCCACATCGGGGAGATGAGCGGTGGCGCCGTCGCCACCAACGGCGGCACGGCGACGTCCAAGGTGAACGTCGCGGCCCAGGGAAACGTCGGACCGGCCGCGTGGCAGGGGAGTGCGGAGAACACATGAGCGAGGAACAGCACGTGGAGCAGAGCGGGAGCAGCGGCGGGGTGTCGATCGGCGCCATGACGGGCGGCGCGGTCGCCTCGGGCCCCGGCGCCAACGCGGAGGACCGCTCCCAGCGGGTCGGCGGGGCGGACGCGGTGCCGGACGTCAGCGGGCTGACGGTGCCCGCCCCGGCGGCGGGTGGCGTCTCCATCGGCGTGCTCACGGGCGGCGCGGTGGCCTCCGGGCCGGACGCCCGGGCGGTCGACGCCTCGGTGCGGATGGGCGCCTCGGCGCGGCAGCTGCTGGAGGCGCTGGCCGAACTGCGGGGCCAGCTGCCGCTGTTCGCGCGGGTGGAGGGCAACGGGGTGAGCGAGGTGGAGCAGGAGGTGACGGCCGTCCACACCTCGCTCCAGGAGAGCGGAACGGCCCCGCGCACCCGGTTGGAGCGGCTGCGCGGCCTCCTGCGGAGCTCGACCACGGTGGTCTCCGGTCTCGCGTCGGCGGTCGCGGTGGTGCAGGCGATCGAGCAGTTCCTGGGCTGAGAGGCGGGGCGGGGCGGGGCGAAGCGGGACGACGGGGGAGCGACGGGTGGCGCAGTACTGGGACAAGAACCTCCAGCGGTGGGTGGAGCGGCCGGTGACGACGGGTGCGGCTCCGCCGCCTCCGCCACCTCCGCCACCTCCGGCGCCTCCGGTCGTGCCGCCGGTGCCTCCCCGCCCCGAGGAACCGCCGTCTCCCCGCCGTGAGGAGCCCCCGCCGCCGTCTCCCCGCCGTGAGGAGCCCCCGCCGCCGGTCCGGCCGTCCCGGCGGCTGCTGCTGGTGGCGGTCGCCTCGGCGCTCATCGGGGCGCTCGTGGGCGGCGGCGCGTACCTGCTGACCCGGGACGACGGCGGCAAGCCGACCCCCGTCGCCACCGGCACGGGCTCGCCGACGGTGTCGGCGAGCCCGTCCCCCACGAGGACGTCCGCCTCGCCGTCCCCGACGTCCACGCCCACCCCCACGCCCACGCCCATCCCCACCGGGGTCCGCCTGACCCCCGTCCAGGACCCGAAGGGCTTCACCCTCCTCGTCCCGGACGGCTGGCAGCGCCGCGACGACGGCACGTCCGTGTTCTACGACTCCCCCGACCGCACCAGCCTGATCCAGGTGTTCGCGATGGGCACCGACACGCCGTACCAGCAGGCCGTCGCCACCGACAGCAGCCTGGCCGGCCAGTCCTCCCGCTTCCCGGGCTACCGCCGCCTGCGCCTGGAGCGGACCGCCGACGGCGGCGCCGAGTTGGAGTACTCCTACGACCTGGCCGGCACCGGTGTCCGCCACACGGTCGACCACATCCTCACCGGTCCGGACGGCGCCGCCTGGGCCGTCCTGGTCGCCGGCCCGGAGAGCGGCTGGCCCACTCCGCTCCGCGACCTGCTGCGTTCGGAGCTCACCTCCTTCTGCTTCACCGGCCGCTGCCCCTGACGCGCTACCCGACGGTCTCCTTCACCTGCGCGCCCTCCGCCACCGCGCCCTGGGCCGGGCGGGCCAGGCAGGCCACCGCCGTGGCCAGCGCCGCCAGGGCGGCGCCGCCGAGGAGCGTGCCGTGCAGGCCGCTGGTGACGGCCTCGCCGACGGCGTCCCGTACAGCCGGCGGCAATCCGGTGAGGGAGGCCGGGGTGAGGCCTCCCCCGCCGGTGAGGCGGGCGGACTCCTCGGGGCCCAGGTGGGCGGTGAGCCCGTCGGTGAGCCGCGCCGTGTAGACCGCGCCGAGGGCGGCCATGCCGAGCGACCCGCCGATGCTGCGCAGCAGGGTGACCACGCCCATCGCGGCGCCCATGTCCTGGCGCGGCACGGCGCCCATCGACGTCAGCAGGGTGCTCTGCATCAGCAGGCCGAGGCCGATCCCGGCGACGGCGGTGAGGGCGGAGGCGAGGGCGATCGGGGTGTCCGCGCCCAGGAGCAGCAGCAGCGCGGCGCCGACCAGGGCCAGTGTCCCGCCGAGCAGCGGGTAGCGGCGCTCGCCGCCCGGCCGGCTCATCAGCCGGGCCGTCACCAGCTGGGTGCCCATCATGCCGAGCATCAGCGGCAGCAGGAGCAGGCCTCCGACGGTGGGCGAGGCGCCCTGCACGAACTGGAGGTACTGCGGGAGGTAGCCGACCAGGGCGAGCATCACCGCGCCGGCCAGGAAGCCGAGCACCTGGGCCACCGAGAAGTTGCGGTCGCGGAACAGAGCGGGCGGGATCAGCGGCCCGGGGGCGCGCAGTTCGGTCCGGACGAACCAGCCGAGCGCGCCCGCCGCCACCACGGCCGTCCCGAGGATCCAGGGGGACGTCCAGGCGTACTCGGTGCCGCCCCAGCTGCTGACCAGGGTGAGCGCGAGGATGCCGGTGGTCAGCAGGGCCACGCCGGCCCAGTCGAACGGCGCCCGCACCCGCTCGGTCCGCAGCCGTACCCCGACGCCCACCGCGAGCAGCGCGAGCAGTCCGACCGGCAGGTTGACGTAGAACGCCCAACGCCAGCTGAGCCGGTCGGTGAGGAAGCCGCCGAGCAGCGGGCCGCCGACGAAGGCGATCGGCATCAGCACCCCGATCACCGACTGCACCCGGCCCCGGTCGGACGCGGGCACCAGCACCCCGATCACCGAGAGCGCGCCGACCATCAGTCCGCCCGCGCCGACGCCCTGGAGCGCCCGGAAGGCGATCAACTCGCCCATGTCCTGGGCGAGTCCGGACAGCATCGAGCCGGCCAGGAACAGCACCACCGCCCACTGGTAGGCGCCCTTGCGCCCGTAGAGGTCGCCGAGCCGGCCCCAGAACGGGGTGGCGGCGGCGGAGGTCAGCAGGTAGGCGGTGACCGCCCAGGAGAGGTGCTCCAGTCCGCCGAGGTCGCCGACGATGGTCGGCAGCGCGGTGCCGATGATCTGCCCGTCGAGGGCCGAGAGGAAGATGCCGAGCATCAGCCCGATCACCCCGAGCAGCGGCGGCTTGGGCGGGTCCTCTGTGGTTTCCATGTCTGCACTCGGACCTCTCAGGCCTGTCAGGCCACTCAGGCCACTCAGGCTGCGAACGGGCGGGCCTGCCGGGCGTCCCGCAACGCGCGGGCCCACCAGGCGAGTTGGTCGAGCATGGTCTTGGCGGCGGCGTCGGCGGCCGGGTCCTTCGCCTGACCGTCGGCGTCGAAGCACTGTGCGGCACCGTGGAAGCTGACCGTGTTGCGGATCGTCGCCGCGTTCAACTCGGCCATCACCACCCGCAGTTGCTCGACCGCCCGGAGCCCGCCGGACAGCCCGCCGTACGAGACGAAGCCGACCGGCTTGCCGTGCCACTGCCGGTTGTGCCAGTCGATGGCGTTCTTCAGCGGCGCCGGGAAGCTGTGGTTGTACTCGGGCGTGACGAACACGAAGGCGTCGGCCGCCTCCAGCCGGGGCGACACGGCGGCCAGCAACTCGGCGTCGCCAGGCGCCATTTCGCCGCCGAAGGACGGGAAGGCGGTGGGCAGCGGGGTCTCCACCAGGTCGATCCGGTCGGCGGCGAGGTCGCCGTGCGCTTCGAGGTGGCCGAGCAGCCAGTCGGCGACCACCGGGCCGAAGCGGCCGTCGCGGGTGCTGCCGAGTACGACCGCGACCTTCAGGTGCTGTTCTGTGGACATGGGAATCCCCCTCCAGGATCTGCCGATGTGTACGCCGTATCGGCTCTGGATACAACGTACACAGCAACGCGTACGCCGTCCACTGCCGGTGTACGCCGTACACATCAGTGCTACCGTGGGCCCATGTCCACCCAGCAGGCCCCCAGCGGCGACAGCGACAAGCCCCAGGTCTCACTCTGGGAGCGCCTGGAGCGCCCGGCCCCCGCGCCGCGCACCACCCTGACCGCGCACCGGATCGCCGAGGCCGCCGTCGCCATCGCCGACGCCGAGGGCCTGGACGCCGTCACCATGCGCCGACTGGCCGCCGACCTCGGCGTCGCCCCGATGGCCGCCTACCGGTACGTCTCCGGCAAGGACGAACTCATCGAGCTGATGGTCGACTTCGTGTACGGCCAACTCCCGCTCGGCGCCCCCGCCGAGGGCTGGCGGGACACCATGCGCGCCCTGGCCGTCCACCTACGGGCGATGCACCTGGCCCACCCGTGGACCGTCCGGACGACGACCCCGTTCTCCCTCAGCCCCAACCAACTGGCCGTCCCCGAGCGCGCGTTCGCCGCCCTCGCCGGCCACGGCCTGGACGCCGACACGACGATGGCGGTGTTCCGCACCGTCACCGGCTACGTCCACGGCTCGGTCACCACCGAAGTCACCCTGGACGCCCTGCGCCGCAAGCACGGCTGGTCCGACGGCCACCAGACCCGCATCGGCCTCGCCCCCCAGATGAGCTTCCTGATGAACACCGGCCGCTACCCCGCCTACCAGCGCTACCTCCATGAGGCCACCCGCAAGGACGACCCCGACTGGCAGTTCGAAACCGGCCTCGACTGCGTCCTCACCGGCATCGCCACCCACTTCGGCCTCTGAGCCCTCTACGCCCCCGACTGCGCGGCGGTGAGCACCTCCGGGTCGGCCCCCGGGTGGACGGCCGGCTCACTCGCGCACCCCGCCCTCGGCGCTTGCCCGATCACGCGGGAAGTCGGCCGGTCCGACGTCCCGCGCCCGCTCGCCCGCGACGACCAGGCGGTAGCCGTAGTCCACGCTCTCCCGGTCGAGCAGGTCGGCGTACCGCCGGTACCACTCCCCCGAGGCCAGGTCGGCCCGCCGCCGGGCGACCCGCCGCAACTCGGCGAGCCCCTGCCGCAGGTCCGGCCAGTGGTGGACGGTCAGCACGGCCATCGCCGCATCGAACGCCCCGTCGGCGAAGGGGAGTCGAGAGGCCGACGCCTTGACCTTCCGCCGCCCCGGATGCTGGTCGAGCATCACCTGCGAGGGGTCGACGGCCGTCACCTCGGCCCCCTCCGGCTCGTACGACCCAGCCCCCGCCCCCACGTTGACCACCGTCCGCGCCCCGCCCAGAGCGCCCCCGATCAGCGCATGCAGCCGCGGATCGGGCCGACGAACCTGCCGGTACCCCACCCCGATCCGGTCATACGCCGCCAGTTCGCCCGCGCTCCCCGGATGTCCCATCCACCCACTCCAGCAAAGACACCCGGCATCGGCAACCGCCCCACACCGCGCAGGAAGTCGGCCGACCCGACTTCCTGCGCGGGGGCGGGTGGCTACCGCCGTGCCGGGAGGGTGAGGAAGGCCAGGCCGGCGGCGAGGATGGCGAGGCCGGACCAGGAGAGGGCGGGTAGGCGTTCGCCGAGGGCGGCGACGCCGAGGAGGGCGGCGACGGCGGGTTCGGCAAGGGTGAGGGTGGTGGCGGTCTGGGCGGTGGTGTGCCGGAGGCCGTGGCCGAAGAGGCGGTAGGCGAGGAAGGTGGTGATGACGGCGAGGTGGAGCACCACGCCCGTTCCGCGCGCCGAGGCGAGCCACCCGGTGTCGCCCGCGAGCAGTACCGGCAGGACGATCAGCGCCGCGCCGCCGAACATCGCCCCCATCACCCCGCCCGAGGGGTGCCCGGCCGCGATGAGCCGTCCGCCGATCAGCGAGTACACGGCGTACGAGAGCCCCGAGAGCGCCGCGAGCAGCACCCCCAGCGGGTCCACCGCCGTACTGTCGCCGCTCAGTTCGGGGCCCAGCACCAGGACCGCGCAGCCGAGCACGGCGAGCGCCGTGGCCCCGGCCCATCGGCCGCCGGGCCGCCCTTGCCGGGCGAGCCGGCCGAGCAGCCCGGTGAACACCGGCGCGCTGCCGAGCGCGATCACGGTGGCCACCGCCACGCCCGTGCGGCTCACCGCCGGGTAGAAGGTGACGGGGTACCCGGCCACGGCGAGCGCCCCGGCGGCGAGCAGCCGTCGTTCGCGCGGCGCGCAGTGCCGGGGCAGGGCGCGGGCCGAGCGGTCGGACAGGAGCAGCAGGAGCCCGCCGAGCACCAGCCCGGCGGCCCCGATCCCGGCCGCCGGGGCGCCGCCGGGGGCGAGTGAGCTCGCGGTCCCGGTGGTGCCCCACAGCACAGCGGCGATCAGGATCGGCAGAGCACCACCACGCGAGCGGGCGGCGGAATGGAAACGATTCGGCACAGTCGTGAACTTCCGTCGTCGAAAACCGTCAGAGGCAGGTTCCGAGAACGGGCGCACGCCCCCCCCACGGCGGCCGTCAGCGGGCCGAGCCGGGGTCGCGGGGGATCAAGCCACCGAAGCGCGCGCCCGATCAGGCGCTGAGCGGTGGCAGCACGACGTGCCAGTACAGGTTCACACCCCGATCGTACCGACCAGCAGGGGCACGGGAAGTCGGCCGGTCCGACTTCCTGTGCGGCGCCCCGGAAGCGCCGCCGAAAACACCCCGAAGCGCCCCCGCAGCACCCACCCCATCCGTCCCGGGCGGGGGCGCGTCGGGTAGCGCGCGCAACAGGTGGCGAGCCGCGAGCCGTGGCGGAGCGTCGATCGGCCCCTACGCTGGGTTGTCGGCCCATCAGCCCACCCGGAGGAGCCGCTCATGCGCCGATCCCGCCTTCTGCTGTCCCTGGCCCTGACGATCGTGGCGGCATCCACCCTGGTCGCCGTCGATGTCGCGCAGGACGAGCCGATCCGCTCCGTCAGCCTCCCGGTGCTCCGCGATGTGGAGGCCCAGCAGAAGCTCCACGCGATGACGGACCCGGTGCAGGACTGGGTGGAGTCCGGGGATCCGGCGGCCGCCGGATACGCGGGGACGGTCATCGACGCGTCGAACCAGCACGCCGACCTCTACTGGAAGGGCGAGGCCCCGGCGAAGGTGCGGTCCCTGCTCGACGCCCACGGCGCCGACGGCTTCACCGTCGAGGTGCACCAATCCCCGCACTCCCGCGCGGAGATGCGCACCGCGATCGACCGGTTCACCTCCGCCGTGCCGCGTGACGAGTGGACGTCGATCGGCCCGCAGGAGGACGGCGCGGCCATCGCGATCACCTACGTGCCCGGGACGGCAAAGCGCCTGACCGGCGGTGACACGACCGCGCTGGCGTACTCCCGACGGGCCGCCGAGATCGCCGGGATGCCGGTGACGGCGAGCGTCGCGGGGACGCCGGTGGCGCTGTCCGGCAACCGGCACTCCGACGGGGTGCCGTACTACGCGGGCGCCGAGGTGAGCACGAGCAAGTCGTCGTTCTGCTCGACGGCGTTCAGCGGCTGGAAGGGCGGGACGAAGGTGGTGTTGACAGCGGCCCATTGCGGCGGCGGCCGGTACTACAACGGCACCAGCAGCTACATCGGTGACCTGGTGTCGAGCGGCAGCGGCCTGGACGTCGGGATGATCGGGGTCAACGGGAACGGCGGCGGCCGGTTCTACGACGGGTCGTGGTCGGACAGCGGCGGCTCGTCCCGGCACACGTACGGGGCCGGACGGAACAACGTCGGGGACTTGATCTGCCTGAGCGGCGCCCAGTCGGGGTGGAAGTGCGACGTGCAGATCAAGCGGGTGGATGTGGAGACGACGAACGACGAGGGCACCAGGATCAAGCCGGTGGACCTCGCGGAGTCGAAGGGCGGCGACAAGCGGGCGATCGTCGCGAAGGGGGACAGCGGCGGTCCGGCGGTGGCGAACCCGTCCGGCGCGAACGGGGACATGGAGGCCCGGGGCGTGATCGTGGCCGGGAGGTCGGAGGTCGGCTGCCCGAGCGGCTCGACGGCGCGCCCCACCACCTGTTATGCGCAGGTGCTGTACGTGCCGATGACGCCGGTGGTGAACCAGATGGGATTCTCACTGGGCTGAGCGGCGGGGAGGAGCGAGCGCGAGAAGTCGGCCGGTCCGACTTCTCGCGCAGGCATGGGGGGCGCGGAAAGGCCGAGCTGCTGTCGGCAGGGCGCGGTAGCGTAGTTGACGACTTGTCATGTGAGCGCGAGGGAGAGCGAGGTCCACGATGACCAAGGTTCGAGTTCCGGTGACGGCGGGGATCGTGCTCGCTCTTGCCGCCGCGGCCGGGTGTTCCAGTGGCGGTTCATCCCACAGCCCGACCTTTGCGCCCTCCTCCCCGTACAAGGTGTCGGTGACGGACTTCCCGACCCTCTTCACGGCCCCGCCCCTGCCGGCGCCCACCCCGACGGCCCCGCTCGTGGATCCTTCGATCATGCTCGGGAGCGCCCTCAGGGCGTATCTGCCCACCGAGGAGACCGTCCCGTCGGGTTGGACCCTGAACAGCGGCAAGTACGGCCCCAGCACCCCGTCGGACAGCGGATCGCAGGTCCTCTCCACCACCACGGGGCTGGGGCCCACGGCGCCGTGCGGCGTCATGAACAACCTGACGGTGCTGGACGGCTACGCGGCGTACGCCAGCCAGAGCATATGGTCCACCGACGGCGAGCACGCCGGCTCGGTGACGGTGACCTCCTTCCGCGCCGGCGACGCGGCGAAGCAGCTGGGTGTGATCAGGGACTTCGCGGCGCGCTGCCCGTCGTTCACCGAGAAGGGCACGGGCAAGGGGCACAGCGATGTCGAGATACGCCTCGTCGCCAAGCCGGTGGCCGGACTGGGCGACGAGGCACTGGACTTCAGGATGCTCCCGGAGGGGGGCTACCTGGGCACCGAGACGATCCTCGTCCGCATCGGTGACCGGGTGCTGGACCTCCTGGTCAACGCCGACAAGTCGGGCGACTTCCCCGATGACGCGGTGTCGCTGGCAAGGGAGTTCGCCAAGGCCGTGAAGTAGCCGGTCAGTCGCCGTGGGGGTTGGCGGGGGTGGGGAGGGCGAGCTCGCACCAGGTGGTCTTGCCGATGAAGCCCTCGCCACGCAGGTGGGAGCCCCAGGAGGTGGCGAGGGCGGCGACGAGTTCGAGCCCCCGGCCGGACTCGTCGGCGGTGGTGGCGCGGCGGATGGTCGGGAGGGTGGAGTTGGCGTCCGAGACCTCGATGCGCAGGAGGGAGGGGTTCGGGAGGAGGACGCGGACGCCGATCATGCGGTCGCGGGGGCCCCGGGCGTGACGGCAGGCATTGGTGACGAGTTCGCTGAGGAGGATGAGGCCGGTCTCGGCGGAGTCGATGGGCACCTCCCACTCGAAGGCCTGGCGGATGAAGCGGACGCGGGCACGGCCGGCGCTGCGGGGGAGGCGGGGGAACATCCACTCGACGAGGTCGATGGGCTCAGCAAGCATCGGGGATCAAGTCCTTGGGAGATGCAGACGGGCGGCTTCACTCTGAAGAGCTGAGTTCGGCCATTTCACTCATCAAGAGTCGGCAGGCGGGCATAGCCTCAGGAGTAACACCGCACGTACAGCCAGAGCTTGACCGCCCTGCGACCAGGGCAGGAAGGGGTGCCGGACCGTGAGCACGCCGAAGCAGAACCCGATGTCGTGGAAGTACTGCGGCGATCAGGTCAAGCGCTGGCGCGATAAGGCGGGCGTGACACGGGAGCAGTTGAGCAAGGCGGCCAGCTACGACATCGAGAGCGTGCGGTCGATGGAGGCGGGAAGGCGGAAACCGACGCTCCAACTCCTACAGGCAGCCGATGAGTTGTGCGATGCAAAAGGGATGCTGATCGGGGCTTCCACATTCCTGACGCCGGAGAAGTTCCCGACCTACTCGCAGGACTACACGGACACAGAGCACGAGGCGATCGCCATCCACGGGTACGCCGCCTTGCTCATCCCTGGGTTGCTCCAGACCGAGGAGTACGCCCGGGAGCAGATCAGCCACAGCTACCCGCCACTGGACGACGAGACGGTCGAAGCGCGAGTCGCCGCACGGCTCCAGCGCCAGGAGAAGCTGCACCGCTCACCCACCGCGATGTTCGGATTCGTCATCTACGAGATGGCACTCCGCACCCTCATCTGCGATGCCGACCTCATGAAGCGACAGCTTGAGAAGCTGCTCGACATCGGCAAACTTCGGAATGTCGCCATCCAGGTCCTGCCGGCCAACCGGGCGATCCATGTCTCCATGGAGGGGCCGATGGTGATCCTTGAGACGCCCGAGCACCAGCTACTCGGCTACGTGGAGGGGCAGTACGCGGGAATCTTGTCCGCCGACCCCGAGAAGGTGAGCATCCTCGTGCAACGCCATGGCATGATCCGCTCGCAGGCCCTCAGCATTGAGGAGTCGGAAGCATTCATCAGAACGGTGATGGAGGAGCTATGAAGTGGTTCAAGTCCAGTTACAGCGACTCGCAGGGCGGCGCCTGTGTCGAAGTCGCCATCTCCTGGGTGAAGTCCAGCTACAGCGACACCCAGGGCGGCAACTGCGTCGAGGTGGCAGTCTCCTGGGTGAAGTCCAGTTACAGCGACTCGCAGGGCGGCGACTGCGTCGAAGTTGCCGCCTGCCCCTCGACCATCCACGTCCGCGACTCAAAGGACAAGACCGGCCCGACCCTCGCCTTCTCCCCCGAAGCGTGGTCCGCGTTCGTCTCGTTCGCGCCCGAAGCTCAAGCGGCTCCCGTCGAGTGACCCTCAATGGAACGGTGGGGTAACTACCCCCAACCACCCCCGCACGCAGCACATATGACTTATCGTCATCACTTCGCCACGGCTGGTTCCTCCGTGTAGCGTGCGCAGCAACGAAACAACCCCCGCCGGTGTTACCAGCACCGAACGGGGGTCTGACCGGCACGATCGAAAGCGACTCGATCCTGTGGCTACCCACAACCCTACCGCCATGGCCGCCCCCGGGTACGGCAAGCAGTCCGCGCCGGAGCAACTCCCCCGCTCCGCCTCCGACTTCGCCCACCTCCCGGCCCGCGAGGCCTATCTCGCCTCGCTCATCGACCACCTCCCCGACGGCGCCGCCATGGACGTCAAGACCCTCGCCACCCTCCAGCCCCACTACGGCCAGATGGCGTGCCGCACCGCCCTCAACAGGCTCTCCACCGCAGGCCACCTGCGCCGCGTCCGCGAACGCCTCTCCTCCACCGACTGCCGCTGGGTGTTCCACACCTACTTCTCCCGCACGCCCCGCTCCGACGCCTGGTGGTCGCACTTCCTCGCCACCGGCTCCCCCGGTGACACGTCAACGCCCGCCGCACCCGATCCCCCTCAAGAGCGAAGGCTCAACCACACCCCCCTCCCCTCGGCCGCTTACGCTGCCCTGGCCGGCCTCGGCCTCGCGGACCCCCGTCTCGCCCTCTCGGCCGCCGACTGCACCGCCCTCGAACCCCTCGCCGCCGAGTGGTTCGCCCGGGGCGCCACGCTCCCCCTCTTCACCGCCGCCCTCACCAACGGCCTCCCCCAGGACATCCACAGCCCGGGCGCCTTCACCCGCCGCCGCCTGCTCGACAAGCTCCCCCCGGAGCGCCCCCACTCCCAACCCCTCACCACCCGTATCCCCGAGTGCACGGCCTGCCGCACTCCCTGCCGCCCGCAAGCCCTCCTGGGCGGCCTCTGCCGCGCCTGCCGAGGCACCCCGGCCACCAACCCGCCGCCCCGCCAAGCCCTCTCCCCCACCGCCGTACACCGCCACGCCGCCCGAATCCGCCAAGCGATGGCCACAGCGCCGCGTTCATGAATATTCACAGGCATCGACGTGAACCGATTCAATAACCAAAGGTGAACTAGGTAACACACCTTGCATTCCAAGTCACCCGGTTTGCCCACATGCTGAGATTCGTGCGATAGTCAGGGCATGCCCAACGGCGGGCGACACAGACTCCGCCCTGGGTTGATGACTTCGGCGGGCCCGACCTGGCACTGCCGACGCCCATCGCGCGGCACGCACCCCCTTGGCCGGCGCGATGACTTGCAGGGGCCCCCATCCGCCGGACCACGGCGAATCCGGGGGCCCTGCGTGTTTCCCGGGGAATCACGCAGGGCCCGTCCATCACATCAAGGCCGCTCGCGCACCTTCAGCTCGAACCACACACCCTTGCCGCGCGGCAGTAAGTCCGCCCCCCACCGATCCGAGAGATCATCGACGATCCGCAGGCCCCGCCCCCGCTCGTTCACCGCGTTGACCTCGGCGATGATCATGCAGGGCAGCGCCCGTGACGAGTCCCGGACCTCGACCCGCAGCCAGCCGGGCTTGCGGCTGACGTGCAGGCCGATGGTGCGCCCGGCCGCGTGCCGGACGGCGTTGGCCACCAGTTCGCCGGTGAGCAGCTCCCCGGCCTCCAGGTGCTGGTGGAGGTCCCAGGACTCCAGCACGGACATCACCAGCCGACGGGCCACCGGGGCCGACTCCGGCCGGGAGGGCAGCCGTACCTCGTTCGGGGAGGACGGGTCGCAGAGTCTGCCGGAATACATCTCCTCCAGTTCCGCCGAGGTGAGCCGTTCCAGTGCCGAGAGCCCGCCCTGGACGTCGATCCAGGACACCTCGGCCACCGCACGTGTCACGGGAACCGATGACTGATCTGTTTCGCCCCAACCCGCCATGCGGACCATCATTGCGGAACGCAAGCAGCCGCGTACGGACAATGAGCAAACGATCTCCCCGAGTCGGCATATGCCGGAAGCAAGATGGGGCCGACCCGGGCGACTTCCGTCAAGCCCGGGTTGACCCCACCCCCCCTTCAGCAGCCGTTTACCAGCTGCCCCACGGGACGTTCCAGCCACTCAGCCCGTTCGCCGGGTCGAGCGTGTCCTTCTTGGTCGAGTTCTTGACGATCATCACGTCGCCGACCAGCGTCCCGTCGTAGAACTTGCCCATCGTGGTGCCGGAGCCGCCGCCCTTGACGTCCCGCAGGCCCACGCAGCCGTGGCTGACGTTGTCCTCGCCGAACGCGTCGCTCCAGTAGTTGCCGTGCACGTACGTGCCGGAGTCGGTGAGCCGCATCGAGTGCGGCACCTGGAGGTCGTACGGGGCGCCGGTCATCCCGGGCATGGAGCTGGACTGCATCCGCACCACGCCCTCCTTGGACATGACGACCATCGTGCCGTTCCAGGTGGGGTGTTCGGGCGAGCCGGAGGTGATGTCGATCTCGTTCGTCTGACCACTCTGTACGACGGTCATCTTGTGTGCGGCGGCGTCAACCGTCGAAATCTGGGACCGCCCGATCGTGAAGGGCTCGTCCCGGTCCGAGCCGTACACCCCGGGGGCGAGCTCGACGCTCTTCAGCCGGTAGTGGACGACGACCTTCGTGCCCGGCGCCCAGTACTGCTCGGGGCGGAAGTCCAGCCGGCGGTCGTCGAACCAGTGGCCCTTCACGACGGTGCCGTTGCTGGTCTCGAAGCTGATGCCCTTGGCGACCTCGTCCCGGTTCTTCACGTCCTTGCTGAAGTTCACCGAGACGATCATGCCGACGCCGTAGGTGGCGTCGTTGTCCACGTTGTCCGAGGCCTTGGCCAGCGCCGTCGGGGTCAGCGTGCTGAAGTTGCTGTCCGCCGTGGCGACCGCGCCGTCCGCGTCCGCGGCCATCGCGCTGACCTGGTAGGCGGTGCCCACGTCCAGGCCGGCCGTCGGCGTCCAGGAGGCGCCGTCGGCGGCGATGGTGCCGGGGACCTCCTTGCCGGTCTTGTCGCTCACCTTGACGGTGGTGAGCTTGCCCCCGGTGGCGCCGATCTTGAGCGCGTTCGGCGCCACGTCCACCGAGCCGGCCTTGGGCTCGATGCTCACGGCGGCCTTCGAGACCTTCGGCACCGCGCTCGTCGGCGCCGCCGACGCCTTCGCGCCGGAACCCGCCGCCCCCGCCCCCAGATCGGCCTTCGCCGCGCCGGAGGTGCCCCCGCCGCCGCCCCCACAGGCCGCCGTCAGAGCCATCGACCCGCCGACCAGCCCGACGGCCACCACTCTGCGTACGCTGCGTATCCGTATCGACCGCATCGTCGATCCCCCTCCTCAGAAAACCCGAGAAACTCCCCGTTGGACCCGACGGACCCGACCGGTATACGCGTCGGGACACCGGATAGGTTGCGCCATCCGTGGGCCGCATCGCCCGGAAACCGCGGCGGCCCGCCCCCAACGGGTGAGGATCGGGCCGCACGGCGCGGGACTCGCCGTAGGGACCGGAATGCCGGGCCCTACTTCCGGGTAGGGCCTACCAGTTGGCCCAGTCCACGTTCCAGCCGCTCCACCCGTTCGAGGGCGAGACGGTCTTCTCCTTGCTGTTCACGACCTTGATCGGGTCGCCGATCATCGAGTCGTTGAAGAACTTGCCGGCGACGGAGGCGTCGCTGCCGCCCTTGACGTCCTGCATCGACACGCAGCCGTGGCTGGCGTTGGTCTTGCCGAACGGGTTGGCCCAGTAGTTGCCGTGCACGAAGGTGCCGGAGGTGGTCAGCCGCATGGCGTGCGGCACGTCCTTGATGTCGTACTCGCCGCCGAGACCGACGGTCTGCGAGTTCATCCGGGTGACCTTCTCCTTGGACATGACCACCATGGTCCCGTTCCAGGACGGGTTGGTGTCCGAGCCCAGGGTGACCGGCACGGTGGTGCTCTGGCCGCCCTTCTCGATGGTCATCTGGTGCGACTTGGCGTCCGCCGTGGAGATCATCGAGCGGCCGATGGTGAACGGCTCGTCCTTGTCCACGTCGCCGTAGATGCCGGGCGCGACCTCGACGTTCTTCAGCCGGTACTTGACGGTCACCTTGGTGTCCGGCGCCCAGTACTGCTCGGGGCGGAAGTCCACCCGCGTGTCGCCGAACCAGTGGCCCTTCACCACGGTGCCGTTGCTGGTCTCGAAGCTGATGCCCTTGAGGACGGCGTCCTTGTTCTTGACGGCCTTGTTGAACTCCACCGAGACGATCATGCCGACGCCGTAGGTGGCACCGTCGCTGATGTTGTCGTTGGTGGAGACCTTCTTCTCCGGCGTCAGCGTGGTGAACGTGGTGGTGGACGCGGACACCAGGCCCTCACCGTCCTTGGCCTGCGCGTTCACCTTGTACGCCATGCCGACCGCGAGCGCCCCCGCGGGCTTCCAGCCGGCGCCGTCCGGGGTGATCGCGCCCTCGACCGGCTTGCCGTCCTTGTCGGTCACCTCGACCGTGGTGAGCTTGCCGTTCGACACCGACACCTGGAGACCGTTCGGCGCGACGTCCTGGGCGCCGTCCTTGGGCTCCACCGCGACCACCGCGGCCGAGGTCTTCGTCGAGCCCGCCCCGCCGTCCGCCGCCGCCGAGGCCGCGCCGGTGCCGCCCCCGGAACCCCCGGCGTCACTGCTCTTGTCGTCGTTGCAGGCCGCGGTGAGCAGCAGCACCCCACCCATGACCAGCGCCATCGCACTCCTCCGCCCGTAGCGGTTGGTGGTGCGTATCGCGGCGCCGACCGTCTTCCCCGTCTTCACGGTTTCTCCCCTCCCGGTATTCACTCACTTGACGCGCTGAGTGCCCCCGTAAGTTGCACTGTCCAGCCGATCTTTTCGGCCGAACCCCGGGCGCGCCGGAGCAGGATAGCTAAGCCATCCGAGTGAAAGCTGAGAGGAGTCGAGTTGACGATCCGTGAACCAACGGTGAAGACGGGACAAATGGACCGAAAGGGGACCTAAGGGCGCAGCGCGCTGCCGGCCACCCACTGCTCCCACGGGACGTTCCAGCCGTTGAGCCCGTTGTCCGGCGGCACGATGTCCCCGGACGAGGCCTTCACCTCCAGCACGTCCCCCGGGACGGTGTGCTCGAACAGCCAGCCCCCCGGGGAGTCCTTGCTCGCCCCGCCCTTGGCGTCGGCCAGCCCGATGCAGCCGTGGCTGGTGTTGGCGGCGCCGAACACCCCCGGGTCCGCCCAGTAGTTGCCGTGCACGAAGGTGCCGGAGTTGGTGAGGCGCATCGCGTGCGGGACGTCCTGGATGTCGTACTCGTCGCCCATCCCGACGGTCTGCGAGTTCATCCTGGTCACCTTGTACTTCTCCGACACCACCATCACCCCCCGATAGGTGGAGTGCTCGCGGCTGCCGCCGGAGACCTTGAGCACCTTGACGACCTTGCCGCCCTGGCCGGCCCGCACGGTCAGGGTGTGGGCGTCCAGGTCCACGGTGGAGACCTGCGCCCGGCCGACGGTGAAGTGCAGGTCCCGGTTCTGGGTGCCGAAGTCCCCCGGCGCGCCCTGCACGTCCTTGAGCCGCAGCGACACCGTGACCTTGGTGCCGGCCGCCCAGTACCGCTCCGGGCGGAAGTCCAGCCGCCGGTTGCCGAACCAGTGCGCGGCCACCGGCACCGGCGGGTCGGCGGTGACCTGGACGGCCCGCTCCACCACCGCCCGGTCGGCGATCGAACGGCTGAAGCGCAGCGAGACCGGCATGCCGACGCCGACGGTGGAGCCGTCCTCCGGGGTGAAGAAGGCCACGAAGGTGTGCGCCCGGGCGACGGTGGTGAACTCCGAGTGCTGGGCCGCCTTCCGGCCCTGGTCGTCCTCGGCGACGGAGTCCAGGGTGAAGGCCGTCCCGAGCGGCAGCGGGCCGTCCGGCGCCCAACCCGTGCCGTCCGCCCCGATCGTGCCGGGCACCTCGGCGCCCTTGGCGTCGGCCAGCCGGACGGAGACCAGCCGCCCCTGCGCGACGGCCACCCGCACCGGGCCGTCCGGTTGCACGTCCTGCGCGCCGTCGGCCGGCTGCGCGGTGAGCACCGCCCTGGACGGCGCGGGGGGCGCACTGCGCCCGCCGCCGGCCGTCACGTCCCCGCCCGCGGTGACCGCGTCCCCGTCCGGCACGGCCGGCGAGCCGCACCCCGTCAGGACCGCCAGACAGCAGGCCACCGCCGCCGCACCCCGTGCCCACACCCGTCCTCGGCGCCGCATCCGGGCCCCTCCCACTGTTCACGTTTCGACACCGGGGGCAACGAGGAAGATCCCGGCGAAGACACGCCGGGGCGCGGCACGGCCTGCCCGCCATCCGCCGGTAAGCCCCCGTTCAACGGCTTCCGCTCCGCGCAATCCGGGAAAGAGAGGTGGACGGGGTCCGGGACACCCCGAATCAGGGAGGGCAGGCCATGGCGTCAGGGCAGGAGCTGGAAGCCGGAGCACCGCCGGACGAGCCCCCGTGGCCCGGCAGCTGGCAGCCGCTCGGCGCCCGCTACCGCACCGACCGGCTCGGCGGCCACGGCACCAACTTCGCGCTCTGGGCGGCCGGCGCCGAGGCCGTCGAGCTCTGCCTGTTCGACGAGGACGGCACCGAGAGCCGCCACCCGCTCACCGAACAGGACGTCCAGGTCTGGCACGGCTTCCTGCCCGGCGTACGCCCCGGCACCCGCTACGGCTTCCGCGTGCACGGCCGTTGGGACCCGTGGACGGGCGCCCGCTGGAACCCGGCCAAGCTGCTGCTCGACCCCTACGCCCGCGCCGTCGACGGCTGTTACACCTCCAACGACGCCGCCTGCTCGGCCGTGCGCAACTGGCCCGAGGCCGACGTCGCCGACACCGTCCGGGACAACCGCGACTCCGCGCCGTACGTGCCCAGGTCCGTGGTCGTCCACGACCGGGACGACTGGTCCGACGACCACCGCCCGAAGACCCCGTGGGCCGAGACGGTGCTCTACGAACTCCACGTACGCGGCTTCACCATGCGCCACCCCGACGTCCCGCCGCCGCTGCGCGGCACCTACGCCGGCCTCGCCCACCCCGCCGCTCTCGCCCACCTCACCCGCCTCGGCGTCACCGCCGTCGAACTGCTGCCGGTGCACCAGCACGCCAGCGAGGACCACCTCCAGGCCCGCGGACTGGTCAACTACTGGGGCTACAACACGATCGGCTACTTCGCCCCGCACGCCGGCTACTCCGCCTCCGGCTCCCGCGGCGGCCAGGTCGGCGAGTTCAAGCGGATGGTCCGGGCCCTGCACGCCGCCGGGATCGAGGTGATCCTGGACGTGGTGTTCAACCACACCGCCGAGGGCGGCGCGCTCGGCCCGGCGCTCTCGCTGCGCGGCATCGACAACGCCGCCTACTACCGCCTGCCGCCCAACCGCCCGCGCGGCTACGCCGACTACACCGGCTGCGGCAACACCCTGGACACCCGCCACCCGCAGGTGATCCGGCTGATCACCGACTCGCTGCGCTACTGGGTCACCGAGATGGGCGTGGACGGCTTCCGCTTCGACCTCGCCGCCGCCCTGGCCCGCGGCGGCCCGAACGGCACCGACGCCGTCGACATGGACCACCCGTTCCTCGCCGCCGTCGCCCAGGACCCGCTGCTCAGCCGGGTGAAGCTGATCGCCGAGCCCTGGGACGTCGGCCCGGGCGGCTACCAGGTCGGCGGCTTCCCCCCGCTGTGGGCCGAGTGGAACGACAAGTACCGCGACACCGTACGGGACTTCTGGCGCGGCGCCCGCCCGGACGTGCGCGAGCTCGGCTACCGCCTCTCCGGCTCCTCCGACCTCTACCAGCACGCCGGCCGCCGCCCGTACGCCTCGGTCAACTACGTGACGGCGCACGACGGTTTCACCCTGCGAGACCTGGTCTCCTACGACCGCAAGCACAACGAGGCCAACGGCGAGGACAACCGGGACGGCACCGACGACAACCGCTCCTGGAACCACGGCGCCGAGGGCGAGACGGCCGACCCGGCGATCAACGAGCTGCGGATGCGCCAACTGCGCAACCTGACGGCCACGTTGCTGCTCTCGGCGGGCGTCCCGATGATCACCGCCGGGGACGAGCTGGGCCGCACCCAGGGCGGCAACAACAACGCCTACTGCCAGGACAGCGAGATCAGTTGGCTGGACTGGTCGCTGCTGGAGCAGCCCGGCTGGCGGGAGCTGTGCGAATTCACCGGCCGGCTGGTCGCGTTGCGCCGGGCCCACCCGGTGCTGCGCCGGCGGGCGTTCTTCTCCGGCCGGGCCACCACCCCCGGCGGGCAGCCCGACCTCGCCTGGTTCACCCCGCAGGGCCGGGAGATGACCGAGGCCGACTGGTTCGCGCCGCGGGCCTGCCTCGGCATGCTGCTCTCCGGCAGCGCACTGTCCGAACGGGACGAGGCCGGGCGGCCGCTCGGCGACGACAGCTTCCTGCTGCTGCTCAACGCGGGCCCGGCTCCCGTGGTGTTCACCCTGCCCACCGGGCCCTGGGCGGCGCCGTACGAGACGGTGGTCGACACCGCCGCCGGCTCCGCCGAGCCCGATCCGCCCGGCGCCGTGACGCTGGGCGGGCGCTCGCTGCGACTGCTGCGAGCACCCGCCGGGGGCATCTCCGCTCAGCTGCCGGCGATCGCGATCTCGACGTTCTCCAGCACACCGATCGCGTCCGGCACCAGCACCGCCGCCGAGTAGTAGGTGCTGACCAGGTACGAGGCGATCGCCTTCTCGTCGATGCCCATGAACCGGACGTTCAGACCCGGCTCGACCTCGTCCGGGATGCCGACCTGGGTGAGGCCGACCACGCCCTGGTTGTCCTCGCCGACACGCATCGCGATGAACGAGGTGGTGCCCTGGGGGGACACCTGGATCTTGTTGCACGAGAAGATCGGAATCCCCCGCCAGGCCGGCCGCTGCTTGCCGAGGATGACCGCCGTCTCCGGGTAGACCCCGGCCCGGTTGCACTCCCGCTGGAAGGCCGCGATGGCGCGCGGGTGGGCGAACAGGTAGTCGGTGTCACGCCGCATGCTGAGCAGCTCGTCCAGGTCGTCCGGGGTCGGCGCCCCGGTACGGGTCTGGATCCGCTGGTCGAAGTCGGCGTTGCTGAGCAGCCCGAACTCCGGGTTGTTGATGATCTCGTGCTCCTGCCGCTCCCGCAGGGCCTCGATGGTCAGCCGCAGCTGCTCCTCGGTCTGGTTCATCGGCTTGTTGTAGAGGTCCGCGACCCGGGTGTGCACCTTGAGGACGGTCTGCGCGACGCTCAGCTCGTACTCGCGCGGCCGCAACTCGTAGTCCACGAAGGCGTCGGGCAGCTGGTACTCGCCCTGCTCGCCGGCCGCCAGGTCGATCCGCGCCTCGCCGTGCTCGTTCTGCGCCTGCGCGGCGTCGGCGGCGAAGCCGAGCAGCTGCTCGCGCAGCGCCGGGGAGCGCTCGATCAGCTCCTGGAGCACCGGCCAGGCCAGCGCCATCGCGACCCCGGGGGTGGCCGCCTTCACCGTGTACGGCCAGGTGCCGCCGCCGTCGGTGACCGCCTCGTCGCCGAGGTGGTCGCCGTCCGCGAGCGGGCCGAGCTCCGTCTTCTCGCCGTACTTGCCGGTCCCGATCCGGTCCACCTTTCCGTGCGCGATCAGGAACACCTCCTGGATCGGCTCGCCCTCCTGCACCAGCACGTCGCCCGGCGCGAAGTCCCGCTGCACGAAGCGGCGGGCCATCTCGGCCAGCACGTCCTGGTCCTCGAAGCCGCGCAGCGCCGGCACCTCGGCCAGCGAGGGGGCGATCACCGTCACCGAGGAGCCGGTCTTGGTGAAACTCACCCGGCCGCGCCCGGGGGCGTAGCTCAGCCGGCGGTTGACCCGGTAGGTACCGGCGCTGACCTGCACCCACGGCAGCATCTTGAGCAGCCAGCGGGAGGTGATCTCCTGCATCTGAGGCTTCGACTTGGTGGTCGTCGCCAGGTTCCGCGCGGCAGTCGTGCTGAGGCTGAGCTGGGCCCGTACCTGCACGGTTGCGGAGCCGGGACCGGGGGTGGGTTCGGTTTCGACCGTCATGTGCTCACTCCTGTCACTCGCGTATCCATGTGCATCCGTCAGGAGTTGTCATCGGCGGATCAGTAGGCGCACGCAAGAGGCGCGCGGCGTACTCAGACCTGCACGAACGGCCGCGCGCGCCCCCTGTCTCACCTCCGATCCGGCCGTTCGGGTGGCCGGTTCTCGACGAGGGCGGCCGTCAGGGGCGAAAAACCGGATGAGAAGTGACGGCGACTCCGCCTACCCTCACCGCGATGGCCGAGAACAGACAAGACACCGAGAAGGCCGGGCCGCGACACTCCGCGGTCCGCTCCCTGCTGCGCCTGTGGCCGTACGCCCGGGCCGTCCGCGGCCGGCTGGCGGTCTCGGTCACGGCCGCCTCGCTCGCCATGCTGAGCACCCTCGCCGTCCCCGTCGTCCTCGGCCGGATCGTGGACGGCCCGCTGGCCGAACACGACCTGGCCGGCCTCTGGCCGCTGGTCGCCCTGCTGCTGGTCCTCGGCCTGATCGAGTCCGCGCTCTTCTACACCCGCCGGGTGGTGCTGGCCCGCCCGCTCTCCCGGCTGGAGACGGCGATGCGCGGGGACCTCTTCGCCAAGCTCCAGCGGCTGCCGGTCTCCTTCCACGACCGCTGGGGCTCCGGCCAGCTGCTCTCCCGGGCCACCGCCGACATGTACACCATGCGGCTGTTCCTGGCCTTCCCGCTGGTCTTCCTGATCGTCAACACCGTGATGTTCCTGGCCGGCACGGTGGTGATGTTCACCCAGGACTGGCGGCTCGCGCTGATCGCCCTGATCCCGGTCGTGCCGCTGTTCCTGCTCACCCGGCGGTTCGAGGCCGGCTACTCCGGCGCCTCCCGCCTCGCCCAGGACCAGAACGGCGACCTCGCCACCGTGGTCGAGGAGTCCGTCCTCGGCATCCGCATCCTCAAGGCCTTCGGCCGGCACCGCTCGATGGCCGAGCGCTTCCGCGCCCAGTCCCAGGAGCTGCGCCGCACCGAACTGCGCAAGGCGCACCTGCTCGCCAACCTCTGGGCCGTCGTCGTCGGCCTGCCGGAGATCGCGCTCGGCTGCGCCCTCGCCGTCGGCGCCTACCTGGTCGCCCACGACGAGATGAGCGCCGGCACCCTGGTCGCCTTCCTCTCCACCGCGCTCGCCATGCGCTGGCCGGTCGAGTCGCTCGGCTGGCTGCTCGCCTACGCCAACGAGGCCGCCACCGCCACCGACCGCTTCTTCGAGGTGCTGGACGAGCCGGACGACCCCGACCCGGGCACGGCCGCCGAACTCGGCGCCGCCGACGGCATCCGCTTCACCGGCGTCCGCTTCCGCTACCCCGACGCCCCCGACGGCACCCCCGACCTGCTGTGCGGCATCGACCTGCACATCCGCAGCGGCGAGACGATGGCCCTGGTCGGCGCCACCGGCAGCGGCAAGACCACGCTCACCGCGCTGCTCCCCCGGCTGTACGAGGCCACCGCCGGCACCATCACGCTGGACGGCCGGGACGTCCGCGAGCTGCCCCGGCAGCGGCTGCGCGAACTCGTCGCCGTCGCCTTCGAGGAGCCCACCCTGTTCTCCGCCACCGTCCGGGAGAACGTCCTGATGGGCTCCCCCGGCGCCGGCGAGGAGCAGCTGCGCACCGCCCTCGCCACCGCCCAGGCGGGCTTCGTCGACAAGCTCCCGCAGGGCGCGGACACCGAGGTCGGCGAGCAGGGCCTGAGCCTGTCCGGCGGCCAGCGCCAGCGCCTCGCGCTGGCCCGCGCGGTGGTCGGGGACCCGGCCTTCCTGGTGCTGGACGACCCGCTCTCCGCCCTGGACGTGCACACCGAGGCCCTGGTCGAGCGGGCGCTGCGCGAGGTCCTCGGCACCACCACCGCCCTGGTCGTCGCCCACCGCCCCAGCACCGTGCTGCTCGCCGACCGGGTCGCGGTGCTGGCCGACGGCCGAATACGGGCCGTCGGCACCCACCAGGAGCTGCTGCGCGACTGCGCGCACTACCGAGAACTGATGTCGGGCGAGGCCGCCCCGGTGCCCGAGGGCCCTCTCATCACGCAAGGGGGGCAGGCATGACCACCACCGCCGAACCCGTACGGACCGGACCCGACGAGCCGGCCGAGGAGGAGCTGACCTCGGCGCCCGCCGACGAGGAGGACATCCCCGTCCCGCCCGGCGCGCCCCGGGAGCTGCTGCGCTCGCTGCTCGGCCCGCACCGCGCCCGGATCGCCGTCGCGATGCTGGTGATCCTGGTCCAGCAGGCCGCGCTCCAGTCCGGCCCGCTGCTGGTCGCGGTGGCGATGGACCGCGGCATCCCGGCGCTGCGCGAGCACGACTCCGGGCCGCTGATCGCGGTGGTCGCGGCCTACCTGTTCTGCGCCCTGCTCAGCCCGGCGCTCCAGTGGGTGTTCATCAAGATCAGCGCCCGGGTCAACCAGGACATCGTGCTGGAGCTGCGCGGCCGGATCTTCCGGCACGCCCAGCGGCTCAGCCTGGACTTCCACGAGCGCTACACCTCGGGCCGGATCATCTCCCGCGCCACCAGCGACATCGACGCGCTGCGCGAGCTGCTCTCCGAGGGCCTCCAAGAGCTGCTGACGGTCCTCCTGTCGGTCTGCTACATCTCGGTGCTGCTGCTGGCGCTGGACTGGCAGCTCGGCCTGGTCTCGCTGGCGGCCTTCGTGCCGCTGGGCCTGATCGTCCGCTCCTTCCGCCGCCGCTCGCGCCGGGTCTACCGGCGCTCGCGCACCTCGGCGGCCTCGCTGATCGTCCGCTTCACCGAGACCATGAACGGCATCCGCCCGGTGCAGGCCTTCCGCCGGGAGAAGGCCAACGACGCCGCCTTCGCCGTGGTCAACGGCCAGTCCGCCACCGCGACGGCGGACGGCCTGCTGGAGATCGCCCGCTACGTCGGCCTCTCCCGGGCCACCGCCAACCTGTGGACCACCGGCGTGGTGCTGCTCGGCGCCTACCTGGTCGTCGAGGACGCGCTGGAGCTGGGCGTGCTCACCGCCTTCGCGCTCTACCTGCGCCGGCTCTTCGACCCGATCGACCAGCTGGCGATGTTCCTCAACAGCTACCAGTCGGCCGCCGCCGCCCTGGAGAAGATCGCCGGCCTGCTCGCCCACGAGCCGACCGTCGCCGAGCCCGAGGAGCCCGTCGAGCTGCCCGAGGCCACCGGCAAGGGCCGGGAGGTCGCCTTCGAGCAGGCCCGCTTCGCCTACCGGACCGGAAAGGACGTGCTGCCGCCCTTCGACCTGCTGATACCCGCCGGCCAGACGGTGGCGGTCGTCGGCGCGACGGGCGCGGGCAAGTCGACGATCGCCAAGCTGCTCGCCCGCTTCTACGACCCGACGGACGGCCGGATCCGGCTGGACGGCGTGGACCTGCGCCGCCTCGACGCCGTCGAGCTGCGGCGCGGGGTGGTGATGGTGACCCAGGAGTCCTTCCTGTTCTCCGGCACCGTCGCCGAGAACATCGCGATCGGCCGCCCCGGCGCCACCCGCGAGGAGGTCGAGCAGGCCGCCCGGGACATCGGCGCGTACGCGTTCATCGCCGCCCTGCCGGACGGCTTCGACACCGACGTGCGCAAGCGCGGCGGCCGGATCTCGGCCGGGCAGCGGCAGCTGGTGGCCTTCGCCCGCGCCCTGCTGGCCGACCCGGCGGTGCTGATCCTGGACGAGGCGACCAGCTCGCTGGACGTCCCCGGGGAGCAGGCCGTCCAGCGGGCGATGCGCACCGTGCTGGCCGGCCGGACGGCGGTGATCATCGCCCACCGGCTCTCCACCGTGGAGATCGCCGACCGTGTCCTGGTGATGGATCAGGGCCGGATCGTGGAGGATGGCTCACCACAGGAGCTGATCGACGGCTCCGGGCGCTTCGCCGCCCTCCACCGGGCCTGGCGGGACAGCCTGGTCTAGGCCCTCGGGCCCCATGAATGTGCCCGTCCGGGTGCGCCGTCACGCACCCGGCCGGGCCACCCCACTTCCCTCTGGTGAATACGGACCGGAGGCACGTCCGGTTCAGCGCAGCAGCCCGGCGTCCATCCCGGCCGACTCGACCGGCAGGGCGACCAGCCCCAGCTCGGTCGGCGAGGCCAGCCGGGGGTGCGCGGGCAGCACCCGGACGGTGTAGCCGAACGGGCCGGTCCGGCACAGCTCCAGCGAGCCCTCGTAGCGGATGCGGCCGTCCAGATCGGGCCCGCCGACCGGTTTCAGGGCGAGCAGGCAGGCGTCCGAGATCCGGTCCCGCTCGTCCACCCGCCCGGAGACCGCCTGCACCTCGACGTCGCCCGGCGCCAGCGTCCCGAGCGCGACCTGCACCCGCAGCGCCAGCGAGCTGCCCAGCTCCTGCGTCTCGGTCGGACAGTCCGCCTCGACGTGCTCCACCCGCACGGCCGGCCACGCCTCCCGGACCTTCGCCTTCCAGGCGGCCAGCTCCCGCGCCGCGGCGAATCGCCCGCTCACGGGGGCTCCCACCAGCTCCCGCTGGGCCTGGGCCGCCGGGACATACAGCCGTTCGACGTACTCCCGGACCATTCGGCCGGCCAGCACCTTGGGCCCGAGGGTGACCAGGGTGTGCCGGACCATGGCGATCCACTGCTGCGGCAGCCCGTCCGCGTCCCGGTCGTAGAAGCGGGCGGCGACCTGGTGCTCGATCAGGTCGTAGAGCGCGGCCGCCTCGATGTCGTCGCGCCGCTCGGCCTCGCCGCTGTCCGGGTCGAGCACCCCGCCGCTCTCGTCGGCGGTGGGGATCGCCCAGCCGTTGCGGCCGTCGTACCACTCGTCCCACCAGCCGTCCAGGACGGACAGGTTGAGGCAGCCGTTGAGCGCGGCCTTCATCCCGGAGGTGCCGCAGGCCTCCAGCGGGCGCAGCGGGTTGTTCAGCCAGACGTCGCAGCCCGGGTAGAGGCGCTGGGCCATCGCCATGTCGTAGTCCGGCAGGAAGACGATCCGGTGGCGCACCGCCGGATCGTCGGCGAAGGCCACCATCTGCTGGATCAGCCGCTTGCCGCCGTCGTCGGCCGGGTGGGCCTTGCCGGCCACCACGATCTGCACCGGCCGGGTGGGGTGCAGCAGCAGGGCGCGCAGCCGCTCCGGGTCGCGCAGCATCAGGGTGAGCCGCTTGTACGAGGGCACCCGGCGGGCGAAGCCGATGGTGAGCACGTCGGGGTCGAGCACCGAGGAGACCCAGCCGAGCTCGGCCTCGCCGGCCCCGCGCCGGCGCCAGGAGGCGTGCAGCCGGCGGCGGGCCTCCTCCACCAGCTGGGCCCGCAGGCCGCGGCGCAGTTCCCAGACCTCGGCGTTGCCGATCCTCTCCAGGCCCGTCCAGCGGCGGGTGTCACCGGTGGTCATCGCCTCCTCGGCGCGCTCGGCGCCGATCTCGGCGGCGCCGAGCCGGACCACCGCCGGGTCGATCCAGGTGGGGGCGTGCACGCCGTTGGTGACCGAGGTGATCGGCACCTCGGCGGGGTCGAAGCCGGGCCACAGGCCGTGGAACATCGAGCGGCTGACCTCGCCGTGCAGGGTGGAGACCCCATTGGCGCGCTGGGCCAGCCGCAGGCCCATGGCGGCCATGTTGAACAGCTTCGGGTCCCCGTCGCGCCAGCTCTCGGCGCCGAGCGCGAGCACCTGCTCGACCGGGACGCCCGGCAGCGCCGCGTCGCCGCCGAAGTGGCGGGCGACCAGCTCCCGGTCGAAGCGGTCGATGCCGGCCGGGACGGGCGTGTGGGTGGTGAAGAGGGTGCCGGCCCGGACGGCCTCCAGGGCGGCGGCGAAGTCGAGGCCGGCCGGATCCTCGGCGACCAGCTCGCGGATGCGCTCCACGCCGAGGAAGCCGGCGTGGCCCTCGTTGGTGTGGAAGACGTCGGGGGCGGGGTGCCCGGTGAGCCGGCAGTAGGCGCGCACGGCCCGGACGCCGCCGATGCCGAGCAGCATCTCCTGGAGCAGCCGGTGCTCGCTGCCGCCGCCGTACAGCCGGTCGGTGACGTCCCGCTCGGCGGGCGAGTTGGCCTCGATGTCGGAGTCGAGCAGCAGCAGTGGGACCCGCCCGACCTGGGCCTTCCAGATGTGGGCGGCCAGGGTGCGGCCGCCGGGCAGGGCGAGGTCGACCCGGCCGGGGGTGCCGTCGGCCTCCCGGAGCAGGGTGACGGCGAGTTCATCCGGATCGAGCAGCGGATAGCGCTCCTGTTGCCAGCCGTCGCGGCTCAGCGACTGGCGGAAGTAGCCGTGCCGGTAGAACAGGCCGACGCCGACGACCGGCACGCCGAGGTCGCTGGCGGCCTTGAGGTGGTCGCCGGCCAGGATGCCGAGGCCGCCGGAGTACTGCGGGAGCGCGGCGGCGATGCCGTACTCGGGCGAGAAGTAGGCGATGGCGGCGGGCAGCGGGGCCGGGTCGGCCTCCTGCCGGGTCTGGTACCAGCGCGGGCCGGTGAGGTACTCGCGCAGGTCGTCGGCGAGGTCGCCGAGTCTGCGCAGGAAGCGCCGGTCGGTGGCGAGCGCGGCGAGCCGGGCGGCCGGGACCTCCCCGAGCAGCCGCACCGGGTCCTCGCCGGTCGCGGCCCAGACCTCCGGGTCCACGGACCGGAACAGGTCCCTGGTCTCGGGGTGCCAGGACCAGCGCAGGTTGAGGGCCAGCTCGTGCAACGGCTGGAGTTGTTCGGGCAGGACGGTGCGGACGGTGAATCTGCGGATTGCCTTCACGGCGTGAAGCGTAGCCGCGGCGGTCGGCCCGACAGTGCGTCAAGTGGGCTATTGGGCATCCGTTCGGGCTATTGATGAGATCGCATTCGGCGCATTGGTCTGCACGGGGGGCGCGCGAGGCGCACATTTCGGGGGCCCGCGCTACCAATACGTGAACTCTTCGGTACGGGTCCATTTCCGACGGCGCACTCACCCGGGAGAAGGCTCGAAACTGCTGTCGTACCGCTGCAAAAACCTCGCCTCCAGTGCGAGGATGACCGAAGGTCGTTGATGCCGTGGGGAGTACGGCGACGGGTGGCGTCCCCCTCGAAGCAGCACGTCCGAATCCTTTTCGCGTTGACCGTTCCCGTCCTTCTTAGTCCATTCGGCGATCGCCGCTCACGGACGCGTGTCCTCGCGCCCGGCCCGCTCGTTCACGGGTCGACCGGGTCGCCCAGGAGCGTGCCCCGCGGAGGGCGTGCGCCGGAACGCACACGGGCTCCGGGGCTTCCAGCCACCGGGTCGGCGGGCGCCGGGCAGGTTGCCGGGAACAGCGGCGCGGGCAGGCTTCCGGTCGCACGTCCTCCCCACCCAGCAGTCCTCCGGCACTCCCCCGGCCCGCCCCGGCCCGCGGGGAGCTGCCGCCGATCTCGGGCAGGAGTTTGGCATGCACGGCGACACGCGGGACCAGTCCACACCGGTGGCCGAAGGCCTCGACGCAGCGGTCGCGGAATCCGCCGGACGGATGGATTCTGACACTCGGACAGATCCGGCGATGCCGGCGCCGAGGGCCTCCGGAGCCGTCCGTACCGGATCCTCCGAATCCCAGCCCTCCACGGCGTCCCGGCACCCCGGGGTCGAGGAGGAGCGGCCGGCGGCACCCCGCAGGCGCACCACCACCACGCGCCGCACCACCGCCACCAACGCCGCCACCAAGGCCACCGCCCCGAAGGCCGGCGCCGCGAAGGCCACCACGCCGAAGGCCGACGCCGCGAAGGCCACCACCGGGAAGTCCCCCGCTCGCAAGCCCTCCGCCCGCAAGACGACAGAGAGCGACACCGTGATCGGCCGCATCCCCGTCCTGGACGTCAGCCCCCAGATCGACGCCGGCCGCCGCCCGGCCAAGGCCGTCACCGGCGAGGCCTTCCTGGTCACCGCGACCGTCTTCCGCGAGGGCCACGACGCCGTCAACGCCAACGTGGTGCTGCGCGACGCGCGCGGCCGCGGCGGCCCGTGGACGCCGATGCGCGAGCTGGCCGAGGGCAGCGACCGCTGGGGGGCGTACGTCACCCCGAGCGCGCCGGGCCGCTGGTCGTACCTGGTGGAGGCGTGGAGCGACCCGGTCGCCACCTGGCGCAAGGCCGCCTCGATCAAGCTGCCGGCCGGGATCGACACCGCGCTGGTGCTGGAGGAGGGCGCCCGACTGCTGGAGCAGGCCGCCGCCGGGGTGCCCAAGAAGGAGGGCCGGGCCGACGTGCTGGCCGCCGCCGACGCGCTGCGCGACCAGACCCTGCCGCCGCTGTCCCGGCTGGCCGCCGCGCTCGCCCCCGAGGTGCTCGAAGCGCTGGCCCGCCACCCGCTGCGCGAACTGGTCAGCGCCTCCCGGCCGCTGCCGCTCCAGGTGGACCGCGAGCGCGCGCTGTTCGGCTCCTGGTACGAGTTCTTCCCCCGTTCGGAGGGCGCCCTGGTGGACCCGAACGGCGTCGAGCCGCCGCGTTCGGGCACCCTGCGCACCGCCGCCGAGCGGCTGCCGGCCGTCGCCGCGATGGGCTTCGACGTGGTCTACCTGCCGCCCGTCCACCCGATCGGCCGAGCCTTCCGCAAGGGCCCGGACAACACCCTGACGGCCGGTCCGCACGACGTCGGCTCGCCCTGGGCGATCGGCTCCCCCGAGGGCGGCCACGACGCGGTCCACCCCGACCTCGGCACCATCGAGGACTTCGACCACTTCGTCGCCGAGGCGCAGGCGCTGCACCTGGAGGTGGCGCTGGACTTCGCCCTCCAGTGCTCCCCGGACCACCCCTGGGTGAACAAGCACCCGGAATGGTTCAGCCACCGCGCGGACGGCACCATCGCCTACGCCGAGAATCCGCCGAAGAAGTACCAGGACATCTATCCGGTCAACTTCGACCAGGACATGGACGGAATCGTCAAGGAAACAATCCGGATCCTCCGGTTCTGGATGTCGCACGGGATCAGGATCTTCCGGGTCGACAACCCCCACACCAAACCGGTGATCTTCTGGGAGAAGGTGCTCGCGGACATCGCCCGCACCGACCCCGATGTGGTGTTCCTGGCCGAGGCCTTCACCCGTCCGGCGATGATGCACACCCTGGCGAAGATCGGATTCCACCAGTCGTACACGTACTTCACCTGGCGCACCACCAAGCCGGAACTCACCGAGTACCTCACCGAACTCACCGGTGACACCGCCGCCTACATGCGGCCCAACTTCTTCGTCAACACCCCGGACATCCTGCACGGCTACCTCCAGCACGGCGGCCGCGCCGCCTTCGCCGTCCGCGCGGTGCTCGCCGCCACCCTCTCCCCCAGCTACGGCGTGTACGCCGGCTACGAGCTGTACGAGAACGAGCCGGCCCACCCCGGCTCCGAGGAGTACCTGCACTCGGAGAAGTACGAGCTGCGCCCGCGCGACTGGAGCCGCACCGACACCCTGGCCCCGCTGCTGACCGTGCTGAACCGGCTGCGCCGCCGCCACCCCGCCCTCCAGCAGCTGCGCGACCTGCGCTTCCACCCCACCGACAACGACCAGGTGCTCGCCTACTCCAAGACCGCGACCACCCCCGAGGGCCTCACCGACCAGGTCATCACCGTGGTGAACCTCGACCCGCACCACGTCCAGGAGGCCACCGTCACGTTGGACGGCGACGGCCCCCACGCGGTGCACGACGAGCTCACCGGCGCCGTCTACACCTGGGGCCGGCACAACTACGTCCGGCTCGATCCCTCAGCCGAGCCGGCCCACCTCCTCACGGTTCGGAGGAACCCAGCGTGACAGTGAACGAGCCCGTCCCCGACACCTTCCCCGAGACCTCGAAGAAGAAGCTCGACCCGCAGTGGTTCCGGCGTGCGGTCTTCTACGAGGTGCTGGTGCGGTCCTTCCAGGACAGCAACGGCGACGGGGTCGGGGACCTCAAGGGGCTCACGGCCAAGCTCGACTACCTCCAGTGGCTCGGCGTCGACTGCCTCTGGCTCCCGCCGTTCTTCGCCTCGCCGCTGCGCGACGGCGGGTACGACGTGTCCGACTACACCTCGGTGCTGCCGGAGTTCGGCGACCTCGCCGACTTCATGGAGTTCGTCGACGCCGCGCACGCCCGCGGCATGCGGATCATCATCGACTTCGTCATGAACCACACCAGCGACCAGCACCCGTGGTTCCAGGCCTCCCGGACCGACCCGGACGGGCCGTACGGCGACTTCTACATGTGGGCCGACGACGACAAGCAGTACCCGGACGCCCGGATCATCTTCGTCGACACCGAGACCTCCAACTGGACCTACGACCCGGTCCGCAAGCAGTACTACTGGCACCGCTTCTTCTCCCACCAGCCGGACCTCAACTACGACAACCCCCGGGTCCAGGACGAGATGGTCGCCGGGCTGCGGTTCTGGCTCGACCTCGGCATCGACGGCTTCCGGCTGGACGCGGTGCCGTACCTGTTCGCCCGCGAGGGCACCAACTGCGAGAACCTGCCGGAGACCCACGAGTTCCTCAAGCGGCTCCGCAAGGAGATCGACGCCGACTACCCCGACACCGTGCTGCTGGCCGAAGCCAACCAGTGGCCGGAGGACGTCGTCGACTACTTCGGCGACTTCGCCTCCGGCGGCGACGAGTGCCACATGGCGTTCCACTTCCCGGTGATGCCCCGGATCTTCATGGCGGTGCGCCGGGAATCCCGCTACCCGGTCTCGGAGATCCTCGCCAAGACCCCGCGGATCCCCGGCGGCTGCCAGTGGGGCATCTTCCTGCGCAACCACGACGAGCTGACCCTGGAGATGGTCACCGACGAGGAGCGCGACTACATGTACGCGGAGTACGCCAAGGACCCGCGGATGCGCGCCAACGTGGGCATCCGCCGCCGGCTCGCCCCGCTGCTGGAGAACGACCGCAACCAGATCGAGCTGTTCACCGCCCTGCTGCTCTCGCTGCCCGGCTCCCCGGTGCTCTACTACGGGGACGAGATCGGCATGGGCGACAACATCTGGCTCGGCGACCGGGACGGCGTGCGCACCCCGATGCAGTGGACTCCGGACCGCAACGCGGGTTTCTCCTCCGCCGACCCGGGCAGGCTCAGTCTGCCGCCCATCATGGACCCGGTGTACGGCTATCAGGTGACCAACGTCGAAGCACAGCAAAGCAGTTCGAGTTCGCTGCTGCACTGGACGCGTCGCATGATCGAGATCCGCAAGCTCAATCCCGCGTTCGGCCTCGGCAGCTACGCCGAGCTTCCGTCCAGCAACCCCGCCGTGCTGGCCTTCGTGCGCGAGTACGAGGGGGACCTGGTCATGTGCGTGAACAACTTCTCGCGGTTCGCGCAGCCGACCGAACTGGACCTGCGGCAGTACGGCGGGCGGTACCCGGTCGAGCTGATCGGCGGGGTGCGCTTCCCGTCGATCGGCGAGTGGCCCTACCTGCTCACCCTGGCCGGGCACGGCTTCTACTGGTTCCAGCTCCGGCAGCCCCCGCGCCTGAGCGGGACCAGGCGGTCGAAGTAACGATCCACCGCACGCCGCACACCAGCGTGAACAGCACCACCAGACCCTCCGGGGGCGCGAGTTGAACCCCGCGCCCCCGGAGTTCTCTGCACCACCGCGTACGGAGAACAGCCCAACGGCCACCCACACGAAGGCGTGACACCCGAGCCGTGCTCGCGTGCCGCGACCGCCGCGCCGCCGCAATCCGGAAGACTGACGGACCCGGCCACGACCCGGGCAGTCCGCGTGCTTCCGGGGAAAGGGAGCCATGTCCGAAACCTCCCGTTCTCAAGCCCACCTGGACGCCACCGCCCCCGCCGGACCCGCCACGCCGGCCGGCACCCGGGGCGCCGGGGTCCGGAGAACCGCCCTGGGGGTCAGCGAACTCGTCCAGGCGGCCCTGCCACTGATCGCCGCATGGCTGCCCACCCAGCGCTGGTACGCCGGCAAGGGACGGCCCATCACCGGCCTCACCCCGGTGGTCGGCACCCCGCTGCAGGTCGGCGACCCCGCCCTGCTGCACCTGCTGCTGCGGGTCGAGCACGCCACCACGGCCGGCGCCCCGCACGGCGACATCTACCAGCTGCCACTCGGCATCCGCTCCTCCGGGCTCGGGGACATCGAACCCGGCGCCGTACTCGGCCGGCTCAGCCAGGGCCCGTACGACGGCGCCACCCTGTACGACGCGGTGCACGACCCGGAGCTCACCGGGCGACTGCTGGAACACCTGGCCACCGGCGACCGGTTCGGCGCGCTGTCCTTCCGCCGCACCCCCGGCTCCGGACTGCCCACCAACCTCCCCGGGCGCGCCTCCACCGCCGAGCAGTCCAACAGCTCGGTCATCTACGGCACCTCGTACATCCTCAAGCTGTTCCGCCGCATCCACCCCGGCACCAACCCCGACCTGGAACTCTCACTCGCCCTCTCCCGGGCCGGCTCCACCCGCATCCCCCGGGTCGCCGCCTGGTTCGAGAGCCGGATGGAGCGCGCCGAACCCGCCACCCTCGGACTGCTCCAGCGCTACCTGCCGGACGCCGAGGACGGCTGGGAACTCGCCCTCGACCAGGTCGGCCGGCTCAAGGGCGACCGCTCCCCCGGCAACTTCGCCATCGAGGCGCACCGGCTCGGCCGGGCCACCGCCGAGGTGCACCGGGTGCTGTCCCGCTCGATGCCGGTCGCCCGGCTCGACCGCGCCCAGACCGCCCGACTGGCCGGCGCCATGGCCGACCGGCTGGACAGCGCCGTCGCCGCCGTCCCCGGGCTGCTGCGCTTCCGGGGCGCGCTGCGCACCGCCTTCCAGCAGCTCGCCGACGCCCACCCGGACGGCCTGCCGGTCCAGCGCATCCACGGCGACCTCCACCTCGGGCAGGCCATGCGGACCCCGCACGGCTGGGTCCTGCTGGACTTCGAGGGCGAGCCCGCCAAATCGGTCAACGAGCGCCGCGAGCCACAGCCGGCCCTGCGCGACGTCGCCGCGATGCTGCGCTCCTTCGACTACGCGGCCGCCCACCTGCTGGCCGGCGGCCCGGCCGACCCGGAGCTGGCCCACCTGGCCGCCGCCTGGGCCCAGCGCAACCGCACCGCCTACTGCGCCGGCTACACCGCCGGCGGCGGCGCCGACCCGGCCTCCTCACCGGAGCTGATGCGGGCACTGGAGATCGACAAAGCGGTGTACGAGGTGGTGTACGAGGCCCGGCACCGGCCGAGCTGGCTGCCGATCCCGCTCGCCGCGATCAACCGGCTGGCCCTGTCCGTCTGACCCGCTTGCCGCACCGCCCGCAGGAGTTCGCCCACCCCCGTCGCAGGAGGACCCCGCCGTGACGCCGATCGACCCGACCGGCCGCCCCACCAGCCCCGTACCGGCCACCTTCCTGGCCGGACCGCGGCCGGTCGAAGAGCCGCCCGCCGCGCAGCCGGCCGTCCCCCCGCGGCCCCCGGCGGCCGGGCCGCCCGCGGCCGAGGAACCCCGGACGGTCGCCAAGGAACCCCGGACCCGGGCGGTCGAACGCCCGGCGCCCACCGGGGCGCTGCGGCTGCCCGAGGCGCCGCTGCCGCCGGCCGAGGTCGACCGGCTGGTCGGCGGACAGCACCACGACCCGCACGCCCTGCTCGGGGCGCACCCGGTGCACGGCGGCACGGCGATCCGGGTGCTGCGCCCGTTCGCCGAACGGGTGGTCGTCGAGACCTCCCAGGGGCCGGCCGAACTCACCCACCAGCAGGGCGGATTGTTCACCGGACTGGTGGCCGGCGGCGACCCGCCGGAGTACACCCTGCTGGTGACGTACCCCGGCGGCGGGCCGCTGCGCCAGCACGACGGCTACCGCACCCCGCCCACCCTCGGCGAACTCGACCTGCACCTGATCTCCGAGGGCCGGCACGAGCAGCTGTGGCGGGCGCTCGGCTCGCACGTGCGCACCGTCGACGGGGTGGCCGGCACCGCCTTCGCGGTCTGGGCGCCGAACGCGGTGGGGGTGCGACTGATCGGCGACTTCAACCACTGGGACGGCACCGGGCACCCGATGCGCTCGCTCGGCTCCTCCGGGATCTGGGAGCTGTTCGTCCCCGGCCTCGCCGAAGGCACCACCTACAAGTACGAGGTGCACACCCGGCAGGGCTGGGTGCTGGACAAGGCCGACCCGCTGGCCCGCGCCGCCCAGTGCCCGCCCGGCACCGCCTCCGTCGTCGCCAGCTCCGCGTACGCGTGGGGTGACGGCGCGTGGATGGCCCGCCGGGCCCGCGCCGCGCACCACCGGGCGCCGATGTCGGTGTACGAGCTGCACCTGCCGTCCTGGCGCCCCGAGCTCACCGGCTACCGCGCCATCGCCGAGGAACTCCCGCGCTACCTCAAGGAGTTGAACTTCACCCACGTGGAGTTCATGCCGGTGATGGAGCACCCCTTCGGCGGCTCCTGGGGCTACCAGGTGTCCGGCTACTACGCCCCCACCGCCCGGCTCGGCGACCCGGACGACTTCCGGTACCTGGTGGACACCCTGCACCGGCACGGCATCGGCGTGATCGTCGACTGGGTGCCCGCGCACTTCCCCAAGGACGGCTTCGCGCTCGCCCGCTTCGACGGCGAGCCGCTCTACGAGCCGGCCGACCCACTGCGCGCCGAGCACCCGGACTGGGGGACGCTGGAGTTCGACTACGGCCGCAAGGAGGTGCGCAACTTCCTGGTCGCCAACGCGGCGTACTGGTGCGAGGAGTTCCACGTCGACGGCCTGCGGGTGGACGCCGTCGCCTCGATGCTCTACCTCGACTACTCCCGCGAGGGCGGCGCCTGGACCCCCAACGAGCACGGCGGCCGGGAGAACCTGGACGCGGCCTCCTTCCTCCAGGAGATGAACGCCACCGTCTACCGGCGCTGCCCCGGCGTGGTGACCATCGCCGAGGAGTCCACCGCCTGGGACGGGGTCACCCGCCCCACCGACGCCGGCGGGCTCGGCTTCGGGCTGAAGTGGAACATGGGCTGGATGCACGACTCGCTGGTCTACATGTCCAAGGAGCCGGTGCACCGCAAGTACCACCACAACGAGATCACCTTCTCGATGGTGTACGCCTACTCGGAGAACTACGTCCTGCCGATCTCGCACGACGAGGTCGTCCACGGCAAGCAGGCCCTGGTCTCCAAGATGCCCGGCGACTGGTGGCAGCAGCGCGCCAACCACCGCGCCTACCTGGGCTTCATGTGGTCCCACCCGGGCAAGCAACTGCTCTTCATGGGACAGGAGTTCGCCCAGGGCTCGGAGTGGGACCACGAACAGGGCCCGCAGTGGTGGGTGCTCGACGAGCAGTGGCCGGCCCACGAGGAGCACCTCGGGGTGCGCCGGCTGGTCCGCGACCTCAACCGGCGCTACCTCGACACCCCGGCGCTGTGGGAGCTGGACACCGTCCCCGACGGCTTCCGCTGGCTCGACGGCGGCGCCGCCGAGGACAACCTGCTCTCCTTCGTCCGGTACGCGGCCGACGGCTCGCCGCTGGTCGCGGTCTGCAACTTCTCGCCGGTCGTCCGGCACGGCCACCGGGTCGGCCTGCCCCGGCTGGCGGGCCGCGAGCAGCTGTGGGAGGAGGTGCTGAACACCGATGCCGAGGAGTACGGCGGCAGCGGCATCGGCAACTCCCACCCGGTCAAGGCCGAGCCGGTGGAGTGGGACGGCCAGCCCCGCTCGGCCGAACTGGTACTGCCCCCGCTCGCCACCGTGTGGCTGCGGCCCGTCTGAACCCTGGCTCCGGGCCGCCCGGACGACGTAGGCTCCCCGCCTGATGATGATCGCCGGCAGGTGGGGGGCTTGCTCGTGTTCACGGTCCTGGGACTGCTCTACCTTTCACTGCCCGTGGTCTGCTGGGCCTTCCTGGCCCGCACCCGGGTGGTCGGGGCCGCCGTCCTCGCCGTCCTCGTCGGCCTGGCCGTCGCGCTGTTCGGCCTGGAGAAGGACTGGTGGTTCACCCGGGCCGCCGCCGAGGTCGAGACCGGCTACCCGCTCGCCGCCGGCCTGGTCGTCCTCGTGGGCGGGCTCGCCGAACGGCGGCTGCGCGGCCCCCGACCGGCGAAGGAGTTCCACCATCCGGTCGGCGGCTCGATCGCCGCCTTCGCCGTCCAGCTCCTGGCCGCCGCGGCCATCGCCTTCGGCTACCGGCTCTTCTCCCTCAGCGCCTTCTTCCCGAACACCGCAGAGGTCGCACCCCCGCCCGGCCTGACCGTCACCCGCGTCGATCAGGGCTACTGCGGGTCCAACTTCTGCGCCCGCACCCTCACCATCGGCGGCGCCGGCGACCCGCCCGCCGCCGAGGTGGAGGCCCGGATGCGCGCCGCCCTCACCGCCGACGGCTGGAGCCCCGGCCGCGACGGCGCCCTCGTCCGCCCGCACGGCTGGCTACTGGACCGGCGCCTGTCCGAAATCCACCTGGCCGGCACGGAACTGGACCTGGCCGGGTCCGAATCCGTCAACGGCGGCCGCTGACGGCCCGGGCCTTCCGTCCCTTGCCGGAAGTCCACCCCTCTGCTCGTCGGCACCCGTTCCACGTCCGAATGTATGGTCGATATGACCACCTTCCGAGACGACGGGACGGAGACACCCACGTGGCGCGCAGCGTGTACGTGACCGGCATCGAGCGGGGGGACGGCCGTCAGGCGGTCGAGCTCGGGGTCATGGAACTGCTCACCCGCCAGGTCGACCGGGTCGGGGTGTTCCGCCCGCTGGTCCACGCCGCCGCACCCGGCCGGCCCGGCACCGACCACGTGGTCGAGCTGCTGCGCGGCCGCTACCGGATCGACCTGCCGAGCAGTGAACTGTACGGCCTCACCTACGAGGACGCCGCCGCGCTCCAGGCCGCCCGGGGCCAGGACGAGCTGGTCTCCACCCTGGTCGACCGCTTCCACGCGCTGGAGCGGCGCTGCCAGGCCGTCCTGGTGCTCGGCACCGACTTCGCCGACACCGGCATCCCGGACGAGCTGGCCTTCAACGCCCGGCTGGCCAACGAGTTCGGCGCCGCCGTGCTGCCGGTGGTCGGCGGGCACGGCGAGGACGCCGAGACGGTGATCGCCGAGGTCCGCAACGCCCACCGGGCGTACACCGACCTCGGCTGCGAGACCCTGGCGATGATCGCCAACCGGGTCGCCCCGGGCGTCAAACAGCCCGTCCAGCGCACCCTCACCGAGAAGCTGCCGATCCCCGCCTACGTCATCCCGGAGGAGCCGGCGCTGGCCGCGCCCACCGTCGCCCAGCTGGTCGAGGCGACCGGCGCCGAGGTGCTGCTCGGCGACGCCGCCGGGCTCGCCCGGGACGTGCGCGGCTACGTCTTCGGCGGCGCCATGCTGCCCACCTTCCTGGACGCGCTGACCGAGGGCGCCCTGGTGGTCGCCCCCGGGGACCGCGCCGACCTGGTGATCGGCTCGCTGGCCGCGCACGCCGCCGGCGCCCCGCCGATCGCCGGCGTGCTGCTGACCCTCGGCCTGCACCCCGGCCCCAATGTGATGGCCCTGGCCGACCGGCTCGCCCCCGGCACCCCGGTCGCGGTCGTCCCCGAGCGCAGCTGGCCCACCGCCGCCCACCTGACCCACATCGAGGGCAAGCTCACCGCGGCCAGCCCCCGGAAGGCCGAGATCGCCCTCGGCCTGTTCGAACTGCACGTCGACACCGCCGAGTTGACCAAGCTGATCGAGGTCGGCCGGTCCGAGCGGGTCACCCCGATGATGTTCGAGCACGAGCTGCTGGAACGCGCCCGCGGCGCCCGCCGGCACGTCGTGCTGCCCGAGGGCACCGAGGAGCGGGTACTGCGCGCGGCCGAGATCCTGCTGCGCCGCAACATCTGCGACCTCACCCTGCTCGGCGACCCGGACGCGGTGCGCCGCAAGGCCGCGGCCCACGGCATCGAGCTGCCGCCGGCCGAGACCGGCGCAGACCGCGCCCAGGTCCGGATCGTCGACCCGACCACCAGCCCGCTGCGCCGCCAGTTCGCCGAGCTGTACGCCAAGCTGCGCGCCCACAAGGGGATGACCGTCGAACTGGCCCTGGACGTGGTCACCGACGTCTCGTACTTCGGCACCCTGATGGTGCAGGAGGGCATCGCGGACGGCATGGTCTCCGGCGCGGTGCACTCCACCGCCGCCACCATCCGGCCCGCCTTCGAGGTGATCAAGACCTCCCCGGACGCCTCGATCGTCTCCTCGGTCTTCTTCATGTGCCTGGCCGACAAGGTGCTGGTGTACGGCGACTGCGCGGTCAACCCCGACCCGGACGCCCAGCAGCTGGCCGACATCGCGATCCAGTCGGCCGCCACCGCCGCCCAGTTCGGGGTGGAGCCGAGGGTCGCGATGCTCTCGTACTCGACCGGCACCTCCGGCTCCGGCGCGGACGTCGACAAGGTCCGCAAGGCCACCGAGATCGTCCGCGAGCTGCGGCCGGACATCCTGGTCGAAGGCCCGATCCAGTACGACGCGGCGGTGGACGCCCACGTCGCGGCCACCAAGCTGCCGGGCTCCCCGGTGGCCGGACGGGCCACCGTGCTGATCTTCCCGGACCTCAACACCGGCAACAACACCTACAAGGCCGTCCAGCGCTCGGCGGGTGCGGTCGCGGTCGGGCCGGTGCTCCAGGGGCTGCGCAAGCCCGTCAACGACCTCTCGCGCGGGGCGCTGGTGCAGGACATCGTCAACACCGTCGCGATCACCGCGATCCAGGCGCAGGACCACCAGGGGGCGACCAGTGAGTGAAGGTACGCGCGTTCTCGTTCTGAACGCCGGCTCCTCGTCGGTGAAGTACCGGCTGATCGACATGCTGGACGGGGCCAGGCTGGCCTCCGGGCTGGTCGAGCGGATCGGCGAGGCCGGCGGGCGGCTGGTGCACACCCCGCGCGGCGGCGAGCCGCGGGAGAGCGTCCAGGCGTTCCCGGACCACGCCTCCGCGCTGAAGGCCGTCGCCGAGGAACTCGCCGCCGACGGCCTCGGGCTGGACTCCCCCGAGCTGGCCGCGATCGGCCACCGGGTGGTGCACGGCGGCCTGCGGTTCACCGAGCCGACCGTGATCACCGACGACGTGGTCAAGGAGATCCGCCGGCTGATCCCGGTCGCCCCGCTGCACAACCCGGCCAACATCACCGGCATCGAGGTGGCCCGCGCGCTGCGCCCCGACCTGCCGCAGGTGGCCGTCTTCGACACCGCCTTCCACGCCTCGATGCCCGAGTACTCGGCCCGCTACGCGATCGACAAGGCCGTCGCCGACGAGCACCGGGTGCGCCGCTACGGCTTCCACGGCACCTCGCACCAGTACGTCTCGCGGGCCACCGCCCGACTGCTCGGCAAGGACCCGGCCGAGGTCAACGTGATCGTGCTGCACCTGGGCAACGGCGCCTCCGCCTCGGCGGTCAGCGGCGGCCGCTGCGTGGACACCTCGATGGGCCTGACCCCGCTGGAGGGCCTGGTCATGGGCACTCGTTCGGGCGACATCGACGCCGGCGTGGTGTTCCACCTGCACCGGGTCGGAGGGCTGTCCGTGGACGAGATCGACGACCTGCTCAACCGCCGCAGCGGCCTGCGCGGGCTGTGCGGCGAGAACGACATGCGCGAGATCATGCGTCGGGCGGACGAGGGGGACGCGGACGCGAAGCTCGCGTTCGACTCGTACGTCCACCGGTTGCGCAAGTACATCGGCGGCTACTACGCGGTGCTCGGCCGGGTGGACGCGATCGCGTTCACCGCGGGCGTCGGGGAGAACGCGGCCCCGGTGCGCGCGGCGGCCACCGCGGGACTGGAGGAGCTGGGCATCGCCGTGGACCCGGAGTTGAACTCGGTGCGATCCGGCGCGGCCCGGATCATCTCGCCCGGATTCGCCCGGGTGGCGGTCGCCGTGGTGCCCACCGACGAGGAGCTGGAGATCGCCCGACAGGCCTTCGCGCTGGTGCACCGGGAACGTCCGGAGTCCGAGGACTGATACGAATTCGTCTCACTCCTCGGAACATTTCGTCGGCGATTCCTCCCGGTCCGTACCGAATGCGCCTATAACACGAACGGATAGACTGATCCATATGCGCCGAGCGAAAATTGTCTGCACCCTGGGTCCGGCGACGGACTCCTACGAACAGCTGAAGGCCATCGTCGAGGCGGGCATGAACGTCGCCCGACTGAACATGAGCCACGGCAACCACGCGGACCACGAGGAGCGGTACCGCAAGGTCCGCCAGGTCTCGGAGGACACCGGCAAGGCCATCGGCGTCCTGGCCGACCTCCAGGGTCCCAAGATCCGTCTGGCGACCTTCGCCAACGGCCCGGTGACCGTCGACAACGGCGACGAGTTCACCATCACCACCGAGGACGTCCCCGGTGACCAGCACATCTGCGGCACCACCTACAAGGGCCTGCCCGGCGACGTGAAGCCCGGCGACCCGGTCCTGATCAACGACGGCGTCATCGCCCTGGAGGTCGTCAGCGTCGACGGCCCGCGGGTGAAGACCGTGGTCATCGAGGGCGGCGTGCTCTCGAACAACAAGGGCATCAACCTGCCCGGCGCGGCCGTGAACGTGCCCGCCCTGTCCGAGAAGGACAAGGACGACCTGCGCTTCGCGCTGCGCCTGGGCGTCGACATGATCGCCCTGTCCTTCGTCCGCAACGCGGACGACATCAAGGACGTCCACGAGGTCATGGACGAGGTCGGCATCCGGGTGCCGGTCATCGCCAAGATCGAGAAGCCGCAGGCCGTCGAGGCCATGGAGGAGATCGTCCTCGCCTTCGACGCCATCATGGTCGCCCGCGGCGACCTGGCCGTGGAGTACCCGCTGGAGCGGGTCCCGCTGGTCCAGAAGCAGCTGGTCACCCTGGCCCGCCGCAACGCCAAGCCGGTCATCGTCGCCACCCAGATGATGGAGTCGATGATCCACGCCTCGCGCCCGACCCGCGCCGAGGTCTCGGACGTCGCCAACGCCATCCTGGACGGCGCCGACGCGGTCATGCTGTCCGCCGAGTCGAGCGTCGGCAAGTACCCGGTCGAGACCGTCCGCACCATGGCCCGGATCTGCGAGACGGCCGAGGGGGAGTTGCTCTCCCAGGGCCTCCAGCCGCTCAACCCGGGCCGCAAGCCGCGCACCCAGGGCGGCTCGGTCGCCCGTGCGGCGTGCGAGCTGGGCGACTTCCTGGACGGCAAGGCGCTGGTCGCCTTCACCAAGTCCGGTGACACCGCCCGCCGGCTTTCCCGCTACCGTTCGCCGATCCCGGTGATCGCCTTCACCCCGGACTCCGCCACCCGCAACCAGCTCTCGCTGAGCTGGGGCGTCGAGGCGTACGTGACCGAGCAGGTGGCCACCACCGACGCGATGGTCGCGCAGGTCGACCGGGAGCTGCTGCGGATGGGCCGGCTCGGCGAGGGCGAGACCGTCATCGTCACCGCCGGTGTCCCGGTCGGCATCCCCGGCACCACCAACATGGTGCAGGTCCACCACCTGGGCACCCGGAGCGAGTGAGCCTCCGTCAGGCCTGAACGTCCGTGGGGCGGCCCTCCGTCGGGAGGGCCGCCCCACGCACGTCACTTGTCGCTGTAGGGCGCGTTGTCGTTGAACAGGTGCATCCCCGGGATGTGCAGGGTGCCGCCGAACTGGCCGGCCTGCTTGGCGGTGACGCCGGTCAGCTCCAGGTCCAGCGGGATCGGGATGGAGCCGATCAGGTCGTACAGCCAGCGCGGCAGGGTGTCCGGGGTGAGGGTGATCTCGCCCAGGTCGATCGGCAGCGGCAGGCCGAGCACCTTGGAGAGGTGGCCGGACAGCCGCTCCACGTACATGGTGACCGGGCCCTCGCGCATGGTCGAGGTGGAGCCCGGGGCGCCCTGGACGTGGAAGGTCACGCCGTTGCCCTGGAGGGTCGACATGTCGAGGTTGTCGATGTCCACGCTGTCGACCACGAACTTCAGGACGCGCTTGCTGCCGGTCGGCGTCTTCACGTCGTAGACCCCGTGGAAGACCGCGCCGTGCAGGGCGAGCCGGCTGGTCAGCAGCGTCCAGTTCTGCTCCGGGACGACGTGGTCGGGAGCGGCCGCGCCGGCGCTCAGGCCCCGGGCGTCCACGTCGCAGTTGGGGTTCTCGGTGGGCGTGGCGGTCGGGGAGGCCGCCTCGGTGGGCGTCGCCTCGGCGGACGGCGTCGCCTTGGCCGTCGGCGACGGCTTGGTGCTCGGCCCGCCGCTCGGGGTGGCGGTGGGCGAGGGCTCCTCGGTGGCGGTCGGGGCCTCGGTCGGCGCGGCCTGCGGGGTGGCGGCGGCCGGGGTGCCGGCTGCCGTGGGAGCGGTGGTCGGCGTGTCGGTCGGGTGCGGGCTCGGGCTCGGGCTCTGGCTCGGGCTCTGGCTCGGCGCCTTCGGGTCGAACAGGCCGCCCAGACCGCCGATGATGTCGTCGATCACCCCGGCCCGGGTCGCCGTCGCCGTGCCGGTGGCCGAGGGCTTGACCGGCGAGGTGGGCTGCTGGGCGGGCGCGGTGGTCGGCACCTGGGCGGGCACCGAACCCGGGTCGGTCGAGGCGCCGGTCGGGGCCGGGGCGGTCGGGGCCGAGCTCGGCGTGCCGGACGGGCCCGGCGGCGGCTCGGGCAGCTCGCTCTTGGGCACCGGCGTCTCCAGCGGCGCCACGTCCGGCACCACGGCCGGGGCCGTGCCGCAGGGCTTGCCCGCCGCGGACTCGGCGACCGCCGGGTGGGGCGTGTAGGCGGCGGCCATCAGCAGAGCGGTGGGCACCGCCGCCATCGCCAGCGCCCGGCCCCTCAGCCGGACCCGTACGGGCGTGCGCGGGGCCGCGTGCCGGCCGGAGCGCTGCGCGGGAACGGTCGTACCGTCGGCTTGCTCGGCCGGCCCGGTCACCGCGCCGCCTCCTGGTGCACGGCGCCGACCGGCTGCGGGGCGGCCTCGGCCGTGGACTCGGCGGCCACCGCGGTCGGCTCGGCCGCCGGCTCCGGCAACGGCGCCCAGGAGACCAGCAGCCCGCCGCCGATCAGGCCGGGCAGCAGGGCCAGGCCGAAGCCGGCCAGGTTGGACATCGGCAGCGAGACCAGCGTCAGCAGGATGGTCGCGATGCCCGCGAAGACCCGGACGGCCTGCTGGAACCACCCGGCGAGGCCGAGGGCGATCATCAGCATGCCGATCAGCAGCGAACCGGCGCCCGCGGTGGTCGACATCGCGATGGTCAGGCCGCCGAACGTCAGGTGCGCGTAGGGGAAGTAGAGGATCGGGACGCCGGCGATCATGGCCAGCAGGCCGCCCCAGAAGGGCCTGGTGCGACGGAACGTGCGGAAGCCCCGCCAGAAGGCCCCGAGCGGATTCTGGCGGCCGGTCCGGGTTTCGACCGTTGCGCTGGTCATGGTGCAGCTCCTCGGCATCGCTACGAGGGGAAAACGACTGGCGCGAGGCCGGGGGCGGCGGAATCCGCCGCCCCCGCCCCGCGAGGGACCCGTCCGTCGGGCGTGCCCGCCGGCACCCCGTCAGGCGGGGCTCAGAAGCACTCGTTGTTCGGGCCGTCGCCCTTCTTGAGCGACAGGCTCAGGCCGTTGAGCTTGAACGTTCCGGCCGAGGTGGCGCGGGCGGTCTGCTCGACTCCGTCCAGCGAGGCCGACTGGGCGGCCTGGGCGAAGCCGGTGGCGCCGGTGGGCAGGCCCTTGTTGCCGCTGGCGGCGGCGACACCCGGGTGCGGAGTCCAGCCCTGGGTGGCCGTGCCGGCGAGGGTGGAGGCGTCCTGGCCGATGTTGATGGACTTGAAGGTCGCGTCGGCCTTCAGTTCCTCCATGTCGATCAGCAGGTTGTCGGCGTGCGCCGGGGTGCCGTTGCCACCGGCCTTCAGCTGGAGGGTGATCTTGCCCATGCCGATCTTGCTCAGGTCGGTCACCACGGACTGGCACATGTTGGTGATGTCGGCCGAGTCGAACGCCGAGACGGCGACCGGGTGCGGCGTGCCGTCGGCTTCGAGGTCGACGGTGCCGAACTGGGCGAAGTGGGTGCCCTCGATGTGCGAGGCCTTCACCTTGAACGACTGGCCGGAAATGCTGAACGAGGCGGCGAGCGCGCTGTTGGCGATCGAGACGCCGACCATCGCGGTGGCCGCGACGCTCGGCACCATCACCAGGGCGAAGCGCTTCCAGCGGGTCTTGCCATAGGCCTTGGACATGCGAGTCCTCCTTCTAGGACGTACATCTCCGGCTCCCCGGCGGTGCGTTCCGTACCGGTGGGGGCCTGGGATGGGAGAGAGCTACGTCCTCGGTAGCGGAGAGCGCCTTGGGCGTCGTCGGACGCGGGAGCGGTCCGCGGACAGCGGCCCTCCCGGCCAAGCACCGACCGACCTTGTGGGGCGGCGGGCAGGACCGACGACATCGGCGATCACCCCCGAGCGACAACCAGCGACCGCGCAGGGCCGCGCGGCCGGTCGAAGGACAGGAACCGCCGTGGGACCGCGGATACCCCCCTGCCCTCCCTCCCGTCGGCCGGGGCCGACGGATCGCCCGGTGGGGATCCCGCGCTCCACTGGGCCCACCTGGGTCGGCGGGTGTCGGAGTCTGGGACCGGGCGTGGCCGATCGTGCTTGAATCCCGGGCGAAGCACAAGGGGTGCCTTACTGACGGGTAATCCAACGCCAGATGGAATCGATCATGAAATCGGCCCGAGTTGCACGGTGCGTGACGATCCGACGGAGGCGCGACGGTGAAATTCGCCGGAAACACTGGTGAAACACCCGTGGGTGGTCACGTGATGTGACCACCCACGGGTGAAATCAAGATTTGGTAAACCTAAGGGCTGTTAGTCGGATTGTCGCCAAATCACCTGGCGACACCGCAGGTCATCCGCCGTGACAGGCAGTTGATCTGACTCGGCCTCAGAACAGCACGCGCGCCAGCGCCGCACGGGCCACGACGACCCGCGGGTCCTCCGCGCCGATCACCTCGAACAGCTCCAGCAGGCGCAGCCGGGCGGCGTCCCGGTCCTCGCCGGCCGTCCGACCGACGGTGTCCACCAGCCGCCCGAAGGCGTCCTCGACGTGACCGCCGACCAAGTCCAGGTCGGCCGCCTGGAGCTGGATCTCGACGTCCTTCGGAGCGGCCGCGGCAGCCGCCCGGACGGCCTGGAGGTCCAGACCCTCGACCCGCTTCAGCAGCTCGGCCTGAGCCAGGCCCAGCTTGGCCTCGGTGTTGCCCGGCTGCTCGGCGAGCACGTTCTTGTACGCCTGGATGGCGCCGCCCAGATCGCCGGCGTCCAGCGCGTCGTGGGCGGCGGACAGCGCCGGGTCCTCCGGGCGCTGCGGGACGGCGGCCTCGGCCTCGCCCGGGACGCCCGCCCCGCCGCCGGCCACGCCGGCCACGCCGAAGCGCTGCTCGGCGACCAGGATCAGCTGGTCCAGGATCTTGCGGATGTTGGCGGCGCTCTCGGCGCCCTGGAACAGCGGCACCAGCTGGCCGGCCACCACGGCCATCACGGCCGGGATGCCCTGGATGCCGAACTGCTGGGAGAGCAGCGGGTTGGCGTCCACGTCGATCTTGGCGAGCACGAAGCGGCCGGCGTACTCCTCGACCAGGCCCTCCAGAACCGGGCTGAGCTGCTTGCAGGGCCCGCACCACTCGGCCCAGAAGTCGATGACGACCGGCACCTCGGTGGAACGCTGGACGACCTCGGTCTCGAAGGTGTCCTCGGTGACGTCGATGACGAGCTGGTAGCCGGAGCCGGCGACGGCGGAGCCGTCCGAGTCGGCGGCGGCCGCCTGGCGGGCCCGCTCGGCCCGGGCCTGCTCGGCCTTCTGGGCGGCTTCGCCGGCCGCCTTCACTGCGGCGAGGTCGACCGCACCGCGCAGGGCGGCACTGTTGAGACGCGAATTCCGTGGCTGCATGGCACCATCCTCCCCCGTCCGCGCTGCTCGCGGGCACCAACCTCGGGAAAGTCGCCCCGCGCGGGCCGCGCGGTGCGGGTTGCCGGGCGCGGCGCCCTTCCCCCGGTAGCCTGGACCGTTCGGCGCGGATCCCCACCCGCGCCCGCGCCGCTCCCGTCCCACGGGACGCGGCGCCTGGTTGTCACTGCTTTCGCTACGAGTCGTAGCGTAACTGGAGCCGGTGCCCCGGCCGCAAGCCCCACCGGCGGTTCGAGGACGTGACCTGTCCCACTTTCCCGGGCCGCCCGACTGCCCGAACGGGCGAACAGTCGCTACCGTTACCAGCCCCACCCAAGTTACTTACCAGTAGAGCGCAAGGAGGCCCGGTGCCGGCCGCCCAGCCCCCAGCGACCCCGGAAAGCCCGGAGAGCCCGGCCCGGACGACCGCGGAGCAGGCCGGACCGGCCCCGGAGCCCGCGGGCGCCGCCCGGGCCAAGGGCCGCCCGCGCAGCGCCGCCGCCGACCGCGCGATCCTCGACGCCACCCGCGAGACCCTGGCCGAACTCGGCTGGGGCGGACTGACCATGGGCCACGTGGCGAGCCGCGCCAAAGTCGCCAAGACCACCCTCTACCGCCGCTGGCCGTCCAAGAACGAGCTCGTGGTGGACGCCGTCGCCAGCCTCTTCGACGATCTGGTCATGCCCGACCTGGGCAGCCTGCGGGCCGACATCGAGGCCGTGGTGGCCCAGTTCGCCGCCCTGCTGGACCGCCCGGAGACCCAGGCGGCGCTGCTCGCGCTGTTCGCCGAGGGCACCCGCGACCGGCAGCTGCGGTACCGGATCCGGGAGGCCATCGTGGACCCGCAGAAGCGGCTGGTCCGCCAGGGCCGGGCGGCCGCCCAGGCACGCGGCGAGCTCGGCCCGGACACCGACGACGCGGCCGCCCGCGCGGAGGTCGACATCATCTTCGACACCATCGCGGGCACCGTCGAGCACCGCGTCCTGGTCAGCGGCGAGCCGATCACCCCGGAGTGGACCCGCCGCTTCACCGACCTGCTGCTCGGGCCGCTCATCGGCTGCTGACCGGCGCCGGACACGGCACAGCCGCCCGTACGGGACTTCCGTACGGGCGGCTGCGGCCGTGGCCGGTCAGAACATCGCGTTCTCCTGGTACGTCCCCCACTCCTGGCGCAGCGCGTTGCAGATCTCGCCCAGCGTCGCCTCGGCGCGCACCGCGTCCAGCATCGGCGGGATCATCGACTCGCCCGAGCGCGCCGCCGCCAGCATGGCGTCCAGCCCGGCCCGGACGGCCGCGTCGTCCCGGGCCGCCTTGCGCTCGCGCAGCACCCTGACCTGCTCGCGCTCGACCTCGTGGCTGACCCGCAGGATCTCCAGCTCCGGGGTGACGCTGCGCGGGTGGCAGTTGACGCCGACCACGCGCTTGTCGCCCTTCTCCACCGACTGCTGGTACTGGAAGGCCGCCTCGGCGATCTCCCCGGTGAACCAGCCCTCCTCGATGCCGCGCAGGATGCCGGAGGTGATCGGGCCGATCTCGTGGTCCTCGCGGCCCTTGTCCAGGATGCGCTGGAAGATCGCCTCGGCCTGCTGCTCGATCCGGTCGGTCAGCGCCTCGACGTACCAGGAACCGCCCAGCGGGTCCGCCACGTTGGCGACACCGGTCTCCTCCATCAGCACCTGCTGAGTGCGCAGGGCGATCTCGGCGGCCTGCTCGGAGGGCAGCGCCAGGGTCTCGTCCAGGGCGTTGGTGTGCAGCGAGTTGGTGCCGCCGAGCACCGCGGCCAGCGCCTCGACGGCGGTGCGCACCACGTTGTTGTACGGCTGCTGCGCGGTGAGCGAGACACCGGCGGTCTGGGTGTGGAAGCGCAGCCACTGCGCCTTGTCGGTCTGGGCGCCGAAGCGCTCGCGCATCCAGCGGGCCCAGATCCGGCGCGCGGCGCGGAACTTGGCGATCTCCTCGAAGAAGTCCACGTGGGCGTCGAAGAAGAAGGACAGGCCGGGCGCGAAGACGTCCACGTCCAGGCCACGGGACAGGCCCAGCTCGACGTAGCCGAAGCCGTCGGCGAGGGTGTACGCCAGCTCCTGCGCGGCCGTCGCCCCGGCCTCGCGGATGTGGTAGCCGGAGACGGACAGCGGCTTGTACGCGGGGATGCCCTCGGCGCAGTAGGCCATCAGGTCGCCGATCAGGCGCAGGTGCGGCTCGGGGGCGAAGAGCCACTCCTTCTGCGCGATGTACTCCTTGAAGATGTCCGTCTGGAGGGTGCCGTTGAGCACCGACGGGTCCACCCCCTGGCGCTCGGCGGCGACCAGGTACATGCAGAAGATCGGCACGGCCGGGCCGCTGATCGTCATCGAGGTGGTGACCTCGCCGAGCGGGATGCCGTCGAACAGCACCTCCATGTCGGCGGCCGAGTCGATGGCCACGCCGCAGTGGCCGACCTCGCCGAGCGACTTGGCGTCATCCGAGTCGTAGCCCATCAGGGTGGGCATGTCGAAGGCCACCGAGAGGCCGCCACCGCCCGCGTCCAGGATCATCCGGTAGCGCTCGTTGGTCTGCCGGGCGTTGCCGAAGCCGGCGAACTGGCGGATGGTCCAGGTGCGGCCCCGGTAGCCGGTCGGGTGCAGACCGCGGGTGTACGGGTACTCGCCCGGCCAGCCGATCCGCTCGAAGCCCTCCACGGCCTGCCCGGCGGGCGGGCCGTAGACCGGCTCGACCTCGTCGCCGGAGAGGGTGCTGAAGTCCGCGTCACGCTTGCGGGCCTTGTCGTACCGCTGCTGCCAGCGCTGCCGTCCGCGCTCGATCTCCTCGGCGTCCATGACCCCGAACTCCGCTCCGTACGGCCGCCACGGCGACGGGCGGCACAGCTAGTAGGACGTCCTAGTAATTTACTCGGACGTCCTACTACTTGTCGATGGATGACGGCCGCGAGTCGGCGCTCCGGCCTCGGCAAACACCGCGGAACGCCGTGGAACGCCGTGGAACGCCGAGAGCGCCCCTCCCCCGCGATCAGGGGAGGGGCGCTCTCGAAGGCGCGGGCGGTCGGGCTCAGACCCCGGCCGGCTGGCGGGCACCGGCGCCCGCCGGGAGCTTCGCGGCGGCCTCGGCGGCCACCTTGCGCTCGAAGACGAAGGAGAGGAAGGGGATGCAGCCCGCCGCCAGGGTGAGCAGGAGGCGGCCCATCGGCCACTTCAGCTTCTGCCCGAGCAGGAAGGTCACCACGAAGTACCCGATGTAGAGGTAGCCGTGCAGCATCGCGACGTACATCGTGACGTCCTTGGCGGCGTCGAAGCCGTACTTCGCGACCAGGAAGCCGCAGAACACCAGCAGTGCCACACCGGTCGCAATGGCCAGGGCCCGGTACCAGCCCAGCAGGGGGGTCGCCTTCATGATCTTCCTCGCCTCGCTCGGCAGTATCGGCCGGTACGCCCGGATCCGGGCACCGCTCACACGAGGGTAGCCGCCTTCACGGCCGCTTCTTCGCAGCCCCCTCCGTCGGCCCGTCCGCCGAACTGCTCCCCGGCTCCTGCGCCGGCTCGGCGAAGTCGCCGGCCGCGACCCGCAGCGGGCGGAGCAGCTCGAACACCTGGCGACACTGCTCGGTGTCGTACTCCTCCAGCCCGAACTCCATCGCCATCAGCTCCCGGGTGGCCTCCTCGACCACCTCGCGGCCGCGCACGGTGATCGCGGCCAGCACGCCGCGGCCGTCCAGCGGGTTGGGTCGGCGGGCGACCAGGCCGGCCCGCTCCAGCCGGTCGACGGTGTTGGTGACGCTGGTCGGGTGGACCATGAGGCGCTCGCCGACCTTGGAGAGCGAGAGCTCGCCGGTCCGGCTGAAGGTGAGCAGCACCAGTGCCTCGTAGCGGGCGAAGGTCAGCCCGTACGGCTTGAGCACCGCGTCCACCCGGGACAGCAGGATCTGGTGGGCGCGCATGATCGAGGTGATCGCCGCCATCGAGGGGACTCCGCCCCAGCGGCGGGTCCACAACTCGTCGGCACGGGCGATCGGATCGAAGTCGAGAGCGAGGGGCTTGGCCACCTCCTTACCGTACCGGCGGGCGGGGCGGGTGTTACCAGCCGTCCCAATGGTGGACAAGCGCAACACGTGGCGGGATCCCGCCAATCGGGCGGCCAGGTCGATACCGGGACATTGCGCCGATGTGAACGCGCGGCAACGCCCGCCCGGCGCACCGGGGTTGGCCCCTGATCGGCCCGCTGCCGCACCAGCAGGCTTCGGTTCGGACGGTAACCCGTTGCGAGGCAGGGCGATTCATCCCTTTTGTTCGCTCGTTCACAATCCTTCGCCGTGGCGGGACTTGGCCAACTCATGAGTAAGACCTGTCATTTGATTTGCTCGATTGTCATGCTTTCGATCAACCCCGTTCGGTAGCCACCACCCCCACCCACCGGTGGCGAAGCCGCTCTTCCGACCGCGCGGGGTCTGCACGTCAGCGCCCGTTCCGCCCCTCAGGTGCCGGCCCGGCCCCCGGAACGCGGCGCGACCGCGCCCACCGCGGTTTCCCGGAAGGACTCGTTCGTGAAGCGAAAGCTCGCCGCAGTCGCCGTACTCTCCGCCACCGCCCTGCTCACCGGCGTCGTCCAAGGCACCGCGGCCATGGCGGCCCCGCACTCCGGGGCCCCGCAGCAGAGCGACCCGATCGCCCTGGCGCAGGGCCAGGCCGGCAAGGTGGCGCACGCCCTGGCCCTGGGCGGCCAGGAGCAGCTGGTGGCCAAGGACGCCATCGTGGACGCCGACGGCACCCGCCACCTGCGCTACGAGCGCACCCTGGCCGGCCTCCCGGTCCTCGGCGGCGACCTGGTGGTGCACCAGAAGGCCGACGGCGCGACCACCTCCGTGGACAAGGCCACCGGCGCCTCCCTCGCCCTGCCGAGCCTCACCCCGAAGATCGCCGCCGACCAGGCCGCCGCCCAGGCGACCGGCGCCGTGCAGTCCACCGTGGGCATCACCGCCGACAAGGACGAGGCCCCGCTGACCGCCGTCCACCAGACCGGCAAGGCCGAGCTGGTCGTCTGGGCCGCCGACGGCAACCCGCGCCTGGCGTACCGCACCACGGTCGAGGGCGAGCGCGCCGACGGCACCCCGAGCCGCCAGCTGCTGGTCACCGACGCGGCCAGCGGCCAAGTGCTCTCCACCCACGAGCAGGTGCAGACCGCCGCCGGCTCCGGCAAGGGCGTCTTCGTCGGCTCTGTCCCGCTGACCACCACCCAGAGCGGCACCAGCTACCAGCTGAAGGACACCACCCGCGGCGGGCAGGCGACCTACACGCTGAAGAACAAGACCTCCGGCTCCGGCACCCTGGTCGCCAACACCACCAACAGCTTCGGCAACGGGCTGTCCTCCAACGCGGAGTCCGCCGCGGTGGACGCCCAGTTCGGCGCGGCCGTCACCTGGGACTTCTACAAGAACACCTTCGGCCGCAACGGCATCAAGAACAACGGTGTCGGCGCCGCCAGCCGCGTCCACTACGGCTCCAACTACGTCAACGCGTTCTGGGACGACACCTGCTTCTGCATGACGTACGGCGACGGCGCCAGCAACACCCACCCGCTCACCGAACTCGACGTGGCCGGCCACGAGATGAGCCACGGCGTCACCTCGGCCACCGCCAACCTGAACTACTCGGGTGAGTCCGGCGGCCTCAACGAGGCGACCTCGGACATCTTCGGCACCATGGTCGAGTTCTACGCCAACCTGCCCTCCGACAAGCCGGACTACCTGATCGGCGAGCTGATCAACATCAACGGCGACGGCACGCCGCTGCGCTACATGGACAAGCCGTCCAAGGACGGCGCCTCGGCCGACTACTGGTCCTCCACCGTCGGCACCAAGGACGTCCACTACTCCTCGGGCGTCGCCAACCACTTCTTCTACCTGCTGGCCGAGGGCAGCGGCGCGAAGACCATCAACGGGGTCAGCTACAACAGCCCGACTTCCAACGGCTCCACCCTGGCCGGCATCGGCCGGGACAAGGCCGCGCAGATCTGGTACCGCGCGCTGACCACCTACTTCACCTCCACCACCAACTACGCGGGGGCGCGCACCGGCACCCTGAAGGCCGCGGCCGACCTGTACGGCGCGAGCAGCGCCGAGTACAACGCGGTCGCCGCGACCTGGAGCGGCGTCAACGTCAACTGACGTATCCCACAGGCGCATCGGACGCCCGGGACCCTCCGGCGGGAGGGGCCCGGGCGTTTCCGTTCCCTCGCGGCCGTCAAACCCGTCCGGTTGGCGGGGTCCCGCCAGGGGACTGCCGAGGGGGGCGAACCGGAGAAACCGGGCAACGGGCGGCAACCGAACCATCCGTACCGGGATTTGGCGGTTCCTGGCCAATCGCGTAGGCAGCCTGTCCATCAGTGCAAACGGTTGTCATGCTTCTGACCAAGTCCCGTCCAACTCTTCGCCGCCCCACCCGAATCCGGCGGAGGGTCAGGAACCGCACGGGACGGCACGTCCGCGCCCTACCGCCCCCAAGGCGCCAACCCCGGCGCCCCGGTACGCGGCGCACCCGCACGCACCCGCGGGTCTCGTGGAAGGAACCCCGTACGTGAAGCGAAAGCTGACTGTCGGAGCCGTACTCTCCGCCACCGCCCTGCTGGCCGGCGTCGTCCAGATCGCCGCCGCCCCCGCCCAGGCCGCCACCCCCTCGGCCGCGCAGCAGCAGTCCGCGCTGCTCGCGCTGGCCTCCGGGCAGAGCGCCCCGGTCGCCCAGGCCCTCGCCCTCGGCGGCCAGGAGAAGCTGGTGCCCAAGGACGTGGTGGTGGACCAGGACGGCACCCGCCACCTGCGCTACGACCGGACCTACGCGGGCCTGCCGGTGATCGGCGGCGACCTGGTCGTCCACCAGAAGGCCGACGGCTCGGTGAAGTCGGTCGACCGGGCCTTCGCCGGGCAACTGTCGGTGCCCAGCCTGACCCCGGCCCTCGCCGCGCCCCAGGCCGCCGAGAAGGCCACCGCCGCGCTGCGGGCCACGGTCGGCGTCGCCGCCGACGCGGACGAGGCGGCGCTCAGCCGGATCGACCGCACCGGCGCCCCCGAGCTGGTCGTCTGGGCCGCCGACGGCACCCCGCGGCTCGCCCACCGCACGGTGGTCGAGGGCCAGCGGGCGGACGGCACCCCGAGCCGCCAGGAGGTCGTCACCGACGCCGCCACCGGCCAGGTGCTCTCCACCGACGAGAAGGTGCAGACCGCCACCGGCTCCGGCAAGGGCGTCTTCGTCGGCAGCGTCACGCTGACCACCACCCAGAGCGGCACCAGCTACCAGCTCAAGGACGCCTCCCGGGGCAACCAGTCCACCTCCGACCTCAAGGGCGGCACCTCGGGCAGCGGGACGCTGTTCGCCAACACCACCAACAGCTTCGGCAACGGGCTGGCCTCCAACCGCGAGTCCGCCGCCGTGGACGCCCAGTTCGGCGCGGCGGCCACCTGGGACTACTACAAGAACACCTTCGGCCGCAACGGCATCAAGAACAACGGCGTCGGCGCCGCGAGCCGGGTGCACTACAGCACCAACTACGTGAACGCGTTCTGGGACGACTCCTGCTTCTGCATGACGTACGGCGACGGCTCCGGCAACACCCACCCGCTGACCGCCCTCGACGTCTCCGGCCACGAGATGAGCCACGGCGTCACCTCGGCCACCGCCGGCCTGATCTACTCCGGCGAGTCCGGCGGCCTCAACGAGGCCACCTCGGACATCTTCGGCACCATGGTCGAGTGGTCGGCCAACCTCGCCGCCGACCCCGGGGACTACCTGATCGGCGAGCTGATCAACATCAACGGCAACGGCACCCCGCTGCGCTACATGGACAAGCCGTCCAAGGACGGCGCCTCGGCCGACTACTGGTCCTCCACCGTCGGCAACAAGGACGTCCACTACTCGTCCGGCGTCGCCAACCACTTCTTCTACCTGCTGGCCGAGGGCAGCGGCGCCAAGGTCATCAACGGCGTCAGCTACAACAGCCCGACCTCCAACGGCTCGACGGTCACCGGCATCGGCCGGACCAAGGCCGCGGCCATCTGGTACCGCGCGCTGACCGTCTACATGACCTCCACCACCAATTACAAGGCCGCCCGCACCGCGACCCTGAACGCGGCCCGTGACCTGTACGGCGCGAGCAGCACCGAGTACAACACGGTCGCCGCGGCCTGGAGCGGGGTGAACGTCAGCTGAGCCCCTCCGAGCCAACCCGGTAGGAAACGGCGACAGGCTGCCGCGGCCCTTTGGGAGAGGAGGCCGCGGCAGCCTGTCGGCCGTCCGCGAGGAGAAAGCGCCCGGGATCGGACGGTGCGCCCGGGATCAGGCGGCGGCGGGCTTCAGCTCGCCCTGCTCCTCCTTCTTGAGCAGCCGCTCGGCGAAGAAACCGCCGGTGGGCAGCACCGCGAGCACGAACAGCAGGACGCCGCGCTTGGCGTCCCACTTCTGCGCCTGCCAGGCCTGGATCCAGAAGACCACGTACAGGATGAACAGGACCCCGTGGACCATGCCCATCACCGGGACGGCGTCGAACGAGGTGGTCCGCTTCAGCACCGAGCAGATCAGCAGCAGGATGAAGGAGACCCCTTCGGGGCCGGAGACCAGGCGCAGGCGGTGGACGGCGCTGCTGTTCACGATGGATACCTCAATACGGGGTCGGCGGGCTTGTGAACGCTCGTGCACGCTTGTGACTCGCGCATGCTTGTGAAGCGACTCACAAGCATTCCGGCCATTATCGCCGAGCGGGCGTACGGCCCCCCGGCCGGGGTGGCCACCGTGCCCGATCTCACAGCACCCCCAAGGCCCTGTCACAGCTGTGTGTCGGAACGCCACCGAGTGCGACCGCCCGCCGCCCGGAACGCCTATCCTGCTGCCCTCGCGCCCACCATCCGGGCGCCGGGAGCAGCACACCACGGGGGTCGACACCACATGTTCAAGCGGGACTGGGACCGCAGGACCTGCGCCAAGCGCGGGCACATCACCTACGCGCCGACGGAGCCCGAGCTGGCCTCCCGGCTGCACGCCGCCACCGCCCTCGGCGACGCCTGGCGCTGCCTGCGCTGCGGCGACTTCGCCCTGGGCGCCCCGCACGGCTCCGGCCCGGCCGACGAGGCGCCGCTGGTGCCGCGCGGCAAGGCGCTGCGGGACCTGTTCATCCTGCGCTTCCTGGCCGTCGAGCGGGTGTTGCGCGGGCTGCTGATCATCGTGATGGCCTGGGCGGTGTGGAAGTTCTCCAACAGCCAGGACGCGGTGCACCGGGTCTTCGACGAGAACCTCACCGTCTTCCGGCCGGTCACCGACCACTTCCACTGGGACCTCGAACACGCCCCGATCGTCGAGACGATCCGCAAGACCTTCGACTTCGAGAAGAGCACCCTGCTGATCGTCGCCGGCGCGCTGCTCGGCTACGCGGTGATCGAGATCGTCGAGGCCGTCGGCCTGTGGCTGAACAAGCGCTGGGCCGAGTACCTGACGGTGGTCGCCACCGCGGCCTTCCTGCCGCTGGAGGGCTACGAGTTGAGCCACCACGTCAGCGCGGTGAAGATCTGCACCCTGGTGCTGAACATCGCGGCGGTGCTCTGGATCATGCTCTCCAAGCGGCTGTTCGGGCTGCGCGGCGGCGTGGTCGCCTTCGAGGCGGAGCGCCACTCCGCCTCGCTGCTGGAGGTCGAGGAGGCGGCCGGCACGATTCCGCACCCCGGGCAGGGAGCGCGCGCGGGGGCCTGAGCAGGGTTGTCGGGGGCTTGAACCGAACGCGCGCGCCCGCTTGAGTGGCGGCGCGCGCCCGGCCTGAGTGGCGCGTTTGTCGCAGCCCGGTACCAGTCGTCCCCCGCACCCTCCCCGGACCACGGCCGCAACGGTTAGATTGCGGCCGTGGCACAGTTCAGACTCCAGGGATCCCGGGTGCTCGCCGTCGAGTTGGGCGGGGACGCTGTCAAGGCGAGACACGGCTCGATGGTGGCCTACACCGGGCAGATGACCTTCAAGAAGCTGACCGGCGGCGGGGACGGCCTGCGCGGCATGGTCACCCGCCGGCTGACCGGCGAGAAGATGACGGTCATGGAGGTGAAGGGGCAGGGCATCTGCTACTTCGCCGACAAGGCCACCGAGGTCAGCCTCGTCCGGCTGAACGGCGAGACGCTGTACGTCGAATCGGACAATCTGCTCTGCACCGAGTCCACCCTGCACACCGGCACCAGCTTCACCGGACTGAACGGCATGTCCTCGGGCAACGGCCTGTTCACCACCAAGGTGGAGGGCCACGGCTGGGCGGCGCTCACCTCGGACGGCCCGGCCGTCATCCTGCGGGTCGACAAGAGCATGCCGCTGCGGGTGGACCCGGGCGCGTACGTGGCGCACACCGGCACCCTGCACCGCAGCCTGAAGTCGGGCGCGGGCTGGACCACGGTGATCGGCGAGGGCGGCGGCGAGGCCGTCCAGATCGAGTTCACCGGCGAGGGCCTGGTGTACGTCCAGCCCTCCGAGAAGGTCACCATCGGGGGCGACGTCTGATGGGCTTCACGAAGATCAACGGCAAGATGGTCGAGGCCCAGGTGGTGCCCGGGCAGCGGCTGTTCAGCCAGCGCGGCGCGATGCTCGCGTACAGCGGCGAGGTCCGCTTCACGCCGAACATCACCGGCGGGCAGGGCGGCGTGATGTCGATGATCGGCCGCCGGGTGGCCAACGAGGACACCCCGCTGATGACGGTCGAGGGCGAGGGCCGGGTGATGTTCGGCCACGGCGGCCACCACGTCCACGTGATCGACCTGTTCGGCGACACCCTGTACGTCGAGGCGGACCGGCTGCTCGCCTTCGAGGGCACGCTGCGCCAGTCCACCATGTTCATGGGCTCGCAGGGCGGGGTGATGGGCATGGTCCGCGGCCAGGTCACCGGGCAGGGCCTGTTCACCACCAAGCTGGAGGGCCAGGGCTCGGTGGCGGTGATGGCGCACGGCGGCGTCTTCGAACTGCCGATCGTCCCCGGCCAGTCGGTGCACGTCGACCCGCAGGCCTACGTGGCGCACCGCGGCGACGTGCGCAACAAGCTGTCCACCGCGATCGGCTGGCGCGAGATGATCGGGCGCGGCTCGGGCGAGGGGTTCCAGCTGGAGCTGTCCGGGCAGGGCACGGTCTACGTCCAGGCGAGCGAGGAGAAGCTCTGATGTCCTACCCGCCGCAGCCCCCGTACGGCTCGCCGCACGACCAGCCGACCCAGCCGGGCTTCGCCGTCCCGCCGGACTACGCTCCGCAGCCGGGCTATCCGCCGCCGCCGTCGGGGGGCTACCCGCCGCCGCCTGCGGCGCACCAGCCGCCGCCTCCGCCGCAGTACGCCGCCCAGCAACAGCCGTACGCCCAGGAGCAGTTCGGCGGCCCGGTGGCCCCGCTGCCGACCGGCCACGGCGGCCCCGGACCGGTGGTGTGGGACGTCCACAGCCTGCCGGCCGGGGACAACGTCAACCCGTACGCCTTCTCGGTCGAGCTGAACGGCGCCTACTTCCTCCAGAAGGGCAAGATGATCGCCTACTACGGCGACATCACCTTCAAGGGCGTCGGCGCCGGGGCGATCGACCGGGTGCTCGGGCAGCACTTCAACTCGCCGCTGCACGCGTCGGACTGGGTGGTCGCCGAGGGCCGCGGCAAACTGCTGCTGGCCGACCGGGCGTTCGACCTCAACTCGTACGACCTGGACAACGGCAACCTGACCGTCCGCTCCGGCAACCTGCTGGCCTTCGACCCGACGCTGCGGCTCAAGCAGTCGATCATCCCGGGCTTCCTGACCCTGATCGGCACCGGCCGCTTCGTCGCCGCCTCCAACGGCCCGGTGCACTTCGTCGAGCCGCCGATCCGGGTGGACCCGCAGGCCCTGGTCGGCTGGGCGGACTGCCCGGCGCCGTGCCACCACTACGACCACGACTACCTGCACGGGCTGATCGGCGGCCTGCGCCGGCTGACCGGCTTCGGCGGGGCCTCCGGCGAGGAGCACCAGTTCGAGTTCATCGGCGCCGGCCAGGTGCTGCTGCAATCGAGTGAGAAGCTGTTGGCGGAGCGGTCGGTCGGCCAGGTGGAGGCCGAGGCGGGCGTACCGGTCGGCGGCGTGCCGTCCCAGCCGGCCGCGCAGGGCGGCGGGAACCCGAACATCCCGGGCCTCGGCAACCTGGGCGACCTCGGTCGACGATTCGGCCTGTAAGTTGTACAAGATTGAACTAAATCGGCTATGCTAGAAGGCATGGATACGCACACGCTCGACACTGCGGACACCCCTCCGTCGCAGCCCGAGGAGGAGACTCCCTGGCTGTCCGCCAGGGAGCAGCGGATGTGGCGCGCCCATCTGGAGGTCGCCAAGCTGCTGGACTACCAGCTCAGCCGCGAACTCCAGCCCCACAACCTGGCGATCAACGACTACGAGATCCTGGTCGTCCTCTCCGAGGCCCCCGACCGCCGGATGCGGATGACCGACCTCGCGACCGCCACCCTCCAGTCGAAGAGCCGCCTCTCCCACCAGATCACCCGGATGGAGAACGCCGGCCTCGTCCTCCGCCAGGAGTGCCCGGGCGACCGCCGCGGCCTCTACGCCCACCTCACCGAGCACGGCTGGGACACCATGCAGCGCGTCGCCCCCGACCACGTGCGCAGCGTCCGCGCCCACTTCATCGACCGCTTCACCCCGGACCAGCTGGACGCCATGTACGAGGCCCTCGCCCCCATCGCCGAGCACCTCCGCGGCCTCCGCGGCAAGCCGTAGCCCCGGGGTCGACCGCAACACCCTTCACCGCTCCGGCCCTTGTGCGCGGGAAGTCGGCCGGGTCGAATTCCCCCGCGGAGGCAGGAACGGCAACCCATGAAGGGCGCGCCCGGCTGGGGCTGCTGCCCCTCCGGAGGGGGCGGAGAAGGAAGTGCTCCTCGGTTCTGCTTCGGCGGCCCCGGCCCGAGCGGGCCGGGGCCGCCGTTGCTTCGCGGTTCCGGGAACGGGTGGGCGGTGGTCCGCTCGCGGGTCGGGCGGGCCGACTTCCTGTGCGGGGTGGCGGGGGTCAGGTGGTGGTGAGGCCGGCGACGAGTTCGTCGGCGGCGCCGTAGGGATCGAGGGTGCCGGCGGCGACGCGGTCGGCGAGGGCGGCGAGGTGGCGGTCGCCCCGGAGGTCGCCGATACGGGCGCGGAGTTCGGCGAGGGCGATGGCCTCGATCTCCTGGGCGGCCCGGCGACGGCGGCGGGTGGCCAGTTCGCCGTGCTCCTCCAGCCAGGCGCGGTGCTTCTCCAGCGCCTCGACCACCTCGTCCACGCCCTCGCCGCGGGCCGCGACGGTCTTGACGATCGGCGGGCGCCAGTCCCCCGGCTCGCGGGCCTCGCCGAGGCCCAGCATGTGGTTGAGCTCCCGCGCGGTGGCGTCGGCGCCGTCCCGGTCGGCCTTGTTGACCACGAAGACGTCGCCGATCTCCAGGATCCCGGCCTTGGCCGCCTGGATGCCGTCGCCCATCCCGGGGGCCAGCAGCACGACGGTGGTGTCGGCCTGGGCGGCGACCTCCACCTCGGACTGGCCCACCCCGACGGTCTCGACCAGGATCACGTCGCAGCCGGCCGCGTCCAGCACCCGCAGCGCCTGCGGGGCCGCCCAGGAGAGCCCGCCGAGGTGGCCGCGGGTGGCCATCGAGCGGATGAACACCTCGGGGTCGGTGGCGTGATCCTGCATCCGGACCCGGTCACCCAGCAGCGCGCCGCCGGAGAACGGCGAGGACGGGTCGACGGCCAGCACCCCGACCCGCTTGCCGAGCCGCCGGTACGCGGAGACCAGCGCCGAGGTGGAGGTGGACTTGCCGACCCCGGGCGAGCCGGTCAGGCCCACCGTGTACGCCCGCCCGGTGTACGGCGCGAGCGCGGCCATCGCCTCCCGCAGCTGCGGCGCGGCGTTCTCGACCAGCGTGATCAGCCGGGCGACCGCCCGCGGCCGGCCCTCCCGGGCCTGCTCGACCAGCGTGGCGACATCGATCATCAGTAGCTCCTAGCGCAGACGCGGATGCCGAAAGGGGCTGCGGACCGCCATCCGCGGTCCGCAGCCCTGGAGATCAGATCCGGCCGGTCAGGCCTTCGGGACGCGCACGATCAGCGCGTCGCCCTGGCCGCCGCCGCCGCACAGCGCGGCCGCGCCGACCCCGCCGCCGCGGCGCTGGAGCTCCAGCGCCAGGGACAGCACCACGCGGGCGCCGGACATCCCGATCGGGTGGCCGAGCGCGATGGCGCCGCCGTTGACGTTGACGATGTCCGAGGAGACGCCCAGGTCCTTCATGGACTGGTAGGCGACGGCCGCGAACGCCTCGTTGATCTCGATCAGGTCGAGGTCGGCGACCTCCAGGCCCTCCTTGGAGAGCGCGTGCTTGATCGCGTTGGACGGCTGCGACTGGAGCGAGTTGTCCGGGCCGGCCACGTTGCCGTGCGCGCCGATCTCGGCGATCCAGCTCAGGCCCAGCTCCTCGGCCTTGGCCTTGCTCATCACGACCACGGCGGCGGCGCCGTCGGAGATCTGCGAGGAGGTGCCGGCGGTGATCGTGCCGTCCTTGGTGAAGGCCGGGCGCAGCTTGGCCAGGCCCTCGACGGTGGTGTCCGCGCGGATGCCCTCGTCCTGGCTGAACAGCACCGGCTCGCCCTTGCGCTGCGGGATGGCGACCGGGACGATCTCGGCCTCGAAGACGCCGTCGGCCTGCGCCTTGGCGGCCCGCTGGTGGGAGGCGGCGGCGATCTCGTCCTGCGCCTCGCGCGGGATGCCCAGGCGGGTGTTGTGCTTCTCGGTGGACTCGCCCATCGGGATGTTCTCGTAGGCGTCGGTCAGGCCGTCGTGGGCCATCGAGTCGAGCATCGCGATCGCGCCGTACTTGTAGCCCTCGCGGGACTTGGGCAGCAGGTGCGGGGCGTTGGTCATCGACTCCTGGCCGCCGGCCACCACGATGTCGAACTCGCCGGCCCGGATGAGCTGGTCGGCCAGCGCGATGGCGTCCAGGCCGGAGAGGCAGACCTTGTTGACGGTCAGCGCGGGGACGTTCATCGGGATGCCGGCCTTGACGGCGGCCTGGCGGGCCGGGATCTGGCCGGCACCGGCCTGGAGCACCTGGCCCATGATCACGTACTGGACCTGGTCGCCGGTGATCCCGGCCCGCTCCAGGGCGGCCTTGATCGCGACGCCGCCGAGGTCGGCGCCGGAGAAACCCTTGAGGGAACCCAGCAGGCGGCCCATCGGGGTCCGCGCACCGGCAACGATCACAGAGGTGGTGTTGGTCATGGGACGGGCCCCTTCGCACGTCGTGGCCAGGTGAGGTTGCCGCTCAATGTACTGACCTGTTACCCGCCCGTCACCGGAGTGACGGTGTGATCGAGCGCACTGACACCATCCAGTCAACACCGTGCCGAATCGGTCCGGGTGAACCGGAAGTCGGCCGACCGGCCGTGTGAGCAGGCTCGCACCCGGGGCACTGGCGTGGGCCGCGGGCGATGCGCTGCACTTGGTGCACTCTTCTCCCCCATCACCCGGAGGAACGCCGTGCTGACCCGCATCGACCACATCGGCATCGCCTGCCGAGACCTCGACAAGACGGTCGAGTTCTACCGCGCCACCTACGGTTTCGAGGTCTTCCACTCCGAGGTCAACGAGGAGCAGGGCGTCCGCGAGGCCATGCTCCGGATCAACGGCACCGACGACGGCGGCGCCTCCTACCTCCAGCTGCTGGAGCCCACCCGGCCCGACTCCACGGTGGCCAAGTGGCTGGAGAAGAACGGCGAGGGCGTGCACCACATCGCCTTCGGCACCGCGGACGTGGACGGCGACTCCGAGGCCATCCGGGACAAGGGCGTCCGGGTCCTGTACGACCAGCCGCGGATCGGCTCGATGGGTTCGCGGATCACCTTCCTGCACCCCAAGGACTGCGGCGGCGTGCTGACCGAGCTGGTCACCTCCGCGCAGCAGGGCCACGACGAGCACTGAGCACGGCGGGCACCGCGCCGTCACGAGCACCGAGCCATCGCCCCGGCCCGCCCCCGACGGGGGCGGTGCCCCGGCGGCAGCCGACGGCCCATCGGTCATGACCCGTCAGTAACCTGGCGGGGAGAGCCGGAAAACCCCCCTGCGGCCATTCCCCCGCGGTGTGCTCCCTCTACAATGCCCAGGTGCGCGAAGGCTCCGGGGGACGGAGGCGACGGGCACGGCCGAAGACAGGCCCGTCCGCCCGCCGGCGGCCGGCCCGTCGCAAGGGGAGTCCAGTACGCGGGCACGGCTGAACAGTCGCAAGACGGATCTGTCACCATTCTCCACAAGGCAAGAGTTCGCCCAGGAGTCCACTCGGACGGAGGAACGCGGAACCCCGCGCTCCGAAGCCCCGGATTCCGACAACCGCGGCGGGCAGCTCCCGGCATCACGGGAAGCCGTCCACCGGCCGCGGATGCAAGGACCAGTCGGACCGGCCCCCGGTGAACGGGAGCCCGGCCCCGGCCGGGTCGAGGACGCGACCAGGAGATGGATGGGACCGCGGAGTGCGGGGCAACGACCGCTACGAGGTTGACGATCACCTCTCCCAGTTCGAAGCCGAGATGGGTCGGACTCGGAAGGAGCGGGACAAGGCAGTCGAGCATGCCGAGGACCTCGCCTACCAGGTGGAGGTGCTGCGGGCGAAGCTGCACGAGTCCCGTCGCATGCTCGCCCAGCCGCGCGCCTTCGACGCCGTTTCCGGCCAGGCCGAGCAGATGCTCCGCACCGCCGAGATGCAGGCCCAGCAGCTGCGCGCCGACGCCGAGCGCCAGCTGCGCGACTCCCAGGCCGCCACCCAGCGGATCATGGCCGAGGCCGCCGAGCGCACCGCCCGGCTGGAGGCCGATCTCGCCGCCCGGCGCCGCCAGCTGGAGGAGGAGCTCGCCGAACTGCGCCGCTCCGCCGAGCAGCACGTCAACGGCTGGGCCGAGCAGACCCGGGCGGGCTCCGAGCAGGAGGCCCAGCGACTGCTCCAGGACGCCCGCGCCGAGGCCGAGCGGATGGTCGCCGCCGCCCGTGCGGAGGCCGTCGCCCTCGCCGACCAGGCCCGCGCCCAGACCGCCGCCGACGTGGACGCCGCCCGCGGCGAGGCCCACGCCGCCGCCGAGGCCGCCCTCCAGCGCGCCCAGAACGACGCCGAACGCCTGCTGCGCGCCGCCTCCGAGCAGGCCCAGCAGGCCGGCGCCCAGGCCGCCGCCGACGTGGACGCGGCCCGCGGCGAGGCCCAGCAGCAGCTGGCCGCCGCCCACGCCGCCGCCGAGGGACAGCTGGCCGCCGCCCAGGCCGAGATCGGCCGGCTCAAGGTGCAGGCCGCCGCCGAGCAGGCCCGGGCCGAGCAGCAGCTCGCCGCCGCCAAGGCCGAGATAGAACGGCTGCGCGCCGAGGCCATCGCCGAGGCGGAGCGCACCCGCCACGAGGCCGCCGAACTGCGCGCCCAGGCCGAGCAGGCCGCCGAGCAGCTCCAGGCCGACGCCGAGGCCGCCGCCGAGCGCAAGGTCGCCGACGGCGAGGCCGCCAACGAGCAGCGCTCGCAGACCGCCCGGGCCGAGGTGGCCCGGATGGTCGCCCAGGCCACCAAGGAAGCCGAGGAGATCCGCGCCGAGGCCGAGGCCGTCCGCACCGAAGCCGCCACCAAGCAGGCCGAGGCCGACGCCGCCAAGGCCGCCGCCGCCGAGGAGAGCGAGCGGCTGCGGGCGACCGCCGAGTCGGTCGCCACCGAGCTGAAGACCGAGGCCGAGGCGGCGATCGCCGAACTGCGCGCCCGGGCCGAGCGGGACGTCGCCGAGCTGCGCGCGCAGGCCGAGGCCGACGCCCAGCGACTGCGCAACCAGGCCGAGGAGGAGGGCCGGGCGGCCGGCGCCAAGGACGCCACCGTCCACCTCGCCAAGGCCGCCAAGACCGCCGAGGAGGTGCTCGGCCGGGCCGACCAGGACGCCGAGACGGCGCGCGCCGAGGCCGCCGCCGAGGCCGAGCGGATCCGCGCCGAGGCCGCCGCCGAGGCGCAGCGACTGCGCGAGCAGGCCCAGGCCGCCGTCGAGCAGGCCCAGAACGCCGCCCTGGACGACGCCGCCGCGATCCGCGAGCGGATCGAGCGGATGCAGGACGAGGCGGCCCAGCTGCGCGCCGAGGCCGAGGAGCTGCGCGCCCAGGCCGCCTCCGAGGCCGACCGGGTGCGCGGCGAGGCCCGCCGCCAGGCCGTCGTCCAGATCGAGGAGTCGGCGAAGAACGCCGAGGAGCTGCTCACCAAGGCCAAGGCCGACGCGGACGAGCTGCGCGCGGGCGCCGTCGGGGAGATCGAACGGCTGCGCGAGCAGGCCCAGGAGCAGGCCGCCGAGACCCAGGGCCGGGCCGAGCAGACCCTGGCCCGGGCCCGCGCCGAGGCCGAGAAGATCACCGGGACGGCCGAGCAGCAGGGCCAGGACGCGCTCACCGCCGCCAAGGCCGCGGCCGCCGAGAACCGGGCCGCCGCCGAGCGCGAGACCGCCGAACTCCGGCGCGAGGCCGCCGAGTTCGACCAGCGGGTGCGCGCCGAGGCGACCACCGCGGCGGAGGCCCTGACCACCGACGCGCAGGCCGAGGCCAACGCCGTCCGGGACGCCGCGGTGGCCGACGCCGAACGCGTGCGCACCGAGGCCGACACCGAGGCCGCCCGGACCCGGGCCGAGGCCGAGGCGTCCGCGAACGCGCTGCGCGAGGAGAGCCTGCGCGAGCGCGAGGCGGCGGCCGAGGGGCTGCGGCGCGAGCGCGAGGAGACCTCCGAACACCTGGACGCCGCCGAGCTCGCCCGCGAGGAGGCCGAGGAAGCCGCGGCGAAGACCCGCTCCGAGGCGGACACCTACGCCGCCGATGTCCGGGAGCGGGCGGACGGCTACGCCGCCGAGACCCGGGCCGAGGCCGAGCAGGCCACCGGCGAGCTGCGGGCCCTCGCCCAGCGCGAGACCACCCAGCTGCGCGAGACCGCCGAGGCCTACGCCGACCGCGTCCGCACCGAAGCCGAACAGCACGCCACCGACCTCACCAAGCGCACCGCGGCGGAGACCGCCGAGGTCCGCGAGGCGGCCGACCAGTACAGCGCCGAGGTCCGCGAGACCGCCGAGCGGCACAGCGCCGAAGTCCGCGAGCAGGCCGACACCTACGCCGCCGAGCAGCGCACCGCCGCCGACACGTACGCCGCCGAGACCCACGAGGCCGCCGACACGTACGCCGTCGGTGTCCGGGAGCAGGCGGACGGCTACGCCGCCGAGACCCGGGCCGAGGCCGAGCAGGCCACCGACGAACTGCGGGCCCTCGCCCAGCGCGAGACCACCCAGCTGCGCGAGACCGCCGAGGCCTACGCCGACCGCGTCCGCACCGAAGCCGAACAGCACGCCACCGACCTCACCAAGCGCACCGCGGCGGAGACCGCCGAGGTCCGCGAGGCGGCCGACCAGTACAGCGCCGAGGTCCGCGAGACCGCCGAGCGGCACAGCGCCGAGGTCCGCGAAGCCGCCGAGCGGCACAGCGCCGAAGTCCGCGAGCAGGCCGACACCTACGCCGCCGAGCAGCGCACCGCCGCCGACACGTACGCCGTCGAGCAGCACGCCGCCGCCGACGCGTACGCCGCCGAGGCCCGCGAGCAGGCCGACGCCCACACCGCCGAGCAGCGCGCCGCCGCCGACGAGGTGCTGGAGCGCGCCCAGACCATCGCCGAGCAGCGCCGCGACGAGGCGGCCAAGGACGCCAAGGCCACCCGCGAGAAGGCCGCCGCCGAACTGGCCCTGGCCAACGAGCAGGCCGAGACCGTCCGGGCCGAGGCCGGCCGCGCGCTGTCCGAGGCCCGCGCCGCCGCCGACGGCATCCGCGCCGAGGCCGCCGCCGAGCTGGAGCAGGCCAAGGCCGAGGGCGTCGAGCTGGTCGCCGCCGCCAAGGCCGAGGGCGCCGAGCTGGTCGCCCTCGCCGAGGAGGAGGCCGCCGAGGTCCGCCAGTCGGTGGCCGGCATGCACGAGGCCGCCGCCGAGCAGATCGCCGCGCTCAAGGCCGCCGCCGAGCAGCAGGCCGCCGAGGTCCGGGAGGCCGCCGAGCAGGACGCCACCGAGCTGCGCGCCCTCGCCGACCGCGAGACCACCGAGCAGCGCGAGGCCGCCGACGCGTACGCCACCGAGCTGCGCGCCCTGGCCGAGCGCGAGGCCGCCGAGCAGCGCGAGCTGGTCGACCGCGAGACCGCCGACCTGCGTGCCCGCACCGAGGCCGAGACCACCGCCCTGCGCGAGCAGACCGAGCTGGAGCTGGCCGCCGAGCGGGAGGCCGCCGAGAACGAGATCGGCCGTCTGCACGCCGAGGCCCAGGCCTACGACGAGCAGCTGCGCACGGACGCCGAGGCCGAGCTGCACGCCGCCCAGGAGACCGCCGAGCAGCTGCGCGCCGCCGCCGAGGCGCAGGCCGCCCGTACGGTGGCCGAGGCCGAGGCCCAGGGCGCCCGCACCGTCGCCGACGCCGAGGAGCTGGCGGCCGCCCTGCGCGCCGAGGCCGAGGAGTACGCCCTCGCCACCCGCACCCTGGCCGACGAGTACGACTCCGCCACCCGCACCCGCGCCGACGCCTACGACGCGGAGACCCGGGAGGCCGCCGAGCAGTTCGACAAGGCCACCCGCGAGCGGGCCAAGTCCGTCCTGGAGAAGGCCTTCGCGGACGCCGAGTCGCTCGGCGAGGACGCCCAGACCACCGCGCTGGCCACCACCGCCGCCGCCGAGGAGCAGGCGGACGCGATGGTCGCCGCCGCCCGCAAGGAGGCCGACCGGCTGGTCGCCGCCGGCGAGGCGGCCGGTCAGGCCGAGGTCGAGAAGGGCCGCTCCGACGCGGACGCGCTGCTCGCCGAGGCCCGCCGGGACGCGACCGCGATCCGCGAGCGCGCCGAGGAGCTGCGCGAGCGCACCGACGCCGAGGTGGAGGCGCTGCACGAGCGCGCCCGCAAGGAGAACGCGGCGGCCATGAAGTCGGCCGGCGAGCGGGTGGACGCGCTGGTGACGGCCGCCCAGGAGCAGCTGACCGAGGCCGAGGAGCAGGCGGTGTCGACGGTCGCCGAGGCCGAGGACCGTGCCGCGGCCCTGGTCGCGGCCGCCGAGGACCGGGCGAACGAGCTGACCTCGGAGGCCTCCGCGGAGGCCAGCAAGGTCCGGCTGTCCGCCGTCCGCAAGGCCGAGGGCCTGCTGAAGGAGGCGGAGACCAAGCTCGCGAACTCCACCGACCGCGCCGAGACGCTGATCGAGAAGGCCGAGAGCAAGCTGCGGGCGGCCGAGACCGAGTCGGAGGAGCGGCTGGAGCAGGCCGCCGCCGAGGCGGAGAAGCGGCTGCGGGACGCCGACGAGGCCGCGGACGAGCAGATCGAGCTGGCGAAGGCGGAGGCCGAGCGGCTGCTGGCCGAGGCGAAGGCGGAGGCCAAGCGGGTCACCGACGAGGGCCGGCGCGAGCTGGACGAGCTGGTGCGCCGCCGCAAGGACATCAACACCGAGATCTCCAGGGTCCAGGACGTGCTGTCCGCCCTGGAGGCGTTCGAGGCACCGTCACCGGTCGCCCAGGCCAACGGGGGAAGCAGCACCAAGAAGGACGGGGGCGCCAAGGCGGGTGCCGGAGTTGGTTCCCCCCGGTCGGGTGGCAATCGCTCGAAGAGCTCACCACCCGATTGAGCGGACATAGGCGGTCATTGTCCGTGAGAGAACGGCGTATCGCCGTCGACACTCCGGTACCGTGTCAGGATTCCCTCAACCACCTCAGCGGTTTGACGACAGGAAGCCCAGAACCCCATGAGCGACAGTCACTCCCCTCACGGCTTCGACCTTGTGCGCCGTGGGTACGAGCGCGCCCAGGTCGACGAGCGGATCACCAAGCTGGTGGCCGACCGTGACAGTGCATTGACCCGGATCAGCGCGCTGGAGAAGCGCATCGAGGAACTCCACCTGGAGACCCAGTCGGCCCAGGCCGCGGTCGTCGAGCAGGAGCCCTCCTACGCCGGTCTCGGCGCCCGGGTCGAGAAGATCCTGCGCCTCGCCGAGGAGGAGGCCAAGGACCTGCGCGACGAGGCGCACCGCGCCGCCGAGCAGCACCGCGAGCTCGCCGAGGCCGCCGCCCAGCAGGTCCGCACCGAGGCCGAGAACTACGCCAAGGACCGCAAGGCCAAGGCGGAGGACGAGGGTCTGCGGATCGTCGACAAGTCCAAGAGCGACGCCGCCCAGCTGCGCGCCGAGGCCAACAAGGACGCCCAGAACAAGCGCGAGGAGGCGGACGCCCTCTTCGAGGACACCCGCACCAAGGCCGCCCAGGCCGCGCTGGAGTTCGAGACCAACTTGGCCAAGCGCCGCGAGCAGTCCGAGCGCGACCTGGCCGCGCGTCAGGCCAAGGCCGAGAAGCGCCTGGCCGAGATCGAGCACCGGGCCGAGCAGCTGCGCCTGGAGGCCGAGAAGCTGCGCACCGACGCCGAGCGCCGTGCCCGCCAGACCGTCGAGACGGCCCAGCGCCAGTCCGAGGACATCGTGGCCGACGCCAACGCCAAGGCGGACCGCATCCGCAGCGAATCCGAGCGCGAGCTGGCGGCGCTCACCAACCGCCGCGACAGCATCAACGCCCAGCTGACCAACGTCCGCGAGATGCTGGCGACGCTGACCGGCGCGGCCGTGGCCGCCGCCTCGCTGCCGACCGACGACACCATGGGCGTGCCCGCCCAGCAGTCGCGCTGACGCGCGTCTGACGGCCCAGCAGAACAGGCCCTCACCCGACCGGGTGAGGGCCTGTCGGTTTGTGCCCCGTCATCACCTCGGGCGCTCTTCCAGCGGGGGGTAGGCCCCGTCGGGGCGCTGGTGTCCGCTGCTGAGCTGGTTGCCCTCGTCGTCCGAGACGGTGCCGAACCAGGAGGTGCACCAGACCGACACCGAGTCCGGCCAGTACTGCACCTCGAAGGGGTGGCCGGGGCCGTAGTCGCCGTACGAGATGACGATGAAGGTCTCCCCCGGGCGCATCCAGTAGTCCTCGCCGAGCGGCTCCAGGGTCAGCTCGACCAGTCCTTCGCCCCGGTTGGTCACGGGCATCCGGCCGGTCACCTCCAGCGCCGAGTAGTCCCAGGCCGCCGCGTCCTGGCTCTCCTGGCTCATCCGGCGGCCACCCGGGCGAGCAGGGCGCGCACGGCGGCGTCGAAGGCCTCGGGCGCCTCCAGGGCGCTCAGGTGGCCCACCCGGGGCAGGACGGTCAGCTCGGCGTCCGGCCGGGCCCGCAGCATCGCCTCGGCCTCCTCCGGCGCCACCAGGGCGTCCTGGGCGCCGGCCACGATCGCGAGCGGCACCCGCAGGGCGGCCAGGACGTCCAGGGAGTCCGGGCGGGCCGCCATGGCCCGCTGGGCCCAGGCGACGGCGGCCGGCGGGGCGGCGGCGATCATCTCCTCCACCCGGTCCACCAGGTGCTGCGAGTCGGGCGCGAGCTGCCCGGCCGCGGCCCGCTCGTCCAGCAGCAGCCGCACGCTGTCGCGCGCGGTGACGGCGGCGGCGATCCGCTCCCGGTTGGCCCGTACGGCGTCGGTGTCGGCGGTGGCCCGGGTGTTGGCCAGCAGCAGCCCGGCGAGCCGGCCGGGGTGGCGGCGGGCGAAGGCCAGGGCCACGTAGCCGCCCATGGAGAGCCCGCCGACCACCGCGCGTTCGATCCCGGCCGCGTCCAGCAGCAGTGCGAGGTCGTCCGCGACCAGGTCCAGCGAGGGCTCGTCACCGCCCAGCCCGGTGCCGCCGAAGCCCCGCTGGTCGGGGGCGAGCACCCGCGCTTCGTCCCCGGTCGGACCGGGCAGCGCGTCCAGTTGGGACGACCACATCGAGGCGTTCAACGGAAAGGCGTGCAGCAGCACGAGGGGTGTTCCGGTACCGCTCTCGCGGACCGACACCGCAGATGGACTCAAGGTCATGTCGTCACCGTATTCCGGCCCACCGTGCGGGCCCACTCAGCGGGCCGCGATATCCCCTTTGTCCTAGCCTGGCAAGGAACTGAGGGAGCACGAATGATCGAGCTGCACGAGCTGACAAAACGTTACGGCAAGACCCTCGCGGTGGACCGCCTCAGCTTCCAGGTCCCCCGGGGTGTGGTGACCGGATTCCTCGGCCCGAACGGCGCGGGCAAGTCCACCACCATGCGCATGATCCTCGACCTCGACCGCCCGACCGCCGGCCGGGTCACCATCGACGGCAAGCACTACGGACAGCTCAACGAGCCCCTCAAGTACATCGGCGCCCTGCTGGAGGCCAAGGCCGTCCACCCCGGCCGCACCGCCCGCGACCACCTGCTCTGGCTCGCCCAGAGCAACCGCATCCCCGAGCACCGGGTGGACGAGGTGCTCGCCCTGGTCGGCCTCACCCCGGTGGCCCGCAAGCGGGCCCGCGGCTTCTCGCTCGGCATGGGCCAGCGCCTGGGCATCGCCTCCGCCCTGCTCGGCGACCCGGAGATCATCATGTTCGACGAGCCGGTCAACGGCCTCGACCCGGAGGGCATCCTCTGGGTCCGCAACCTGATGAAGCGCCTCGCCGCCGAGGGCCGGACGGTCTTCGTCTCCTCCCACCTGATGAACGAGATGGCCGTCACCGCCGACCACCTGGTGGTCATCGGCAAGGGCCGGCTGCTCGCCGACCTGCCGATGCCGGAGTTCATCCGGCGCAACTCCCGCTCCGCCGTACGGCTGCGCGGCCCGGAGCCCGAACGGCTGCTCGACGTGCTGGCCGAGGCCGGACTGCGGCACGAAACAGGCCCGGACGGCTCCTACGAGGTCGTCGACGGGGACATCGCCCGGATCGGCGAGCTGCTCGCCGGACACGGCGTGGTGCTGCACGAGCTCAGCCCGCAGCAGGCCTCGCTGGAGGAGGCGTTCATGCGGATGACGGCCGACTCGGTGGAATACCACGCGGGCAGCGGCCCGGACCGGGACGCGGCCGGCGCGGCCGAGGAGTGGGGCGCCGGCCCGCGGCCGGACCGCGCCCGGCAGACCACCACGGCACGACAGGAGGAGAACTGAGATGGCGTCCTTCCCCGCGGTCCTGCGCTCCGAGTGGACGAAGATCCGCAGCGTCCGCTCGACGCTCTGGACCCTCGCGCTGACCTTCGTCGTCACGGTCACCGTCGGTGCCCTGCTGGCCCTGGTCACCAACAACAACTTCACCGAGTTCCGGGGGAGCACCCAGACCCCGTTCGACGCCACCAGCACCGTCTTCTCCGGCATCGAGCTCGGCGAGCTGGCGATCATCGTCTTCGGCGTGCTGGCGATCGGCAACGAGTACAGCAGCGGCATGATCCGGCTCACCCTGGCCGCCGTCCCGCAGCGCGCCACCCTGCTCACCGGCAAGGCCGTGGTGCTCGGCGCGCTCGCCCTCGCCGTCGCGCTGGTGACGGCCTTCGTCACCTTCTTCGTCGGCCAGGCGCTGCTCGGCTCGCACGCCACCACCATCGGCGCGCCGAACGTGCTGCGCGCCGTGCTCGGGGCCGCCCTGTACCTGACGATGCTCTGCCTGTTCTCGGCCGGCGTCACCGCGATGCTGCACAGCCAGACGCTCGCGCTCGGCGTGCTGGTGCCGTTCTTCTTCCTGCTCTCGCCGATCCTCTCGGCGGTGCCGGTGGCCAAGACCCTGGCCCGCTACTTCCCGGACTACGCGGGCTCGCGGATGATGCTGGTGTACCAGCAGCACGGCCAGCCGTACGGGCCGTTGGCCGGCTTCCTGATCTGCCTGGCCTGGACGGCGGCGGCGCTGATCGGCGGGACGCTGGTGCTCAAGAGGCGCGACGCCTAGGGTCCGTCAGTACCGCGGAGCGCCGCGCCCCCGCAGCAGGTTGGAGGCCCGGCGCTCCCGCGCCCCCCAGCAGGCCCGGTGCCAGTGCCGCCGATCGTCCACCCCCGCGCCGTGCATCGGCCAGGCCACCACGTGGCCCATCCCCGGCGGGATCTCCTGGTCGCAGCCCGGACAGCGGTAGTGCCGCCCCGCCGTCCCGGCGACCGTTTGCACCACCCAGTCGTCACCCCGGTAGCTCTCGGTGCGGCGCAGCGAACCGCCGAGTGGCGCGGCCGGCTCTGCGCTCTCGCGGGGGGCGGCGCTCTTGATCCGGTTGCGGCGCGGCGACACGGCGGACTCCCTCTCCTGCTGGGTGCTGGGCCGTTCCAGCGTACGGCCGGCCCGGCTCCCGCCCGGCCACTACCACGGCCCCGTCCGGCACTTCGGGCTTTTTGCCGAGATCCACCCGATCATCGGGGAAATCGGGGCTTCCGCGTGCCATTGGCACATGACATCCGATACCCACAAGGGGAGAGGCGGGGCCCGCAGACCCTGCGCGCAGCCCGAGGAGGCCCCAAGTTGAGCAAGACCACCGCCCGCGTGGAGACCACCCGGCCCGTCGGGGGCCGACCGCCCGCCCCCGGTCCGGCGCTGGCCACCGTCACCCCGGTGACGGCCGTCGCGGGCGAGCCGCTGCCCGCGGCCCAGCGGGCGGGCGCGCTGCCGCCGGCCACCGGATCGGTCCGGGTCGGCCTGTTCCTGCTGTCCGCCCAGTTCCCCGGCCAGAGCCACGGCGAGGCGCTGGAGCGCACCGTCCGCTCCGCCGTCGAGGCCGAACGCGCGGGCCTGGACAGCGTCTGGCTGGCCGAGCACCACTTCGTGCCGTACGGGGTCTGCCCGGACGCCGCCACGCTGGCCGCGATGCTGCTCGGCCGCACCCGCCGGATCGGCGTCGGCACGGCCGTCAGCGTGCTCTCCACCCGGCACCCGGTGGCGCTCGGCGAGCAGGCCGCGCTGCTCCACCTCACCTCCGGCGGGCGGTTCACCCTCGGGGTGGGCCGCGGCGGGCCGTGGATCGACCTGGACGTGTTCGGCGGCGGCGTGGACGCCTTCGAGCGCGGCTTCCCGGAGCGGCTGGACCTGCTGCTGCGCTGGCTGCGCGGCTCCCGGGTGGGCGCGGACGGACCGCAGTTCGCCTTCCCCGAGGTCGCGGTGGTGCCGCGGGCCACCGAACCGGTGCGGCGGTCGGGCCTGAGCAGCTGGCTCGGCCTCGGCGGGCGGTCCGGGCCGGTGCGCTTCCCGCGCCAGCGCCGGGACGACGAGGGCCTCGGCGAGGAGCTCACCGTCGCCGGGCGGCCGGTGGCCGGCCCGCCGGTGGTGGTCGCCTGCACCTCGCCGGGCGGGGTGCGGCTGGCCGCCGAGCGCGGCCTGCCGATGCTGCTCGGCATGCACTCCGGGGACGAGGACAAGCTGCGGATGCTGGAGCTGTACCGGACGGCCTGGCTGGCCGCCGGGCGCGGCGAGGAGCAGCTGCGCCGGGTCAGCCGCCGGCACGTGGCGGCCGGGGTCGCCCAGGTCGACGACCGCACCGCGGCGGCCCGGTCCACCCTGCTGAACGCGATGCCCGGCTGGTTCGAGTACGGGCTCGGCGCCCACCGCACGGTGGACGGCCGCGAGCGCAGCATGCGCGACCCGCGCCAGTACACCGAGCTGCTCTGCGACCTGCACGCGGTGGGCACCCCGCGGCAGTGCGCCGACCGGCTGCTGGCCACCGCCGAGCGCACCGGCATCCGGCGCTTCGCCCTGCTCGCCGAGGGCAGCGGCGAGCACGAGGCGACCCTGCACAACATCGCCCGGCTCGGCTCCGAGGTGCTGCCGCAGCTGGGCTGAACTCGCGGCCGCCGCCCCTCCCCCCGCGTCGGGGGACGGGGCGGCCGGCGCCGCGGCGGGGGTACCGCTGGATCAGCAGTCCCGCAGTTCCTCGGACTGGTTGAGCAGCTGCTCCCGGACGGAGGTGAAGCGCTCGTACCGCGCCTCATTGGGCTCCGAGGGCAGGAACACCGCCACCCGGTGGCAGTTCTGGAAGGCCAGCCGGACACCGAAGTGGCGCTGGAGCGCGCCCCGGATGGCATCGCTGGCGAGGGCGCGCAGCAGCTGGCCGCGGGCCTGCTCGCTGGGCGGCGGCACCTGGTTGTCGGCGAAGTCGGTGCCGTCGACCTTCGCCTGGGCGACCAACGAACTGATCAGGTCCCAGGCGTAGGGCAGCGAGACGCGGACGCAGTCGACGAATTCCCGCTCGTCGACCTCGCCCCGCTCGGCCTTCTCCAGCAGGGCCGGTGAGACGTCGAGCGACATGGATTCTCCTCTCGCGGTCCACCCGCGCGGCGCCCGGGTGGTCGTGCGTAGGTCAAGACAGTGAGGGTGGCGAAGCTCGCACGGGGCGTCCGGAACACCGAGGAACGGGGGTTTCCGACGACCTTCGCGAGGAGCGACGGCACCACGGGACGTGACGCCCCGGACACCGAACGCGCTCAGAACAGCGTGGCAGTCAACGGCGCGGCAGGCCGGTCGTTCCCGTGGATTGCCACGGAAATACGGTGCGGCGCGCCAGATTGGCCGGAACCCGTTGGATCGTTCACCCGAAGCCTCCGTCCCCGTTGACAGCGGCCCCGCGGGACCGCGCGCCCTCCATGGTGGCCGGGTTCGCGCCTTCTTCACCCCGCCGTCGCGGAATCGCATCAACTGGCCCCGGTGGGCTAGCGTGGTCGACCGTGCGTCTCGTAATTGCCCGCTGCTCAGTCGACTATGCCGGTCGGCTCTCCGCCCATCTGCCGTCCGCCACCAGGCTGATCCTGGTCAAGGCCGACGGCAGCGTCAGCATCCACGCCGACGACCGTGCCTACAAGCCGCTCAACTGGATGTCCCCGCCGTGCGTCCTCAAGGAAGCCGACGGGGTCTGGACGGTGGAGAACAAGGCCGGCGAGAAGCTGATCATCACGCTGGAGGAGGTGCTGCACGACTCGTCCCACGAGCTCGGGGTCGACCCGGGCCTGATCAAGGACGGCGTGGAGGCCCACCTCCAGGAACTGCTCGCGGACCGGATGGAGGTGCTCGGCTCCGGCTGGTCGCTGATCCGCCGCGAGTACCCGACGGCCATCGGCCCGGTCGACATCCTCTGCCGCGACGCCGACGGCGCCACGGTGGCCGTCGAGATCAAGCGCCGCGGCGAGATCGACGGTGTCGAGCAGCTCACCCGCTACCTGGAGCTCCTCAACCGGGACCCGCTGCTGGCCCCGGTCAAGGGCGTCTTCGCCGCGCAGGAGATCAAGCCGCAGGCCCGCGTGCTGGCCACCGACCGCGGCATCGGCTGCGTGGTGCTGGACTACGACGAGCTGCGCGGCATCGACGACGACAAGCTCAAGCTGTTCTGACCCCCCGGGGTGGTCGCGCCGGCCGTCCCGCTGGGGCTGGTCGGCGCCCCTGAGGTGGCCGGCGGCGTGCTCGGGGTGGTCGCCGGCGAGGACGGGCTGTGGCTCGGCGTCGGCGACTTCGAGGGCTCCCCGGTCGGCTGGGGCGGCTGCGGCTGCGGGTCCGGCTGCTGCGTCCGGCCCGGCGCGGACGTCTGCGGGGCCTGCGACTCGCCCGCCCCGGGTGAGGAGCTCAGCCGGTGCGTCGGCGAGGCGCTCGACGCGTGCGAGGCGCTGCCGCTCACGGTCGGCCCCTGGCCGCTCCCCTGCCCCGCCGGGCTGCCCGGCCCGGCCCCGGCGGTACCGGCGCCGCCGCTGCCGGTGGGCAGCGGGTACGGCGACTCCTGGGCGCCGCTGCCGTGGTCCGGCCGGCCGTCACGCGGGTCCGTCCCCTTGGCCGCGTCCGGCCCGCTCATGCTCATCGCCACCGCCGTACCGAACACCCCCAGGGCCAGCACGGCCGTGGAGACCACCGCCACCCGCCGCCGCCTGCTGGACTTCAGCCCGGCCGGCACCCGGGCCGCGATCTTGCGGATCACCGGCGCGCGGCCGGGCGCCGCCACGGCGGGCGCGGCGGCGGGCAGCTGCCGGCCCTCGGCGCGCAGCAGGTCCAGCATCCGGCCGGCCGCGGCCACCCCGCGCTGCTCCCCCGCCGCGGCCCGCAGGGTGAGCGCGGTCTCCAGTTCGGCGATGGCCCGGGACGGCTGCCGGACGCAGATCGCGTACACGCCCGCCTCGTGGTGGAACCAGGCCTGGTCGACCGGCGAAGCCGTCCGGCGGGCCGCCTCCAGGCCCAGTTCGAGCACCCGCTCCCAGGCGCCCCAGCGCAGCGACAGCGCCAGCGCGGGCGCCGCCGCCCGGGCGAGCCTGACCACCGCGTCGTGCCGGCCGGCCGCGCGGTCGGCGAGCAGCACGCCGACCACCACCTCGGCCTCGGCGGCGATCTGCTCCAGCGTCACCGAGCTGTGCCCGACCCACCAGGCGAAGTGCTGGGCGGCGCCGTCGACGCAGCCGCGGGCCGGCCAGTGCGGGGCCAGCAGTTCCAGCGCGCCGGCGGTCAGCCGGTGGTGCCCGTCGACGGACACCGCGAGCCCGGCGTCGGCGAGTTCGGCGAGGGCGGCCTCGCCCTGCCCGACATCGATCAGGGCCGGCAGGTGCGGGGCGGTGGGGCACTCGCCGCCGAGCGCGACGGCCAGCCGCAGTACGGCCTGCGCGGGCTCGCTCAGGCCCTCGGCGAGCCGGACGGCGGGCGCGGCGGTCTCCGGCACCGAGGGCAGCGGGACGGTGCGGCGCAGCTCGTTCTCCCGGATGGCCGGGTCCGGGTCGTGGGCGGGCTCGGCGACGGCGCCGAAGACGTCCATCCGGTCGTCCTCGGCGGCGACCAGCGCGTCCACCGAGACGTCCCGCTGGCGCAGCAGCGCGGCGGCCTGGACGAAGCGCAGCGGCAGGCCCTCGGACTCGAACCAGAGGTCGACCGCCCAGGCCTTCTCGGCGACGTCCAGCGGGCGCCCGGCCAGCCGGGCGGTGAGGGCGAGGCAGGCGCCGCGGGAGAGCCCGGCCACCAGGTGGTCCTGGAGCCTGGAGCCGGCCGGCAGCGGCGGGCCGTCCGGGGCGGCGGAGATCAGGAAGGCGCAGCGGGGGGCGGTGGCGAGCAGCTGCTCCAGCTCGGCGCCGGAGGGTTCGGCGGCGTCGATCACCACGATCGCGCCGACCTCGGCGAGGTGGGCGGCCAGCTGCCCGGGGTCGGGCCGGTAGCCGGGGGCGTGGTGGGTGGCCGCGAAGAGGTCCTGGAGCAGGTCGGAGACGGTCCGGCGGTGGCCGCAGAGCTGCACCACACCACCGGGGGTGAGGTCGGCGGCGGCCTCGGCGACGGCCGACAGCAGTGCGCTGCGGCCCGAGCCGGCCTGGCCGACCAGGCGTATCGAGCGGCCCTCGGCGAGCAGGCCGAGCAGTTCGGCGATGTCGGCCTCGCGGTCCAGCATCGGCAGGTCGGCGGGGCCGGCGCCGAGCGCGAGCGGGCCGACCGCGCGGCCGACGCCGCCGGCCGGGCCGCGGGCGGGCTCGCTGCGCCCGATCCGCCGGGGCTGCGGGCGCCACTCCTCGGGGCAGGGCCTGGCCTCCGAACCGTCCGGCGCGCCGACGCCCACCAGCAGGCCGCCGGAGACCAGTTCACCGCCGCGGGTGCGGACGGGCTCCTGCCGGGAATCCGGGGATGGCTGTGCCACGTTCTGCTCCGCCTCGTGCTCGGCCGTCGGCGCCCCGCGCCGTCCGGCTGACGTCCCGATCGTGGCCGCGGCCGGGCTGGAGGCAGCCCCGCGGCCGTCTTCTGACGGGCAGACTCTTGCACATCCGGGCCGGGCCGTGCAGAGCGGTCCGCGGCCGCCGCCGGGCCGGTGGCGCTGACCAGCGGCGTTGCGCGGTGGGGCCGGAGGGCGTGCGGGCGCGCGGTGCGGCGCCCGGCGTTGCGGCCGGTGTCAGAGCGCGGCCCCGTGCGCCTCGGCGGCGCCGTCGACGGCCAGGATGCGGTGCAGCTTGGTGGCCACCAGCAGCCGCTGGAGCTGGGCCGGGACGGAGCGCAGCACCAGCCGGCGGCCGATCCGGCCGGCCCGCCGGTGGGTGCCCATGATGACGCCGAGGCCGGTGGCGTCCCAGAACTCCAGCCGGCCGAGGTCGAGCACGAGGTCGCCGAGGCCGCCGTCCACCGCCTGGTGCAGCCGGGCCCGCGCGTCGGCGGCGGTGCGCACGTCGAGGCGGCCTTCGATGGCCAGCGCCGTGTGGTCGCCGGTGATGCGCATGCTCTCCTCCTTCGCCTGGACGGCCTGGTGCGGGGCTGGTCCGCCCCGGTCGTGCCGGGTACGGGGGCGGGGGGTGCATCCGGGCGGGCCGTGGCCCCGTGTCCGGACCCGGGCGGAATGCCGGGTTCCCTCATCTGACGGTGAACCGGCTCCACAGGTTGCTGGTTCCGGCCAGATCTGAAGCAACTTCACCCGTCCGAGGGAATATACGCAGGTCGGCCCCACACCTACGCTCGATTACCGCCCAAATCACCCGTCTGCGGCACCCGGCGTGAGGAAACTCACCCGTCCCGGTGGAGCGGGTCGTACGGCCTTCCGACCGCACGACCCGTCACCTGTTCGGCCGGTCGGCTCACTTGCCTTCGTACGGGTAGAAGCCGCGGCCGCTCTTGCGTCCCAGGTCACCGGCGGTGACCATGCGCGCCATGATCTCCGGTGCGGCGAACTTCTCGTCCTGGGTCTCGGTGTAGATGTTGCGGGCGGCGTGCAGCAGGATGTCCACGCCGGTCAGGTCGGCGGTCTGGAGCGGGCCCATCGCGTGGCCGAAACCGAGCCGGCAGGCGGTGTCGATGTCCTCGGCGGTGGCCACGCCCGACTCGTACAGCTTGGCGGCCTCGACGACCAGAGCGGTGATCAGGCGGGTGGTCACGAAACCGGCCACGTCGCGGTTGACCACCACGACCTCCTTGCCGACGCCCTCGGCGTAGGCGCGGGCGACGGCCAGCGTCTCGTCACTGGTCTTGTAGCCGCGGACCAGCTCGACCAGCTTCATCATCGGGACGGGCGAGAAGAAGTGGACGCCGACGACCGACTCCGGGCGCTGGGTGGCGGCGGCGATCCGGGTGATCGGGATCGCCGAGGTGTTGGAGGCGAGCACGGCGCCGTCCTTGGCGAGCTTGTCGAGCTCGCGGAAGACGCCCTCCTTGACCTCCAGCTTCTCGAACACGGCCTCGACCACGATGTCGGCCTCGGCGACGGCGCCCAGGTCGGTGGTGGTGGTGATCCGGCCCAGCGCGGCCTCGGCGTCCTCGGCGCTCAGCTTGCCCTTGGAGACGAACTTCTCGTACGAGGCGCGGATGCCCGCCAGGCCCCGCTGGAGCGCCTCCTCGGTGACGTCCCGCAGCATCACCGGGTGGCCGGCCTGCGCGGACACCTGGGCGATGCCGGCGCCCATCAGGCCGGCACCGATCACGGCGATCTGCTTGCTGGACGCATTGCTCATGGCTGGGTCTCCCGGATGCCGTCGCCGCCCTGCGGGCGGGCCCTGAAGGCGGCTCAGGGCAGGGGTGACTGCCATGGGAGCCGCACTGCTCACGGCGGACTCTAATGCGCGGATCCCGCCCGGAATAGCGGTCGGAGGTGTGATCTGTGCCGACCCCGCGGACCGGTGGTCAGACGGTCAGCCCGAGGTCCTGGGCGAGGATCGCCGCCTGTACCCGGCTGCGCAGCCGAAGCTTCGCCAGGATCCGGCTGACATGGGTCTTGGTGGTCGCCTCCGCCATCTCCAGCCGGGCCGCGATCTCCCCGTTGGACATCCCGGCCCCCAGGCAGGCCAGCACCTCCCGCTCACGGCCGGTCAGCCCCGCCACCGCCGCCCGCGCCTCCGCGCCGACCGGCCGGTCCGGGCGGGCGAAGGCCCCGATCAGCCGCTTGGTCACCGAGGGCGCCAGCATCCCGTCCCCGCGCGCGACGGTTCGGATGCCCTCGATCAGGGTGTCCGCCTCCAGGTCCTTGAGGAGGAAGCCGGAGGCGCCGGCCCGCAGCGCGCCGTAGACGTACTCGTCCAGGTCGAAGGTGGTCAGCACGAGCACCTGGGCGGCCCCGGCGGCGACCACCTCGCGGGTCGCCGAGACGCCGTCCAGCCGGGGCATCTGCACGTCCATCAGCACCACGTCCGGCCGCAGTTCCAGCGCCAGCCGGACGGCCTCCTCGCCGTCGGCGGCCTGCCCGACCACCTCGAACCCCGGCTCGGCGCGCAGGATCATCACCAGCGCCGCCCGTACCGCCGCCTGGTCCTCGGCCACCAGCACCCGGATCGTCATGCCCGCCCCTCGCTCTCCCCGGCGCGCGGCAGCACCGCGCGCACGCTCCAGTACCCGTCCTCGGGCCCGGCCTCGAAGCTGCCGCCGAGCAGCCCGGCCCGTTCCGCCATGCCCACCAGTCCGGCCCGGGCGCCGGGCAGCCCCCGGCCCTGCTCGCCCCGGTACGGGCTGTCGACCGAGATCCGCAGCTCCTCGGGCCCGAACTCCAGCCGCAGGCTGACCAGTCCGGGCCCGGCGTGCTTGAGCGCGTTGGTCAGCGACTCCTGGACGATCCGGTACGCGGCCAGCCCGACCGGCACCGGCAGCTCGCCGCGCTCGCCCCGCTCGTCCAGTTCGAAGTCCAGCCCGACGTCCCGGCCGGCCGCCCGGGCCTTGGCCAACAGGGCGTCCACCGCGGCCAGGTCGGGCGCCGCGTAGGACTCGTCCACCTCTCCCCCGCCGCTGTCCCGGAGCAGTCCGATCATGCGGCGCATTTCGGCCAATCCCTGGACGCTGTTCTCCCGGATCACCGCCAGCACCTCCACCAGCGGGTCGTCCTCGGGCAGTCGGCGGCGCCGGGCCACCGACTGGGCGCCGGTGGCGTGGATCGCGATCGCCGACAGGTGGTTGGCCACCACGTCGTGCAACTCCCTTGCCATCCTGGCCCGTTCGGCGACGACCGCCTCGCGCCGGTCCATCTCCGAGAGCAGCGCGGTCTGTTCCGCCCGCAGCCGCTCGCTCTCCGCCTCCTGCCGGTGCCTGCGCACCAGGTCCCCGGTCCACACCGGCGCCAGGAAGACCAGCGAACTGACCACCACGATCAGCAGCCCGGCCGAGGTGCCGCCGGCGTACCAGGCCAGGAGGGAGAGCACCAGCACGGTGGCCCCGCCGCTCAGGTGCAGCACCCGGGACATCCGCGGGCCGCCGTAGAGCACCGCCGCGTACAGCAGGTCGGTGTACATGATCATCGTCGCCAGCAGGCTGCCGGCGAACAGGCTCCCCGCGAAGGCCAGCCCGCCGACCGTCACCGCGAGCACCGGCCGGGTGCGCCGGACCAGCTCCAGCGCCGCCATCACCACCAGCGGCAGCAGCACCGCCCACAGCGGCGCGGTGTCGGCCCGGTCGTACACCTTGAAGACGATCAGCACGACGCCACCGAGCAGGCCGCACAGGGCGATCAGCCGGTCCAGGCGGCGCGGGGGGATGGCACGGAACGGGAGGGGCACGTTCCCATCTCACCATCCCCGGCGCCGCGACCGGCTCCGATCCACGGAGGAGCCCGCTACATCGAAAGGTGCAGGCCCGGACGGCACCCCGCGACGACGACACCCGAGCGCCCGCGCACGAGGCTGGGAGCACCGCCGAACCACCGGGAGCAGAACGTGATCGTCACCCTCATCGTCGCGGCCGAGATCTCCTTCTGGATCCTGCTCGGCCTCGGCCTCGCCACCCGCTACCTGCTGCGGTGGCGCCGCACCAGCACCGCCCTGCTGGTCGGCCTGCCGCTGGTGGACCTCACCCTGTACGCGCTCACCGTCCTCGACCTGCGCGGCGGCGCCGCACCGAGCTGGACCCACGCCCTGGCGGCGAGCTACGCGGGCTTCTCGATCGGCTACGGCCCCTCGCTGGTCCGCTGGGCCGACCGGCACTTCCTGTACCGCTTCGCCGGCGGCCCCAAGCCGCCGCCCTCGCCGAAGTACGGGCCGGAGCGGACCAGGTACGAGTGGCAGATCGCCGGCCGCACCGTCGTCTCGGCGGCGATCACGCTGAGCCTGATCACCCTGCTCGTCCCGCTCTCCGGCGGCTCCGCCCACTTCGGCACCTTCACCCAGTGGTACCTCAAGCTGGGCCTCGCCGCCGTGGTCAACGTGGCCGTGGCCGGCTGCTACTCGCTCTGGCCCAAGCAGCCGCCGGCCGGCGTGGTCGTCGAGGACGGCCGGGTGGTCTCCGACAAGGGCTCCACCAGGGTCTAGCGGTTCTCCCCCGGCACCCAGAGCACGTCGCCGCGCTCCTTGTTGGCCACCCGGGCCAGGATGAACAGCAGGTCGGACAGCCGGTTGAGGTACTTCGCGGTCAGCGGGTTGACGCTGTCGCCGTGCTCCGCGATCGCCGCCCAGGTCGAGCGCTCGGCCCGCCGCACCACCGTGCAGGCCAGGTGCAGGTGGGCCGCGCCGGGCGTGCCGCCGGGCAGGATGAAGCTGCGCAGCTTCTCCACCTGCTCCAGGTAGTGGTCGCAGTCCCCCTCCAGCCGGTCGATGTAGGACTGGAGCACCCGCAGCGGCGGGTACTTCGGGTCCTCGACCACCGGGGTGGACAGGTCGGCGCCCACGTCGAACAGGTCGTTCTGGACCCGGACCAGCACCGCCGCCACGTCCTCGGACAGCTCCCCGACGGCCAGGGCCACCCCGATCGCCGCGTTCGCCTCGTTGGCGTCCGCGTACGCGTTCAGCCGCGGATCGGTCTTGGTGGTCCGGCTCATGTCGCCCAGCGCGGTGGTGCCGTCATCGCCGGTACGGGTGTAGATGCGCGTCAGATTGACCATGCGGCCACCCTAGCGGCGGGGGTCAGACGACGGGGCGGTCAGGCGACATTGACCCGCTGGCCGGGCGGAGCCGCCTCCAGCCAGGCCAGGAAGCCGGTCAGCGCGTCCTCGCTCATCGCCAGCTCCAGCGGCGCCCCGTTGTGCAGGCAGCGCAGCACCACCGAACCGGACAGCAGCGCCAGCTCCTCCTGGCCCTCCGGGTAGCGCCGGCCCAGTACCTCGATCTCCCGGCGCGGCAGGACCTTGCGCGGCCGGGGGGCGTACGAGAAGACCCGGAACCACTCGATCGAGTCACCGCTGTACCGGCCGATACCAAAAACCCACCCCTTGCCGTCGGTCGGGGGGACCGGGGCCGAGGTGGGCTTGCCGTTCTCGTCGAGGTCGGGCTGCGTCGAGGCGTCGGCGGGCATTTTGAGCCGGTAGCTACAGTCGAACGTGCCGCCGACCCTCTGGATCAGGCGGCGCCGGACGGCGAAGGCCATCAGCCCCATCACACCAAGGGCCACGACCGCCGCACACACCACAAGCGCGAGGACCATGCTCACCCACCTCCTCGCTACCCGCGTTCCCCGTAGCGGTCGTATCAACGACCGCGCTGACCTACCAACTACGACGACAGTCCCGGGGTCACGCTCACGCGTCCCCGGGACCGTCGGTCGACCCCGCTAAGCCGGGGTCCGGCGCACTCAGGCGTGGACCTTGAGGCCGCGCGCCGCGAACAGACGGACCTCGGCGCGCCGCTCGGCGTGCTCGTCCAGGTCCGACTTGGCCTTCTCCAGTGCGCGCTCGGCACGCGCGACGTCGATCTCGTCCGCCAGCTCGGCGATCTCCGCGAGCAGAGACAGCTTGTTGTCGGCGAAGGAGATGAAGCCGCCGTGCACCGCGGCGATCACGGTGCCGCCGTCCACCGTGCGGATGGTGACGGGACCGGTCTCCAGCACGCTCAGCACCGGGGTGTGACCCGGCATGATGCCGGTGTCACCGGAGGCCGTACGGGCGACGACGATGGTGGCCGCACCGGACCACACCTTGCGGTCGGCTGCGACCAGCTCGACGTGCAGCTCAGCCAACGTGGGCTCCTAGGCTCATGCAACGCCCGATTACTCGGGAGTTTCGGTAAGAATAACGGCCCCGCGCCTCCGGCATGAAACCGGCGGCACGGATTTGACCGGAATCACAGCCGATGCGACGCGAGGGGCGGTCCCCAGGCTCGGGGGCCACCCCTCACGTCACTCACCAGCTGCTACCGGCCGCGATTACTTCTTCGCCAGCTCGGCGGCGTTCTTCTCCAGGTCCTCGATGCCACCGCACATGAAGAAGGCCTGCTCCGGGACGGAGTCGTACTTGCCGTCCGCGATCGCGTTGAAGGCCTCGATGGTCTCCGACAGCGGCACGGTCGAACCCTCGACACCGGTGAACTGCTTCGCCACGTAGGTGTTCTGCGAGAGGAAGCGCTCGATGCGACGGGCACGGTGCACCGTGATCTTGTCCTCTTCGGACAGCTCGTCGATACCGAGGATCGCGATGATGTCCTGGAGGTCCTTGTACTTCTGCAGGATCCCCTTGATACGGATGGCCGTGTCGTAGTGGGTCTGCGCGATGTACCGCGGGTCGAGGATGCGGGACGTGGAGTCCAGCGGGTCGACGGCCGGGTAGATGCCCTTCTCCGAGATCGGACGCGACAGAACGGTGGTCGCGTCCAGGTGGGCGAAGGTGGTGGCCGGGGCCGGGTCGGTCAGGTCGTCCGCGGGGACGTAGATCGCCTGCATCGAGGTGATCGAGTGACCGCGGGTCGAGGTGATGCGCTCCTGGAGGAGGCCCATCTCGTCGGCCAGGTTCGGCTGGTAGCCCACCGCGGAGGGCATGCGGCCGAGCAGGGTCGACACCTCGGAACCGGCCTGGGTGAACCGGAAGATGTTGTCGATGAAGAGGAGCACGTCCTGCTTCTCGACGTCACGGAAGTACTCCGCCATGGTCAGCGCGGACAGCGCGACGCGCAGACGGGTGCCCGGCGGCTCGTCCATCTGGCCGAAGACCAGCGCGGTCTTGTCCAGAACGCCCGAGTCGACCATCTCGTCGATGAGGTCGTTGCCCTCACGGGTGCGCTCGCCGACGCCGGCGAACACCGACACACCACCGAAGTTCTCGGCGACGCGGTAGATCATCTCCTGGATCAGAACGGTCTTGCCGACACCGGCACCACCGAACAGACCGATCTTGCCACCGGTGACGTACGGGGTGAGGAGGTCGATGACCTTGATGCCGGTCTCGAACATCTCGGTCTTGGACTCAAGGTCCTTGAACTCCGGGGCCTTGCGGTGGATCGGCCAGCGGACCTCGACCTGCGACTCGAACTCGTCCTTGTCGACGTTCAGCACGTCACCGAGGGCGTTGAACACCTTGCCCTTGGTGATCTGGCCGACCGGGACGGAGATCGCGGAGCCGGTGTCGATGACCTGCGAACCGCGGACCAGGCCGTCGGTCGGCTGCATCGAGATGCCGCGGACCATGCCGTCGCCGAGGTGCTGGGCGACCTCAAGGGTCAGGATCTTCTTGCCCGTGCCGTCGGGGTTGTCCACCTCGACGTGCAGGGCGTTGTACATGTCCGGAATCGCGTCGACGGGGAACTCCACGTCGACGACCGGGCCGATGACCCGCGCGACGCGGCCCGTCGCCGTGGTCGGCTCAACAGTGGTGGTCATACTCATTCGCTCCCGCGGCTCGCGTCAGCCAGCGCGTTGGCGCCACCGACGATCTCGCTGATTTCCTGGGTGATCTCGGCCTGGCGGGCCGAGTTGGCAAGCCGCGTGAGCGACTTGATGAGCTCGCCGGCGTTGTCCGTCGCGCTCTTCATCGCGCGGCGACGGGCGGCGTGCTCGGAAGCGGCCGACTGAAGCATCGCGTTGTAGATCCGGCTCTCGACGTACCGCGGCAGCAGCGCGTCCAGAACGCCCTCCGCCGACGGCTCGAAGTCGTACAGCGGGAAGATCTCCGACTTGGCCGGCGACTGGTCGCTGAGCTGGACCTCGTCCAGCTTCAGCGGCAGCAGCCGCGCCTCCACCGCGTTCTGCGTCAGCATCGACACGAACTCGGTCGAGATCAGGTGCAGCTCGTCCACGCCGCCGGTCTCGGCCGTGAAGGCCTCGATCAGGTCGGCCGACACGGTCTTCGCGTCACCGTAGGTCGGCTTGTCCGAGAAGCCCGTCCACGAGCCCGCGATCGTCAGACCGCGGAACGTGTAGTACGAGACGCCCTTGCGGCCGACGATGTACGTCACCACGTCCTTGCCCTCGGCCTTCAGACGCTCGGTGAGCGTCTGGGCGGCCTTGATGGCGTTGGTCGAGTAGCCGCCCGCCAGGCCGCGGTCCGCCGTGATCAGCAGGACGGCGGCGCGCTTGGCGTCCGGGTTCTCGGTGGTGAGCGGGTGCTTGGCGTTGGACCGGGTGGCCACCGCCGTCACCGCCCGGGTGAGCTCATCGGCGTACGGAGTGGAGGCGGCCACCGCGCGCTGCGCCTTGACGATGCGCGACGCGGAGATCATCTCCATCGCCTTGGTGATCTTCTTCGTCGCGGTGACAGAGCGGATCCGGCGCTTGTAGACCCGAAGCTGTGCTCCCATGGGTCGTTACGTCCTTTCCCTCGCTACCGGACTCAGGCCTGCTCGGAGAGCAGCTTGCCGTCAGCGGTCTGGTAACCCTGCTTGAAGGCCTCGATCGCGGTGGTGAGCGCGTCGACGGTGCCGTCGGCCAGCAGACCGGTCTCGACGATGCCGGCCAGCAGGTCCTTGTGCTGGAGGCGGACGTGGTCCAGGAACTCGCGCTCGAAGCGGCGGATCTCGGCGACCGGGACGTCGTCCAGCTTGCCGTTGGTGCCGGCCCAGATGGAGACGACCTGCTCCTCGACCGGGAACGGCTGGTACTGGCCCTGCTTCAGCAGCTCGACCATGCGCGCACCGCGCTCCAGCTGGGCCTTGGAGGCCGCGTCCAGGTCGGAACCGAAGGCGGCGAAGGCCTCCAGCTCACGGTACTGGGCGAGGTCCAGACGCAGGCGGCCGGCGACCGAGCGCATGGCCTTGATCTGGGCGGAGCCACCGACGCGGGAGACCGAGATACCGACGTTCACGGCCGGGCGGATGCCGGCGTTGAACAGGTCGGACTCCAGGAAGCACTGGCCGTCGGTGATGGAGATGACGTTGGTCGGGATGTACGCCGAGACGTCGTTGGCCTTGGTCTCGATGATCGGCAGACCGGTCATCGAGCCGCCGCCCAGGGCGTCGTTCAGCTTGGCGCAGCGCTCCAGCAGGCGGGAGTGCAGGTAGAAGACGTCACCCGGGTAGGCCTCGCGGCCCGGCGGGCGGCGCAGCAGCAGGGAGACGGAACGGTAGGCCTCGGCCTGCTTCGACAGGTCATCGAAGATGATCAGGACGTGCTTGCCGTCGTACATCCACTCCTGGCCGATGGCCGAGCCGGTGTACGGGGCGAGGTACTTGAAGCCCGCCGGGTCGGACGCGGGAGCGGCCACGATGGTGGTGTACTCCAGCGCGCCGGCCTCCTCCAGGGCGCCGCGGACGGACGCGATGGTGGAGCCCTTCTGGCCCACGGCGACGTAGATGCAGCGGACCTGCTTCTCCGGGTCGCCCGAGCGCCAGTTGTCACGCTGGTTGATGATCGTGTCGACGGCCACCGCGGTCTTGCCGGTCTGGCGGTCACCGATGATCAGCTGACGCTGGCCACGGCCGATCGGGGTCATCGCGTCGATGGCCTTGATGCCGGTCTGCAGCGGCTGCTTGACCGACTTGCGGGCCATGACGCCGGGGGCCTGAAGCTCCAGGGCGCGGCGGCCGGTCGCGGCGATGTCGCCCAGGCCGTCGATCGGGTTGCCCAGCGGGTCCACGACGCGGCCGAGGTAGCCGTCGCCGACCGGAACCGAGAGGACCTCGCCCGTGCGGCGCACGGTCTGGCCCTCTTCGATGCCGCCGAACTCACCCAGGACGACGACACCGATCTCGCGGGTGTCGAGGTTCAGCGCGAGGCCGAGCGTGCCGTCCTCGAACTTCAGCAGCTCGTTCGCCATGACCGAGGGCAGGCCCTCGACATGGGCGATGCCGTCCGCCGCGTCAGTGACCGTGCCGACCTCTTCCACAGAAGCGGCGTCCGGCTGGTACGACTGGACAAAGTCGGCCAGCGCGTCCCGGATCTCCTCCGGACGGATCGTAAGCTCCGCCATCAGGCTTCCCTGCTCTCCTAGTTTGCGATCCTCGGCCCGCCATTGAGGGCCGCAAGTATTCGACTCTCGGCCGGGTCTTGCGAACCGGCCGTACGTTTTCCCGACTCCGGTGGAGCCGGTTTCCCGACCGAGGGTCGGATGTGCTGCTTCGGTGCTCAGCCTTCGAGCGACTGGCGAGCGCCTTCGAGGCGGCTCGACACGGTGCCGTTGATGATCTCGTCGCCGATCTGCACCCGGACGCCGCCGACGACCTCGGGGTCGACGTCGATGTTCAGGTGGACCTGGCGGCCGTACATCCGGCCCAGAGCACCGGACAGGCGCTCCTTCTGGGTGTCGGACAGCGGCACCGCGGTGGTGACCAGGGCCACCACGCGGCCACGACGGGCGGCAGCGAGCTTCGAGTAGGACTCAAGGCCCTGCTCCAGGCTACGGCCACGCGGCGCGTTGACGAGGGCCGTGACCAGCCGGACGGTGCCGGCGTTGGCGCGGCCGCCGAGCAGCTTCTTGATCAGCTCGGCCTTCGCGGCGGCACCGGCCTTCGGCTCGGTCAGCGCGGAGCGCAGCTCGTTGGAGCCGCTCACCACCCGTCCGAAGCGGAAGAGCTCGTCCTCGACGTCGTCCAGGGAGCCGGCCTTGTCCGCGGCGATGACCTCGGCGTAGGCGGCGAGCTCCTCGGTCGCGTCCACCAGGTCACGCGAGCCCGACCAGCGGGAGCGGACCAGGCCCGAGACCAGGTCGACGGTCGCGCCGGAGACCTGGCCGGTCAGCAGCGAGGCGACCAGCTGGGCCTTGTCCTGGCCCGACCGGGAGGGGTCGGTCAGGACGCGGCGCAGCGACACCTCGCGGTCCAGCACGGCCGTGACGGCGGTGAGCTCCTCGGCGAGCTTGGCCGCGTCCACCGAGGTGGAGTCGGTCAGGCTCTCCAGGTTCTGCCGACCGGCGGCGAGCGCCTCGCGGCTGGCGCCGATCACTTGGCCGCACCCTGAGCAACGGCGGCCTTGGCCTCCAGCTCGTCCAGGAAGCGGTCGATGACGCCGCTCTGCCGGGTGTGGTCCTCAAGGGACTCACCCACGATGCGGGACGCCAGCTGGGTGGCCAGCGAGCCCACGTCCTGGCGCAGGGCGGCAGTCGCCTGCTTCTTGTCCGCCTCGATCTGGGCGTGACCGGCCGCGACGATGGCCTCGCGCTGACGCTGGCCCTCCTCGCGCATCTCGGTGAGCTGGGCGGCGCCCTGCTCGCGAGCCTGCTCGACGATGCGGGCGGCCTCGTGGCGCGCCTCGGCGAGCTCGGCGCGGTACTGCTCAAGCAGTGCCTGGGCCTCGGCCTGAGCGGCCTCGGCGCGCTCCATGCCGCCTTCGATCGCGTCCCGGCGCTCCGACAGCACCTTCTCGATGCTGGGAAGGAGCTTCTTGCCGAGCAGACCGAAGACGATGAAGAAGCAGAGCAGGCCGATAACGATCTCGGGCGTGTTCGGGAGAAGAGGGTTCATCTTCTCCTCAGTCTCCGCCGCGAGCTGAGCCACGATGCTCATTTCTGGACCTTCCTCGAAGGGTCTGCGGCAGGATTACTTGTTGCCGAAGACGAACGGCATGACGATGCCGATGAGGGCGAGCGCCTCGGTCAGCGCGAAGCCGATGAACATGTTGGAACGGATGAGACCGGCAGCCTCGGGCTGGCGGGCCATGGCCTGGACACCGTTACCGAAGATCAGACCGACGCCGATGCCGGGGCCGATGGCGGCGAGGCCGTAGCCCAGGGAGGCGACGGAACCGTAGACAGTGCCCTCAGCGAGGATGCTCATTGACGTTGTCCTTTGCAGGGTGGTGAACCGGTGGTGATTGGCCACCGGGCGATCCGGGAGGTGGTTCTCGGCGGGGCTTGGGCCCCGGGGCTCAGTGCGCCTCTTCCAGGGCACCGGCGATGTAGCTGCTGGCCAGCATCACGAAGATGTAGGCCTGCAGGAACTGGACCAGCAGCTCGAAGGCGGTCAGGCCGACGGCGACGATGAACGAGGCCGAGCCGTACAGCGCGCCCAGGGACGGGCTGAGCAGGTACCAGGAGGCAATGGAGAACATCACGATCAGCAGGTGGCCGGCGAACATGTTCGCGAAGGCTCGGACCGCGAGCGTGAAGGGGCGCACGAAGATGTTCGAGAAGAACTCGATCGGCACCAGGATGAACATGACCCAGCCGGGGATGCCCGACGGCCAGCAGAGGTTCTTCAGACCGCCGACGAAGCCGTGCTTCTTGAAGGTCAGCGTCATGTAGGTGATCCACACGACCGCCGCGAGGCCGGCCGGGAACGCGATCGCCGCCGAAACCGGGAACTGGGCGAACGGGATGATCGACATGATGTTCATCAACCAGATGAAGAAGAACATCGAGACGAGCATCGGGACGTACTTCTCGCCCTTCTTGCCGATCGTCTCCAGCACGATGGAGCGCTTGACGAAGTCGTAGCCGATCTCACCGACCAGCTGGAGCTTGCCGGGGACCAGCTTCGGCTTGGCGAAAGCTGCCCAGAAGAACACCACGACCAGGAGCGCCACGATGATCGACAGCAGCATCGGCTTGTTGAACTCGATGCTGCCGATCGAGAAGATCGGCTTGAACTGGAACTCGTTCAGACCCGGGGCCGGGAAGCCGCAGCCAGCGTCCCCGAAGTGGCAACTGCCTGAGGCGAGGGGCGTGAGTTCAGCACTCACCACGGACTCCTTCGTCATGACGCATGGATACGGCAACCTCGGTGTGTCGGCGTGGCCTGCGGCCACGGTGCGGCACTGGAACTTGATGGGTTTCTCGCCGACCCCGCGCGCCGGTGCACTGCACCACAGCGGGATCATCGAAGACTGCGCGGATCAGGGGGGCGATCCGTCCGTTCTCCGGACAGACCAGGCCTCTTCCCGTACTCCGTTGTTGCGACGGACGATAGCAGCCCGTCAGTGCGGCATAAACACCGCCCCCCTCGTTGGGGGGACAGTCGGGCCTCGTCACTGTTGACGCCCCTTGTCGGAGGGCTTGTCGCCCTTCTTTTCGGAGGCGTCGGGGTCGACGTAGAAGGTCTTGGCCTTGAGCGCGCCGCGCACCTGGAAGCCCGTCCAGATCAGGGCACAGCCCAACAGGGTGAAGGCGAACGCCTGCCGGTTGAAGAGCTCGGTGTTCTTGAAGACCGCGAGCACGATGCCGACCAGCAGGATCTGCGTGGTGTACACCAGCAGCGCCGCGGCCATCATGATCTGCGGGTTCGAGCGGGTGAGCCGGTCGAGCGCGATCTGGCCGAAGCTGAAGAAGGCCATCACGAGGAGCGCGCCGAACAGGGCGCCGAGCAGCCCCTTCCCACCGGCGACGGCGAAGGAGATCGCCATGGCGATGATCCCGGCGACCGCAGTGGGAATCGCGGCGCCTCGGAGGATCCGGGCGTCGGTGGACGGCATGTCGGCAGCTCCGGCGGCATGTCGATGTGGCGGGGGGACGGGCACAGCGGTGGCGGGTGACACCGGACCGAGGCATCGCCGCGGGCCGCCCGCTGGAGCGGGGGACCCGATGAGGGAGACCGACAGGGACGGAAGTCATCCACCTGTCAGGACTTTCGGCGTGTTCTCGGTACTCGTGAACGGTATCACAAACTATTTGATGAGAGCTTTACCATGAATATGTGGCTCCTGTCACACCAACGGCGCAACGGCTCCGCCATTCGAGTGATCCGATCTGATGATCCGTCAACTCCCTCATCGGCGGCGGCCGGTGGCGGTGCCCTGGTCGTCGGCCGGGACGGAGCCGGCGCCGGAGTCCTGCTCGGCTTCACCCAGGAGTTGCTTGTCCTTGGCCGACAGTTCGGCCATCGGACCGCTCTGCCGCCGGCGGTAGCGCGGCGGGACGAAGGACTGCACCACCCGCGGGGCGCGCGGCCGGAACCGCGGGGTGAGCAGCACCACCATGCCGACCAGGCAGAGCCCGGCGAGCGTCAGGATCACGGTGCGGCCGGTGTTGGTCACCGAGAAGGCCACCGAGCCGAAGGCGATCAGCGCGGCCCAGAAGTACATGATGAGCACCGCTCGGCTGTGCGAGTGACCGACCTGGAGCAGCCGGTGGTGCAGGTGGCGCTTGTCCGCGGCGAACGGGGACTGGCCGGCCCAGGTGCGGCGGACCACGGCGAGCAGCAGGTCGGCGAGCGGCAGCGCGATGACGGTCAGCGGCAGCAGCAGCGGGATGTAGATCGGCACCAGGGTGTGCACGGTGGCGGTCTGCGAACCGGTCTCGCTGCTGATCAGGTCGGGGTCGACCCGGCCGGTGATGGAGATCGCGGCGACGGCCAGCATCAGCCCCAGCATCATCGAGCCGGAGTCGCCCATGAAGATCCGCGCGGGGTGCATGTTGTGCGCCAGGAAGCCCATGCACATGCCGATCAGCAGCACGCTGAACAGCACGGCGGGGGCCGCGTCGGAGATCGCGTAGCCGTACCAGAGCCGGTAGCTGTACAGGAAGAAGGCCATCGCGGCGATGCAGACCATGCCGCCGGCCAGGCCGTCCAGGCCGTCGATGAAGTTCACCGCGTTGACCATGACGACGACCAGGGTCACCGAGATGACCATGCCCTGGGTCGGACTCACCGCGACCGGGCCGTAGCCGGGCACCGGGAGGGTGATCACCGTGACGCCCTGCCAGACCATCACACCGGCGGCGATCATCTGGCCGCCGAGCTTCACCAGCGCGTCCACGCCCCACTTGTCGTCGAGCACCCCGAGCAGGAACATGATCCCGGCCCCGGACAGCAGCGCGCGGATGTCGGTGCCCTGGGAGAACACCTTGCTCAGGTTGTCGAGCTGGGAGGCGACCAGGATGCCCGCGCACAGTCCGCCGAACATCGCGATGCCGCCGAGCCGCGGCGTGGGCTCGCGGTGCACGTCGCGGGCGCGCACCGGCGGCATGGCGCCGGCCGCGATGGCGAACTTCCGGACCGGGCCGGTCAGCAGGTAGGTGACGGCGGCCGTACAGAACAGCACCAGCAGATACTCACGCACCACTGGCCTCCTGCATGACTGTCGAACGGGGAGCTACCGAAGGTACTCCCCTGTCTTCCCGGGGTTCGAGGTGCGTCGCCACGGCACACACCTTATTGAGTCGGACGCCGGGAACGCGCATCGCGGTTCGCCCTCCCGGGTAGGAGATTCCGATGCCCGGGAGACGATCCGTCAGGCGCGGTCGGCGAAGGCCAGCGCCAGCTCCCGGACCCGCGCCGCGACCGGGGCCGGCGCGCCCCCGGCGAGCGCCCGCGCGACCAGCCCGGCGATCTCGGTCAGCTCCGCCTCCCCCATCCCCTGGCTGGTCACCGTGCCGGTGCCCAGCCGGATGCCGGAGGCCTCGGCGGGCGGCGCCGGATCGTACGGCAGCGCGCACTTGCCGAGCAGCAGCCCGGCCGCCGCGCAGCGCCGCTCGGCCTCCGCGCCGCTCACCCCGAGCGGGCTCACGTCGACGGCCACCAGATGGGTGTCGGTGCCGCCCGTCAGCGGGCGCGTTCCGGCCGCTGCGAGCCCCTCGGCGAGCGCCCGGGCCCCGGACACCGCCCGCTGCGCGTACGCCCGGTACGCGGGCTTGGAGGCCTCCATGAGGGCCACCGCCTTGCCGGCCACCTCGTTCATCGCCGCGCCGCCCTGGCTGAACGGGAACACCGCCCGGTCGATCCGCTCGGCCAGCTCCGCGGTGCACAGCAGCAGCCCGCCGCGCGGGCCGCGCAGCAGCTTGTGGCTGGCCGCCACGGTGACATCCGCGTACGGCACCGGGGAGGGCGCCAGCCCGGCCGCGATCAGCCCGGTGGTCTGCGCGGCGGAGGCGACCAGATAGGCGTCCACCTCGTCGGCGATCTCCCGGAACGCCGCCCAGTCCGGGTGCCGGGGGTGCGAGATCGAGCCGGCCACGATGGCCTTGGGGCGGTGCAGCCGGGCCAGGTCGCGCACCTGGTCGAGGTCGATCAGCCCGTCGTCCTCGCGCACGCCGTAGCCGGTGAACTCGAACCAGCGTCCGGAGAAGTTGGCGCGCGAGCCGCAGCTGAGGTGGCCGCCGTGCTCCAGCGACATCGCCAGCACCCCGTCACCGGGTCGCAGCAGCGCCGCGTACACCGCGAGCATCGCCGAAGTCACCGACCGGGGCTGGACGTTGGCGTGCGGGGCGGCGAACAGTTCGCGGGCCCGGTCGATCGCCAGCAGCTCGGCGGCGTCGGCCAGCGCGCAGCCGGTGTGGTGCCGGCGGCCCGGGTAGCCCTCGGCGTACTTGTCGATCAACGGGCCGGAGAGCGCCGCCAGGACGGCCGGGCTGGTCAGGTTCTCCCCCGCCAGCAGCTGGATCGTTTCGGCGCGCCGCTCGGCCTCCGCGGCCAGCAGGTCGGCCAGCTGCGGATCGGCCCGGCGCAGCGCCTCGGACGCCCAGGGGCGTCCCGTCGTCGCGGTCGGGCCGGTCGCGGCATCGGTGACGGTCATGGCGGGACTCCCGGGCGCTGCGGGGACTGTGTCACCCAGCGTAGGACCGCTGCCGCCGCCGGGCCCGCCGAGCGGCGGCCGGCTCGGCCTTATGGCGCTCGGCGCGGCCTTATCGCGCTCGGCTCGCCTCCGGGCCGCTCCTGACCCGGCGCCGACGGTCGGCGCTCCAATGCCCTCGTTCCTCGGGCCTCCTCGCTTCTCCCTCTCGGCGCCGGCGCGGCCCTTCGGCTCGCTCGCACGGGCTCGCTCGCGCGGCTCAGCGCGGCGCCGGGACGCCGGTGAGCGCGGTGACCACCGGGTCGACCGCGTGGAATATCTCCTCGCCGCAGTTGCGGAACATGCCGATCGGAGCCCCGTACGGGTCCTCCAGCTCGTCCGACTCCGGGGTGGCGGCCAGCAGCCAGCCGCGCAGCGCGGCGGCCGCCCGGACCAGCGCGCGGGCCCGCTCGGTGACGTCGGCGCCGCGCCGCGGGTCCGGCAGGGTGCCCGGGTCGATCGTCCGCACCAGGCGGGTGAACTCCTTCAGCGTGAAGGTGCGCAGCCCCGCCTCGTGGCCCATCGAGATCACCTGGGCGCGGTGGTCCAGGGTCGCGGTGAGCACCAGGTCGGCCTCGACCACGTGCTCGTCCAGCAGCTCGCGCCCGGTGAAGCCGCCGCTGTCGGCGCCGTACTCGTCGAGCACGGTCGCGGCGTGGTCCTCCATCGGCGCGCCCACATGGCCCCAGGTCCCGGCGCTCTCGACCAGGATCCGCCCGGCCACCCGGGGGCTCAGCCGGGTGTCCAGCTCACGCCGGGTCAGCCGCTCGGCGATCGGCGAGCGGCAGATGTTCCCGGTGCACACGAACAGGATCCGGAAGTGGTCCAGCGGCCTGGGGCCCACGCTCAGGTACGGCGCTATGCCCGGCCCGGCGTGGAGCGAGGCGGTGGGCGTCAACTGCCGGCCTCCAGGTCGGGTACGACCTCCCTCAGCTGCTCGACGCTGATCGCCCCGGCCCGCAGCAGGACCGGGACCTTGCCGGTGACGTCGACGATGGACGAGGTGGCGGCGTCCACCGACGCCCCGCCGTCCAGGTAGACCGAGACCGCGTCGCCGAGCTGGGCCTTGGCGTCGTCGCAGGTCAGCGGGGACGCCCCGCCGATCCGGTTGGCGCTGGAGACGGCCAGCGGGCCGGTGGCGTTGAGCAGCTCGATGGCGACCGGGTGCAGCGGCATCCGGACGGCCACGGTGCCGCGGGTGTCGCCGAGGTCCCAGCGCAGCGAGGGCTGGTGCCGGGCGACGAGGGTGAGCCCGCCGGGCCAGAAGGCGTCGACCAGCTCCCAGGCCTGCTCGGAGAAGTCGGTGACCAGGCCGTGCAGGGTGGTCGGCGAGCCGACCAGCACCGGCGAGGGGGTGTTCCGGCCGCGGCCGCGGGTGGCCATCAGCTCGCCGACGGCCTCCGGGGAGAAGGCGTCCGCGCCGACCCCGTACAGGGTGTCGGTGGGCAGCACGACGAGTTCGCCGCGGCGGATGGCCGAGGCGGCCTCGCGCAGACCGGTGGCGCGGTCCCCGGCATCGGCACAGTCGTAGCGGCGGCTCATCGGTGCGGTCCCCTTCCGGAGTGGCTCATGACAGTCACTACGGCCGTCACTGCGGTCACAGCGCGACCTTGCGCGCCGTGGTGCTGTGCTCGACAGTTCACAACCCGACCCTTCGGGCGGTTGTGAAACGCGGCCGGTTGTTCAGGTCACGGTGGTCGGCGGTGTCCGTCCAGCCGTGTTCCTCGTTGAAGATCCACGGCACCTGGCCGCCCTGCTGGTCCGCGTGCTCGATCACCACCGCGCCGCCCGGGCGCAGCAGCCGGGCCGCGACCCGCTCGATGCCGCGGATGGTGTCCAGGCCGTCCTCACCGGAGAACAGCGACATCTGCGGGTCGTGGTCGCGGGCCTCCGGCGCGACGTACTCCCACTCGGTGAGCGGGATGTACGGCGGGTTGGAGATGACCAGGTCGAAGCGGCCGTCCCAGGAGCGGTCGTCCTCGAAGGCCTTGGTGGCGTCCCCGGCGTGCAGGGTGATCCGGGCGCGGTCCGGGCTGGCCTCGATGTTGCGCCGGGTGTACTCCAGCGCGCCCTCGTCGAGTTCGAAGGCGTGCACGGTCGAGCGCGGCAGCTCCTGGGCCAGGGCGAGGGCGATCGCGCCGGAGCCGGAGCACAGGTCCACCACCAGCGGCTCGGCCACGTCCATGTCGCGCACCGCGTCTATCGCCCACTCGACGACCGTCTCGGTCTCCGGCCGGGGCACGAACACCCCGGGGCCGACCGCCAGTTCGAGGTAGCGGAAGAACGCCCGCCCGGTGATGTGCTGGAGCGGCTCGCGCGCCTCCCGGCGGGACACCGCCTCCCAGTACCGGGCGTCGAAGTCGGCGTCCTTCACCGTGTGCAGCTGGCTGCGCTTGACGTTGTGGACGTAGGCGGCGAGCTCCTCCGCGTCGAAGCGCGGCGACGGTACGCCGGCCGCGGCCAACCGCTGAGTGGCCTGGGCCACCTCGGCGAGCAGCAGGTTCATCCGTACGACCTCTTGTTTCTCCGGCTCCGGGCGAAACGCGGGCTGGGGCGCGCCGGTCTCAGTTCTCTTGGGCGGCCGCGGCGAGCTTGGCCGCCGCGTCCTTGTCGACGCAGGACTGGATCACCGCGTTCAGTTCGCCGTCCAGGACCTGGTCCAGGTTGTACGCCTTGAATCCGGTGCGGTGGTCCGAGATGCGGTTCTCGGGGTAGTTGTACGTCCGGATCCGCTCGGAGCGGTCCACCGTACGGACCTGGCTGCGGCGCGCGTCCGAGGCCTCCCGCTCGGCCTCCTCCTGCGCGGCGGCCAGCAGCCGCGAACGCAGGATGCGCATCGCCTGCTCCTTGTTCTGGAGCTGGCTCTTCTCGTTCTGGCAGGACGCCACGATACCGGTCGGCAGGTGGGTGATCCGGACCGCGGAGTCGGTGGTGTTGACCGACTGGCCGCCGGGGCCGGAGGAGCGGTAGACGTCGATCCGCAGGTCGTTGGCGACGATCTCGACCTCGACCTCCTCCGCCTCGGGGGTGACCAGCACGCCCGCCGCGGAGGTGTGGATGCGGCCCTGGGACTCGGTGGCGGGGACGCGCTGCACGCGGTGCACGCCGCCCTCGTACTTCAGCCGGGCCCAGACGCCCTGGCCGGGCTCGGTGTTGCCCTTGGTCTTCACGGCCACCGAGACGTCCTTGTAGCCGCCGAGGTCGGACTCGTTGGAGTCGATGATCTCGGTCTTCCAGCCGATCCGCTCCGCGAAGCGCAGGTACATCCGGAGCAGGTCGCCGGCGAACAGCGCGGACTCCTCGCCGCCCTCGCCCGCCTTGATCTCCAGGATGACGTCCTTGTCGTCGCTCGGGTCGCGCGGGACCAGCAGCAGCCGCAGCTCCTCGGTCAGCTCCTCGCGGCGCGCCTCGGAGTCCTTCACCTCGGCGATGAACTCCGGGTCCTCTGCGGCGAGTTCGCGCGCGGCCTCGATGTCCTCGCCGGCCTGCCGCCACTGCCGGTAGACCCGGGTGATCGGGGTCAGCTCGGCGTACCGCTTGGCCAGCTTGCGCGCGTTGGCCTGGTCGGCGTGGACGGACGGGTCGGCCAGCCTCTTTTCGAGGTCGGCGTGCTCGACGAGGAGCTCTTCGACTGCCTCGAACATGGGGTGGCCTTCTTCCCGGGGGCTCGGAACGTGGGGTGGGGGTGGGGAACTCGGGTGCGGAACTTCGCGGGGGACGCGAACGGCGCCGGCCCCCGAGCGCCCCCGAAACGAGTACGGGGGCACCGGGAACCGGCGCCGAGGGAGCGCTAGGCCTTCGCGCTGTGCTGCTTGCCGAAGCGCTTCTCGAAGCGGGCAACGCGGCCACCCGTGTCGAGGATCTTCTGCTTGCCCGTGTAGAACGGGTGGCACTGCGAGCAGACCTCGGCGCGGATCTCGCCACTGGTCTCGGTCGAGCGGGTGGTGAACTCGGCACCGCAGGTGCAGGTCACCTTGGTGACCACGTACTCGGGGTGAACGTTGGGCTTCAAGGGGTTCTCCTAGGTTTCGGGAGGGTACCGGGTCGACGGCTGAGTGCCGCACGTGAACCGGGACCGACGGACCAGTCTGCCAGGACCGGCCGCTTCTTCCCAAACCGGGGGGCCCTCGGGGATATTCCGGGCGCCCGCTCAGCGCGTCGCGCCGGCCTTCGGGGTGGCCTTCCCGGTGCTCCTCGCGGCCGTCGGGGCGGGCGCGGGAGGCGCCTGGGCGGGGTTCTGCGGCTGCGCGGAGACCACCGCCGGGGGGAACGGCCGGTCGACCCTGAGCGCCGTCCAGACCTGGTCGGCCAGCGGCTGCTGGGGAACCACCCGGTTGGGGTCGCTGGGGGCGGTCTCCACCGGCAGGGTGACCATGCTCAGCTGGTCCGGGCCGATCCCCTTGAGCTCCTGGACGAGCCCCACCAGCGAGTTCACCGAGCCCAACGCGGAGTCGGTGGTGATGCTCTTGGTCACCGTGTCGCCGATCGACCACATCTTGACCGGGTTGGTGAACAGCCCGGTGCCCCCGGCCTGCTTGAGCAGCGAGCGCACCATCTGCTTCTGGAGCTCGATCCGGCCGAGGTCGCTGCCGTCGCCGACGCCGTGCCGGGTGCGCACGAAGGCCAGCGCCTGCTGCCCGTTCAGGTGGTGCTCGCCGGGCGGCAGGTCGAGCCCGCTGTCCTTGTCGTGGATGGCCACCGTGGTGTTCACGGTGGCCCCGCCTATGGCGTCCACGACCCGGGCGAAGCCGGCGAAGTCGATCTGGAGGTAGTGGTCCATCCGCAGTCCGGTGAGCTGCTCGGTGGTCCTGACCGCGCAGGCCGCGCCGCCGCTCTCGAACGCGCTGTTGTACATCGCCCGCTTGGCGCCGGGCACGGTCTTCCCGCTCGCGTCCACGCAGTCGGGGCGGACCACCAAGGTGTCGCGCGGGATCGAGACGATCTGGGCGCCGGAGTGGTCCTGGTTGATGTGCACCACCATCGCGGTGTCCGAGCGGGCGGTGTCGCCGGTGTTCCCGCCGGCCATCGAGCCGTTGTCGCCGGCCCGCGAGTCGGAGCCCAGCACCAGGATGTTGAAGGAGCCGTCGGTGGCGGCCGGCGGCCGGGCGTCGCCCAGCCGGCCGTCGATGTCGACGCTCCTGATGTTGCCGTTGAACTTGAAGTACGCGAAGAGCCCCGCACCGGCCCCGAGGACGACGAGCGCGGCGAACGCGCAGGCGGCCGTCCGCAGCAGTCTGCCGCGGCGGCTCAGGATCCTCTTGTGCTCGGCCATACGGACCAGAGTAAATCGGACAACATGATCCAAACGCCCTCAAGGTGTCCCGACTCTGGAACAAAGCGGCCAGGACGCGCGGAACCCCGGACCGCTCGCGCGATCCGGGGTTCCGTGCCGAGACAGCCGTCCGGCTACGGTCAGTCGCCCGAGCCGGGGGTGGTCTTGGCGATCTGCATCAGGAACTCGGCGTTGCTCTTGGTCTGCTTCATCTTGTCCAGGAGCAGCTCGATCGCCTGCTGCGAGTCGAGCGCGTGCAGCACCCGGCGCAGCTTCCAGACGATGGCCAACTCCTCGCTGCCGAGCAGGATCTCCTCCTTGCGGGTGCTGGAGGCGTCCACGTCGACGGCCGGGAAGATGCGCTTGTCCGAGAGCTTCCGGTCGAGCTTGAGCTCCATGTTGCCGGTGCCCTTGAACTCCTCGAAGATCACCTCGTCCATGCGCGAGCCGGTCTCGACCAGCGCGGTGGCCAGGATGGTCAGCGAGCCGCCGTTCTCGATGTTGCGCGCGGCACCGAAGAACTTCTTCGGCGGGTAGAGCGCGGTCGAGTCGACACCACCGGACAGGATGCGGCCGGAGGCCGGCGCCGCCAGGTTGTAGGCGCGGCCGAGGCGGGTGATCGAGTCCAGCAGGATGACCACGTCGTGGCCCAGCTCCACCAGGCGCTTGGCGCGCTCGATGGCCAGCTCGGCGACGGTGGTGTGGTCCTCGGCCGGGCGGTCGAAGGTCGAGGAGATGACCTCGCCCTTCACCGACCGCTGCATGTCGGTGACCTCTTCCGGACGCTCGTCGACCAGGACGACCATCAGGTGGCACTCGGGGTTGTTGTGGGTGATCGCGTTGGCGACCGCCTGGAGCACCATGGTCTTGCCGGTCTTCGGCGGCGCGACGATCAGACCGCGCTGGCCCTTGCCGATCGGTGACACCAGGTCGATGATCCGGGTGGTCAGCACGCCCGGGTCGGTCTCCAGGCGCAGCCGCTCCTGCGGGTAGAGCGGGGTGAGCTTGTTGAACTCGGGGCGGCCGCGGCCGCTCTCCGGGTCCATGCCGTTGACGGAGTCCAGGCGCACCATGGCGTTGAACTTCTCGCGGCGCTCGCCGTCGCGCGGCTGGCGCACCGCGCCGGTGATGGCGTCACCCTTGCGCAGGCCGTTCTTGCGGACCTGGGCGAGCGAGACGTAGACGTCGTTCTGGCCCGGCAGGTAGCCGGAGGTGCGCACGAACGCGTAGTTGTCGAGGATGTCGAGGATGCCCGCGACCGGGATCAGGACGTCGTCCTCGCCGATCGGCGTCTCGACCGGGCCGGCCTCGAAGCCGTCGCGGCCACGGCGGCCACGGCGGTCGCGGTAGCGCCCGCGCCGGCCCCGGCGGCCCTCGCCGAACTCGTCGTCCTCGTAGCCGCCCTGCTGGGCCTGCGGCTGCTGCTGGGCCTGCTGGGTCTGGCGGCCCTGCTGGTCGGCCTGGCCGCCCTGCTGCTGGCCGCCGCCCTGCTGGGTCTGGCGGTCGGAGCGCTCACGGCGGTTGCGGCGGTCGCGACGCGACTCGCGCCCATCGCCGTCGCCCTGGGCCTCGCCGCCCTCGGTGCGCTCGGTGCGCTCGGTGCGCTCCGTACGGTCGGTGCGGTCACCGCGCTCGCGCCGCTCACGGCGGTCGCGACGGCTCTCGCGGCCGTCCTCGCGCCCCTCGAAGCCGCGGGTCTCGGCCGGACGGGCCTCGGCCTGCTTCGGCTCGGCGACCACGACGGCGGCGGCCTCGGCCTCGACGGCCTGGGCGGCCGGGGCGGTGGGGGCACCGGCGGCCGAGGTGGCGCGACGGCGGGTGCGCTCGGTACGGGCCGGCGCGGCGGTCTCGGCGGCGGCCTGGACCGGGATCTCGATCTGGGCCTGCGGCTCGGCGGCCTCGGCGGGGGCGGCCTTGGCGGCGGCCTTGGTGCGGCGGGCCGGCTTCTCGGCCGGGGCCTCGGCCTCCGCCTTGGCGGCGGTGCGCTTGGCGGCCGGGGCGGTGCCACCGGCGGCGAGCAGCGGGTCCCCGCCGCTCTTCTCCTTGATGGTCTCGATCAGCTGGCTCTTGCGCATGCGGCCGGTACCGGTGATGCCAAGGTCCGCGGCGAGCTTCTGGAGCTCGGCCAGCACCATGCCGTCCAGGCCCGCGGCGGCACTGCGGCGGCGCCGCGCCGGGGCAGCGGGGGTGGCGGCGTCCGACGCGTCGGCGTCCGGGCGCATCAGATCGGTGGAGTCGCTCACTAAGGGTCCTTCCCTGGAGCGGGCGTCGGCCTGTCTGGCTCGGCGACCGGTTGTGCTGTCCTGACCAACGCTCGACTGCGTCGGTCCGAGGCGGTGGTCCCTCGAATGGCGGGAGCCCGTCGAGGGAGAGCTACGTACGAGGTGCGGTGCATGAAGCACGGTGGTGCTGAGTTGGCGCGTGGGCCGGTCGTGTGTCGACCTCCCCTGGGGGCATAGCCCCCACGCTCCCTGCGAATCCCGGGCCCCCGTCGCGTGACGGTGGCCCGCGCTCCGCCCGTCCTGGCCTCTAGGTGGGAGGCCGCGGGTGGGAGTCAGGTGCCGTGTCACGGCTTCGGGATGCGGCCGCATGTCGCGCAGGCAGGCTGCGTACGCGCTGCGGTGGGCTCCCGGAGAATCGTCGCCCCGTGCATCGCCGGGACTCCACTGCCGTGGAGTGCTGGGATCGGGACGCGGCGCACCGAGCCCCGGAGGGCACCTGGTGCAGCAATGAGGTTAACACTACCGACCCCCTCAGACATTCCCCAGCCTTGCGCTTGCCAATCGTGTCCGTCGGGCCCGGCTCGGCAGGGTGCCGGTGCCGGGCCCCGCGCGGCCCGTTCGGGCTGCTCAGACGTCCAGCGGGAGCACGACGGCCCCGGTGCGGTCGACGTCCAGGCGGTGCGCGGCGAACGCCGGGTCGCCGCCGTGGCCGTGGTGACCGGCGAAGGAGAGCACCTTGTCGACGCCCGCCTCGTCGGTGAGCGCCAGGACGGTCGGGCCGGCCCCGGAGATGACCGCGGGGAAACCCTCGGCGCGCAGCGCGCCGACCAGGGCGGCGCTGTCCGGCATCGCGGAGGCGCGGTAGTCCTGGTGCAACCGGTCCTCGGTCGCGGCGAACAGCAGGTCGGGGCGCCGGGTCAGCGCCTCCACCAGCAGCGCGGAGCGGCCGGCGTTGACGGCGGCGTCGGCCAGCGGGACGGTCTTCGGCAGCAGGCCGCGGGCGGTCTCGGTGAGCACCGCGCCGGCCGGCACGAACACCACCGGGACGACCTGCTCGGACGGCTCCAGGGCGACCGCCTTGGCCGACTCCTCATCGGTCCAGGCGATGGTGAAGTTGCCGCGCAGGCAGGCCGCGACGTTGTCCGGGTGGCCCTCCAGCTCGGAGGCGAGGGCCAGCAGCGCGTCGTCGTCCAGCGCGGACGGACCGCCGATGGCCACCGCGCGGGCGGCCACGATGCCGGCGCAGATGGCGGCCGAGGAGGAGCCGAGGCCGCGGCCGTGCGGTATCCGGTTGGCGCAGACGATTTCGAGGCCGCGGGGCTGGCCGCCGAGCCGGTCGAAGGCGGCGCGCATCGAGCGGACCAGCAGGTGGCGCTCGTCGCGCGGCAGCGTCTCGGCGCCCTCGCCCGCGATGTCGACGGAGAGGCCGGAGTCGGCGACCCGGACGACCACGTCGTCGTACAGGCCCAGCGCGAGCCCGAAGGCGTCGAAGCCTGGGCCGAGGTTGGCACTGGTCGCGGGAACCCGGACCCGGACGGCGGCGGCACGGAACGCGGGACCGGCCATGCGGTGGACTCTCCTGGGGAAATCGGGCGGCGCGGAGCGCGTCGTCGGTGCGAGGGTGGGGAACGGACCGCGATCCCTCAGGGGGGGCGGGCGGTCGCGGGGGTCGGCTCGGGCCGGACCCGCCGGGCCCGGGGCAGTTGCCACCCGGCCGAGGCCAGCGTATCGAAGAGAGGTTCCCCAGCGGTACACCCCGTGGGCCTTCGATCTGGTGTGTTGCCGGTTCTGGCCGGAATGCGCACCCCCCTCCGGTGAGGAGAGGGGCGGAAACGCATCGCAATGCGAAGCTCAATTGACACAAAAGTGTCAGTGTCGAACTTCGACGGGCCGACCCTCGAAAGGGTCGGCCCGTCGACGTGTCAGACCCCGTTACCGGTCGAGCAGTCCGAGGCTGCGGGCGGCCGCCTCCGGGTCGATCGGGACGACCTGCGGCTGCGGCGCGCCGGCCACCGCCCAGTCCGGGTCCTTCAGGCCGTTGCCGGTCACGGTGCAGACGATCCGCTGGCCCGGGTCGACCAGGCCGGCCTCCGCCTTGGCCAGCAGACCGGCCACCGAGGCGGCCGAGGCGGGCTCCACGAAGACGCCCTCCTGCGAGGCCAACAGCCGGTAGGCGGACAGGATCTGACGGTCCGTCACCTTGTCGATGAGGCCGCCGGACTCGTCCCGCGCGGCGAGCGCGAAGTCCCAGGAGGCCGGGTTGCCGATCCGGATCGCGGTGGCGATCGTCTGCGGCTTGAGCACCGGGGCGCCGTCCACGATCGGGGCCGAGCCGGCCGCCTGGAAGCCCCACATCCGCGGGGTGCGGGTGGCCAGGCCGTCCGCGGCGTACTCGCGGTAGCCCTTCCAGTAGGCGGTGATGTTGCCCGCGTTGCCGACCGGCAGGACGTGGATGTCCGGGGCCTCGCCGAGCATGTCGACGATCTCGAAGGCCGCGGTCTTCTGGCCCTCGATCCGCACCGGGTTGACCGAGTTGACCAGCGCCACCGGGTACTTCTCGGACAGTTCGCGGGCGAGGGTCAGGCAGTCGTCGAAGTTCCCGTCGACCTGGAGGATCCGGGCGCCGTGCACCAGCGCCTGGCCCATCTTGCCCAGGGCGATCTTGCCCTGGGGGACGAGCACCGCGGAGACCATCCCGGCCCGCACCGCGTACGCGGCGGCGGAGGCCGAGGTGTTGCCGGTGGACGCGCAGATGACCGCCTGGGCGCCCTCCTCCTTGGCCTTGGAGATGGCCATCGTCATCCCGCGGTCCTTGAAGGAACCGGTCGGGTTGGCGCCCTCGACCTTGAGGTAGACCTCGCAGCCGGTGCGCTCGGAGAGCACCTGGGCGGGGACGAGGGGCGTGCCGCCCTCCAACAGGGTGACCACCGGGGTGGCCGCGGTGACCGGCAGGCGGTCCCGGTACTCCTCGATCAGGCCGCGCCACTGGTGGGTGTGCGCGCCTCGGACGACGTTCTCGGCAACGGCGTTCATGGCTGTTCCTTATTCCCCTTCGACCCGCATGATGCTGGCCACGTCCCGCACGCTGTCCAGCGCGCGGAGCTTGTCGACCGTCGCCGACAGCGCGGCGTCGGTGGCACGGTGGGTGACCACGACGAGCGAGGCGTCGCCGTCGCGGCCCTGCTGGCGCACGGTGTCGATGGACACGCCGTGCTCGGCGAAGACGGACGCCACCTGGGCGAGCACGCCCGCGCGGTCGTCCACGTCCAGGCTGACGTGGTAGCGGGTGACCACCTGGTCCATCGGCTTGGCCGGCAGCCGGGTGTACACCGAGTCGCCGGGGCCGGTGGTGCCGGCCACCTTGTTGCGGCAGACCGCGACCAGGTCGCCGAGCACCGCGGAGGCGGTCGGCGAGCCGCCGGCGCCCGGGCCGTAGAACATCAGCCGGCCGGCCGCCTCGGCCTCGACGAACACCGCGTTGTACGCCTCGCGGACGGAGGCCAGCGGGTGCGACAGCGGGATCATCGCCGGGTGGACGCGCGCGGTGACGGACTCGCCGTCGGCCGCCCGCTCGCAGATCGCGAGCAGCTTGACCACGCAGCCCATCTCCTTGGCGGAGGCGATGTCGGCCGCCGTCACCTCGGTGATGCCCTCGCGGTAGACGTCCGCCGCGGTCACCTTGGTGTGGAAGGCGATGCCGGCCAGGATGGCGGCCTTGGCGGCGGCGTCGAAGCCCTCCACGTCGGCCGTCGGGTCCGCCTCGGCGTAGCCCAGCGCGGTGGCCTCCTCCAGCGCCTCCGAGTAGCCGGCGCCGGTGGTGTCCATCTTGTCGAGGATGAAGTTGGTGGTGCCGTTGACGATCCCCAGCACCCGGTTGACCTTGTCGCCGGCGAGGGACTCGCGCAGCGGGCGCAGCAGCGGGATCGCGCCCGCCACCGCGGCCTCGTAGTACAGGTCCACCCCGGCCTCGGCGGCCGCGGCGTGCAGCTCGGTGCCGTCCTTGGCGAGCAGCGCCTTGTTGGCGCTGACCACCGAGGCACCCTGCTCGAAGGCCTTGAGGATCAGCGATTTGGACGGCTCGATGCCGCCCACGACCTCGACCACCACGTCGATGTCACCGCGGCCCACCAGGGCCTCGGCGTCGGTGGTGATCAGGTGCTCCGGGACGCCCGGCCGGACCCGGCCGGCCCGGCGGACGGCGATCCCGGCGAGCTCCACCGGGGCACCGATGCGAGCGGCGAGGTCGTCGGCCGTCGTCGTCATGATGCGCGCCACCTCGGAGCCCACCACACCACAACCCAGCAACGCCACCTTCAGCGGGCGCGTACGCATCATCCGACTCCGCTCTGCATTCATCGTGCTTCGGTAATTCCGGCGGGATTTCCGGTCCCGCCGGGAACTTCGGTCCGTACCAGTCTCCGGGACTTTCCGCACGGATCTACGGTCGTTCCATGATCTGAGACGAGTATTTCGTCATCCGATATCCAGACGCAGGAGATCCTCCTGCGTCTCGCGCCGGACGATCACCCGCGCCGCACCGTCCTTGACGGCGAGCACGGGGGGCTTGAGGGCGTGGTTGTAGTTGCTCGCCATCGAGCGGCAGTAGGCGCCGGTCGCGGGCACCGCGATCAGGTCCCCCGCGGCCAGGTCGGCGGGCAGGAAGGCGTCCCGGACGACGATGTCGCCGGACTCGCAGTGCTTGCCGACCACCCGCACCAGCATCGGCTCCGCGTCACTGGTACGCGACACCAGGGCCACCGAGTACTCGGCGTCGTACAGCGCGGTGCGGATGTTGTCGGACATCCCGCCGTCCACGCTGACGTAGGTGCGCAGGCCCTCCAGCGGCTTGACGGTGCCGACCTCGTACAGCGTGAACGCCGTCGGGCCGACGATCGCCCGGCCCGGTTCCACACTCAGCCGGGGGGTGTCCAGCTGCGCGGCGGCGCACTCGCGGCGGACGATGTCGGCCAGCGCGGCCGCGATCTCGGCCGGCTCGCGCGGGTCGTCCTCGCTGGTGTACGCGATGCCGAGGCCGCCGCCGAGGTCGATCTCGGGCAGCTGGACGCCGTGCTCGTCACGGATCTCGGCCAGCAGGCCGACCACCCGGCGGGCGGCCACCTCGAAGCCGGCCATGTCGAAGATCTGCGAGCCGATGTGCGAGTGGATGCCGCGCAGCTCCAGGCTGTCGCGGTGCGCGAGCACCCGGCGCACCGCCTCGGCGGCGGCGCCCCCGCCCACCCGTCGCCCATCACCACCCTCAACCGAGCCGCTTCGCGGCGCAGCCAGATTCAAGGAGAGCCCGAACTTCTGGTCCTCGTGGGCGGTGGCGATGAACTCGTGGGTGTGCGCCTCGACGCCGACGGTGATCCGGATCAGCACCTGCTGGCGCACGCCCTGGCCGGCGGCGATCGCCGCGAGGCGCTCGATCTCCTCGTAGGAGTCGACCACGATGTGCCCGACGCCGGTCTTCACCGCGTGTTCCAGCTCGTCCGCGGACTTGTTGTTGCCGTGCAGCGCGATCCGCCGCGGCGGCATCCCGGCGGCCAGCGCGACGGCCAACTCGCCCGCGCTGCACACGTCGAGGTTGAGGCCCTCCTCGTGCAGCCAGCGCACCACGGCCTTGGAGAGGAACGCCTTGCCGGCGTAGTAGACGTCCGCGTCGGTGCCGAAGGCGTCCCGCCAGGCGCGCGCCCGGGAGCGGAAGTCCTCCTCGTCCAGCACGTACGCCGGGGTGCCGAACTCGGCGGCCAGCCGCTTGACGTCGACGCCGCCGACGGTGGCCACGCCCTCGGCGTTCCGGGCGACGGTGCGCGACCAGACCTTGGGATCGAGCGCGTTCAGGTCGGCGGGCGGGGCCTGGTAGTGGCCCTCGGGCAGGACGTCGCCGTGGCGGGGGCCTGCGGGGTGTGCACTTCGGCTCATGCTGCTGAGTCCTTCGAGACCTATGGCGAGGGGCGGCGACGGTCCCCGTTGACCGTCCGCCGCCCCCGCCGTTGCGCTTGGGGGTGGTGCCTACATCCGCTCGGGCGCCGTCACGCCCAGGAGCGTGAGGCCGTTGGCGAGCACGGTGCGCGTCGCCTCGACCAGCCAGAGGCGGGCGCGGTGCGTGTCGGTGAGCTCCTCGTCGCCCTTGGGCAGGAACATGCAGTTCTCGTACAGGCGGTGGTACTTGCCCGCGAGCTCCTCCAGGTAGCGCGCGACCCGGTGCGGCTCGCGCAGCTCGCCGGCCGTGGCCAGCACCCGCGGGAACTCCGCGAGGTGGCCGAGCACGTCGGACTCCCACTCGGTGGCCAGCAGCTCGGGTTTGAACTGCTCGGCCGCGCCCTTGTCCACGCCCAGCTCGGCGGCCTTGCGCGCCACGCCGCACATCCGGGTGTGGGCGTACTGGACGTAGAAGACCGGGTTCTCGGTGGTCTGGCTGGTCAGCAGGTTGATGTCCAGCGTGATCGTCGAGTCCGTGGAGGAGCGCGCCAGGGTGTAGCGGGCGGCGTCCACGCCGATCCACTCGACCACGTCGTCGATCGTGATGATGTTGCCGGCCCGCTTGGACATGCGGACCTCTTCGCCGTCGCGAAGCATCTTCACGAACTGGCCGATCTTCACCTCGATGTTGCGGTTCATGTCGTCGCCCGCGCAGGCCGAGATGGCCTTGAGGCGGTTGACGTAGCCGTGGTGGTCGGCGCCCAGCATGTAGAGCGCGACCTCGGCGCCGCGGTCCCGCTTGGACAGGTAGTACGCGGCGTCGGCGGCGAAGTAGGTCTTGTCGCCGTCGGCCTTGATCAGGACGCGGTCCTTGTCGTCGCCGAAGTCCGTGGTGCGCAGGAAGACGGCCTCGTCCCGCTCGAACACGTGGCCCTGCTCGCGCAGCCGGTCGATGGCCTTCTCGACGGCGCCGGAGTCGTGCAGCGACTTCTCCGAGAACCACACGTCGAAGTGGGTGCCGAACTCGTCCATCGAGCGCTGGATCTCGGCGACCATGAGCTTGAGGCCCTCGGCGCGGAAGACTTCCAGCTGCTCGGCCTCGGGCAGGTCGAGCACGCCCGGGACGGCGTCGGTCAGCGCCTTGGCGATGTCGACGATGTACTCGCCGACGTACCCGCCCTCCGGCACCTCTCGACCGTTCGCGGCGGCCTGGAGCGAGGCGGCGAACTTGGTGATCTGCACGCCGGCGTCGTTGAGGTAGTACTCGGTGGTGACGTCGGCGCCGGAGGCCCGCAGCACGCGCGCCAGGGAGTCGCCGACGGCGGCCCAGCGGACGCCGCCGATGTGGATCGGGCCGGTCGGGTTGGCGGAGACGAACTCCAGGTTGATCTTCAGGCCCTTGAGGGCCTCGTTGCGGCCGTAGGCCTCGCCCGCCTCGACGACGGTGCGCGCCAGCGCACCGGCGGTGGCGGTGTCCAGGGTGATGTTCAGGAAGCCCGGACCGGCGATGTCGACCTTGGCGACGCCGGTGATCCCTCGCAGGCGCTCGACCAGCAGTTCGGCAATGGCTCGCGGCGGCTTGCCGGCCGCCTTCGCGAGCTGGAGGGCCACGTTCGTCGCGTAGTCGCCGTGGTCCCGGTTCTTGGGCCGGTCGACCGTCACGTGCTCGGGCACGGCGACGGCCAGCTCGCCCGCCTCGACGGCGGAGCTCACTGCGGCCTGGATTGCCTGGGAAAGGTCTGCGGGGGTCACGACGCCAAGCGTAGGCGAGACGGAGTGCCCGCCCGCCACTCGGTTTACCGGTTGAGACGTCCGGATGCCCTCGTTCCGGGGTCTCAGCCCCGATCGGTGGGGTCTGTTCGCTCAGGGCGAACTGTGTCGGGCGACCCCTCGGGCCGCACGGTGAGCCGCATCAGCCGCCGGACCAGGGCCACCAGGTCGGCCGGGTCGAAGGGCTTGCCGAGGTAGCCGTCCACCCCGACCCGCTCCCCCAGGTCGAGGTCCGCCGGGGTGCAGGCGCTCACGATCGCGATCGGCAGCCGGCCGGTGTCCGGGGTGGCGCGCAGCCGGGCCGCCGTCCGCAGGCCGTCCAGCCGCGGCATCATCACGTCCAGCGTCACCACGTCCGGCCGCACCCGGCGGATCACCTCCAGGCACTCGGCGCCGTCGGCGGCGGTCACCACCTCGAAGCCTTCGAGCTCCAGGTTGACCCTGATCAGCTGGCGGATCACCTCGCTGTCGTCCACCACGAGGACCCGCCCGGACACTCCCGACACCTCACCGAGGGTATCGGCGGCCCCGCCGCCCCGTCCGGCCTTTGGGCACTTCCGCTCCCCGCCCCCCGGCGCCGCCCCGACGATCTTCCGGGAACCCGGGTACGGGGCGCATGTTTCATGGGGTATTGTTTCTCACGTCGCAAGCGCAAGCAGCCGACAGGCCAGTAGGCCCCCGTAGCTCAGGGGATAGAGCACCGCCCTCCGGAGGCGGGTGCGTAGGTTCGAATCCTACCGGGGGCACTTCGCGGGAAGTGCAACTGAGGCCCAGATCAGTGGAGTTGATCCACGGATCTGGGCCTTCGTCATGTTCCGGGCCGGACGGGCCCGACGGGCCGCACGGGCCCGGTTGCCCGGGCCCGGCGCGCTTCAGGAGGCGGAGGCCTCGACCTGGGTGTAGAGGTCCGCGATGGTGTGGTCGAAGTAGGCGCTGTACGAGGTGTCGTCGGTGTCGCCGCCCTGCTCGTAGCCGCCGATCGCGCCGACCACCTCGCCGGTGGCGGTGTCGATCCACGGGCCGCCGCTGGTGCCGGACGGGTAGGACGGGCACTGGACGACCCGCTGGTAGTCGCTCTCCCGGCCGGTGGTGTCGGTGCACAGCAGCGGCGCCTCGGAGTCGGCGGGATAGCCGTAGAGCCGCACGGTCGCGCCGAACGGCTCGCCGGCGCCGAGTTTGTTGCCGCCGACCACGTCCTCGACGTTGCGCCCACCGTTGGGCGCGGTCTCCAGGATCGCGAAGTCCTCGTCCGCGTCGCCCTTCTGGGACCAGCCGGCGGTGGTGTGGATCGCCGTCACCCGCCAGGTGCCGTACGGGGCGGAGCCGTCGCGGTAGCCGGGGGCGAAGGTGACGCCGTCGGTGCTGCTGAGGCAGTGGGCGGCGGTCAGCAGCAGGTTGCCGGCGGCGCTGTGCAGCACGCTGGCCGTGCAGAAGTGGTTGCCGGCCCCCACCGAGCCGCTGAACAGCGCGCCGACGGTGGCGGATTCGCGGTCGGCGGCCGGGGCCGGGGCCGGGGCGGTGGTGCCGAGGGTGACGGGGGTGGCGGCGGCCGACGCGGTGGCGGTCGGGGAGTCGGTGGGCGCGGGCGAGGCGGAGGCGGCGGGGGACGCGGTCGGGGCCGCCGCCGCGGTGGGAGGGGCGGCCGGGCCGGTGGCCGCGGCGGGCGGGGCGGCGACCGTACGGGTGCTGCGGGCCGCCTTGCCGGCCGCCGACGCGTCGGAGAGGTCCAGCCCGTGCGTCCCGGTGAGCACGGCGGCGACCGCGACGGCGGACAGCGCGGTGAACAGGGACGGGACCAGGAGGCCGCGGCGGCGGGACCTCTGGCGGCGGTGCTTGCCCATGCCTGCTTCTCCTGCCGGGGCGATCGGTGGCGGCGTTCGGTCAACGACTATGACGCCTCAGCCTGGTAGGGGCGTGACCGGCTCCTTGGAGCTCGATGAGAAATCCGCGCCCGCCCGTGCCCCCGACGCCACCGACCCGCGTCCCGACGTCAGTTGCCCGCGAGCACCGCGTCCAGGTCGGCGGCCGCGACGAAGGCGGTGTGCGTTCCGGCGGCGGTGCAGGCGAAGGCACCGGCCACCGTACCGGCCCGGGCGCAGTCCAGCGGCGCGCGCCCCTGGAACCAGGCGTACAGGAAGCCGGTGACGAAGGCGTCCCCGGCGCCGTTGGTGTCCACCACCGGGCGGCCCGGGTCGACGGCCGGCAGGTGGCGCGGCTCGGCGTCGCCGCGGGCGAGCAGGTGGCAGCCCTCGGCGCCGGCGGTGGCGACGACCACCCGCGCACGCCCCTCGGCGAGGATCGCGCGCATCACCTCCTCGTGCCGGCCGCGGCAGCCGGCCACCGAGAGGAAGACCAGGTCGGAGCCGAGCGCGTAGTCGCGGTGGTGGGGGTCGGCGCCGTCCCAGTCGTGCAGGTCGGTGGAGGTGGTGCGGCCGAGGCGGCGCAGGTCGCCGTACATGTCCCGGTTGACGCCGGTGATGGACAGGTGGACGTGCCGGGTGCGCTCGGCGTACGGCAGGTAGAACGCGCGCGGCAGCCGCAGGTCGGCGGGGTGGCGGCCGTCGAAGAAGGAGAACCGTCGGCCGGCCGCGTCCACCAGGTTGACCCCGCGCGGGGTGCCGTGCGGGCTCACCAGGTGCGCGAAGTGCAGGCCGTGGCGCGCGTAGTGGGCGCGGACCAGGTCGCCCTGCGGGTCCTCGCCGAGGAAGTCGATGAACGCGGTGCGCAGGCCGAGGTGGTGGGCGCCGAGGGCGACACCGTTGCCGGTGTGGCCGACGTAGTCCCGCACCGGTTCGACGAACGTCGAGTCGGCGGCGGGGATCTCCAGCCGCTCGACCCGCACGATGGTGTCCACTCCGGTACCGCCGACGACGAGCAGGTCGAACTCGGGCAGCATGGCGCCTCCTTGGCCCCTGGAAAGTGCCAGGAGTCAAGCAGGCGCCGGAGGTTGACTGCAAGATCTTGCTGCAAATTTCATCCCGCCGGTGGCGGCTCCGCGCCCGCTTCGGTCCGGGCCTCCGCGCGGACCTCGGCTCGGACCTCGGCCTCCCCGGCCTCCCCCATCGGCACGGCGGTGGCCCCGATCGGCGCCGGACGGTGGTCGATCATCAGCACCGCGACCAGGGCGGCCACCAGCAGGACACCCATCGCCACCCAGGTCGCGACCACGTAGCCGTGCACCGCGCCCTGCGCCCGCACCGCCGGATCGGAGGCGATCCGGGTGGCCAGGAAGCTCGCGGTGGCGCTCGCGGCCACCGTGTTCAACAGCGCGGTGCCGACCGAACCGCCCACCTGCTGAGCCGAGTTGAGGGTGGCCGCGGCCGCGCCGGCCTCGTGCGGGGCGACCCCGAGGGTGGCCAGGCTCATGGCCGGCATGAACACCAGACCGAGGCCCAGGCCCAGCAGCAGCTCCGCGGGCAGCACCATGCCGGCCCAGGGGCTGCCCACCCGCATCTGGGTCAGCCAGGCCATGCCGGCCGCGGCCAGCAGCAGCCCGGGACCGACCAGGTACCGGGTCGGCACCCTGGTCATCATCCGGGCCGAGAAACCCGTCGAAGCCAGCACGATGGCGGCCGTCATGGGCAGGAAGGACAGGCCGGAGACGACCGGCGAGAAGTGCTTGATGACCTGGAGGTAGTAGGTCAGGAACAGGAACAGCCCGAACAGCCCGATCATCGCCAGGCCGACCGAGAGCGCGCCGCCGGCCCGGTTGCGCTCCGCGACGATGTGCGGCGGCAGCAGCGGGTGCGCACTGCGCCGCTCGACCAGGACGAACAGCGCGAGCAGCGCCGCGCCCAGGCCCAGCGAGCCGAGCACCAGGGCGTCGCCCCAGCCCCGGTTCACGGCCTCGGAGGTGCCGTAGACGATCGCCAGCAGGCCGCCGCAGCCGAGCAGCGCCCCGGGCAGGTCCAGCGGCATCCGACGGCCCTTGGCGACGTGGTCGCGGTGCAGCACGGTGAACGCCGCGAAGGCGGTGACGGCGGCGATCGGCACGTTGACGAACAGGCACCAGCGCCAGTCCAGGTACTCGGTCAGCAGCCCGCCGGCGATCAGGCCGATCGCGGAGCCGCCGCCGGCGATGGCGCCGAAGATGCCGAAGGCCGTACTGCGCTCCCGGGGGTCGGAGAAGGTGGTGGAGAGCAGCCCCAGCGCGGAGGGGGCGAGCAGGGCGCCGAACGCGCCCTGGAGGGCGCGGGCGCCGAACAGCATGGCCGGGCTCGCCGCGGCGCCGCCGAGGGCGGAGGCGAGGGCGAAGCCCAGCAGGCCGACGGTGAAGACGCGCTTGCGGCCGAAGAGGTCGCCCAGCCGTCCGCCGAGCAGCAGCAGGCCGCCGAAGGCCAGCGTGTAGGCGGTGATCACCCACTGCCGGTCGGCGTCCGAGATGCCCAGCGACCGCTGGGCGGACGGCAGGGCGATGTTCACGATGGTGATGTCCAGCACGATCATGAGCTGGGCGGTGGCGATGACCGCCAGCGCCCACCAGCGGCGTCGATCCGCGTCCTCATGACCGGTGGCGGGTAGCGCAGACACTGGTCGAGCCTTCCGGAGTGCGGCGGAGAGATCACGCAGTCGCCTTCCAGGGGAACTCCGGCCAGGGCCGATGGCAAGGAAAAACCTCACCAAATCGGCCTGTTCGGGACAAAAGGACTAGAGCCCCGGGACTCGCGACCGAGTCCCGGGGCCCCTGTCCGAGCCCGATCAGAGCGCCGAGAGCTCCTCGACCAGGTCGTCCAGCCCCAGCGAGCCCTGCGAGAGCGCCGCCATGTGCCAGGCCTTGAGGTCGAACTCCTCGCCGCGCGCCTCGTGCGCCGCCTTCGCCGCCGCCCGGCCGCGCAGCCAGGCGCGCTCGCCGAGCTTGTAGCCGATCGCCTGGCCGGGCATGCCCAGGTAGCGGACCAGCTCGCTGTCCAGGAACTCGTCCCCCAGGCCGCAGTACAGGCCGAAGAACTCCCGGGCGTGCTCGGGGCTGACCGGCTCGCCCGGCTTGTACGGGGAGTCGGCCGGGAAGTCCAGGCCCACGTGCATGCCGATGTCGATGATGACCCGCAGCGCCCGCATCATCTGGGCGTTGAGGTAGCCCAGGCGGTGGCCCGGGTCGGTGAGGTAGCCGAGCTCGTCCATCAGGCGCTCGGCGTACAGCGCCCAGCCCTCCAGGTTGGCGCTGACCCCGCCGAGGCTCACCTGGTAGGTGGAGAGCCGGTCGGCGACGTAGTTCCACTGCGCGAGCTGGAGGTGGTGGCCCGGGACGCCCTCGTGGTACCAGGTGGAGACCAGGTCCCAGACCGGGAAGCTGTCCCGGCCGACCAGCGGCAGCCAGGTCCGCCCGGGGCGGCTGAAGTCCAGCGAGGGGGCGGTGTAGTACGGCGCCGCGGCGCTGCCCGCCGGGGCGATCCGCGACTCGACCCGGGTGACCGGCTCGGCCAGGTCGAAGTGGCTGCCCTGGAGGTCCTGGACGGCCTGGTCCATCAGGCCCTGGAGGTACTCCCGGGCGGCCTCGGCGCCCTCGATGGCCGGGCCGTCGGTCTCCAGCCACCGCATCGCCGCCAGCAGGCCCTCGCCCGGCAGCACCTTCTCGGCCTCGACCTCCATCTGCGCCAGCAGGTCGTGGAACTCGCTCCAGGCCCAGGCGTAGGCCTCGTCCAGGTCCAGGTCGGCGCCGGTCCAGTAGCGCACCAGGCGCACGTAGCGCTCCCGGCCCGCGGTGTCCGGGGCGCCGGCGGCGGCCGGGGCGTACACGTCGCGCAGCCAGTCGCGCAGCTCGGCCAGCGCCCCGTCGGCGGCCTCCGCGTGCTTCGACAGCTCGGCGCGCGGGCCCTCCGGCGCGGCCTGGACGAACTGGACGAACCATCCGTCGCCCTGGCCGTCCTCGCCCAGCCACTCGGCGAACTGCCCCAGCACGGTGGCCACCTGGCGCGGGCCGGACAGCAGACCGCGCTCGACGCCCTCGGCCAGCGTCTGCCGGTACTGCGCGAGCGCCACCGGGACCCTCGCCAGGCGGCGGCCGAGCACCTGCCACTCGGCCTCGGTGTCGGTGCCCATCAGGGTGAAGGCCTCCCGCAGCTCGTGCACCGGGGAGCTGAGGTTGCGCAGCGAGCGGAAGTTCTCCCCCGCCTCGTACACGGCGAGTTCGGCGGTCAGCCGCTCGCGCAGCAGCCGGGCGCAGCGGCGCTCCGCCTCGTCCTCGGCGGCGCCGGCCCGCTCGGCCTCGTCGAGCTTCGCCAGGGTGCGGCGGGCGAGGCCGGCGACGGCCTCGGCGCCGGCCGGGGAGAGATCGGGAAGACGGTCGTCCTCGGTGTTGAGGCCGAGGTAGACCGCGATCAGCGGGTTGAGCTCGGCCAGTTCGCGGACGTGGTCGTCGGCGATGCGGCGCGGGGTGCTGCCGCCGTCGGTGATCAATTCTTCACGCATCCGGACATCATTTCGCGGTACGGCCGCTTTGACACCCATTTACCTCCTTGGCTTTTGCCTCCTGCCTTGCCTCCTGCCTTGCCATCCGTCGGTCACCGGCCGCTCCGGCCCGCCGAATCCGTTCGGCGCGACCGGATCCGATCGGTACCGCGGCCATTACGCTGGCCGCCATGGAAGCCAGCACCAGCACGGCAGCAGGTCAGGCACCCGCCCCGGCCGCGTCCGAACCGCGCCCGCGCCGCACCGGCTACCGGCGGCTGCCGGTCCAGAAGCGGCGCGAGCAGCTGATCGCGGTCGCCCTGGAGCTGTTCGCCTCCCGGCCGCCCGAGGAAGTGAGCCTGGACGACGTCGCCGAGGCCGCCGGGGCCTCGCGCCCGCTGGTGTACCGCTACTTCGCGGGCGGCAAGCAGCAGTTGTACGAGGCCGCGCTGCGCTCCGCGGCGAACGAGCTGACCAGCCGCTTCGCGGTGCGGGTGAGCGGGACGCCGTCCGAGCAGCTGTCGGCGGTGCTGGACGGCTACTTCGCGTTCGTCGCGGAGCACGACGCGGGCTACTCGGCGCTGCTGCGCGGCGGTTCGGTGGTGGAGACGGCCCGGACCTCGGCGATCGTGGACGACGTCCGGCGGGCGGCGCTGCGGCGGACGCTGCGCCACCTGGGCGTGCGGGAGGCCGGGCCGCGGCTGACGCTGCTGGTGCGCTCGTGGATCTCGGTGATCGAGGGCGCGTCGCTGAGCTGGCTGGACGAGGGGCGGACGCTGCCGGTGACGGAGCTGCGGGACTGGCTGGTGGACCAGTTCACCGCGATGGCGGCGGCGACGGCGCTGCGCGATCCGCAGACCGCCGAGGTGCTGGCGGGGGTGCTCGCGCTGGAGGGGCCGCGAGCGGAGCGGCTGCGGGCGGTGCTGGAATGCCCGTGAGGCGCCGGGCGGCTAAGCCGGGTGGCTGACATTCGAACGCCCAGGGCGAACGCAGGCGTGCCGGGGTTTGCCGCTGCGCAGGATGCCGGGCATGGAGATCATCCGGGTACGCGACGAGTTGCACATGATCACACTGGAGTTCGGCACCGCCTACCTCTGGCGGGACGAACACGGCCTCACCCTGGTCGACACCGGCATCGCCGGCTCGGCGGACGCCATCGAGGAGGGCATCCGGGCCGTCGGGCAGGAGCCGGCCGCGCTGCGCCGGATCGTGCTCACCCACCACCACGAGGACCACACCGGCTCGGCGGCCGTGCTCGCCCGCCGCCACTGCGCCCAGGTGGTGGCGCACCGGCTTGAAGCCCCGGTGGTCCGGCGCGAGCAGCCGCCGGTGCCGCCGGTGCTGAGCCCCTTCGAGCAGCAGCTGTGGGAGGGACTGCCGGCGGTACCGCCCGCCGAGCCCTGCCCGGTGCACCGGGAGGTCGAGGACGGGGACGTGCTGGACATCGGCGGCGGCGCGGTGGTGGTGCACGTGCCGGGGCACACCGACGGCAGCATCGCGCTGCACCTGCCCGGCCCCGGGGTGCTGTTCACCGGGGACGCGGTGGCCAACGTCCAGGGCCGGATCGTGCCGGGGGTGTTCAACACCGACCCGGCCCTGACGCTCGCCTCCTTCCACCGGCTGGCGGCGCTGCCGGTGGAGACGGCGGTGTTCGGCCACGGCGACCCGATCGCGCGGGGCGCCTCAGCCGCCCTGCGGGCCGCCGCCGAGCAGCACGCCCAGGTCTAGTCCGCGTGCCCGGCCCGGGCCGAGCCGGGCGACCTCCCGCTGCCAGTGCGCGAGGTCGCGCCGGGCGTCCGCCCGGGCCTCCGGGGTGGCGCCCGGCACCCGGGCCAGCCCGTCCAACAGCTCCACGGCGGCGCCCGGACTGCCGTCCCGGGCCAGCCAGAGCGCCAGGTCGTGGCAGGTGCGCAGGGTGCGCGGGTCGTCCGGGCCACAGATCCGGGCGAAGTCGGGGACGAGCCCGAGCAGGATCTCCACCGCCTCCGCCGCCTCCCCCGCCGCGCCGTGCTGCCAGGCCCGGTCGGCCCGCCGGCGCAGCTGCTCCGGGCTGGGGTCACCCGGACGCAGCATCCCGGGCCGGATCCCGCGCAGCCGCTCCAGCACCTCGGCGGCGCCGCTCGGCCGCCGTCCGGGCTGTTTGGCGAGCAGCCCGGCGATCAGCTCGGCCAGCTCCGGGTCCGTGCTGCGGACCCGCGGCGGGACCTCCTCCAGGTGCTTGTACATGTACTCGGCGGCCGAGGCGGCGCGGAACGGGCGGCCGCCGGTGCAGACCTCGTGGAGCATGATGCCGAGCGCGTAGAGGTCGGCCCGGCCGTCCACCACGCCGCCGGACCAGCACTCGGGCGCCAGGTACGGGACGGTGCCGACCACGCTGCCGGTGGAGGTGAGCCGGACGCTCTGGGTGACCAGTCGGGCGATGCCGAAGTCCAGCACCTTGGCCCGCTGCCCGTCGTCCGCGATCATCACGTTCTCGGGCTTGATGTCCCGGTGGACGATCCCCGAGCGGTGCGCCGCGTCCAGCGCCTTGCAGACGTGCCGCATCCAGCGCAGCGCCTGCTTGTGGTCCGGCAGGCCCTCCTTGAGCACCTCGGACAGCGCCCGGCCGCGGACCAGCTCCATCACCAGGTAGGGGATCTTCCCTGAGCCGGACTCCGTCCACCCGTAGTCGTAGACGGTCACGATGTGCGGGTTGTTGAGGCCGCCGGCCGTCCGGGCCTCGCGGACGAACCGGCTGACCGCCTCCCGGTCGGCGGCGTGCTCGGCGAGCAGCACCTTGACCGCGACCTCCCGGTCGATGGTCGTGTCGGTCGCCCGCCAGACCACGCCGAACCCGCCCTTGCCCAGCCGCTGCTCCAGCCGGAAGCGACCGCCGAGCACCTCGCCCTTCTCCATGCCCTCCCCCAACTCGACCGCGCCCGCCCGGCGTTCGCCGCCGGTGCGGTCGGAGGGGTCACCATAGCGGCGGGCGGGGACGAACGGGTGAACGAACCCGGCCGCCCCGGCTACGGCTTGGACTTGGGCAGTCCGGGCGGGTTGATCTCGGACTTCGGCACCGCCTCGCCGTCCAGGCCCCAGCGCTTGAGCACCTGCCCGTAGGTGCCGTTCCTGATCAGCTCGTCGATCGCCGCGTTCAGCGCCTTGACCAGCCCGTTGTCCTTCCCGGTGGCGGCCGCGATCTTGCCGAGGACGTCCGCGCCGCCGCCGGAGTAGGTGCCGACGACCTCGGTCTCGCCGGTCCGCACCGCGTGGAAGGCCAGGCTGGGGTTGGGGCCGGTGTAGACGTCGATCCGGCCGGAGGACAGCGCCAGGTAGTACTCCGGCGCCTGGAAGTACTTGATGTCGATCGGTTTGAGGCCGTTCCTGACGTTCTCCTCGCTCCAGGAGATCAGCAGCTTCTCCTGGTTGGTGCCGCTGGTGACGCCGACCGGCCGGCCCGCGAGGTCCTTCGGGCCGGTGACCTTGATCCCGCTGCCCTTCTTCGTCTCGAAGCCCAGGACGTCCAGCCGGTAGGTGGCGAAGTCGTACTTCTCCTTGCGCGCCTCGGTGACGGTGATGTTGGACAGGCCCACGTCGTACTTGCCGCTGTCCAGGCCGACGAAGATGTTCTCCCAGGAGACCGGGTTGAACTCGACCTTGAGGCCCAGCACGTTGCCGATCAGCTCGGCGAGGTCCGGCTCGACACCGATGATCGTCTTGTCGTCGTCGGCGTAGAAGTCCAGCGGCGGGGTGGTGCCGAGGGAGTCGACCACGCTCAGCCGCCCCTTGCGTCTGATCTCCTCCGGGACGAGCGCGGCGATCGCCTCGACCTTGGGCGTGGTGACCCGGTTCTGGTTCGGCGACAGGTTCACCACCGTGCCGTTCGGCGCGGTGCCGCTCCCCCTGGCCGGGGCGAGTTCCGCCGCGGCGCCCGTGGCACCGCTGCCGCAGCCGGCCAGGGCGAGGGCGGCGGCGAGCGCGCCGGCGGCGGTCACGAGGGCGCGACGGGGTACGGGCATGGCGGAACTCCTGATCGATGGAAGGGTGTTGGGAAGGGGTGGGTCAGAGGACCTTGGCCAGGAAGGCCCGGGTGCGCTCGTGCCGCGGCCGGTCCAGGACCTCGGCGGGCGGGCCCTGCTCGACCACCACGCCGCCGTCCATGAAGACCACGGTGTCGGCGACCTCGCGGGCGAAGCCGATCTCATGGGTGACCACGATCATCGTGGTGCCGCTGCGGGCCAGGTCCTTGATGACGTCCAACACCTCGCCGACCAGCTCCGGGTCGAGCGCCGAGGTGGGCTCGTCGAACAGCAGCACCTTCGGCTCCAGCGCCAGCGCCCGGGCGATCGCCACCCGCTGCTGCTGCCCGCCGGACAGCTGCCGGGGGTAGGCGGCGGCCTTGTCGGCCAGCCCGACCCGTTCCAGCAGCGCCAGCGCCGTCGCCGTCGCCTCGGCCTTGGAACGGCGCAGCGCGGCGACCGGCGCCTCGACCAGGTTCTCCAGCACGGTGAGGTGCGGGAACAGGTTGAAGTTCTGGAACACGAAGCCGATGCCGGTGCGCTGGCGGAGCACCTCGCGCTCCTTGAGCTCGTACAGCCGTTCCCCGGAGCGCCGGTAGCCGATCAGCTCGCCGTCGATGGCGACGTGGCCGCGGTCCAGCTTCTCCAGGTGGTTGATCGCCCGCAGCAGGGTGGACTTGCCGGAGCCGGACGGGCCGAGCACCACGGTCACCGAGCCGGCTGGGACGTCCAGGTCGACCCCGCGCAGCACCTCCAGCCGGCCGAAGCTCTTGTGCAGGCCGCGGACCCGCACCATCGGGGCGGCCGAGGGGAGTTCCGGCTTCGTCAGGGTGGTCACGACTGTCCTCCGGGGGTACGGGCGGCGGCGGGCCGGGTGCGGTCCGGCAGGCTCCGGGCGAAGGCCCGGACGCGCTGCCACGGGGTGGGCGGCGGGGTGCGCTCGGCGCCGCGGGCGAAGTGGCGCTCGACGTAGTACTGGCCGATCGAGAGCACGGTGGTCAGCAGCACGTACCAGACGGTGGCGACCATCAGCAGCGGCACCACCCGGCCGGTGCGGCCGTAGACGACCTGGGCCTGGTAGAAGAGCTCGCCGATGGCCATCACATAGACCACCGAGGTGCCCTTGAGCAGCGAGACCACCTCGTTGGCGGCGGCCGGCAGGATGCCCCGCATGGCCTGCGGCAGCACGATCCGCCATGCCTGGCGCAGCCGCGGGATGCCGAGCGCGGCGGCGGCCTCCCGCTGGCCGGCGTCCACCGCGACGACACCGCCGCGGATGATCTCGGCGGCGAACGCGGCCTGGTGCAGCCCGAGGCCGAGCACCGCGGCGCCGAGCGCGCCGAGCACCCCGACCGTCTCCACCTCGCCGAAGGTCGGGCCGAAGGGGATGCCGATCCCGAACCGCTTGTACAGGTAGGAGAGGTTGAACCAGAACACCAGCTGGACGATCAGCGGGATCGAGCGGAACACCCATACGTACGCCCAGGCGATGGACCGCAGGATCGCGCTGCGGGACAGCCGCATCGCGGCCACCGCGGTGCCCAGCAGGAAGCCCAGCGCCGTGCCGTACGCGGTGAGTTCGAGGGTCCGCCCGATCGCCCGGAGGATGGTGTCGGCGGTGAAGTAGAGCCGGAAGGTGGCCCAGTCCCAGCCGGGGTTGGTGGCCAGGCCGTGGGCGAACTGGGCGAGGACGACCAGGGCGGCGAGGCCGGCGGCCCAGCGCCAGGGGTGCCGGGCGGGGACGGTCGGCAGGCCGTCCAGGGCGTCCAGGTCGAGGGCGGCCGCCGGACTCGGCGGGGCCGGCGGAGCTGCGGTGCTGACGGTCATCGGGGACTCCTTCGGCTGGCCTCGCGTTCGGGCGGTCAGGCGTGCTAGGGCGGTCAGGCGTGCTCGGGCGGTCAGGCGTGCTCGGGCGGGCTGATCCGGGACTCCTTGATCGCCGACTCGGTGACCCCCCACTTGCGCAGGATCCGCTCGTACGTCCCGTCCTGGATCAGCTGGTTGACCGCCGCCTGGAGCGCCGGGGCGAGCTTGGAGCCCTTCTTGAGCGCGAAGCCGACGTCCAGACGGTGGAACTCGCCGAGGAAGCGGGTCCCGGAGGCCTCCTGCGCGGCCTGGTGGCGCAGGCCGTTGATGGTGGACATCTCGACGTCCACCCTCCCCTGCTGGAGGCTGGTCAGCAGGGCGCCGCTCTCGCTGAACGCCCGGACCTCGTACGGCTTCTTCCCGGCGTCGGCGCAGACGTTCTTCCGGTTGTTGAGGGTGGTCTCGAAGGTGGTGCCGGCACCGGTGCCGATGGTCAGGCCGCACAGCTGGACCAGGTCGGTGACCGGCTGGATCGCGGTGTTGTCCTTCTTCACCGCGAAGCCCTGGCCGTCGTCGATGTAGGTGACGAAGTCGATGGTCTTCAGCCGGGCCGCGGTGACCCCGAAGTTTCCGGTGCCGACGTCGAACTTCCCGCTGTCCAGCGCGGGCAGGATGGTCTCGAAGGCGGCCTCCTCGCGCCGCACGGTCAGGCCGAGCAGCTTGGCCACCGCGTCGGTGAAGTCCACGTCGATCCCGGCGGGCTTCTTGTCGGCCTGGTCGACGTAGAACGCGGTCGGCGGGGTGCCGAAGGAGGCGCCGAACTTCAGCGTGCCGGCCCGGCGGACCTCCTCGGGCAGCAGCGCGGCGGCGGCCTCGGACTTCGCCAGTCCGGCGACGACGTCCTCGGTGGCGGCCGCACCGCCCGTCCCCGCGGCACTCGCGATCTTCGGGTCCGAGCCGCAGGCGGCCAGGGCCAGGACCGGCAGCAGGGCGGCGGCCGCGAGCAGGCGGCGGCGGACGGTGGTGGGTCTCACGGGAGGCCTCTCAGGAGGTCGGGGCCGGTACGGGCGGCTGCGGCTGTCCGGCGGACAGCCGCTTCTCGAAGGGGAGCAGGGTGACGGTCCGCGGATCGGCGCAGACGTCGAACAGCGGGGTGTAGCCGGCTGCCAGGTAGAGGCCCCTGGCCTCGGGCTGGCGCGGACCGGTGGTGAGGTAGAGCCCGGTGTAGCCGGCTTCGGCGGCCGTCCGCTCCAGCTCGGCCAGCACCCGGCGGGCCAGGCCGCGACGGCGGTGCGCGGAGTGCGTCCAGACCCGCTTCAACTCGGCGGTGTGCTCGTCGTACCGCTTGTACGCGCCGCCGGCCACCGGCTCGCCGTCCTCCAGCAGGAGCAGCAGCACGCCGTGCGGCTCGGCGAAGGCCTCACCCGGGTAGCGGTCCATCTCCTGGCGCCCCTCGGGGCCGTACCGGGTGACGTACTCGTGGGTGAGTTCACGCAGCAGCGGCTCGGCCAACGGGTCGTCGACGGCGACCCGGAGGAACTCGGCGGGCATGGCGGGACCTTTCGGGTGGGCAGCACCGGAGGCGGCCGTGGCGGGGCACGGCCGCGCGGCAGGGGGACGCGGCGGCGGGAGCGGTGGAGTGAGTGCGGAACCGCGGGTGACGATGGCGATGTGACGGTGCGTCAGCCACCCCCGGGGTGCGCCGAGGGAGGGCCACCCAGAGGGGATCAGGGCCGAGCGGGAACGGGGCCGGACGGGCGGCCCGCCGTCAGGTCAGCCGCGACACGCTGCGGACCACACCCGACCGAAGTCGATGTGGTCGCGGGTGACCAGGGGCTGCTCGGCGTACATGGGCTCAAGTTGAACAGTCGCCCGATCGGTACGTCAACCGCCCATCGTTGCCACACTGTTGCGATCTCCCGACGCGTTTCCGACGTGTTGCGGGCGGATGGCGGCACCCCTGATCGCCCCCGATCACCCTTGACGGCCGTCGATCGCGCATGCCTACGATCGGCGCGGAGTGCAGTGCCCCGCGCCGGCCGTGTTGAGGGACACGGGCCGCGACCGCGTACGTGACCACCGCCGTACCCCTCCCCGCCCGCACTCCGCCCAGGAGCCGCCGCCATGGCCACCCCGCAGGACGTCCTGCCCGCCCGCTCCACTGTCCGTCCGGCTGTCGAGCCGCCCGACGCCGAGGCCCGGATCGTCGCCCGCCGAAGGCCCGGCCAGTGGGCCGCCGCCGCCCTGGCGCTGCTGCTGGCCGCGATGGCGGTCGACTCGGTGGTCCGCAACAAGGCGTTCCAGTGGGGCCTGGTCGCCGACTGGTTCACCGCCCGGTCCGTGCTCGACGGCCTCACCCTCACCCTCTGGCTGACCGCCGTCACCCTCGCCCTCGGCTTCGTGTTCGGCACCGTCCTCGCCGTCATGCGGCTCTCCACCAACCCGGTGCTGCGGACGCTGAGTTGGGGCTACATCTGGGTGTTCCGATCCACCCCGCCGCTGGTGCAGCTGCTGTTCTTCTTCAACATCGGCGCGCTCTACCCGACCCTCGGCCTCGGCATCCCCTTCGGCCCCGAGTTCGTCACGGTGAAGACCGTCAACCTGATGGGACCCACGCTGACCGCCGTCATCGGCCTCACCCTGCTGGAGAGCGCGTACGCCGCCGAGGTGATCCGCGGCGGCATCCTCTCCGTGGACCGCGGCCAGCTGGAGGCGGCGGCCGCGCTCGGGCTCGGCCGGTGGCGGGTGCTGCGCCGGATCGTGGTGCCGCAGGCGATGCGGGCGATCGTGCCGACCGCCGGGAACATGCTGATCGGCGCACTCAAGGGCACCAGCATCGTGAGCGTACTGGCCGTCTCCGACCTGCTCTACTCGGTGCAGCTGGTCTACCTCCAGTCGTACCAGGTCATCCCGATGCTGATGGTCGCCACCCTCTGGTACCTGGTGGTCACCACCCTGCTGTCGATCGGCCAGTACTACGTGGAGCGGCACTTCGCCCGGGGCGCCACCCGGGACGGGCTGCCGCCCACCCCGCTCCAGCGGGCCCGTACAGCCTTCGCCAAGGTGGTGCGGGCATGAGCAGCGTCGTCATCGTCGGGGCCGGCCCACGCGGCACCGGGCTGCTGGAGCGGATCGCCGCCAACGCCGCCGAACTCCTGCCCACCGAGCGACCGTTGGCGATCCACCTGGTCGACCCGCATCCGCCCGGCGGGGGCCGGATCTGGCGCCACGACCAGTCCCCGCTGCTGCGGATGAACTCGATGGCCGAGGACGTCACCATGTTCACCGACGAGCGCTCCACCCTCGAAGGGCCGGTCCGCCCCGGCCCCTCGCTCGCCGAATGGGCCCGGCGGCAAGAGGAGTTCGCGCCCTACCGGGAGGTCGCCGACCCGGCCGTGCGCGCCGAACTGCGCACCCTCGCGCCCACCGACTTCCCCACCCGCCGGGCCCAGAGCGCCTATCTGGACTGGGTGTTCCGCCGCGCCGTCGCCGACCTGCCACCGCACATCACGGTCACCGTCCACCGCGACACCGCCCGGCGGATCGACGGCCCGGACGACGGCCCGCAGACCGTCCACCTCACCGACCGGACGCTCACCGCCGACCATGTCGCGCTCACCCTCGGCCACCTCGACTCCGCCCCGCACCCGCGCTTCGCCGCCGACGCCGAGTTCGCCGCCCGGCACCGACGCTTCCACCTCCCACCCGCCTACTCCGCCGACGTGGCAGGCGAGTTGGAGCGCATCGCCCCCGGCGAGCAGGTGCTGCTGCGCGGCCTCGGGCTCGCCGCGGTGGACCTGGTCTCCCTGCTCACCGAGGGCCGCGGCGGCCGCTTCGAGCCCACCGGCGACGGCGCCGCCCCGCGCTACCTCCCGTCCGGCCGCGAGCCGGTGCTCCACCTGGGCTCCCGGCGCGGCGTCCCGTACCACTCCAAGACCGGCTACCGCCTCCAGGGGCCGCCTCCGCCGCTCCCCCGGTACTTCGACGCGGCCGCCGTGGACACCGTGCTCGCCCGCGCGGGACAGCTCGAACTACGGCGCGACTTCTGGCCGTTGATGGCCAAGGAGATCGGCTTCGGCCATTACCACGAGCTGTTCCACGCCCACCCCGAGCGCACCGCCCTGCCCTGGCCGGAGTTCCTCGCCCGGTACGACCGGCACGACTGGTACAGCCCCGAACTCGCCGCCCTGGTCGCCCAGTCCGTCCCCGACCCGGCCGACCGGATCGACTTCGAGCGGCTCGACCACCCGCTCGCCGGACTCGAACTCGACACCGCCGAGGAACTCCAGGCCCACCTGCGCGCGTACGTCGGCAGCGACGCCGACCGCCGGGCCGACCCCGCGCACAGCGCCGACCTCGGCGCCTTCCTCGCCCTGCTCTCGCTGTTCGGCCAACTCCCCCGGATCACCGCGAGCGGCCGGCTCACCGCCCGCTCGGTCGCCGAGGAAGTGGACGAGTGGTTCTTCGGCTACTTCAGCTTCCTCGCCTCCGGCCCGCCCGGCTTCCGGCTGCGCCAGCTGCTCGCCCTCTCCGAGGCCGGGGTGGTGCGCTTCCTCGGCGCGGGCGTCCGGATCGAGCGGGACGAGCCGAGCGGCACCTGGCGGGCGCGCGGCGCCACCGTGCCCGGCCACGCCGTCACCGCGACGGCGCTGATCGAGGCGTACCTGCCCAAGCACGAGCTGGGCCGCACCCTGGACCCACTGCTGGGCGAGCTGCACCGCGCCGGGCGGCTCGTCGAGGAGGTGGTCACCGACCCGGACCACACCCACCGCTCCGGCCTGGTCACCATCGCCCCCGCCGACAGCCGGCTGCTCGACCCGGCCCTCGGCGGCGCCCCGCACCCGCGCCGCACCGCCCTCGGCCCGCACACCAGCCTGCGCTCGGCCGCCGCCTTCGCCCGGCCGCGCACCGACGCCCCGGCCTTCCGGCAGAACGACGCGGCCGCCCGCGCCCTGCTCCGGGCGCTGGCGGCGGCGCCGGCGGTGCGGGCGCTGGCGGCGTGAGGCCTCGGGAGGCTCAGGAGCCGCAGATCTGCGTCACCAGGTCCTCGTCGGTGACGAAGAACGGCGCGGAGGCCACCCGCTCCGCGACGCCCTTCGCGCCCGTGCCGCGCTCCAGCGCGCGGGCCGCTTGCGGATCGCCGCCGGACCTGAGCCGCCGGACCAGCCGCAGCGCCTCGTCCCGGTCGATCCGCACCCGCCACGCCCGGACGGTCCGGGCCGGACCGCCGTGGAACCGGGCCCGCTTCCGGTACTCCGCCAGGTCGGCCCGGGCCCGCATGCTGCGCCGGTCGGTCACGCCGAAGGCCTCGTCGAGCCGGGGCACCATGTCGGTCAGCTGGAGCACCGCGGCCTGGTAGTCGCGCCGCCGGGCCTGGCAGGTCGCGAGGTCCTGCCAGGCCTTGAAGACGAGCGGGCCGCGCGGACCCAGGGCGCCCCTCAGCACGGGCAGGAGTTCGGTCAGCAGCCGGATCGCGGTGACCGTCTCGCCGCTGTCCCGGACCAGCTCGGTCAGGTCGTACCTGACCTCCAGGACCTGGGGATCGACCGGTCCGAGAGCCGAGTTCAGGTCCTCCACCAGCCCCTCCAGCACCCGGACGGCCCGCGTCCGCTGGCCGGCCCGGCCGAAGTACCGGGCGAGGTCCCGCCGGGCGGTGACGACCTCCGGGTCGGTCGCGCCGAGCGACCCCGCGGCGGCGTCGACCACCGGCTGGAGCAGGTACACCGCCTTCGCGGGCCGCTCGTCCCGCACGGCCCGTACGGTCTCCGTCAGCCGGGCCCGCAGGACCACCGCGTCCTCGACCGGCGCGGGCCGGACGACCCGGGCGGGCGGCTCGGGCCAGACGAAGCGGGGAGGCGGCTCGGGGTACAGCAGCGCGGGCCGCCCCACCGGCCGCAGGTTCGGCTCCTTCGGGTGTCGGGTCAGTCCCCGCGGCCGGACGGGCCGGACGGGAGCCCGCCGGCCCGGCGGCGAGGTGCGCGGTGGCGCTGGTGCGGGTGCGACCTCGGGCTCGGCCTCGGCCTCGGGAGCGGGAGCGGGCTTGGGGGCCGGCTCGGGCGGCACCTTCCCGTCGGCCAGGTCCGCGAGCCGCCCGGCGACCGTCCGGGCGTCGGCCGGCCGGTCGTTCGGGTCCTTCGCCAACAGCTGGGCGACCAGCGCGGGCAGCTGCGCCGGCAGCCCGTACCGGTCCGGATCCAGCGCCGGGGGCACCTCGTTGAGGTGCTGGTACATCAGCACGGGCGTCGAGTCCCCGGCGAAGGGGCTCGTCCCGGTGCAGAGTTCGACCAGCAGGCAGCCCACCGCGTACAGGTCGGCCCGGCCGTCCACCCGGTCGCCGGTCCACCGCTCGGGCGCCATGTACGCCGGGCTGCCGATGACCGTCCCGACGGTGGTCAGCCCTCCCGTGCCGGAGTCCAGCTGGGCGATGCCGAAGTCCAGCACCTTGAGCCGACCGGCCTCGGTGATCATCACGTTGTCCGGCTTGATGTCCCGGTGCACCATGCCCGCGTCGTGCGCCGCCGCCAGCGCCTCGCAGATCTGCTGCCCCCAACGCAGGCTCTGCTTCGGCTCCGGCAGGCCGTCCCGCAGCACCTGCGTCAGGGTGCGGCCGACGAGCAGCTCCATGACCAGGAAGGTGACTTCCCGGTCCTCACCGGTCTCGCACTGGCCGAGGTCGTGCACGGTGACGATGTGCGGATGGGACAACTGGCCCGCCGCGTGCGCCTCCCGGACGAATCTCAGCGCCGCCTTCGCCCGGTCACCGCCGTCGTGCCCGATGACCTTGACGGCCACCAGGCGTTCCATCCGGGTGTCCTCGGCCTCCCACACCACCCCGAATCCGCCCTGGCCGAGCTTCCGCACCAACTGGTACCGGTCGTCCAGGACGTCACCGACTCGCACGCGCGCTCCCCCGCCCTCCCCGCCATGACGCCCAGACTCTACCGACGGACCTCCCGCCGTCACGGAGCCGGTGGAAGGATGGACGGTGAGCCCCGCGCCGGTGCGGCGGCTCGCACCAGCGGAACCGAGGAGCGCAGTCATGGCCAAGCAGGCCCCGCAGAGCGACCCGGCGCAGGACGCCCCCGAGGTGTCCGCGCCCCAGCACGCGGCCGCCGGGCTGCCCGCCGTCGGCCACAGCCTGCGGATGGCCACCGAGCAGATGGGCGCCCGCCGCACCCTGGCCACCCTGCTCAAGGTCAACCAGCCGAACGGCTTCGACTGCCCCGGCTGCGCCTGGCCCGAGCCGGACAAGACCCACACCGCCGAGTTCTGCGAGAACGGCGCCAAGGCCGTCGCCGAGGAGGCCACCGAGCGCCGGATCCGCGCCGAGTTCTTCGCCGCCCACCCCGTCGCCGACCTGGCCGAACGCTCCGGCTACTGGCTCGGCCAGCAGGGCCGGCTCACCCGGCCGATGCTGCTCGACGAGGGCGCCACCCACTACCGGCCGGTCTCCTGGGACGACGCCTTCGCGCTGATCGCCGAGGAACTCAAGGCCCTGGACACCCCGGACGGGGCGGCCTTCTACACCTCCGGCCGGACCAGCAACGAGGCCGCCTTCGCGTACCAGCTGTTCGCCCGCCGGCTCGGCACCAACAACATGCCGGACTGCTCCAACATGTGCCACGAGTCCTCCGGCTCCGCGCTCACCGAGACCATCGGCGTCGGCAAGGGCAGCGTCAGCCTCAAGGACCTCTACCAGGCCGACCTGATCATCGTGGCCGGCCAGAACCCGGGCACCAACCACCCCCGGATGCTCTCCGCGCTGGAGCGCGCCAAGCGGGCCGGCGCCACCATCGTCAGCGTCAACCCGCTGCCGGAGGCCGGGCTGGAGCGGTTCAAGAACCCCCAGCACGCGCGCGGCCTGGCCGGCCACGGCACCAAGCTGACCGACCTCTTCCTCCAGATCCGCCTCGGCGGCGACCTCGCGCTGTTCCGCGCGCTCAACCGGATCGTCCTGGAGCAGGACGGGGTCGACCGCGGGTTCGTCGCCGAACACTGCCACGGCTTCGAGGAGTTCGAGGCCCAGGCGCTGGCGACCGACCGGGCCGAGGTGCTCGCCGCGACCGGCCTGCCCTGGGAGCAGATCGAGGAACTCGGCCGGCTGGTGCTGAAGTCCGAGAAGATCATCGTCTGCTGGGCGATGGGCCTCACCCAGCACAAGCACGCCGTTCCGACCATCCGCGAGGTGGTCAACTTCCTGCTGCTGCGCGGCAACGTCGGCCGCCCCGGCGCCGGGGTCTGCCCGGTGCGCGGGCACAGCAACGTCCAGGGCGACCGGACGATGGGCATCTTCGAGCGGCCGTCGACGGCCTTCCTGGACGCGCTCGGCAAGGAGTTCGGCTTCGAGCCGCCGCGCGAGCACGGCTTCGACTCGGTGGACACCATCCGCGCGATGCGCGACGGCCGGGTCCGGGTCTTCTTCGCGATGGGCGGCAACTTCGTCGCGGCCACCCCCGACACCGAGGTCACCGAAGCCGCGATGCGCCGCTGCCGGCTGACCGTCCACGTCTCCACCAAGCTCAACCGCTCGCACGTGGTCACCGGCGCCCGCGCCCTGATCCTCCCCACCCTGGGCCGCACCGACCGGGACGTCACCGCGCGCGGCGCCCAGTTCGTCAGCGTCGAGGACTCGATGGGCCAGGTGCACGCCTCGCGCGGCGGCCTGCGCCCGCCGGCCCCCGGACTGCTCTCCGAGACCGCGATCGTCTGCCGCCTCGCCCGCACGGTGCTCGGGCCGCAGGACACCGTGCCGTGGGAGGACTTCGCCGAGGACTACGACGCCCTGCGCGACCGGATCGCCCGCGTCATCCCGGGCTTCGAGGACTACAACGACAAGGTCCGCCGCCCCGGCGGCTTCACCCTGCCGCACGGCCCCCGGGACACCCGCACCTTCCCGACCGCCACCGGCAAGGCCAACTTCTCGGTCAACCCGCTGACCGCCCCCGAGGTCCCGGCGGGCCGGCTGCTGCTCCAGACGCTGCGCTCCCACGACCAGTACAACACCACCATCTACGGCCTGGACGACCGCTACCGCGGCATCAAGGGCGGCCGCCGGGTGGTCCTGGTCAACCCCGCGGACGCCGCCGAACTCGGCCTGGCCGACGGCCAGTACGTCGACCTGGTCAGCGAGTGGAGCGACGGCGTCGAACGCCGCGCCCCGCACTTCCGGGTGGTCCACTACCCCGTCGCCCGCGGCGGCGCGGCGGCCTACTACCCGGAGACGAACGTCCTGGTCCCCCTCGACTCCACCGCCGACATCAGCAACACCCCCACCTCCAAGGCCGTCGTCATCCGCTTCACCCCCGACACCGTCGCGTAGCGGCCACGGGACGGGCTCTCCCCTCGCCGCCCCCGTGCGCCCCTTGGGGCGCACGGGGGCGGCGAGGGCGCGAGGCGGAGACGGGAACGGCCTCGGACAGCGCGAAGGCCGCCCCTCGTCCGTGGACGTGGGGCGGCCTTCTCCGAGTGTCAGTGCGTCGGCGTGCCCAGCGGCAGGGTCGCGGTGGGGCTGCCCGGGGCCGAGGCGCTCGCGGAGCCCGTGCCGGTCGGGCTGCCGGTGCCGGTCGGGCTTCCCGTGCCGCTCGGGGTGGGCGTCCCGGTGGTGCCGGTCGGTGTCGGCGTCGGGGTGCCCGGCGTCTCCGTCGGGGTCGGCGTCGGAGGCGGGGTGGGCGTCTCCGGCGTCCCCGGCGTCGTCGGCGGCGTCACCGGCACGGTCGGGGCCGGCGGCGCGGGCGGCGGGGGCGGGGTCTGCTTGACCGGGCTCGGCGCGATCGGCGTGGCCGCGTCCCAGCCCGACGGCAGGTCTGGCACCTTCCAGGCGCCGCCCGCCTCGTCGGCCGCGCCGGACGGGTCCGGCCGGACCGCGCCGAGGATCGCCATCGAGCCGACCGGCGAGATCTTGATGAACGCCCCGGGTCGCGGCGCCTGCACGATCAGCCCGCCGCCGATGTACATCCCGACGTGCGAGGCGTCCTGGAAGTAGATCACCAGGTCACCGGGCCGCAGCTGGTTGAGCGCGACGTGCGGCAGCTGCGCCCACTGCTCCTGGCTGGTGCGCGGGATCGGCTTGCCGGCGTGCAGCCAGGCCTGCGAGGTGAGGCCGGAGCAGTCGTAGGAGTCCGGCCCGGTGCCGCCCCACAGGTACGGCTTGCCCAGCTGCGCCAGCGCGAAGACCACGGCCGCGCGCCCTTGGAGGGAGGGCGTGTGCTCCCCCTTGCCGAGCGCCCCGGAGGCGAGGAACGCGAGCTGCGCCTCGTCCGCCTTGGCCTTCTCCAGCTGCTCCAGCTCGGCCCGCTGGGCGCCGGTCAGCGAGGAGACCAGCTGCTCGACCGCGGCGAGGTCGGTGGCCGCCTTGGCCTTGGCCGCGTCCTGCTGGGCGACCAGTGTCTGCGCTGTCTTCAGCGCCTCCTCGCTCTCCTTCTTCAGCCCGTCCAGCGCGTCCCGGTCGCCCTTCAGCTTGTCCAGGAACTCGGACTGCGAGCGGCTGGCCACCGCGAGCAGCTCGGCGATGGTCACCGCCTCGTACGGGTCCTTGGAGAGCAGCAGTTCGGCGTACGCGGAGGCGGCCCCGTTGCGGTACTGCGCCGCGGCGAGCTGCGAGGCGATGTCGGTGCCGGCGTCGACCTGCTTCTGCTGGCGGTCCAGCCGGCCCTGGAGGTCGGTGAGCGAGGTCTGCTGCTCCGCGACCTTGGCCACCGCGCCGTTGTACTGCTCGGTGGCGGCCTCGGCGCTCTGGTACAGCGCGTGCAGCTGGTCGAGCATCGGGCCGAGGGTGGCCTTGGCGGCGGCGAGCGGGTCCGAACCCGGGACGACCTGGCCGGTGTTGCCCGGGTCGGGTGCGGCCCAGGCGGCCTGGCCGGCGGCCGGCAGCGCGAGGGCGGCGGCCGCGAGGACGGCTCCGCAGCGCAGCGCCGCCCGCACCCAGGGTCGTACGCGTGTCGTTTCGGCTCTCTGTTCTGCCCCGCCCATGTCGACCTGGTCCTCCCGCCGCGCACTGCCCCTGTCCCGGCTTCCCGGATCCCGCAGATCCTCCCACGGGTTACTCGCCGGAAACAGGGCGCGGAAGGACGGGGAGGTTAATTCTCGATCGATCTGTGAGACAGCTCTCAGCAAACCGGGTCGAACCGTCATTTTCTTCGCTAATGTCCAGCTCAGCGCGCCGCAGGTCACCGCAATGAAATCCAATGGTCACCGGGAGTCAACCATCGGAACCATGATTCCCGGCTCAGTTCACCTTCCGTTTACCAAACAGACCTACGGTCGCGACGTCATCAACGTCCGTGCGACAACTACGACGATTGTTTGGGTATGGAACACATCTCGTTCCTGGTAGCCGTTGTGATCATCACGGCGCTCGCCTTCGACTTCACCAACGGGTTCCACGACACCGCCAACGCGGCCGCCACCGCGATCGCGACCGGGGCCCTTCGTCCGAAGGTCGCGGTCACCATCGCGGCCCTGCTCAACTTCGCGGGCGCCTTCCTGTCCGTGAAGGTCGCCACCACGATCTCCGGCGGCATCGTCAACGAGAAGGCCGGCGTCCATCCCGAGATCATCTTCGCCGCACTGGCCGGCGCGATCCTCTGGAACCTGCTGACCTGGCTGCGCGGACTGCCGTCCAGCTCCTCGCACGCCCTGTACGGCGGCCTGATCGGCGCCACGATCGTCGGCGTCGGTATGAACGGCGTCAACTTCGACACCGTGATCACCAAGATCATCATTCCGGCGGTCGCCTCCCCCTTCGTCGCCGGCCTCGCCTCCTGGGGCGCCACCAAGCTGGCGTACGCGATCACCCGCAAGGGCAACAGCGCGGCCACCGAGAAGGGCTTCAAGACCGGCCAGGTCTTCTCCTCCTCGCTGATCTCGCTGGCCCACGGCACCAACGACGCCCAGAAGACGATGGGCATCATCACCCTGACCCTGGTCTCGGTCGGCGCCCTGCCGCACGGCGCGCTGCCTCCCACCTGGGTGATCGTCTCGGCCGGCGCCGCGATCGCGCTCGGCACCTACATGGGCGGCTGGCGGATCATCCGCTCGATGGGCAAGGGCCTGGCGGACATCCGTCCGCCGCAGGGCTTCGCCTCCGAGTCGGCCGCCGCGACCGTCATCCTGACCTCGTCGCACATGGGCTTCGGCCTCTCCACCACCCAGGTCTGCTCCGGCGGCATCATGGGCGCCGGCCTCGGCGGCCCGAAGGGCGAGCTGCGCTGGAGCCTGGTCCGCCGCATGGTCTACACCTGGGGCCTGACCCTGCCGGCCGCCGCCGTGGTCTCCGGCCTCGCGGCCCTGGTGGCCGAGCAGGGCGGCTGGGGCGTCGCCCTGGTCGGCGCCGTGCTGGTGGCCGGCGCGGGCGCGATGTGGATGATCTCCCGTCGCCAGCCGGTCGGCGCGGACAACGTCAACGACGTCAACGAGGTCACCCCGGTCGAGGTCACCCCGGTCGAGGTCGCACCGGCCGGTACCGCCAACGCCCCCACCCCGGCCTCGACCACGGTCGCGGCCTGAGCGCCCGCGGCTGAGGAGGAGCACTCACCATGCACATCACCATCAAGTGGAACGCCCTGGCCGAGACCGCCGGTGTCAGCTTCGGCATCACCGTCGCCGTGGTCGCCGTCTTCGCGCTCGGCATCCTGGCGCTGTCCCGCCGCGAGGCCGCGGTGAGCGCCGCCCGCGAGGGCGGCACCGCCGCGGCTGGCGGCGGCAAGCTCGCCCTGGCCGGCGCGTACGTCTGCTTCGCGGCCTGCGGCGCGGTCGTCCTGTACGGGCTGTCGCTGATCGCCGGCAAGTAGCCGCCGCGCACGGGGGCGAACGGCAACGGGCCGGGGAGTGTCGAGACACTCCCCGGCCCGTTCGCGCGTTCCGACCGGTCGGCCCGCCTGCCGGTCGCTTCCCTGTCAGCTCTCCTGGGTGGTCTTCAGCGCCGTCTCCCGGATGAACAGCACGGTGACGAAGGCCAGCGCCGAGAACGGGGCGGCCCACAGGAAGACGGTGCCGACGCCGTGGCCGAAGGCGTCCGTCACCAGCGGCACGATCGGGGCCGGCAGCTTGGCCAGGTCCGGGATGCCGCCGCCGGAGGCCGCGGGCGAGGCCGGGATGTGCGCGGCGGCCAGGTTGTCGGCCAGGTAGTGGCCGACCTTGTTGGTCATCAGCGCGCCGAGCGCGGAGACGCCCATCGCGCCGCCCATGGTGCGGAAGAAGGTGACCACCGAGCTGGCCGCGCCGAGCTCGTGCCGGGGCACCGTGTTCTGCACCGCGAGCACCAGGTTCTGGCTGGTCAGGCCGAGGCCGATGCCGGTGATCGCCATGTAGGCGGAGAGCAGCGCGTAGTCGGTGTCGGCCCGGGCGGTGCCGAGCAGGCCGAAGCCGACCGCGAGCAGCGCGGTGCCGGTGACCAGGTAGGCCTTCCACTTGCCGTACTTGGTGATCAGCCGGCCGGCCACCGCGGAGGAGAGCGCCAGGCCGAGGATCATCGGCAGGGTCATCAGGCCGGCCACGGTCGGGGACTTGGCGCGGGCCAGCTGGAAGTACTGGCTGAGGAAGGTGGTCGCGCCGTACATCCCGACGCCGACCAGCACGCTGGCCAGCGCGGCCAGGGTGACGGTGCGGTACTTGAACAGGCCCGGCGGGATGATCGGCTCGGCCGCGCGGAACTCGATCGCGATGGCCAGGGCGCCCAGCAGCAGGCCGCCGCCGACCATGGCCGCGGTCTGCCAGGACAGCCAGGCGTAGTTCTTGCCGGCCAGGGTGATCCAGATCATCAGCAGGCTGACCGAGGCGGTGATGACCACGGCGCCCAGGTAGTCGATCTTCGCCTGGCGCTTGACCACCGGCAGCTTGAGGGTGCGCTGGATCACCAGGATCGCGGCCACCGCGAACGGGATGCCGACGTAGAAGCACCAGCGCCAGCCCAGCCAGGAGGTGTCCACGATGACGCCGCCGATCAGCGGGCCGCCGATGGTGGCGAGCGCGAAGACCGCGCCGAAGTAGCCGCTGTACCGGCCGCGCTCACGCGGCGGGACCATCGCGGCCAGGCAGATCTGGCCGAGCGCCACCACACCGCCGGCCCCGATGCCCTGGAGCGCGCGGCAGGCGATCAGCTCGCCGGTGTTCTGCGAGAGGCCGGCCAGCGCCGAGGTGCCGATGTAGATCAGCAGGGCGATCTGGAGCAGCAGCTTCTTGCTGGCGAGGTCGGAGAGCTTGCCCCAGATCGGGGTGGAGGCGGTGAGGGTGAGCAGCGACGCGGTGATCACCCAGGTGTACGCGGACTGGCCACCGTGCAGGTCGGCCAGGATGTGCGGCAGGGCGTTGGAGACGATGGTCGAGGAGAGCACGGCCACGAAGAGGCCGAGCAGCAGGCCGGAGAGGGCCTCCATCACCTGTCGGTGCGTCATCTGTTGACTGTCGGTCGCGGCGGCGGTGGCGCTCGCGGCCTCGGTGGTCACGGTCATCTGGGTCCTTCGGCGAGCAGGCGGGCGGGCAGGATGCGCGGATCATGAAATTTCGTTGCCGTAAGCAACCATAAGTCGAGATGGTTGAACTAGGCAACTTTCTTCAAGGGAAAGTAAAGCCGCGCGCTCAAGCGCCCGCAGCGCCTCCGGAAGCCGCCGGGACCCCTCCGGGCCTCACTCCGTCGGGGGCTCCCCCAGCACGTCGTTGAAGCGGTGCAGCAGCACCGCGAAGCGGGCCACGTCCTCCGGGGACCAGTCGCCCATCACCTCGCGCACCCGCCGCATCCGCACGTCCCGCGCGGACAGGTAGCGCCGGCGGCCGTCCTCGGTGAGCGAGACCAGCGCGGCCCGGCGGTCCAGCGGGTCCGCCTCCCGGGCGACCAGGCCCAGCTCCTCCAGCGTCCGGATCTGCCGGCTCACCGTCGCCTTGCCGATGGTGAAGTGCGCGCCGACGTCCGTCACCCGCACCGGCCCGGCCTGCTCGATGTACGCGAGCAGGCTGTACGCCATGCCCTCCAGTCCGGGGTGCACCCGGCGTGAGAGTTCCGCCACTCTGGCCCGGCCTCGCCGGAACATCAGGGCGACCTCGCGCTCCACCGCCACCAGGGCTTCCTCGTCACTCACCGCGCCAGTATCGCGCAGCGACACTCGCCGAGCCCGGGGACGTACAGTGCGACAAGCCAACTAGTTCATGGTATTAAGTATCGGTTCTGGAAGTACCGATTTTCCCCCATACGCAAGGAGATGTGGATGGCAGCCCCGGGGCAGGGTTTCCTCGCCGAGTTGAAGAGCGCGGTCACCCCGCGCGCGGCACTGCTCGTGTTCGGAGTCCTGCTGCTCCAGCTCGGCTTCATCACCTCCTACATCGGGGCGCTGCACAAGCCCGCCCCGCAGAACCTCTCGATCGCGGTGGTCGCCCCGCCGCAGGTCGCCCCCAAGCTGGTCGGCGCGCTGGAGGCGGTGCCGAACGACGCCGTCCGGGCCAGCACCGTGCCGGACGCCGAGACCGCGACCCAGCTGATCAAGGACCAGAAGCTCTACGCCGCGCTGGTCGTGGACCCGACCTCCACCCAGGACACCCTGCTGGTCGGCAACGCCCGCGGCACCGCCGCCTCCAAGGCCGCCGAGACCATCACCACCGCGATCGACCAGAGCCAGGGCCGGACCGTCAAGGTCCAGGACGTGGTGCCGCTCGCCAAGGGCGACAACAACGGCCTCTCCGCCTTCTACCTGGTGATCGGCTGGTGCGTCGGCGGCTACCTGGTCGCCTCGATCCTCGGCATCAGCGCGGGCTCCAAGCCGGCCAACACCCACCGCCTGCTGATCCGCCTCGGCGTCCTCGCGGTGTACTCCATCGGGGCCGGCCTGCTCGGCACCGTGATCGCCGGACCGGTGCTGAACGCCCTGCCGGGCTCGATCCTCGCCCTGACCGCCATCGGCGCCCTGGTGGTGTTCACGGTCGGCGCGTTCACCATGGCGCTCCAGTGCCTGTTCGACATCCTGGGCATCGGCGTCGCGGTGCTGATCTTCGTGGTGCTCGGCAACCCGAGCGCGGGCGGGGTCTACCCGGCGCCGATGACTCCGCCGTTCTGGCGGGCCATCGGCTCCTGGATCCCGAACGGCGCCGGCACCACCGCCACCAAGTCGATCGCCTACTTCGGCTCCACCAACCTGGGGATGCCGATCCTGGTCATGGTGGTCTGGGCGCTGGTCGGCATGGGCGTCGCCCTGCTGGCCGTGCTGCGCGGCCCGCGTTCCGGCGGCCGCGAGCTGGTGGCCGAGGAGGCCTGAGCCTCCCGCTGACCACGCGCGAGCCCCCGGCCACCACGGCCGGGGGCTCGCGCGTTCCCCGCGACGACAGTCAGCCGGTCAGCCGAGCGGCCCCGGATCGGCGATGACGGCCCGTACGACGCGCACCGCCGCGCCCAGCAGCGGGCCCCGGCGGCCCAGCCGGGAGACGGTCAGCCGCTCCGGTGACCACGGCCGTACCGTCACCCGGGCGGCCAGCTCGGCGCGCATCGCGGGCAGCAGCCAGGGCGCCAGCCGGGCGTAGCCGCCGCCCAGCACCACCCGGGCCGGGTCCAGCAGGTTGACCGCGCCCGCGGCGGCGGTGCCGAGCGCCGTGCCCGCCCCGGCCAGCGCGGTACGGGCCGCCGTGTTCCCGGCCCCGGCACGGTCGGCGAGCAGCGCCACCCAGTCGCCCCGGGAGCCGGTCAGGCCGGCCGCCCGCAGCACCGCCGCCTCGCCCGCGTACTGCTCCAGGCAGCCATGCGCCCCGCAGGCGCAGCGGGGCCCGCCGGGGTGGACGGGCACATGGCCGAACTCGCCGGCGAAGCCGCGCGCCCCGCGCAGCAGCCGGCCGTCGGCCACGATCGCCGCGCCGACCCCGGCCTCGGCGGAGACGTACAGGAAGTCCTCCGGGCCCTCGCCGAGCCAGCGCTCGGCCAGTCCGCCGAGGTTGGCCTCGTTGTCCGCCTCGATCGGCAGCTCGGCCAGGCCGCCGCCGGTCGCCCGCAGCGCCGGGCGCAGTTCGGCGGCCAGCGGGACGTCCTGCCAGTCCAGGTTGGCGGCCCGCTGGAGCACCCCGCCGGAGCCGCCGACCAGCCCGGGTACGGCCAGGGTGAGCCCCGCCGGGCGCAGCCCCGCCTCGGCGACGGCCTCGTCCAGCAGCCGGGCGAGGTCGGCCATCACGGCGGCCGGTTCGCGGCCGTGATTGGAGACCTCCCGGCGCCGCGCGGCGCGGACCTCCCCGCGCAGGTCGACCACGCAGGCGCCCAGGTGCCGGACCCCGATCTCGGCGCCGAGGCCGCCGGGCCCGGCCGGGTTGAGGCCGAGCGCGGTGCCGGGGCGGCCGACCTTGCCGCCGGAGGTGGCGGGGCCCTCCTCGACCACCAGCCCGGCGGCGATCAGCTGTTCGGCGAGCGAGGAGACGGCGGCCCTGGTCAGCCCCGTCCCGGCGGCCACTTCGGCGCGCGAGCGCGGGCCGCTCGCGATCACCCCGAGCACCAGGGCCAGGTTGGCCCGGCGCATCCCCTGCTGGCTGGCGGGGCCGGTCCGCAGGGCGTCCGGCTCGCGCATAAGGCTCACCTCGCCCCTTTACGGCACATCCGGTGGCATCTCGGGTGCAGCGTAGCCGGGTTCCGGGGCCGTCGTCGGGAGCAGGGCGGGCGGCACGGGCCCGGCGGGCGGGGCCGGCCGGGCGGGCGGGGCGAAGACCCAGCGCCGCATCGCCCAGTAGCGGAACAGCATCGCCACGAAGGTGCCGACGACCATCCCGCTGAGGAAGTCCGCGAGCTCCTGCTGGACGGGGTCGATGTACGGCTCGCGCAGGTCCAGCAGGTACCGGGAGGCCGCCAGCGGTACGTCGTTGACGGCGATCGCCACCGCGCTGACCAGGAGGAACATCAGCACCTCCCGCTGCCGGCCGTCGGCCCGGAACGCCCAGCGGCGGTTCAGCACGTACGAGACGGCGGTGCCGATCACCGTCGCCACCGTCAGCGCGACCACCGGTTTGTGTTCCAGCACGGTGAACTTCAGCCCGAAGTTGATCGCCGTGGTGAGCACGAAGCAGCCGCTGCCCACCAGCAGGAACTTCACCAGCCGGCGGTGCCGCACCAGGAAGGGGCGCAGCCGTTCGGGCACCCGGGCCAGGGCGCGCTGCGTGGGGGACGGCATCTCCGCAGTGTCGCACGCGGGGATGCCGTCGCCCCTTCACTCGGCGGTGGCGACTCGGGCGGTAGCGGCTCAGGCGGCCGCGACCAGCACCTCGGCCGGCTCCAGCGCCAGCTCCAGGACCTCCCTCACGTCAGCCACCGGGTGCACGGTGAGCCGCTTCAGCACCTCGGCCGGGACGTCGTCCAGGTCGGCCTCGTTGCGCTTGGGGATGATCACCGTGGTGAGCCCGGCCCGGTCGGCGGCCAGCAGCTTCTGCTTCAGCCCGCCGATCGGCAGCACCCGCCCGGTCAGCGAGACCTCGCCCGTCATCGCCACGTCGGTGCGCACCCTGCGGCCGGAGAGCAGCGAGGCCAGCGCCGTCGTCATGGTGATGCCGGCGCTCGGCCCGTCCTTGGGGACGGCTCCGGCCGGGATGTGCAGGTGCACGCCGCGGTCGCGCAGCGAGGTGACGGGCAGCTCCAGCTCGGCCCCGCGCGAGCGCAGGTAGGAGAGCGCGATGTGCGCGGACTCCTTCATCACGTCGCCCAGCTGGCCGGTGAGGGTCACCCCGGTGCCGCCCGTCTCGGCGTCGGCCAGCGAGGCCTCGATGTAGAGGACGTCGCCGCCGGCGCCCGTCACCGCGAGGCCGGTGGCCACGCCGGGGACGGCGGTGCGGCGCTCGGCCGGCTCCTGGGCGGACTCCGGCACGTGGTGCGGCCGGCCGATCAGGGCGCGCAGGTCCTGCGGGCCGACGGCGGCGGGCAGTTCGCGCTCGCCCAGCTCGGCCTGCGCGGCGATCTTGCGCAGCACCCGGGCGATCGAGCGCTCCAGGCCCCGGACCCCGGCCTCCCGGGTGTACTCCCCGGCGAGCCGGCGCAGTGCCTCCTCGCCCACGGTGACCTGCTCGCCGCCGAGGCCGGCCTTCTCCAGCTGGCGCGGGAGCAGGTGGTCGCGGGCGATGACGACCTTCTCGTCCTCGGTGTAGCCGTCCAGCCGGACCAGCTCCATCCGGTCGAGCAGCGGCTCGGGGATGGCCTCCAGGACGTTGGCGGTGGCGAGGAAGACGACGTCGGAGAGGTCGAGCTCGACCTCCAGGTAGTGGTCGCGGAAGGTGTGGTTCTGCGCCGGGTCCAGCACCTCCAGCAGGGCGGCGGCCGGGTCGCCCCGGTAGTCGGAGCCGACCTTGTCGATCTCGTCGAGCAGGACGACCGGGTTCATCGAGCCGGCCTCCTTGATCGCCCGCACCAGGCGACCGGGCAGCGCGCCGACGTAGGTGCGCCGGTGGCCGCGGATCTCCGCCTCGTCCCGGACGCCGCCGAGCGCGACCCGGACGAAGCTGCGGCCCATCGCCTTGGCGACCGACTCGGCAATGGAGGTCTTTCCGGTGCCGGGCGGGCCCACCAGGGCGAGCACCGCGCCCCCTCGGCGGCCGCCGACCAGCCCGAGCCCCTGGTCGGCCCGGCGCTTGCGGACGGCCAGGTACTCGACGATCCGCTCCTTGACGTCGGCGAGGCCCGCGTGGTCGGCGTCCAGCACCGTGCGGGCACCGGCGATGTCGTACGCGTCCTCGGTGCGCTCGCTCCAGGGCAGCTCCAGGACGGTGTCCAGCCAGGTGCGGATCCAGGAGCCCTCGGGCGACTGGTCGGAAGCGCGCTCCAGCTTGTCGACCTCCTTGAGCGCGGCCTCGCGCACCTTCTCGGGCAGGTCGGCGGCCTCGACCCGGGCCCGGTAGTCGCCCTCCTCGTCGGCGGCCTCGCCGTTCAGCTCCGCCAGCTCCTTGCGGACGGCCTCCAGCTGGCGGCGGAGCAGGAACTCCTTCTGCTGCTTGGCCACGCCCTCCTCGACGTCCTTGCGGATGGTGTCGTTGACCTCCTCCTCCGCGAGGTGGTCGCGCAGCAGGGTCAGCGCGTACTCCAGCCGGGCGACCTGGTCGGCCTCCAGCAGCACCTTGAGCTTCTGCTCGGCGGTGGCGAAGGGCGCGTAGCCGATGTTGTCGGCGAGCTCGCCGACGCCCTCGATCTGCGCCACCCGGTCGACGATCTGCCAGGCGCCGCGCTTGCGCAGCCACTGGGTGGACAGCGCCTTGTACTCCTTGACCAGTTCGGCGGCCCGGCCGGCCACCGGGGTGCCGACCGAGGACTCCTTGAACGGCGTGGTCTCCACCCAGAGGGCGGCGCCGGGGCCGGTGGTGCCGACGCCGATCCGCGCCCGCCGCACGGCGCGCACCAGCGCGGCCGGCTCGCCGTCGGCCAGCCGGCCGACCTGCTCCACGGTCGCCAGGGTGCCGGCCGCCGCGTACGAGCCGTCCACCCGCGGCACCAGCAGGACCTGCGGCTTGCCGGTGCCGGTGGCCGCGGCCCGGGCGGCCTCGACCGCCGCGCGCACCTCGGTGTCCTTCAGGTCCAGCGGGACGACCATGCCCGGCAGGACGACCTCGTCGTCCAGCGGCAGCACGGGCAGGGTGAGCGGTGTGGACGTGGATGCCATGATCTCTCCCCAGTCAGCGAACTTGAGTCGACCTGACTAAGTCTTCGCGCCCGGCGAATGTTCCCCACGCCCGGTTCGCCGTGAGCGAACACGAATCGACACGGAATGCACCACGTCCGACTCCGTCAAAAGCGCACCAAAAACACCTCAAGGGAGTCTTAAGAGACCCTGATGAAAAGGTCACCCGTCGCGGGCCGCGCCCGACCGGGCGGCGGTGTCAACGCGCCGTCCACGCCCGCGCGGGAGCACTGCCCGGAGCCGTCACGGCGGCCGGGCGCGGCCGGGGCGGGCGCCGCTCGACCCGTCGCAGCCAGCGCCACAGCGCGACCCCGGTGAGCACCGCGGCCGGGTGCCCCACCCCGGTGATCACGTCCCGGTCGCCGGCGATCTGCCCGGCGATCATCAGCCCGACGCCGCCCAGCGCCAGCACCCGCCCGGGCCGGGAGAGCAGCCCGGCCACCGCTCCCAGACAGGCGAGCACCCCGTAACTGACCCCGATGTCCAGGTAGTCCATCACCTCGGGCGCCATCCGCCCGGTCTCCACGGCGGTGATCACCACGCCCTGGGAGAGCAGCGTCGCCACCACGTGGCCGACCGCGAACACCGCCGCCGCCCTGGCCGGGCCGACCCTGCGCTCCAGCGGCGCCAGGGTGAACGCGAATCCCCACAGGTACGGCATCCACACCTCGCCGGCCACCCAGAATCCACTCAGCACAAGGGCGCGCAAAGGATGCTGGAGCAGGTTGTGCCCGTCCGAACTGGAGGCTTCCTGCAAGCGCTGGACGAGTTCCGGATCCGCGACTTTGGCGAAGGTCGTGGTGGCTCCCACGACGGCGAGATATCCGAGTGTGAAGGGCGTCCGACGGGGCATCGGCACTCGTTCCAGCAGCCACTCCAGGACTCCGGCGCGCAGCCCGAGCCGGAGCATTCCGTACGGCACCGCCGCGGCTCCGCTCCCGTCGGCACCCCGCCGAACTCCCGCCATGCCGCCTCCGCTCCGCGCCGCGTCCACCGGCCCCCGCCAGGTGCCCAACGTACCGGCGCGGGCCCCGGTTTCCGCCCGGCCGGGAGTTGTCGCGGACACGGTACGTCGAGGTTCTGAGAGGCACCTGGGAAAAGCCCGTGAAGACCGTCGCCGCGGCGGACCGCCGGATTCCCGGCATTGGTCCAGACCTTCTCCCCAATAACGCGGCAGCACGGCCTCTGACCGGCGACTTGGCGTCAACTGGACTGCATACGTACCGTTACGCAGAGAAAATTCGCCGGGTAAGGTATCGGCCCGTGCCCACTCGTGCAGTGGGTCCGAGGGCGGCCCGACAGCCGGCCCACGGGCCGGAAACGTCCGGTCCACCTGCCGGGAAGCATCCGCTGTCCGTACGCTGCGAAGTGCGCGGGAGAAGTGGGCGGCCGACCATCCGTCCTCGGCTCCCGATCGCGCGACGGGACGGCGGACCCGGCACAGTCCACGACGGAACAAGACTACGAGCGGAGCCCGCCATCCCCACAGGTGGCCGGCCCGCAGCCCTGGGGGCGGTGGCGTGACCGTGACAGAAATTCAGCAGGACAACCACAACACCGGTGGCACTGTGAGCAGCCAGCGCAGAGTCCTGGTGGTGGAGGACGAGCCCACGATCGCCGAGTCGATCGCCGCCCGTCTGGGCGCCGAGGGCTTCAAGGTCGCCGTGGCCCACGACGGCCCCGGCGCGGTCGACGGCTTCCACACCTGGCAGCCGGACCTGGTGGTCCTCGACATCATGCTGCCCGGCTTCGACGGCCTGGAGGTGTGCCGCCGGATCCAGGCCCAGCGCCCGGTGCCGGTGCTGATGCTGACCGCCCGTGACGACGAGACGGACCTGCTGGTCGGCCTCGGCGTGGGCGCGGACGACTACATGACCAAGCCGTTCTCGATGCGCGAACTGGCCGCCCGCGTCAACGTCCTGCTGCGCCGCGTCGAGCGCGCCCAGCAGGCCGCCCGCACGCCCGCGCTGGGCAGCCTGCGCTTCGGCGAACTGGAGATCGACCACGTGCAGCGCCGGGTCCGGCTGGCCGCGGGCGACGTCCACCTGACGCCGACCGAGTTCGACCTGCTCGCCTGCCTGGCCGCCCAGCCGCGCGCGGTGCTCACCCGTGAGCAGCTGCTGGCCGAGGTCTGGGACTGGACCGACGCCTCCGGCACCCGCACCGTGGACAGCCACGTCAAGGCGCTGCGCCGGAAGATCGGCGCCAGCTGGATCCGCACCGTCCACGGCGTCGGCTACGCGCTGGAGGCCCCGCTCTCCTGACGGCGATCCGCCTCGAAGACGGGCCACCGGGGGCCCGTGTCGGGGACGACGCCGTGCCACCACGCGGGGACCACAGGAGACCATGACCTTTCCACAGCAACGCAACGGGGAATCCGACGGCGCGCGGCCGCAGAACCTGGCCGCCCGCGCCGCCCATCGGGTCTGGGCCGACATCAGGCCGCTCGACCCGGTCCGGTCGATCAAGGGCAAGCTCGCCCTGCTCGTGGTCGTCTCCGTGTTCCTCGCCACCGGGATGGTGGTGATGGCGATCCGGTCCGAGACCCAGATCCGGATCATCATGATCTTCTCCATGATCGCCTCGCTGCTCTTCATGCAGTTCCTCGCGCACGGGCTGACCGCCCCGCTGCGCGAGATGACGGAGGCCTCCCGCGCGATGGCCTCCGGCGACTACAGCCGCCGGGTCGAGGTGAGCTCGCGCGACGAGATCGGCGAGCTGGCGGCCGCCTTCAACGCGATGGCCGCCGACCTCCAGGCCGCCGACCGGCACCGCCGCGAGCTGGTCGCCAACGTCTCGCACGAGCTGCGCACCCCGATCGCCGCACTGCGCGCCGTCCTGGAGAACGTGGTGGACGGTGTCGTCCAGCCCAATCCGGCCACCCTGGGGGCGGCGCTGGAGCAGACCGAGCGGCTCGGCCGCCTGGTCACCCACCTGCTCGACCTCTCCAAGATCGACGACGGCGTGGTCGACCTGGACGCCCGCCGCTTCGAGGTGCGCGAGTTCCTGGACGGCGTGCTGCGCGGGGTCACCGTGGACGGCGCGACGGCCGGCGGCGCCTTCTCCCGACGCGGGGACGTCCGGCTGGCCCTGGAGGTCAACCCGGCCGGCCTGACCGGCGTGGCGGACCCGGAGCGGCTCCACCAGGTGGTCGCCAACCTGGTCGACAACGCCTGCAAGCACTCTCCGCCCGGCGGCACCGTGACGGTGCGGGCCAGGCCGGAGGGCGAGACGGGCGGCCTGCTGCTGGAGGTCGAGGACGAGGGCCCCGGCATCCCCCCGGCCGACCGCACCCGGGTGTTCGAACGGTTCGGTCGCAGCGGCACCGCGACCGCCGCCGGTCCGGGCGCGGACGGCGGCACCGGACTGGGCCTGGCCATCGCCCGCTGGGCGGTCGACCTGCACGGCGGGCGGATCGCGGTGGCCGAGTCCCCGCGCGGCTGCCGGATCGAGGTCCGGCTGCCCGGCCCGCGACAGGGCGATGGTCAGGACATTTGTCACAAGTCCGACACAGAGCCACACAAAGATCGTTAGAAGATTTGGTCGAGGTTTTGTCCGATTTCGTCCGGGTATGAACCCTGTTCGACGCCGATCGGTTCCCCTCAGATACGGCTTTCTAACGTACTTTTTCGGCCAAACTCCAGGTCAGGACTGTGATCTGGACGACGCCTGGCCCCCGGGGACTGCGCGATCACCGGTCAGGGGCGTAGCCTTAATCCCCGCTGTCCAAACATCCCAAAAGGAAGCGGAAGAGGGCGGTTGCCGCCGTGTCGCCACAGTCCCCTGAAACCCCCAACAGCTCGGCAAGCTCCACTGGCTTCGGCCCCAATGAGTGGCTCGTCGACGAGATCTACCAGCAGTACCTCCAGGACCCGAACTCGGTCGACCGAGCCTGGTGGGACTTTTTCGCCGACTACAAGCCCGGTACCGAGGTGACCCCAGTGACCCAGGCCGCGACCCAGGCCGGCTCCACGCCGACCCCTGCCGCTGCCCCCGCGCCCGCCGTTCCCACGGCCGCGCCCGCCACCGCTCCGGCTGCCCCGGCCCCGGCCCCGGCCGCCGCTCCGGCCCCGCTCGCCGCCGCGCCCGCCGCGCCCCCGGCCCCCAAGGCCGCCCCGGCGCCGGCCGCGCCCGCGACCGCCGCCGCCGGCCCCGAGCTGGTCCAGCTGCGCGGCCCGGCGAAGGCCGTCGCCACCAACATGGACGCCTCGCTGGAGGTGCCGACCGCGACCTCGGTCCGCGCCGTCCCGGCGAAGCTGTTGATCGACAACCGCATCGTCATCAACAACCACCTCCAGCGCGCGCGCGGCGGCAAGGTCTCCTTCACCCACCTGATCGGTTACGCCCTGGTCCAGGCCGTCAAGGCCGCCCCGGGCATGAACTACAGCTACAAGGTGGAGAACGGCAAGGCCTTCCTGGTCAAGCCGGAGCACGTCAACCTGGGCCTGGCCATCGACCTGGTCAAGCCGAACGGTGACCGCCAGCTGGTCGTCGCGGCCATCAAGAAGGCCGAGACCCTCGACTTCTTCGGCTTCTGGCAGGCCTACGAGGACATCGTCCGCCGGGCCCGCGCCAACAAGCTGACCATGGACGACTTCACCGGCGTCACGGTCTCGCTGACCAACCCCGGCGGCATCGGCACCGTGCACTCCGTGCCGCGCCTGATGCAGAACCAGGGCACCATCGTCGGCGTCGGCGCCATGGAGTACCCGGCCGAGTTCCAGGGCTCCGCCCCGGAGACCCTGTCCCGCCTGGGCGTCTCCAAGATCATGACGCTGACCTCGACCTACGACCACCGCGTCATCCAGGGCGCGGCGTCCGGCGAGTTCCTGCGCGAGATCCACCGTCTGCTGCTCGGCGAGAACGGCTTCTACGACGAGATCTTCGAGTCGCTGCGGATCCCGTACGAGCCGGTCCGCTGGGCCACCGACGTCGCCACCACCCACGACGACGAGGTCAACAAGACCGCGCGCGTCATGGAGCTGATCCACTCCTACCGGGTCCGCGGTCACCTGATGGCCGACACCGACCCGCTGGAGTACAAGCAGCGCAAGCACCCCGACCTGGACGTCACCACCCACGGCCTCACCCTGTGGGACCTGGAGCGCGAGTTCGCGGTCGGCGGCTTCGGCGGCCAGAAGATGATGAAGCTCCGCGACATCCTCGGCCTGCTGCGCAACACGTACTGCCGCACCGTCGGCATCGAGTACATGCACATCCAGGACCCGACGCAGCGCAAGTGGCTGCAGGACCGCCTGGAGAAGCCGTACACGAAGCCGGAGCGCGAGGAGCAGCTGCGGATCCTCCGCCGCCTGAACTCGGCCGAGGCCTTCGAGACCTTCCTCCAGACCAAGTACGTCGGGCAGAAGCGCTTCTCGCTGGAGGGCGGCGAGTCGCTCATCCCGCTGCTGGACGCCACCATCGACGCCGCCGCCGAGCACCGCCTCGACGAGGCCGTCATCGGCATGGCCCACCGCGGCCGCCTGAACGTGCTGGCCAACATCGTCGGCAAGCCGTACGGCAAGATCTTCGGCGAGTTCGAGGGCAACCTCGATCCGAAGTCGATGCACGGCTCCGGCGACGTCAAGTACCACCTGGGCTCCGAGGGCACCTTCACCGGCCTGGACGGCGAGACCATCAAGGTCTCGCTCGCCGCGAACCCCTCCCACCTGGAGGCCGTGGACCCGGTCGTCGAGGGCATCGCCCGCGCCAAGCAGGACATCCTGGACCAGGGCGGCACGACCTTCCCGGTGCTGCCGATCCAGATCCACGGTGACGCGGCCTTCGCCGGCCAGGGCGTCGTCGCGGAGACCCTGAACATGTCGCAGCTGCGCGGCTACCGCACCGGCGGCACCGTGCACATCGTGGTCAACAACCAGGTCGGCTTCACCGCCGCCCCGGCCAGCAGCCGCTCGTCGATGTACTCCACCGACGTGGCGCGGATGATCGAGGCCCCGATCTTCCACGTGAACGGCGACGACCCGGAGGCCGTGGTCCGCGTCGCGCGGCTCGCCTTCGAGTTCCGCGAGACGTTCCACAAGGACGTCGTGATCGACCTCATCTGCTACCGCCGCCGCGGTCACAACGAGGCCGACAACCCGTCTTTCACCCAGCCGCTGATGTACGACCTGATCGACAAGAAGCGCTCGGTGCGCAAGCTGTACACCGAGGGCCTGATCGGTCGCGGCGACATCACCATGGAAGAGGCGGAGCAGGCGCTCCAGGACTTCCAGGGCCAGCTGGAGAAGGTCTTCGCCGAGGTCCGCGACGCGGCCCAGGCGCCGGCCGACGCCACCGCCGGCAAGCCGGTCGCCGACTTCCCGGTCTCCATCCAGACCGGCATCTCCCAGGAGATGGTCAAGCGGATCGCCGCCTCGCAGGTCAACCACCCGGACTGGCTGACCGTCCACCCGCGCCTGGTGCCGCAGCTCCAGCGCCGCGCCGCCTCGGTCGAGGACAACACCATCGACTGGGCGATGGGCGAGACCCTCGCCATCGGCTCGCTGCTCATGGAGGGCCACCCGGTCCGCCTGGCCGGCCAGGACAGCCGCCGCGGCACCTTCGGCCAGCGGCACGCCGTCCTGATCGACCGCAAGACCGGCGAGGACTACACCCCCCTCCAGTACCTCACCGAGGACCAGGCCCGCTACACCGTCTACGACAGCCTGCTGTCGGAGTACGCGGCCATGGGCTTCGAGTACGGCTACTCGCTGACCCGCCCGAACGCGCTGGTCATGTGGGAGGCGCAGTTCGGCGACTTCGTCAACGGCGCGCAGACCGTGGTGGACGAGTACATCGCCTCCGCCGAGCAGAAGTGGGGCCAGCACTCCGGCGTCACCCTGCTGCTGCCGCACGGCTACGAGGGCCAGGGCCCGGACCACTCGTCCGCCCGCCCGGAGCGCTTCCTCCAGCTGTGCGCGCAGAACAACATGACGGTCGCCATGCCGACCCTGCCGTCGAACTACTTCCACCTGCTGCGCTGGCAGGCGCACAACCCGCACCACAAGCCGCTGGTCGTCTTCACCCCGAAGTCGATGCTGCGTCTGAAGGCCGCGGCGAGTGCGACGGAGGAGTTCCTGTCCGGCTCCTTCCGCCCGGTCATCGGCGACTCCACCGTCGACCCGGCGCAGGTCCGCAAGGTGATCATCACCGCCGGCAAGTTCTACTACGACCTGGAGGCCGCCCGCACCGAGCGCGGCGTCACCGACACCGCGATCGTCCGGGTCGAGCGGCTCTACCCGCTGCCGGTGGCCGAGCTCCAGGAGGAGCTGGCCCGCTACGGCGACGACGTCCAGTTCGTCTGGGCCCAGGAGGAGCCGGCCAACCAGGGTGCCTGGCCGTTCATCGCGATGAACCTGGTCGACCACCTCCAGGTCGTCATCGGCCGCAGCGGCGGCGACGCCCGTCTGCGCCGGGTGGCCCGTCCGGCCGCCTCGTCGCCGGCCGTCGGCTCGGCCAAGCGGCACGCCGCCGAGCAGCAGGCGCTGGTCGAGGAGGTCTTCGCGCTCTGACGCGCCGAGACCCCCGCTGTTCGAACGCCCGCGGCCCCGCTCTCCCCACCGGGAGGGCGGGGCCGCGGGCGTTCCCGTAGGTCCCAGCTCTGCAACCAAACCCGAACCCCGGTGTGCGAGCTCCTGACGGGTCGATAGGTTATGCCTCGCCGGTCGGCAGCCCCGGCGCCCGTCGTCGCGCCCGGCCGCCACGGCCGTACCGCCTCACCGCACTCCCAGGGGGATCCACCAGATGACCGCCGACACGCCTCGGGACGCCGACCGGCTCCCGCCGGTCTTCCAGCCGCTCCTCCCGGACGACCCCCGGGACGTCGGCGGCTACCGGCTGTTCGCCCGGCTCGGCGCCGGCGGCATGGGCCGGGTCTACCTCTCGTACACCCCGGGCGGGCGCCCGGTCGCGCTCAAGGTGGTGCGCCCGGAGTTCGCCGAGGACGGCGAGTTCCGCCGCCGCTTCGCCCAGGAAGTCAGCAACGCCCAGCGCATCCACGGGCTCTACACCGCCCAGGTGATCGACTCCGGCGGCCTGGACTCCGACGCCCCCTGGCTGGTCACCGCGTACGTGCCGGGCCCGTCCCTCCAGCAGGTGGTGCGCGAGCACGGCGCGCTGCCGGCGCGCACCGTGCTGCTGCTGATGGGCGGCATCGCCGAGGCCCTCCAGGCGATCCACAGCGTCGAGGTGGTCCACCGCGACCTCAAGCCCGCCAACGTGCTGGTCGCCGGGGACGGCCCGCGGGTGATCGACTTCGGCATCGCCCGGGCCGCCGACGCCACCGCGCTGACCGGCACCGGCTACCGGATCGGCTCCCCCGCCTTCATGTCCCCCGAGCAGGCCCAGGGCCGCCCGGTCACCCCGGCCACCGACGTCTTCGCGCTCGGCGCCCTGGCCGCGTACGTGGCCGGCGGCACCGCGCCGTTCGGCGACGGCCCGGACACCGCGGTGCTCTACCGGGTGGTGCACGAGGAGCCGGACCTGACGGCCGTCCCGGCGGACCTGCGCGAGCTGATCCAGCGCTGCCTGGCGAAGAGCCCGGAGGACCGCCCGAAGCCCGCCGAGATCATCCAGGTGGCCCGCAACCACCCGGAGGTCGGCGGCCAGCTGCGGTTCGGCGACGACTGGCTGCCGCGCCAGGTCAACACCGAGATCACCCGCCGCTCCGACCTGCCCAAGACGCCCCCCACCCCGCTGCCGGCCGCGCCCGCCACCTCGCCGAGCACGCCGCCCGCGATGCCGGCCGCTCCCCCGCCGCCGGCCGCCGCCCCGACCCACCCGGCGACCGCCGTACACCCGCCGCGGCAGCCCTCGACGCCCCCGCCCGGCTTCGCGCCGCCGCCGGTCGGCTCGTACGGCGCCCCGCAGCCGCCCACCGAGTCGCCGACCGCCCCGGTGCGGCCCACCCCGCCGACCGCCCACCTGCGGCCGGAGCCGCCGACCTACGACACCCCGCCGCCCGGCCCGGTGGTCACCGCCGCCCCGGCCCCCGAGCCGGAGCCGGAGGCCCGGCGCAAGGGCGGGGTGTCCTGGAAGATGCTGCTCACCGTCGCCCTGGTGATGGCCGTCGGCGGCACGGCCGGCGGCGTGGTGCTGATGAAGAAGCTGGACGACGGCAAGACCCCCGAGGCCAAACCGGCGGTCACCGTCACCCGGCCCTCCGACCCGCTGCCGCCCGCCTCGACCGCCCCGACCCGGCCGTCCCCGTCGGCGACGTCGGCCACCTCGGCCACCTCCGCCCCGGCGGTCTCCGCCGGCCCGGCGAAGTACACGGTCGTCTACGAGGACCGTGAGCTGACCGCGCCGAGCCGCAGCTACAACTTCGACCTGACGGCGGGCAAGGTGGCCCCGACCACGAGCGGCAACGCGTGGGTCCTCAGCCCGAACTACGGCAAGCTCAGCTACGACGGGGACGCCTACATCCCCCAGGACTCCACCCTGACGCCCGAGCAGTGCTCGGCCGCCGTCGAGAAGGAGCCGGCGGGCAACCTGGACTACAACGCCCTGCCCCAGGGCCGGTTGTTCTGCGTCCGCAGCCGCACCAACGGCAACATCGCGATCGCCAAGGTCGTCTCCATCGACGACAACAGCGGCTCGGTCAAGCTCTCGCTGGCGCTCTACCGCAAGGAAGGCTGACCGGACCCGTCTATCCTGACCAGGTCAATCCCCATCCGACCGGAGCGAACCGTGTACTTCACCGACCGAGGCATCGAGGAGCTGGAGAACCGGCGCGGCGAGGAGGAGGTCACCCTGGGGTGGCTGGCCGAGCAGCTGCGCACCTTCGTGGACCTCAACCCGGACTTCGAGGTCCCGGTCGAGCGGCTGGCCACCTGGCTGGCGCGGCTCGACGACGAGGACGACGAGTGACCCGGTGAAAGCCGGCGTCAGGCCCGGGAGGCAACCGCCTCCCGGGCCTGACGCGTGTCCGGGGCCGGAAACCCGTAGGGGAGGGCTCCGGGGCGGGTCGGGGTCGGGTTCGGGGATCGGCACGCTTGACTCTCCCGGTACGCGATATATCGTCTTTAGAAGAGAACGCGATACATCGCGATCCGCGACGGGAGGCGGCAGAGATGAGCCAGTGGACGGTCGAGGGCACCGAGAGGATCACCTTCGACGAGACGGTGCGCGCGCTGCACGTGCGGACCATCGAGGGCACCGTGAACGTGGTCGCGGCCGAGGGCCCGGCCCGTCTGGAGGTCACCGAGCTGGTCGGCGACCCGCTGCACGTGACGCTGGTGGACGGCGTCCTGACGGTCACCTACAAGGACATCAACAGCTGGGGCGAGTTCGGCGACTGGCTCAAGTCGGTCGGCTCGGTGAAGAACTTCTTCGGCACCTTCAAGCGCAAGCGGATCGCCGGCGTCACGCTGACCGTCCCGGCCGAGGCCGAGGTCAAGGTCGGCACCGTGTCGGCCGACGCCACCGTCAGCGGCGTCTCCGGGCACGTCTCGGTGCAGAGCGCCAACGGCGACACCACCTTCGCCGGGGTGACCGGCCGGATCGACGCGACCACCGTCACCGGCGACGTGGACGCCCAGGCCGTGGGCGGCCAGCTCAAGGTCAACACCGTCTCCGGCCGGCTCACCGTGATCGCCGGCACCGCCGACCGGGTCCAGGCCAACACCGTCACCGGCGCCGTCACCCTGGACCTCGACGTGGCCGGGGAGACCGACGTCAAGGTCAACACCGTCAGCGGCCCGGTCGTGGTCCGGATCCCCTCCGTCGCCGACGCCACCGTCCAGGCCGGCTCCACCAGCGGCGACGTCTCCAGCACCTTCGAGCAGCTCCAGATGAGCAGCACCTGGGGCGCCAAGAAGATCTCCGGCCAGCTGGGCGAGGGCCGCGGCAACCTCAACGTCACCACCGTCTCCGGCGCCGTCACCGTGCTGCGCCGCCCCGACGCGGAGGACGAGGGCCCGGTGGTGGTCAAGGAGCTTCCGGCCGGCCCCGGCACGCCCAACCTCACCAAGGAGGCCTGACATGACCCCCGTGTTCGGCCACGGTCGGCTCCGGCTCTACCTGTTGAAGCTGCTGGACGAGGCGCCGCGGCACGGTTACGAGGTGATCCGGCTGCTGGAGGAGCGGTTCCAGGGCCTGTACGCCCCCTCGGCCGGGACGGTCTACCCGCGGCTGGCCAAGCTGGAGCAGGAGGGCCTGGTCACCCACACCACCGAGGGCGGCCGCAAGGTGTACCGGCTGACCGACGCCGGACGCACCGAACTCGAAGCCCGGCAGGGCGAGTTGGACGAGCTGGAGCTGGAGATCCACGACTCCGTGGCGCAGCTCGCCGGGGCGATCCGGGAGGACGTCCGGGACAGCGCCAAGGACCTGCGCGAGGAGCTGTGGAACGCCGCGAAGCAGGCGCCCCGGCCGGAGCGCACCGAGCGGCCCGGGGACCCGTGGGCCGGGCCCTGGGGCGAGAACGAGTCCTGGCAGCGCGCCAAGGAGGAGTTCGCCCAGTTCAAGCAGCAGGCCAAGGAGCAGGCCAAGCGCGCCCGGGAGCAGGAGAAGGCCGCCAAGGCCAAGGCGAAGGCCGCCGAGGAGGAGGCCCGCCGGCTGCGCGAGCAGGCCAAGGCCTCGCGCACCGCCGCCCAGCAGGAGGCGCTGCGGATCAAGCGCCGCGTCGAGCAGCAGGTGCGCGAGCACGCCGCCAAGGGCGACTGGCCGACCGGGCTGGCCGAGGGCCTGTCCGAGCTGACCAAGGGCCTGTCCGGGCTGGCCGACGCGGCCCGCTGGGGCCATGTCGCGGAGGAGCCCGCCGAGAAGGTCACGGTGACCAGGATCGACCTGGACGAGGACGAGCCCGGCACCCCGGCCGACCTGCCCTCGTGGGCCCGTACCGACCCGGCCGGGGACCCGGCCCGGGAGCTGGAGCGGCTGCTCGACCGCTTCCGCGACCAGGTCCGCGACGCGGCCCGGGACGGCGGGGTGGGCCCGGACCGGCTGGCCGAGGCCGGCGCGGTGCTGGGTGCCGCGGGCGAGCGGCTGAAGCGGCTGCTCGGCTGAGCATCCGTACGGTCCGGCCCGGTGCCTCTCGATGGAGGGCGCCGGGCCGCCGTGGGTGTCAGGACGTCAGGGCGTGAGGACGATCTTGCCGAAGACGTCGCCCTTGGCCAGCCGGGCGAAGCCCTCTCGCGCCTCGGCCAGCGGCAGCACCGAGTCGATCACCGGCCGGACGCCGGTGTTGGCGCAGAACGCGAGCAGCCCGGCCAGCTCCTCCTTGGTGCCCATGGTCGAGCCGACCACCTTGAGCTCCAGGAAGAAGATCCGGTTCAGCTCGGCGGAGCCGGGGTTGGGGCCGGAGGTGGCCCCGGAGATGACGATGGTGCCGCCCGGGCGCAGCGACTTCACCGAGTGGGACCAGGTCGCGGCGCCGACCGTCTCCATCACCGCGTCCACCCGCTCGGGCAGCCGGGCACCGCTCTCGAAGGCCGCGTCGGCGCCGAGCTCCACCGCCCGGGCGCGCTTGGCCTCGTCCCGTCCGGTGACCCAGACCCGCAGGCCGGCCGCCTTGCCGAGGACGACCAGCGCGGTCGCCACCCCGCCGCCGGCCCCCTGGACCAGGACGGTGTCTCCGGGCTTGACCCCGGCGTTGGTGAACAGCATCCGGTAGGCCGTCAGCCAGGCGGTGGGCAGGCAGGCGGCCTGTTCGAAGCTCAGTCCGGCGGGCTTGGGCAGCAGGTTCCAGGTGGGCACCGCGACCTGCTGGGCGAAGGTGCCCTGGTAGCGCTCGGTGAGGATGGAGCGCGGCTCGTCGGGGCCGACCCCGTGGCCGCTCTGGCCGATCACCGAGTGGAGGACCACCTCGTTGCCGTGCTCGTCGACGCCGGCGGCGTCGCACCCGAGGATCATCGGCAGCTTCTCGGCGGGCAGGCCGACCCCGCGCAGCGACCACAGATCGTGGTGGTTGAGGCTGGCGGCCCGGACCGTGACCACGCTCCACCCGGGACGGGCCTGCGGCTCGGGGAGGTCACCCAGCTCCAGCCCGCTCAGCGGGTCGGCGGCGTCGATACGTGCGGCGTAGGCAGCGAACATGCCACCGCACGATAGCCGCGACGACCCGGGGCCGGAACCACGTCACGATGTGACGCGTGTCCCGGCCCCGGGTTGTTTGCGGATCGTCAGATCCGCGCCACGCCCTCGGCCCGGGCGGCCTCGGCGACGGCCTTGGTGACCGCCGGCGCGACCCGCTCGTCGAACGGCGAGGGGATGACCTTCTGCGGCGTCAGCTCGTCGGCCACCACGCCGGCCAGCGCCTTGGCGGCGGCCAGCTTCATGCCCTCGGTGATCCGGGAGGCGCGGACCTGGAGGGCGCCCGCGAAGATGCCCGGGAAGGCCAGCACGTTGTTGATCTGGTTCGGGAAGTCGCTGCGGCCGGTGGCGACCACGGCGGCGTACTTGTGCGCGACCTCGGGGTGGATCTCCGGGGTGGGGTTGGCCATCGCGAAGATGAACGCGCCCTCGGCCATGGTCGCCACGACCTCCTCCGGGATGGTGCCGCCGGAGACGCCGATGAACACGTCGGCGCCGGCCAGCGCCTCGGCCAGCGAGCCCTTGAGGCCGGTGCGGTTGGTCCGCGCGGCGATCTCGGCCTTGACGTCGGTGAGGTCGCCGCGGCCCTCGTACACCACGCCCTTGCGGTCGCAGACGGCCACGTCGCCGATGCCGGCCGCGACCAGCATCTTGGCGATGGCGATGCCGGCCGCGCCGGCGCCGGAGATGACGGCCCGCAGCGAGCCGATCTCACGGCCGGTCACCTTGGCCGCGTTCCACAGGGCGGCGGTGGAGACGATCGCGGTGCCGTGCTGGTCGTCATGGAAGACCGGGATGTCCAGGGCCTCCTGGAGCCGGCGCTCGATCTCGAAGCAGCGGGGGGCGGAGATGTCCTCCAGGTTGACGCCGCCGAAGGAGGGCGCCAGCCGGACCACGGTCTCGACGATCTCGTCGACCCCGGTGCAGTCGAGCGCGATCGGCACCGCGTCCACGCCGGCGAACTGCTTGAACAGGATCGCCTTGCCCTCCATCACCGGCAGCGAGGCCTGCGGGCCGATGTCGCCGAGGCCCAGCACCGCGGTGCCGTCGGTGACCACCGCGACGGTGTTGGACTTCCAGGTGTAGTCGTTGACCAGCTCCGGCTGCTCGGCGATGGCCGTGCAGACCCGGGCGACACCGGGGGTGTAGGCGAGGGACAGGTCGTCCGCGTCGCGCACCGGGACGGTCGCCCGGATCTCCATCTTGCCGCCCCGGTGGAGCGCGAAGACCGCGTCGACCGGATCGTCGGTGTCCTGAGTACTGCTGTGGATGATCTCCGCTGCCACGATGACCTCTTCGTCAGTGATCTGGCGAGGGCACACGACCGACGGGCGAACGACCCGTCCGGAAACCGGAAACCGGGTACGCCGAAGCGGACCCGGGGAGAGGGTCGGGGCGCTGCCGTCGGGCGGCGCCCTCGGATGAGGGTGTTATTGGGTCTGGTGTTGTCCGTGTTGTGCTTCCCGCCCGAGCGTAGGTCGGACGAGGGCATCGCACCTATGCCTTTTCGTCCTCGTCACGTACGGTTCATCGCCGCGCTGTCGCGTCGCGGGGCCCGGCATCGCGAGAGCCGGGCTCCGGCGGCGGCAACGGCATGAGCGCACGCACACCCGCGGGGTGAACACAGATCCGAAAGGGAGTCGGGTGTTCCGGATACGGAGCCACGTGAGGACTTCCGTTCCTGAGCACCCCGAGCCTGTCGGGGCTCGTCGGTCTGGTTCGAGCGTTCGGGGGTCACCCGGTGACGATTCTGACATACCCGCCGCCGGGCCCGGCAGGCCGGGATGGAACGCTCCGGTCCGCATACCTATGCGCGGAGTGACAGGTCCACCGGCTGGGTCCGAATAGCGGACAGCGTGACCCCTCGTTATCCGATTTTGATCTGGATGACGGTCATCTGACTGTCATCAGATGGCAGGATTCCCCCCATCTCCGATCGAGTCGGCCCCTGGTCGAGGCGGTTCGGTCGACGGCCACCTCGGCGGAGGGTGGCGGAAGCAGTACCTGGTACCACCCCGGGCGGCCTCCATGTGCCCCGGGCAATCGCACCACCGGCCTGCACGTCTCTCCCCCCAGGATGGAGATCCCCCTCATGACCGCCCGTACCCAGCGCAACCGCCTCTTCGCGGCCGGCCTGGTCGCCGCCTCCGTCTCCCTCGTGCTGACCGGTTGCGGCAGCAGCGGCAGCAAGGACGAAGGCAGTGGCGCCCCCAACGCCTCCGCGACCGTCAACGAGGTCAAGGCCGACCCCAAGCTGGCCCCGCTCGTCCCCGAGGACGTCAAGGCGGCCGGCAAGCTGCTGGTCGGCGCGGACGCCTCCTACGCGCCGGACGAGTTCAAGGACGACAACGGCAAGGTCATCGGCATGGACGTCGACCTGGCCAACGCCATCGCCGCCAAGCTCGGCCTCAAGGCCGAGGTCCAGGACTCCGGCTTCACCGCGATCCTCCCCGGCATCCAGTCGAACAAGTTCCAGCTCGGCATGTCCTCCTTCACGGACAAGAAGGAGCGCGAGGACATCGTCGACATGGTCACCTACTTCAACTCCGGCAGCGCCGTCGCGGTGAAGAAGGGCAACCCGGAGAAGATCGACCCCAAGGACCTGTGCGGCAAGAAGGTCGCCGTCCAGACCGGCACCACCCAGGCCGACGAGATCAACGACACCCGCAACCCGGACTGCGCCAAGGCCGGCAAGCCGGGCATCCAGAACGGGGGCGACAAGTTCGACCTCCAGACGGACGTCACCAACGCGGTGGTCTCCGGCCGCGACCAGGCGATGATGGCCGACTCCCAGGTCGTCGACTACGCCGTCAAGCAGTCCGGCGGCCAGCTGGAGAAGGTCGGCGAGACCTACGGCGTGGCCCCCTACGGTGTCGCCCTGGCCAAGGGCTCCAAGCTCACCCCGGCCGTCCAGGGTGCCATCCAGTCGCTGATCGACGACGGCACCTACAAGCAGATCCTCACCAAGTGGGGTGTCGAGGCCGGTGCCATCACCAAGTCGGTCGTCAACAGCGCCGCCGGCAGCTGACCGTACGCTCCATCTTCTCTCCCGAGGCCACACCGTGAACTCTTTGGACAAGGGGACGGCGCAGGAGGGACGGCCTGACACCATCAAGGCCGTCCCGGTCCGCCACCCCGGACGCTGGGCTGGCGCCGTCGTCATCGCCCTGCTCGCGGCGATGCTGCTGAGCGCCCTCTTCACCAACCCCGCTTTCAAGTGGGACATCGTCGGTCAGTACCTGTTCCACGACAGCATCATGCACGGCCTGCTGGTCACGCTGGAGCTGACCGTGCTCGCCATGCTCATGGGCGTGGTCGGCGGCATCGTCCTCGCGGTGATGCGCCTGTCCCCCAACCCCCTGCTGGCCGGCGTCGCCTGGGTCTACATCTGGATCTTCCGCGGCACCCCGGTGCTGGTGCAGCTGGTCTTCTGGAACTTCCTCGGCCTGATCTGGGCCAAGCTGTCGATCGGCGTCCCGTGGGGGCCGGAGTTCTGGTCCCAGCAGACCAACGTCCTGATCCCGACCTTCGTCGCCGCACTGCTGGGCCTCGGCCTCAACGAGGCCGCCTACATGGCGGAGATCGTCCGCGGCGGCATCCAGTCGGTGGACGAGGGCCAGGCCGAGGCCGCGCACGCGCTCGGCATGAGCCGGGCCCAGACCATGCGCCGGATCGTCCTGCCGCAGGCCATGCGGGTGATCATCCCGCCGACCGGCAACGAGACCATCTCGATGCTCAAGACCACCTCGCTGGTCTCGGTGATCTCCCTGGAGGAGATCTTCCGGGCCGGTCAGGTCATCTACTCCCGGAACTACCAGAACATCCCGCTGCTGATCGTCGTCAGCCTCTGGTACCTCTTCTTCACCTCGGTGCTGACCATCGGCCAGTACTACGTCGAGCGCCACTACGCCCGAGGCTCCAATCGCACCCTGCCGCCCACCCCGCTGCAGCGGCTGCGGGGCCTGTTCGCCGGGAAGCCCGCCCCCAAGACGGCCGCCGACGTCGTCCCGGGGATCGAGGGAGGTGGTCACGTATGACCGATCTGACCAAGACCCCGGCCCGCCCCGCCGCGGCGGCGGCCGACCTGATGGTCCGCGCCGAGAACGTGCACAAGTCCTACGGCCTGGTCGAGGTGCTCAAGGGCATCGACCTGGAGGTCCGCAAGGGCGAGGTGTTCTGCCTGATCGGCCCCTCCGGCTCCGGCAAGTCGACCTTCCTGCGGTGCATCAACCACCTGGAGAAGATCAACGGCGGCCGCCTCTGGGTGGACGGCGAGCTGGTCGGCTACCGGCAGAAGGGCGACCGGCTGCACGAGCTCAAGGACCGCGAGGTCGCCGTCAAGCGGCGCGACATCGGCATGGTCTTCCAGCGCTTCAACCTGTTCCCGCACATGACCGCGATCGAGAACGTCATGGAGGCGCCGGTCCAGGTCAAGGGCGAGACCAGGGCCGAGGCGCGCGAGCGCGGGATGGCCCTGCTGGAGCGGGTGGGCCTCGCCGACAAGGCGAAGAACTATCCCTCCCAGCTCTCCGGCGGCCAGCAGCAGCGGGTGGCGATCGCCCGCGCGCTGGCCATGAAGCCCAAGCTGATGCTCTTCGACGAGCCGACCTCCGCGCTCGACCCGGAGCTGGTCGGCGACGTCCTCGACGTCATGCGCGGCCTCGCCGAGGAGGGCATGACGATGGTGGTCGTCACCCACGAGATGGGCTTCGCCCGCGAGGTGGGCGACGCGCTGGTGTTCATGGACGGCGGCGTGGTGGTCGAGTCCGGCAACCCCCGCCAGGTGCTCACCGACCCCCAGCACGAGCGCACCCGGGCCTTCCTGTCCAAGGTGCTCTGAGAGCCGTACCCCCGGCGCCCGGCAGGCCGTCCTGCCGGGCGCCGCGTTTTCCCCTCGGGGGTAATAGGCTGGAGGCTGTCAGCCCGTTACCGAATCTGGAAGGACCCCTGTGGAGCTCGCCGCCTACGCCGATCTCGCCGTTCGGCTGGTGAACACCGAGGAGCCCGAGCGCGGCACCGACACGCTGACCACCGTGGAAGCGGTGCGCGGCCTGTTCTCCGACTCGGCGCGGGCCGCCGCGCTCGCCGACGAGTCCGACCTGCCCCGGCTGCGGGCAGTACGGACCAGGCTGCGCGGAGTCTTCGAGGCCGCCGCCGAGGGGGACGAGATCCGCGGCGTCGACCTGCTGAACAGCCTGCTGATGGAGTACCCCGTCAGCCCGCTGATCTCCGGGCACGACTACCTGGACGACGCCGGGCGGCCCCGCTGGCACCTGCACCTGGCCGACAACTCCGCCACCGCCACCGCGCACTTCAGCGCGGTCGCCTGCATGGGGCTGGCCGTCCACCTGACCGAGCTGGGCGCCGACCGGCTCGGCATCTGCCAGGCCGCGCCCTGCCGCAACGCCTACCTGGACACCTCGACCAACCGCTCCCGCCGCTACTGCTCGGACCGCTGCGCGACCCGCGCCAACGTGGCCGCCTACCGGGCCCGCAAGCGCCAGGAGGCGGAGGCCGCCGCCCAGGCGTAGCGGCGCGTTCTCCACGCCCGCTTCCAGACGTCCGCTTCCAGACGCCCGCTTCTAGACGTCCTCGACCCAGGCGCCGAGCCGGCGGGCCAGGCCCGGCACCCGGGCCAGCCGCGGGGTGAGCAGCAGCCGCTCCAGTCGACGGCCCGGCGCCAGCCAGGCCGGGCTCGGACGCAGCCGCAGCAGCGCCCGGCCGAGCACCAGCTCGTCCGGGACGGCACCGTAGCTGCGGCTGTCGCTGTCCACCGGGCGGTTGTCGGACAGCAGCCACCAGCCCTCGGCCCGGCGCTCCGCGGCCCGCTTCACCACCAGCAGGTCCTGCTGGAAGGGGTGCCGGAAGAGCACCACCGCGCCCGGCCGGATCGGGGCCCCGTAGCGGACCAGCAGCCGGTCGCCCTCGCGCAGGGTCGGGACCATCGACGGCCCCGCCACGTCGACCAGCCCGAACGGCAGTGCGCTGCCCTCCGGTCGCGTGCTCCGCGCCACGACTCCTCCTCCCGCTCGGCCGACCCCCAGTCTGCCGTACGGACCGTCATCCGTTCGATGTCCGAAATGACATGGTTCCCGGTCCGCCTTTTGCCCTAGGCCCACCGCCCGATCGCGAATCCGGGAGGGCGGAAGGGTAATCTCGGGCGCGGGAAGACGATCTAAGGAAGGACTCCCATGTTCTCTCGTCTGTTTGCACCTCGCGCCACCGCCCACGCCCACTGCGACCTGCCGTGCGGCGTCTACGACCCGGCGCAGGCCAAGCTGGAGGCCGAGTCCGTCAAGGCCACCCAGGAGAAGTACCAGGCCAACGAGGACGCGCACTTCCGCGCCCGCGCCATCATCATCAAGGAGCAGCGCGCCGAGGCCGTCAAGCACCACATCTCGGTGCTGTGGAGCGACTACTTCAAGGCCCCGCACTTCGAGAAGTACCCGCAGCTGCACCAGCTGATCAACGACACCCTGAAGGCCGCCTCGGCCGCCAAGGCGTCCACCGACCCGGCCACCGGCCAGGCCCTGCTGGACCTGATCGCCGAGGTCGACAAGATCTTCTGGGAGACCAAGCAGGCCTGAGCCTGACGAGTCGCCACCCGACCGCCCCCGTCCGGACCACCGGACGGGGGCGGTCGTGCGTTCACGTCCCACCCGCCATCGGTAAGGGTTGAATGCCCTGAGCGGCTGTTATGCTGCCAGGGCGTCCGAGGGGGAAGTCCGGTGTGAATCCGGCGCTGACCCGCAACGGTGAGCGCGGCCCGTACCAGCCCGGACGGCCACGCCAGCCCGATCGCCCTCGGCCGCCGACCTCCCGACAACTCGCCGCGGACTGCGAGGGGAACGGCGCCCCGGCACGCCCGCGCGCCCGCCCCGGCGCACCCGCGGCCCGAGGCAAGGCGCACCCGTGAACCGCCCCTCCGTGGACCGCGCGCCCGCAGACCGCGCGGCCGGCCCGCCCACCCGCCGCGCACCCGTCGCCCCGCTCGCCGCCGGCCTCGCCGTCGCCCTGCTGCTCTCGCTGGTCTGCGGGGTCGCCCTCGGCTCCTCCGGGATCGACCTGCCCCACGTCCTGCGGCTGCTCGGCGCCGGACTGACCGGCGGTCGGCTGGACGCGGACGAGGCCGCCGCCTACGCGATCGTCTGGCAGATCCGGCTGCCGCGCACCATCCTCGCCGCCGTGGTCGGCGCCGGACTGGCCGCCTGCGGCGTCGCCGTCCAGGCCCTGGTGCGCAACGCCCTGGCCGACCCCTTCGTCCTCGGCATCTCCTCCGGCGCGGCCGTCGGCGCCAACGCCGTCCTGCTGTTCGGCGCCTTCGCCTCGCTCGGGGTGTGGGCGATCTCCGCCTCCGCCTTCGGCTCCGCGCTCGCCGCGATGACACTGGTCTACCTCGCCGCCCGCACCGCGTACGGGCTCACCCCGCTGCGCCTGGTGCTCACCGGCACCGCCCTGTCCTACGGCTTCTCCGCCGCCACCACCCTGATGGTCTTCGCCGCCGACCGCGGCGAGGCCGCCCGGGACGCCATGATGTGGCTGCTCGGCAGCCTCGGCGGCGCCACCTGGGGCAAGGTGCCGCTCGCCGCCGCCACCGTGCTGGCCGGCCTGGCCTACCTGCAGTGCGCCGCCGGCCGGCTGGACGCGCTCGCCATGGGCGACGAGACCTCCGCCTCGCTCGGGGTGGACCCGGACCGGCTGCGCCGCGAGCTGTTCGTGGTCACCGCCGCCGTCACCGGCACCGTGGTCGCGGTCAGCGGGGCGATCGGCTTCGTCGGGCTGCTGATGCCGCACCTGGCCCGGATGCTGGTCGGCGCCGGGCACCGCCGGGTGCTGGTGATCGCGCCGCTCGCCGGGGCACTGCTGCTGGTCTGGGTGGACATCGCGTCGCGCACCCTGCTGGCGCCCGCCGAACTGCCCGTCGGGGTGTTCACCGCGGTGCTCGGCGTGCCCGCCTTCCTGCTGCTGATGCGCCGCCGCGGCCAGGCCTTCGGAGCCGGCCGATGAACGGGACGACCGAAGCCCAGGACCTCGCCGTGGACGCCGTCTCGGTGGAGCTGGCCGGCACCCGGCTGGTCCACGAGGTGAACCTGGCGGCCGCCGCCGGGCAGGTGGTCGGACTGGTCGGGCCGAACGGCAGCGGCAAGTCGACCCTGCTGCGCTGCGTCTACCGGGTGCTCAAGCCCGCCGGCGGCGCCGTCCGGCTGGCCGGCGACGACCTGCACGCGCTCACCGCCCGCGCGAGCGCCCGGCGGGTGGCCGCGCTCTCCCAGGAGCACTCCGCCGAGTTCGACTTCACCGTGGCCGAGGTGGTCGCCATGGGCCGGCTGCCGCACCGCCGCGGCTTCGGCGCCCCCACCGACGGGGACGAGGAGCGCTGCGCCGAGGCGCTGCGCAAGGTCCGGGCCGGGCACCTCGCCGAGCGGGGCTTCCTGAGCCTGTCCGGCGGCGAGAAGCAGCGGGTGCTGTTCGCCCGCGCGCTGGTCCAGGAGCCGCGCCTGCTGGTGCTGGACGAACCCACCAACCACCTCGACATCGCCCACCAGTTGGAGGTGCTGGCGCTCGCCCGCGAGGCCGGCCCGACGGTGCTCACCGCGCTGCACGACCTCAACCTGGCGGCCGGCCACTGCGACCTGCTGTACGTGCTGCGGGCGGGGCGGATCGTCGCCTCCGGCCCGCCCCACGAGGTGCTCCGACCCGCCCTGCTGGCCGAGGTGTTCGGCGTCCGCGCCACCCCGGTGCGGCACCCGGAGACCGGCGCCGTCCAGCTGCTGTTCGACCGCCTCGCCCCCTCCGCCTGATCCACCCCGTCGAAGGAACCACCGTGCGTACCAAGGCCGTTGCCGCCGCCGCCCTGCTCACCCTCGGACTCACCGCCTGCGGCGCCGAGATCGCCCCCAAGGAGGCCGCCACCACCACCGCCCACTACCCGGTGACGGTGGAGAACTGCGGCGAGAAGCTCACCTTCGCCCAGAAGCCCGCCCGGGTGGTGACCAACGACGTCAACATCACCGAGCTGATGCTCTCGCTCGGCCTCGCCGACCGGATGGCCGGCTACGTGATGCCCGACGACAAGGGCAGGATCGACCAGGTCTCCTGGAAGGACGGCTACCAGCAGACCACCTGGCTCTCCAAGAAGGTACTCACCAAGGAGATCGCCCTGGACGCCAAGGCCGACCTGGTCTTCGCCGGCTGGCACTACGGCTTCGACGAGGGCGCCGGCGTCACCCCGCAGGCCTTCAAGGCGCTCGGCATCGACTCCTACGTGCTCAGCGAGTCCTGCCGCAGCGGCAAGGGCACCGAGCGCGGCGTGATGGACCCACTGGAGGCGCTCTACACCGACCTGACCAACCTCGGCGAGATCTTCGACGTCAAGGACCGCGCCGACAAGCTGATCGCCGGCTTCAAGGCGCAGATCGCCGCCGTCCCCCAGCCCGAGCGCCACCCGTCCGTCTTCCTGTACGACAGCGGGCAGGACAAGCCGTACACCGCCGGGAAGTTCGCCGCCGCCAACGAGATCATCGCCAAGGCCGGCGGGACCAACATCATGGGCGACCGCGCCGACACCTGGTTCACGGCCGGCTGGGAGAGCGTGGTGCGGCTCGACCCCGAGGTGATCGTGATCAACGACTACGGCAGCACCGGCGCCGAGGAGAAGCGCCGCTTCCTCACGTCCTTCCCGCCGCTGGCGAACGTCGCCGCGATCAGGAACGACCGGATCTTCACCATGGACTACGTCGACATGGTGGAGAGCCCGCGCAACCCGGCCGCGATCAGCGCGCTGGCCGCCTACCTGCGCACCGTAACGGCCCGCTGACCGCGCGGGCGGCGGGGGCGGCCGGGCGTACGCTCGAAGTGCGAGCCGACGGAACCCGACCGGAGGAGCGAGATCATGACCACCATGGCGACCCCCGCCGCCTTCGACACCCGCGCCCTGCGCGAGGGCATCGAACGCGGCGACGCCGGAACCCTGTTGGCGCTCTACGCGGAGGACGCCGAACTGCGCGTGGTCGACCGCAAGACCCAGCCCAGCCACCCCCTGGTGATGCACGGGCGGGCCGAGATCGGCGCCATGCTGGACGATGTCTACGCCCGCGAGATGACCCACAAGCTGGAACAGGTGGTCGTCCAGGGCGACCACGTCGCCTTCCTGGAGTCCTGCCGCTACCCCGACGGCGTCCGGGTGCTGATGTCCTCGATGGCCGGACTGCGGGACGGCCGGATCGTCGACCAGACCTCCGTCCAGGCCTGGGACGAGAGCGGTCCCGAGCAGTAGGCTCACAGCATGATCCGCACCGCCGTAGCCACCGACGTTCCCGTCATCCACGCCATGATCCGTGAACTCGCGGACTACGAGAAGGCCCTGCACGAGGCGAAGGCCACCGAGGCGCAGCTGCACGACGCCCTGTTCGGCGAGAACCCGGCGCTGTTCGGCCTGATCGCCGAGGACGACGCCACCGGTGAGCCGGTCGGCTTCGCGGTGTGGTTCCGCAACTTCTCGACCTGGCGCGGCACCCACGGGATCTACCTGGAGGACCTGTACGTCCGTCCTCAGGCGCGCGGCGGCGGCCACGGCAAGGCGCTGCTGCTGGAGCTCGCCCGGATCGCCGTCGAGCGCGGCTACTCCCGGGTCGAGTGGTCGGTCCTGGACTGGAACCAGCCCTCGATCGACTTCTACAAGTCGATCGGCGCGGTGCCGATGGACGAGTGGACGGTCTACCGGCTCACCGACGAGGCGCTGGCCGAGGCCGGACAGCGCTGAACGGCCCCCGGGAGACCGGGAAAAGGGTCTGCCACCCTGCGTCGCAATGCCTTACCATGAGTAACTCCCGAACCGGGGTGCGGAAGGCAGAGCGATGGCGGATCCGCGGCGCCGGGCACCCCTTCGGGGGTAGCGAGCGGTAACAAGCGGGGTACCAAGAAAGCACAGCGCGCCACCCAGGAGGCAAGGGTGTCCCAGATCGACGGCGATCTCGGTGTTCAGGACTTCGTGGAGGTCCGGCTGCCCGCAGCCGGCGCCTACCTCTCCGTCCTGCGAACAGCGACGGCCGGGTTGGCGGCCCGGTTGGACTTCACCCTCGACGAGATCGAGGATCTGCGGATCGCGGTCGACGAGGCTTGCGCCATCCTGCTCCAGCAGGCGGTGCCCGGCTCGGTGCTGTCCTGCGAGTTCCGGCTGGTCGGCGACTCGCTGAAGGTGACCGTCGCCGCCCCGACCACCGACGGCAAGGCGCCCGAACGGGACACCTTCGCCTGGACGGTGCTCTCCGCGCTGGCCGGCGAGGTCGACTCCTCGGTCGCCGAGGACAACACCGTGTCGATCAGCCTGCACAAGAAGCGCGGCGGCACTCCCGCCCACTAGTCGGGCCGACCGAACGACAGCAGCACCCAGCACCACCCGCGCAAGGGCCGTCCGCCGATCCCCGCTCCGGGGCCCGGTGGACGGCTCCCGGTACCGCCCCGGGCGGTACGACCAACGAGACGATTCCGGGGCCACCGGCCCCGGTGCTCCCGGAACGGAACGGGGGAATGGCCGTGAGTGATCTGGACCGTACCGGCCTCGCGACGGCGGGACCTGCCGTACCGACCCAGGCGAGCGTTCCCGGACTCGCCGCCAACGACGAAGCGCACCCGAAGGACGCCCACCGGATGAGCCACCCCACCGAGCCGACGTCCGACCCGACGCCTGCCGCCGCGCCCCCGCCGGACCTGGTGGACGAGACCGGCGAGGTCGCCGCCGCCGGCACCGTCGATGCGGCCGACGCCGTCTCCGACGCCGCCGAGAGCGACGCGGCGGCAGAGGCGACCGAGGCGGCAGAGGCGACCGAGGCCGAACCGCACGGCGCCGTCCCCGCCCAGGGCTCGCACCGCACCGGCGCCCCGGACCGGGAGGCCGCCCGCGCGCTGTTCGTCCGGCTGTCCGCGCTGCCCGAGGGCTCCCCGGAGCGGGTCGAGCTGCGCAACCAGCTGGTGCGGATGCACATCCCGCTGGTCGAGCACCTGGCCCGGCGCTTCCGCAACCGCGGCGAGCCGCTGGACGACCTGACCCAGGTCGCCACCATCGGACTGATCAAGTCGGTGGACCGCTTCGACCACGAGCGCGGGGTCGAGTTCTCCACCTACGCCACGCCGACCATCGTCGGAGAGATCAAGCGGCACTTCCGCGACAAGGGCTGGGCGGTGCGCGTCCCGCGCCGGCTCCAGGAGCTGCGGCTGTCGCTCACCACGGCGACCAGTGAGCTCTCCCAGCGGCACGGCCGCTCCCCCACGGTGCACGAGCTCGCCGAGCACCTGGGGATCTCCGAGGAGGACGTGCTGGAGGGCCTGGAGTCCGCCAACGCGTACTCCACGCTGTCCCTGGACGTGCCGGACAGCGACGACGAGTCTCCGGCCGTCGCGGACACCCTGGGCGCCACCGACGAGGCACTGGAGGGCGTCGAGTACCGCGAGTCGCTCAAGCCGCTGCTCGCCCAACTGCCGCCCCGGGAACAGAAGATCCTGGTGCTGCGGTTCTTCCGGAACATGACCCAGTCGCAGATCGCCGCCGAGGTGGGGATCTCCCAGATGCACGTGTCCCGGCTGCTCGCCCGGACGCTGGCCCAGCTGCGGGAGAAGCTCCTGGTGGAGGAGTAGGCCTGACGGCCGGTCAGCCCTGGCGGCCCTGTGTGCTCAGCTCTCCTGCTGGGCGTACAGGGCCGCCGTCGACTTCGGGTTCAGCAGCGCGCCGATGCCCACCAGGCCGAGCACGCCCACCAGCACGCCGGCCGCGACCATCGCGCCGCCGCTCTGGCACATGTAGTAGGCGACCGGCAGGCAGGTCGAGTTGGTCAGCACCGCCGGGCTGCGGCCCCAGCGGCGCTCCTTGAGCAGCGCCCGGGCGGCCAGGATCGGCAGCACGCCGAGCAGCACGATGACCGCTCCGCCGAACTCGTTCAGGGCCAGCTGCTTGGCCTGGCCGGAGAACGCGGACACCATGTCCGAGATGCCGACGACGGCCAGCGCGGCGCCCTCCAGGGCGGTGATGGCGGCGCCCAGGGTCAGGGAGACGGGGCGGCCGGAGCCTGCCGAGGGGGCGGGGGCGGAGGTTTCTGCGGTCACTCCAGCAGGGTAGCCGCCGGTTGGTCCGTACCGACCCGTAGGCTTTCCCCATGCGCGCTCTCCTGGTCGTGAACCACAAGGCCACCACCACCAGTGGCCGAACCAGGGACGTCCTGATCCACGCGCTGCGCAGCGACCTCAAGCTGGAGGTGGCCGAGACCGAGTACCGGGGCCACGCGCGCGACCTGGCCCGCGAGGCGGCGGAGGACGGCACGGTCGACCTGGTGGTGGCGCTGGGCGGCGACGGCACCGTCAACGAGGTGGTGAACGGGCTGCTGGCGCACGGCCCGGGCGAGAGGGTCCCGCGACTGGCCGTGGTGCCGGGCGGTTCGACCAATGTGTTCGCCCGCGCGCTCGGCCTGCCCAACGACCCGGTGGAGGCCACCGGCGTCCTGCTGGACGCGCTGGAGCACGGCCGCGAGCGGCCGATCGGGCTGGGCAAGGCGATGACCGACGGCCTGCCGGACCGCTGGTTCACCTTCACCGCCGGCCTCGGCTTCGACGCCGGGGTGGTGGGCCGGGTCGAGGAGCAGCGCAAGGCTGGGCGCAAGTCCACCCACGCCCTGTACGTCGGCCAGGCGCTACGGCACTACTTCACCCAGCGTGAGCAGCGCCGCTCCGGCCCGGTCTCCTTGCTGTTGCCGGGCCGCGCGCCGGTTCCGGGCCTGGTCCTGTCGATAGTCAGCAACACCTCGCCCTGGACCTTCCTCGGCAACCGCCCGGTCTACCCCTCACCGCTCGCCTCCTTCGACACTGACCTGGACGTCTTCGGCATCACCCGTATGACGGCGTTCGGCACGGCTCGAACGGTCCGTCAGATCCTGCGGTCGTACGGGTCTTCGAGCGATGGCGCCCCTCCGGCCGGGCCTGGCGGGAAGCACGTCGTCTCCTATCACGACGTCAGGCACTTCACCTTGGTTTCAGAGGAACCGAGCCCGTTCCAGGTCGACGGGGACCATCTTGGAGACAGGAGTCGCGTCAGTTTCACAGGCGTACGGCGGGCACTGCGTGTGATTGTGTGACTGGAAGGGGGGTTCCTCCTTCTTCTCGAACGCACAAGCCCCCTTCACTCCATAGAAGTACTGGCTGTGAGCTAGGCGACACCGAAGAATCCAAAATTCCTCCCCGAAGGGGGTTGTATCCGAGCCCGAGGTTTGCGAACCTCTACATGGCGATCGGGACACATCGCAGCGACGGCAACTCCGGAAACATCAGGAGCGCCGACCGCGGAGTGCCCCTCGAATCGCCGAATCCCCCCCAGCACAGACCACCCGGGCCCGGTGGGCCTTTGGTCTCTTTTGCTGTTGCGGGATTCGTGAAAGCGTTCACATTCACAAGCCATTCGATTGTGCCGATCGGGCCACCCCCCGCGGCAGGAGGAGTTGGACGACCATGGACTGGCGCCACCGCGCTGTCTGCCGCGAAGAGGACCCGGAGCTGTTCTTCCCGATCGGGAACACCGGTCCTGCTCTGTTGCAGATCGAGGAAGCCAAGGCCGTGTGCCGCCGCTGCCCGGTGATGGAGCAGTGCCTCCAGTGGGCGCTTGAGACCGGCCAGGACGCCGGCGTCTGGGGCGGCATGAGCGAGGACGAGCGTCGTGCGATGAAGCGCCGCGCCGCCCGCAACCGCGCCCGCACCGCCTGATCGCGCAGCGATCACACGCCGTAGCACCAGCAGCAACCGCCGTACCGATCGACACACGATCAAGGCTTCCCTGCACTTCCTGGTGAAGCCTTCCGCACAAAGGACCCCGCCAGCCGGGGTCCCGCGACACCAGACCCGCCCAGCCACTTGATACTGTTCACTGAGAGCAATATTGTGGAGCTGTGGCGCTCACCGTGTGCAACGCACCGGCGAAGTGTCGCACCACCCAGAGCCCCCGCTCCGGCCGACTCCCCCCGACGGCCGGAACGGGTTGAGAGGCCCTGTCGACCCACCCCCCCCCGGTCGACAGGGCCTCGTTTCTGTTTCTCCGGCCGTCTTCCCGCCCCCGCGCACGGAGCGTGCACCCGGCGCATCCGCCGAACGCACGCCCCTCACGGGCGCGTTCGCAACCGATTCCTCGGGCCGTGCTCAGCGGACCGGGATCTCCAGGACCACCTTGGTCCCGCCGTTCGGGCCGGCCACCATGTCGAAGGTGCCGCCCAGCTCGCCGGTCGCCAGCGTCCGGACGATCTGGAGTCCGAGGTTGCCCGCCGTCTGGGGGTCGAAGCCCTCCGGCATGCCGCGGCCGTCGTCCTGGACCGTGATCAGCAGGTACTCCTCCGGCCGGGCGCCGCCGGTCCAGCTGTCCGACCAGCCCTTCCCGGTCGCCGGGGCCCGTCCGCGCAGCGCGCTCACCTCCAGGTTCCCGGAGGCCGTCGGACCGAAGGCGTGTTCCAGCGCGTTCTGGAGCAGTTCGGTCAGCACCATCGACAGCGGGGTGGCCACCTCGGCGGACAGGATGCCGAAGCTGCCGGTGCGGCGGGTGGCCACCCGGCCGTCCTGGGACAGCTCCATCACCATCGCCAGCACCCGGTCGGCGATCTCGTCGAAGGCCACCTGCTCGTCCAGCGCCTGGGAGAGCGTCTCGTGCACGATCGCGATCGAGCCGACCCGGCGCACCGCCTCGTCCAGCGCGGCCCGGCCGGACTCCGACTCCATCCGGCGGGACTGAAGCCGCAGCAGGGCCGCGACGGTCTGGAGGTTGTTCTTCACCCGGTGGTGGATCTCCCGGATGGTGGCGTCCTTGGTCATCAGCTCGCGGTCGCGGCGGCGCAGCTCGGTCACGTCCCGGCAGAGCACCAGCGAACCGGTCAGGGTGCCCTTGGGCTTGAGCGGGATCGCCCGCAGGGTCACCACTCCCCCCTGGGCCTCCACCTCGGTCTGCCGGGGCGCCCAGCCGCTCGCCACCTTCACCAGCGCCTCGTGGACGGCCGAGCGGGACGGCGGGGCGAGGGCCGCGGTGGCGCGGCCGAGGTGGCTGCCGACCAGGTCGGTGGTGAGGCCGAGCCGGTGGTAGGCGGAGAGGGCGTTGGGGCTGGCGTAGGTGACGATGCCGTCCGCGTCCAGCCGGATCAGGCCGTCGCCGACCCGCGGCGCGGCGTCCATGTCGGCCTGCTCGGCGCCGGGGAACGGGAAGGAGCCGGCCGCGATCATCTGGGCCAGGTCGGAGGCGCTCTGGAGGTAGGTGAGCTCCAGCCGGCTGGGGGTGCGGACGGTCAGCAGGTTGGTGTTGCGGGCGATCACCCCGAGCACCTTGCCCTCGCGCCGGACCGGGATCGACTCGACCCGGACGGGGACCTCCTCGCGCCACTCCGGGTCGCCCTCGCGCACGATCCGCCCCTCGTCGAAGGCGGCGTCCAGCAGCGGACGGCGGCCGCGCGGGACGAGGTGGCCGACCATGTCGTCCTGATAGGAGGTGGGCCCGGTGTTGGGCCGCATCTGCGCCACCGAGACGTAGCGGATGCCGTCCCAGGTGGGGATCCACAACACCAGGTCGGCGAAGGAGAGGTCGGAGAGCAGCTGCCACTCCGAGACCAGCATGTGGAGCCATTCCACATCGGCCCCGGTCAGGGTGGTGTGGCGGCGGACGAGTTCGTTCAGCGAGGGCACATGGCGAGGGTAGCGCCGCGGCCGCGGGCGGGGCGCGGCGGACCCGGCGGGCGGGCCGCCCGGGGAGCCTGAGTTGTTTAGACCAATCCCCGGAGAGGCCTGGACAACCGAGATTGGTCTAGTCCACAATGAAAGGGCACCAAGGAGAGGCCCCCGCGCAACTGCCCTGACCGCGCGCGGCTTCTCCTCGGTCGGACGCCGCCGAACGAGGACCCCGCACAGTCCTTGATCGAACCCGGCGCCCGACGACAGCTCCGGGCTGCGGTGCCGCATGGGTTGAGGGTCCCGTGTCGGCGCCGTGGCCCGTAGTGTTTCCGGCCCCGAGAACCATGGTCGGCCGCTCAAGGAACAGGCCCCCGGTCCACAGCTCGTGGACCGGGGGCCTGTTCGCGCACCGGACCCGGCTACCGGGTCTCGGTGACCTTGGCCAGGGCGCGCGGGGCGTCCGGGTCCTGGCCGCGGGCGATGGTCACCTCGTGGGCCAGCAGTTGCAGCGGCAGGATCTCCAGGATCGGCTGCACCTCCTCGGGCACCCCGGCCGGCAGCGCGAAGCCGGCCGAGGCCGCGTCCACCTGCGCCTGCTGCCCGACCACCACCAGGTCCGCGCCGCGCCCGCGCAGCCGGTCCAGCACCGGCTGGAGGGCCTCGCCGCCCTTGCCGTCCGGGACGATCGCGATGACCGGCGAGACGTTGTCCACCATGGCCAGCGGGCCGTGCAGCAGGTCGGCGCCGGAGAACGGGGTGGCCGGGATGTAGGTGGTCTCCATCAGCTTGAGCGCCGCCTCGCGGGCGGTCGGATAGCCGTAGCCGCGCGAGGTGATCACCAGCCGCTGGGCGAAGCGGTAGCGCTCGGCCAGCGCCTTCACCTCGGCCTTGCGGGCCAGCACCCCGGCGGCCAGGCCCGGCAGCTCCTTGGCGGCCCCGCCGTCGCCGCCGCGCAGGCCCTCGACCAGCAGGTAGAGCGCCAGCAGCTCGGCGGTGTAGGTCTTGGTGGCCGGCAGCGCCTTCTCCGGGCCCGCCAGCACGTCGATGTGGAACTCGGAGACCTCGGCCAGCGGCGAGGCGGCGTTGTTGGTCACCGCCAGGGTGATGGCACCGGCCTCGCGGGCGGCCTTGGTGGAGGCCACCAGGTCGGGTGAGCCGCCGGACTGGCTGACGGTGATCACCAGGACGTCGGTGAGGTCCGGCTTGGCGCCGTACGCGGTGGTGGTGGACATCGAGGTCAGCCCGGCCGGCTTGCCGAGCAGGATCTCGATCAGGTACTTGGCGTACAGCGCGGCGTTGTCGGACGTGCCGCGCGCGGTGAGCAGGACGAAGCGCGGGGCGCGGGCGGCGATCTGCGCGGCGACCTCGCGGATCTTCGGGGCACCCTCGTCGAGGATGCGCTGGAGGACGGCCGGCTGCTCGGCCATCTCCGCCGCCATGATCCGGCCGGGGACGGGAACGGTCTGCGGGTCGGACATCTGGGTCTGCCTCCGATGAGAGGTTCGACCCCACGCGGGCGGCTGCCCGGCGGGGGCTCCACGGGCGGCGAGTCCGCACACTCGCTGCGGTCCTTCGTCCGGCAATCCTACGGGCGCGCCCGGTGCCGGGCACCTCCGTCCGCACACCCGTACGCCCCCCGGCACGCCCCGCCGGAGACCGGAGGGGCGTGCCGCGACGGACGGTCAGGGCTTGTTGATCAGCTGGTCGATCGCGGCGTCGGCCTCCTTGGTGGCCTGGTCCACCGACTTGCCCTTGAGGATCGAGGCCAGCATGTCCGGAATGATCTTCTGCTTCTCGACCGCGCCCCAGCCGGGGGCCAGCGGGGTGAACCAGGCGTCCGGGACGGCGTTGGCCGCGGCCGCGGTGCTCGGCTTGTTCTTCAGCGGGTTCAGCTGGGTGAGGTTGTTCGGCAGGATGTCCTTGTCCGCCAGCGCCTGCTCGGACTTGGTGCTGGTGAACATCCGGATCCAGTCGGTGGCCGCCGCCACCTGCTGGGACTTGGCGGTGACGGCGAGGTCGGAGCCGCCGATGAAGGTCGGCAGCGGCTTGCCGTCCGGGCCGGGCATGGTCGCCACCTTGACGGCGTCCTTGATGCTCGGGTCCCCGGTGACCGGCGCGGTGACGCTGGCCGCCTCGTAGCCGTTGCCGTAGAAGGCCGCGGCGTGCCCTCGGGCCATCGCCTCGAACTGGTTCTGCTCGTTGACCGTCAGGTCGCCCTTGTTGTACTTGCGCACCAGCTCGACGAAGTGGGTGATGCCCTGCTGCGACTTGGCATCGTGCAGGGTGCCGTGCCAGTTGCCGGCGGCGTCGAACTTGGCGATGCTGCCGCCGGCCCCGGCGACGTAGCTCATCGCGGCGTACCAGTACGGGCCGGGCAGGTAGAGCGCGGAGTAGGTCTTGTCGGCCTTGTTCTTGTCCGCGATCTTGTCCAGCGCGGACATCAGCTCGAACTCGGTCTTCGGGAACTCGGCGCTGCCGGTGGCCTGCTGGAAGGTCGCCGAGTTGTAGATGGCGACCCGGGAGCCGGCGTAGTACGGCACGCACCACAGCTTGTCCTGGTACGTGCAGGTGTTGGCGAGCGCCTTGATCCAGCTGTCGGCGTTGTCGAAGCTGGTGCGGTCCACCGGGGCCAGCGCGCCGGAGAGCACGTACTTCATGGTCTCGGTGTTGCCCAGCTCGACCACGTCGGGGGCGTTGCCCTCGGCGATGGCCTTGTCCAGCTTGCCCACCTTGTCGGCCCAGCCCTGGTAGGCCAGCTTGAGGGTGATGTTCGGGTACTTCGCCGCGAACTCGTCGTTCACCCGCTGGACCAGGTCGGGCCAGTTCTTCTGGGCGTCGTCCATCAGCCAGACGGTGACGGTGCCGCCGGCGGCCTTCGAGCCGTCCGCCGCGCCGTCGCCCGCGGGCTTCGCGGACGAGGAACAGGCCGTCAGACCGACGGCCAGCGCCATCGTCCCGAGCGTCGACATGAGCTGACGCGTCTTCACGCCATCCTCCGAGGGTGTAGAGCCATGTGCCCGCCGGCAGCGTGATTGGCGCCCCGGCGGGAGAGTCCGGGCTTGGGGGCGGCGAAGAGCTTCAGGTGGGGCTGATACCACATCCGGGGAGGTTCGTTCTTCCGCCGGATGACTGGACTCTGGCCTAGACCATAGGTGGTGTCAACGGCCAAAAGCCTTCGTCGGGGCCGCCGTTGCAGAGCTGTTGTACCGCGTGGGCGGCCAGTTGCCACACCGTCACCCTAAGTAGATCTTAAGGTGGATTTAAGGCCTGCTTGAGGGAGCACGGTCACTCGACGAATCCGCAGGTCACCACGGGGAAAACGGAACGGGCCCGCCATGCGGCATGCGCATGACGGGCCCGTCGGCCGACGCCCTCCGGACACGGCCGGTGACGTCTCGTCGGTCGGTTCAGCCGATCGCTCCCGGCTGCCCGGTGAGGACCTCCACGGCCGCCAGCCCGCAGACCCGGGCGGCGCCGTGGGTGGCGATGTGGATCGCGCCGACCGGCTCGGACTGGGGCAGGCCCATCTCCACCACGGCGGCGTCCGGACGGGCCGCCACCAGGCGGCTCAGCGCGGCGGCCATCCACGCGTGCCGGTGCGCGTCCCGGACCACCAGGACCAGGCGGCGGCCCTCGGCGCCGGCCACCAGCTCGCCGACCAGGGCGTCCAGCAGCTCCGGCGTGGCCTCGGCCGCCGACACCTCGCGGGTGCGGGTGCCGGGGAAGCGGTCCGCCAGCATGCCGGCCACGCCCCACGGGGTGACGTCGCCGACGGCGATGTTCGGCTCGTCCGAGAACGAGGCCACGTACGGGCGCTCGCTCACCGGCGGCGCCACCACGCCCGGCGCCCGGACGACCCGCAGCGCCCGGCGCGCGGCCCGCAGGCCGACCGCCAGGTCCGGCTCGACCCGCTCGCCCTGGGCCGCGATCCGGCCCCAGCTGCCCAGCGCCCGGACCCGCTCGGCGGCGTCCGCCAGCCGCTCCTCGGCGAGCCGGCCGGAGCGCACGCCCGCCACGATGGCGTCGCGCAGCATCAGCACGGTCTCCTCGTCGGCGAGCCCGCCGCCGACGCAGATCGCGTCCGCGCCGGCCGCCAGGGCCAGCACGGTGCCCTCGCCCATCCCGAAGGTGTCGGCGATGGCGCCCATCTCGATCGCGTCGCTGACGATCAGGCCCTGGTAGCCGAGGCCTCCGTCGGCCGGGGCCGCGCGCAGCAGGTCGCGCAGCACGGCCGGGCTCAGGGTGGCCGGCAGCTTCGGGTCCAGCGCCGGGACCATGATGTGGGCCGTCATCACGGCCTTGGTGCCGGCCGCGATCGCGGCCTGGAACGGGATCAGGTCGCGGGCCCGCAGCACGTCCAGGTCGACGTCGATGACCGGCAGGCCGTGGTGGGAGTCCACCGCGGTGTCGCCGTGGCCGGGGAAGTGCTTGGAGCAGGCGGCCACGCCGGCCGACTGGAGGCCCTCGACCCAGGCGGCGGTGTGCCGGGCGCACAGCTCGGGGTCGGCGCCGAAGGAGCGCACCCCGATCACCGGGTTGCGCGGGTTGGAGTTGACGTCCGCGGTGGGCGCCCAGTTGTAGTTGACGCCGGCCGCGGCCAGCGCCCGGCCCAGCTCGCGGGCGACGTCCCGGGTCAGCGCCGGGTCGTCGATCGCGCCGAGCGCGAGGTTGCCCGGCCAGGAGGAGCCGGAGCCCGCCTCCAGCCGGGTGACGTCGCCGCTCTCCTCGTCGATGGCGATCAGCAGGTCGGGGTTCTCGGCGCGCAGCGCCCCGGTGAGGGCGCAGAGCTGGTCGAGGTCGACCACGTTGCGGTCGAACAGGGCGACCGAGCCGAGGCCCGCGGCGAGGTGGCGGCGCAGCCACTCCGGCGGCTCGGTGCCGACGAAGCCGGGCTGGAGGACGGTCAGCGCGTCCCGGTGCAGCTGGTCGCTGTCGAGGACGGTGGGAACGAGGATGCTCACGGTGGCTCAGCCCTTCACGGCGCCGTCGGTCAGACCGCCGACCGCCTTGCGCTGGAGGAAGACGAACAGGATCAGCACGGGAATGGCGAACATCGTGGACGCGGCCATGGTGGCGCCCCAGTCGTTCCCGAAGGCGGTCTTGAAGGACGACAGCCACAGCGGCAGGGTCTGGCCGTCGTCCTTGTTGAGGATCAGGACGAGCGGGAACTCGTTCCACGCCGTGATGAAGCCGAACAGCGAGGTCGACATCAGGCCCGGGGCCAGCAGCGGGAAGATCACCTTCACGAAGGCCTGGGTGCGGCTGCACCCGTCCACCATGGCCGACTCCTCCAGCTCCTTGGGCACCGCGGCGATGAAGCTGCGCAGGGTCCAGATGGTGAAGGGCAGGACCATCATCATGTAGAAGAAGGTCAGCGGCACCAGGCTGTTCAGCATGTCGTTGTCGCGGGAGATGATGTAGACCGCGATGGTCATGACCTCCCACGGCGCCATCTGCGACATCATGACGACCAGCACGAAGGCCTTGCGGCCGCGGAACTTCATCCGGGCGATGGCGAAGGCCGCCAGGGTCGCGATCACCAGCGACATCAGCACCGCGGCGATGGTGACCACGAAGCTGTTGGTGACGTACGTCCAGAACTTGGGCGCGTTGACGGCCGTGGTGAAGTGCTCGAAGGTCGCGTTGAGCGGGACGAACACCGGCGTCGGGCTGATGATGTCGCTGTCCTGCTTGAACGCGGTCGCGAACATCCAGTAGACGGGGAAGACGAAGAAGACGGCGAGGACGGCCGCGATCACGTTCAGCCAGGTACGTCCGAAGAGAGAGCGCCTCACAGCTCGTCCTCCTGCTTGATCATGATGCGGAAGTAGTACGCCATCAGCACGCCCAGCATCAGGATGGTGAGCACCGCGATCGCGGCGCCGACGCCGTAGTGCTGGCCGGAGGAGCCCTCCAGGAAGGCGTGCACGGGCAGGGTCCTGGTCAGGTTCTCGGGGCCGCCCGCGTTGACGGCGTAGACCTGGGTGAAGGACTTGAACACCCAGATGACTTCGAGGAAGGTCGTGGCCATGAAGAACGGCTTCAGGTTGGGGAAGATCACCGCGGTGAAGATCTTGACCGAGCCGGCGCCGTCCATCCGGGCGGCCTCGTAGAGCTCCTTGGGGATGGTCGTCAGACCGGCGTACATCTGGAACGCCACGAACGGGATCGACATCCAGACGATCAGCAGGATGATCACGAAGAACGTCGAGTACTGGTCGCTGAGCCAGTTGTAGTCCCGCATCGAGTGCCAGCCGAGCTGGTCCAGGATCCAGTTGACGACGCCCCACTGGGAGTCGAACAGCCAGGTGTAGACGGTGGTCGCGGCGACCACCGGCATCGCCCAGGCCATCAGCAGCGCGATCTGGAGCACCAGCCGCATCTTCTTGCCGAGCTGGTTCAGCAGCAGGCCGATCAGGGTGCCGCCGGCCATGATCAGCACCACGTTGACCAGGGTGAAGGCGACGCTACGGCCGGTGACCGCCCAGAACTCGGGGTCGCTCAGCTGCTCCTTGTAGTTGTCGAAGCCGTTCCACTCGGTCAGGTGCAGGACGAGCTGGCGCTTGTTGAGGTTCTGGAACGACAGCAGGACCGTCTTGACCAGCGGCCAGCCCAGCAGGCCGACCGTCGCCACGATGGCCGGCAGCAGCAGCAGGTACGGCGCGAGGCGCGAGCCCAGCCCGGGGCCGCCCGCGGATCTGACGCCCTTCGGCGCGGGGCCCTTGGAGCCGCCGCCCGCGGCGCTCTTGGTAACCGTCACAGCAGCCTTCCCTGGCTCCGGAGACTGTGTCTGCACCCGCTGCGAATGCACAGCCATCGTTCTCACTTCCTCACAACCGGCCACGACGGACAGGCGCCGCCCACCGGCCCCCCGCCGGGGGCCGGTGAGCGACGCCGCTCAGTGCTCTTACTGCTTCTGGTTGAGCTTCTTGGCGATGACCTCGTCGTACTTCGCGGCCGTGGAGGCGAAGTCGCCGCCCTGGAGGACAGCGGTCAGGAACTCCTTGACCGGGTTCGGGTTGTCCTCGACGCTGGCCCAGTTCGGGGTGTTCGGGGTGATCGCGCCGACGGACGCGGCGGCCTTGGCGGCGGTGGCGAACTCGCCGGTGATCGCGCTGTCCAGCGCGGGCTTGTTCGAGGTGATGCCGTTGGCCGGGAAGATGCCCTCGTTCTTGTCGTTCAGGGCGATCTTCAGGAAGTCCTTCGCCATGTCGGTGTTCTTGCTCTGCGAGGCGATCGCGAGGTTGGAACCACCGAGGAACACGCCGGAGGGCTTGTCGGCGGTCTTGCCCGGGAGCGGGAAGAAGCCGATCTTGTCCTTGGGCATGGCCTTCTCGTCCGGCAGCTCCCAGCCGAGGCCGATCATGGCGCCGACGTTGCCCTTGCCGAAGACGTCCTTCTGCTGCGGGGTGGCCTCGTCCTTGTCCTTCGGACCGGTGGCCGAGTAGCTCTGGAGCTTCTTGTAGGTCTCGAAGGCCTTCTGGCTCTCGGGCGAGCCCAGGCCGCCGACCCACTTGTCGCCGTCCTTCTTGGCGATCTTGCCACCCTCGCTGCTGAGCAGACCGAAGTAGACGTACCACTCCTGACCCGGCATGTAGATCGGGTCGGCGACGCCCTCGGTGGCCTTCAGCTTCTCCAGGTCGGCGTAGAACTCGTCCAGGGTCTTCGGCGCGGCGCCCAGGCCGGCCTTGGCCCACAGGTCCTTGTTGTAGGCGACCACGCGGTTGGTGACGTACCACGGGGCGGCGTACTGCTTGCCGTCCAGGACGGTGGACTCGACCTGGTTGGCCGGCCAGGTGTCGCCGCCGAAGGCGGCCTTGTCCTTGGTGATGTCCAGCAGACCGCCCGAGGCGGCGTAGCCGGCGGTCTGGGTGTTGCCGACCTCGACGACGTCGACCGAGCCCTCGGACAGCGCGGCGGTGATCTTGGCGCCGATGCCGGTCCACTGCTGGTCCGCGAACTCGACCTTCGAGCCCGGGTAGGTGGTCTCGAACTCGGTCTTGACCGAGTCGGACCAGCCCTTGGGGGCGGAGCCGGTCATGGTCCAGACCTTCAGCGTCTTGCCCTTGTACTTGTCGGCGGCCGAGGCGGAGGTCGAGCCCGACTTGTCCTCGCTCTTCTTGCCGTCCGAGCTGCAAGCCGCCAGGCCGACGACCATTGCTGCGACGCCGACCGCCGCGATGAGCTGACGCTTCACGCCATCCTCCTGAGGGATGCCTGGGTTTCCCCGTCGGACGGCGGCGGCAGACCCACACAAAGCGAGGGAAAAGGTGCCGCGGACCCCATCGAACGGGTGGGGGGATTCATAGTTACCGGTCTAGTGGTGTAGACCAGATGCCTGGAGCTTGGCCTAGACCAATGGGCCTGTCAACGGCTGTTCGGCCCTTCAACACCACCCGTTATCAAGACGACACCGCACATCGTTCATCGCGTGATGAGGTATTCGTTCCGTAGCCATACATGCAACGATGTGAGCCGTTAACGATGTGGCGGGGCCTGCGAGGCCTCGCGAGAAGCGGGAGAACAGGTCCGATGAGCAGCGACGGGGGATCCACCGCCCAGGTCAACGACCCCGAAGTGAACAACCTCCCGACGCAGGCCGGCACCGATCCGACCGCGCGCGTCCCCAAGTACTACGGCCTGAAGCGGCACCTGCTCCAGCTCACCGAGACCCAGCCCGCCGGCACCCCGGTGCCGCCCGAGCGCGCGCTCGCCGCCCAGTTCGACACCTCGCGCACCACCGTGCGCCAGGCCCTCCAGGAGCTGGTGGTCGAAGGCCGGCTGGAGCGCATCCAGGGCAAGGGCACCTTCGTCGCCAAGCCCAAGGTCGCCCAGGCCCTCCAACTGACCTCCTACACCGAGGACATGCGGGCCCAGGGCCTGGAACCCGCCTCCCGGCTGATCGAGATCGGCTACATCACCGCCGACGAGCGGCTCGCCCCACTGCTGGACATCAAGCCCGGCGGCCGGGTGCTGCGGATCGAGCGGCTGCGGCTGGCCAACGGCGACCCGATGGCCATCGAGGTCGCCCACCTGTCCGCCAAGCGCTTCCCGGCCCTGCGCCGCAACCTGGCCAAGCACACCTCGCTGTACGCGGCGCTGCGCGAGGTGTACGGGGTCACCGTGGCCGAGGCCGAGGAGACCATCGAGACCACCCTGGCCAACCCGCGCGAGGCCGGCCTGCTCGGCTCCGACCTCGGGCTGCCGATGCTCCAGCTCTCCCGGCACTCCTTCGACGCCGAGGGCGATCCGGTCGAGTGGGTCCGCTCGATCTACCGCGGCGACCGCTACAAGTTCATCACCCGGCTGAAGCGCCCGGAGTAGGCCCCCGGGGTCGCCGCACTTCGAGGCACCGGCGCGCGAGTCCCGCGCGCCGGTGCCTTTTCGCATTCCGCGACCGCGCTCTCACGTCCCGCGACAGCGCCCTTTCCGGCCACCCGGCACCGCATTTCCGCCCCCGTGCGGCGGATATCGGACGGTTGCGTCCGAGTGCTGGGAAGTTCCGTGAATTCCGGTGACATGGATCACCCCATGCCCTAGATTGCGCAGCCGTAATGACCTGACTGCCGATCACCGATGGTGCTGCTCGGCGGGCCTGTCCGGCGCCCGGCGCCGACCGGGCTGCGGCGCCGACGGGGACCTTCCGGAGCGGAGCCGACATGCCCTCTGATCCCCCCACTGTCGACGACGTGGCGCCCGAGCCGGCCGGGAGGCACATCCCGGCCGTGACGCCCGAGCGGGTACTGGCAGGCCTCGCCCTGCTGGTGCCCATCGTCGCGATGCTCTGGGTGTCCTCGTACAACAAGAGCGAACCGGCGGTGGCCGGAACGCCGTTCTTCTACTGGTACCAGCTGCTCTGGGTGCCGGTGTCGGCCGTGTTCACGGTCACCGCCTACCTGCTGATCAACCGGGACGAGAAGGCCCGCAAGGCGGCCGGGCAGGGTGGTGCGCGATGAAGGACGTCAACGTGCCGGCCCTCGTGGTCTTCGTGCTGTTCTTCGCCCTGGTCACCGTGATGGGCTTCCTCGCCTCGCGCTGGCGCCGCGCGGACAACGCGGCCCACCTGGACGAGTGGGGCCTGGGCGGGCGCAGCTTCGGGACCTGGGTGACCTGGTTCCTGCTCGGCGGCGACCTCTACACCGCGTACACGTTCGTCGCCGTCCCCGCGGCGGTCTACGCGACCGGCGCGGCGGGCTTCTTCGCGGTGCCGTACACGATCATCGCCTACCCGCTGGTCTTCCTCTTCCTGCCCCGGCTCTGGTCGGTCTCCCGGGTGCACGGCTACATCACCCCGGCCGACTTCGTGCGCGGCCGCTACGGCTCGCGGCCGCTGTCGCTGGTGGTCGCGCTCACCGGCATCCTGGCCACCATGCCGTACATCGCCCTCCAACTGGTCGGCATCCAGGCCGTGTTGGACGTGCTGGGGGTCGGCGGCGGGGAGAACGCCAACTGGTTCGTCAAGGACCTGCCGCTGTTCATCGCCTTCGGCGTGCTGGCCGCCTACACCTACTCCTCCGGCCTGCGGGCCCCGGCGCTGATCGCCTTCGTCAAGGACGCCCTGGTCTACATCGTGATCATCGTCGCGGTGATCTACATCCCGATCCGGCTGGGCGGCTACGGGCACATCTTCGACTCGGTCGCGCAGCACTTCAAGGAGGTCAAGACCGGTTCGCTGACCGTCCCCGACAACAAGCAGTGGACGTACGCCACGCTCGGCCTCGGCTCGGCGATGGCGCTGTTCATGTACCCGCACTCGGTGACCGGCGTGCTGGCCTCCAAGTCCCGCAACACCGTGCGCCGCAACATGGCGATCATGCCCGCGTACTCGCTGATGCTGGGCCTGCTGGCGCTGCTCGGCTTCATGGCGATCGCGGCGGGCGTCGGCAAGGGCGTCAAGGGCTTCAACGCCCAGCTGTCGGTGCCCCAGCTGTTCGCGAACATGTTCCCGGACTGGTTCACCGGCGTGGCCTTCGCCGCGATCGGCATCGGCGCGCTGGTGCCGGCCGCCATCATGTCCATCGCGGCGGCCAACCTGTTCACCCGCAACGTCTACAAGGAGTGGCTCAAGCCCGCCGCCACCCCCGCCGACGAGACCCGGATCGCCAAGCTGGTCTCGCTGCTGGTGAAGGTCGGCGCGCTGGTCTTCGTGCTCGGCATGGACAAGCAGGCCGCGATCAACCTCCAGCTGCTGGGCGGCCTGTGGATCCTCCAGACCTTCGTGGCGATCGTCGGCGGCCTGTTCACCCGCTGGTTCCACCACTGGGCGCTGTTCGCCGGCTGGGCGGCGGGCATGGTGTACGGCACCTGGAAGGCGTACGGGATCGCCAGCCCGGCCACCAAGCACTTCGGCGGCAACGCGGCCGAGATCCCCGGCATCGGCGAGATCGGCTACATCGGCCTGACCGCCTTCGTGCTCAACCTGGTCGTCTCGGTGGTGCTCACCCTGGTGCTGCGGGCGGTCAAGGCGCCGGACGGCCCGGACGAGACCAAGCCGTCCGACTACAGCGCCGAGGCCGGGGACGAAGAGCTGAAGAACGCGCCGGAGCCCGTAGCGGCGCACTGATTCGCCCGGTACGCGCCCTGTGATCGCGCCGCCTTCTCCGTGAACACTGGAGAAGGCGGCGCGATCATATGTATGAACAGGCGTGCACGCCGGGCACCACCAGACCGGACCGGCATCCGGCCGGAACCTGATCGACCACGGGGAGCTCGCGGCCATGGCAGAACTCGGCACCACCCTCAACGGCCAGCACCAGTCCACCCAGAGCGAGCGCCAGCCCGCCCAGGGCCCGCACCTGAACGTCGTCGGCGGCCACCGCCCGCCGTCGGCCGGCCGGCTGCCGTCCGTCCTGGTCGCCACCCGGCACGGCGAGTCCACCGCCAACGTCGAGTTCCAGCGGGCCGAGGCCGCCGGCGCGCTCAGCGTCCCGATCGCCTGCCGCGACGCCGACATCCCGCTGTCGCTGCGCGGCCGCCGGCAGGCCCAGGCGCTCGGCCGCTGGTGGGCCGCCCTGCCCGGCGCCGACCGCCCGCGCAGCGTCTGGTGCTCGCCGTACGTCCGCACCGCCGAGACCGCCCGGATCGCCCTCGCCCAGGCCGCCGGGCTCGGCGCCGTCCCGGTCTCGCTGGCCGTGCGCTACGACGAGCGGCTGCGCGACCGCGAGCTCGGCGTCCTGGAGATGCTGCCGAAGGCCGCGATCGAGGCCGAGCACCCGCAGGAGGCGGCCCGGCGGCGCAAGATGGGCGAGCTGTACTACCGCCCGCCGGGCGGCGAGTCCTGGGCCGACGTCGCGCTGCGGGTGCGCAGCGTGCTGCGGGACGTGTGCGAGGAGGAGGCCGGCCGGCCCGTCCTGCTGGTCGCCCACGACTGCACGGTGCTGATGCTGCGCTACGCGCTGGACCGGCTCAGCGAGGAGCAGCTCACCGCGCTCGGACCGGTGCACAACTGCTCCGCCAGCCTCTGGCGGGCCCAGGACGGGCGGCTGCGGCCGGACGGCTGGAACGCGGTCGGACACCTGGGGCGTGTCTGACCATTCGAGTCGGATCAGCGCCCGGCGGGAATCGTCGGACACGCCCTGACGGCCGAGGCGGACTGACGGACGGTCCGTTCGACCCCGCAGGACCGGTCCGCCGACCGGTCCGGCACACTGGCCCGATGGACTTCCTCATCCGCAAGGCCCTCCCCGAGGACCTCACCGACGCCGGCCGGATCACCGTCGAGGCCTTCGTCGGCGACGGCTTCACCTCCCCCACCAGCGACTACGTCAAGCTGCTGGGCGACGCCGGGCGGCGGGCCCGGGAGGCCGAGCTGCTGGTCGCCGTCGACGGGGCCGGAGCCGGAGTCCTCGGCAGCGTGACCTTCGCGGTCGGCGGCACCGAGTGGGCGGACATCGCCACCCCGGGGGAGGGCGAGATCCGGATGCTCGCCACCGCCGCCGCCTCCCGCGGCCGCGGTGTCGGCGAGGCGCTGGTGCGCGCCGCCGTCGCCCGCAGCCGCGAACTCGGCCTGGCCGGCATGGCCTTCTCCACTCAGCCGACGATGACCACCGCCCACCGCGTCTACGAGCGGATAGGTTTCCGGCGCACCCCCGAGCGCGACTGGGAGCCGATGCCGGGGATGCGCCTGATGGTCTACACCATGGCGTTCTAGCGGGGCGTTCTAGCGGGGCTTCTTGTCGTACCCCGGCGCCACGTAGATGGTGTACCGGCCGTGCTTGCCGCTGGTCACCACGGAGACCACCCGGTAGCCGGCGGCCTTCAGGGTGGGCTGGATCGCCTTGTCGATGGCCCCGGTCTGGGTGAAGTCCAGGACCACGACCTTCCACTCGTGGGCCTGGATGCCGGCCTGGATCGCGGGCACCCCGTTCTGCATCTCGCCGGTGTCCGGGTTGCGCCGGAACACCGCCACCAGGTCGTGCCACTGCTGCCAGTTGGTCTGCTTGCGCAGGTAGTACGCCGGGACGTTGTAGTTCTCGACCAGGTAGCGGTCCTCGCCCTTGACGATGTACGGCTCCAGCGCGGCGACGAAGTCCTTGGAGTTCGACCACTCGCCGTTCATCTCCCGGCCCTGGGCCGCGCCCACCCAGGCCAGCGGGCCGACCACCAGCGCGGCGGCCGCCACCCCGGCCACCAGGTGCAGCCGGCCCTTCAGCCACAGCACGGCACGGGCCAGCACCAGGCCGGCCACGACGCAGGAGAACCAGGCGCCGAAGTCGACGTGCTTCTGGAGGGACAGCCAGGTGTGGATGCGGATCTGGTTCACCGGCGCCATCAGCCCGGCCAGCAGCAGGAGCAGCGCCAGCCAGAACTCCGGCCAGGCCGCGCCGCCGCGCCGGCGCGCCCGCACCAGCTGCACCAGCACCCCGGCCAGCGCCACCACCAGCAGCGGACCGACCCAGCGGGCGGCCTCCGAGGCCACGTAGGAGTACGAGTCGTGGCCCGGGGCGCGCTTGAGCGTGGTGTGGTTGAAGCCGTTGACGTACTTCTGGCCCGCCGCCAGCGCCGCCGCGCCGACCGCCAGGACGAAGGTGAGCAGCACCAGCAGCCCGCGCCGCCAGGCCTCCCAGGTGCGCAGCGAGCCGCGCGGCCCGGCCAGCACCGCGATGCCCGCCACCACCGGCACCCAGAGCAGGGCGGCGTACTTGGTGACACCGGCCAGGGCCAGCAGCAGCCCGGCGACGACCAGGCTCGGGTACCCGCCACCGGTGGTCAGCCGCACCGCGCAGTAGCCGGCCCAGGCGAGGATCGCCAGCGCCATCGCGTCGTAGGTGGCCAGGCCGCCGAGGAACTGGGTGGGGCCGAGCGCGGCGAACGCCGCCGCCGCGCAGAACGCCGCGAGCGAGCCGTGCAGCCGCCGGGTGGCCAGGTGGACGGCCGCGGTGGCGGAGAGCATGAACGCCAGGCTCAGCAGCCGGGCGCCGTTCAGCCCGCCGAGGAAGTCCGCGACGGCCACCACGATCGGGTAGATCAGCGGCGATCCGGAGAAGAAGGTCTCGTAGTCCGACACCGGGTTGCCGTGCCGCAGGTGGGCGATCTCCTGGTACCCGGCGTAGATGTAGGTGCCCTCGTCGATGAAGGCGGTGTTGCTGAGGATCAGGTGGTACGAGAGCGCCGCCTGGACCAGCAGCACGGCCAGCAGCGGCAGCCAGTCCGCCCGCAGCGCCGGCCGGGCCGGGTGCGCCACCGGGGGCGGGCCGGACTTTCGGCGGCGCCGGTCGGCGCCCGTGGCGGCGGGACCGGGCCCGCCGGCCGTCCGGTCACGCTCGCCGAGGGCCACGCCGCCGGCCGGTCTGGCGCCGCCGAGGACCGGCTTGCGGGTGGACTCGGGCCGGATCCAGCGGCCGTCCGCGCTCATCAGACATGCTCCTCATCTGGGGACTTCGCATCCCCTGGCGGGGCGCACTACGGCCGCCGCCCCGTGGTGCGGGGGGCGGCGGCCGGATGTTCTCAAGGGCCTTCGGCGGGCCGGACCCCGGGGGTCAGCCGCCGAGCCAGGCGCCGGTCGGCGCGACGGACGGCGGCGAGCTGGGGCCGGCCACCAGCTTGACGATGTCGGCCTCGGGCAGCACCTGGCCCCACACCTGGATGTCGGCCACCGCGCCGTGCCAGGGGTCGGCCCACTGGGAGTTGGAGCTCAGCCGCCCCACCTGGAGCGAGTTGGTGCCGCTCGGCTGCACCCCGGCCGACTTGGCCGAGGCCTGCGGAGCGCCGTTGACGTACAGGGTGAGCTGGCCCGCCGCGTCGTCGTAGACGCCGGTCAGCAGCACCCACTGGTTGACCGTCGCGTCGCCCTTGGACCAGGCGATCGCGGAACCGCCGCCCGGCACCTGGACCTTGAAGTACCACTGGTCGTGGCCGTTGTTGTTGGCCCGGCCCATCGAGTACGAGTAGTACTGGCCGTCGCCCTGGCTGACCGCGCTGCGGTTGCCGTTGGGCACGTCGACCAGCACCCGCGCGGAGACGGTGAAGCTCTTGCTCACGTCGACGACCGAGGTGGACGTCGAGGCGAAGGAGTCCGGGCCGCTGGGCAGCTTGAGGACCTGGCCGGAGAAGCCGGTCATCGTCCCCTGCTTGGCGTCGCCGCCCAGGTTGAGCGCGGCCGAGCCCTTCTTGGCGGGCAGCGAGCCGACGGTCGGCGGGCTGTCGATGGCCTTGCCGCCCGGCGTGCTCGGCTGGCTCCCCTGGCCCGACGGGGTCGTCGGGGTGACCGGACCGGGGGTGGTCGGGCCGGGCGTGACGGGCCCGGGCTGCGGGTCCTTCTTGTGCTGCCCCTGGTAGTACCAGAAGCCGCCGCCACCGGCCGCGGCCACCACCACGACGGCGGCCACCGCGCCGATCAGCTTGTTCCGGCGGCCGCGCTTGGCGGCCTGCTCGTTCCGGTCGGCCAGCGCCTCCCAGTCCGGGGTGCCGGAGGGGGCCGCCGGGGCGCCCGCGGCGAAGGCCGGGGTGCCGGAGGAGGGGACGGGCGGCTGGAAGCCGCCCTGCTGCTGCCAGTGCGCCACCGGCTGCTGCGGCTGCTGCGGGGTCGGCGGCTGGGCCTGCTGCGGCGCCGGCGGGAAGGGCTGCCGGCCGACGGGCGGGCCGGGCTGCGGCGCCACCGGACCGGGCTGCACCGGCCCCGGCACCACCGGGGCGGGGCCGCCGCCCGGCTGCGGCACCGGCGGCACCGGCGGCACCGGATGCGGCATCAACTGCGGCGGCTGCGCGGGTGCGGCGGGCGGCGGCCCGTAGCCGGACGCGGGCCCGAAGGCTCCGCTCGGGGACTGCGGTGGCACACCGGTGGCCGGAGCGGCCCCCCCGGCCGGTGCCTGCTGCGGTGGCGTGGCGGGCTGGCCCGGCTCGCCACTCGGTACCGGTCGATCGCTCATGGGCCGAATGCTAGGGCATCGGACCCGACACGCCCATGGGGGGTGCGTGGACGAATCGTCAGTACGTCCGACCCTCAGCGCCCGGGCTACGCGACCCCGTTGTACGGCAGCTTCCAACGCTGGGAGACGGTGTCCGCGCACGGCCGCAGCTGCACCGGGATCCCGTCCGCGAGGGCGCCGCCCGTGGTGCCCAGGCACAGGCCGGTGTCCGGGTGCTTCAGCCGCTGCCCGGGGGCGGTGACCCAGCGCTGGGCCGGGCCGCCGGTGCAGTCGGCGAGCGTCACCGAGGTGCGGTCGGCGGCCGGGGCCAGGCAGGCCGCTCCGCCGCGCAGCGAACCGTCGTTGCCCACCGTCCAGCCGGTGGAGACGGCCTGGTCGCCGCAGGATCCGACGGTCACCGGGGTGCCGGCGGTCCCGCCGCCGCCGTGCCGCAGGCAGATCCCGGGGGCGCCCGCCGGGACCTCGCCGGCCGGCAGGCCGACCCGGTTGTGGAAGGCGAAGGACTCGCTGCGCAGGCCGGCGCCGCCGCTCCAGACCTCGAAGCCGGCCTGCACCCGGCACAGGTAGGAGCCCTTGGGGACGTACCCGCGTGCCATCGCGTCGGCGGTGAACAGCCGCAGGTCCAGGCCGCGGGTGGTGTGGGTGGGGGCCGTGCGGACGTAGCTGATCACGCTGTGCGGGCCGGTGATCGGCGCCTGGTACACGTGGTACGCCGCGTCCCCGAAGGGCTGGGAGTCCGCCACCTTGTCCCCGGCGGGCTTCACGTTGTCGGTGGCGTCCAGCCAGACCATCAACTCGGCGCTCTCCCCCGGCAGGCAGTTGCCCGGACTGGAGCCGTACCAGAGGTCGAGCGAGAGGTTGAAGGAGCCGCTCACCTTGCCGTTGGCGTCCCAGTCGACGGTGGCGTCGCCGAGCGCGCTGACCGGCACCGGCAGTCCGCTGGCGCCGGGGGCGGTGGAGACGTTGGGGTAGGCGCCCGGGGCGAGCGGGTTCTTCGGGACGAAGTCGTCGGTGCGGGAGAGCGTGAAGCCGCTCGTCCCGACCGGGTCCACGCAGACCGTGCCCGCGGTGTTCCACGGGTTGGGTTCGAGGATCGTGGCGCCGCCGTCCATCGCCAGTTTGGGGAACGGTTCCTGAGGGGTCGAACAGAGACCGGCCGCGGCCCGGGTCTCGGTGGGGGCGGGCTGTTCCACCGCCCCGACCCGGCCGCTGCACCCGGTCAGCAGCGCGGCGATCGCGCCCAACGCGGCGACCGCCCGAAGGCCCCGCGCCGGGCGTCCGGCCGTCCCGTCCTCGATGATCATCAATTTCCCCGAACCGTCCTGGACCGTCGAGCGGACAACCGTACACAAGCGTTCCGAACGCACCTCCGTTCACATCACGATCAGAACTCGATATCGGTTCCGAACGGGTCACGGCAGGTGGGGGAGCCAAGTGAAAGGGATCGGTCCCGTACGATCCTGCCGTCCCCCCTTGCCGCCCCAGAACGGCCGCCGCACGGGGACGGTTCAGAAACGACACGGTTCCGGGGGAGTAGAGCACGTGACTGTCACCGAGAGCCCGCGACAAGCGGGAAGCGGCCGGCCGCCCGTCTCTCGACGCCGCAACCGGCGCGATCCCGCCGCCCGCACCCGCTGGGGCCTGCTCCCCCAACCGCCGGACAACAGCGAGAAGTACCTCTACGCGCGCACCAACCTGTGGGTGCTGACCTGCTTCTCGCTGATCAGCTTCGCCTGCATGGTGGCCAGTGAGATCGGGCTGCTGAAGTCGACGCCGTGGTTCCTCTTCTTCGTGCCGCCGCTCGCCTTCACCATCGTCTACTACCTGATCTCCCGCTGGGTGCACGGCTTCAACGAGACCTTCGACATCTCCGCCCACCGCGCCCTGGTCAAGTCCTGGCAGCCGGAGCACTATCCGACCGTCGACGTCTTCCTGCCCGTCGCCGGCGAGCCGATCGAGGTACTGCACAACACCTGGACCCACGTCGCCCGGCTGCGCGACCAGTACCCCGGCGACGTCACCCCGTACGTCCTCGACGACAGCAACAGCCCCCAGCTCGCGCAGATGGCCGTCGACTTCGGATTCGTGTACGGCACCCGGGACAAGCTCGGCTGGTTCAAGAAGGCCGGCAACCTCCAGTTCGGCTTCCGCAACTCCGACGGCGACTACATCCTCATCCTGGACGCCGACTTCGCGCCCCGGCCGGACCTGCTCAACGAGATGCTCCCCTACATGGAGAACGACCCGGGCATCGGCATCGTCCAGTCCCCGCAGTTCTTCCGCATCCTGGACTCGCAGAACTGGATCGAACGCGGCGCCGGCGCCGTCCAGGAGCTGTTCTACCGGACCGTCCAGGTCTCCCGGCAGCGCAACGACGGCGCCATCTGCGTCGGCAGCTGCGCGGTCTACCGGCGCGCGGCGCTGGAGGAGAACGGCGGCACCACGCTGATCGGCCACTCCGAGGACGTGCACACCGGCTTCGACCTGCGCCGCCTCGGCTGGGACCTCCAGTACATACCCGTGGCGCTGGCCACCGGCGTCTGCCCGGACAACGTCGGCGGCTTCTTCAACCAGCAGTACCGCTGGTGCACCGGCTCGATGAGCCTGCTCGGCAGCAAGAAGTTCTGGCAGACCAAACTGCGGCCGGCCACCCGCGCCTGCTACATGTCCGGCTTCTTCTACTACATCCACACGGCGCTGTTCACCATCGTCTCGCCGCTCATCCCGATCGTCCTGCTGCTCGCCCGCCCCGACCTGATCCGCTGGGAGAACACCGCGCTGGTGCTGCCAGGCCTGCTCTACGCGACGGTCATCTTCCCGCTCTGGCACCGCAATCCGTACCGGCTGGAGGCCTGGGCCGCCCGCATGATGTACGGCTGGGCGCACGTCTTCGCCATCTGGGACATCGTGCGCGGCAGCCGGATGGCCTGGCAGCCGACCGGATCCAGCGGCGCCAAGAAGAACAAGACCCGCCGGTTCTGGATCGGCGTCATCGCCTGGGGCGGCGGAACGGCCCTGCTCTGGGTGCTGCTGAGCATCTGGCGGATGCTCACCATGGGACCGCTGAACTTCGCGCTCGTCCTCGCCTCCGGCCTCTTCTACGCCACCGTCGTGGGCCGGGTCCTCGTCCAGCCGCGCCCCACGGAAGCAGTGTGATCGCCATGACCGCCCACCTCGGACGGGCCGGGCGGCTCCGTCGCCGGCTGGCGTTCCCGCTGCTGGCGGCCGCCGGACTGCTGCTCGCCACCGCGTGCGGGCCGGAGGACCCGGGATTCGCGATGCAGAAGGACCTCGCGCCGCCCGCCCCGGCCGCCACCACCACTGCCGCCTCCCCCGGCGCCGCTCCCGCCGCGGTCGCGACGCCCAAGGCCCTGCCGGCCGGCGTCCCGTACGACGTCACCCCGCTGCTCAAGCCGAGCCACAAGTACCTCGGCGCCGCCCTGCCCGACGTCCCCGGCACGATGGACGCGCTGGCGCCCTACAGCGCCGCGATCGGCAAGCAGCCCAACGTCCTGGAGTTCTACGCCCATTGGAAGGGCGGCTTCGACACCACCGGCGCCCGCCGGATCCACGACGCCGGGGCCCTGCCCTTCATGGCCTGGGAGCCGCACGACCGCTCGCTCGCCTCGATCGCGGCCGGCGACACCGACGACTACGTGCGCGGCGTCGCCAAGTCCGTCGCCAAGTTCAACCTGCCGATCGCCATCAGCATCGCCCACGAGATGAACGGCGACTGGTACCCGTGGGGCCGTCAGGCCGCCACCCCCCAGGACTTCGTGGCCGCCTGGCGCCACGTCCACGACATCTTCGACCAGGCCGGCGCCACCAATGTGATCTGGGTCTGGAGCCCCAACATCACCGACCCCGCGCCCAACACCCGCCTCGCGCCGTACTACCCCGGCGACACCTACGTCGACTGGGCGGGCATGACCGGCTACTTCACCAAGACCGGGCCGAAGACCTTCGAGACGCTGTACGGGCCGACCATGACCGAGATCCGCGCCTTCTGCAAGAAGCCCTTCTTCATCAGCGAGACCGCCTCCGAGCAGGGCAAGCGCCAGCGCGCGGACATCGACCAGCTGTTCTCCGGACTGGAGGCGCACGACGACATCGTCGGCTTCGTCTGGTTCAACATCGTCAAGCGGGCGGACTGGCGGGTCGAGGCCGTCCCGGACACCCTCGCCGCGTTCAAGCAGCGCGTGTCCGACCCCCGTTACGGCTTCGACATCCGGAATCCCCGATGAGCACTGAGTCCGACTTCTCCCACGAGCCGCCCGGCCGCGCCGCCCACGAGCCGATGACCGAGCCCCAGCCGGACCCGATCGCCCAGGGCCGGGCCGCCCGCCGCCGGGCCGCCGCGGCCGCCGCCTCCGCCCCTGGCGCTGCCGCCGCTGTGGGCGCCGCCGAGCCCGAGCCGAACCTCATCGAGCAGGGCCGGGCCGCCCGCCGCCGGGCCGCCCGGGAGTCGATGGCCGAGGCCGAGGCCGAGCCCGCGTTCGTCGAGCCGCCCCGCGCGGCCGTCGCGGTGGACGAGCCGGAGCCCACGCCCGCGCCCGTGCCTTCTCCCGCGCCCCGCCGCACCGAGCGCACGCCCGCGCCCGCGCCCGCGCCCGAGCCCGAGTCGCGCCGCACGGCCGCCGCCGTGGAGAACCCCGACGGCATACCCCTCGCCCCGTACACCATCCCCGAGGTCCCCGCCATCGGCTGGGACCCGAGCACCAGCCCCCGCCGCCGCTGGATCGCCCGCGGCCTGCTGGGCGCCGTACTGACCGTCCAGGCCGCCCTGTCGCTGCGCCTGCTGGCCGCCGCCCACCCCGACGAGGCCGCCACCATGGTCGCCGGCCGCCAGCAGCTCGACCACCTGCTGCACGGCACCCCCGTCACCACCGACCTGGTCGAACGGATCCAGGGCTCGCCCTGGCTCTACCCGCCGCTGGCCGGCGCCGCCGCGAACGCCGACGGCATCTGGGGCACCCGGCTGCTCAGCCTCGGCTTCGCGCTGATCACCACGGTCCTGCTGTACTCCCTGACCCGCCGGCTGTTCAACGAGCGCGTCGCCATCTGCGCGATCGGCGTCTACGCCGTCCTCCAGTCCACCGTCGTGGTCGGCTTCTACGCCGCGCCCGAGTCCCTCGCCCTCCTGCTGGTCGCCCTCGCGGCCTGGACCACGGTGTTCACCGCCCGCCGCCACCCGGCGCTGGCCCTGCTCGCCGCCCCACCCGCGGCACTGGCCTGCGCCGTCGCCTACTCCGCGGCCTTCGCCGTCCCGGCCCTGGTCGCCCTCGCCTTCGCCGGTGCCCGGCCGTACCAGCGGACCGGCCCGGCCGCCCTGCGCGCCCTGCTGGCGGGCGCCGGCACCCTCGTCCTGCTGCTCCCGTACGGCACCCTCGGCAAGCTCGCCGGCTGGTCGCCCTCGCGCGGCAACGCCCCCGGCCCGGCCGGCTCGATCCTGCTCAACACGCTCCAGTGGGCCGGCCTGTTCACCGTCCTCGCGGTGGCCGGCACCATCGCCTACGCGCGCCGCGAGCAGATGAACGAGCACGACGCGCCGGAGCAGGACCCGTTGCCCACCAGCCGGGGCCAGCGCGCCCTGCTCGGCACCGTGCTCACCGTCACAGCCCTGCTGATCCCCGCCGCCCACCTGTGGACCGGCACCTCCGGCGCGCTGTTCCGCCACCTCGGCTACGGCGCGCTGCTGGCCGCCCCGCTCGCCGGCGTCGGCCTGACCCGGCTGGTCGGCGCCCACTTCCGCCACCCGCAGCTGGGCATCCTGGTCTGGGTCGCGCTGCTCGCCCTCGGCCTGGAGCAGTCCGCGCTGCGCTACCAGAACGGCCCCGACTCCGGCCGCCTGCTGGCCGTCCTGCGGGTCCACACGGACCCCCAGGGCCACTACCTCACCGAGGTCGACGGACTCGCCGAGTACTACCTCGGCGGCGTCTCCAAGCCCGAGCAGTGGGTCTCCGCGCGCACCGGCACGGAGTACCGCGACGCCGCCGGCGCGCAGCACCACGGGGACGCCGGCAGCGTGGCCGCGATCCGCGACGGATGGTTCTCCATGGTCGTCCTCGACAGCACCGCGCCGAAGGCCACCGACCGGGCCCTGAGCGACGCCCTGACGGCCTCCGGGCAGTACCGGCTGATCGCCCAATTCACGTCGCCGACCGGCGATTCGAGTACGTACAAGGTCTATCTGAAGCACTGACCGGCCACCCGGCCCACCCACACCCGCGACACGACAGGCACAACATATGGTGCCGCCGCAAGCTGGCGGCACTACATGTATGCTCGCTACTGCTGTCGACGCAGGGGAACCCGGTGCGAATCCGGGACTGCCCCGCAGCGGTGTGCGAGCGGCTCCAGCAGCCGTGCCGCGAGTCCGAGTACCTGCCGACAGCCTGCGCCACGGCCCTCCCGCAGAGGCCGCGCCAGCATCAGCAGTACACCTCCGGGCCTCGCGGGCGGGCCGGGGAGTCACCGTCGCGCGACGCCGTTTTGGCGTTCGCGCTGTGCTCCCCTGCCCCGAACGGCCCGGCGGCCCCCGATCACCGCCGCCGATCGCCGCCAGGAGAGAGCGCCTTGACCACCGCCGCCTCAGTCACCCTGCCCACCCAGGGCACCGGTACCGCCTTCACCGACCCGACGGTCTCCGACCCCGGCGGCGCCCTGCTGCGGCTGCTCACCGACCGCAGCACCGACCTCACCGAGGTCGACCCCGGCCATGTCGCCGCCGCCGCGCTGCGCGGCCGCCACGCCGGCTCGGACTTCGCCGAGCTGCGCGGGCTGGCCGTGGACGCCGCCGCGTCGATGATCGCCGAGGACCCGCAGTACTCGAAGCTGGCCGCCCGCCTGCTCGCGCTGGAGATCGTCGACGAGGCGAACAGCCAGGGCTCGGTCTCCTTCTCCGCCTCGATCGCCGTCGGCCACGCCGAGGGCCTGATCGGCGACACCACCGCGGACTTCGTCGCCAAGCACGCCGCCGCCCTGGACGCGCTGATCGACACCGCCGGCGACGACCGGTTCGAGTACTTCGGCCTGCGCACCGTGCAGTCCCGCTACCTGCTGCGCCACCCGATCACCCGCAAGGTGATCGAGACCCCGCAGCACTTCCTGCTCCGCGTCGCCTGTGGCCTGGCGGTCGGCGACAACGAGCAGTCCGTGCGCGAGGTCTCCGAGCTGTACGGCCTGATGAGCCGCCTGGAGTACCTGACCTCCTCGCCGACGCTCTTCAACTCCGGCACCCGCCACCCGCAGATGTCCAGCTGCTACCTGCTGGACTCGCCGCTGGACAACCTGGACTCGATCTACAACCGCTACGCGCAGATCGCCCGCCTGTCCAAGCACGCCGGCGGCATCGGCCTGTCCTACTCGCGCATCCGCTCGCGCGGCAGCCTGATCCGCGGCACCAACGGCAAGTCCAACGGCATCGTGCCGTTCCTGCGCACCCTCGACTCCTCGGTCGCCGCCGTCAACCAGGGCGGCCGCCGCAAGGGCGCGGCCTGCGTCTACCTGGAGACCTGGCACGCCGACATCGAGGAGTTCCTGGAGCTCCGCGACAACACCGGCGAAGAGGCCCGCCGCACCCACAACCTCAACCTGGCCCACTGGATCCCGGACGAGTTCATGCGCCGGGTCAACGCCAACGAGGACTGGTCGCTGTTCTCCCCGGCCGACGTCCCCGAGCTGGTCGACCTGTGGGGCGCCGAGTTCGACGAGGCCTACCGCAAGGCCGAGCTGGCCGGCAAGGCCGTGCGCACCATCCCCGCGCAGACCCTGTACGCCCGCATGATGCGCACCCTGGCGCAGACCGGCAACGGCTGGATGACCTTCAAGGACGCCTCCAACCGCGCCGCCAACCAGACCGCGCTGCCGGGCCGCACCGTGCACTCCTCCAACCTGTGCACGGAGATCCTGGAGGTCACGGACGACTCCGAGACCGCCGTCTGCAACCTGGGCTCGGTCAACCTCGGCGCCCACGTGGCCCCCGGTGCCTCCGCCGACGACCTGCTGGGCGCGATGGACTGGGAGCGGCTGGACGCCACCGTGCGCACCGCCGTCACCTTCCTCGACCGCGTGGTGGACATCAACTTCTACCCGACCAGCGAGGCCGGGACGTCCAACTCCCGCTGGCGCCCCGTGGGCCTCGGCGTGATGGGCCTCCAGGACGTCTTCTTCAAGCTGCGGATCGACTTCGACTCCGCCCAGGCGAAGGCCCTGTCCACCCTGATCGCCGAGCGCATCATGCTCACCGCCTACGAGCGCTCCGCCGACCTCGCCGAGCAGCTCGGCCGCCACGAGGCGTACGGCGAGACCCGCGCCGCCCGCGGCGAACTGCACATCGACCACTTCGACGTGGCCCCCCAGTGGGGCGAGAAGTGGGACGCGCTGCGCGCCCGCATCGCCGTCACCGGCCTGCGCAACTCGCTGCTGCTGGCCATCGCGCCGACCGCGACGATCGCCTCCATCGCCGGCGTGTACGAGTGCATCGAGCCGCAGGTGTCCAACCTGTTCAAGCGCGAGACCCTCTCCGGCGAGTTCCTCCAGGTCAACCCGTACCTGGTGCGCGAGCTCAAGGAGCTCGGCGTCTGGGACCAGCAGACCCGCGACGCCCTGCGCGACGCCAACGGCTCCGTCCAGGACCTCAACTGGCTGCCCGCCGAGGTCCGTTCGCTGTACCGCACCGCCTGGGAGCTGCCGCAGCGCGCGCTGATCGACCTGGCCGCCGCGCGCATGCCGTACCTGGACCAGAGCCAGTCCCTGAACCTGTTCATGGCGGCGCCGACCATCGGCAAGCTCAGCTCGATGTACGCCTACGCGTGGAAGGTCGGTCTCAAGACCACCTACTACCTGCGTTCGCGCCCGGCCACCCGCATCGCCCAGGCCGCGCCCGGTGCCGCCCGTGCCGCCGCGCCCGCGCCCGTGCCCGTGAACACCCCCTCCCTCACCCCGGAGCAGGAAGCCGCCATCGCCTGCTCCCTGGAGAACCCCGAGTCCTGCGAGGCCTGCCAGTAATGTCCGACGACCGCCAGAAGATGCTGCTCGACCCCGGCTTCGAGCTGACCCTGCGCCCGATGCGCTACCCGTCGTTCTACGACCGGTACCGGGACGCCATCAAGAACACCTGGACGGTGGAGGAGGTGGACCTGCACTCGGACGTCGCCGACCTGGCGAAGCTCAACGAGGGCGAGCGCCACCTGATCGGGCGACTGGTCGCGTTCTTCGCGACGGGTGACTCGATCGTCTCCAACAACGTGGTGCTGAGCCTCTACAAGCACATCAACTCCCCGGAGGCGCGCCTGTACCTGTCGCGCCAGCTGTTCGAGGAGGCCGTCCATGTGCAGTTCTACCTGACGCTGCTGGACACCTACCTGCCCGACCCGGAGGACCGCAACGCGGCCTTCGCCGCGGTGGAGAACATCCCCTCCATCCACCAGAAGGCCCAGTTCTGCTTCAAGTACATGAACGCGGTCGACCACATCGACTCGCTCCAGACGAAGGAAGATCGCCGGGCGTTCCTGCTCAACCTGATCTGCTTCGCGGCGTGCGTCGAGGGCCTGTTCTTCTACGGCGCGTTCGCCTACGTGTACTGGTTCCGGAGCCGGGGTCTGCTGCACGGCCTGGCCACCGGCACCAACTGGGTGTTCCGCGACGAGTCCATGCACATGGACTTCGCGATGTCGGTCGTCGACACCGTCCGCGAGGAGGAGCCCGACCTCTTCGACGACGAGATGGCCAAGCAGGTCACCGAGATGCTGGAGGAGGCTGTTGAAGCCGAGCTCCAGTTCGCCCAGGACCTGTGCGGTGACGGCCTCGCCGGCATGAACACCGAGTCCATGCGCCAGTACCTGGAGGCCGTCGCCGACCAGCGCCTCGCGCGCCTCGGCCTGCCGATCCGGTACGGGTCCACGAACCCGTTCGGCTTCATGGAGCTCCAGAACGTCCAGGAGCTGACCAACTTCTTCGAGCGCCGGGTGTCGGCGTACCAGGTGGCTGTCGAGGGCTCGGTCTCCTTCGACGACGACTTCTAAGAGGGACGAGTAACACTGGTGCCCCGCACGGCCAAAGCCGTGCGGGGCACCAGTGTTACGCCAACTCCCCTGATTTGATCCCGGCGATGAACGCCACCCACGCATCAGCCGCGAAGAGCAGAGCCGGCCCGCCCGGGTCCTTCGAGTCACGGACAGCCAGCTCGAAAACCAATCGCCGGGTCTCCACGCAGTCGTTCGCCTGAGCGCTGTAGCTGCTCTTGAACCAGTCCCGAACAGCGATCTCCGGTAGGGCCATCGCGCTCACACTCCTGTCTGGTCTTGCGCTCACGTCTCCGCTGCAATTGCCGAGATCATATCCAGCGACTTCGCCGGGTTCAGTGCCGATGACCGGAGGTACTCGAAGACCAACCCGTAGCCGTCGAGCTCTGCCTGGTTCTCCATGTAATGGCTGCTCGTCAGCGTCTCCAAGAAGACCGCCCCGGCGTTCGGAGAGTCCGTGAACCCGAACATCACGAAGGCTCCGCACGCACCAGCCGTCGCCCCGACCTCCAGTGGCACCACTTGCAAGGTCACATTGGGCATTTGCGCGGCCATGGCCAGGTGCTCCAGCTGTGCTCGTTGGACCTTCCTACCTCCGACGGGACACCTGAGCGCCGGCTCCCAGATGATCGACCAGAATCTGGCCGGGTCTGCCTTGGAGAGGACTTCCTTTCGTTCCATCCGGATCTCGACCAGTTGGTCGATGCGCTCCGGGCGGACGGCAGCCGGATTGGCCTCCAACACCGCACGCGCATAGTGCTCGGTCTGCAACAGACCTGGCACCACCATGGACTGCCAGGTGCGGATATACCGGGCATCCCCTTCAAGCCCAAGGAAGTCGGCGTATGCCGGCGGAATCGTGTCACCGTAGTCGTGCCACCAACCACGCTTCTTGCTGTCTCGGGCCAGTACCTCAAGGGCTTCGCGCTCCTTGCCTCCCGACCCGTAGAGATCGAGCAGGATCCCCAGGTCCAGCCGACGGACGCCCGACGCCCCGGTCTCTATGCGGCTGATCTTGGCGCGGGAGCAAGCAAGTGCCTGTGCCGCATCCTCCGTCCCCTTGCCCGCAACTTCGCGGAGGCGGCGAAGTTCCGAGCCGAGTCGGCGGGCACGGACGGTCGGCTTCGGTTCATGAGCCATGCGCAAGTCCTCTCACCTAACGGCCACAGTGTGCATTGTGACGGTTCGTCAATCCAGCGTAACCACTTCTGCATCGTTGCAGTTGTTTCACTTGCAGCATGCAGAGACGCGGGTGCATGCTACCTGGAGTGCGAGCGCCGCCACACCGTGTGATCATGGCGAGCTCGCCACCGGGCATCCCCATGCCTTCTCAGCCGTCTTCACCCCGCACCTCGGAGGTGGCCCCGCCATGCCTGAAAGCGTCTCCCCCGCCCCCATCTCGCAGACCTGCCGGCTCACGCGGCACCGAAGGTCCGCCGGCACCGCCCGCCAGAAGCTCCACGACTTCCTCCTCCCCCACCCCTCCGGCGAACTCCTCCTCCCCACCGGCGAGTTGCTCGTCAGCGAGCTCGTCACCAACGCCATCCAGCACTGCCGCGCCCCGCGCGACCGGCACATCCTCGTCCGCTTCCACCTCGCCCCGGACCACACCCTCCGCATCGAGGTGCACGACGCCGACAGCGAGAAGCCGGTCATCCAGCCCATCTCGAACTCCTCCGAGACCGGCCGAGGCCTGTTCCTCGTCCAGGAGTTGGCCCAGAGCTGGGGCTGCTGCCCGCGTGAGGGCGGCATCGGGAAGTTCGTGTGGTGCCACATCTCCCCCGAGGCGGCCGCCGCGTGAACACCGTCCACGCCGAGATCACCGGCATCATGCAGCCCACCGTCTTCCTCAGCGTCGACCACGCCCTCCCCACCCTCTGGGAGCACGTGCGCGACCTCCCCGTCCGCGAGGCCCACCGGGAGTTCATCCGGGCCTGCATCGGACCCGGCAACAGCGAAGGCATCACCCGCTGCCTCGACCGCAGCGGCAGCTGGAGCACCACCCTCTACGTGGGCGAGATGACCGCCTCCACCGCCCACCCGATCACCATCACCACCACCCCCCAGCCCTGAACTCCCCCGCCCCCGCCCGGCCTTCACGCCGGGCGGGGGCCCAGGAACCGCCCGCCATGCACCTCTCCCGCGACGCCTTCGGCGCCCTCTTCGACGGCTTCCACCATGCCGCCTTCCGCCTCGCCACCCGGGACACCTACGGCAGCGTCGATGCCTACCAACGCTTCCTGGCCGGAGAGCCGAAACCCCCCGACCACAACGCCGCCTGGCGGACCCGGGTCCAACGGCACACCGACGCCGGCCGACGCATCCACCGGGTCCACATCCTGACCCGGCCCCTCAGCCCCTACCTCCGGTTCGAACTGGACTGGGGCTACCGAACGAACGCCACCGCCGGCGAGGAGTTCTCCATCCTCGACACCACCGACCAGCCCAACCCCCTCCAACACGCCCCCGACTTCTGGCTGTTCGACGAATCCACGGCCGTCTCCATGGCCTACGACACCAACGGATACTTCCTCGCCGCACAACAGGAACCCGACACCCACCGGTGGATCCACCACCGAGACACCGCCCTGGCCCACGCCACCCCCTTCCCCACCTGGTGGGCCCGCCACGGCACCACGTGAGAAGCCGAACTCCCCCGCCCTGCCCGGCACGCGCGCCGGGCAGGGCGGACAAACCCCACACGAGACAGGTCACAGGTCGGCGAGTCTATGCAGGAACGCGACTAACGGCATGGCTGCGCTTGTCCCCTCTCAACCGCAGTCCGTAGCTTGTCGTCACCACAAGCAGAGGGGGCGTAGTGGAACTGAGGATGATCGCGGGTGGCCCGTGTGGCACATCCGGCGACGAGAACGGTGACTGCGACAGCGGGGACTGCCCAACGGTCTATGTGACCGACCGGGACACGGTCGCTGTTCAGGGGTACGACATCGACCGTGCGACCCCAGCCGGGGAGTCCGTGGTGGAGATCCCCAAGGCCGTACTGAGGGAGGCCGTTCGTGTTCTTGGATGGTGAGGAGTGGCAGAGCTACTTCCGGAACTTCCGGAGATCTGCCTGGCGCCTTGAAGTACAGCCCAGGTACACGATGCCCGCCGAGGCCGACAGTCTGGCCCGCTTCCTCCGTGGCGAGCCGAAGCCCGTCCACCACAATGCCGCTTGGCACACCACCGTCCGGGAAGCGGTGGCTTCGGGGAAGAGCTTCGGGCGCGTCCGTATCGTCCGGGAGCCCCTGACGGACTACCTCCGCTACCAGTCCGCGTGGGGAATCCCCGGAAACATCACAGCCGGGGAGGATATTCGCGTTCTCGACCTCACGGACCGAACGCTCGCTCTCCCGGAGCAAGACTTCTGGATGTTCGATGACGAGGTCGTCGTCCACCTGAACTACCGAGCCGACGGGACACAGATAAACCGTGAACTGATTTCGAACCCGGACCTTTCCACGTACCACCAGTGGCGCGATCTCGCCCTCGCTGAATCAGTCGGCTTCACAGAGTGGAACAGTGCTCGAACCTGAACTCCAAGGACAGCAGCGAAAAGACCTTGCGGAGGCCCTGAGAGGCCTCCGCAAGGCTTCCGGCCTTTCCGGGGAGCGACTGGCCAAGCGTTGCAACATGAGCCAGTCGAAGATCAGCCGGATAGAGACCGGGAGGATTCTCCCCACAGTTGTCGACGTTGAACTGATCCTCTCGGCTCTCGAAGTCGTTCCGCCGGAGGTGACAAGAGAACTCCTCGACCTCGCCCGCGCAGCGAACGTCGACTACGTGGCGTGGCGCACGCAGGCCCGACTGGGGCTGCACCACAAGCAGGCCGAGCTCAAAGCGCTGGAAGGGTCGTCACGTCTGATGCGCCACTTCCTCCCGGCGATCCCGACAGGACTCCTCCACGTGCGCGAGTACGCGGTGGCAACGCTGACGCCGACCGTTGGGAGCAGCCCGACGAGAGACGTAGCCAGAGTGGTCCAAGCCCGCATGGAACGACAGTCCATCCTTGACGACCCGGCGCGCCACTTCGTGTTCCTGATGACCGAACAGGCCATCAGGTGGCAACGGGCGAGTCGACCGATCATGGCGGCCCAGGCATTGCACATGGCAGCCGTCTCAGAGAAGCCCAACGTGGAGATCTCGATCATCCCGCAAGACCTTCCCGTCAACGGCACACCCATGAACATCTTCGTCATCTATGACGACCGCCTGGTCACTATCGAACTGTTCTCCGGCGAGGTGATCCTGCGCGATCCACAGGACATCCGTCACCATATAGAGCTGTTCGACATGTTTCTCAGCCATGCCCTTACGGGTGAGGCTTCCTCGGAATTTCTCCGACAGTGCGCGGACGAGTTTATGCCGGAGCTCGACTAGACGTAGATCGCAGCCCCCTACGGCCATAGCGTGTTTCTCAATCGACAGATCCGAGAACCACGGGAGCCTTCCATGTCCACTGCGGATTCCGTACAGCCGACCGGCCGGCACGACCTGTACGAACTCGACCTCTCCGAGGTCCGGTTCAACCGCGCGTGCGGCGGCAACCAGGGCGGGGGCGACGACGGCGAGTCATGCGTGACCCTCGGGCTGGTGAAGCACGGCGTCTTCGCCCTCGGCGACAGCAAGCGTCCCGACCGGGAGCCGCTGCTGTTCACGACCGAGGAGCTGACCAGCTCCGGGATCGACCCCGCGCGGTTCGGCCTGTCCGTCTGACGTCCCCCAACCACCCCGGTCGCCCGCAGCTTCCTGCGGGCGACCGGGGCACCAACACATCCAAGGACCAGCGCAGTTGCACTTCCACGGCTACGAATGGACCGGTGACGGCCGGCTCCTGGCGAAGGAGTCCGAGCGGAGGCCGGTCGACGGCGGCGGGTTCCGGCTCTCCGAGCTGCCACCGCTGATGACGGGCTGGTGGCTCCTGAAGCCACCAGCCCAGATCCGGGGCACCTGGGCCGCACCAGCCGACGCAGCCGACTGGCTGGTGAAGCGCTACGAGGAGCACACGCCCGGCGGTGAACCACGGCTGCCAACCGAGGCACGCCGACAGCAAGCGCTCGACCAACTGGCCGACTCCTCCGACGTGGTGTGGTCCCGCTGGGTCTCCGACAGCCGTTGGTCGGGCCACTACGTGATCGCCTGCCCGAACAGGACCTGGCCGGACATCCCCTGCCCGGCCGGAGCGTGAGCCTCCGCGCGCGCTGGGAGGCATCTTCGCGCGCTCGGGTGCACGCTCTGCCGGGCAGGTGAGGGCGGCCCGATCATAGGGCGATCCGGAGTCGGTCGGCCGCGAACCAGGTTCATGGCCACCGCACTTCACCGAAGGCACCATCGGGAGGATCTCCATGACCATCCGACCGCGACTGCCCTTCCGGGTCGTCGCCCTGGCCGCGACCCTCTTCGCTGCCATCGCCGTCATCCCGCTCACGGCCACCGCCGCCCGGGCGGCGAGCCCGATCTGCATCAGCGGCACGATCCAGTACGACTACCAGTCCCCCGAGGACGGGGCGAACAAGCCCACCCGCACCAAGCCGCTGCGCAACGCCATCATCGAGTTGTGGGGCGCGGAGAAGAGCACCGACACCGCGCACGCGCTCAACTCCTGGTCGATCACCAACGCCAATGACGGCGGCTACAACCTCTGCTACACGCCCACCACGACCACCTCGCTGAGCACCGTGTGGGTGAAGGTCTGGGCGGCGGGCTGGTACAGCAACCTGTGGCGGGTCCTCGACGGCAACGGCCAGTACTACAGCCTGGACCTGCCGGCCCTCTCCAACGTCACCGGCAACAGGAACCTCGGCACGGCCAAGCCCCCGGCTTCCGCGGTTCGCGCCTGGCACACCCTCGACACCCTCAACCTCCTGTGGTGGAAGCGCCAGAACCCCAAGAGCGACTGCTGGTCCGCCAACGAAACGGACAGCTACAACTGCACCCCGCTCACGGTCATCTGGCAGGACGGCCCCAGCGGCTCGTGGTACGACACCGGCCGGAACAGCGTCTACCTCATGGGCATCGACGCGGACTCGGAGCACTACATCCTGCACGAGGCCAGCCACTTCCTCATGCACCGCCTCCTCAACGGAGTGTGGTCGAGCAGTCTCAACTGCCAGTCGCACCACATCTCGTACGCGATCCCCGAGGGGTGCGCGTGGTCGGAGGGCTTCGCCGACGCCTCCGCCGCCTACGCGTACGGCGACTCCCGGTTCGTCTTCGGCGACGGGTCCGACACCAATTTCGTCTACGGCAACGACTGGGGCGTCGGCGACCAGGTCGAGGGCAACGTCGCCGGCTCCCTGCTCGAACTGTGGCGCAACGTCGACACCGACTGGAGCGGAACCATCGCCGCGATCGCCGCGCAGAAGCCGCTCACCTTCAACACCTACTTCAACTCCACCCGCCCGGCCGCGAATCCGCCCCTGGCCACCGGCAGCACGGCGCTCGCCAAGCTGCTCCCGCACACCATCGACTACGGGCCCACCATCGTCGGCGACGGCAAGTACCGCAGCCTCACCGACGGCGGCGGCGTGGTGCTGGACCGGATGGGCGGGTGCGCCAACGTCACCGGCGCGAACGTCGACCTCAACACCGCCGGTGCCAACCAGGGTTGGCAGCGCTGGAAGCTCGACGCGAACGCGGACGGCACCGTCCGGGTCTCCGACGGCTGCGCCCAGCCGCTGACCCTCACCGCCCCCACCGGCGTCGGCGGCACCGTCACCGTCAAGGTCTACGACCCGTCCAACGCCTACCAGAAGTGGAAGGTGACCAAGGCCAACGGCACCCTCAAGCTCGTCAACCCGCAGACCGGCCTCGCCCTCGACCGGACGAGCACCGCCCTGGGCGCCCTCGTGACCGTCAACACGTCGAGCGACTCGAACTCCCAGTCCTGGGCCGCTCTCGCCTGAACAGCGGGGCCGGTGCGGGTGATCCGCACCGGCCCCGCCGTCCGAACCGCGGCCTCACCCCTGAGCGACGGCCTCCAGCGGGCTCAGCGCCGCCGCCCGGCGGGCCGGGAGCGCCGCCGCGAGGACGCCGACCGCCAGCGAACCCAGGCACACCAGTGCCAGCGTCCCCCAGGGCAGCGCCAGCGTGTACCCCTCCATCGCGCCGCCCGCGAGCGCGCCGACGGCCCAGGCGCCGAACAGGCCGCCGGCCAGGCCCAGCAGGGTGCCGAACGCGGCGACCACCACCGCCTCCAGGCGGATCATCCGACGGATGCCGGGCCGGTCCAGCCCGATGGCGCGCAGCATCCCGATCTCCCGGGTCCGCTCGGCGACCGACATGGCCAGGGTGTTCACGATCCCCAGCGCGGCGATCACCCCGCCGATCGCGAGCAGCCCGTACATCAGCGTCAGCAGGCTGCCCATGACCCCGGAGGCCTCGCGCACCAGCTCGGCCCGGTCCTGCACCTTGAGCAGCGGATTGTCGCCCACCGCCGAGCGCAGCCCGTCCCCGGTCGCGCCGTCGCCCTGCACCAGGATCCGCTGGACGGAGCCGGGCCGGTAGCTGTTGCGCTGCACCTCGGCGCGGTCGCCGAGCACGCTGCCGGCGGTGGGGTTGTCCCGGTAGACGCCCACCACGGTGTACGGGGTGGACTCCTCACCCCGGCCCATCCGGACGTCGACCCGGCTGCCCGCGCTCACCCCGTTCTCCTCGGCGATGCTGTCGGCGAGGGCGATCCGGCCGGGCCCGAGGTCCTTGAGCGAGCCGCTGACGAAGTCGAGCTTCAGGGCCTGGCCGACGGAGGCCGGGTCGACGCCGGCGATCTCGCGGACCCGGCCCCCGATGAGCGCCGTGGAGTCCGCGATCGCGGTCACCGACCGCACCCCGGGAGCGCCGGCCACCCGCTGCACGGCCGCCGGGTCGATGACGGTCATCGGGCTGTCGGTGCCGATCACGTAGTCGGCGCCGAGCCCGTCCGCCGCCTGCCGGTCCAGGGCCTGCCCGGTGGAGGCGCCGATGGTGGCGAGCCCGCTGACCAGCGCCGTGCTGATCAGCAGGGTGGTGGCGGTGGCGGCGGTGCGGCGTGGGTCGCGCAGGGCGTTGCGCTGGGCGAGCTGTCCGGTGGCGCCGAAGCGGCGGGTGAGCGAGCCGGCCGCCCGGATCGCCGGGCAGGCCAGCGCGGGCGCCAGCACGATCAGGCCGACGACCAGGGCCGCGCAGCCGAGCATCGCGCTGCGCAGGTTCTTCTCCGAGGCGTCCTTCGCCGAGCCTTCGAGCGCGATCAGCAGGCCGACGCCGAGCAGCAGCAGGACGGTACCGACGACGGGCCGCAGCCAGGAGCGCCCCTCCGGCCCCGCGGCCGCCCGCAGCGCCTCGATGGGCGCGATCCGCGCGGCCCGGCGCGACGGCAGCCAGGCGGCGAGCACCGTCACCCCCACCCCGACGAACAGCGCCGCCACGACCGACCGGCCTCCGATCTCCAGCGGGCCGGTCGGCAGCCGGCCGCCGTCGGTGCTCAGCAGCTCGGGCAGCACGGACGCGATGCCGAGGCCGAGCGCGAACCCGGCCGCCGACGCCACCAGCCCGACCAGCACCGCCTCAACCAGCAGCGAGCGCACCACCTGGCGCCGGGTCGCCCCCACCGCCCGCAGCAGCGCGATCTCCCGGCCGCGGCGGGCGACCAGCATGGTGAAGGTGTTGACCACCAGGAACGATCCGATGAACAGCGACACCCCCGCGAAGACCAGCGGCATCTTCTGGTAGCCGCGGGTCAACGTCTTGACGTAGATGGCCTGTTGCTCGGCCTGCGCCAGCCCGGTGGTGGCCGTGACACGATCGGCCGGGAGCACGGCCGTGATCCGCTGCGCCAGCTCGTACTGGCCGACACCGGGCGCGGCGACGACGTCGATGCCGGTGTACGCCCCCGGCTGCGCGAACAGCCGCTGCGCGGTGGCCCGGTCGAACAGGGTGAGGGTGCCACTGGACGTCACCCGGGTGTCCTCGGTGGTGACGATCCCGACCAGGCGCGCGGTGAGCACCGGGCCGTCCGTGGCCAGCGTGACGGTGTCGCCCAGCCGGTAGCGGCCGGCGTCCGCCGTACCCCGGTCGACGGCGATCTCCTCGGCACCGGCCGGGGCCCGGCCCTCCACCAACGGGTGGTGCCCGGACTCGTACGCGCCCGCGAGGTTCGCCCCGCGCTTGACCCGCAGCGGCTTGCCGTCCGCCGCGTTCAGGGTGGCGCTGCCGTCCGCCGTCGGCCGCACCGCCGCGACGCCGGGCACGTCCGCGATCCTGCGCGCCAGGGCGTCCGTCAGGTCCTCGGGCTCCTGACCCGTGACGGTGACCGCGATGTCGGCGAAGTTCCTTGACGCGGCGGCCCGTTGGGCGGCGGCGGTGGAGTCGGCGAAGACGAGGGTGCCGGAGACGAACGCGACACCGAGGCAGACCGCGAGGACGGTCATCAGCAGGCGCGCCTTGTGCGCCAGCACGTTGCGCAAGGCTGTGGTCAGCATGAGCAGCTTTCGATCAGTAGGAGGGGGCGCGAGGCTTCAGCCGGCGACGGCGGGGCTCTGGGGGCTCCCCCCGGAGAAGCGCCGCATGACGTCCAGCACCCGGTCCGGCGTCGGGTTCGCCATCTCGTCGACCAGCCGCCCGTCGGCCAGGAACAGCACCCGGTCCGCGTACCCGGCGGCCACCGGGTCGTGGGTGACCATGACCACCGTCTGCCCCAACTCCCGTACGGAGTCCCGCAGGAAGCCGAGCACCTCGGCGCCGGCCCGGGAGTCGAGATTGCCGGTCGGCTCGTCGCCGAACACGATCGCGGGGCGGGCCACCAGCGCCCGGGCGACCGCGACACGCTGCTGCTGCCCGCCGGACAGCTCGGCCGGGCGGTGGCCGAGCCGATCGGAGAGCCCGACCATCGCCACCACCCGGTCCAGCCACTCCCGGTCCGGCCTGCGGCCCGCCAGCGACAGCGGGAGCGTGATGTTCTCCAGCGCGGTCAGCGTGGGCAGCAGGTTGAACGCCTGGAAGATGAACCCCACCCGGTCGCGCCGCAGTTGGGTGAGCTGCCGGTCCCCGAGGCCGCCCAGTTCCGTCGTCCCGATCCGGACGGAACCCGAGGTGGGGGCGTCCAGCCCGGCCGCGCAGTGCAGCAGGGTGGACTTGCCGCAGCCGGACGGGCCCATGATCGCGGTGAACTCGCCCTCCCGGAAGATGACGCTGACCCCGTCCAGGGCGGTGACCCGGGTCTCGCCGCTGCCGTAGACCTTGGTCAGGTCGGAGGTGGCGGCGGCGATCCCCGGTGTCACGTACGGGGCAAGGGCGTTGACGGTCACGGGGAGGGCTCCTGTCCGAGGTGCGGGTCGGTTCACTCCGGATGGTGTCCGAGCCACGTATCGGGGCCCCGTGCCGCCGTGTATCAGTCCCCGCTCCGCTCGGCAGCGGTTCCGTAGCGGTCCGGTGCGTCCGGCAGCCGCAGCGTGGCCACCGCGCCGCCGTCCGGCGCGTTGGCGAACCGCAGGTCGGCGCCGAGCAGCCGGGCCTGCCCGAGCGCGATGGTCAGCCCCAGCCCGTGGCCCGTGCCGCGCTCGGCGGCGCCGGTGTGGAAGCGGCGCGGCCCGTGGCGCAGCAGCTCGTCGGGGAAGCCGGGGCCGTGGTCGCGCACGACGACCGTCCGGCCCTCGACGGTGACCAGCACCGGGGCGGCGCCGTGCCGGTGGGCGTTGAGGACGAGGTTGGCGACGATCCGCTCCAGCCGCCGCGGGTCGGTCTCCACCGACGCCGGCTCCCCGGCGATCACGACGTCGGCCACGGCCTCGGCACCGGACCCGGCCCCGGTGCGCGCCACCGCCTCCCGGACGACCTCTCCCAGCGGCACCCGCACCGGCACCGGCTGCTCCGCCCCGGCGTCCAGCCGGGAGACCTCCAGGAGGTCCTCGACCAGTCCCCGCAGGTCCCGCACCCGGGCCCGGATCAGGTCCTCGGTCTCCCCGGCCGGCAGCAGGTCGGTGGCGGCCAGCAGCCCGCCGACGGGCGTGCGCAGCTCGTGCGCCACGTCCGCGGTGAACTGCCGCTCGGTGCGCAGCCGTCGGCCGAGGCTGTCGGCCATCGCGTCCACCGTCGCCGCGATCTCGGCGACCTCGTCGCCGCCCTTGGTGGGGCCGGTCCGGGCATCGAGGTCCCCGGCGGAGATCCGGCCGGCGGTCTCGGCGACCCTGCGCAGTCGGCGGGCGAGCAGCCCGGCCCCGTACCCGGCGAGCGGCAGGGCCACCGCGAGCGCGACCAGCGAGGCCACCGCCATCGCCGCGTCCAGCCGGGGCAGGTGGGACAGCTCGGGCGCCATGTTGACCTGGACGGCCAGCACCGGGCTGCCCGTCCCGCCGGTGCGCTGGGCGGCCCAGTAGGACGGTCCGAAGTTCCCCCGGACGCGCCCGTCGTAGGCGGTGTGCCGCCGGTCGTCGGGCAGGTGCCGCAGTTCGGCGGGCAGGTCGGGCGGGTCCAGCTCGGCGCCGTCGACCAGTGCTCCGGTGCGCCGGTGGACGTCCATGGCCGCGTACACGGCGTTGAAGGCCCTGGCCTCGGCCCGGCCGCGGATGTCCTGGGCGGTCCACAGGTGCACCAGCACGCCGACCGCCACCGCGACCAGGCAGGCGGTGGCGGCGGCCAGCGCGGCGATCTTCCAGCGCAGCGAGACCCCGCGCGGCATCCGGACCCGCACCGCGCTCAACGCCTGAGCTTGTAGCCGAAGCCGCGGACCGTCTCGATCCGCTCCCGGCCGAGCTTGCGGCGCAGCCGCTGCACGCACAGGTCGACGACCCGACTGTCGCCGTCCCAGCCGTACTCCCAGACGGTGCGCAGCAGGGTGTGCCGCTCCAGCACCACCCCGGGGTGGGCGGCGAACTCCAGCAGCAGTTTCAGCTCGGTCGGCGTCAGCGCCACCGGCTCGCCGCCGACGGTCACCTCCAGGCCGACGGGGTCGACGGCCAGGTCCCCGAACACCAGGGCCTCCGTCTCGGGGGCGGCCCCGGGCGCGGGAGCGGAGGCGTACGTCGCCCGCCGCAGCAGCGAGCGGATCCGCGCCACCAGCACATTGGTGTCCACCGGCTTGACCACGTAGTCGTCGGCCCCGGCCTCCAGCCCGGCGACGACGTCCAGGCCGTCACCGCGGGCGGACATCATCAGCACCGGCACCAGGCTGCTCTCCCGGACCCTGCGGCACAGGCCGATCCCGTCCAGGCCGGGCAGCATCACGTCCAGGATCAGCAGGTCGAACGGTTCGTCGCGGAACAGTTCCAGGCCGGTGAGCCCGTCCGCGGCGGCGCGCATCCCGTAGCCGTAGCGTTCCAGCGCGACGGTGAAGGAGCGGCGCATCAGGTCGTCGTCCTCCACCAGCAGCACGCGGACGGGGCGCGGGGACGGGGCGGCGGGCGAGGACACGGACGGAACGCTCCAGTTCGGCGAACTACACGGGGCGGCGGACAGGGGGAACGATATGGCAGATACCGGACACGACGGCCTCGGTGCCCGCGTCGACGGCCGGGGGGGACCACCCGACGCGCGGCGGACACCCGGTGGATACCCGGGGACGCGAAAACGCGGGGGCCGGCCCGGGAGTCCCCCGGACCGGCCCCCAACACGCCGTCGGGCGTTACGCGTTCGGCACCGTCGCGTACTTCGGGGTGCCCTCGGCCATCTGCCGCAGGGCGTCCTTGCGGTCCCGCTTGGACAGCTTGTCGATGTACAGGAAGCCGTAGAGGTGGTCGGTCTCGTGCAGGAGGCAGCGGGCGAAGAAGCCGGTGCCCTCGACGCGGATCGCCTTGCCGTCCTTGTCGACGCCGGTGACCGCGGCGTAGTCCGGGCGGGGCAGCTCGGCGTAGGCGGTGGGGACGGAGAGGCAGCCCTCGTTGCCGTCGTCGAGGACCCGCTTGCGGTCCTTCGGGAACTCCTCCAGCACCGGGTTGATCACGTGGCCGATGTGGCGCACGCCCTCGTCGTCCGGGCAGTCGTAGACGAAGACCTTGAGGTCGACGCCGATCTGGTTGGCGGCGAGGCCGACGCCCTCGGCGGCGTACATCGACTGGAACATGTCGTCGATCAGCGCGGACAGCTCGCCGTCGAACGCGGTGACGTCCTTGACCTCGCGGTGCAGCACCGGGTTGCCGACGACGGTGATCGGGCGGGCGGTGCCCTTGGAGAGGTCGGGCTCCTCACCGATCACCTTCACGGGCGTCTCGGGCGCCGTCCCCTCCACGTCGTGCTCGTGCTCGTGCTGCTCGGCCTGCTCCGCCATGTCTTCCGCTTCCGTACGTAGGTCTGTTCGTTTACCTCACCAGGGTACTCAGCAGACTTCTTCGAGGTCCCGGTAAGCCCGGGTTCCCGGGGCGCCCACGACCCAGCGGTCCAGCAGGGTGCGCACCAGGTGGGCCGGGGCGGCGATCCCGCACTCGCGTTCGACCAGCCAGGACATCCCGGCCGCGCCGCCCTGGCTGAGGTGGCTGAGGTGCCCGGGGTGGGCGGCGTCGCCGTCGTCGTGCGGGTCGTGGTGGGCGGCGACGCCGTCGTCGGAGGCCATCCGGCTCTCCGAGCAGGCGCGGCACAGCAGCCGCACCGAGGAGGTCCAGTCCTCGGCGGCGTAGCCGGCGTCGGCGACCAGGCGCTCCAGGGCGTCCCGGTCCCCGGCGGTGGCGGCCTGGAGCAGCACCACGTAGGTCGGCACCGGGGAGGGCGCCCACAACTCGATCTCGTCGAACACCGGGTAGGCGACGCCGTCGGTGACCCGTTCGCCGTGCGGGGCGCCGTCGTGCAGCACCACCTCGCCCCAGCGCCGGCCGGAGGAGGGCAGCGGGATGGACAGCACCTCGATCCGGGCCGGGTCCAGCCGGCGGCCCCAGACCACCTCGGACTCGCCGTCCGGGGAGAGCCGCACCGGGGTGGTGCCGAGGTCCAGGCTGACCGGGCCCTCCTGCTGGACGCCGGGGCCGCCGGGCAGCTTCAGCCCGTACGCCTGCCAGGCTCGGCGGGCCAGCGGCCAGTCCTGGAGGGCGGTGGCGGTGATGCCGAGGTTCCACCAGTCCGGGGCGCCGTGCTCGCGGTCCAGCAGGGCGACGGCGCGCAGGCCGGCCGAGCGGGCCTGCTCCCAGTCCCGGCGGAACTTGTGCAGCAGGGCGAGGTTGAACCAGGAGTCGGAGAGCCAGGGCTCCAGGTCGGCGGCCATCACCAGCAGCGCGCCGGCGTCCTCGTAGCGGCCGTCGCCGATCAGCGTGAAGGCCCGGTCGGTCGTCTGTCGCCAGGTGGCGGACGGCCGGTGCCGTGCCCGGTGGAAGATCCTCACGTTCGTCCCTGCCGTCGTCGTCCGCTCAAGTCCCGTGCCACCGTGCCCGTCCGCCTCGGACGGCGTACGGAGCCCGGTGCCCCGGGTCGGTGTTCCACGCTACGACCGCATCCAACCACGCCCGCCCCCGCCCGCGCTCCCCACCGTCGAGGTTGGGGCCCGCCCCTCCCCAGCCTGCCCGCCCGATCGCGCCCGCTCAACCCCTGACGGCCGCGAGCCGGTCCCCCCGGGCCCTCGGGGCATGCCGGCCGCTCAGCCGCGGGCCTGTCCGCGCAGCCGGGCCAGGGCGTCCACCACGCGGGTGTCGTAGACCCGGCCGCGGCCCAGCCGCAGCACTTCCAGGGCCTCCAGCCGCCCGACGGCCTCGCCGACGCCCCGGCCGCGGGCCGCCGTGAGCAGGTCGTCGTGGGCGTTGGCGACCCGGATGATCCGGGACGCGAGCGGCACCGGGCCTTCGCCGGGGGCGGGGGCGGCGATCGGGTCGGCCAGCCGGGCGACCTGCTCGGCGACCTGCCGGGGCACCCCGGTGCGGCTGATCACCTCGCTGCCCAGCCGGGCGATCCGCCGCTGCTCGGTGCCGGGCAGCAGCGCGGTGGCGCCGTCCGGCACCGGCTCCACCAGGGACAGCTGGCCGACGTCGTGCATCAGGGCGGCGTACTCCAACAGGGCGAGCTCGCGGGTGCCCAGACCCAGCTCGCGCCCCAGCGCGCACGCCGTGTCCGCGACCCGGCGCGCGTGCCCGTTCGGGGTGTAGCCGGCCACCTCGGTGGCCCGGGCGAGGCTGGCGATGGTCTGCCGGGTGGTGGCCCGCACGGCCGCCGCGCGCCGGAAGGACACCTGGGCGAGCAGCAGCGGGGCGCAGAACAGCGGCAGTGCCCACAGCCCGACCTCGCCGGCCGCGAGGCTGACCAGCATCCCGGTGGCGACGATCGCCGAACCGATGCCGAACAGCGAGCGCAGCTCGTCCTCCAGCGCGGCCGGGAAGCGCGGCCCGCCACCGGAGCGGCGCAGCAGCGCCGCCAGGGTGGCGTCGCAGAGCGCGGCCAGCGCGGCGACGGCGGTCAGGAACGCCCCGTACCCGGGGCCCTGCGGGGAGAAGCGGTCGACCGCGCCGCCGTTGTAGAGCGGCTGGAAGACGGCGGCGGCGAAGCCCACGGCCAGCAGCCGGCGGGCGGCGCCGTCGAGGTGGGCCGGGTCGGCCCACGGCGGGCGACGGTGCGTCCGCTCGGCGGGGGCGCCCGGCAGCACCCGGCACGGCAGGACGAGGCAGGCCAGCCGGCCCAGCAGCAGGCCGACCCCGGTCACCGCGACCACCTGGAGCGTGCCGTGCGCGGTCGGCACCCCGCGCAGCGGCCCGAGCAGGGCGTACGCCAACGCGCCGGCCGCGCCGATGGGCGCCTGCTCCCGATCCCCCGGAAGGGTGATCCGTACGCACTCGCCGAGCGCGATCAGCGCGGTGAACGCCAGCGCGACCCCGGGCTCCGGGAGGCCGCGCACCGTGACCGCGCCCAGCGCGAGCGCCAGCAACGCGGCGGCGGCCGCGCGCACCACGCGGGCGGTGCGCCCTGCGGCCGTACGCCCCGAGGCGGCACGCCCCGAGGCGGCACGCCCGGCAGCCGTCCGCACGAAGACCGCGCGCCCGGGGGCTCTCACGGCTGCCCGGCCTCGGCGGCGCTCCCGCCCTGGGGCGGCACCCGGCCCGGCGCCGCCCGGACCGGCTCGGGCACCCCGAGCGGGATGTCCGGCACCGCCTGGATGGCGTCCTCGGAGTGCACCACCGGCTGCCAGTCGTGCTCGGCCAGCGCGGCGATCAGCGCCCGCACCATCACCGGGTCGAACTGGCTGCCCGAGCAGCGCTCCAGCTCGGCCACCGCCTCGCCGACCGGCCGCCCGCGCCGGTAGGAGCGGGTGGAGGTCATAGAGTCGAAGGCGTCGGCGACCGAGATGATCCGGGCGAACTCGGGGATCCGGTCGCCGGTCAGCCCGCTCGGGTAGCCCCGGCCGTCCATCCGCTCGTGGTGGTGCAGGATCCCGGCGTGCGCCTCGCGCAGGAAGTCGATCCCGCGGACCAGCTCGTACCCGTACACCGGGTGGATCTCCACCTCGCGGCGCTCCGCCTCGGTCAAGGGACCGTTTCTGCGGAGCAATTCGGTGGCCACGCCGAGCTTGCCGACGTCGTGCAGGATGCCGGCGAAGCGCAGGGTGCGCAGCCGCTCCGCCTCCATGCCGAGCTGAGTGGCGATCAGCACCGAGGCCCGGCCGACCCGTTCGCTGTGGCCCCGGGTGTAGGAGTCCTTGATCTCCACGGCCTGCACCAGTGACTGCACGGTGGCCTGGTGGGCGTCCCGCTCACGCTGCCCCTGGGCGAACACCCAGGCGGAGATGGACAGCGGCAGCAGCGCCAGCAGCGCCGCGAACGCGCCGTACGGGCCCTGCCAGAGCACCGCGACCATCAGCCCGCCGGCCGCGTGCACCAGCACCGGCAGCCCGCACACCGAGTGGGCCCCGCGCAGCAGCACCCCGGGGCGCCGACCCTCGGTGAGCATCAGCATGGCGCCCACCACCGCCCCGTTGACCAGGCAGAACACGGCGACGGCGGCGAAGGAGGGCAGCAGCGCGGCCGGGAAGCGGGAGCCGAGCAGCAGCTGCGGGCCGCACAGCAGGTGGAAGGCGACCGAGGAGGCGAAGGCGCACAGCGCGAGCTGGGAGCCGTTGAACAGCTGCCGCGGGCGGCTGCCGCGCCCGCTCGGGCCGCCGAGCAGCGCGGCCGGGGCGGCGACCAGGGCGGCGGCGGCCGGCGGGAGCATCAGCACCCCGGCGAACAGCACCGGGAAGAAGGCGTTCACCCCTGACCCGGACCGGGCCGGCGCGCGCTCGGGCAGCGCCGGACGGCCCAGCAGCCGGCGCACCAGCACCAGGCAGGGGGTGGGCAGGCCTTGGGCGAGCGATTCCCAGCAGCCGTGCAGGAAGGCCAGCAGCCCGACCTTGGGCCAGTCCACCGGAGCGCCGAGCCAGTGCGGCACCCCGGAGGCGGCCGCGGCGGGCAGCAGCGGCACCAGGCAGCAGAGCGCCATCAGCGGGACGGCCACCAGGTAGCGCACCGCCCCGCGCGGCAGGGCCGGGCCTCCACAGTCGGTAGCGATCTCGACCTCCCCGCCGTACGGACCCGGTGTTGCCTCGACACGTCGGAAGGACCGACGGTGAGTGTCCGTCAGGAGAATAGGACGCGACCCGGGCGTGGGGACGCATGATGGCGCAATGGCGCAGTTGGCGCACCGTCAACCCACTCGAACGAGTGAGGGCGCACATGAGCAGAACGGGAGCGGCCCCGGGAGCGCACACTCCCGGGGCCACCGCCCTCCTTGCCCGAACCGTCGGCCCGCCCTCGCCGGCGGGCCGACGGGCCATCACGCCGAGCGGTCGACCACCGACTCGGCCACCGTACGGGCGTTCGCCCGACGGTCCGTCACTCCGCCTGAGCTCCGGCCTCGACCGGCGCACCCGGGCGCTCCGCCGGAGCCTGCCCGGCGGCCCCGCCCAGCTTGGGCGCCGGACGCGCCGACTCGGCGTGCACCTCGACCGTCGTCTCCACCGAGACCACCACCTGCTCGCCCGAGCGCTGCCCGGCCCGGATCGAGTCGATCCTGGCCAGCACCTTGCCGCGCAGGTCCGCCGGGGTGTCGTCGCAGCCGCAGGAACGCTTGATCAGCGCCTTGATCGCCTGCTCCAGCCCGTACTGCTTCAAACATGGCGAACACTCGTCGAAGTGGACCCGCAACTTTGCGCAGTCACCTTCGGGCATCTCGTTGTCGAGGAATTCATAGAGGTGGTCGAGGACCTCGCCACACTCGGTTTCGTGCGGATCGCCGCAGCTCATGAGCCCGAGCCCTTCGCTTCCTGCCCTGCCCCGCTGCCGGCCGGGACGAGCCCGCGCTCACGGGCGTAATCCTCCAGCATGCCGCGCAGCTGACGGCGGCCGCGGTGCAGTCGGGACATCACCGTACCGATGGGAGTACCCATGATGTCCGCGATCTCCTTGTACGCAAAGCCTTCTACGTCCGCGAGATACACGGCGATCCGGAATTCCTCCGGGATCGCCTGGAGCGCGTCCTTCACATCGCTGTCGGGAAGGTGGTCGAGCGCCTGGGTCTCGGCCGAACGCAGACCCGTCGACATGTGCGACTCGGCCCGCGCCAGCTGCCAGTCCTCGATCTCCTCCGCCGCGGTGCGCTGGGGCTCCCGCTGCTTCTTGCGGTACGAGTTGATGAACGTGTTGGTGAGGATGCGGTACAGCCAGGCCTTGAGGTTCGTCCCCTCGCGGAACTGGTGGAACGACGCGTACGCCTTCGCGAACGCCTCCTGGAGCAGGTCCTCCGCGTCGGCCGGGTTGCGCGTCATGCGCAGCGCCGCCGAGTACATCGGATCCAGGTAGCCCAGGGCGTCGCGCTCGAAGCGCTCCCGCCGGGCCTCCTCGCTCTCCTCCGCCGACACCCGGTAGGTGTCCTCACCGATCGCCTCGGCCAGCTCCTCACCGGTGAGCGCCTCGCCCGCAGGCAGGGCCTCGCCCGGGCCACGGCCCGGATCGGCCTCGTGCTCGGTCCCGACGACCGGACCCACCTCCTCGGCATGACGGGTACGGCCCACGGCGGGCCGCCCAGAAATGGAGGATATCGGGCTGACGGGCTTCTCGCCCGCGTCGAGCCAATCCGACCAGGAGGGGGCGAACGCCATGGCGGCCTCGCGCTCCTCAGGCCGTTCCGGGCACGCGATCGAACCCATCTGCCCTGCCTCTCACCGGTACTCGTGCTGACGGAGAGGACAACCACCGGTACCCCCCGCGCATTCCCGCCCGCCCGCACCATTCACTCGCACGAGTGCACGAGTGCGCTCACGGGCCAGAACACCGTGCGCCCACAGGCCCACGACGAGCGGAACGACCCGCCCCCGGCCTCACACCAGCCCCAGCACCCAGTCCCCCACCGCGGCGCAGATCAGCTCCAGCACCTCCTCCTGCCCCACCGACGCCCGCTTCGGCACCTCGAAACCGTGGTTGCCGTACGGCAGCGCCACCAGCTCGTGCCCCGGCGGCAGCTCCGGGAACTCCCCCGGCCCGCCGAACGGATCCGCCGGGCCCTGCACCACCAGCGTCGGCAGCCCCGACCCCAGCAGCTCCTGCGCCCGGCTCTTCTCCGGCCTGCCCGGCGGGTGCAGCGGGAACGCCAGCGCCACCACCCCCACCGCCCCGCTCGCCGCACCCGTCCGGCAGGCCACCCGCGCCCCGGCGCTGCGCCCGCCCACCACCAGCGGCAGCCCCTGCCCGGCCAGCAGCCCGGCCACCGGCCGCCAGCCCAGGTCCAGGGTCTTCGGCGCCGGGCCCAGCTTCTTGCCCGCCACCCGCCACGGCTGCTCGACCAGCGCCACGGTGATCCCCCGGTCCGGAAGCTTCCCGGCCAGCGCCACCAGGTCCCGCGCCCCGATCCCGCCGCCGGCCCCGTGCCCGAGCGCCAGCACCGCCCTCGGCTCGGCGGCCCGGTGGTAGGTGATCCGGGCCTCGCCCGCCTCGGTGGGGACCGCTTCGGTGGTGCTCATCTCGATGACTCCAGGAAGGTTCGGATCAGAACAGGGTGGTCACGGGCTCGACCCACGGCTCCTTGAGCTCCGGCCCGTTGTTGCGGATGCTGCCGACCGCCGGATCCACCGGCGTCGCCACCAGCGCCCCCGGCGGCGGGGGTATCAGCAGTCGGCGCAGCCCCTCCGGTTCGGTCAGCCGCGGATCCAGCCACTCGTCCCAGTCCGCCCGGTCCAGGAACAGCGGCATCCGCTCGTGGATCGGCGCCAGCGCCTCCTCGGCGTCCGTCGTGACGACCGTGAACGTCACCAGCCAGGCCCGCGGATGCCCCGGCGGCACCGCCCGGTCGCGCCAGAACTCGTACAGCCCGGCCAGCGCCAGCGGCGCGCCGTCCGCCCGGGAGACGAAGTACGGCTTCTTGCGCGCCCTGCCCCGCTCCCCCGGCACCGTCTGCCACTCGTAGTAGCCGTCCACCGGCAGGACGCACCGGCGCGCCGCGAAGGCCTGCCGGTACGAGGGCTTCTCGTGCACCGTGTCCGACCGGGCGTTGATCATCTTCACCGCCGTCTCGGCGGAGTCCGACCACGGCGGCACCAACCCCCAGCGCAGCACCCGCAGCTGACGCACCGCCCGCGCCGGCCGCTCCTTCGCCAGCCGCTCCAGCACCACGAAGGCGCTGTCGGTCGGCGCCACGTTCCAGTTCGGCGCGAGGGTCTCCGCGGGCTCCCAGTGCTCCACGTCGAACAGCTCGACGAGGTCCTCGGGCTTGCTGCTGGCTGCGAACCGACCGCACATGCGGGCCAGCTTGCCATGCCGCCCGCCCTCAGGACCTCTCCGTCCCCGCGCCGCAACCACCCGCCCCCGACCGACCGTCCCCCGTGCGAGGCTGACCCGAACGGCCCAACGCACAAGGCCCGGCCCGCCGGACGGAGGCAACGAGACACCGATGAACACGAACGACCAGACCCTCGCCGACCTGTGGAGCCAGGTCACCGGCACCCAGACCGCCCCACCCGGCTGGCTGGTCCTGGCCACCGGCGCCGCCGCCCTGCTCACCGTCCTCGCCCGCCCGCTCTGGCACGTCGCCCGCAACGCCGTGACCATCGCCCACGAAGGCGGCCACGGCCTGACCGCCCTGGTCACCGGCCGCAAACTGGCCGGCATCAGGCTGCACTCCGACACCTCCGGCCTCACCCTCTCCTACGGCCGCCCCACCGGCCCCGGCATGGTCCTCACCGCCTTCGCCGGCTACACCGCCCCCGCCCTGCTCGGCCTCGGCTGCGCCGCCCTGCTCGCCGCCGACCGGATCACCCTGCTGCTCTGGCTGGCGGTCCTGCTGCTGCTCGCCCTGCTCGTGCGCATCCGCAACGCCTACGGCTTCCTCACCGTGCTGCTCGCCGGCGGCGCCTTCTTCCTGGTCTCCTGGTTCGGCAGCGCCCAGGTCCAGGCCGGCTTCGCCTACCTCGGCTGCTGGTTCCTGCTCTTCGGCGCCGTGCGCCCCGTCCTGGAGCTCCAGCACCAGCGCCGGATCGGCTGGGCCCGCGACTCCGACGCCGACCAGCTGGCCCGGCTCACCCACGTCCCCGCCCTCGCCTGGGTCACCGTCTTCCTGCTCGTCGCCCTCGCCTGCCTCGGCCTCGGCGCCGCCTGGCTGCTCCAGCCGCTGTCGTAGTGCGGGCGCCGAGACTGTTCCGGTACGGCCCCTAGACTTGCCCCATGACCGAGACCCTGTGGCCCGCCCCCGTCGCGACCAGCCCCGTCGACGCCACCGTCACCATCCCCGGCTCCAAGTCGGTCACCAACCGGGCCCTGGTGCTGGCGGCACTCGCCGACGGGCCGGGCTGGGTGCGCCGCCCGCTGCGCAGCCGCGACTCCCAGCTGATGGCCGACGGCCTGCGCGCCCTCGGGGTCACCATCGAGGAGAAGGTCAACAACGACTCCGGCGGCATCGGCGGCGGCGAGGCCTGGCGGGTCATCCCCACCCCCGTGCTGCACGGCCCGGCCTCGGTCGACGTCGGCAACGCCGGCACCGTGATGCGCTTCCTGCCCCCGCTGGCCGTCCTCGCCGACGGCCCGGTGCACTTCGACGGCGACCCGCGCTGCTACGAGCGCCCCCAGCACGGCGTGATCAACGCCCTGCGCGCGCTCGGTGCCCGGATCGAGGACGGCGGCCGCGGCGCCTTCCCGCTCACCGTGCACGGCACCGGCTCGCTGGACGGCGGCCCGGTCGAGCTGGACGCCTCCTCCTCGTCCCAGTTCGTCTCCGCCCTGCTGCTCTCCGGCGCCCGCTACAACCACGGCATCGAGGTCCGCCACGTCGGCGGCCCGGTCCCGTCGCTGCCGCACATCCGGATGACGGTGGAGATGCTGCGACTGGCCGGCGCCCAGGTCGACGCCCCCGAGGACGGCGGTGAGAAGGACGTCTGGCGGGTCACCCCCGGCGCCCTGATCGGCCGCGACCTGGTGGTCGAGCCGGACCTCTCCAACGCCGCGCCGTTCTTCGCCGCCGCGCTGGTCACCGGCGGCCGGGTCACCGTTCGGGACTGGCCCAAGCACACCACCCAGCCCGGCGACCAGCTGCGCGAGATCTACACCCGGATGGGCGGCGCCTGCGAGTTCACCGACGAGGGCCTCCAGTTCACCGGCACCGGCCGCGTCCACGGCATCGAGGCCGACCTCCACGACGTCGGCGAGCTCACCCCGGTGATCGCCGCCGTCGCCGCGCTCGCCGACTCCGAGTCCCACCTGTACGGCATCGCCCACCTGCGCCTGCACGAGACCGACCGGCTCGCCGCGCTCGCCAAGGAGATCAACGACCTCGGCGGCGACGTCACCGAGACCGAGGACGGCCTGCGCATCCGCCCGCGCCCGCTGCGCGGCGGCATCTTCCACACCTACGAGGACCACCGGCTCGCCACCGCCGCCGCCGTCCTCGGCCTCGCCGTCCCCGGCGTCGAGGTCGAGAACGTGGCCACCACCGCCAAGACCCTGCCCGACTTCCCCGGGATGTGGGCCGAGTTGCTCGGCGAAGCGACGGCGGGCGTCTGAGCGGAGACTGAGCACATGCGCCGCTACGGCAAGGACGCCGACGAGGACGACATCCGCAACCGCCCCGCCCGCCGGGGCTCCCGGCCGCGGACCAGGATCCGGCCCAAGCACGAGGACGCCGCCGAGGCGATGGTGCTGACCGTCGACCGCGGCCGGATCACCTGCCTGATCGACCCGGGGACGAAGCAGGAGCGCGAGGTCGTCGCCATGAAGGCCCGCGAGCTGGGCCGCAAGGGCGTCGTCGTCGGCGACGTGGTCAACCTGGTCGGCGACCTCTCCGGGGACGCCGACACCCTCGCCCGGATCGTCCGGGTCGAGGAGCGCAGCTCGGTGCTGCGGCGCACCGCGGACGACGACGACCCGTACGAGCGGATCGTGGTCGCCAACGCCGAGCAGCTGGCCATCGTCATCGCGCTGGCCGACCCGGAGCCGCGCCCCCGGCTGATCGACCGCTGCCTGGTGGCCGCCTACGACGCGGGCATGGAGCCGCTGCTGGTGCTCACCAAGTCGGACCTCGCCCCGGCCTCGACCCTGCTGGACTCCTATGCCTCGCTCGGCATCACCTATGTGGTCACCCGGCGCGACGAGCTGGAGACCACCGGCGCCGAGGCCGTGCGCGAGCACCTGCGCGGGCGCTCCACGGTGTTCATCGGCCACTCCGGCGTCGGCAAGACCACCCTGGTCAACGCGCTCGTCCCGGACCGCCAGCGGCAGACCGGCCGCGTCAACGCGGTCACCGGCCGCGGCCGGCACACCACTGTCTCCGCCCTGGCGCTGCGGCTGCCCCCGCCGCCCGGCGCCAAGCCCGGCTCGAAGAAGGCGCTGGACCCCGGCTGGGTGATCGACACCCCCGGTTTCCGCTCCTTCGGCCTCTCGCACATCGACCCGTCCCGGGTCATCCACGCCTTCCCCGACCTGGAGCCCGGCACCGTCGACTGCCCGCGCGCGTGCAGCCACGACGAGCCGGACTGCGCGCTGGACGCCTGGGTCGAGGGCGGCCACGCCGAGGCCGCCCGGCTCTACTCGCTGCGCCGTCTGCTGGCCAGCAAGGAGGGCGAACTCGACTGAGCTTGGTGGCCCGTTCGAGGTGTCGGAGCGCTCCCGCCTGGCGATCATAGGAAGGTCGGGCCGGATACGGTCCGGCCCGCCGATCGACAGGGAGGGCACGCGATGGCATGGGCCCTGGTGGTCCTGGCCGGTTTCCTGGAGACCGGCTTCGCGATCAACCTCAAGCTCAGCGAGGGCTTCACCAAGCTCTGGCCCACCATCAGCTTCTGCGTGTTCGCCCTCGGCAGCTTCGGCCTGCTCACGCTCTCCCTGAAGAGCCTGCCGGTCGGCCCCGCCTACGCGGTGTGGACGGGCATCGGCGCGGCCGGAACCGCGGTCTACGGGATGGTCTTCCTGAACGAGAGCAGCTCGGTGCTCAAGCTGGTCTCGATCTCCCTGGTGATCGCCGGCGTGATCGGACTCCAGCTCAGCGGCACGGCGCACTGAGCAGCGGGGAGCCGCGGCGCGCACCCGGCGGCACGCTAGGGTTTCGGGCATGGCCGACTACCACGACGATCTCCGACTCGCCCATGTCCTCGCCGATGCGGCCGACTCGGTCACCTTGGAGCGCTTCCGCGCCCTGGACCTGAAGGTCGAGACCAAGCCCGACCTCACCCCGGTGAGCGACGCCGACAAGGCCGCCGAGGAGCAGGTGCGCAGCGTGCTCCAGCGCGCCCGCCCGCGCGACGCCGTGCTCGGCGAGGAGTTCGGCCTCCAGGGCTCGGGCCCGCGCCGCTGGGTGATCGACCCGATCGACGGCACCAAGAACTACATCCGCGGCGTCCCGGTCTGGGCCACCCTGATCGCCCTGCTGGAGGACGGCCCGGACGGCGTCGAGCGCCCGGTGGTCGGCATCGTCTCCGCCCCGGCGCTCCAGCGCCGCTGGTGGGCGGCCAAGGGCCTCGGCGCGTTCGGCGGCCGCAGCCTGGCCAAGTCCTCCCGGCTGCGGGTCTCGGGCGTCTCCCGGATCGAGGACGCGTCCTTCTCGTACTCCTCACTCACCGGCTGGGAGGACCGCGGCCGGCTGGACCCGTTCCTGGACCTCACCCGGGCCTGCTGGCGCACCCGCGCGTACGGCGACTTCTGGTCCTACATGATGGTCGCCGAGGGCGCCGTGGACATCGCCGCCGAGCCCGAGCTGTCGCTGTGGGACATGGCGGCCAACTGCATCATCGTCGAGGAGGCCGGCGGCAGCTTCACCGGCCTGGACGGCATCCCGGGCCCGGGCGGCGCCGACGCCGTCGCCTCCAACGGCCTGCTGCACGAGGAGGCCCTGCGCCGGCTCTCGGTCTGAGCGTGGTCGCGGCCCCCGTGTCCGGCGCGTGCCGGACACGGGGGCCGCCGCTTTGCGCGGTCCGGCTGCTACTGCTGCTTGCGCAGCTCCCGGACCGCCGCCTCCAGCCGCTGCCCGAAGTCGGCGTCGGCCTTGCGGAAGTTGTCGATCGCCCGCTCGACGATGTCGTCGCGGTCGGCCGAGACCTTGGCGATGAAGCCGGACAGGTTGCCGATCAGGCGCTGCTTCTCCTCCTCGGAGTACAGCCGGTACAGGGCGCCGGCCTGCCCGAAGTCGTCGTCCTCGGCGTGCGAGGGCGCGACGTGGGTGCCGGTGGTGCCGGCGACGGAGGTCGCGGCCCACAGCGGACGGCCGGTCTGCACCGGGCCGCCGAAGCTGTTCGGCTCGTAGTTCTTCTGCCGCCCGTGCCGGCCGTCGTACAGGGAGCCGTCCCGGCCGTTGGTGCGGGCCTCGGTGGCGTGCGGACGGTTGACCGGCAGGTGGTCGGCGTTGACGCCGACCCGGTAGCGGTGGGCGTCGGCGTACGCGAACAGGCGGCCCTGGAGCATCTTGTCCGGGGAGGGGCCGATGCCGGGCACGAAGTGCGCCGGGGAGAAGGCCGACTGCTCGACCTCGGCGAAGACGTTGTCGGGGTTGCGGTTGAGCTCCAGCTTGCCGATCTCGATCGGCGGGTAGTCGGCGTGCGGCCAGACCTTGGTCAGGTCGAAGGGGTTGAAGCGGTAGTTCGCCGCGTCGGCCGCCGGCATGATCTGGACCTGCACCGTCCAGCTGGGGAACTCGCCGCGCTCGATCGACTGGCGCAGGTCGCGCTGGTGGCTGTCCGGGTCCTCGCCGGCCAGGGTGTTGGCCTCGGCCTGGGTGAGGTTGCGGATGCCCTGGTCGGTCTTGAAGTGGTACTTGACCCAGAAGTGCTCGCCGGCCTCGTTCTGCCACTGGAAGGTGTGCGAGCCGTAGCCGTTCATGTGCCGGTACGAGGCGGGGATGCCGCGGTCGCCGAACAGCCAGGTCACCTGGTGGGTGGACTCGGGCGACAGGCCCCAGAAGTCCCAGACGTTGTCCGCCTCCTGCGAGCCGGTGTACGGGTCGCGCTTCTGGGTGTGGATGAAGTCGGGGAACTTGGTGGCGTCCTTGATGAAGAACACCGGGGTGTTGTTGCCGACGAGGTCGTAGTTGCCCTCCTCGGTGTAGAACTTCAGCGCGAAGCCGCGCGGGTCGCGCACCGCGTCGGCCGCGCCGAGGTTGCCGGCCACGGTGGAGAAGCGCAGGAAGACCTCGGTCTGCTTGCCGACCTCGGACAGGAACGCCGCCCGGGTCCAGGGCGTCACATCGGCGGTGACGGTGAAGGTGCCGTACGCCCCGGCGCCGCGGGCGTGCACCACGCGCTCCGGGATCCGCTCGCGGTTGAAGTGCGCGAGCTTCTCGAACAGCAGCTGGTCCTGGATGAGGGCGGGGCCCCCGACACCGGCCGTCTCGGTGTTCTGGTTGTCGGCGACGGGGGCACCCGCCTCCGTGGTCAGGGTCGGGCGCAGCTCGTCCTGGGTCGTCATGGCAGTGCCTCCGCGGTATCCGGTCTCGATGACACGATCCTAACTTGGACTTTGTCCAAGTCAACACTGGAACCAAACTCGGAGCATGACTTACTCTGGATGACATGAGCGATCTGCTGGAGAGACTGCGCGGCAGAGGCTGGCGGCTGACCTCGCAACGCCGGGTCGTGGCCGAGGTCCTGGACGGCGAACACATCCACCTCACCGCCGACGAGGTGCACGCCCGCGCGACGGCCCGCCTGCCCGAGATCAGCCGCGCCACCGTCTACAACACGCTCGGCGAACTCGTCACCCTCGGCGAGGTCCTGGAAGTCGCCACCGACGGCCGCGCCAAGCGCTACGACCCCAACGCCCACCGCGCCCACCAGCACCTGATCTGCTCGGGCTGCGGCGCGATCCGCGACGTCCACCCGCACGGCGACCCGCTCGCCGACCTCCCCGCCGCCGAGCGCTACGGCTTCACCGTCACCGCCGCCCAGGTCACCTACCGCGGCCTGTGCCCCGACTGCCGCCCCTGAGCACGGGGTTCAGACACGGGGTTCAGACACGGGGGTTCAGGCACTGAGCTCCGCGCTCAGCGCGCCCAGCAGCCGTCCGGCCCGCTCCGACACCTCGGCCGGCCCGTAGTCGATCGCCCGCCGGCACCAGTTCTCCGCCTGCGTCGGCTCCCCCCGGCGCAGCGCCAGCAACGCCAGGCGCAGCGCCGCCCGGCCGTGCCCGGCGTCCGCCGCCCGGGTGTACCAGAGCATCGCCTCGGCCTCGCTGTCCTGCCGGGCCAGCAGCAGCCCCAGGTTGAACGCCGCACTGCGGCTGCCCGCCTCCGCGGCCCGCCGGTACCAGCTCTCGGCGATCTCCAGCGCCCCGCGCTCGGCCGCCCGCACGCCCATCCGCACCTGCGCCCGGCGGTGCCCGGCGTCCGCCGCCACCGCGTACCACTGCTCGGCCTCGGCGTCCGCGTCCCCGCGCCGGTCCAGCAGCGAGGCCAGCCGGAACGCGCCCTCGGCCGAACCCCCGGCCCCCGCCTGCCGGTAGCGCTCCAGCGCCCCGGCCAGGTTGCCGCGCTGCTCCTGGACGACCGCCAGTTGCAGCGCCGCCTCGCCGTGCCCCTCGGCCGCGGCCCGCGCGTACCACTCCTGGGCCTGCTGCTGCTCGCCGCGCCCGGCGTGCAGCACACCGAGGTTGAACGCGCCGTCCACGCTGCCGGCCTCGGCCGCCTTGGAGAACCAGGGCTGGGCGCCGGACTCGTCGCCGCGCTGAAGCAGCACCACGGCCAGCGCGTTGCAGGCCTCCCGGTGCCCGGCGTACGCGGCCCGGCGGTACCACTGCTCGGCCTGCTGCTCACGGCCGGTGCCGGCGCAGAGCAGGCCGAGGTTGAAGGCACCGTTCTGGTCGCCGGCCTCCAGTGCGAGGCGGTACCAGTGCTCGGCCTCGGCGGCCTCGCCGCGGCTCGCGTGCAGCGCGCCCAGCGCGTTGGCGGCGGTGCCGTCCCCCGCCTCGGCGGCCTCCTGCCACCACTCGGCGGCGGCCGCGTGGTCCCCGGAGTCGCGCAGCAGGAAGCCCAGCGCGCAGGCCGCGCGCGACTCCCCGTTCTGCGCGGCCTGCCGGTACCAGCGGGCCGCCTCGTCGAGCAGTGACCGGTCGGCGCGGGCGCGCTCCTCCAGCAGCACGCCCAGGCGCAGCGCGGCGCGGGCGTGGCTGCGGGCGGCGGCGGTGCGGTACCAGGTCTCGGCGGTCTCCTTGTCCCCGGCGGCCTCGCGCATCCGGGCCAGCCGGTAGGCGGCCTCCCGGTGCCCGGCGTCGGCGGAGACCTTGAACCAGCGCTCGGCGCGCACGTCCCGCCGGTGCTCCATCAGGTCGCCCAGCGCGTAGGCGCCCAGCGGGTGGCCGTGGTCGGCGGCGAAGTGCAGCCAGTACTCGGCGGCCTCCTCCTGGCCCTGGTCGCGCAGTTGCAGCCCGAGCGCGTGGGCGGCCGGCGCGCTGCCGGCCACGGCGGCATGGCGCCACCACTGGCCGGCCTCGGCCCGGTGGCCCTGCTGGTGCAGCAGCACGCCGAGGTTGTTGGCGGCGGCGCGCAGCCCGGCGGCCGCGGCGGCGCGCAGGTAGGGCTCGGCGTCCTCCAGTTCGCCGCGGCGCAGCAGCAGGGTGCCCAGCCGGCAGGCGGCGTCCGGGTCCCCGCCGTCGGCGGCCTGCCGGTGGCGGGCTTCCAGCGCGGCGGACTCCCGGGCGGCCAGGGCGGTCTCGAAGCTGGTCGGGTCGAAGCCGGCCGGGTCGAGCGCGGTGCCGGCCGTCGGATCGACGCCCGGCTGCTCGCCGACGTACGCGCCGACCGCGGCGGCGAATTGACGGGTCGACACGTGGACCAGGCTGTCCGGCCCGTAGCCGGAGACCGGGAGACGCTCGGACAGTCCGTTGGCGCGCTGGGCCGGCAGGACTCCGGGGCGGCTGTCGGGGCTCTCGGCGCTCTCCGACCAGGCATCGGTGTCCGCTTCGGCGGCCGCCGCGGACTTGGCGCCTGACTTGCCGATCAGCCTCATGCCGACTCCCGCTCCCCCAGAGTGTCGCGGCATCGTGCCCCGGCGTGCGACCGGGGGGACTCCCAGGGGAGGCGCCGGACCCGACGGGCGGTCAGCGACCGTGCACCGTCCCCCATGTGTCCCATCGTCGCATCACCCAGTACCCGCGTACACCTGCCCCGGCCGAATTCCGGCGGGGCCGACCCGAAGCCGACGAAATTGCTTCGGCGCTTTGTCGATTTCCCGACACTTCAACCTCACAAACCCCGCTGCCGTCGTCCTTGGCGACGGTCGATAGTACCGGAGCGGTTCCCACCGCTTCCGGACACGAACGACCCCGGAAACAGAACGACCCCGGAAACACCAGAGGCCCGGAGGAAGAATCCTCCGGGCCTCTGGCCTTTGTAGCGGGGACAGGATTTGAACCTGCGACCTCTGGGTTATGAGCCCAGCGAGCTACCGAGCTGCTCCACCCCGCGTCGGTGGTTAAACCATAGCACGGACGCGGGGTGGAACGGAAAACGGTTACCGCAGCTCAGCGGCCTACGGCTGGGCGGCGGGCGATGCGCCGTTCGTGGCACCCGGGGCCGGAGTGCCGGTCGGGGCCGGCGCCGAGCCCGCGCCGCGGGCCGCGTCCACGGCCTTCAGCGCGTCGCCGAGCGCCTTCTCGGCGGCGCCGTACGCCGCCCAGTCACCGTTCTTGAAGGCGGTATGGCTGTCGCTGTACGCCTTCTGCGCGTCCGAGATCGCCTTCTGGAGCTCCGGCGAGACCGTCCCGCCCGGCGCCGGGGTGGTCGGCGTCGTCGGGGTGGTCGGCGTGGTCGGCGTGGTCTGCGTCGGCGGGATGGTCGCCGGCGGCGCCCCGCCGAACACCTTCTTCAGCGCGGCCTCCAGGGTGTCCTCGAACGCCACGTTGTCGTCCCCGTACACCGCCAGGACCTTCTGCATCGTCGGGTACTTGGCGCCGCGTCCGCGCACGTACACCGGCTCGATGTTGAGCAGCCCGCCGCCGACCGGCAGGGTCAGCAGGTTGCCGTACTCCAGCTCGGCGTCGCCACCGCTCTTCAGCGCGAAGATCTGGTTGGCCACCTCCTGGCGGGAGTTGAACTTCGACTGCACCAGGCCGGGGCCGGGAGCGCCGCTCTCGCCCGTCATCTTCAGGATGCGGATCTTCCCGTAGTCGTCGCCCGGGTCCGCGTTGACGGCCATGAACGCGGCCAGGTTGGGCCGCCCGTTGGGCACGAAGGTGCTGGTCAGCGAGAAGCTCGCCGCGCTGGTGTCCGGCATCCGCACCGTCACGTAGTACGGCGGCTGGACCTGCTTGGTGTCGCTGGTCGGGTCCACCGGGGTCTGCCAGATGTCACTGCCGTTGAAGAACGAGTTGGCGTCGGTGACGTGGTACTGGCCGAGCAGGTCGCGCTGCACCTTGAACATGTCCTGCGGGTAGCGCAGGTGCGGCACCAGCGTCTGCGGGATGTCCGCCTTCGGCTCCACGGTGCCCGGGAAGGCCTTCATCCAGGTCTTCAGCACCGGGTCCTTCTCGTCCCACTGGTAGAGCTTCACCTCGCCGGTGTAGGCGTCCACCGTGGCCTTGACCGAGTTGCGGATGTAGTTGACCTGGTTCGCGGCCGTCAGCAGCTCACCGCGCTGGTTGGTCAGCGAGTCCTTGGTCGCCGTGCCCAGCGTCGTCTTCGAGGCGAACGGGAAGCCGTCCGAGGTGGTGTAGCCGTCCAGCACCCAGAGCACCCGGCCGTCCTGCACCACCGGGTACGGGTCGGCGTCGATCGACAGCCACGGCGCGACCTTCTCCACCCGCTCCTTCGGCGTCCGGTTGTAGATCACCTTGGCGCCGTCGGTGATCGCCCCCGCGTAGAGGATCTGCGGCTCGGCGAAGCGCACCGCGTACGCGGCCCGGGTCAGCGGATTGTCCAGCGAGACGCCGCTGCCACCGCTGTAGGTGGTCTCGGCGTTCTGACCGGTCTTGGGATCGGTGTAGTCGATCTCCTTGTTGGAACCGCCGACGATCGAGTACGTGGTGGTCTTCTCGCCGTAGTAGATCCGCTGCTGGTAGTCGCCCAGCGAACCGGTCGCCGGCAGGCCCGACTCGGTGAACACCGGCTGGCCCTTGTCGTCGACCTGGTTGCCCTTGGCGACCACGGCGCCGTAGCCGTGGGTGTACTTGAAGTGGTCGTTGATCCAGTTGCGCTGCACGCCGTTCAGGTCCAGCTCGCGCAGGCCGATCACACTGTCCTGCTTGTCCTTCCCGGTGCCGTAGCGGTCCACGTCCAGCGTGTTCGGGAAGGCGTAGTAGTTGCGCTGCTGCTCCAGCGACTGGAACGCCGGCGAGACCACGTTCGGGTCCAGCAGCCGGATGTCCGAGATCGTCTGCGCGTCGGGCTTCAGCGCGTCCGCGTTGGTGGCGCCCTGCGGAGAGTACGGGCTGGTCTGCGCGTCCGCGATCCCGTACGCCTGGCGGGTGGCGTCGATGTTCTTCTGGATGTACGGCGTCTCCTTGGCCTGCTCGTTCGGCTTGACCTGGAACTGCTGCACGATCGCCGGGTACAGCCCGCCGATCAGCACCGCCGACAGCACCATCAGCCCCAGGCCGATCAGGGCCGGAGCCCAGGTGCGCCGGATCGGGGTCAGGAAGAACAGCACCGCGCAGATGATCGCGACGAAGAACAGGATGGTCTTGGCCGGCAGGAACGCGTTGGCGTCCACATAGCGCAGGCCCGTCCAGCCCGAGACCCCCTTGTAGGAGCCCGTCTTCACCGCCAGCGCGTAGCGGTCCAGCCAGTACGCGACGGCCTTCAGCAGCACGAACACGCCCAGCAGCACCGCCAGGTGCCCCTGCGCGCCCACACTCGCCCGACGGCCCGGGCCCTGGAGCCGCAGCCCCCCGTACAGGTAGTGCACCAGCGCCGACGTCAGCAGCGAGACGATCACCGCGCTGAACGCGAAGCCCAGCACGAACTCGTAGAACGGCAGGTCGAAGGCGTAGAACGAGACGTCCATGCCGAACTGCGCGTCCTTCTCACCGAAGGACGTCGCGTTCGTCCACATCAGCCAGGTCCGCCACTGGCCCGAAGCCGCGGCACCGGCCACCAGGCCGATCACCAGCGAGACCCCGACCAGCGCCCAGCGCTTGAACGGCGCCAGCCCCGACCGGTAGCGGTCCAGGCTCTGCTGCTCCACCGACATCGCCGACAGCGGCGGCCGCAGCCGGTGCGCCAGCCAGATGTTGAAGCCGACGATCACCGCCATCAGCAGGCCGAACACCGCGAACAGGCCGACCTTCGTCCACAGCTGGGTGGTGAACACCGAGGAGAAGCGGACCGACTTGAACCACAGCCAGTCCGTCCAGAAACCCGCGAACATGACGAACAGCAGGAAGAGCACCGCGAGCACGCCCAGGGTCAGCAGGGCCACCCGCGCCCGCCGGGAGGGCGGGCCTACCCTGCGCCGGAAACCCGGCCCTGACCGTTCGGGCATCTGGAAGACCACGGTGGCACCTCGGCTGTGTCGTCTGGATGGGGGAATGGGGGCAGTCGTCAGAGAAACTAAACCAGGCTTTGGTCGAGTTCCCACCGTTAGCAGACGGTTACGACCGCCACCCGCCCCGGCCGCCCCCACCGGGACTTCCCAGGGCCCCTCCCACCGGCGCTCCACGAGCCCCGCACGGCGAGCGCGCCCCGCCCGCCGTGTGAGGATTGAGGCATGTCCGACGCGCCTGATCTCAACAACTCCCCCGACGACGTCTCCAAGCTCCCGGCCGCCACCCCGCTGACCCGGGCCGCCCTGGAGATCGACGAGTACGCCGCCACCCTCGGCTGGGACCTCCCGGCCCGGCTGTTCGCCCTGGTGGACAGCGCCGCCCTGCGCAAGGCCAACCCCAAGATCGCCAAGCAGCTCGGCCTCGCCGAGGGCGACGAGGCCGGCCTCACCCCGATCGAGCAGGACGAGCTGCCGGCCGGCATGGAGCTCGACAAGTTCCTCGGCACCATCGCCTGGCCCGACTCCGTGGCCGGCTGCGCCCTGGTCGTCGAGCGCCTGATGCTGCCGCCGGGCGCCGAGCAGTCCCGCCCGCGGGGTGCCTCCGACGCCCAGCTCGCCGAGTGGGTGGCCAACCACCCCAAGCGCGAGGAGGTGCGGATCACCGCCGCGGTGCTGCGCGACGGCAAGAAGGAGATCGCCCTGCGGCTGCGTTCCAAGGACGTCGCCCGCGAGGTGCTGACCGGCCCGGACCTGGTGCCCGGCCTGACCGACGCGCTGCTGGCGACCTTCGCCTGACGCCGTCCCCGACGGCTACTTCGCCGCGCAGGACGGCAGCGCGGAAGCCTGCCCGGAGCGGACCTGCTCCAGCGACTTCAGCGCGCCGTCCAGCGTGTCCGTCTTGATCAGGGTCAGCCCGGACGGGACGTTCTTGGTGGCCTCGGCGCAGTTCGAGGACGGGGTGAAGAAGTACTCGGCCCCGGCATCCCGGGCGGCGATCAGCTTCATCGAGATGCCGCCGATCGGGCCGACCTTGCCGTCGTCGTCGATGGTCCCGGTGCCGGCCACGAACTTGCCGCCGGTGAGGTCGCCGCCCGGGGTCAGCTTGTCGATGATGCCGAGCGAGAACATCAGGCCGGCGCTCGGGCCGCCGACGTCCTGGAGACCGATGTCGATCTGGAACGGGTAGGTGTGCCGGATCCCGGTGCCGATGCCCACCACCGCGAGGTCCGCGCGCTCGGCCGAGGCCTTCGGGTCGAGGTCCTTGGCCCGCACCGTCGGGACGGTGACGTCGGTCTTCGTGCCGGGGGTGGCGCCGTCGGTGTCCTTGACCCGCGGAACGACGGTGAAGACCACCGACTCGCCCGGCTTGTGCTTGGTGACGGCCGCGACCACCTGGTCGACGGCGCCGACCGGGGTGCCGTCCACGGCCACGATCTGGTCCCCCGCGTGCAGCCGACCCTCGGCGGGGGCGCCCGCGGTCACCGACTTCACGATCAGCTCGTTGCCCACCGGGATGCCCAGCTGCTTGAGCGCGGCGGTGCGGGCGCTGTCCTCGGAGGAGGCGAACTCCTCGGCGTTCTGCTTCTTGGCGTCGGCGTCCGACTGCCCCTTCGGGTAGACGTTGTCGTGCGGCACCACCAGCACGTCGTCCCGCAGCCAGCCGACCACCGCGTTGACCAGGCTGGGCTCGTACTTGGCCCCGGTGACCTGGACGGTGGTCATGTTGAGGTGCCCGCTCGCCGGGTACGAGTCGTGCCCGCTGATGCTGATCACCGGCTTGCCGCCCTGGTTGCCGAGCGTGTTGTACGTCGGCCCCGGGCTCATCTCCGTGTACGGCACCTTCATCAGCACCGAGACGCAGAGCAGCGCTATGAGCAGCAGGGTGGCAGCGAGCATCGTCGCGGAGCGGCGTGGCATGCCTCGACAGTACGGGACGCGCCCGACGGGACGCCCGCCGGGCTACCTGCCGGGGCGCTCGCTCGGGGCCGCGGAGCCGGCGGTGGTCCGCTCCATGGCGGCCATGAAACGCCGGTGTTCGGCGAGTGAGGCCGGGTCCCCCGTCGCGCGCGGGGTCCGCTGGGCCCACAGTGCCCAGAGGCCGGCCGCGACGCCGGCGGCACCGGGGATGATCAACCAGGCGAGCGCACTCATGACCAGGACTCCCAGCTCGTCGTGTCTATGAGCAGATTAACCACTCCGGCGGACAACGCGGCCGACGCCATCCGGGTTACGGGGCGGCCGATCGGCTCACTTCCAGGGAGTATTCGGGGCGCCGCCGCCGACCCGTTCGGGTGAGAGCACGGCGCGCCTGACCCGACGGACGCGAAAGGTGTGCGGATCGGTTCCGGCGAATCGTTTCCGTCCGCCGCGGCCCGGGTGCCCGGTTCCGGCGTACCGATGGCCGAGCACCGTGGCCCGGGTCAGCAGCCGCCCGCGCCGACCCACTCCTCGCCGCCGTCGGCGAACACCTGGTGCTTCCAGATCGGCACCTCGCGCTTGAGGTCGTCGATCAGCCGGCGGGCCGCCGCGAAGGCCTCGCCCCGGTGGGCGCAGGAGACGGCGACGATCACGGCCTTGTCGGAGATCTCCAGCCGGCCCACCCGGTGGACCGCGGCGAGCGCCCGGACCGGGAAGTCCGCGGCCACCTTCTCGGCGATCCGGCGCATCTCCTGCTCCGCGGTGGGGTGGCAGCTGTACTCCAGCGCGGAGACCGACTTGCCGCCGTCGTGGTCCCGGACCGTCCCGACGAAGACGGTGGTGCCGCCGGCCGCGTCGTCGCCTACCGCCTCGTACACCTCGTCCAGCGAGAGCGGGGTGTCACGGACGGCGATCAGCCGGATGGGGTCGTGGTTCTCGGACATGGCCCCATGATCCCCCATCCCGCACGGACACGGGTCCGCTCCCGCGACTCCCCCGGCCCGGCCGCTCAGAACCTCCGCCGCTTGCGGGCCCGGCGCACCAGCGCCGCCGTGCCGACCAGCGCCACCGTCGCCCCGGCCGCGCCCAGGCTGGTCGCCGCCTCCTTGCCGCCCAGCCGCCGCCCGGCCACCGCGTGCTTGCCGGACACCTGCTCCAGCAGCTCGGCCAGCACCTGCTCGTTGGTGTGCACCGGGCGCCAGCCCGCCTCGTGCAGCCGGCTGCCGGACACCACCCACGGGTACATCGTGTACGCCAGATCCCCGGCCGGAGCCGGGGTCAGGCCCAGCCGGTGCAGCCGCGCCGCCGTCCCGAGCGCCAGCGAGGCCGGCAGCTCCATCCGCCGGATCCCGGACAGCCGCTCGACGTCCTCCTGCTCCAGCCAGCCGTCACAGCCGACCGTCACCTCGCCCTCGACCAGGCCCAGCACCGCGTACTCCAGCGCCGCCGCCAGGTCGTCCACGTGGCAGAACTGCCAGCACGGCCGGGAGCCGGCCACCACCAGCAGCCGGGGCGCCTCGAAGTGCCGGGTCAGCACGGTGTCCACGCCGGGGCCCACCACCACGGCCGGCCGCAGCACCGTCACCTGGAGGCCCGGGTGGGCGCGCGGCGCCCGGCGGGCCAGCCGCTCGATCTCCAGCAGGTCCCCGACCAGCGAGGCCTCCTCGGTGGCCCGCAGCTCGGAGTCCTCCGCCAACGGCACCTCGTTGTCGGCCAGCGCGCCGTAGACCATCGCCGAGGTACACAGCACCACCCGGGGCACCCCGGCGGCCGCGGCCGCGGTCAGCACGGTCTGGGCGCCGCGCACGTTGTAGGCGCTGCGGGCCCGCGGGTCGGACTCCATGCCGAAGTCCATCGCCAGGTGCACCACCACGTCGACCCCGGCCAGCCGCTCGGCCACCGCCGGGTCCCGCACGTCGAGCACCCGCCACTGCACGCCCGGGACCTCACCGCGCCGGTCGTCCACGGCCAGGACCTTCCGCACGTGCGGGGAGGCCACCAGCCGGGCCGCGACCCGCTCGCCCAGCACTCCTGCGGCACCGGTGACCGCCACGGTCAGCGGCCGTCCGCCGTAGGCTGGAGGCGGCGACGCCGTGGTGTCCGACGCGTCCTCTCCTCCGGTCAGCCCAGAGCGAACGTCCCAGGGCGGGGAACTCACCGGCCATCCTCCACGGTTAGCTTTATGTGCGTACGGACGTGTGTCACGTACGCACATCCTGCCCGAGGCGAAGGCCCGGCGGTGCACCCGGCGCGGGCCAGCCGCGCGGGAGCCGCCCCCGAGTCCCCCGCTCCGCCGCCGCCCCGGGCGCAGATTTTCCCGCCACACCCGTATGACGGCTAACCGGATCGAGGACCCCGTGAGCGACCTTCCCTTCGGATTCGGCGTTCCGCCCGAGGAGCCCGAGGACGGCAAGGCCAAGCCCGACGACGCCCAGAAGAAGAAGGACCAGGACCCGGTCGGCGGCCAGCAGCCGTTCGGCTTCGGGGGCGGCAACCCCTTCGGCGCGATCTTCGGCATGCCCGGCGCCCCGGGCGGCCCCGCTGGCGCCGACAACCCCTTCGCCGCGATGTTCGGCGGCATGAACCCCGGCGACCTCGGCGCCGCCTTCCAGCAGCTCGGCCAGATGCTCTCCTTCGAGGGCGGCCCGGTGAACTGGGACCTCGCCACCAACATCGCCCGCCAGACCGTGGTCGCCGAGCCCGCCGAGGGCAAGAGCAAGGACCGCTCCGTCAGCGCGGCCGAGCGCTCCGCCGTCACCGAGGCCATCCGCCTGGCCGACCTGTGGCTCGACGGCGCCACCGAGCTCCCCTCCGGCGCCGGCACCGCCGTCGCCTGGAGCCGCGCCGAGTGGATCGAGGCCACCCTCCCGGTCTGGAAGGACCTGGTGGACCCGGTCGCCGAGCGGGTCGGCAACGCCATGGGCGGCGTCCTGCCCGAGGAGATGCAGGCCATGGCCGGCCCGCTGATGGGCGTGATGCGCTCGATGGGCGGCGCCATGTTCGGCACCCAGATCGGCCAGGCGCTCGGCGCGCTCGCCGCCGAGGTGGTCGGCTCCAGCGACGTCGGCCTGCCGCTCGCCCCGGCCGGCAAGGCCGCGCTGCTGCCGCAGAACGTCGCCGAGTTCGGCGAGGGCCTGAGCGTGCCCGCCGACGAGGTCCGCCTCTACCTCGCCCTGCGCGAGGCCGCCCACCAGCGGCTCTTCGCCCACGTGCCGTGGCTGCGGGCCCACCTGCTGGGCGCCGTCGAGGCCTACGCGCGCGGCATCAAGGTCGACACCTCCCGGATGGAGGAGCTGGTCGGCCAGCTCGACCCGAGCAACCCGGAGGCCCTCCAGGAGGCGCTGGCCGGCGGCCTGCTCCAGCCCGAGGACACCCCCGAGCAGAAGGCCGCGCTCGCCCGCCTGGAGACCGCGCTCGCGCTGGTCGAGGGCTGGGTCGACGCCGTCGTGCACGCCGCCGCCGAGCCGCACCTGCCCCAGTCCGGCGCGCTGCGCGAGACCGTCCGCCGCCGCCGCGCGGCCGGCGGGCCCGCCGAGCAGACCTTCGCCACCCTGGTCGGCCTGGAGCTGCGCCCGCGCCGACTGCGCGACGCCGCCCGGCTCTGGGCGCTGCTCGCCGACGCCCGCGGCATCGAGGGCCGCGACGCGCTCTGGGAGCACCCCGACATGCTGCCCACCGCCGCCGACCTGGACGACCCGGATGCCTTCGTGCACCGGGGCTCCGCCGACGACCTGGAAGGCGGCATCGACTTCGACGCGTTCGACAAGCTGCTCGGCGACGCCGCGGCCGGCAAGACCGACCTCGGCAAGGACGAGCGGCCGAAGAACGACGAGAACGGCACCGACGGAAAGGGCGAGCCCACCGCATGACGGCCACCGACACGCCCGCCGCCGGGCCCTCCACCGGCCTGCACGCGGACGCCGTCCGCACGCTGACCGACTGGCGGCCCGCCGACGAGGACCAGGACCGGCTGCGGCTCGACTACCTGGACCACCTCTCCGCGCAGCCCGAGGGCCTCTACCGCTCCTGCCTGCCCGCGCACATCACCGCGAGCGCCGCGGTCGTCGACCCGGCGGCCGGGCGGGTGCTGCTCACCCTGCACCCCAAGGTCGGCATGTGGCTCCAGATGGGCGGGCACTGCGAGCCCGGTGACCGCGACCTCGCCTCGGCGGCGCTGCGCGAGGCCGTCGAGGAGTCCGGCATCCCCGACCTGGTGCTCCTGGAGGCCGACGGCCGCCCGGTGCCGGCCAAGCTGGACCGGCACCTGGTCCGCTGCACCGGCAAGGACCGGCCGGAGAACACCCACCTGGACGTCCAGTACATCGCGCTGGCCCCGGCCGGCGCCCAGGCGCTGATCAGCGAGGAGTCGCTGGACCTGCGCTGGTTCGACTACGACCGACTGCCGGAGCTCACCGACCACTCGGTGCGTGACCTGGTGGCCCGGGCGCGGCAGCTGACCGGCTGAGGTACGGCACGGAGAAGGGGGCGCGGACCTTGACGGTCCGCGCCCCCTTCCGTTGCGCCCACGGTCAGCCCTCGGGCTCGCATCCCTTCGCTCCCCCTTCGGCCCCTTCAACCCCTTCGCCCCCCTCGCCCCCCTTCGACCTCAGCCGCAGGAGGTCGCCGGGTCCGGCCCGCCCGGCCCCGGGCCCGCGTGCCGCGCGCCGGGGATGTGCGGCAGCCGGGCCGCCGAGACCACGCCCTCCAGATAGCCGCGGGCCCGCTCGGTCCGCGGATAGGCCTCCAGCAGCGCCCAGAACGCCGGCCCGTGGTCCGGCACCAGCAGATGCGCCAGCTCGTGCAGCAGCACGTAGTCCAGCACGTACTCGGGCATGCCCTGGAGGCGGTGGGAGAGGCGGATCGTCCCCTCGCTGGGGGTGCAGGAGCCCCAGCGCGAATTCTGGTTGGTGACCCAGCGGACCTGGCTGGGCCGGGCGCGATCGCCCAGATAGGCGGCCGACAACTCGCGGGCCCGGGCCATCAGGGCCTCGTCCCCCGGGATCCTCCGGGACTCCTGGGCGGCGAGCTTCTCCAGCATCTGCGCGACCCAGCGCTGCTCCTCGGCGTGCGACATCCGGGCCGGGATCAGCACGACGGTGCGGTCGCCCTCGCGGTAGGCGGAGACAGTGCGGCTGCGGCGGGCGCTACGGCGCACCTCGACCCGGGTGCGGTCGTGCGCCTCGGGCGGCACGACGCCGTTCGGCAGCGGCTGCGGTGGCCCCGGTCTCGACTGCTGCCGCTGATCCGGGCGCCCGCGCGTGTTCGGCCCCGCGATCTGCGACCCGGACGCCGCACGGGCACGCCGACGCGACGCCGGTGGATGGGAGTCCCGCTCGGCTGCCATGGCACACGACGTTACCGGCTACCACGGACAGAAGTCCGCTGCCATGGCCGGAATCTTTCATGGAGTGATCGCGAACGAAAAGTCGACGGCGGGTGTCCGGAAACCGACGCCGGGGCGGATGGCCGGTTATCCACAGGGCATGCGAACCGATCGTGTGATCATGCCCCCGGGCCTGTGGATAACTTTCCGCACCGGATCGCCGCCATGGGGCATGCTGCCGTCAGCCGTCCGGAAACGATCCGAAGGGAGATCGCCGTGCGCCTCGCTCTCAAGCCCGCGCTGTCCCGCAGCTGGCGGGACTCCGAGACCCTGCAGTTCGGCACCGTCACCCACCTCGCCGGGGTGCTCGGCAACGCCGACAAGACCCTCTGCGACTTCCTCGCGCTGCTCGACGGGACGCGCGACCGACCAGAGCTCCTGAACGAGGGCGAACGCATCGGGCTCGGCCGCGAACCGGCCGACGCTCTGCTCACCGGCCTGGAGGAGACCGGCCTGCTGGACGACGCGGCCGCGGCCACCAGGGCCCTGGCCCGCTTCCCCGACCCGCACCGCGGCCTGCTCGGCCCCGACCTCGCCTCGCTCTCCCTGGTCCACTCCGGCCCGGGCGCCGCACCGGCGATCCTGGGCCGCCGGGCCGACGCGCGGATCGAGGTGCGCGGCGCGGGCCGGGTCGGCGCCGCCGTGGCGGCGGTGCTCGCCGCCGGCGGCACCGGCACGGTCACCGTCGCGGACAGCGGCCGGGTGAAACCCGACGACTGCTCGCCCGCGGGGCTGCCACCCACGGACATCGGGCGGCTGCGCTCGACGTCCGCCCGAGAGGTGGTGCAGCGGGCCGCGGGCCGCAAGCCGGTGCCACTGCCACGGCAGAAGCCCGACGGCGATCCACCGGACTTCGTGGTCCTCGCGCCGCGGGACGGCAGCGCCGCCTTCGCCGGCGGCACGTACGAGGCCCGGCAGCTGCTGCGGGCCGGAGTGCCGCACCTGTACGTGGGCGTGGTCGAGGAGTTCGGGGTCGTCGGGCCGCTGGTGATCCCGGGGATGTCGGCCTGCGGGCACTGCCTGGTGCTGCGTCGGGAGGACGAGGACGCGGCCTGGCCGCGGGTCCTGGCCCAACTGGCCGACGGCGGCCCGGGGCGGGCCCGGACACCGGCCTGCGACACGGCCCTGGCGACGGCCGTCGCCGGCCTGGCGGCCCTGCACGTGCAGGTCTACCTGGACGGCGGCCGACCGCCGAGCGTGGACGGGCACTGCGAGGTGTCGGCGCGCGACGGGATGTTCCGGCGGCTGCGGCTTCGTGGCCATCCGGACTGCGGGTGCCTGTGGCAACCGCTGCCGCCGGCGTGAGGCGATGAGGAAGGACGAGGAGAGGAAGGAGGACACAGGACGGAGGACCGTCCCGGGCTCGGGCCCGGCGGCTGCGAGGCTCGGCAGTCGCCGCACCCGGCCCCGGGGCGCCACCGAACCGGGCGGGCGCCCGGCCGTGCCAGCCCGCGGCCGGAGAGCCGCCGACCGTACGAGCCGACGGTCGGCGACGCAGCGGAAGCCCGCTTGATGGCCCGCGCCCCGCCCAGGGCGGGGCGCGGGCCGGGGTCAGGGTCGGGAGCCAGAGGCCAGGGCCACGGCCAAGGCCAGGGACTCGGGGCCAGTTGGCGGGGCCAGGGTGCGCGGGATGGGTGAGAGGTGGGTGCGGCGGAGGGAGAGGCGGGCGGTGGGTGAGGCGGGTGGGGGGTGGGGGGTGGGGGTGGGGGGGGGAGGGGGCCCCAGAGAAGTAGCACCATCACACCACCACGTAGGAAGTCGGCCCCGCCGACTTCCTACGCACCCCCTCCCCAAAGCCCACCCCCCACCCCCACCGGACCAAGCCCCCCAACTCCCCACAAAGGGACCGCACTCCCCGCCCCGCCCGACCGAATTCCTCCGGGCACGTGGCAGGGAGCGGGCACAATGGCGTAGAGATGGTCGGCCTTCCGGAATCGGGAGGCCAGGGAATGGAGGCCCGGGTGAGCGATCTTCCGCGCAAGGCAGTGACCCGCACGGCACGGCTCGCCGCCCTGCCGCTGGGGATAGCCGGTCGCGCCACGCTCGGACTGGGCAAGCGCATCGGCGGCCGCTCCGCCGAGGTGGTCACCGCCGAGCTCCAACAGGCCACCGCCGACCAGCTGTTCAAGGTCCTCGGCGAACTCAAGGGCGGGGCGATGAAGTTCGGGCAGGTGCTGTCCGTCTTCGAGGCCGCGCTGCCCGAGGAGGTCGCGGGCCCGTACCGGGCGGCGCTCACCAAGCTTCAGGACGCCGCTCCCCCGATGCCGGCCGCCAAGGTGCACACCGCGCTCGCCCAGCGGCTCGGCGACGACTGGCGCGAGCTGTTCCTGCGCTTCGACGACCGGCCCGCGGCCGCCGCCTCGATCGGCCAGGTGCACCGGGCGGTCTGGCACGACGGGCGCGAGGTCGCCGTCAAGGTGCAGTACCCGGGCGCGGGCGACGCGCTGCTCGCGGACCTCTCGCAGCTGAGCCGGGTGGCTTGGCTGCTGGGCCCGCTGATTCCCGGGCTGGACATCAAGCCGCTGATCACCGAGCTGCGCGAGCGCGTCTCGGAGGAGCTGGACTACGAGCTGGAGGCGCAGGCCCAGCGCCGGCACGCCGAGGAGTTCGCGGGCGATCCGGACATCGTGGTGCCGCGCGTGGTGGCCCAGGCCGACCAGGTGCTGGTCACCGAGTGGATGGACGGCACCCCGCTGGCCGAGGTGATCGCGGACGGTACCCAGGAGGAGCGCGACCGCGCCGGGCAGGTGCTGGCCCGGTTCCTGTTCGCCGGCCCGTCCCGGACCGGCCTGCTGCACGCGGACCCGCACCCGGGCAACTTCCGGCTGTTGAAGGACGACGGCCCGGCGTCGGGCTGGCGGCTGGGCGTGCTGGACTTCGGCACCGTGGACCGGCTGCCGGGCGGGCTGCCCGCGCCGATCGGCGCCTCGCTGCGGATGGCGCTGGCCGGGGACGCGGCGGGCGTGCTCCGGATGCTGCGCGAGGAGGGCTTCGTGAAGCCCTCGATCCGGCTGGACCCGGACGCGGTGCTGGACTACCTGCTGCCGATCATCGAGCCGGCCGCGGTGGAGAACTTCCACTTCACCCGGACCTGGATGCGCGCCCAGGCCGCCAGGATCGCCGATCCCCGCTCGCCCGCCTACAACCTGGGCAAGCAGCTGAACCTGCCACCCGCGTACCTGCTGATCCACCGGGTGACGCTGAGCACCATCGGAGTGCTCTGCCAGTTGGGCGCCAAGGCGCCGTTCCGCGCGGAGATGCTGGAGTGGCTGCCCGAGTTCGCCGAGCGGCCACTGGTGAAGCCCGCGAAGCGGGCCCGCCCGGCCCGCAAGGGCTGACCCGGCGGCACGGAAACGACCCGCCACGGCAACGACCGCAGGCCGCTCCCCCTCAGTGGGGAGCGGCCTGCGGCACGACGGGGGTCGGACCGGAGTCCGGCGGGGCGCGGAACGCGCCCCGGGGCCGGGCGCCTTACATCAGCGCCACGGCGAGCGCCTTGCGGGCCCGCAGCGAGGCGCGCTCGGCCCGCTGCTTGAGCCGACGGGCCTGGGCGACCCGGCGGCCGAGGCGTTGGTTCTCGGCCTCGTGCATCCTGTCTTGCATATGGGCACGGGCCAGGGATTCGTGGAGAAGTTGCATCTCAAGGATCCTGCTCTGGGTCTGACGTTCGGTGGCCTGCTCGGCGCGGGCGGTGGGATCGACGGCGGCGGGGTTCATATCGTGGTCCTGCTCGTGGTGCTTGCTCGGGAACGGAATGCGGGCTGCGGCGTCGGCCTTGGCGGCGGCGATCCGCACGGATCGGCGGAGGGCACTGTCCAGCGGGGGCTGCTCTCCCCGACGGATGGCCCTGGCCTCGTGGGCGGGGTTCACGACATGACCTCGGTCTTGCGCGGACGGCCACGGGGACGCTTGCGGGCCACGACGACGCCCTGGACGAACAGCTCGCCACCCCAGACGCCCCACGGCTCACGCCGCTCCAGGGCGCCGGTCAGGCAGGCGTCCTTCACCGGGCAGGTGCCGCAGAGGGACTTCGCGTACTCGACGTCGGCCGGCGTCTCCGCGAAGAAGACCTCGGGGTCGAAGGCGCGGCACGGGATGGGAAGGCCGAGCGACTCGGCCTGCTCGATCGAGCTGATCTGCATGGAAGGAACCTCCGGGGGGTCGGCCTGGTCGGCCTTGGTGATCTGGCTTGTCTGCGGTACGGACGGGGTGGGCGGTGTGATGACCGTGGACACTGTTGCGTCTTCCTCGTCTTCTCAGTGGTTCCGGCCCAGGGGACTGGTGGTGCTGGGCCAGAGGCCCCGGGGGGCCTGGGTTGGTCTTGCGTACCGGACAAAACAGAAGGGCCGCGGATCCCGGTGTGACGGGTTCCGCGGCCCTGGAGGTGCCGACCTGAGGATGACTCAGGTTCGTTCTCTCCAGGGTTCAGGGCCGCGGAAGGCCTGCATCCGGATGGCCGTGGCACGCGTAAACGCGGCCATAGCCTGGTTAATCAGCTGCTCGTTCTGCTTCGGGGAGTTTCCGGCACCGATGACCTGCGCATAGCCGCCATGCATGGCGGCGGCTACTGCTGCCTTCGGTGCCTGGGTCGGTCGCTCATCGCGCACGGAGCGCGACGTGCCGACCGACTCCCAATCACGGGACAGACCGGTCTCGACAATGGTCCCCTCGACGCTCTCGCTGTTCGTGCAGCACAGGGCAGTCTGCCCAGGGCCACTGACAACGGGGACGACACGGACACCGGTGGTGTCGAGACCCAGACCGGTTCCACCGAGTTCGGCGAGCGCCCGAAGACGGGCAGCACGCAGGGAGGCGGCGACGACGGTCTGGCCAGTCATTTTGGTGATCATGATGCTTTCCACGGCGCGCCTCCTCTCGGCGTCTCGCGGAGCCTGGTCTCCCTGGCTCCGAATGTTCGGATGTCTGTCTCGGCAAAGCTCTCGGGCGAGGGGAATCCGCACAGGTTTCACCCCGTGCGACCGCGTCCCCTTGACCGCTCCGGCAGGCTATTGCGCTCCCGGTACGCGGCGCAAACTATTTTTCACGCGAGTTCGTCGGCACGTCACACGACGGGCTCCGAAGCCACCCGGGCGGTCCCCCTGGACCGCGCCCGGACCGGCTCAGGCCTGATCGGCCGGCCCGCCGTCCTCGACGTCGTCCGGATCCTCTTCGGGTTCCTCCCCCGCACACAACGAGAGCACGGCGGCGCCGTACTTGTCCAGCTTCATGGCCCCGACCCCGGAGATGACGGCCAGCTCCTGGCGGTTGGCGGGCACGTCCTCGGCGATCGCCATCAGCGTGGCGTCGGTGAACACCACGTAGGCCGGCACGCCCTGCTTCTTCGCCGACCGGGCCCGCCACTCGCGCAGCCGCTCGTACAGCCCTTCGTCCATCGTGGACGGGCAGCTCTCGCAGCGGCGCAGCTTGCGTTCGACGGCCTCGGTGAGCACCTTCTCGCAGACCCGGCACGTGACCGGTCCGCGGACCCGCCGTGCGGCGGAGCGTTCGCCGGGCTCGACGCCCCCTCGTCCGCCGCGTGCGCCGGTGCGTGCGCCGGTGCGTGCGCCGGGCATGGCGGAGCCGGGGCGCAGCCCGTCCAGGAAGCGGCTGGGTTTGCGGCTGGCGCGGCCGCCCGGGGAGCGGGAGAGCGCCCAGGAGAGGCTGAGGTGCTTGCGGGCGCGGGTGACGCCGACGTAGAGGAGGCGGCGTTCCTCTTCGATCTGTTCGTCGGTCTTGGCGTAGATGATCGGCATGGTGCCCTCGGTGAGGCCGACGAGGAAGACGGCGTCCCATTCGAGGCCCTTGGCGGCGTGCAGTGAGGCGAGGGTGACGCCTTCGACGGCGGGGGCGTGCTGGGCGGCGGCGCGGGCGTCGAGTTCGGCGACGTAGGCGGCGAGGTCGGTGGTCTGGCCGGCCGCGGTGCGGGTGCGTTCGAATTCCTCGGCCAGTCGGACGAGGGCGGCGAGGGATTCCCAGCGGTCGCGGACGGCTCCGGAGCCGGCGGGCGGTTCGGGGGTGAAGCCGCGGGCGGCGAGGACGGCGCGGACCTGGCCGGCGAGGTCGGGGGCGCCGTCGGTGAGCGGGTCGGAGCCGGCGCGGGCGGCGCCGCGCAGCAGGACGCCGGCGTCACGGACCTCGGGGCGTTCGAAGAACCGTTCCGCGCCCTTGAGCTGGTAGGGGACGCCGAGGTCGGCGAGGGCCTGTTCGTAGACCTCGGACTGGCCGTTGGTGCGGAAGAGCACGGCGATCTCGCTGGCGCGTACTCCGGTGGCGAGGAGGTCCTTGATCCGGCGGGCGGTGGTCTCGGCCTCGGTGGGTTCGTCCTCGTATTCGGTGTAGACGGGTTCGGGGCCGGCCTCGCGCTGGGAGACGAGTTCGAGGCGGTGGCGGGCGGCCTCGCCGCGGGCTTGGGCGAGGAGTCCGTTGGCGAGGTGGACGACCTGGGGGGTGGAGCGGTAGTCGCGGACGAGTTTGACGACGCTGGCCCCGGGGTGGCGGGTGCGGAAGTTGAGCAGGTAGTCGGGGGTGGCGCCGGTGAAGGAGTAGATGGTCTGGCTGGCGTCGCCGACGACGCAGAGGCTGGCGCCGCCGTCGGGGCCGGTCCACTGGTCGAGGAGGCGCTGCTGGAGCGGGGAGACGTCCTGGTACTCGTCGACGGTGAAGTGCCGGTACTGGGAGCGGACCTGGTCGGCGATGTCGTGGCGGTCTTCGAGGATGGCGGCGGTGAGCAGCAGGACGTCTTCGAAGTCGATGTTGCCGCGGCGGCTCTTGGTCTCTTCGTAGACGCGGTAGACCTGGGCGGTCTCGGCCGGGTCGCGGGGGGCGTCGCGGCCGGATTTGGCGACGGCGGCGGGGTAGTCCTCGGGGGCGATCTGGGTGACCTTGGCCCATTCGATCTCGGCGGTGAGGTCGCGCAGTTCGGTGCGTTGGACGCGCAGGCCGCAGCGGCCGGCGGCTTCGGCGACGAGTTGGACCTTGCGTTCGAGGAGTTGGGGGACGGGGCCGCCGACGGCGCGGGGCCAGAAGTACTGGAGTTGGCGCAGGGCGGCGGCGTGGAAGGTGCGGGCTTGGACGCCTTCGGCGCCGAGTTGGCGCAGTCGGCCGCGCATCTCGCCGGCGGCGCGGGCGGTGAAGGTGACGGCGAGGACCTGTTGGGGGTGGTAGACGCCGCTGCGCACGCCGTAGGCGATCCGGTGGGTGATGGCGCGGGTCTTGCCGGTGCCGGCGCCGGCGAGGACGCAGACGGGGCCGTGCAGGGCGGTGGCGACGGCGCGCTGTTCGGGGTCGAGCCCGGCGAGCACGGCGTCGGGGCCCGTGGCGGCGCCGGGGTCGGCCCAGGGGGAGCCGCCGTGGGGGCCGTCGTGGGGGCTGCCGCTCAAGAGGTCTTCCTGCATGCGTTCCATCCTCTCAGCCCGGTGGGACAACCTGGGAGGAGTTGTCCACAGGCTCGGTGTGATCGCAGGATGATCGCTCCGCGTGACGGTCGTCGGCGGGCCGGAATGTCCGCCGTCCGGTGGACGTTGCCTCCGGTGACCGTCCGTATCCCCCTTCCCGAAGGAGCCCCCTCGATGTCCGGCACCGTGACGATGTACAGCACGACCTGGTGTGGGTACTGCAACCGACTCAAGAGCCAGCTGACCCGTGAAGGCATCGGCTACACCGAGATCAACATCGAGGAGGACCCGGCGTCGGCGTCCTTCGTCGAGTCGGTGAACGACGGCAACCAGACCGTTCCGACGGTGCTGGTGACGCCGGCGGGTGGCGGGGAGCAGGTCGTGATGACCAACCCGAGCCTGCTCCAGGTCAAGAAGGCCCTGGCGGGCTGAACGCGCCGGGCCCGGGGTCGGCGCGCGTCACGGCGCGTCGGCCCGGGCCGGGTCGACGGGTGCGGCGGGTGCGGGCAGGCTGGTGCGCGCGCCGAGGTCGCCGACGCCGTAGACGAGTCGGCTGCGGTCGGCCGAGTAGCGGGTCTCGATGACGCGTACGGGTCCGCGCCGGTCGTAGGTGACGCGGGTCTGGACCAGGAGCGGGACGCCGGGGCCGCCCTGGAACCACTGGGCTTCCTCGGGGCCGGGCATCCGGGCGACGAGGTGGTCGACGGCGCCGATCTCGGTGCGTCCGAGGGTGGCGAGCACCGCTTCGTCGCCGCCGTCGACGGGGTCGGGTTCCATCAGCGGGGTGCCGGCGGCGAGGCCGGCCCGGTAGTGGCTCTCCTCGATGGAGTAGGGCTCGCGGTCGAGCAGGCGCAGCTGGCGGCGGACGACGATGGCTTCGCCGGGGCGCAGTCCGAGCCGTTCGGCGATGTCGACCCTGGCTCGGACGATCATCATCTCGAAGTCGGTGCTGAGTTCGCGCCCGGCTTCGGCGGCTTCGCCGAGGTAGACGTCGGAGGGTGCGGCGAGGCAGTCGCGGGGTGCGGGGGGCAGGGTGGGTCCGTAGGCGTGGTGGTCCAGGACGGGGTGTTCGCGCAGGTAGGTGCCCTTGCCCTGGAGGCGGACCAGGCGGCCTTCGTTGACCAGGACGTCGACGGCGAGGCGGACGGTGTTGCGGGCGACGCCGTACTGGCGCTCCAGTTCGCTCTCGACCGGGAGGGCGGCGTCGGCGGTGAACTCGCCTTCGGCGATCCGGCGGCGCAGGTCGGCGGCGAGGCGCTGGTATTTGGGGGATTGGGCGGTGCCCCGGGGGATTGTCACCCTGGTGAATGTAGCGAGCGTGGCGAGGGGGTTTCAGCCGTTTCCGGCAATATCGTCCGCGCGGGTTGACGGTGTGTCCTCGGATTCGTCTTCCGGTAGCAGAACTGGCCCGTCTGAACACGAACAGCTGGGCGCGAGGAATTCCGGAAGGGCTCAGAAAAGCAAAGAGGGGCGCATGGAATTGACCACGCGCCCCCCTTTCCGTGGGACTGTCGGGACGTCGGATTACCAGCGTGCCGCCGAGGGCAGCGGCTCCCCGTACCAGAGCTCGACCAGGTGCCGGGCGATCGAGATGCCGGACGGCGGCAGGATCTCCCCCGCCTCCATCCCGGCCCGCAGCTCCTCGCGGGAGAACCAGCGCGCCTCGGCCAGCTCCTCGCCGTCCACGGTGATCTCGGTGCCGCCGGGCAGCGCCTTGCCCAGGAAGCCGAGCATCAGGCTGGACGGGAACGGCCAGGGCTGGCTGGCGACGTAGCGCACCTCGCCGACCCGTACGCCCGCTTCCTCCTGGACCTCGCGGGCCACCGCCTGCTCGATCGACTCCCCCGGCTCGACGAAGCCGGCCAGCGTCGACCAGCGGCCCTCCGGCCACAGCGCCTGACGGCCGAGCAGGCAGCGGTCCTCCTCGTCGGTGATCACCATGATCACCGCCGGGTCGGTGCGCGGGTAGTGCTCGGCGGCGCAGGAGGTGCAGCGCCGCACGTGCCCGGCGCCCGCCTTCTCGGTCGGGTGCCCGCAGCGCGAGCAGAAGCTGTGCAGCCGGTGCCAGTGCTCCAGCGCCACCGCGTGCACCAGCAGTCCGGCGTCCCGGTCGGACAGCAGCCCGCCGACCTCGCGCAGCCCGGCCGGACGGGCGTCGCCGTCCAGGCGCCCGGGCAGGCTCTCGCCGGCCAGCGCGAAGTAGGAGACGCCGTCCTCGTCGGTGCCCAGGAAGTACCGGTCGCCGGTCTGCGGGGCCTCGAAGGAGGGCAGCAGCACGAGCTCGGTGCCCTGCGCGGTGTCGACCACGAACGCCTCGCCGCCGGCGATCGGCAGGACCCGGGTGTTGGGGTGGCTCCAGGCGGCCGCCAGCCAGGGCTCGTCGAAACGGTGCTCGGCCGCCCGGTCCACCCCGGACCGGGCCAGTGCCAGGTGCAGCGGGCGCTCGGTCTCAGGCACGGTGCTCACGTCTGTTCCATCCCCACGTGGTGAATCATCCGGATGAGTGATCTGGCTGCCATGGTGCGCGCGAGCGCGGGTCATGCCCCCGGCCGGAAGTTCTCGGCCAGGTCGCCCCAGAGGTACGCGGCGGTCTCCACGCCCTTGGCGAGCAGGTCCAGCTCGACCTTCTCGTTGACCGAGTGCCAGCCGTCCGAGGGCACCGAGATGCCGAGGAACAGCACCGGCGCGCCCAGCACGTCCTGGAGGTCGGCGGCGGGGCCGGAGCCGCCCTCGCGGGTGAAGAGGATCTTCTGCTCGAAGGCCCGGCCCATCGCGCGGACGGTGGACTGGAGCGCCGGGTGGTCCAGCGGGGTCAGGCAGGGCCGGGTCGCGCCCGGGAAGACCAGCTCGTACCGGATGCCCTCGGGCACCTGCTCGGCCACCCAGGTCCGGACGGCCTCGCGGACCTTCTCCACCTCCTGCCCGGCGACCAGCCGGAAGGACAGCTTGAGGTGCGCCGAGGCCGGGACGATGGTCTTGCCGCCGGGGCCGGTGTAGCCGCCCCAGATGCCGTTGACCTCGGCGGTCGGGCGGGCCCAGATCCGCTCCAGGGTGGAGTAGCCGGCCTCGCCGCGGGTGCCGTACGACTTGGCGACCCTCAGCCACTGCTCCTCGTCGAAGGGCAGCTCGGCGAAGAGCTCGCGCTCGCGCTCGGTCAGCTCGATGACGCCGTCGTAGAAGCCCGGGATCGCGACCTTGCGGTCGGCGTCGTGCAGGGCGGCGGCCATCTCGGCCGCGACCTGGGCCGGGTTGGGGACGGCGCCGCCGAAGGAGCCGGAGTGGATGTCGGTGTCCGGCCCGTACAGGTCGACCTGGGCGTCGGCCAGGCCCCGCATGCCGGTGCAGACGGTCGGCGTGGTCGCCGACCACATGCCGGTGTCCGAGATGACGACCACGTCGGAGGCCAGCCGCTCGGCCTCGCGCCGGACCAGGGCGGCGAAGTTCGGCGAGCCGGACTCCTCCTCGCCCTCGATCAGCAGCTTGAGGTTGACGGCCGGCGCGGTGCGGCCGGTGGCGGCGAGGTGGGCGCGCACGCCCAGGGTGTGGAAGAACACCTGGCCCTTGTCGTCGGCGGCGCCGCGCGCGTACAGCCGGCCGTCGACCACGGTCGGGGTGAACGGCTCGCTGTCCCAGCCGTCCTCCTTGGCGGCGGGCTGCACGTCGTGGTGCCCGTAGACGAGGACGGTCGGCGCGGCCGGGTCCCCGGAGGGCCACTCGGCGAACACCGCGGGCAGTCCGTCGGTCTCCCACACCTCGGCCACCGGGAAGCCGGTCTCGCGCAGCTTGGCGGCCAGCCAGTCGGCCGAACGCCGCACGTCACCGGCCCGGTCCGGGTCTGCGGAGACCGAGGGGATGGCCAGCCACTCGCCGAGGTCGGCGAGGAAGGCGGCCTGGTGCTGGTCGATGTAGGAGCGGACGGCGCTGTCCGGGGTTTTCGTCATACCGACGACTGTAGTTCGCCGCTGCGCGTGCCCGCCCCGGCCGTCCGGCTGGCGGGCGCCGTAGGGGCTGTAACCTCCGTCACCCCCCGTACCTCCGCGGCCCCCGCGTACCCATCGGACGCCGGCCGGACGCCCGCCGCCCCCGCCGCGGACGATCACGCGGACGGGGGCGGGAGCGCCGGTACGGGCCTCAGCCCGAGCGGCGCAGCAGGGTGATCCGCGAGCGGGTCATCAGGGCCGCGAGGACGGCCGCGAGGACCGGCAGCAGCACCACGGTGGCGGCGATGGTCGGCCATGGGAGGACCAGGGTCGCCCGGTTGGCGATCTCCTCCGCGCTGATCCCGGGGTAGCTGCCCGCGGCCTGGACCTTGCGCAGTGCCACTCCGGGCACCAGGCCGCTGACCACGCCGAGCAGGGCGCCCATGGCGGCGATGACGCCGCACTGGAAGCCGGACAGCGAGCGCCTGATGCGGGGTTCGGCGCCGACCGCCGCGAGGGTGGTCAGGTCCCGCTGGGAGTCGGCGGCGGCCAGTCCGGTGGCGATGCCGGCCGCGCCGAGGGCGACGAGCGCGGCGAAGACGTTCAGCCCGAGCTGGATCAGGTCGACCCGGCTCTGGTAGCCGCGTTCGATGTCGAGCACGTCGTGGTTGCTGAGCTTGGCCAGCGCGCCGTTGGCCTTCTGCTGGGCGCCGTCGGTGGGTGCGGCGGCGGGCAGCCAGGCCGAGCCGGCCGGGGCTGTGTGGAAGCCGAGCTTCGCGGCGGCGTCCGGGCTGATCACGGCCATGCCGGCGGCGGGCATCGTGGCGTCGGCGAGGACCGCGTCCACGGTGATCTCGGTGTGGACGGGCTTGTCCGACGAGGAGGGCGAGGACGGCGAGGACGGGGCCGCGGGGAGGGTGATCTGGAGGATCGCCTTGCCGTCCTTGAGGTAACGCGGGTCGAAGACCACGGCCTTGCCGGCGGCGAGGGCCTTGGCGGCGCCCTGGTCGGTGACGCCGTAGAGGTTGCGCAGCAGTCCCGCGTCGCCGGCCGTCAGCGACGGGAAGCGGATGCCCCGGTGGTTGGAGATCTGGCAGCGCTTGTCCGAGCTGACGATCCGTGCGCTTTCCTCGGGCGAGGAGGTGTCGTCCGGCTCGAAGACCGGGCAGCGCAGCTCCTTGGGCAGTGCGATGTTGATGTAGCCGCAGTAGGCGCCGTCGGCGCAGTCGGCCTTGGGGTCGACGCGCTGGATGTCGGCGCGCGGGCCGAGTTCGGGGATGCTGCGTTCGACGGCCTCGCGCATCTGCGGCAGCAGTTTGCCGTCGGGGCCGTCCATCCAGCCGTTGCCGAGTGTGACGGCGCCCGCCGGGGCGGAGGGGAGGTACTCGCGGCGCTGCTGCTCCTCCATGCTGGCCATGTAGACGCTGACGGCGACGGAGCCGGCGACGGCGGCCATCACGGCGGCGACGGCGGGGGCGGTGCGGGCGCGGTGGCGGACCGAGTCGCGCAGGGCGAGCCGGGGGCCGAGCGGCAGCAGGCGGCCGAGTCGGCCGAACAGGCCGACCAGGTAGGGCACCAGGGCGACCATGCCGAGTTCGGCGACGGCCGAGCCGCCGAGGACGGCGAAGCTGCTGTTGCCGATGCCGCTGGTGGCGCCGAACAGGGCGAGGGCCGCGCCGCCGGCGAGCATCAGCAGGCCGAGGACGGCGAGCTTGCGGCTGGGCGGCTTGAGGGTGTCGCGGCCGGTGAGCGCGGCGACGACGTCCTGGCGGGAGGCCTGGACGGCGGGCACGACGGCGGCGAGCAGTCCGGTGACGAGGCCGACCAGGAGGATGCCGAGCAGGTCGAGCGGCGGCAGGGCGAAGTGGCCGAAGCGCTGGCCGGAGTAGTCCTCGGCGCTGGTGCGCAGCAGGGCGACGAGGCCGATGCCGAGGCCGAGGCCGATGGCGGCGCCGGTGAGGCCGAGGACGATGCCGCCGCCGAGGACGACGGCGCGGACGTTGGCGCGTTCGCCGCCGGCGGCGGCGAGCAGTCCGAGCTGGCGGCGGGAGCGGCGGGCGCCGACGGCGAAGGCGGGGCCGGCCAGCAGGACGATCTCCAGCAGGGCCATGCCGGCGACGGTGGCGAGGATGACGACGTCGGTCCGGTCGAAGTAGCTGGTGGTGGGGGCGCCGGAGTTCTTCTGTTCGGTGTAGAAGGGGACGTCGGCGCGGGCGGGCGGGTTGGCGAGGACGGCGCGCGAGGTGGCCTCGAACCCGTACTGGTTGAGTTCCTTGACCTTCGGCCAGTCGATGGTGGCGCCGGCGGGGAGCTTGACCAGCCAGCGGGTGGGCTCGTCGGGGCCGTGGTCGCCGGGGCCCGATGTCTTGGGGAGTCGGCTGAGCAGGGTGCCGGGGCGGGCGGTGATCTCGCTGGCGGACAGCTCGCCGGGGTACTCGTAGACGCCGGTGATGGTGAAGGGGTTGGTTTCGAGGCCGCGGACGCTGGTCCGGTCGCCGATCTTGAGCTTGGAGCGCTTGAGGAAGTCGCGGCTGACGGCGACTTCGGTGTCGGCGGTGGGGGCGCGGCCCTTGACCAGGTTGATCCGGCCCTGCCAGACCGGATCGGTCAGGTCGGCTTCGCCGGCCCGGGCGCTGAGCAGGCCTTCGGCGCTGCCGGCGGCGGTGTAGGGGCCGGAAAGTTCGGGCACCAGGGTGGCGCCGGCCGGGAGCAGTTGGCGGGCGAGGTCGGCGGGCGGGGTGTCGAGGGCGCGCTGCTGCGCGGGGGTGTACGTGGGGGCTTCGCCGTTCTTGGCGTCGTCCTTGGGGTTCTTGAGGCTGATCCCGCCCTCGGGGTCGGGGGCCTGGGTGAGGGAGGATCCGCGTTCGACCATCTGGAGTTCGCCGGCGGCTTGGCCCATGAGTCGTACGGTGCGTTCGGCGGTGGTGAGTTCGGCGCTGCGGAAGACGACGTCGGCGCCGGTGACGCCGAGGACGGGCAGGGCGACCATGGCGATGACGAGGGCGCTGCGGCCCTTGGCGCGCAGGGCGTCGCGGCGGGCGATGCGCAGGGCGACCCGCCAGGCGCTGAGCTTCACTCGTCCACCTTCAGGCTGTTGCCGGCGGCGCTGACGAGCAGGCTGGCGGCGTCCTGGCTGGTGGATTCGTCGACCATCCGGCCGTCGCGCAGGAAGACGACGCGGTCGGCCCAGGCGGCGTGCCGGGCTTCGTGGGTGACCATCATGGCGGCGGCGCCGGCGTCGCAGCGGGCGCGCAGGACGGCGAGGACGGCTTCGCCGGTGGTGGAGTCGAGGGCGCCGGTGGGTTCGTCGGCGAGGACGAGGCGGCGGTCGCCGATCAGGGCGCGGGCGATGGCGACGCGCTGCTGCTGGCCGCCGGACATGTCGTCGGGGAAGCGGTCGGCGAGTTCGGGGATGCCGAGTTCTTCCAGGGCGGCGAGGGCTTCGCGGCGGGCGGCGCGGGTGGAGAGGCCGTCGAGTTCGCGCGGCAGGGAGACGTTCTCGGCGGCGGTGAGCGCCGGGATCAGGTTGTAGTCCTGGAAGACGTAGCCGACGGAGCGGCGGCGGACCTGGGCGAGCTTCTTGCGGTTGAGGTCGCCGAGGGCGGTGCCTTCGACCAGGACCCGGCCGCCGCTCGGGGTGTCGAGGCCGCCGGCGAGGGTGAGCAGGGTGGACTTGCCGGAGCCGGAGGGGCCCATGACGGCGACGAATTCGCCGGGGTGGACCTTGAGGTCGACGCCGCGCAGGGCCTGGACCTCGGCGGCGCCGTGGCCGTGGACGCGGGTGACGTTCTCCAGATGGAGGACCGGTGTGTGCCGGGCCGATTGGGTGTGGGACATGGAGTTCCCCCCTTGTGCTGGGTGTGGGCCCGGTGTCGGGTCCGGGCCTGGTGGTTCGGGTGCCGTGGGGCTCAGGCGCGCAGGCGGCGGCCGCGTTTGGCGGGCGCGGCGCCGTCGCGGGCGGCCTCGGCGGTGCGGGCTTGCAGGAGTTCGGCCTGCTGGGCGAGGCGGGTCTCGCAGTGGTCGAGCCAGCGGATCTCGGCTTCGGTCTGGAAGATCAGCTGGTCGAGGACGAGCAGCCAGGCGAGGTCGTTGCTCTCGGAGGGCACCGAGCCGGCTCTGGTGTCGCCGGCCAGGGCGCGGCCCTTGAGCCGGGTGTAGTCCTGGAGTGCCTTGATGCTGTGTCGGCGCTGGCCCTGGACGACGGCGGAGACGTCCACCCCGGGGACGGTGACGGCCATGGCGAGTTTGATCGCCAGTTCGTCGCGCGGGGGGTTGGTCCGGGGCACCGGGGTGTCGAACCAGTTCCGCAGTTCGGCGCGCCCTTCGTCGGTGACGGCGTAGAACTGGTGGCCTTCGTCGTCCTCCCCCGCGGCCTCGACCAGGCCGTCGCGTTCCAGCCGCGACAGCGTGGTGTAGACCTGTCCGACGTTGAGCGGCCAGGTGGCGCCGGTGCGCGCCTCGAATTCGGTGCGCAGCTGGTAGCCGTAGCGCGGGCCCTGGTCGAGCAGGGCGAGCAGACCGTGACGGATGGACATACCGAGTATGTATACCCGGTATGCCCTACCGCCTCAAGCTGGGGCGCCCTCCCCCGGCGACCAGGTACCGTCGTGCGGTGTGAGCCAGTTGCGCATCGCCACCTTCAACCTGTTGCACGGCCAGCCGCTCGCCCCGGACGGCGCCCCACGGCCCTACCCGTCCGACGCGGGCGGCCCGTTGGCCGAGGCGGTGGCCGCCCTGGACGCCGACGTGCTGGCGCTCCAGGAGGTGGACCGGCACCAGTCGCGCTCCGGTGGCACCGACCAGGCGGCGGTGGCGGCCGCGGCGATGGGCGCGAAGGACTGGCGCTTCGCCGCCGCGCTGCACGGCCGCCCGGCACCGGTGGCCGGCTGGGTGCCGGAGCCGTCCGGGCCGAACGGCCTGCGGGTGTATGGGCCGGACGAGGTGGGCGACGGCGCCCTGCCCTCGTACGGGACGGCCCTGCTGACGAGGCTTCCGGTGCGGCACTGGCGGGCCCGGCGCTTCGCTCCGGCGCCGTTCGGGCTGCCACTGCGGGTGGCCGGGCGGCGCGGGCTGACGCCGGTGCCGGACGAGCCCCGGGCCGCGCTGGCGGCCGTCCTGGAGGGCGAGCACGGCCCGTTCACCGTGGTGGCGGCGCACCTGTCCTTCGTGCCCGGCTGGAACATGGCGCAGCTGGCCGGCATCCGGCGCTGGATCGCCGACCTGCCGCAGCCGTACCTGGTACTGGGTGACTTCAACCTGGTGGGCGCGGTGCCGCGGACGGTGCTGGGCGGGGCGACGGCGCTGGAGCGCACCGCGCCGCGGACGCGGGTGCGGGAGCTGCGGGCGGCCCGGCGGGCCCGGCCGCTGCCGGCCGAGCCGCGCCGGCGCCGGGTGCGCGAGCCGCGCGCCCGGCTCCAGGGCTGGTACGACCTGGCGCGTACGCCGACCTACCCCTCGCACCGGCCGGCGGTGCAGTTCGACCACGTGCTGGCGATCGGGGTGCCGCGTACGGCGGTGGGCCCGGCGGCGGCGCCGCGCTCGTCGGTGTCGGACCACCGGCCGCTGCTGGTCGAGGTGTCGCTGTAGGGACTTATCGGCGCGTCAGGACTCCGGCCTGCTGCGGGAGTTGGACGACGGCCGCGAGGCTTGGGGCCGCCGCGCCGAGGGCTTGCGGGGGGTCGAACTGGAGCAGCAGCATGGCCGCGTCGTCGCACAGCTGGCGTCCGACGTGGCGCACCACGTCCTCGTGCAGGCGTTGCAGGACGTCGGCCGGGCGGTCGGCGGCGCAGCGCGGGAAGCGTTCGGCGAGCGGGTAGAAGACGCCGGCGCGGTCGCGGGCCTCGATCACCCCGTCGGTGAACAGCAGGACCCGGTCCTCGGCCTGGAGCAGGATCCGGTGGACGGGCGGGCGGACGTCGGCCGGGTCGAGGACGCCCAGCGGCGGTACGGTTTCGGCGAGTTCGAGCGGGCGGACGTCCTGGCCGCGCAGCAGCAACGGGGCGGGGTGGCCGCAGTTGACGATCTCGGCGGTGCCGTCGGGGCGTACGGCGATCAGCACCAGGGTGACGAACTCCTCCTCCACGCCGGGGTGGTCGTTCTCGTGCAGGGCCCGGTCGAGGCTGTCGGCCAGCCAGGCGGCCACCTTGTCCAGGGCCGGTTCCTGGTGGGCGGCTTCGCGGAAGGCGCCGAGGACGGCGGCGGCGGTCTCCACCGCGCCGAGGCCCTTGCCGCGGACGTCGCCGACCACGGCCCGTACGCCGTGCCGGGTGTTGACCACTTCGTAGAGGTCGCCGCCGATCCGGGCGTGGGCGGCGGCGGCTTCGTAGTGGACGGCCGCCCTGACGGTGCCGACCCGTTCGGGGACGGGCCGCAGCAGGACCCGGCGGGCGATCGAGGCGACGAGTTGGGCGTCGGCCAGGGCGCGTTCCTGGCGCAGCCGCAGGGTGGCGCTGACCCAGCCGATCGCGGCGACGAGCAGGATCGCGAAGACGCTGGCGGTGTGGACGGACTGGTCGAGGGTGTCGCTGCGGAAGGCCATCAGGAAGGCGGCCGCCTCGGTGCCCAGGCCGATGGCGAACGGGTACCAGGTGCGGCGGCTGACCACGGCGGCCAGCGCGGGGACGGCGGTGAGGGCCGGTTCGACGGTCACCTCGGTGCCACTGAGGTAGTCGAGGGCGACGATCAGCAGCATGCCGATGAACGGCAGCGCCAGCGCCGTCCTCGGCCAGGTGCCGGTCGCGCGCGGAGCGGGGCCCGGGGTCGGCCCGGTGAACCGCTCTCTGATCCATCCGGTCGCGCTCAACTTCGGTCTCTCCAGCAGAAGACGCCGGTGCCCGAGGGCACCTGCGGTGATGACTGAGGGTTAGGGAATGCGGGCCTTGCTGGCGGCCGGAGCTCGGGGGTTGACCGGTTACCGACCCCACAATAGGCGCGAAACGTGCACGACGCACAGGTTTCGGGCGCCGGCGTGACGACTTGGATGCTCTGGGTGACTCAATAGTCACTGTTCCCGATCAGAAGCCTTTCCAACTCTTTTCGGTCGGGAAGTCCTGCCGGGCGGACGATCCGGCCGCTGCGGACGTACAGGAACGAAGCCGTGACCTGCTCGGGATCGACGCCCGCGTGCTCGGCCCAGGCCAGCCGGTAGACCGCGAGCTGCAACGGGTCGGCGCTCTCCTCCCGGTGGGTCTTCCAGTCCACCACTTCGTAGCGTGACCCACCGCCGGATTCCGACAACCCGTCATCTTCCCGGTAGACCGCGTCGATCCGGCCCCGCACCACCCGGCCCGCCAGCACCAGCTGGAACGGCGCCTCCACCCGGTGGGGCTTGCGCTGGGCGTACGGGGTGCGCAGGAACGCCTCCTTGAGCCGCTCCAGGTCCTGCTCGTCCTCGATGCCGTCGTCGTCGGCGCCGGGCAGGGCGCCGGGCTCGACCAGCAGCAGCGGCTCGATCCGGGACTGCACCCAGGCGTGGAAGCGGGTGCCGCGCCGGGCCGCGGGCTGCGGGGGCCGCGGCATCGGGCGGGCCAGGTCGTGGGCGAAGCCGTCCGGGTCGGCGGCCAGGCGCAGCAGCTGGGTGGCGGAGAGCGCGGCGGGCAGCGGCACCTCGCGGGCGGTGCGCCGGGAGCGCTCCAACTCGCCGAGCAGGGCGGTCAGATCGCGGTCCCAGGAGGCGACCTGGCGCTGGTCCTCGGGGGCCATCGGCTCGGGTTCAGCAGCCTCCGCTCCGCCCAGGCGGGCGCGGACCACGCCGGCGACCCGGCGGCGGGCGTGCTGGGCGGCCGGGTCCAGCGGCAGCGGCCAGGGGCGTTCGACGGGGGCGGCCAGCGCCGGGTTCTCGGCACCCTTCTCCGGCTGCTCGGCCCAGTGTTCGATCTCGCCCGTGCCGGGCCGCTCGCAGTGCTCGCGCAGCGCCTCCAGGAAGGCGGACGGGCCGCGGACGGTCTTCTGGCTGGGGCCCCACCAGTGCCCGGAGGCCAGCAGCAGCGACCGGGGGCGGGTGAACGCCACGTAGCCCAGGCGCAGTTCCTCGGTGCCGGAGTGCTCGGCCAGCTCCTTCTTGAACGCCGTCATCGACTTCCCGTTCCAGCCGCCGCGCACGTCGGGCAGGGTCGCGGCGTCGCCGCGCAGGGCGTGCGGAAGCACCCGCTTGGTGCTCGTCCAGCGTTCGCGCGGGCTGGACGACGGGAACGCGCCCCGGACCAGGCCGGGGACGGCGACCACGTCCCACTCCAGGCCCTTGGACTTGTGCGCGGTGAGCACCTTCACGGTGTCCTCGCCGCCGGGCAGGCTGCTGTCCAGGCCGCGCTCGTACTCCTGGGCGGCGCGCAGGAAGCCGAGGAAGGCGGCCAGGCCCGGGTCCCCGTCGAGGTCGGCGAAGGAGGCGGCGACGTCCAGGAAGGCGTGCAGGGTCTCGCGCCGCCGGGCGGCCAGGGCCTGCGGGGAGGCGGCGAGTTCGACCTCCAGGCCGGTGACGGACAGCACCCGGTGCAGCACGTCCATCAGCGGGTCGGCGAGGGAGCGGCGCAGCTCGCGCAGTTCGGCGGCGAGCCGGGCGAAGCGCACCCGGGCCTCGGCGGAGAACGGCAGGTCGTCGGGCTGCTCAAGGTCGAGGAAGGTCTCCACCGCGTCGGCCAGCGAGACCACCTCGGTCGGGTCGGCCTCGGCGACGGCCGCGGCCAGCGCCTCGACGCCCTCGGGCCGGTCGGTGCGCACCAGGTCGGCGGCGCGGCGGCCGAGCAGCGCGAGGTCGCGCGGGCCGATCCGCCAGCGCGGGCCGATCAGCAGGCGCACCAGCGCGGCGTTGGCGGTCGGGTCCTGGAGCACCTCGCAGACCGCCACCAGGTCGGCGACCTCGGGCAGTTGCAGCAGCCCGCCGAGGCCCACCACCTCCACCGGCACCTGGCGGGCGACGAGGGCGGCGTGGATGTCCGGGAAGGCAGCGCCGCCGCGGCACAGCACGGCGATCCGGCCGGGCGCGGTGCCGGTGCGCACCAGGTGGGCGATCGAGTCGGCGAGCCAGTCGATCTCCTCGGCGTGGGTGGGCAGCAGCGCGGCCCGGACGAAGCCGTCCTGTTCGGCGCCGGGGGCCGGGCGCAGCGCCTCGACGCCCTCGTGCATCGCGCGCAGCGGGGCGGCGAGTTCGTTGGCGAAGGCGAGCAGCCGGCCGCCGCTGCGGCGGTTCTCGCTGAGCGCGTAGCGCTCGGCGGGGCCGCCGTCGGCCTTGGGGAAGTGCCGGGGGAAGTCGTCGAGGTTGGCGACGGAGGCGCCGCGCCAGCCGTAGATCGCCTGGCAGGGGTCGCCGACGGCGGTCACCGGATGGCCGGTGTCGGTGCCGAAGAGGCCGGCCAGCATCAGCCGCTGGGCGACGGAGGTGTCCTGGTACTCGTCGAGCAGGACGACCTTGAACTGGCCGCGCAGCAGTTCGCCGACCTCGGGGCGCTGCTGGGCGAGGCGGGCGGCGGCGGCGATCTGGTCGCCGAAGTCCATCAGTCCGGCGGAGTGCTTGCGGCGCCGGTAGTCCTCGACCAGGCGCAGCAGTTCCAGCCGGGCCCGGGCGGTGGCCGGGACGGCGCGCAGGTCGTCGTTGGTCAGTTTGACGGTGGCGAGGGTGTCCAGCAGCTGTTCGTCGAAGTCGCGCAGGGTCTGCGGCTCGACGAGGTGTTCGGCGAGTTCGCCGTCCAGTGCGGTCAGGTCGGCGACCAGGTTGGCGAAGGTGCCGGTGAGCGCGGGGAACGGGCCGCGGGCGGTGCGCAGCACCTTGGCGGCGAGCTGGAAGCGGGTGGCGTCGGCGAGCAGCCGTACGTCCGGTTCGATGCCGATCCGCAGGCCGTGTTCCTTGAGGAGGCGGCCGGCGAAGGCGTGGTAGGTGGAGATCTCCGGGTCGCCGAGGGGTTCGGCGGCGTCCCGGTCGGCGACGCCGGCGCGGAGCAGGGCGGCGCGGACGCGTTCGGAGAGTTCGCCGGCGGCCTTGTTGGTGAAGGTGAGGCCGAGCACTTCCTCGGGCCGTACGGCGCCGGAGCCGACCAGCCAGACGACCCGGGCGGCCATCACGGTGGTCTTGCCGGAGCCGGCGCCGGCCACGATCACGGCCGGTTCCAGGGGGGCGCCGATGGCCGCCATCTGCTCCCGGTTGAACGGGATCCCGAGCAGTTCCTTGAGCTGGTCGGGATGGCTGAGCACGGCGGTCACCCCGCAACGGTAACCGGAGCGGCGGACATTCCTTACTCGACCAGTTGGGCGCCGTCGCGCTGGGCGGAGCAGCTGCGGCGGAAGGTGCAGCGGTCGCAGCCGCCGCCGGTCTGGGGGACGAAGCGTTCGGCGAGGACCTTGCCGGCGGCCTCGGCGAGGAGGTTCTCGATCCAGGGCTCGCCCTCGGGCGGGTCCTGGCGCTGCACCTTGGGGGTGTCCTGGGCGGCCTTGGCGGCGGGTTCGCGCAGGTGGACGAGTTCGGCGCCGCCGGTGTCGGGTGCCGTGCCGTCGAAGCCGGGCAGCTGGTTGAGGGCGCCGGCCCGGACGGCGAGCTGGTAGACGGCGAGCTGCTTGTGCTCGGGCAGGGACTTGTCGGTGGGTATCTGCTTGCCGGTCTTGAAGTCGACGACGTAGGCGCGGCCCGCGGTGTCCTTCTCGATCCGGTCCATCGAGCCGCGGATGCGGACCTGGACGCCGCCGACGTCGAGGGTGACGTCGAAGCCGTGCTCGGTGGCGACGAGGTCGCGGCCGCGTTCCAGGACGTGCCAGTTGAGGAAGCGTTCCAGGGCGGCGCGGGCCTCGGTCTTCTCCTGCTGGGACTTCCAGGGCGCGTCGAAGGCCAGCGCGTCCCAGACGGTGTCCAGGCGTTCCATGAGGACGGCGAGGTCGGCGGGGGTGCGGCCGGAGCCGACCTCGTCGGCGAGGGCGTGCACCACGTTGCCGAAGCCCTGGGCGGCGGAGCCGGCGCCGCGGGCCTTGACCTCCTTGTCCAGGAACCACTGGAGGGAGCAGCTCTCCAGCTGTTCCAGGCCGCTGCCGGACAGCCGGACGGGGGCGTCGGCGGCGCGCAGCGGTTCGGGGGCGGCGGTCGGGTCGTCCAGGCCCCACCAGCGTTCGGGGTGGGCGGCGGGCACCAGCGGCAGCCCGTCGTCGTCGGTGGCGGCGGCGAGGGTGGCGAGGCGTTCGGCGGCGGCGCGGCGCAGTTCGGGCGAGCGGGCGGGGTCGACGGTGACGGCGCGCAGTTCGGCGACGAGGGCGGCGACGGACAGCGGGCGGCGCGGGCGGTGGGTGACGTCCTCGACGGTGACGGGCGGGGTGCGGCGCAGCACCTTGCCGTTGGCGGGGTCGATGTCTTCGCGGTAGAGCTCGCGCAGGAAGCGGGAGGGTTCGTCGCCGTCGTCGGCGGGGGCCTTGACGGCGGTGACGATGAGCCGTTCCTTGGCGCGGGTGGCGGCGACGTAGAAGAGGCGGCGTTCCTCGCCGAGCAGGGCGCCCGGGGAGAGCGGTTCGGCGAGGCCGTCGCGGCCGATCCGGTCGGCTTCCAGCAGGGAGCCGCGGCGGCGCAGGTCGGGCCAGAGGCCGTCCTGGACGCCGGCCACCACGACGAGGCGCCATTCCAGGCCCTTGGAGCGGTGGGCGGTCATCAGTCGGACGGCTTCGGGGCGTACGGCGCGGACGGTGAGGGTGTCGGCGGCGATGTCCTGGGCTTCGAGTTCGGCGAGCAGGTCGAGGGCGCTGCGGTGGCCGGTGACCTGTTCCTCGGCGCGGGCGGCGGTTTCGAACAGGGCGCACAGCGCGTCCAGGTCGCGGTCGGCGTTGCGGCCGGCGGCGCCGCCGCGCAGGGCGGCGCGTTCCAGGCGTTCGCGCCAGCGGCGGCTGCCGTCCCACAGTTCCCACAGGGCGTCCTCGGCGGTGCAGCCGCCGGCGAGCAGTTCGCGGACCTTGCGCAGCAGGGTGCCGAGGTCGCGGGCGCGGCGGGCGTGCGCGGGGTCGAGGGCGACGAGCCGTTCGGGTTCGGCGAGGGCTTCGCGGATCAGTTCGCCGGCCGGGCGCGGGGCGGTGGCGGGGTGGCCTTCGGCGCGCAGGGCGGCGCGTTCCTCCTCGCGCAGGGCGCGGCCGAGGCGGCGCAGGTCGGAGCCGTCGAGGCCGCCGAGCGGGCCGGTGAGCAGGGCGTGGGCGAGGTCGGTGGTGAGGGGGTCGGGGGCGTCCGGGTCGCCGTGCTTGTCGCGGGCGGCCTGCTGTGACGCTTGTCGGGCGCAGACCCGCAGGGCGAGCAGCAGGTGGGCGACGGCCGGTTCCTCGCGCAGCGGCAGGTCGTCGCCGTCGATCTCCAGGGGGACGCCGGCCGCGCCCAGGGCCCGCCGTACGCCGGGGATGGAGCGGGCGCCGGCCCGGACCAGGACGGCCATCTCGCCCCAGGGCACGCCGTCCTCCAGGTGGGCGCGGCGCAGCAGGTCGGCGATCGAGTCGAGTTCGGCGCCGGGGGTCGGGTAGGTGTAGACCTCGACCTTGCCGCCTTCGCGGGAGGGCAGCAGGGCGCGGTGCTGGGCGAGTTTGTCGGCGGGCAGCCGGCCCATGGGCATCCGGCGGGCGATCTCCCGGGAGGCGGCGAGCAGGACGGCGCCGGAGCGGCGGGAGACCCGCAGCACCTTGACGTCGGCGGGGCTGCCGTCGGTTTTCCGGAAGGTCTGCGGGAAGTCGAGGATGCCGTTGATGTCGGCGCCGCGGAAGGCGTAGATGGACTGGTCGGGGTCGCCGACGGCGACGAGGTCGCGGCCGCCGCCGGCCAGCTGGTGCAGCAGCCGGACCTGGGAGGGGTCGGTGTCCTGGTACTCGTCGACGAAGACGACCTCGTAGCGGCGGCGCAGTTCCTGGCCGACGTCGGGGCGTTCGGCGAGCAGGACGGCGCGGTGGACGAGTTCGGCGTAGTCGAGGACGCCGCGCAGGTCGAGGACGTCGAGGTAGTCGGCGAGGAAGTGGGCGGCGGCGGCCCAGTCGGGGCGCTGGACGCCGTGGGCGAAGCGTTCGAGTTCGGCTTCGCCGAGGCCGAGCTCGCGGCTGCGGGCGAGGACGGCGCGGACTTCGTCGGCGAAGCCCCGGGTGGTGAGGCAGGCGCGCAGGTCCAGCGGCCAGGCGATCCGGCCGAGGCCTCGTTTGGCGTCCTCGGCGCCGCCGGCGAGCAGTTCGCGGACCATGACGTCCTGTTCGGGTCCGGAGAGGAGCCGCAGCGGTTCGGCGTAGTCCTGGGGGTCCTGGTGGGCGCGCAGCAGGGCGTAGCAGAAGGAGTGGAAGGTGGTGGCCTGCGGGGCGGCGGCCGAGCTGCCGAGGCGCCCGGACATCCGGTCGCGCAGTTCCGTCGCGGCCTTGCGGCTGAAGGTGAGGACGAGGATCCGCTCGGGGTCGGTGCCGTCGGCGACGCGTCGGGCGACGGCTTCGACGAGGGTCGTGGTCTTGCCGGTGCCGGGTCCGGCCAGGACCAGCAGCGGTCCGCCGGTGTGCTCGACCACGGCGCGCTGGTAGGCGTCCAGCACGGGTGGGTCGGGCTGGACGAGCGGGCTGCGCACGAGCCGGTAGGGGGAGCTCACGTACTTGGTCCTGGGGTCGAGCAGGCATGGCCGGGCGGGCCCGCGAGGGCCCGCCCGCATCGAGCCTACGATCCTGCCCCGTCAATCCGGACCGGGCGGTGGTTTCCGGCCGATCCGCTCGCCCCGTCTACCGGCCGTCCCAGCGGGCCCGTCGGAGGTCGACCCGGATCGGGTCGGCGAGGTCGCGCAGCGGGGTGGCCTCCTCGCCGTAGTGGGCGAGGGCGCGCTGTTCGTGTCCGGGCAGCAGGCGGCCGTCCGCGCGGACCACCCGCCACCAGGGCACCGAGCCGCCGTACAGGGCCATGACCCGGCCGACCTGCCGGGGGCCGCCCTGGTCGAGGTATTCGGCGACGTCGCCGTAGGTCATCACCCGGCCGGGTGGAATCCGCTCGACCAGGTCGAGCACCAGTTCGGCGAACGCCGGCAGGGCACCGGGGAGGCCGTCCTCTGTTGCGTCCGTCACCTGCGGCATTCTTCCCTACCGGGGCGGACCCCGGGCGCCGTGGGGAAGATCCGCCGCGCCCGATCCGCCCCCTGTCCCGCACGGCGAGCCGGAGCATGCCACCATCTTCGGGGCGGTGATGAGTGATACGAGGACAACAAGACCAGATGACCGGGACGGCTGACGTGGGCGTGGACAAGGACTCCGACGAGTCCGCCGACGTGCCTCCGTCTCCCGGCGGCGGGGACGAGGGCCGGCCCGAACCGGGCCCGACGCCGGAAGTCTCCCTGATCAAGGACCGGACGATCAAGACCCCCGCGCCCGGATCCGGCACGCCCGACGGCCACGAGCACGACCACGAGCACGACCACGACCCGCTGGACGACGCCCCGCACCTGGACGTCGACGAGCCGCTGCTCGCCGCCCGCGCGCACCGCCCGTCCGACCTGATCCGCTTCCTGGCCGGCGTCTTCGGGATCATCGCCGTCTTCGTGCTGGCCGGCATCGCCACCTCGACCACCACCGGCATCGAGCAGGACATCGCCACCAACGCACCGCACTTCTCCGCGGTGTTCTCCACCATCACCGGCCTGCTCTCCAGCGTCGCGGTCCTCGCCGTGCCGCTGGCCTTCGCCGTCGAACGGCTGATCAAACGCGACGGCCTGCGGGTCGCCGACGGGGTGCTCGCCTCGGTGCTGGCGTACGGCGTCTCGCTCGGCATCGACTGGTGGGTGGCCGAAGGCGCCTCCCCGCACATCCGGGAGGCGCTGACCAGGCTGCCGCTGGACAGCAACGGCAACCTCACCGACCCGGTGCACGGCTACCTCGCCCCGGTGATCGCCTACATGACCGCCGTCGGCATGTCGAGCAGACCGCGCTGGCGGGTCGCCCTGTGGGTGGTGGTGGTCTTCAGCGGGGTCACCGAACTGCTCGGCGGCTACACCACCCCGCTGTCGCTGCTGCTCACCGTGCTGATCGGCTGGTCCGTCGCCTACGGCACCCTGTACGCGATCGGCTCCCCCAACATCCGGCCCACCGGCCAGCATCTGATGATCGGCCTGCGCAAGGTCGGCTTCACCCCGGCCGGCGCCGTCCGCGCCCCCGACGCCCCCGGCGGCACCCGCCGCTACCACGTCACCCAGCAGGGCGGCGCCCCGCTGGACGTCCACATCATCGACCGCGAACAGCAGGCCTCCGGCTTCTTCTACCGGGCCTGGCGGCGGCTGCGGCTGCGTTCGGTCGCGGTGCGCCGCAGCCCCCAGTCGCTGCGCCAGGCGCTGGAGCAGGAGGCCCTGATCGCGTACGCGGCGGCCGCCTCGGGCGCCCGCGCGCCGCAGCTGGTCGCCACCTCCGAGCTCGGCCCGGACGCCGCGATCCTGGTGTACGAGAACGTCGAGGGCCGCACCCTCGACGAGCTGGCCGACGAGGAGGTCACCGACCCGGTGATGGCCTCGGTCTGGCAGTCGGTGGCCGCCCTGCACGAGCGCCGGATCGCCCACCGCCGACTCACCGGCGAGTCCCTGCTGGTGGTCGACGACCGGACCGGCTGCCTGGTCAACCTGTCCGGCGGCGACATCGCCGCCACCGACCTGACCCTGCGGATCGACGTCGCCCAGCTGCTCACCACCTTCGCCCTGCGGATCGGCCCGGAGCGCGCCGTCGCCACCGCCAACGCGGTGCTCGGCGCCGAGCGGGTGGCCCAGGCGCTGCCGCTGCTCCAGCCGGTCGGGATGAGCCGCTCCACCAGGGTCGACCTCGCCAAGCTCACCAAGGAGCGCAAGACCGCCGCGCGGGCGAGGGCACTGGAGCAGGTCGCGGCCGGCGAGCGCACCCAGGAGCAGGCCGAGGAGGACATCGCGGCGGCCGGCGAGGACCTGCTGAGCCGCATCCGCGGCCAGATCCTCCAGATCGCCCCCGAGGCCCCGATGGCCCCGGCCAAGCTGGAACGGCTGAAGCCGAAGACCCTGATCATGGTCATCGCGCTCACCTTCGCCGCCTACCTGGCACTGACCACCATCAAGCCGGCCCAGCTCAAGCTCTCCCAGATGAACTGGGCCTGGGCCGCCGCCGCCCTGAGCGCCGCCGCGTTCAGCTACGTCGCCGCCGCGATGAGCCTGACCGGCTTCGTCCCCGAGCGGCTGCCGTTCCGGCGCACCGTCGCCGCCCAGCTGGCCGGCTCCTTCGTCAAACTGGTCGCCCCCGCCGCGATCGGCGGCATCGCGCTCAACACCCGCTACCTCCAGAAGGCCGGGATCCGCTCCGGCCAGGCCGTCGCCTCGGTCGGCGCCTCCCAGCTGGCGGGCCTCGGCGGGCACCTGCTGCTGCTGTTCAGCTTCGGCCTGATCACCGGCAGCCAGACCAACGGCGATCTCTCCGCCTCCCGCGCGGTGATCATCGGGGTGCTCACCGCCGCCGTGCTCGCCCTGGTGGTGGCCGCCGTCGCACCGCTGCGCCGGTTCGTCCTGGGCCGGCTGCGCTCGCTGTTCTTCGGCGTGGTGCCGCGGATGCTCGACCTGATGCAGACGCCCAGCAAGCTGGTCACCGGCTTCGGCGGCATCCTGCTGCTGACCCTCTCCTTCACCGCCTGCCTGGACTTCTCGGTGCAGGCCTTCGGCGGCGACGTCAGCTTCTCCGCCGTCGCGGTGGTCTTCCTGACCGCCAACGCGGCCGGCTCCGCGATCCCCACCCCGGGCGGCATCGGCCCGGTCGAGGTCGCCCTGATCGGCGCCCTCACCGTCGCCGACGTCTCCCCCGCCGTCGCCACCCCGGCCGTCTTCCTCTACCGGGCCCTGACCTTCTGGCTCCCGGTGATCCCCGGCTGGATCGCCTACAACGTCCTCCAGCGCAAGAAGGCCCTCTGAGCCGCTCCGGCATGCGGAAAGGGGCCTGCCGAGCGGCAGGCCCCTTTCCGTGCGCGAGGGTCTAGTAGACCGGCTTGTGCGGCTCGATCTGGTTCACCCAGCCGAGCACGCCGCCGCCCAGGTGGACGGCGTTGGCGAAGCCGGCGGCCTTGACCACGGCCAGCACCTCGGCCGAGCGGACGCCGGACTTGCAGTGCAGCACGATCTTCTTGTCCTGCGGCAGCTTCTCCAGCGCGTCGCCCATCAGGAACTCGTTCTTGGGGATCAGCACCGCGCCGGGGATGTTGACGATCTCGTACTCACCGGGCTCGCGGACGTCGATGAGGTAGATGTCCTCGTCCTCGTCCTGCCACTGCTTGAGCTGCTGCGAGGTGATCGTCGAACCGGCGGCGGCGGCCTGCGCCTCCTCCGACACGACGCCGCAGAAGGCCTCGTAGTCGATCAGCTCGGTGACCGTCGGGTTCTCGCCGCAGACGGCGCAGTTCGGGTCCTTGCGGACCTTCACCTGGCGGTAGTTCATCTCCAGGGCGTCGTAGATCATCAGCCGGCCGACCAGCGGGTCGCCGATGCCGGCCAGCAGCTTGATCGCCTCGTTGACCTGGATCGAGCCGATGGACGCGCACAGCACGCCCAGCACGCCGCCCTCGGCGCAGGACGGGACCATGCCCGGCGGCGGGGCCTCCGGGTAGAGGCAGCGGTAGCAGGGGCCGTGCTCGGCCCAGAACACGCTGGCCTGGCCGTCGAAGCGGTAGATCGAGCCCCACACGTACGGCTTGCCGAGCAGCACCGCGGCGTCGTTCACCAGGTACCGGGTGGCGAAGTTGTCGGTGCCGTCCACGATCAGGTCGTAGCCGGAGAAGATCTCCATGACGTTGGAGTTGTCGAGGCGCTCCTCGTGCAGCACCACGTCGACGTACGGGTTGATCTCCTTGACCGAGTCCCGCGCCGACTCGGCCTTGGAGCGGCCGATGTCCGACTGGCCGTGGATCACCTGGCGCTGGAGGTTGGACTCGTCGACCACGTCGAACTCGACGATGCCCAGCGTGCCGACACCCGCGGCGGCCAGGTAGAGCAGGGCGGGCGAACCGAGGCCGCCGGCGCCGACACACAGCACCTTGGCGTTCTTCAGCCGCTTCTGCCCCGCCATGCCCACGTCCGGGATGATCAGGTGGCGGGAGTACCGGCGGACCTCGTCAACGGTGAGCTCGTCGGCCGGCTCGACCAGGGGTGGCAACGACACGGGGACTCCGATGGGTCTTGTTCGGATGGCCAGGGCCAACCTCGGTGTGGGGTTGTTGCTCCGCCACGCGGGTGGCTCTCTAGGCCAACAGTGTCATGCCCCACCACTATTCCGAGACAGCCCGTCCGATATGCGAGACGGGCGGCGCCGGATGGTGGAAGCCCCGAAAGGCGCCCCGGGCCCGTGGTTGACGGGCTCGGGGCACCCGGCCGGCGTTCACACCCGGCAGGCCGTCTCCAGCCAGACGTCGCCCAGCGACTCGTCCAGCGGCACCTGTGTCCGCCATCCGAGACGGTCCCTGGCGGTGCGCACGTCCGCCTGCCGCCACGGCACCGGCTCGCCCGGCGCCGGCCGGCCCTCCGGGCGGTGCCCCTCCGGCCGGTGTCCGGGCAGGTGGTGACCGACCGGGTGGTGGCCCGGATGGTGGTGGCCCGGCAGGTGGTCGCCACCCGCCCCCCCGGCCTGCGCGGGCAGCAGGACCTGCCGGTTCTCCTCGACGATCGCCCCCTCGAAGCCCGAGGCCCGCACCAGCAGCTGGGCCGCGTCCCGGGCCCGGACGGCATGCCCGCTGCCGACGTTGATCACCCCGGTGGCGGCCGACACCGCGGCCGCCTGGATGGCCCGCGCGACGTCCCGCACATCCACGAAATCCCGGTATCCGGACAGGTCCGGCATCCTCACCTGGTGCTCGTCGCGCTCCAGCGCCCGCCGCAGGCCCTCCGCGAGCCGCCCGAACAGCGAGGCGGTGGGCGCCCCCGGCCCCACCACGTCGAACACCCGCAGCACCGCCGCGTCCAGCCCGGAGGCCAGCACCAGCTCCGTCCCGGCCAGCTTGGACACCCCGTACGGGCCGACCGGCCGCGGCTCGGCCTGCTCGGACACCGGCACCCCGCCGGGCACCGGCCCGTACTCGGCGGCCGAGCCGACGTGCACCAGCCTCGCCGGCTCCCGGCTGCGCCGGATGGCCTCGCAGACCGTCGCGACGGCCAGCGTGTTCGACCGGATCAGGGTGCGCGAGCTGCCGTACGTGGCGCCCGCGCAGTTGATCACCACCTGCGGCGCGACCGCGTCCAGGAACCGGGCCAGCGCGCCCGGGCTCCCGGTGGTCAGGTCGAAGCGGATGTCGGCCGAGTCGCGCCGGCCGAGCACCGTCACCTGCAACTCCTGGTCCATCAGCAGACGGTCGGTGACCCGGCGGCCGATGAAGCCGTCGGCGCCCAGCAGCAGCACCCTCATCGGGGGTGTCCTTCCACGAAGCCAGCTCGGGACGACCTGGCGGACTGAGTTCAACGAACGGGACGAAAGCGGGGATCACACGGCGGATCCCGGAGTGGAGCGAAGGTGCGGACGGACGGCGCTCAGCGGTACGAGCCGGCCCGGCCGAGCGCCGCCCCGGCGTACACGAGCAGCGCCGCCGCGACACCGCCGCCGCCGAGCAGCCACGCCTCCGGGGCGGAGCGCCCCAGCGCGAGCAGCCCGAGCACCGCGGCGGCCCCGGCCGACGCCCCCACCGCGGCGGCCGCCGACCGGCCGCACCGCGCCAGCAGCACCGGCAGCACCAGCAGCAGGCCCAGCACGCCCTGCGCCGCCCACTGGGCGGGGCCGGCCCGCTCGGCCGCCAGGTGCAGCAGCCCGCCGCCGTGGCCCGGCCCGGGGCGCGGAGCGACCACCGCCAGCACGGCCAGCGCCGCGAAGCTCAGCACCCCGAGCACCGCCAGGTGCAGGGCCAGCGCGACCGGCAGCACCGGCCGCATCCGGGCCCGGAACCCGGCCAGGGTGCCCGCCGCGCCGAGATGGCCGCGGCCCACCTGCCGGTACCAGCGGGCCGCCCCCTCGGCCGACCCGGCCGACACCGCCGCCGCCAGCCCCAGCGCCACGGCCACCGGACGGTCCCCGCCCGGCGCGGCCCGCGCGAGCAGCAGCATCGCGGCCGCCACCCCGGCACAGGGCAGCGCGGCCGAGCCGGCGACGGTCAGCGCGGCGCCCGCCCCGCCCGGCCGTCGCGGCACCGGCCCCGGCGGCGGCGGGCGCCGGGGCACCCGGGCGTACAGCTCCTCGGCCAGCGCGAACAGGTCGACGTGCCGGCAGCGGGCGGCGGCGTCCGTGCCGAGCCCGGCCTCCTCCAGCCCGGCGGCGATCTCCAACGGGTCGACGGCGCGCTCGCACAGCTCCCGGTGCTCCGCCATCAGCTCGCGCACCGGGTCCGCGCCGCCGCCGAGCAGCGTGCCGCCGGACATCAGACGGCCCCCGCGAACTCGGCCGGCTGCCGCGAGTCGACGGCGGAGCCCCCGCCGCGCGGCCCTTCGGCCAGCCAGTACTCGGCGGGGCGGGCGAACGGACGGGCCACCGGCCCGCCCTCGCCGGCCGGGAAGGCCGGGTGCCGCGAGACCAGCTCCAGGTAGATCTCCCGGAAGGCGCCGATCTCCGGCTCCACGGCGAAGCGTTCCTGCGCCCGCAGCCGCCCGGCCAGCCCGAGCCGGCCGCGTCGTTCCTCGTCGCGCAGCAGCGCCAGGCAGGCGCCGGCCAGGGCGCCCGGATCACCGGCGGGCACCAGCAGCCCGGTCGGCCCGACCACCTCGCGCGCCACCCCGACATCGGTGGAGACCACCGCCCGGCCGCTGAGCATCGCGTCCGCAAGCAGCCGGGGGCTGTGCCGGGAGAGCCCGGAGAAGACCACCACCGTGCCCGACGCCCACACCTCGGCGAGCGGGCCGGGCCGTCCGGCGAAGCGCACCGCCTCCCCCACCCCCAGCCGGCGCGCCACCGCTTCGCAGTGCGCCCGGTGGCCGGGCGCCGTCTGTTCGCCGTGCACCACCAGCCGGGCGCCGGGCACCTCGGCCCGGATCCGGGCGAGGGCGTGCAGCGCGGGTTCCGGGCCCCGGCCCGGCTCCAGCGCGCCCGCCCACACCAGGGTCGGCGCCGCCGGCTCCGGCCCGGCGGCCGGGCGCCCCGCCTCCGGCGTGCCCTCGTACACCACCCGGGTGCGCGCCGGGTCGGCGCCGCAGCGGCGCTGCCACCGCTGGTCGTGGGCGCTGCCGGGGGTGAGTATCGCGGCCTGCCGGTAGGCCTCCCCGGTGAGCTCCCGGGAGAAGGACAGCCGCAGGGCCCGCACCGGCCACCCGTACGGCGCCTCGTGGTGGCCGAGGTACTGCTCGCGCAGGTGGAGGCGGTGCTCGGTGACCAGGAACGGCACCCCGTGCAGCTGCCGGGCCACCAGGGCGGGCAGGACGGCCGGGCCGCCGCCGACCACGTGGCACAGGTCGGCCGCGCCGAGGCCGCCGGGGCCGGTTCCGTACCAGGGCGCCGACAGCGGGCGCAGCCACCGCTCCAGCAGGTCCGCCGCGGCCAGCAGGTCGCGCACCGGCGGCTGTCCGGCCGAGGTGTCCGCGCCGGGCAGCCGCCAGGTCCGCTCCAGCAGTCGGCGGGCGGGCGCGGAGGCCAGGAAGGCGGGCAGCGCGCCGTCCTCCCGGGCGAGCGCCGCCAGCCGGTACAGCCCGGACGCGAAGCCCGCCCGTTCCCCGGGCAGCACCAGGGCCCGCACCAGCTGCTCGTACGCCTCGGCGTACGGGCGTCCGCGCCGCGCGCCCGGGGCCCGGCGCGGCGGCCTCGGCCGCGATCCGGTCAGCCGGTACCGCTCGAACTCGTGCTCCGGCATCGCGGCAGCCAGCCGGTCGCACCAGTCTCCGGCGCCACGCTGGGGGTGCGGCCGGGCACCCTCGGTGAGCAGGGCTACGCGCACGGGAGACCTCCAGGGCAGAGCGGATTCGCTGGGCGGGATCACGGACGGATCGACGGATTTCCGGGCGGCCCGAGCGGTCGCCGGGGGCGCCCCGCACGGCGGCGGGGACGGCCGTCGCCGGGGAGCCCGGTCGGCCCGGTCGCGGACCCGCCGCGTTCCGTTCCCCCGGGCGCCCGCCCGCTCCGGCGGTCGGGCCCGACCCGCCGGGACCTCTCGACCGCGGCCGCCCTCCGGTTCTTCCGGCGGCCGCGAGTCCCCCACACCTGTTCGGTCCGACAGCAGAAAGGTAGGACCGGCCCAGGCCGATCCATCGGTCACATGCCTGCCTGCCACCTGATCGAGTGAACCGCAGTGACCTCGGCCCGAACCGGGCCGTTACCGGGCGGCACGCGCGGGCCCACGCTCGCCCCCCGCGCTCGCCCCCCCGCGCTCGAACCCAGCGCTCGAACCCCGTGCTCAGGCCCCCGCGATCAGCTCCCGCACCGCCCGGGCCACCTGGTCGGGGTGCTCCATCATCGCCACGTGCCCGGACTCCGGCAGTACCAGCAGCCGGGCGTCCGCGAAGGCCTCGCAGGCGCGCCGGGCCGAGCGGTACGACACCAGCCGGTCGCGCAGCCCGTACACCAGCAGCACCGGCGCCTTGACCCGCTCGGCCTGCCGCCACAGCGACTGCTCGCCGCGCTCGGTGTACGCCGAGACGATGCCGCGGGCCGAGCCGACCAGCGCCTGCATCGCGTGCGGCACCTCCAGCCGGCGCCGGTACTCGGCCACCGCCTCGGCCCTGGCCGCCGGGCTCAGGCCGTCCGGGTCGCCGTAGACCAGCCGCAGCAGGTCCTCGGTGGCGGCCTCGGCGTCGCGCCCGCCCGCGGACAGCCGGCGCAGCAGCGCGGGCACCCCGGGCACCGCGAGCAGGCCGGTCGGCCAGGCGGAGCGCTGCGGGGGCAGTTCGGGCAGGGCGGGCGAGACCAGGGTGAGGCTGCGCACCAGGTCTGGGCGCAGGGCGGCCAGCCGGACGGAGACGGCGCCGCCGAGGGAGTTGCCGAACAGGTGGACCGGGCCGCGGCCGGAGGCCTCCAGGTAGCCGATCACCGCGCGGACGTGGCCGGAGACGGTGAGGTTGCCGTCGAGGGGCGGGTGGGAGCGGCCGAAGCCCGGCAGGTCCACGGCCTCGCCGTCGACCAGGCCGCAGAGCCGGCCCATCAGGGCCTCCCAGTTGGCGGCCGAGCCGCCGAGGCCGTGGACGAACAGTCCTGGCTCGCGCCCGTCGGAGGCGCCGTCCGCGAGCGGGCGGTGCACCGCGAGCACCGCGCCGGGGACCTCGACCGTACGTACCTGCTGCTCAACGCCGCCCATGGTGGACGATGGTAGTGAGCCCGGCGCGCGGAGGAGCCGGTGGGAACAAGGCCCGTCCCCTCCGTCACACCACTGCCGACGCCGAGGTCAGCGCCGTATTGTGGGCTCCTGACAACCAGGCCGATCGTCTTTTCTCGCCTTCGCCGAACGCGGGCGCGGTTACCGAAAAGTAGAATCGGTCGTCTTGCCAGCTGCGAACAGACCCCGAAGTGAGGAGCGCCGTGACGGCCATCCAGGAGGCGCAGGAGCGCCCGCGCGGTGCCCGCCTGCCGCGAAGCGCCCGCCGTGAACAACTGCTCGGAGCCGCCCAGGAGGTGTTCGTCGCCCAGGGCTACCACGCGGCCGCCATGGATGACATCGCCGACCGTGCCGGGGTGAGCAAGCCGGTGCTGTACCAGCACTTTCCCGGGAAGCTGGAGCTGTACCTGGCGCTGTTGGACAAGCACTGCGACGCCCTGGTCGACGCGACCCGCGAGGCGCTGTCGGCGACCACCGACAACAAGCAGCGGGTGGCCAACACCATGGAGGCGTACTTCAACTACGTCTCCAGCGAGTCCGGCGCCTTCCGGCTGGTCTTCGAGTCGGACCTGACGAACGAGCCGGCCGTGCGCGAGCGGGTCGAGCGGGCCTCCGAGGCGAGCGCGACGCTGGTCAGCAAGGTGATCCAGGAGGACACCGACCTGCCGGAGGCGGAGTCCAAGCTGCTCGCCGCCGGGGTCTGCGGCCTGGCCCAGATCACCGCCCGGTACTGGCTCTCGCAGGGTCTGGAGATCCCGCGCGACGAGGCGATCCGACTGGTCGCCAGCCTGTCCTGGCGCGGCCTGAAGGGCTTCCCGATGCACGCGGGCGAGCAGGGCGGCGAGGGCTCCGCCCAGTAGGGCCGACCCACCGCCCGCCCGGGCAGGTCCGCCGAGCTTCGCCTGGCCGGTGATCCGGTGCTCTATGGTGAAGCCGTACGGCACGGTCGCCGCGAACGCTTGTCCCAGGCGGTCGGGTGCCCGTGCGTGGAGGCTGCAAACCAGGAGGGACGGAAGCCGTGGAGGTCAAGATCGGCGTGCAGAACGCGCCGCGCGAGATCGTGATCGAGAGCTCGCAGACTGCCGATGAGGTCCAGAGCGCGGTCGCCAAGGCGCTGGAGGGCTCGGAGAAGATCTTCGCGCTGTCCGACGAGCACGGCCGCCGCATCATCGTCCCGGCCGAGCGCCTGGCGTACGTGGAGATCGGCGAGTCGGCCGCCCGCAAGGTCGGCTTCGGCACCACCTGAGGCGCCGCGAGATCGTTCGGTGCCCCGTTCCCGTGAGGGAGCGGGGCACCGTTGCGTGTACGGCCGGGTGGGGCGGGGTACGGCGACAGGTGCGACGCCGGTGTCGTACGCCCGTTCCCCGGGAGGCAGCCTTGCTGGTCGAGTCGATCGTCTTCGCCCTCGTCGGCCTGGCCACGGGCGGCGCCGCCGTACTGGCCCTGCCCTCGTACTTCCGGGCCGCCCGGCCGATGACGCTGGGCACCGCGCTGGCGGCGGCGCTGGTCGGCGGGGCGGTCGCGCACTTCAGCCTGGACGGGCGCTACCCGGCGGTGTCGATCGCGGCCGCGGCGCTGGCCTCGGGCGTGCTCACCTCGCTGCTGGCCCGGCCGGACCTGGCCGCCGGGCTCGCCCCGGCGCACCGGCACCACCCGCACCGGCCCGGCACCCACCGCACCCAGCGGCGGCACCGGGCGGCGTGAGGACGGTCAGGAGGCGAGGCCGAGGGCGGCCATCCGCTTGGTGTGCGCCTCGGTGATCCGGTTGAACATCTTGCCGACCTCGACCAGGTCGAAGCCCTGCACCTGGACGCCGCCGACCAGCATGTTCGACAGCGCGTCACGCTCGGCGACGACCCGCTGGGCCTGGCTGAGCGCCTCGCCCATCAGGCGCCGGCCCCACAGGGCAAGCCGTCCGCCGGCCCGCGGGTCGGCCTCGATGGCCTGGCGGACCTTGTCGACGGCGAACTGGGCGTGGCCGGTGTCGGACATCGCGCCGAGGATCACCTCGCGGGTGTCGTCGTCCAGCCGGACGGCCACCTCGCGGTAGAAGTCGGTCGCGATGGCGTCGCCGACGTAGGCCTTGACCAGGCCTTCCAGCCAGTCGGAGGGCGCCGTCATCCGGTGGAACAGCTCCAGCGGCTCGACGAACGGCCGCATCGCCTCCTGCGGATCGGCGCCGATCTCGGCCAGCCGGTCGTGCAGCCGCTGGTAGTGCTGGAACTCGGCGGAGGCCATCCGGGCCAGGGCCGCCTTGTCGGCGAGGTCGGGCGCCAGCTTGGCGTCCTCGGCGAGCCGCTCGAAGGCGCTCAGCTCGCCGTACGCGAGGGCGCCGAGCAGGTCCAGTACGGCCGCCCGGTAGCCGGGGTCGGCCGAGCACGCGGCCCAGTCCCCGATCGAGCCGGCCGCCGTGTCCTGCGTCTCACCATGGGTCTCCATGACCCGCCACCTTAGTCCCGACCGCCCCCGGGCACGCTCGGTGACCGGCCGGAACGCCCGGTCCGGGGGCGGTTGCCGGGGGCAATGTCAGACGCGTCACGTGTTCGAGTCGTCGCCTGACTGTATGGTGGTACGGAGCCCCGTCGTGTTCGCACGGTGTCACCGCCGTCTCGGTAACCCACGCGATCCCGCTCCGTAGCGGCGCCGTCCAACCGGACGTGTCCGCACCGGGAGCACGGGTACTCACGTACGCGGATGCCCGGTCGGAGAGCCGATCGGCTCCGACCATGGCTTGGACTTCAAGCCTTGGCACCGCATCAGTGGCCGAGCGAGGGCCGCCGAGACCACGCCCCGGAGGCGAAGGTCCCGCGCAGGTCCCTCACGGGAACCTTCCCCGACGCCGCCGGCGACGCGCCCCCGCACCGGGGCAGCGCGCACCGGCCGGCCGCAGGGACCGGCGCGGTTGTGCGTTCGCGCAGCTGTATCAGGGCCGCCCAGGCCCGTACGCAGCCGTGCGGCTGCCCGCCCGCCGCTCGCTCTCGGCCCCTCCACACGGAAGAGGCAGGACCCTGTCCACCACCGCTGAACCCATCAAGACGACCTTCCGGGACCTGGGAATCCTCTCGGAGACCGCCGAGGCCCTGGAGGCCGTCGGCATCGTCCACCCGTTCCCCATCCAGGAGATGACCCTCCCGGTCGCGCTGACCGGCCACGACGTCATCGGCCAGGCCAAGACCGGCACCGGCAAGACCCTCGGCTTCGGCCTCCCGCTGATCGAGCGGGCCATCGTGCGCGCCGACGTGGACGCCGGCCGGGCCACCGAGGAGCAGCTCTCCGACTTCCCGCAGGCGCTGATCGTCGTCCCGACCCGCGAGCTGTGCACCCAGGTCACCAACGACCTCCAGACCGCCGGCAAGGTGCGCGACGTGCGCGTCCTGGCCGTCTACGGCGGCCGGGCGTACGAGCCGCAGGTGGAGGCGCTCACCAAGGGCGTCGACATCGTGGTCGGCACCCCGGGCCGACTGCTCGACCTGGCCGGGCAGAAGAAGCTGAACCTGTCCAAGGTCCGCGCGCTGGTCCTGGACGAGGCCGACGAGATGCTCGACCTGGGCTTCCTGCCCGACGTCGAGAAGATCATCACCATGCTGCCGGCCAAGCGGCAGACCCTGCTGTTCTCGGCCACCATGCCGGGCCAGGTGATCAACCTCGCCCGCCGGTACATGAGCCAGCCGACCCACATCCGGGCCGCCGCTCCGGACGACACCGGCGCGACCGTCGCCAACATCGAGCAGCACATCTTCCGTGCGCACTCGCTGGACAAGGTCGAGATGGTCTCGCGCATCCTCCAGGCCGAGGGCCGCGGGCTGGCGATGATCTTCTGCCGGACCAAGCGCACCGCCGCCGACGTCTCCGACCAGCTGACCCAGCGCGGCTTCGCGGCCGGCGCGGTCCACGGCGACCTCGGCCAGGGCGCCCGCGAGCAGGCCCTGCGGGCCTTCCGCAACGGCAAGGTGGACGTGCTGGTCTGCACCGACGTGGCGGCCCGCGGCATCGACGTCGAAGGCGTCACCCACGTCGTCAACTACCAGTGCCCCGAGGACGAGAAGACCTATCTGCACCGGATCGGCCGCACCGGCCGGGCCGGCGCCTCCGGCACCGCCGTCACCCTGGTCGACTGGGACGACATCCCGCGCTGGCAGCTGATCAACAAGGCGCTGGACCTGCCGTTCAACGACCCGGAGGAGACCTACTCCACCTCGGCGCACCTGTACGAGCTGCTGAAGATCGCGCCGGGCACCAAGGGTGTCCTGCCGCGCTCGGAGCGCACCCGTGCCGGGCTGGGCGCGGAGGAGGTCGAGGACCTCGGCGAGACCGGTGGTCGCGGCGCCCGCTCGGGCCGCGGCGGTCGCGGTGGCGGGGACGGGCGCGGCGGGCGGGACGGCTCCGGCCGTCCGGCCGCCGCCACTGCCGAGACCGAGGAGCAGAAGCCGCGCCGCACCCGTGAGCGCCGCCGCACCCGACGGGGCTCGGCGGTCGAGGGCGAGGCCGCTGCCGTCGTGACCGAGGCCGCCGTGGTGGCTCCGGCCGTCGAGGGCGCCGAGGGCGAGGCCGCTCCGCGCCGCCGCCGTCGCCGCTCGCGCGGCGGGGCCGGTGCGGCGGAGGCCGTCGTCACCGAGGCCGCCGTCGTCGAGACCCCTGCCGTCGAGACCCCTGCCGTCGAGACCGCTGTCGTGGAGACCGCTGTGGTCGAGACCGTCGCCGCCGAGGCGGCCGTCGAGACCCCGGCCCCGGTCAAGAGGGCCACCCGCGCCCGCAAGCCCAAGGCGGAGGTCGTGGAGACCGTCGCCGCCGAGGCCGTCGTCGAGACCCCGGCCCCGGTCAAGAAGGCCACCCGCGCCCGCAAGCCCAAGGCTGAGGTCGTGGAGACCGTCGCCGAGGCGGCCGTCGTCGAGACCCCGGCCCCGGCGAAGAAGGCCACCCGCGCCCGCAAGCCGAAGGCTGAGGTCGTGGAGACCGTCGCCGAGGCGGCCGTCGAGACCCCGGCCCCGGCGAAGAAGGCCACCCGCGCCCGCAAGCCCAAGGCCGTCGCGGAGACCGCCCCGGAGGCCCCGGCCGCCGAGGCCGCCGCCGAGACCCCGGCTCCGCGCAAGCGCACCCGGACCCGCAAGGCCGCCGCCCCGGCGGAGGCCACTCCGGAGAGCTGACACCCCCGTGTCTCCCCCGAGGGGGCGGACCAGGCCACCCGGCCCGGTCCGCCCCTTCGGCGTTCGACCTCCTAAGCTCGGGCCCATCGGGAGTCGCCGCCGACAGCAGGGAGCAGCCCATGAGCACGCCGCCGTTTCTGACCCTGCCCGGGTGCGCGCGCGCCGAGCGGGTGGTGACCGGGCGCGGGGAGTTCGCGGCGCTGCGGGCGGAGCCGGACGGGCCGGTGCGCGGTTCGGCGCTGCTGGTGCCGGGGTTCACCGGCAGCAAGGAGGACTTCATCGGGCTGCTGGAGCCGCTGGCCGCCGCCGGGTACCGGGTGACCGCGGTGGACCAGCGCGGGCAGTACCAGAGCGGCGGCCCGGACGACCCGGCGGCGTACCGCGTCGAGGCGCTCGGCGCGGACGTCCGGGCGCTCACCGAGGCGCTGGCCGCCGACGGCGGGCCGCCGCACCTGCTGGGGCACTCCTTCGGCGGCCACGTGGTGCGGGAGGCGGTGCTCGCCGCGGCCGCCGAGGGCCCGCTGCCGTGGCGGTCGCTGACCCTGATGTCCAGCGGCCCGGGCGCGATCGACCCGGCCGAGGCGGCCCGTACCAAGCTGCTGCTGGACGCCCTGGAGGCGATGGACCTGGAGCAGATCTGGCAGGTCATGCGGCAGCTGGAGGCGGAGAGCGGGGAGCCGCGGCCGAGTCTGGAGCCGGCCGTCGCCCGGTTCCTGCACCGGCGTTGGTTGGCCAATGTGCCGCGATCGCTGTCCGTCACCGGCGGCCACCTGGTGGCCGCGCCGGACCGGGTGGCGGAGCTCGCCGCGGCCACCGCCGGGCTGCCGGTGCTGGTGCTGTCCGGGGTGCGGGACTACGCCTGGCCGATCCCGGAGCAGACCGCGATGGCCGAGCGCCTGGGTGCCCGCAGGGTGCTGGTCGAGGATGCCGGCCACTCCCCCAACGCCGAGCGGCCGGCCGCGACGGCCGAGGCGCTGGCCGCGTTCTGGGCCTGAGTCCCGCGCGCGGGACGGCGCCGTAGCCGCGTCGGTTCCCGGGATTCCCCAGAAGTGGTCTGTACCACTTCTTCGATTTCGATCGACGTCAACACGGGACAAAATTCGTTAGTTACGGTAATCTTTGATTCTGTCCGGGAATCATCGCCGGCCTCCACTGCGGCGCAGATCACCCGAAACCCGGATGTCACGGACGGGCAATGGCCCGGTAGCACCGCCACGTCACCGTGGTTTCACGAGGCAGCTGGACGCACCAGGCAAGCAGGGGGAGCCCTTGCCGCAACAGACCGCCGTACGGGCGACGACGAACCGCCCGCTCCGGCCGTACCGCCGGATCCGCAGGACCCCTGAAGGGCTGATACCGACTCAGCCGCGACCGCCCCGCACCGCGGGGTCAGAAAAGGAGACGCCCATGACAAAGACCATGCGCTTCGAGATCGTCCGACTCGACGACACCGACGGCTCCGCCGCCGACCGCCTGATCGCCGACGCCGCCACCGTGCGCGAGTTCGTCCAGGCCGCCGCCCGCACCGGCGAGCGCCTGCTCATCCGTCCGTGCCCGACCGTCTGACCCGGCGCGGCGACTCCGACCGGGAGTCCCCACCCGCCGCCGACGAGCCGGGAGCGTCCGATCCGGACGTTCCGATACCCGACTGACGCCCCGTCACCGCATTCGCCGATGACGGGGCGTCAGTGTGTCCGGGGCCGAAGCCCGGTACGTTTGCCGCCGCCCGCGACGGGACATCCCCCAACGGGAACCGCCCGCAACGGGCGTCCGCCACCGACAGGTGCCGCCGAGCCCTCCGTACGGGTGATCGTCCTTGACGCGGCGGTCCGGAGGGAGGAGCGTTGTCGGCTATGAGGGGCGAGCCAAGCTGCCCGAGGTGCGCCGGTCGGGTCCGCGCCCCCGGTCTGTTCTCAGACACCTGGCAGTGCGACCGGCACGGAGCGGTGCACCCGATGCAGCCCGTGCTGCCCCCGAGCGTGGAGGCCCTGGGCGTCGCCGTCGCCCGTTCCCAGGTCCCCGTCTGGCTGCCCTGGCCGCTCCCGGTCGGCTGGCTCTACACCGGCATCGCCCACGTCGGCGACGACGTCTCCGGCGCCCGGGCCACCGCCGTCGCCTGCTCCGGTCCGGCGCCGCTCGGCGGCTTCGGCGAGCTGGTGCTGGTCGCCGAGGAGCTGGGGGTCGGCCTCGGCGCCCGCTACGCCGGCCTGCCCGGCCCGGACCCGGGCGACTCCGTCGGCCTCTACAAGCCCGCCGACGCCAAGCTGATGGCCGCCGGGCGGCCCACCCCGATGTTCCACGTCCCGGACGCCCCGGCCGACCGCGCGGTGTTCGTCGGCGAGGCCCGCGGGCTCTGGCTCTGGGCGGTCGCCTGGCCCGAGCAGTCCGCCCTGGTGATGTACGACGAGCTGGTGCTGACCGATCTGCGCGAGGCCGGCGCCGAACTGGACCTGCTGCCCTGCGGGGCGATCTCCCCCCGGCTCTTCCACTAGAAGCTCCACCCGGGAGCTCTATCCTGGGCGGCACCCACGAGCCCCCAGGAGCCCGATCCGTGCGCATCGACCTGCACGCCCACAGCAACGCCTCCGACGGCACCGACACCCCGGCCGAACTGGTCGCCGCGGCCGTCGCCGCCGGACTCGACGTGGTGGCGCTGACCGACCACGACACCGTGTCCGGCCACGCCGACGCCGCCGAGGCGGTACACGCGCTGCCCGAGGGCACCCGGCTGACCGTCGTCCCGGGCGCCGAGCTGTCCTGCGTCGTGGACGGCATCAGCATGCACCTGCTGGCGTACCTGTTCGACCCCGAGGAGCCCGAGTTCGCGCGGGAGCGGGAGCTGGTGCGCACCGACCGGTTCCGGCGCGGGCGGGCGATCGTCGAGCGCTGCCGGGAGCTCGGCGCGGAGATCAGCTGGGAGCAGGTGCGGCGGATCGCCGGGGCCGGCTCGGTCGGGCGCCCGCACATCGCCAGCGCGCTGGTCGAGGCGGGCGTGGTGGCCACCGTCTCGGACGCCTTCACCGCCGACTGGCTGGCCAACGGCGGGCGGGCGGACGTCCGCAAGCACGAGACCGACCCGGTCGAGGCGGTCCGGCTGGTCCGGGCGGCCGGCGGGGTGCCGGTGTTCGCCCACCCGGGGGCCGTCAAGCGCGGTCTGACGGTCTCCGACCAGGTGATCGCCGACCTCGCGGCGGCCGGACTGGCCGCGCTGGAGGTCGACCACACCGACCACGACGAGGAGACCAGGGCGCGGCTGCGCGGCCTGGCCGGCGAGCTCGGACTGCTGGTCACCGGCTCCAGCGACTACCACGGCGCCCGCAAGACCGTCCGGCTCGGCGAGTACACCACCGAACCTGCGGTGTACGAGGCGCTGCTGGCGCAGGCCCGCGGCGCGAAGCCGATCGAGCGCTGAGCCGCCGCCGGACCTCTTGAGCCGTGAACGCCCGACCAAGGGATCATGAGTCCCTCGGTCGGGCGTTCGCGCACCCCGGCTGACCGGGCGTCAGTCGAGTCGGACGCCGCGCCGGTCCGGGTCGCGCAGGTCGGTGCCCTGGTTCAGCCAGCGCTCCTGGAGGGCGGCCGCGCCGTGCACCCGCTTCCAGCCCGCCTCGTTGGGCGTCATCGGCAGCAGCGGCAGGAAGCGGACCGGGTCGGCCGGGTCGGCCAGTTCCAGGTCCTCGACCAGGCCGCCCGGTTCGGCGGCCAGCACCGAGGTGAACGGCGCGCCGTCCCAGAGCGGGGAGCCGAGGTCCAGCGAGCCGCCGGGGGCCACCACCAGGCCCTCGACCTGCGGGGTGGCGGCGAAGGTGGCCAGGGTGCGCAGCACGCTGTCGCGGCCGCCGCGGACGGTGAGCACCAGTTCGGCGCGCGGGCCGCGCAGTTGGTCGGCGACCGGGGAGGTCGGGTCGGCCATCGGGGCGGCGGACATGCCGAGCGTCGCGTACCGCACCAGCCCCTCGGGGTCCGGGCCGAAGCGCAGCACCTCGATCCGGTCCGCGCCGAGGAAGGTGACGGCGGCGCGGCCGCCGGGCTCGCCGAAGGTGGCGATCAGCCGGGCTTCGACGGCGGCCAGCACCGCCTCCCGGGTGAGCTCCGGGGAGTTGTCGCCGTAGGGGTCGCCGAAGAGCGGGAAGTCGTGCGCCATGCCGGTGAGCGTAACCCCCGGGGGTGGGCGGGCCGCGTGCGGGCGGGCCCGGGGGCGGTCGCGGGCCTCGGGGGCGGTTGTGGGCCGCAGCACACCGGGAACCCGTAAAACCTTGGGAAACCCTCTGGATCCCCTCGGCTTCGATGGCCGGTCAGATGTTAGGGTGAGCGACTGGCCACCGGGATCGTTTCGTTCCGGGGCGGCGGCGCGAAGGAGGTGGTTGCGGTGGATACCGGCCGACCATGCAGTACCGGCAGCTCTGCCCGGCCCCGTCTTCCCCGTACCCCTCGCCCCGAAGGCCCCATCGGCTGAGTCAGCCGCGGTAGCCCCGGGTGTCGGAAGCACGGCGAACGGACCTGCCGGGAGAGCACTTTCATCCCCTGTTCCACCGGTGTTCTCCGCCGTCGTACCGCGGCCGAACGTTTCTGCACTCCGCGCCGCCGCGCGACGGTTCCTGCCTCTGGGAGCCAGCCATGTCGATGATCAACAGCCTGCGCGCCGCCGTCCGCCCCAACCGTCGCCGTGGCGCGGCCGGGGCCTATGACGTCCTGACCGGGGACGCCGTCTCGGCGGTGGTGGACTGCGCGGTCTACCAGCACGGCGAGCGCAAGGGCGAGACGTGCAGCCCGCGCGAGGCGGCGCTGCGGGTCAAGGCCTCGCACCAACTCCCCGGCGGCGAGGGCTCGTTCAGCTGGATCGGGCTGCACGAGCCGACCGAGGCGGAGTTCGCGGGGATCGCCCAGCGCTTCGGCCTGCACCCGCTCGCGGTCGAGGACGCGGTGCACGCCCACCAGCGGCCGAAGGTCGAGCGCTACGACGACGTGCTGTTCGCCGTCTTCAAGACCATCCGCTACGTCGAGCACGACCAACTCACGCCCACCAGCGAGGTGGTGGAGACGGGCGAGCTGATGGTCTTCGCCGGGCGGGACTTCGTGATCACCGTCCGGCACGGCGGCCACGGCTCGCTCCAGGAGCTGCGCCACCGGCTGGAGGCCGACGCGGACGAGGCCGGACTGCTCGCCAAGGGCCCCTCGGCGGTGCTGCACGCGATCGCCGACCACGTGGTGGACAACTACCTGCTGGTCGCCGAGCGGCTCCAGAACGACGTGGACGAGATCGAGTACGGCGTCTTCTCGGCCAAGGGCGGGCGCAGCTCCGATGTCGGCCGGCTCTACCAACTCAAGCGCGAGGTACTGGAGTTCAAGCGCGCCGTGGTGCCTCTGCTGCGCCCGATGCAGCAGCTGTCCGAGCCGCTCCAGCGGCTGGTGGACCCGGACGTCCAGAAGTACTTCCGGGACGTCGCCGACCACCTGGCCCGGGTCGCCGAGCAGGTGCACGGCTTCGACGAGCTGCTGAACTCGCTGCTCCAGGCGAACCTGGCGCAGGTCTCGGTGGCGCAGAACGAGGACATGCGCAAGATCACCGCCTGGGCGGCGATCTTCGCGGTGCCCACCATGATCACCGGGGTCTACGGCATGAACTTCAAGTACATGCCGGAGCTGGACGACCAGTACGGCTACCCGACGGTGCTCGGCGCGATCGTGCTGATCTGCGTCGGGATGTACCGGGGCTTCCGCCGCAACGGCTGGCTCTGACCGCCGGCCGGAGCTACCGGCGCCCGCCGCGGGCGACCAGGACCAGGCCGAGCAGGATCAGCGCCACCGCCGGGTAGGCGGCCGCCGGGGGCCACTGGCCCAGCCAGAGCGCGGCGATCAGCGTCGCGCCCGGGGTCTCCAGCAGGATCGCGGTGGAGGTGATCGACGGCCCGAGGGTGCGCACCACGCGGTTGCTCAGCGAGTGGCCGAGCAGCTGGGCGGCGACCATCAGCAACGCGATCTGCCACCACACCCCGGCCGGCCAGCCGGCCAGCGGCGTCCCGGCGACCAGGCAGATCCCGAGCAGGACGGCCGAGGTGGTGGCGTAGCAGACCAGGGTGTAGGCGGTGGTGCTGACGGTCCTGCGGACCTCGGCGCCGAGCAGCAGGTACCCGGCCGAGGCCAGGCCCCCGGCGAGGGCGAGCGCGTCGCCGAGCAGTGCGCGCGGGGAGAGCGAGAGGTCCACGCCGGTCAGCACCAGCACGCCGGCGAAGGCGACGACGGTGCCGAGCCAGACCATGCGCGGGGCCCGGACGCCCATCAGCCGCAGCAGCAGGATGGTCCACAGCGGGGTGGTGGTGACCAGCGCGGTGGCGGAGGCCACCGAGGTCATCCGCAGGCTGGGCATCCAGAGCGCGAAGTGCACGGCGAGCAGCGCCCCGGCCGCGACGGCGAGCAGCAGCGCCCGGCGGCCGATCCCGCGCAGTTCGGCACGGTGGCGCAGCAGCGCGTACGGGCCGAGGACGCCGACCGACATGAGGTTGCGCCAGAAGGCGATCGCCAGCGCGGGCGCGGCGGTGGCGCTGATCAGCGGCCCGGAGAGCGAGATGCCGCCGATCGAGACGGCGAGCAGCAGCAGGTCGAGGGTGGGGAGCGGGTGCGCCGCACGCGGGTCGGCGGTCGCGGTCGCGGGGGTGGTGGCGGGGGCGGTCGCGGGCCGGGCGGTGGGCACGGCGCTCCTTGCTGGTCACGGTGGCGGGGCGGTGGTACGCGGGGCGGGTCATACCGTAAGGCCCGTGGCGTGGCAATGGAACTGTCGACCGGAGGCTGAGACATCCACGGACGGCGGAGCCCGTACGCTGTCCGCCATGGACCGTACGCCCGCCGCCGCGACCGCCGACGACTTCCTCGACCAGGCCCTGCTGGAGGAGGCCGCGAAGAAGTCCGGCCTGCTCTGGGTGCGCGCGGACGGGCAGGAGCAGGCCCGGCCGCTGTGGCACGCCTGGCACGACGGCGCGGTCGTGGTGGTCGGCGGGGGCGGCGAGCAGCCGCTGCACGGCCTGGAGCCCGGCTCCGGCGCCACCGTCACCGTCCGCAGCAAGGACAAGGGCGGGCGGCTGACCGGCTGGAGCGCCCGGGTGGTCGAACTGGCCCCGGAGAGCGAGGCCTGGCTGGGCGCCGTCGAGGAGCTCAAGGGCAAGCGGCTGAACGCCCCCGACACCGACGCCATCGCCGCCCGCTGGGCCCGTGAGTGCCGGGTGCTGCGGCTGGAGCCGGCCGGCCCGCTGACCGAGCGCCCGGGGGCGATGCCGGACGGCTCGCACGCCGCGCGGCCGATGCCGACCCCGGCCACCACCCGCCTGCCGATCCCGGCCGGCCTGCCCAAACTGCTGTTCAAGCGCCGTTAAAGCCCCCCGAGTGTTAAGCAAAGGATGCCGCCGAGGACTCCTACGACGGCTACCGTGCCTCCCGGCCGGGCTTCGAACACGCGGGTAGCCTGGCCACCAGGTGCGCCCCCGGCGCGTCCGGTACGGCGTCGAGCGAGTCGAGGGAGTCCATGGCAGGGCCAGGCAGCCGGGTCTTCATCTCCCATCTGTCCGCCATCGCGGTCTTCGACCCGAACGGCGACCAGGTCGGGCGGGTCCGGGACGTGGTCGTCTCGCTGCGGCTCGGCGGCCGCCCGCCGCGGGTGCTCGGCCTGGTGGTCGAGGTGGTCGGACGGCGCCGGATCTTCCTGCCGATGACCAGGGTGACCAGCCTGGAGTCCGGCCAGGTGCTCACCACCGGCGTGATCAACCTGCGCCGCTTCGAACAGCGCCCGTCCGAGACCCTGGTGCTCGCCGAGCTGCTGGACCGCACCGTGACCTGGTCCAAGTCCGGCGAGGAGGTCACCGTGCTGGACGTCGGCATGGTGCAGACCCGGCTGCGCGAGTGGGAGATCAGCAAGGTCTTCGTCCAGGTCGGCCGGGCCGGCCGGCTGCGCAAGGGCAAGGGCGAGCGGCTCACCCTCGACTGGCAGGACGTCACCGGCTTCTCGCTGCCCGAACAGGACCAGGGCGCGGCCAACCTGCTCGCCACCTTCGAGCAGCTGCGCCCCGCCGACCTCGCCGGCGTGCTGCACCACCTGTCCGCCAAGCGCCGCGCCGAGGTGGCCGCCGCCCTGGACGACGAGCGGCTCGCCGACGTCCTGGAGGAGCTGCCCGAGGATGACCAGGTCGAGATCATCGGCAAGCTCCAGGAGGAGCGCGCCGCCGACGTCCTGGAGGCGATGGACCCGGACGACGCCGCCGACCTGCTCTCCGAGCTGCCCGGCGAGGAGGCCGAGCGCCTCCTCCAGCTGATGGAGCCGGAGGAGGCCGCGCCGGTGCGCCGCCTGCTGACGTACGAGGAGGACACCGCCGGCGGTCTGATGACCACCGAGCCGATCGTCCTGGAGCCGGACGCGACGGTCGCCGAGGCGCTGGCCCGGGTCCGGGTCAGCGACCACAAGCCCGCCCTGGCCGCTCAGGTCTTCGTCTGCCGCCCGCCGAACGAGACCCCGACCGGCCGCTACCTGGGCACCGTGCACTTCCAGCGGCTGCTGCGCGAGCCCCCGTACATCCTGGTCGGCTCGCTGGTGGACGACGACCTGGACCCACTGCCGCCGGACACCCCGCTGTCGCTGATCACCAGCTACCTGGCGACCTACAACCTGGTCGCCGCGCCGGTGGTGGACGAGGCGGACCACCTGCTCGGCGCGGTGACCGTCGACGACGTGCTCGACCATCTGCTGCCGGACGACTGGCGCGACGCCGCGCTGCACGCCCATGACGAGGCGCACGACGACGAGAGGGAAGGGGTGACCGGTGGACGGTGACCGCAACGGACGGCCGGACGACTCCGCGCGCCGGCGCCTCCAGCGCGAACTGCGACAGCTGCGCCAGTTGCGCGAGCTGCGCACCCGCGAGGGCAGCCGGGACCGGCGCCCGGAGACCACGCCGATCACCGGCGCCGGCCGCGCCCGGCTCGACCAGCCGCGCACCGCCCGGCCCGGCCTGATCACGCTGCCCTCCTACGACCCTGAGGCCTTCGGCGTCCTGTCCGAGCGGATCGCCCGCTTCCTCGGCACCGGCCGGTTCATCGTCTGGATGACGGTGGTGGTCGTCGTCTGGATAGCGTGGAACACCCTGCTGCCGGCCCACGTGCGCTTCGACGAGTACCCGTTCATCTTCCTGACCCTGGCGCTGTCGCTCCAGGCCTCGTACGCGGCCCCGCTGATCCTGCTGGCGCAGAACCGCCAGGACAACCGGGACCGGGTCAACATGGAGCAGGACCGGGCCCGCAGCGACCGCAACATCGCCGACACGGAGTACCTGACCCGCGAGGTCGCGGCCCTGCGGCAGGGCCTCGGCGAGGTCGCCACCCGGGACTTCGTCCGGTCCGAACTCCAGTCCCTGCTCAGGGAGCTGGACGAGCGCAGGGAGGCCCCCGAGCCGCTGTGACCGGCGGCACGTTACCGGCCGGTCAAGGGGTCGGCCCGGCGCCGTACCATCAAGGCATGGCCAACGAGACAGAGGTCGCGGCCGGCGTCACGGAGGAGTCCGTACGCCAGGCGCTGGCGACCGTCAACGATCCGGAGATCAACCGCCCGATCACCGAGATCGGCATGGTGAAATCGGTCGAGATCGCCGAGGGCGGCGCGGTGCGCGTCGCGGTCTACCTGACGGTCTCCGGCTGCCCGATGCGCGAGACCATCGTCACCCGGGTGCGCGAGGCGGTCGGGAAGGTCGCGGGCGTGACCGGCGTCGAGGTCGAGCTCGACGTGATGAGCGACGAGCAGCGCAAGGAGCTGTCCCAGCTGCTGCGCGGCGGCGCCCCCGAGCGGGAGATCCCGTTCGCCAAGCCGGGCACGCTGACCCGGGTCTACGCCGTCGCCTCCGGCAAGGGCGGCGTCGGCAAGTCCTCGGTGACGGTCAACCTGGCGGCCGCGATGGCCGCCGACGGCCTGAAGGTCGCCGTGGTGGACGCCGACATCTACGGCCACAGCGTGCCGCGCATGCTGGGTGTCGAGGGCCGGCCGACCCAGGTCCAGGACATGATCATGCCGCCGCAGGCGAACGGCGTGAAGGTCATCTCGATCGGCATGTTCACCCCGGGCAACGCCCCGGTGGTCTGGCGCGGCCCGATGCTGCACCGCGCGCTCCAGCAGTTCCTCGCCGACGTGTACTGGGGCGACCTGGACGTGCTGCTGCTGGACCTGCCGCCCGGCACCGGCGACATCGCGATCTCGGTGGCCCAGCTGGTCCCCAACGCGGAGATCCTGATCGTCACCACCCCGCAGATGGCCGCCGCCGAGGTGGCCGAGCGGGCCGGCACCATCGCGGTGCAGACCCACCAGAAGATCGTCGGCGTGATCGAGAACATGTCGGGCATGCCGTGCCCGCACTGTGACGAGATGATCGACGTCTTCGGCACCGGCGGCGGCCAGACCGTCGCGGACGCGCTCACCCGCACCGTCGGCGCCACCGTCCCGGTGCTCGGCTCGATCCCGATCGACGTCCGGCTGCGCGAGGGCGGCGACGACGGCCGCCCGGTCGTGCTCGCCGCGCCCGACTCCCCGGCCGGCGCGGCGCTGCGCGCGGTGGCCGGCAAGCTCGGCGGCCGCCAGCGCGGGCTGTCCGGGATGTCGCTCGGCCTGACGCCCAAGAACAAGTTCTGAAACGCCGGTTGACGAAGGGCCGGGCGGTTCGCCGCCCGGCCCTTCGCCGTACTCCGGCGCCTGCTACAGCCGGGTGTAGGAGCCCAGCTCCGGCACGGTGGCGAAGCCGATGCCGTAGGCGCTGACGCCGCGTCCGTAGGCGCCCAGCAGGACGCCGGGGGCCTCCCCGGCCAGCACCCAGCCGTACTCGGACTCGCGGTAGCGGAAGGGCTGCGGCAGGCCGTTGACCGGCAGGCTGAGGGTGGACCAGCCGGGGCCGGCCAGGTCGTCGGCGAGGTCCCAGGCGAGGCTGCTCTGCTGGTCCAGCCAGTCCTGGCGCAGGGTGCGGTCCAGTTGCCCGGGCCAGGTCGCGGCGAGCAGGCCGGAGCCGGCCAGCCAGGCGGCGGAGGAGGCGGAGGTCGCCTCCAGGGTGCCGGTGTTGTCCGCGCTGCGCCGGCTGTCCCGGCGGGCCACGGTGACCACGACGGCGAACTTGCGCACATCGCGCGGCTCGTACTGCTTGGCCGGCTCGTCGCCGTGGCCCAGCGAGCCGTAGTCGACGCTGCCCGCGGCCCGGGCGCCGGCGCCGGCCTGCACCAGGAAGCGGCGGCCGGTCCAGCCCTCGTCCAGCCCGTACCAGGGGAAGTCGGCGGACAGGTAGGGCACCAGCGGGTCCGCCGGGCCGGCCTGTCCGCCGACCACCGGGCCGCCGGCCGTGGCCGTCGCCCCTCCCGCCTGACTCGTCGCGTCCATCCCCGGGCCTCCTCAAACACACGTTTGCCTGCCGTGGCGCGCTCCCATGGTGGCGTACCGCGGCGCTCCCCGGGACCGTTCCTGGACCGCGACGGTGCGCGATGTGACGGAAGGCCCAGCGGGAACAATCAGCACAATAGCGGCGCGCACGCCACCGCCCCGCTCAGCCGGGTGGCCGGGCGGGGCGGTGGCGCGGCACCGGGGCGCCGGAACGCGGTGCGGATCCGACGGCGGATCAGGTGGCGTCGGGGTCGAACGGGGGCCGCTCGCCGGGCGCCAGCGGGGCTCCGGCGGAGGCCGGCGCCGGGGCGGACTTCTCGAAGCTGACGCTGCCGCCGCGGCCGCCCGTCGGCGCCGCGGGCTTGTCGTCCAGGACGGAGCGGATGTCCAGCGAGTCCTTCATGTCCTTGAGGCCCAGCGGGTCGTCCTGGTCGCCCAGGAGCTGCTTGCGCACGAAGGTCTTGGGGTTCAGGTCCTCGAACTCGAAGTCCTTGAACTCCGGGCCCAGCTCGCTGCGGATGTCCTCCTTCGCGTTGTCGGCGAAGGAACGGATCTTCCGGATGAAGCCCATGGTGTCCTGGATCAGCTTCGGCAGCTTGTCCGGGCCGAAGATGATGATCGCCATCACGACCAGGGTCAGCAGTTCCAGCCCACCTACGTCGCTGAACACCTTTGCTCCCTAGCTCGTCGGACGACGGTCTCTACAGGGTAATGGCCACCGGCGAGTCCTTGGTCCACGCCAGGATGAAGCCGTGGTAAAGACCTGCCGGTGGCCGGGGTACGGCGGTGTCCGTCGAGGGACGTGCTACCGGCCCTGGTGGCGCAGGGCGGCCATGTCGGCGGCGTAGCGCTCCGGGGAGAGGGGCGGGGTCGCGTCGCGGGTCGCGGCGACCGGGCGGCCCACGAAGTCCACCGGGACCTGCGCCGTCATCGGGACGAGGCCGGCGCCGGGCGGGCTGACGGTGGTGCCGTGACGCTCCTCACCCTGGGTGCTGAGCCCGCCGACGCCACCGAGCGTCACCGCGGCGACGGAGAAGGCGCCCGCGGCGGCGAACACCAGCCGGCGCCCGCGTGCGGAGGTTCGAACGGCCGCGGCCGACTGCGGACGGGCGGGGGCGGCGGCCTCCGGACGGGAGGTGCGCCGGCCGATCAGCGGCCGCAGCACCGCACCGCGCCCGAAGGCGCGCGGGTCGACCCCGGGCACCGGGGAGTCGGCGCCGAGCGCTCCGGCGCCGAAGGAGGCCCCGGCACCGCGGCCGAAGGAGCCGCCGTCGAGCCGGCTGCCGCCGAGCGTTCCGGTGGCGGCGACCCCGCCACCGGGAAGGTCATCGTCGTCATCGTGGCGGCCGCGGGCCGGGCGGCGGCCGTCCGACGGGGCGTCCTCGGGGAGGTTGCCGACGGCCATCAGGCGGGCCATCAGCGAGGCGGACGGGCCGGGCGCGGCCGCCTGGGTCAGCAGGTGCTTGACGGCACGGCCCTCGTCGGCCTCGGCGAGGCACTGCGGGCAGGTCGCCAGGTGGGCCTGGACCCGGTCGCGCGAGTCGTGGCCGAGTTCGCCGTCCACGAAGGCGGAGAGGCGATCGCCGAGGTGGTGCTCCTCGGCTGCGGCGGGGCGTACCGGAAGCGCGTGCAGCACCGTGTCCGCGGGCAGCGCCACCGCGGGGGGCAGCACGGGCTCACCGGGTTCATCGCCTCCGCGACGGCCCGGCAGGGCCCAGCCCCGTCGGGTCGCGGACCGGTCGGAGGCGTCCGACCGGCCCGAACCGGACCGGCTGGTTCCGCTCACGACCGCCTCCGTCCGCGCCCACCGGGCGCGACCGCGGTCTCGACCGCGCCGACGCCGACCGGCACCGGCTCCTCCGAGCCGCCGCGGCGCTCACGGCCGGGGGCCGAGCCGGGGGCGCGGTGCTTGAGCGCGGCGCGCAGGTGCGAGCGGCCGCGGTGGATGCGGCTGCGGACGGTGCCGAGCTTGACGCCCAGCGTGGCGGCGATCTCCTCGTACGACAGGCCCTCGATGTCGCAGAGCACCACCGCGGCCCGGAACTCCGGGGCCAGGGTGTCCAGCGCCTGCTGCACGTCGGCGTCGAAGTGGGTGTCGCTGAAGTGCTGCGCCGGGCTGGGCTCGCGGGAGGCGAGCCGCTCGGCCGCGTCCTCGCCGAGCGCGTCGAAGCGGATGCGCTGGCGGCGGCGGACCATGTCCAGGAAGAGGTTGGTGGTGATCCGGTGCAGCCAGCCCTCGAACGTGCCGGGGGTGTAGGTGGACAGCGAACGGAACACCCGGACGAAGACCTCCTGGGTCAGGTCCTCGGCGTCGTGCTGGTTGCCCGTCAGGCGGTAGGCCAGCCGGTAGACCCGGGCGCTGTGCGCCTCGACGATCTCCTCCCACGTGGGCGGAGTCCAGGTCTGCGCGTCGGGACCCTCGGTGAAGGTCGCGAGGGCGGGGGCCTCGGTGGCACCGGCGGTCGGCGCGGTGGCCGCGGGCTGGTCCAGGTCGGAGTGCGCAGGCTGGTTCATCACGGGCTTCGGCGTACGGGCCGACGCGGTGCCGCGGGAGTGCCGCCGCACAGGAACGTCGCCCTCGGCCACACCTCCTCGGTCGGCTCTTCTGCCCAGCAGGGCCACCACCATATCCACCTCACCCGTCAAGCCCGGATAAAAGTGCCCGGGTGCTCTCTCGCACCCGGTCCGTCATGACAACGGCCCGCCGCCGTACGCGGTTCCCGGTCGGCCAGTAATCTGTGCCAGGAAATATCGACATCCTTCGGCACCGGGCCGCCGCCCGGGGCTCCGAAAGAGGCAGCCATCAGCGAGTTCGGGCCCGCGCGCGCGGCCCTCGCCGACACTTACGTGGGCGAGGACGCGGTGCTGACCTACGCCCGGGCACAGTCCGCGCGCACCGGGATACGGGCGATCGGCCCGAGCGGCGGGGCCTGTCTTCGGCTCCTGGCGGCCGCGCTGGACGCCAAGGCGGTGGCCGAGATCGGCACCGGCACCGGGGTGTCCGGGGTCTACCTGCTGCGCGGGATGCGGCCGGACGGCGTGCTCACCACCGTCGACTCGGAGCCGGTGCGCCAGCAACTGGCCCGCGAGGCGTACCAGGCGGCCGGGTTCGCCGCCAACCGCTCCCGGTTCATACCGGGCCGGGCGCTGGAGGTGCTGCCCCGGCTCGCCGACGGCCAGTACGACCTGGTGTTCTGCGACGGCGATCCGGCCGAGTCCTGCGAGTACCTGCTGGAGGCGCTGCGGCTGCTGCGGCCCGGCGGGATGGTCTGCTTCGAGGGGGTCTTCCAGGAGGGCCGGCTGGCCGAGCCTGAGCTCCAGGACCCGCAGACCGGCGCGGTCCGGGACCTGGTCCGGGACGTCCGGGAGAGCGAGGCCCTGCTGCCGGCGCTGCTGCCGGTGTCCGACGGGCTGCTCTGCGCGATCAAGCGCTGAGCCTTCCGGGGGGCCTCGGAGCCCCTCGGAAGGCGTGCGGAAAACACGCGGGCCCGGGCAGACATGACGTCGTACCCGGGCCCGGCAGCACATCTCCAGGAGATGGGCGAGCACCTGCTGCGGTCAGCCGCAGGCCTTCTTCAGGGCCTCGCCGAGGGCGTCGGCCTCGTCAGGCGTGAGCTCCACCACAAGGCGCCCGCCGCCTTCGAGCGGAACGCGCATGATGATGCCCCGTCCCTCTTTGGTGACTTCGAGCGGGCCGTCACCCGTCCGCGGCTTCATGGCCGCCATGCTCGTTCCCCTTCCTGCAACCGCTCAGCTACGCACCGGCAGTCCGTCCACCGCCGGTATCGAACGCATTGATCGGAAGCCATTATCCCGCATGCCACGGGCTGATGACCAACATCACTCTCGGTGCAACCACGGCCGGACCGTCCCCAACCACCGCAAACCACGCCATAAGCCCCGGCGTGGCGACGGCCCGGACGCCACCGGAGGGTGCGATACCTCACACTCCCCAGCCCCCCGCGTGCTCCGGCATCCTGACACACACGACCGACACCGCCACGATCACGGGAGCCCTCATCCATGTCCGATTCCGTGCAGTACGAGCTGGACGGCGGCCTCGCCGTCATCACCATCAACCGCCCGGAGGCGATGAACGCCCTGGACGTCGCCACCAAGATCGCGCTGCGTGACACCGTGACCGCCGCGGCCGCGGACCCGGAGGTCCGGGCCGTCCTGCTGACCGGGGCCGGCGAGCGGGCGTTCTGCGTCGGCCAGGACCTCAACGAGCACCTGGAGATGCTCAAGCGGGCCGAGGAGACCGGCGAGGGCGCGCTGCGGACCGTCGCCGAGCACTACAACCCGCTGACCCGGGCGCTGGCCGGGATGCGCAAGCCGACCGTCGCCGCGGTCGGCGGGGTGGCGGCCGGCGCGGGCGCCTCGCTCGCCTTCGCCTGCGACTTCCGGATCCTCTCCGAGCGGGCCGGCTTCAACACCGCCTTCGCCGGAATCGGGCTGACCGCCGACTCGGGCGCCTCCTGGACGCTGCCCCGGCTGGTCGGGCACGCCAAGGCCACCGAGCTGCTGATGCTGCCCCGGACGGTGAAGGCCGCCGAGGCGATGGAGCTGGGCCTGGCCACCAAGGTGGTGCCGGCCGGGGAACTCGCCGCCACCGCCCGGGCCTTCGCCCGCGAGCTGGCCGAGGGCCCGACCGTCGCCTACGGCGCCATCAAGGCGTCGCTGGCCTACGGCGCCTCCCACTCGCTGGACGAACTCCTCGACAAGGAGGACGAGTTGCAGACGCTGGCCGGCGAGAGCGAGGACCACCGGATCGCGGTGCGCGCCTTCATCGCCAAGGAGAAGCCGAAGTACGTGGGCCGCTAGGGTCTCAGCGCTTCCTCTTCGCCCCGCCGGCGCGGACGTGGCAGTCCGCCAGGTGGTCGTCGACCAGCCCGCAGGCCTGCATCAGCGCGTAGGCGGTGGTCGGGCCGACGAAGCGGAAACCCGCCTTCTTCAGGGTCTTCGCCAGCGCCGTCGACTCGGGGGTGACGGCCGGCACCTCGCCCAGCGTGCGGGGGGCCGGCCGGTCCGGGTCGGCGGCGAACTGCCAGATCAGCGCGTCCAGGCCGCCCTCCAGCTCGCGGGCGACCCGCGCGTTGGCGATCGCCGCCTCGATCTTGGCCCGGTTGCGGATGATGCCGGCGTCGGCGAGCAGCCGCTCCTTGTCCGCCTCGTCGAACTCGGCGACCTTGGCGATCTCGAAACCCGCGAACGCCGCCCGGAAGCCCTCGCGGCGGCGCAGGATGGTCAGCCAGGACAGGCCGGACTGGAAGGCCTCCAGGCAGACCCGCTCGAACAGCGCGTCATCGCCGTGCACCGGGCGGCCCCACTCGGTGTCGTGGTAGACCCGGTAGTCGTCGGTGGAGTCGCCCCAGCCGCAGCGGCGCAGGCCGTCCGCGCCGAGCACCGCGCCGTCCGTCACCGCTCCCGCCCCCTCGCGTCCTCGGAGGCCCGCTCCCCCGCCGACTGCTTGGTGAGCGCCACGGCCGGCTCGACCACCTGGGCGAACTGCTCCAGGCCGGGCAGCGGTTCGGCCGCCGGGTCGGGGGCGTCGCCCGCCTCGACCGCGCCGGCCAGGTGGGCGGCGGCCTCCAGCTCGGCGATCCGCGCGTCGCGGTAGGCGAGTTCGGCACCGAGGCGGTCCAGGACGTCGTCCACCTCGTCCATCCGGTAGCCGCGCACCGCCATCGGCAGGCGCAGCTCGTCCACGTCCGCCTTGCCCAGCGGGCGGTCCTGCGGCAGTCGCGCGGAGAGCCGGTCCGGTGCCGCCTCCGGCATCGAGCCGCCCCCGCCCAGTGCCACCAGTGCGGCACCGCCGACCACCACGGCCATGGCGACCACGATCACCCAGAACACGAGCTGTCCTCCCGAACTCTCGACCGGTCCGCTATGTGGTGGCACCCGACCACACTGATCATGACAGCATGGTCCCTTGGTGAGGCCGGGGGCCATCATCGCACCCGTAGGAGCTGTGGAGGAGACATCGGTGGTACTGCGCCTGGGACCGCGGGAATTCGGTGACGACGAGCTGGTGATCATGGCGATCGTCAACCGGACGCCGGACTCGTTCTTCGACAAGGGCGCGACCTTCGCCGACGAGGCCGCCTTCGCCGCCGCCGACCGGGCGATGGCCGAGGGCGCGGCGATCCTGGACATCGGCGGCGTCAAGGCCGGGCCGGGCGACGAGGTCACGGTCGAGGAGGAGCTGCGGCGCACCGTGCCCTTCGTGGCCGAGCTGCGCAAGCGCCACCCCGAGGCCGTGATCAGCGTGGACACCTGGCGGCACGAGGTCGGCGAGGCGGTCTGCGAGGTCGGCGCCGACCTGCTGAACGACGCCTGGGGCGGGGTGGACCCGAGGCTCGCCGAGGTGGCCGCCCGGCACGACGTCGGACTGGTCTGCACCCACGCGGGCGGCGCCGAGCCCCGCACCCGGCCGCACCGGGTCGGGTACGAGGACGTGATGGCGGACATCCTGCGGGTCACCGTGGGGCTCGCCGAGCGCGCGGTGGAGCTGGGCGTACGACGGGACGCGGTGATCATCGACCCGGGGCACGACTTCGGCAAGAACACCCGGCACTCGCTGGAGGCCACCCGGCGGCTGCCGGAGATGACCGCGACCGGCTTCCCGGTGCTGGTCTCGCTCTCCAACAAGGACTTCGTCGGCGAGACCCTGGACATGCCGGTGAACGAGCGGCTGCTCGGCACCCTGGCCACCACGGCGGTCTCGGCCTGGCTGGGCGCCCGGGTCTACCGGGTGCACCAGGTCGCGGAGACCCGCCAGGTGCTGGACATGGTCGCCTCGATCCGGGGCACCCGCCCCCCGGCGGTCGCCCGCCGGGGGCTGGCCTGACGCCCTCTTACCGGCGCTCGGCTCGCCTCCGGGGCGCTCCGGACCCGGCGCGCCCCTTCGGCTCGCTCGCGCAGACTCGCTCGCGCAGGCTCGCTCGCGCTAGATCCCGCCGGCGGGCCGGCGGGCGTCGGCGAGGATCTTCATGACCTCGTCGACCTCGTCGGTGATGTGGAACAGCTCCAGGTCGTGCGGGGCCGCCTTGCCCTGCGCGACCAGGGTGTTCTTCAGCCACTCGAACAGGCCGCCCCAGTAGGCGCTGCCGAAGAGGATCACCGGGAAGCGGGTGACCTTCTTCGTCTGCACCAGGGTGAGCGCCTCGAACAGCTCGTCCAGCGTGCCGAGGCCGCCGGGAAGCACCACGAAGCCCTCCGCGTACTTCACGAACATCGTCTTGCGGACGAAGAAGTATCGGAAGTTCAGCCCGAGGTCGACGTACTCGTTGAGGCCCTGCTCGAAGGGCAGCTCGATGCCGAGCCCGACGCTCAGGCCGCCGGCCTCCGAGGCGCCGCGGTTGGCGGCCTCCATCGCGCCCGGGCCGCCGCCGGTGATCACCGCGTAGCCGGCCTCGGCGAGGGCCCGGCCGATGGCGATGCCCGACTGGTACTCCGGCGAGTCGACCGGGGTCCGGGCGGAGCCGAACACGCTGATCGAGGGCGGGAGTTCGGCGAGGGCGCCGAAGCCCTCGACGAACTCGGAGGTGATCCGCAGCACCCGCCACGGGTCGGTGTGCAGCCAGTCGGTCGGACCGGTGGTGTCCAGCAGGCGCTGGTCCGTGGTGCTCGTGCCGACCTGGTCCCGGCGCACCAGCACCGGGCCCTTCTGCTTCTCGGGCCAGGCCTTCTTCTTCCGCGGCACCCCGACCTGCTCGGGGCCGTGACCGTCGTGCTTCTCGTCTCCTGTGCCTGTCATGACGAAACCCTACGTCCGACCTCCCCCGTTTTCAGACAACGGGGGAAGGTCGGTTGGGCATCCGGAAGGTGGCGTTCGGCTGCCGGCCGGCCCGGCGGCGCCGGGCCCGGCTCAGCTGGTCAGCCAGCCGCGCAGCCGCTCCTCGACCTCGGCGATGGCGCTCAGCGAGCAGTGCTCCTCGCGCTTGTGCGCCAGATTCGGGTCACCGGGGCCGTAGTTGACGGCCGGGACGCCGAGCGCGCTGAACCGGGCGACGTCCGTCCAACCGAACTTGGCCCGGGCCTGGCCGCCGGTGGCCGCCAGGAAGGCCCGGGCGGCCGGCTGGGAGAGTCCGGGCAGGGCGCCCGCGGCGAAGTCGGTGACGGTCAGGTCGAAGCCGTCGAAGACCTCGCGCACGTGCTTCTCCGCGTCCGCCTCGCTGCGGTCCGGCGCGTAGCGGAAGTTGACCGTGACGACGCACTCGTCCGGGATCACGTTGCCGGCCACGCCGCCGTCGATCCGGACCGCGTTCAGGCCCTCGCGGTACTCCAGGCCGTCGATCTCCACCCGGCGCGGCTGGTAGTCCGCGAGCCGGGTGAGCACCTCGGCGGCGTGGTGGATGGCGTTGTCGCCGAGCCAGCTGCGGGCCGCGTGGGCACGCACGCCGGTGAGCCTGATCTGCGCCCGCAGGGTGCCCTGGCAGCCGCCCTCGACCATGCCGCCGCTCGGCTCCATCAGCACCGCGAAGTCGCCGGCCAGCCACTCCGGGTGCTCCTTGGCGAGGTGGCCCAGGCCGTTGCGGTGGGCCTCGACCTCCTCGCAGTCGTAGAAGACGAAGGTGAGGTCGCGGTTGGGCTCGGGCAGGGTGGCGGCCAGGCGCAGCTGCACGGCGACACCGGACTTCATGTCCGAGGTGCCGCAGCCGTAGAGCAGGTCGCCCTCGACGTACGAGGGGACGTTGTCGGCGATCGGCACGGTGTCCAGGTGTCCGGCCAGGACGACCCGTTCGTCGCGGCCCAGGTTCGTCCGGGCGACCACGTTGTTGCCGTGGCGGTCGACGGTGAGGTGGGGGTAGTCGCGCAGGGCGGCCTCCACGGCGTCGGCGAGCGCCTGCTCGTCGCCGCTCACCGAGGGGAAGTCGACGAGCCGGGCGGTCAGCGTGCCGCCGTCGAGAGTGAGGTCCAGGGGCGTCGGGTTCGGGCTGCTCATGGCGCCAGCCTAGTCCGCGGCATGCGGACGTCCTGCTGACACGGATCTGCGGAGCGCCCCGCCCCGAGCCGAAGGGCGCGCCGGTGCCGAAAGGGAGAAGCGAGGAGGCCCGAGGAACGAGGGCATTGGAGCGCCGACCGTCGGCGCCGGGTCCGAGCGCCCGGAGGCGAGTGGGCGAGCCCCCGCCCCGAGCCGAAGGGCGCGCCGGTGCCGAAAGGGAGAAGCGAGGAGGCCCGAGGAACGAGGGCATTGGAGCGCCGACCGTCGGCGCCGGGTCCGAGCGCCCGGAGGCGAGTGGGCGAGTTGCAGCGGCGAGTGGGCGAGTTGCAGCGGTGAGCGAGCGAGCTCGCAGCGGCGAGTGGGCGAGTTGCGGCAACCGGAGGGCGCCGCACATCCGTCCGAGTGGGTACGGTGTCGGATCAAGGAGCAGGCGCGAGAGGGGCGAGGGTGGCCAGGAGAAGGAGCAGCGAGGAGCTGGGCGACGAGGGGGAGCCCACTCGCCGCCGCGGGCCGCTGCGCGCCCTGCTGACGGTGATCGTGGGGCTGCTCGGCCTCGCGCTGGTCGCCGGTCTGGCCGTGGTCGGGATCTGGTGGTTCGGGTTCAAGCCGGGCACCTCCGAGGAGTGCACGGTGAAGACCGCGGCCGGCAACGGCACGCTGGAGCTGCCGCAGGCGGCCAACGCCGCGACGATCGCCGCGGTGGCGCGTTCGCGCGGGCTGCCGGACCGGGCGACCACGATCTCGCTGGCGACCGCCATGCAGGAGTCCAAGCTGCGCAATCTGGCGGGCGGTGACCGGGACTCGATCGGCCTCTTCCAGCAGCGGCCGTCGATGGGCTGGGGCACCCCGGCGCAGATCTCGGACCCGGTGTACGCGACCAACAAGTTCCTGGACGGCCTGGTCAAGGTCCCGGGCTACACGCGGCTGCCGCTGACGGACGCCGCGCAGGCGGTGCAGAAGAGCGGTTACCCGCAGGCGTACGCCAAGCACGAGACCAAGGCGACGCTGCTCACCTCGGCGCTGGCCGGGCGCGAGCCGGCCTCGTTCTCCTGTGTGGTGCACGACTACGCCAAGCCGGATCCGGCGGATTCGCCGTCCGACTCGGCGACCCCGGGTGCCACGGCCGCGCCGGTCGCGGTGTCGGACCGGACGCAGGTGCTGTCGGATCGGGTGCGCCGGGAGTTCGGCCGTACGGTGACCCCGGCGGCGGGCTATGCCTCGACCATCAAGGGGGCCGAGAACGCCGTCTCGCTGACGCCGGATCCGGCTACCGCCGCGCTGACCTCGTCCTCGGACGCCGGGGCGGACGGCGGGGTGAGCGCCGAGCGGGCGAGCGGGTGGGAGGTCGCCCACTGGGCGGTGGCCCAGGCGCAGCAGCTGGGCATCGCGACGGTCGCGTACGACGGGAAGATCTGGCGCAAGTCGAAGTCGGAGGACGGCTGGCAGGCGCAGACCTCGGGCACTTCGACCAAGCTCGTCCAGGTCACTCTGGCGGCGGCCGACAAGAGCTGACGCACAGGTGTTCGGGTTGCCGCCGATCGGGTGATTGCGGTCAACCTCGGTGGACCGGAGGCCTGCTCCGGCGACCCGGGCCGGAGAACCGTCACTTCCCTTGGCCGGGGCCGTTTCGGCGGCGTCCGGGCGGCCTGGCGGGCGACACTGCCGTGGTCATACGATCCGATCGTCGGTCGGGTGAGTTCCTTGCACCGGCCGAAACCTTCTGGCTTCTCAAGCGGTAACAACGTCGTCCGCCCGGTCGTCCACGCCCGGTCCCTTGGGTGGACGGGACGGACCCAGACCCCTTCGAGGAGCCCCATGTCTCACCCCCTGACGCGCCGGATCGCCCAGGCCGCGCTCATCGTGGCCGCCGGAGCGACCCCGCTGGTCGCGGCCGGCTCCGCGTCCGCCCTGGGCGGGGACGCCCTGCTGCCCAAGAGCGACCTCGCGGCACCGCTGGGCCAGCTGACCAACACGGACGCGACGTCCACCCTCCAGCACACCACCCACCAGCTCGGCCAGGCCGCCGGCACCACCGGCGCGGCCACCGTCGCCGCCGGCGTACCGGCCTCCGCCGACGCCGCGGGCAACATCGTCGCCCAGCAGCTGCCCGAGGCGAACGAGAAGGCCGGCTCGCTGACCGCCCCGGTCGACCAGACCGCGGCCACCGCGGGCCAGCTGTCCTCGGTCACCCCGAAGGTCACCTCGACGCTGGCCGGCAAGCTCGGCGAGGCCGTCACCGGCAAGGCCACGGAGACCCGCAGCGCCACCGCCGGCACCGGCCCACTCGACGGGCTCACCCAGACCGGCTCGGTCACCCAGGCCGTGCCGGCCGCCGGCACGCTCACCGGGGCCGTCCCCGGCGGCAACGCCGTCGCCGACGCGCTGCCGGTCGGCGCGGTGCAGCGCGCGCTGCCGCTCGGCTCGGTCCAGAACGCCCTGCCGTCCGACCTGCCCGCGACCGACGTGCTCGGCCTGGCCGAGCACGGGTCGGCCAACCGCCTCGGCGGTGCCGACCTCGGCCAGAACAACCCGCTGGCCGGCCTCACCGGCGCGCTCGGCCCCCTCGGCGGCCTGCTGGGCGGCCTCAACGGCGGCGGTCTCGGCGGCCTGTAACCCCCGTGCCGCGGTAACCGCTGTTCGATCGGCAAGAACCCGAAGGGGGCCGGTGTCCGTGACACCGGCCCCCTTCGCTCGCCCTCTGAGGGTCAGCGCGCCGCGCCCAGCCGCTCCACGGCCGCGGCGACCCGCTCGTCGGTCGCGGTGAACGCGACCCGCACGAAGCGGTCGCCGGCCGGACCGTAGAAGTCGCCGGGCGCCACCAGGATGCCCAGCTCGGCCAGTTCGGCCACGGTCTCCCAGCACGGGCGGTCCTGGGTCGCCCACAGGTAGAGGCTCGCCTCGGAGTGCTCGATCCGGAAGCCGTACGCCTCCAGCGCCGCCCGCAGCGCCGAGCGCCGGGCCGCGTACCGCTCGCGCTGCTCGGCGACGTGGGCGTCGTCCGCGAGCGCGGCGATCGTCGCCGCCTGGACGGGCGCCGGCACGATCATGCCGCCGTGCTTGCGCACCTCCAGCAGCTCCTTGACCACCACCGGGTCCCCCGCCACGAAGGAGGCGCGGTAGCCGGCCAGGTTGGAGCGCTTGGAGAGCGAGTGGACGGCCAGCAGGCCCTCGTGCCGCGTTCCGTTCTCAGGGCTGCCGCAGACGTCCGGGTGCAGGACGGAGACCGGCTCGGCCTCCCAGCCCAGCTCCAGGTAGCACTCGTCGCTGACCAGCAGCGCCCCGTGCTCCCGGGCCCACTCGACGGCGTGGCGCAGCTCGTCCGCGCCCAGCACCCGGCCGGTCGGGTTGGACGGCGAGTTCACCCAGAGCAGGCGCACCCGGGAGCCGTCCAGCTCGTCCACCGAGTCGTACTCGACCGGCTCGGCGCCGCACAGCCGGGCGCCCACCTCGTAGGTCGGGTACGCCAGGCGCGGGTAGGCGACCTGGTCGCCGGGGCCGAGGCCGAGCTGGGTCGGCAGCCAGGCCACCAGCTCCTTGGAGCCGACGGTCGGCAGCACGGCCTGCGGGCCGAGCTCCGCGCCGAGCCGGCGGCGCAGCCAGCCGGCGATCGCCTCGCGCAGCTCCAGCGGGCCCCAGACGGTCGGGTAGCCGGGCGTGTCGGTGTGCGCGGCCAGCGCCTTCTGGATCACCTCGGGGACCGGGTCCACCGGGGTGCCGACGGAGAAGTCACAGAGGCCGCCCGGGTGCGCCAGGGCGGTCTTCTTGTACGGCTCCAACTTGTCCCACGGGAACACGGGGAGCTTGTCCGAAACGCGGCGCGCCGCCCCCGGGTGGCCCGGGAACGGCGCGCGCGTGCTGTTGGTGCTCACAGCTGTTGTGCCACCGATCGTCAGTGGTCGGCGTTCTGCGGCGGCAGAGCGGCGATGAACGGGTGGTCACGCTCGATCAGGCCGAGCTTCGAGGCGCCGCCGGGCGAGCCCAGGTCGTCGAAGAACTCGACGTTCGCCTTGTAGTAGTCCTTCCACTCCTCCGGAGTGTCGTCCTCGTAGAAGATCGCCTCGACCGGGCAGACCGGCTCACAAGCGCCACAGTCGACACACTCATCCGGGTGGATGTAGAGCGATCGCTCGCCCTCGTAGATGCAGTCAACCGGGCACTCTTCGATGCACGCCTTGTCCTTCACGTCGACACAAGGCTGCGCGATGACGTAGGTCACGCTGTCGTTCCTCCTCGGAAGGGCCTGGTGGCCCGTTCTGTTCTGCTGCCGTGCGCGGTGAGCGCGGCGTCGTCGATGCCCGCCCCTAGTATCGCGGGTCGGAGACCGCAAATGCACAGGAGGTGGCCAGATGCCGGTGGAGAACCCGCTCGACGACCGTCCGGAAGTCCGGATAGATCGCTCTGACGTGGGACGACGCGTGTCCGTGCGGCGCCTGGCGGAGTTCGTGGACGAGCGGCCGGTGTTCCGGGATTCGATCGGTGTGCTCACATCGTGGGACGATCTTGGGTTGACGGTCGCCCCGCGCTCCGGCGGACCGGTGTCCTTCCCGGAGAGGCTGCTGGTCGCGGGCAAGGTCGTGCCGCTCTTCCCGGCCCGGCGCGCGCCGCTGCCGGCCACCACGCCGGTCGAGCTCCAGCGGATCGCGGGACGCGGCTGGCCGGCCGTCGAGCAGGAGCCGCTCGGCGAGTGGACGCTGCGCGCCTCGGCCGGGTTCACCCGGCGGGCGAACTCCGTCCAGGCGCTCGGGGACCCGGGGCTGGCACTGCCTCAGGCGTTGGCGGCCGTCCGCGACTGGTACGCGGCGCGCGCACTGCCCGCGTACGTCGAGGTGGTCTCCCCCGGCTCGTCGGAGCCGCTGATCGCCGAGCTCGACCGGCTGGGGGCCGGGTACGGGCACTGCCGGGTCCTCACCGCCCCGCTGGCCGCGCTCGCCCGGACCGGGTCCGGGCACGACCGGGTGCGGCTCTCGCGCACGGCGGACGAGCGGTGGACCTCGCTGTACCGGCGGGTGGGTGACGACCCGGCGGTGGAGGAGGCGGCCCGGCGGGTGCTGCACGGCGGGCCGTCGGTCTGGTTCGCCACCGTTCCGGGCGCCGTCGGGCAGCCGCCGCTGGCCATCGGACGCTGTGTCATCGACGGGCCCTGGGCCTGCTTCGGCGCGATCGAGGTCCAGCCGTACGCCCGGCGGGCCGGGCTGGGGACGGCGGTCATGGCGGCGCTCGCCTCGCGCGCGGCCGAGGAGGGGGCGAGCGGCGGATACCTCCAGGTCGAGGTGGGGAACGCGGGGGCGAACGCGCTCTATGACGGGCTCGGCTTCACGACCAGTCACACTTACCACTACGCGCTACTGCCCCAGGGGTAGCAGCCAGGCAGCTTGCCCGTCCGCTCGTCCGTCCTGTTGTCCGTCCGCCGTACGAAAGCCGTCGCCGTCACCGTGACCGAGCAGAGCAGAGACCGCTTCCGGACCGCCGCCCGCGCCGAGCAGCCCGACCCGGTGCTGCTGTGCCTGCTCGCCGCCGCCGAGCACGGCATGGTGCCCGACCCGGGCGACCCCGGCGAACCGCCGGGTGTGGACGCGCTGCTCGCCGCCTGCGAGGCCGCGCTGGAGCGGCACGCGGCGGCGGTCCGGCAGGCGGTCGCCGAGCGGGCGCCCACCGGGCCGGAGGAGACCGCCGCCCTGCTCGCCGCGGTGCTCGGCGGCCGGGAGCGCTTCCACGGGCGGCAGGCGGACTACCGGCGCCTGGAGTCCTCGCTGCTGCCGGACGTGCTGCGGCGGCGGCGCGGGCTGCCGATCATGCTGTCGCTGGTCTGGATGGCGGTCGGGCGGCGAGCCGGGCTGACCGTCCACGGCATCGCGCTGCCCGGTCACTTCATCGTCGCCGTGGGCGGCCCGGCCGGCGGCGAGGAGTACGTCCTGGCCGACCCCTTCCACGGCGGGCGGCTGCTCGACCAGGAGGACGCCGAGCGGTTGGCCGCCGCGGCCGGCCAGGAGTTCACCCCCACCCTGCTCACCCCGGCCCAGCCGCTGGACATCGTGCTGCGGGTGCTCGGCAACATCCGCGCCTGGGCCGCCGAGCGCCCCGAGCACGCCCGCACCCAGCTCTGGGCCACCGAACTCGCCCTGCTGCTGCCCCGGCACCCCGCCCAGCTGCGCCTGGAACGGGCCGAACTCCTCGTCCGCACCGGGGACTTCCTCGGCGGCTCGGCGGAGATGGACGCCTACGCGCAGATCCTGGACGCCTTCGACCCGGACACCGCCGCCAAGGTCCGCCAGGAGGCCAGGGCGGCCCGGCACCGGCTCAACTAGGGTGCTACAGCCAGCCCTTCTCCCGGGCGATCCGCACCGCCTCGGTGCGGTTGCGGGCCTCGGTCTTCTGGATCGCCATCGACAGGTAGTTGCGCACCGTCCCCTCGGACAGGTGCAGCCGCCTGGCGATGTCCGCGTTCACCGCGCCGTCGGCGGCCGCGCCCAGCACGTCCCGCTCGCGCGCGGTCAGCGGGTTGGCGCCCTCGGCCAGCGCGGCGGCGGCCAGCGCCGGGTCGATCACCCGCTCGCCGCGCAGCACCCGGCGGATCGCCTCGGCCAGCTCGGCGGCGGGCGCGTCCTTCACCAGGAAGGCGTCCGCCCCCGACTCCATCGCCCGGCGCAGATAGCCGGGGCGGCCGAAGGTCGTCGCGATGACGACCCTGGTGCCCGGCGCCCGGCGGCGCAGCTCGGCGGCCGCCTCGATGCCCGTCATCCCCGGCATCTCGATGTCCAGCACGGCGACCTGCACGTCGTTCGCGAGCACCCCCGCCACCACCTCGTCCCCGCGCCCGACCTGGGCGACGACGTCGATGTCCCCCTCCAGCCCGAGCAGCGCGGCCAGCGCCTCCCGGACCATCCCCTGGTCCTCGGCGAGCAGCACGCGGATCGAGGCCCCGTTGTCAGTGTCGTTCATGGCCACGACCTTAAGGGCCCGTCTTGACCTGTGGTGAGTCTCCCGCGGGGGGAGACGCCGAGGTGGAGCCATGGACGGCAGCAGCCGGCGACCGTCCACGGCCGGCCCGTCCCGGAGGGCCTGGCCGGGGTATTCCGGTGGTTCACCGAGGCCCTGCGCGCCAGACTGGCGCGATGCCCACCCTGGAACTCCTGCGCCCCGACCACGCCGACGCCCTGCTGGCCTTCGAACGCGCCAACCGCGCGTACTTCGCCCGCAGCGTCCCGGACCGCGGCGACGCCTACTTCGCCGGGTTCGCGGACCTCCACGCCGCGCGCCTCGCCGAACAGGCCGAGGGCGTCTGCCGGTTCCACGTCCTCCGGGACGCGGCCGGCGAACTGGTCGGCCGGGTCAACCTGGTCGACCTCGTCGACGGCAGCGCCGAACTCGGCTACCGCGTCGCCGAGTCCGCCGCCGGCCGCGGCCTCGCCACCGCCGCCGTCGCCGAGGTCTGCCGCCTCGCCGCCACCGCCTACGGGCTGCGCTCCCTCACCGCCGTCACCACGCTCGACAACCCCGCCTCCCAGGCCGTCCTCACCCACAACGGCTTCCGGCCCGGGTACGAGTTCCTCCTCGACGGCCGCCCCGGCCTCGCCTACCGCCGCACCCTGACCGACCTCGCGCCGTCGGCCTGAGGGCCGGTCGGCTCAGAGCCAGCGCCGGGCGGCTTCGAGGCTGTCGGCGATGCCGGTGTTGAAGGCGAGGGCGGCGCCGGGGGCGTGGCGGCGGACGTGGTTGACCACGAGCTCGAAGAAGGGCAGGGCCGGTTCGGGCTTGCGGATGCCGCCGCCGATGACGACGACGTCCCACTCGCGGCCGGACAGGGCCGCCACGACGGCGGGTTCGGCGGTGTCGTCGGGGGCGACCAGGGCCGTGGCGACGTCGATGCCGTGCTCGGCGAAACGGGCGAGTTCGGCGTCGAGGACGGCCCGCACGGCGTCGCCGTCCATGCCGGGGACGGTGTGCGGGTCGAAGCCGATGATGAGGACGGTGGCCATGCCCGACGCAACGTTCAGCTCGGGTCCGCGGGTTCCCCGGCGAGGAAGCGGGCGGCGTCGGCGAGGGTGAGCTTGGGGTCGGTCCAGGAGCAGACCTCCAGCCAGGTGAGCCGGCCGTCCTCGGCGAAGAGGAGGACCTCGCCGTCGGAGCCGATCGCCGCCTCGGCCACCACCTCGGAGCGGGCGCCGTCCTGGACGCCGGCGAAGAGGGCGGTGCTGCACCCGCAGCGGCAGCGGGACTCGACGCGCAGGTGCGGGAACTGGGTGCGCAGCGGGTGGCCTTCGGGGAGGAGGACGTCGAGGACCTGGGCGACATCGGCGGGGAGGAGAGTCATCAGCGTCTGCTCAATCGTGAGGTGAGGGCGGACAGTTCGTCGATCCGGAGGAGGCGGGCGAGCAGCGGGTACAGGGCGGTGAACACGGCGGCGGCCGGCAGCAGGCCGTACCGGGCGGTCCACCAGGCGGCGGCAGCGGCCGGGAGGGCGGCGAGCAGCACCTTCAGGTGGTCGCCGAGGACCCGCAGCGGACCGAGGCGCCGGCGCAGCAGCAGGCCGGCGGCGAGGCAGGTGAGCAGGAACGATCCGCCGTAGCAGCCGGCCATCCCGGTGACGGCCCAGCGCAGCGGCAGCAGCAGGTGGCAGAGCACCGCGCCCAGGGCGGTCGCGGTGACGGGCAGCAGGTTGAGCAGGAAGGGCGTACGGCTGTCGCCGAGCGCGTAGAAGGTGCGGGTCAGCGCGTACGAGGCCGAGTACAGCACCAACCCGGGCGCGAACGCGGTCAGCATCCCGGCGATGGCCTGGACGTCGGCGGAGCCCGTCCGCCCGTGCCCGAAGGCGAGGGCGCACAGCTGCGGCGCGAGCACGGCGAACGCGCACGCCGCGGGGACGGTGACCACCGCGACGGTGCGGAGGGCACGGGCCAGCAGCGCGCGGACGGCGCGCGGGGAGCCGGCGGCGGCGCTCAGCGCCGGCACCACCGTCGTCACCACCGACACCGTGACCACCCCGTGCGGCACGATCCAGAGCAGGTACGCGCTGCTGTACGCGGTGTACCCGACGCCGGGCAGCCCGGCCGCGGCGGCCTGGGCACCGGCCGCGGTCGACAGCCTGGTCACCACCCAGTAGCCCACCTGGTCGCTGAGCACCAGCAGCAGCGTCCACCCGGCGGCGCGCAGCGGCTCGCCGAGCCCGGCCTGCCGCCAGTCCCAGCGCGGCCGCAGCCGCACCCCGGCGGCCCGCAGGCAGGGCAGCAGCACCAGGCTCTGCGCCACCACCCCGGCCGTCGTCCCGGCCCCGAGGACCGCCAAGTCCGTGGAGGAGAAGGAGCGTTGACCGAGGTAGCAGCCGAACACCCCGATCACCACCAGGTTGTTGAGCACCGGCGCCCACGCCATCGGCGCGAACTTCTGCCGGGCGTTGAGGAGTTGACCGAGCACCGTGAACAGCCCGTAGAAGAACACCTGCGGCAGGCAGAGGTACGCCAGCAGCACCGTACGGTCCAACTGCCCGCCCGTGTACGAGGTGTAGGCCCGCACCACGTACGGCGCGCCCGGCACCACCACGGCCGTCAGCGCCAGCAGGGCGACCACCAGCACCGTCACCAGCCGGTCGATGTGCGCGGCGCCGCCGTCCGCCGACTCCTTGGCCGCGCGCACCAGATGGGGCACCAGCGCGGTGTTCAGCGCGCCGCCGATCAGCAGCACGAACAGGATGTTGGGCACCGTGTTCGCGACGTTGTAGCCGTCCGCGAGCACCCCCGAGCCGAGGACGGCCACCAGCACCGCCGAGCGGACGAATCCGGTGGCCCGGGACACCACCGTCCCGGCCGCCATCACCAGGCTCGGCGGCAGGGCCCGGCGCGGCCTGCGGTGGCGGACCGGCAGCTGGGCGGGCGCCGGAAGGTCGTCGAAGACGGACACCCGCCACCCCCCTCCCGCCTCAGGCGCCGATCCGGACGGAACGGCGGAACCGGCGAGAGCATGCGCCAAGAGCCCTGAAGCGAGGCTGAGAAAGCTGAAGAGGACTTAAGGAACGGATTCCCCGCCGGTGGCATCCTGATGCGCATGGAAATTCTGGTGGTGGAGGACGACGCCCAGGTCGCGGCGGCCGTCCGGCGCGGCCTGGAGGCCGAGGGCTACACCGTCGACCTGGCCCCGGACGGCCTCACCGGCCTGCGGCTGGCCCGGCGGCACGCCTACCGGGCGATCGTGCTCGACATCATGCTGCCCGGCCTGAACGGCTACAAGGTGTGCGAGGCGCTGCGCGCCGACGGCGTCACCACCCCGATCCTGATGCTGACCGCCAAGGACGGCGAGTACGACGAGGCCGAGGGCCTGGACACCGGCGCCGACGACTACCTCACCAAGCCGTTCTCCTACCTGGTCTTCCTGGCCCGCCTGCGCGCCCTGATCCGCCGCAGCCAGACCCCGGGGCCGCTGCTGCGGGTCGGCGACCTGTGGCTTGACCCGGCGGGCCGCCGCTGTGGCCGGGGCGGCGCCGAGATCACCCTCACCGAGCGGGAGTTCGCCGTGCTGCGCTGCCTGGCCGAGCACCCCGGCGAGCTGCTCTCCAAGCGTCGGATCGTCGACGAGGTGTGGGACATCGCCTTCGACGGCGAGGAGTCCATCGTCGAGGTGTACATCAGCATGCTGCGCCGCAAGGTGGACACCCCGTTCGGTGTCCGCTCGATCGCCACCGTGCGCGGCGCCGGCTACCGGCTGGAGGCCGCCTCGTGCTGAGCCGCCTCTCCACCCGGCTGCGCACCTCGGTGGCGGCCGGCCTGGCCGCGCTGGTGCTGCTCGGCGCCGGCGCCTGGTGGCTGCGCGGCCACCTGTACGACGCCCAGTTGGCGGCCGCCGAGGAGGACGCCAAGTCGCAGTCCCGCGAGATCAGCAACGGCTACAAGTACGGCCGGCAGGTCGTGGACACCTGGCAGCTGCCGTACGTGGTGCTCGGCAGCGACGGCCACGTGCTGATCATGGGCGGCACGTTGACCACCCAGCACATGACCGGGCCGCTGCCGACCGCCGTCCCGCGCCTGGCCCCGGACAACTGGCAGTCGGTCCAGCGGATCAGCATCGGCCCCGCGGGCGAGGCCGCGGCCAACCGCTACTCGGGGCGCACCTTCACCGCCATGGGCAGCTGGAGCCCCCTGCTGCGCAAGGAGGACGACCAGACGAAGCCGCTGGTCGGCCCGTTCACGGTGTACGTGCTGGCCACCCCGTTCGCCGCCGAGGCCTCGCTGCGCAGCATCGACCCGGTGCTGCGGGCGGGTGTGCCGGCCGCCGCGCTGCTGGTCGCGCTGGTGGCCTGGGCGGCGACCAGCCGGGCGCTGCGCCCGGTGGACGCGATCCGCGCCGAGCTGGCCGAGATCGGCGAGCACCGGCTGGACCGCCGCGTCCCGGTGCCGTCCTCCGGCGACGAGATCACCCGGATGGCCCGGACCACCAACGCCACCCTGGACCGGCTGGAGCGCTCGGCCGTCCAGCAGCAGCGCTTCGTCGCGGACGCCTCGCACGAGCTGCGCAGCCCGATCGCCGCGCTGCGCACCAACCTTGAGGTCTCGCTGGCGCACCCCGAGCGCACCGACTGGCCGGCCGCGACGTACGAGGCGCTCACCTCGGTGGAGCGCCTCCAGCAGCTCACCGAGGACCTGCTGTTCCTGGCCCGGGGCGCGCACCCGGCGACGGCCGGCCAGTTCACCGCCGTCGACCTGTCCGCCGTGCTGCGCGAACTCGCCGACCAGTACCGCCCGGTGCTCGGCGCCCGGCTCGCCCTGCGGGTGGACGCGCCCGAGCCGGTGCCGGTGCTCGGCAGCCGGATCCGGCTGCACCGGCTGGTACGCAACCTGCTGGACAACGCCCAGCGGCACGCGACCGCCGAGGTGGTGCTGTCCACCCGGCGGACCGCGCACGGCGCCGTCCTGGAGGTCCGGGACGACGGCCCGGGGGTGCCTGCGGAGGACCGCGAGCGGATCTTCGAGCCGTTCACCCGGCTCGACGAGGCGCGCAGCCGGGACGCCGGCGGCAGCGGTCTGGGCCTGGCCATCGCGGCCGACATCGCCACCCGGCACGGCGGCACCCTGCGGGTCGCCCACGCACCGCGCGGCGCCCGCTTCGTACTGGAGCTGCCGTCCGCCTGAAGGTCCGTCTAGAGCGGGGTCCGCAGCGGCACCAGGGCCCGCAGCCGGAAGCCCTTCCCGCGCTCCCCCGGCCCGGTCTCCAGCCGCCCGCCGACCAGCGCCAGCCGCTCCTCCAGTCCGGACAGGCCGTTGCCCGGCTGGGACTTGCCCGGCCCGCGCCCGTTGTCTGCCACCTCCAGGACGGCGTAGCGCTCGCCGTTCTCCTCCCAGCGCTCGTCCCCCGCCACCGCGCAGAGGGTGGCGCCCTCGCCGTGCCGGACCACGTTGGTGACGGCCTCGCGCAGCGCCCAGGCCAGCGCTCCCGACTCCTCCTCGGCCAGCGACGGCCAGCGGTCCACGAGCTCCGGCGAGGCCTCCAGCCGGACCTGTGCGGCGCCCAGCGCGGTACGGGCGGCGGCCAGTTCGACCGGCAGGGTCGGCCGGCGGAAGCCGGTCACCGCCTCCCGGACGTCGGTCAGCGACTGCCGGGCGACCTGTTCGATGTCGGCGACCTGCGCCCGCGCCGCCTCGTCCTTGCCGGCGTCCATGAACCGCCCGGCCAGCTCGCTCTTCAGGGTGATCAGCGACAGCGAGTGCCCCAGCAGGTCGTGCAGGTCGCGGGCCAGGCGCAGCCGCTCCTCGGAGGCGGCCAGGTGCGCGACCGCGGCCCGCGCCTCGCGCAGCTCCTTCATGGTGGCGACCAGCCGTTGCAGCCCGGTCATCGCGACACCGGAGAGGAAGGCGCTGAGCGCGATGGTGGCGATGTTGTCGGTCCCGGCGCCGATGCCCCACCCGACGGTGGCGGTGAGCGCGGCCATCGCGACCAGCGCGTGCAGCCCGTACTTCAGCGGCGTGATGATCGCGACGCACACCGAGGCGTAGATGAACAGCGTCAGGAAGGCGCCGCCGAGGACGGCCGAGGCGGCGATGGCCAGCCCGACCATCGTGACGACGATCGTCAGACAGGCCCGCGGCCGCATCCCGGCCTGCGAGCGGAAGATCACCAGCAGGACGTAGGCGACCACGAACCCGGCCAGGCAGCACCAGCCGAACACCGTCCCGGCGGTGCCGTGGTGGCCGCCCAGCAGGTCGCCCGCCGGGTACGCCAGGTAGAGCATCCACAGCGCCATCCAGGCGATCTTGACCAGCAGCTGCCGCCGGGTCTCCACCGGGGAGCCGGGCACGTTCATGAACGACGCGCGCGCCACACCCACCCCCTCCGAGGGTTCGTCGGGACGGTGGGTGGGGCGCGCGCTGCTCATGTCGATCATCATGCCTGGCGGGTGTCGCGCCGGTACAGCGCCGCCGCGGCGGCGACGAACACCACCAGGAAGCCGGCCAGCCCGGCGACCGCGGCGGTGTCCAGGGAGTGTCCGGGCCGGGTGAAGGCGGCCAGCTTGTTGTACAGGTACACCGGGTTGAACCGGGCGAACTTCTCCAGCGTGCCACCCACCGGGAACCAGGTGCCGCCGAGCAGCGCCATCGCCATGTAGGTGATCATCACGATGGTCTGCACCGCGTCCGGCGCCGCCGCGTACCCGAGCGCCACCCCGAGCGCGGCGAACACGAAGCTGCCCAGCCACAGCGCCAGCGCCAGGCCGGCCCACTGCGCCGCGGGGAGCGAGACACCCTGGCTCGCGCCGACCGCGAAGACCACCAGGATCGCCGGCAGCGTGGTCACCGCGCTCGCCGCGATCTTGCCGAGGGTGTACGCCCGGCCGGGCAGCGCGGTCAGCCGCAGTTGGCGCACCCAGCCGCTCTTGCGCTCCAGCGAGATCCGCTGCGCGTTGCCGGTCAGCACCGCGCCGACCGCGCCGAAGGTGGCCATCGAGACCATGAAGTACGTCTTCACCGGCAGCCCGCCGGCCAGCGGGCTGGAGCCGTAGGCGTTGATGAAGAAGAAGTACATCAGCGCCGGGTAGAGGAGGGTGAAGAGCAGGTAGCGCCGGTTGCGCAGGGTCCGCAGGATCTCCAGCCGGATCAGGGTGGTCATCGCACACTCTCCAGGGCTGCGTCGTTCCGGTCCTGCTCGCCGGTGATGGTCAGGAAGGCCTGCTCCAGGCCCAGCCCGGTGACCTCCAGCCCGCGCGGGTACAGCCCGGCCCGGTAGAGCCCGGCCACGCTGGCATCGGCGTCCGCGGTCCGGATCCGCACCGTGCGCACCCCGGGGACGCGCGCGGTGGCGTCCAGCGACTGCACGCCGGGCAGCGCGCGCAGCACCGCCTCGTCGTACGGCTGCCCGTCCGCGTCGTGGAGTTCGAAGGCGATCCGGCGGGCCCCGGCCCGTTCCTTGATCTCCGCCGAGCTGCCGTCCGCGATCAGCCGGCCCCGGTGCAGGACCAGGACGCGGTCGGCGATCGAGTCGGCCTCCTCCAGGTAGTGGGTGGCGAACAGCACCGTGCGCCCGGCGTCGGCCTGGGCGCGCATGCTCGCCCAGAACGACTGCCGCACGCTGACGTCCATGCCGGTGGTGGGCTCGTCCAGCACGATCAGGTCGCTGTCGCCGGCGATGGCCAGGGCGAAGCGGACGCGCTGCTCCTGGCCTCCTGACAGCTTGTCGACCCGTCGTTCCGCCAGCTCCGTGATCCCGGCGTCGGTCAGTACCCCCGTAACCGACCTACCGCGCGGGTGCACGTCGCAGGCGAGCCGGACCAGCTCACGCACCTTGACGTCGGACATCAGCCCGCCGCTCTGGAGCATCGCGCCGACCTTGCCGGCCGCGATCGCCGTCCGCGGGGTGCCGCCGAACAGGGTCACACTGCCCTGGTCGGGCTCCCGCAGGCCGAGCAGCAGGTCCAGGCTGGTGGACTTCCCGGCGCCGTTCGGCCCGAGCAGTGCCACCGTCTCGCCCGGCCGCAGGACCAGGTCCAGCCCGTCCACGGCACGCACTCTGCCGTAGCTCTTGCCCACGCCGCGGAAGGCGGCCACCTCGGTCACCATCGCCCCTGCTCCTCTGCCCTGACGGTGTTACGCCTGTGAATGTCACAGTCGGTGCTGTTCGCACCACCTCAGAGTCCCGCGCGGGCCGGTACGGGCGGCAGTGTCCGCCGTCGTGCCTTCGGCATGACGGATGTCATGGGTGCGGCCGGTACCCGCATCACGCCGAACGAGGCAGTAGGGGGCACCGGCCGCGAAGGGGCTGGTCAGAGGTGCTTACAGGCCCAGCGAGCGCTTCACGAAGTCGACCTGGAGCAGCATCAGGTTCTCCGCGACCTCCTCCTGCGGGGTCATGTGGGTGACACCGGACAGCGGCAGCACGGTGTGCGGGCGCCCGGCGGCGAGCAGCGCCGAGGACAGCCGCAGGGTGTGCGCGGCCACCACGTTGTCGTCCGCCAGCCCGTGGATGATCATCAGCGGGCGCTCCAGCCCGGCCGCGTACCCGCCCAGCGAGTTGGCGGCGTACACCTCGGGCTGCTCGGCCGGGTGGCCCAGGTAGCGCTCGGTGTAGTGGGTGTCGTACAGCTCCCAGTCGGTCACCGGCGCGCCGGCCACCGCCGCGTGGAAGACGTCCGGGCGGCGCAGCACCGCGAGCGCGGAGAGGTAGCCGCCGTACGACCAGCCGCGGATGGCGACCCGGTCGAGGTCCAGCGGGAACTCCCCGGCGAGCGCGTGCAGTGCCTCCACCTGGTCGTCCAGGGTGGCCCCGGCGAAGTCGGAGACGATCGCCTTCTCCCAGGCCGGCCCGCGCCCGGGGGTGCCGCGCCCGTCGGCGACGACCACCGCGAAGCCCTGGTCGGCGAACCACTGGGACTGGAGGTGCGGGTTGTGCGCCTGGTAGACGCGCTGGCCGCCGGGGCCGCCGTACGGGTCCATCAGGACGGGGAGCAGGCCGTCCCGCTCGCGGTCGTAGCCGGTGGGCAGGAAGACGGCGGACGGGATGCGGCGCTCGCCGGCGAAGCGGAAGACCGGGCGGGCGGTGATGACCGGGGTCTCGGCGTGCGAGGCGATGGTGGCGACGTCGTCGACCGCCAGGCCCTCGGGCAGGTCCCGGGCGACCTGGACCAGCGTGCCGGGCAGGTCGGGCTCGGCGGTGGCCCGGACGGTGATCCCGCCGCCGTGCACCGCGCTGGTGACGGAGGTGAACGGCCGCCCGTTGGCGGACTCCCAGCCCAGCCGCTTGCCGTCGTGGCTGATCCGGCCGACGCCGACCCAGCCCGGCTCGGGGTCGGTCTCCTCGGTGCCGCCGGAGGCGCTGAAGAACACCTCGCCCTCGGTGACCGCGACGACCGACCGGACGTGCAGGTCGGCGCCGGTCACGGCGTGGTCGCCGATCACCAGCGCCCGCACCCCTCCCTCGTCCGAGATCCGGACCAGCTTGCCGTCCGGGGTCCAGGCCGGGACGCCCGCGAACAGCTCCAGCCAGGCGCCGTCCTTCTCCTCGTGCAGCAGCTCGGTGGCGCCGGTGGCCACGTCCAGGCCGAGGATCCGCTGGTGGCGCTGGTCGCGGGACTGGACCTGGAGCAGCGGGACGCCGCCCTTCGACCAGTGCACCCGGGCCAGGTACGGGAAGGCGGCGCGGTCCCAGACCACCTCGGTGCGCCCGCCGTGCAGGTCGAGCAGCCAGAGCCCGACCTCGGCGTTGGCGGTGCCGGCCGCCGGGTAGGGGACCTCGGCGGGCTCGCGGTCCGGGTTCGCCGGGTCGGCGATCCACCAGCGGCGCACCGCGCTGTCGTCGGCGCGCTCGACCAGCAGCCGGTCACCCCCCGGGGACCACCAGAAGCCGCGGTCGCGGTCCATCTCCTCCTGGGCGATGAACTCGGCCTGGCCCCAGGTGACGTTCGGGCCGTCGGGCTCGGCGAGCACCCGGTCGCCGCTGCCGTCGGTGCGGGTCAGCCGCAGCTCGCCGGCGGTGTTGGCGTACGCGACGTGGGCGCCGTCCGGGGACGGGCGCGGGTCCAACAGCGGCCCCTCGGCGGGGAGTTCGGCGGTGGTGCCGGCGGCCAGGTCGGCGGTGAACAGGCGGCCGGAGAGGGCGAAGGCGGCCAGCGCGCCGTCCGCGTCCAGGGCGTAGCCGACGATGCCGGCCGAGCCCTCGCGGCTGCGCTCGCGGCGGGCCTTCTCGGCCGGCGAGAGGTCCTCCTCGCCGCCACCGAGCAGCGCGGCCGGGTCGGCGGCGATCCGCTCCTCGCCGGTGGCGGTGTCGAGGGTCCAGAGCAGGTTGGCCCGGTCGCTGCCCGAGCGCGAGCGCAGGAAGACGACCCGCGAGCCGTCCGGTGCGACGGAGAAGGAGCGGGGCGCCCCGACGGTGTAGCGCAGGGTCCGCGCGTACTGCCGCGGGAAGGTGTCCTCAGAGGTGTGGGAGGTCATGGCACCAGACCTTATGACGTCGAACCACCGCTGCCGGAAGCAGATTGATCACCCGTTCGGAGCATCGTGCGGAAGTACGCCCCAAAGAGGTCCAAACCGCCTCCACTCGGCCCATGCGCCCCTCCGATGCCGCCGTGCCCCGGCGCGCGCGGACTCACTGAGCGTGACGATCCCCTCACCCATCGGGTATGACTAGTCCGGCGCGTGATCGTCGGCCCCCGTCCCGGGCCGCCGGTCCCCCGCAGCCTCCAGTCCCGCACCGTCCCCCGCCGCCCTCCCCGGAGGCGGCGCGCCCGAGAATGGGGTTGAGCCGAATGGCCATGAACATCTCCGCCGCCGTGCTGATGCTGGTCATCGTGGTGATCCTGATCCGCCGGTCCGGCCTGAAGCTGGCGCACGCGATCGTCTGCGCGCTGCTCGGCTTCTACCTGGCCTCCAGCTCGATCGCCCCGTCCATCGCCCAGGTCACCAGCAACCTCGCCGGAATGATCAACGGCCTGCGACTCTGACCCTCCGCGGGCCGGTGGTTAGGCTTCCTCCCATGACCGCGACTACCGGCCGCCGCCTCCTCCTGGTCCACGCGCACCCCGATGACGAGTCGATCGGCAACGGCGCCACCATGGCCCGGTACGCCGCCGAGGGCGCCCTGGTCACCCTGGTGACCTGCACCCTCGGCGAGGGCGGCGAGGTGATCCCCCCGGAGCTGGCCCACCTGACGGCCGACCGGGAGGACCGGCTCGGCGCGTACCGGATCGGCGAGCTGACCGAGGCGATGCGCGCCCTCGGCGTCACCGACTTCCGCTTCCTCGGCGGCCCGGGGCGCTACCGGGACTCCGGGATGATGGGCGTGCCCGAGAACGACGTGCCCGGCTGCTTCTGGCGGGCGGACGTCGACGAGGCGGCCGGCCACCTGGTCGCGGTGATCCGCGAGCTGCGGCCGCAGGTGCTGGTCACGTACGACGAGAACGGCGGCTACGGGCACCCGGACCACATCCAGGCGCACCGGGTCGCGATGCGCGCCCACGAGCTGGCCGCCGACCCGGCGTACCGTCCGGCGCTGGGCGAGGCCTGGCGGATCGCCAAGGTGTACTGGAACCGGATGCCGCGCTCGGCACTCGACGCCGGTCTCGCCGAGGCCGCCGCCAAGGCGCCCTTCCCGGGTGTCGCGCAGCCCGCCGACGTCCCCGGGGTGGTCGACGACGAGGTGGTCACCACGGTGCTGGACGGCGCCGGGTACGCCGCCGCCAAGGCCGCCGCGATGGCCGCGCACGTCACCCAGATCACCGTGGACGGCGCCTTCTTCGCGCTCTCCAACGACCTCGCCCAGCCGCTGTTCGCCACCGAGTACTACCAGTTGGTGCGCGGCCAGGCCGGACCGGGCGACGAGCCGGAGGACGACCTGTTCGCGGGCCTCGCCCCCGACACCGCGCACGCCGAGGAGGGCGTCCGATGAGCAAGCCCGCCCCGCAGCGCAAGGCCGCCGCGCAGCCGCCGCGCCGCTCGCTGTCCGCCGCCGTCCTCGGCACCCGGGAGGAGCGGCTGGCCGAGTCGCAGCCTCCGCGCGCCGCCCGGATCGCGGCCTACGCCCTGCTCTTCCTGCTGGGCGCCGCGGTGTCGGTCTGTGGATCGTTCGTGCAGGCCGTGTGGCCGCCGGTGGGGGTCCTGTTGGCGCTCGCCGCGACCGCCGGGACCTTCTACGGCGGCCTGCGGGTCACCGGCACCCGGCTCGGCGCGGGCGCGCCCGCGGCCGGCTGGTTCCTGGCGATGCTGCTGCTGATCGTGCCCCGGCCCGAGGGCGACAACGTGCTGTGGTCCAACGCCACCTCGCTGGCCTGGCTGTTCGCCGGCTCGATGCTGGGCGTGATCTGCGCCACCCTGCCCACCCGCACCAGCTGGTTCCCCGGGGTGCCCGGCCCCCCGCGCTGACCCCGGTCGGGCACGGCGTACGGTACCGCGTACGACGAGCAGTCAGGAGCGCGCGGCCTTACTCTCATACCGGAGGAACCGGACGTATCAGGATCTGTCCGAAGCCGTTCGCCGCTCAGTTCTTCCCAGTATGGTGGTCCCGCAGAACGCCGTACCCGACCGCCGCCCGCCCCAGCCAGGCCCGGCGACCACGAACCGCGGTCGCGCCGCACGGCCCGCCCGCGAACCCGGAGCAGAGCAGCATTGAGCAGCCGCGAATCTGACAACGCCCACCCGACGCCTCGGCGCACGGGTCCGGACGCCTACCCGTCGGGCACCCCGCCCTACGGCACCCCGGGCCCCGGCGGCGACCGGGCCGCGGCCGCACCGGGCGCCGCGTCGGGCGGCGAGGACGACGGGCCGAGGACCGAGACCACCCTGACCACCCGGGTCCGGATCAACATCCCCGGCTCGCGTCCGATCCCGCCGGTCGTCGTCCGCAGCGCCGTCAAGAACGAGGACGGCCCGGGCGATGACGCCCCGGCCGCCGCGTCCGAACCGGGCAGCCCCCGGCACCGCTCCGCGCCGGCCTCGCCCGTCCTCGGCGTGATGGAGGACGGCGGCCGCTCGGCCGCCCCGCCGAGCCTGCCGCCGGAGTGGGAGATGCCGGCGGTCCCGCCGATCCCGTCGGCGACCTCCGAGTCGGAGTCCACCGGCGCGTGGTTCCGGCCGCGCCAGAAGAAGACCCAGACCGCCGAGGCCGTACCGGCCGGCGTGCCGGCCGCCGCCGCGAGCGCGGTGGAGGCCCCGGCCGCGCCGGCCGCCGCCGAGCCGCGCCCGCAGGGTGCCCGCCCGGCCGCCCGTGCCAACGGCACCCCGAACGGCCGTCCGGTGCCGTCCCAGGGCAAGCAGTCGGCCCAGGGCAAGCAGCCGCACCCGGCCGCGCCCGCCGCGCCGTTCCGTGCCGAGGCCCCGGTGGAGGAGCCCGGCGTGTACGAGGCCGCCGCGCCCTTCGCCCCGGTCACCGACCCGTTCGGCACCTCCGTCCCGGAGGCCGGCCGGCCCCGGCAGAACGGGCAGTCGCAGAACGGCCGCCGACCGGACACCCGGCAGGCCGACGGGCAGCAGCAGAACGCCCAGCGCCACGACCGCCGGCAGACCGCGCCGCAGAACGGCTTCCAGCCGAACGGGCAGGCGGCCGCCGAGGCGAACACCGAGGACACCTCGGTCGACGGCTTCGCGCCGATCCACGACCACACCCCGCCGCCCGCCGCGATACCCGGCCTGCCCCGCGACGGCGCCCCGCGCGGCGCCGACGCCCCCGCCCAGCCGGGCCTGTTCGCCTCGGCCCCGACCGGCACCGACCCGTTCGCCGCCCAGCGCCCGGCCGCCCCCGGCCAGGAGAGCCCGGTCGTTCCGGCCGGTCCCGGCGCCCTCTTCCCGGGCGCGCCCGGTGCCGCCCCGCAGCACGGCGGCCCGCAGCTGAACGGCGCCCCGCGGCTGAACGGCCACGACCCCGAGGCCACCGAGTTCACCCCGCTGCCGACCCCGCCCCCGGCCGCCGGCCCGCGGCCCGAGGCGGCCAAGAACGCCAATGCCAACGCCAAGGGCAAGGGCAAGGGCAACAAGGGAGCCAAGGGGGCCGACGCCCCCGCGCCGGACCTGGCGCCGTTCCTCCCTCCCACCCTGGCTCCGGTTCCCGCCCCGGCCCCCGCCAAGAAGGCCGAGCCCGCCGCCCCCGCCAAGGCCAAGCGCGGCGGAGCCGGCAAGAAGCTGGTCAAGCTGGGCACCTACGGCATCGTCGCGGTGCTGTTCCTCGGCGCCGCCGCGTACGGCACCGGCCTGATGCTCAACCAGTCCGACGTCCCCAAGGGCACCGTGGTGCTCGGCGCCGAGATCGGCGGCAGCAGCCGCGACCAGGCGATCCACCAGCTGGACGAGTCGATCGGCAAGGCCGGCCAGCAGCCGCTCAAGCTGAAGATCGGCGACCAGGCCGTGGACCTCGACCCGACGGTCGCCGGGCTGAGCTTCGACACCACCGCCACCGTGGACGGCCTGGCCCAGCACAGCTACAACCCGGTCGACGTCATCAAGTCGCTCCAGGGCGGCACCAAGGCCGTGGCCCCGGAGGTCAAGGTCGACCGGGCCAAGCTCAAGGCCGCCCTCGACACCCTCACGGCCGCCGGCTCCGGACCGGGCCTCCAGGAGGGCTACGTCAAGTTCAGCGACAACGGCGAGCCGATCGTCGTCCCCGGCCGGGCCGGCCAGGCGGTGGACTCGGCCAGTGCCCTGGACGTGATCGAGCAGGCCTACCGCGACCGCGCCGACGGCAAGCCCGACCAGCCGATCTCGCTCGCCGTCGCGGCCGCCCAGCCGAAGGTCTCCGCCCAGGCCCTCCAGGCCGCCGCCGACGGCCTCGGCAAGCAGGTGGCCTCCGGCAAGGTGCACGTCACGGCCGGCACCAAGACCTGGGACTTCGGCCCGAAGACCGCCGCCAAGGCGCTCACCCTCGTCCCGGACTCCTCCGGCAAGATCGTGCCCAAGTGGGACCTCGACGCGCTCTCCGCCCAGCTGGGCAACGCGTTCGACAAGGTGAAGGTCAAGAAGAACGGCCAGCTCGCCGCGATCACCCCGCAGGACGTCGCGGACGGCGTCACCTCGGTGTTCGACAAGACCGGCGACAAGGACCGCACCTTCAAGTTCACGGTCTGACCCGGCCGCGTCGCCGAGGGGCCGGCCGGCCCCTCGGCGACGCCCGCCGACAACTCGACAACGTCCCTCCCGGTCAGCAAGATGTGACGCCACACCATCCGTCACATCCAGCCCGGAAGGCACGCCGATGCGCCGCCGCCTCCAGCACCACGGGACGGCCCTGCTCGCCGGTCTCACCGCCCTCACCCTTTCGCTGGCGCTCTGCTCCTGCACCTCCGGCCCGAACGGCGCCGGCGGCGACGCCTTGCCCTCCGCCCCCGCGTCGCCCAAGCTCACCTCGGTCGACATCAACCCGCACGACCGGGCCCAGCTGCGCCAGGGCGGCACCCTGAACCTGGCGATCGCCCAGTTCTCCCACCAGTGGTCGCCGATCCACGCCGACGGCGCCGAGTCCACGACCGTCATGGTCAGCAAGCCGCTGCTGCCGACCTTCTTCCGCTCGGACGCGGCCGGCACCCAGACGCCCAACCCGGCCTACCTCCAGGACGCGCACGCCGACCTCAAGGACGGCCGGCAGGTGGTCACCTGGACGCTCAACCCGAAGGCCCACTGGTCCGACGGCACCCCGATCACCTGGCGCGACATCGAGGCCAACTGGCGTGCCCTGAACGGGAAGGACCCGGCGTACAAGTCCTCCAGCAACACCGGCTTCGAGCTGGTCTCCGCGGTCGAGCGCGGCAAGGACGACTTCCAGGCCGTGATGACCTTCGACCGCCCGTTCGCCGAGTGGCAGTCGATGTTCAACAGCGCGAGCAACGCCCCGCTGCTGCCCGCCGGCCGGATCGCCACCCCCGAACAGTTCAACACCGCCTACCTGGACGGGTTCCCGGTCACCGGCGGCCCGTTCAAGGTCGAGCAGCTGGACCGCGCCGCCCAGACCGTCACCCTGGTCGCCGACCCCTCCTGGTGGGGCGACAAGCCGATGCTGGACCGGATCGTCTTCCGCGCGATGCTGCCCTCCGAGATGCCCGCCGCGTTCTCCAGGGGCGAGATCGACCTCGTCAACAACGGCCCGGACGTGGCCGGTTACCAGATCATCCAGAGCACCAGGAACGCCGTGGTGCGCCGGGCCGGCGGGCCGGACTTCCGTCAGCTCACCCTGAACGCCCGCACCCCCGCGCTCGGCGACGCGACCGTGCGCCAGGCCCTGTTCCAGGCGATCAACCGGGACGTGATGATCCGCTCCGACCTCAACGGCCTGGACTGGCCGACCGTCCCGCTCAACAACCACCTGCTGGTCACCAACCAGAACGGCTACCGGGACAACTCCCTCGGCCTGGCCCGCTACGACCCGGCCGAGGCGGCCCGCAAGCTGGACTCGGCCGGCTGGAAGCTGGACGGCGACGTACGGAAGAAGGACGGCCGCGAGCTGAACCTGCGGATGGTCGTCCCGGCCGGCGTCACCCCGGCCCAGGCCGAGGCCGCCAACGCCACCAGGATGCTCAAGGACGTCGGCGTCAAGGTCACCACGGTGACCGCCCCCGCCAACGAGTTCTTCGACAAGTACGTCAACCGCAACGACTTCGACATCGCCGCCTACTCGCTGATCGGCACCCCCTTTCCGGCCAGCGGCAACCGCGCCAACTTCGTCCAGAGCGGCGGCACCAACCACGTCGGCGCGGGCAGTCCGGCGGTGGACGCCGCGCTCGACCGGGCCGCCGCCGCGACCGACGCGGCCACCTCCTCGGAGGCGATCAACCAGGCCGACGGCGAGCTCTGGAAGGTGGCCGGCGTGCTGCCGCTCTACCAGCGCCCCCAGCTGTTCGGGGCCCGCGCCGACCTCGCCAACATCGGCGCCCAGGGCCTGTCCGACATCGTCTGGGAGAACGTCGGCTTCGTGAAGTAGCCGGCCCGCCGGGTGCGGCGGGCCTCAGCCGTGCAGCGTCTCGCGCCAGTAGTGGCAGGCGCTGCGGCGGCCCGCCAGCTCCGTCCCGTGCTCGCTGGTCACCGGTACCAGCGGCGGGAGTTCACTGCGGCAGCGGTCCTGCGCGCGGTCGCAGCGGGGATTGAAGGCGCAGCCCTCCGGGATCCGCAGCAGGCTCGGCGGCAGGCCCTTGATCGCGTGCAGGTCCCGGCCCTTCTGGTCGAGCCGGGGGATCGAGTCCAGCAGCCCCCGGGTGTACGGGTGCGCGGGCCGGGCGTACAGCTCGCGCACCGGCGCCGTCTCGACGATCCGGCCCGCGTACATCACCGCGATCTTGTCCGCGACATCGGCGACCACACCGAGGTCGTGGGTGATCAGGATCAGCCCCATGTTGAACTCGGCCTGCAACTCCGCGAGCAGGTCCATCACCTGGGCCTGAACAGTCACATCCAGCGCGGTGGTCGGCTCGTCCGCGATGATCAGATCGGGCTCCAGGGCCAGCGCCATCGCGATCATGATGCGCTGACGCATACCGCCGGAGAACTGGTGGGGATAGTCGTTCACCCGCTGCCTGGCGGCGGGGATGCGCACCCGCTCCATCAGCTCGACGGCCTTCTCCCGCGCCTCCTTGCGGGTGGCCCCCCGGTGTGACCGGAACATCTCGCCGAGCTGGTAGCCCACGCTGAGCACCGGGTTCAGCGCGGACAGCGCGTCCTGGAAGATCATCGCGATGTGCCCGCCCCGGATGGTCCGCCGGGCGCCCTCGCGCATGGTCAGCAGGTCCTCGCCGCGGAACAGGACCCGCCCCGCGGTGATCCGCCCCGGCGGCATGTCCAGGATGCCCATGATCGCCTGCGCCGTCACCGACTTGCCGGAGCCGGACTCCCCCAGCACCGCCAGCGTCTCCCCCGACGCGACGGAGTAGCTCACCCCGTTCACGGCCTTGGCGACGCCGTCCCGGGTGTGGAACTCCACGTGCAGGTCGTCGACTTCGAGCAACGGCGTGCCGGGCTCCAGGGATCCCCGACCGCCGCCGATCACCTCCACCGCGTCCATGAGAGCAGCCCTCCTCAGCACAGCGGCGTCCACCGTTGGGCGCAGAGCAACTATCAAGGAACATCCGGTACTTGGCGAGTGTGCGGCAGATCTCTTTTCCGTCACGACCCCTCGGCCGCCGAGCGCTCCGCCGCGAAGTGACAGGCCGAGTCGTGCCGCGCCGCCCCCTCCAGCCAGGAGGGCGCGGCCAGCAGCGGCACCTCGACCTCGCACCGCTGCTGCGCCTTCCAGCAGCGGGTGCGGAAGCGGCAGCCGGACGGCGGGTTGGCCGGCGAGGGCACGTCGCCGGTGAGCACGATCCGGTCCCGGGTCTCGCGCGCCGTCGGGTCCGGCACCGGCACCGCGGAGAGCAGCGCCTGGGTGTACGGGTGCGTCGCGTGGTCGTAGATCTCGGTGTCCGAGCCGATCTCCACCACCTTCCCCAGGTACATCACCCCGACCCGGTCCGAGATGTGCCGGACGATGGAGAGGTCGTGGGCGATGAACATGTACGAGAGGTTGAACTCGCCCTGCAACTTCTCCAGCAGGTTGATCACCTGCGCCTGCACCGAGACGTCCAGCGCGGAGACCGGCTCGTCGCAGATGATGACCTCCGGCTTGAGCGCCAACCCCCGGGCGATGCCGATGCGTTGGCGCTGGCCGCCGGAGAACTGGTGCGGATAGCGGTTGATGTACTCGGGGTTGAGCCCGACCACGTCCAGCAGGTCCTGCACCGCCTTGCGTCGGTCGCCCTTCGGTGCCACCTCGGGGTGGATCTCGAAGGGCTCACCGATGATGTCGCCGACCGTCATCCGCGGGTTGAGCGAGGTGTACGGGTCCTGGAACACCATCTGGATGTTCCGCCGGACGGCCTTCAGGGCCGACCCGGAGAGCCGGGAGATCTCCTCCCCCTTGTAGCGGACCGACCCCTCGGTGGCCGGCTCCAGGTTCATCAACACCTTGGCCAGCGTGGACTTCCCGCAGCCGGACTCGCCGACGATGCCGAGCGTCTCGCCCTGCATCAGGTCGAAGGAGACCCCGTCGACCGCCTTGACCGCGCCGATATGCCGCTTGAACAGGATGCCCTTGGTGAGCGGGAAGTGCTTGACCAGGTCCCGGACTTCGAGGATCGGCTCGCCGCGTCGCACCTCCTGCGCGAAGGCGACCTCCTCCGGCACCACCGCGCCCAGTGCGCCGGCCCCGTCAACGGTCATGGAGGGTCTCCTTCCAGAAGAAGCAGGCGCTGCCGCGCCCGGCCACCGGCATCCCGTCCTCCTCGGCGACCGGGAACAGCTCCGGCACCTCGGCCCGGCAGACGTCCCGGGCCCGCGGGCAGCGCGGGTTGAAGGCGCAACCCCGGGGGATGCGCAGCAGGTTGGGCGGCAGGCCCTTGATCGCGTAGAGCTCCTGGCCCTTCTGGTCGAGCCGGGGGATCGAGTCCAGCAGCCCCCGGGTGTACGGATGGGCGGGCCGGGCGTACAGCTCGCGGACGGGCGCGGTCTCGACGATCCGGCCCGCGTACATCACCGCGATCTTGTCCGCGACATCGGCGACCACACCGAGGTCGTGGGTGATCAGGATCAGCCCCATGTTGAACTCGGCCTGCAACTCCGCGAGCAGGTCCATCACCTGGGCCTGAACGGTCACATCCAGCGCGGTGGTCGGCTCGTCCGCGATGATCAGGTCCGGTTCCAGGGCCAGCGCCATCGCGATCATGATGCGCTGACGCATACCGCCGGAGAACTGGTGGGGATAGTCGTTCACCCGCTGCCTGGCGGCGGGGATGCGCACCCGCTCCATCAGCTCGACGGCCTTCTCCCGCGCCTCCTTGCGGGTGGCCCCCCGGTGTGACCGGAACATCTCGCCGAGCTGGTAGCCCACGCTGAGCACCGGGTTCAGCGCGGACAGCGCGTCCTGGAAGATCATCGCGATCTTCCGGCCGCGGATCCGCCGCCGCTCCTCCTTGCTCATCGTGAGCATGTCCCGGCCTCGGAAGAGGATCTGGCCGCGCGGGATCCGGGCCGGCGGCATGTCCAGGATGCCCATGATCGCCTGCGCCGTCACCGACTTGCCGGAGCCGGACTCCCCCAGCACCGCCAGCGTCTCCCCCGCCGCGACGGAGTAGTCGACGCCGTTCACGGCCTTGGCGACGCCGTCCCGGGTGACGAACTCGACGTGCAGGTCCCGGACGTCGAGCAGCGGCCCCTGGTACGGTGCCTGCGGCTCGTGCCCGGTACTTCTCAGCGCTGTGCTCACGGTGCGCTCCCCTCGCTCAGCGAAGCTTCGGATCGAGGGCGTCGCGCACTGCGTCGCCCAGCATGATGAAGGCCAGCACGGTGATCGAGAGCGCCGCGGCCGGGAAGAACAGCACGTACGGCGCGGTCCGGATGACCTTCTGGGCCGAGGAGATGTCGATGCCCCAGGAGATGGTCGGGTCCTGAAGGCCGATGCCGAGGAAGCTCAGCGTCGCCTCGGTGGCGATGTAGCCGCCGAGGGCGATGGTCGCCACCACGATCACCGGGGCGATCGCGTTCGGCAGGATGTGCCGGAACATCAGCCGGCCCGTCCCGGCGCCGAGCGCCCGGCCGGCCACCACGTAGTCGGACTGCTTGACGGTGAGCACCGCCCCGCGCATCACCCGGGCGATCTGGGTCCAGCCGAGGACGCCCAGCGCGACGACCACGCTCCACACCGTGCGGGTGGCGAAGGCGTTCAGCAGCACCAGCGCCCCGAGCAGCAGCGGGATGCCGAAGAAGATGTCGGTGATCCGGGAGAGCACCGCGTCGATCCAACCGCCGAAGTAGCCGGCCACCATCCCGGTCAGCCCGCCGAGCACGGTGACGGCGGCGGTCACGAAGATGCCGACGGTGATCGAGGCCCGGGCGCCGTACACCACCCGGGCGAAGATGGACCGGCCCTGGGCGTCGTAGCCGAACCAGCCGGTGCCGAAGACGTCGCCCCAATCCGGCCGCCTGAGGTAGTTGTTCACCAGGTCGGCCTTGCGTGGGTCGGCGGAGGTGAACGCCCAGGGGAAGACCGCCATCACCACCAGCAGCAGGATCAGCACCGCCGAGACCAGGAAGATCGGCCGCCGGCGCAGGTCCCGCCAGGCGTCGCCCCAGAGGCTGCGGGCCTCCTCGCGCTTCTCCACGTCCGGTTCGACTAAAGTGTCCTGCTCGACGGCCATGCCCTGCTCCCCCGCGTAGTCGAGGTGTGAGACTCCCGGCTTGGGGTGCGGCTCGTACGATTCCTCGTCGTGGATGTCAGGCATAGCGGATCCTCGGGTCCAGGACCGCGTAGAGCAGGTCGACGAGCAGGCTGGCGACCAGGTAGACGATCACCAGGACGGTCACGATGCCGACCACGGTGGGGCCCTCCTTCTGGTTGATCGCCCGGTACAGGACGTTGCCGATGCCCTGCACGTTGAAGATGCCCTCGGTGACGATCGCCCCGCCCATCAGCGCGCCGAGGTCGGTGCCGAGGAAGGTCACCACCGGGATCAGCGAGTTGCGCAGCAGGTGGCGGGAGATGATGGTCCGCCGGGGCAGGCCCTTGGCGACCGCGGTGCGGATGTAGTCGGCCCGCAGGTTCTCGCCGATCGAGGTCCGGGTGAGCCGGGCGACGTAGGCGAGCGAGAGTGAGCCCAACACGATGGCGGGCAGCACCAGCTGGGTCAGGTCGTAGCTGTCCTGCACGGTCGGGGTGACCCAGCCCAGATTGGTGGCGAACACCGTCTGCGCGATGTAGGCCAGCACGAAGACCGGGATCGAGATCACCACCAGGGTCAGGATGAGCACCAGGGTGTCCGCGACGCTGCCGCGCCGCAGGCCGGAGAGCACGCCCAGGGCCAGGCCCGCGATCATCTCGAAGACGAAGGCCAGCAGGGCGAGCCGGATGGTGACCGGGAAGGCGTCCGCCATGATGTCGGTGACCGGTCGGCCGGTGAAGCTGGTGCCGAAGTCCCCCTGGAAGAGGTTCCCCATGTAGTGCAGGTACTGCTTCCAGATCGGCTGGTCCAGGTAGTACTCGTGCTTGATGCTGGCGACCACGGCCGGGTCGGCGGCCTTCTCGCCGAACAGCGCCGCCACCGGGTCGCCCGGCAGCGTGTAGACCATCAGGAAGATCAGCAGCGTGGCGCCGAAGAAGACCGGGATCATCTGTAGCACCCGCCGCAGCACGTAACTGCCCATCCGAGCCTCCTTCCTAGGTGTCCGACTGGGTGTCCGGCCGGGTTCCCGGCCGTCAGACCGCGCCCCGCCCTCCGTGCGGGGAGGGCGGGGCCGGCACGAGCGTCCGGAGGCTCAGCCCTTGACCTCGACCTGGGTCCAGGCCGGGTTTCCGAAGGAGTCGAACTTCACGTTCTGCACCCTGTTCGAGTAGCCCGAGTTGGTGCGGTAGTACCAGAGCGGGATGGCGGGCATCCCGCTCGGCAGCACCCCCTCGGCCTGCTGGTAGCCGGTCACCGTGTCGGCGACGCTGCCGGCCTCGTCGGCCTTGGTGGCGGCCTCGTCGAACTGCGGGCTGCTGTAGCCGGTGTCGTTGGACGCGGCGCCGGTGCGGTAGACCTCGGCCAGGAAGTTGGCGTTCAGCGGGTAGTCCTGCACCCAGCCGGTGCGGAAGGCGCCGTTGAGCTGGTGCCCGGTGATCGCCGCCCGCGCGGTCTTGAAGTCGGGCTTCGGGTCGCCCAGGCAGTCGACCCCGGTGTTCTGCCGGATCGAGTTGCAGACCGCGTCGACCCACTCCTTGTGGCCGCCGTCCGCGTTGTAGGTGACCAGCAGCTTGTTGCCGGGGACGCCGCCGCCCTCCTGGATCAGCTGCTTGGCCTTCGCCGGGTCGAACTTGCAGAAGTCGCCGCAGGTGCCGTCCTTGTAGCCCTGGACGCCCTCGGCCACCCAGGCGGTGGCGGGCTTGCGGGAGCCCTGGAGCACCGTCTTGGTGATGGTGTCGCGGTCGATCGCCATCGACAGCCCCTGGCGCACCTTCGCCTTGTCCGGCGAGGACCAGTCGCCCTGGTAGAGCGTGAAGCCGATGTTCTGGATGGCGCCCTGCGGCTCGTCCACCGCGCGGTCGCCGAGGTCGCTCTTGTACGTGGCCAGCGCGGACGGCGGCACCAGGTCCATCACGTCCAGGTTGTTGGACTGGAGGTCGGCGTAGGCGGCCTCGGACGTGGTGTACATCTTGAAGACGATGCCGCCGTTCTTCGGCTTGTCCACGCCTTGGTAGTCCGGGAACGCCTTGGTGACGACATTGCTGTTGTGCGCCCAGCTGACGAACGCGTACGGGCCGTTGCCCACCGGCTTCTGCCCGTACCCGGCCGGGTCCTGGTAGAAGCCGTCGGGCAGCGGCGAGAAGGCGATGTAGCCGAGCTTGTATTCGAAGTACGAGACCCGGTGGGCCAGTTTGACGGTGAAGTGCAGGTCGTCGGTGACGGTCAGCCCGGACATCTTCTCCGTGGTCGGCGAGCCGGAGGCCGGGTGGACGTCCTGGTAGCCCTCGATGTCGGCGAACCAGGAGCTGTTGATCTGGTTGTTCGCCGGGTTGGCGCCCCAGTTCCAGGCGTCGACGAAGTTGTGGGCGTGCACCGGGGTGCCGTCGTGGAACTTCCAGCCGTCCTTCAGGGTGATGTCGAAGGTCTGCGAGTCAGTGGTGTCGATCTTGTCGGCGACCTGCATCCGGATCTTGGCGTCGCTCGGGTCGTAGTCGACCAGGCCCTTGAAGAGGTTCTGGATGATGCGGCCGCCGCCGACCTCGTTCGCGTTGGCGGGCTGGAGCGGGTTCTGCGGCTCGTTGCTCTGGTAGCTGAAGGTCTTGCCGGCGTCCGACGAACTGCTGCTGCTGCCTCCTCCTCCACCACCGCCGCCGCATCCGGTGGCCACCAGGACCACGGACGTCGCGGCGGCGAGGACCCAACGGACGCGGGCGGCTACGGGCATGGAGGTCCCTCCTCAGGGTGTGGTTCGCATCACACCCCATGAGAAGCGCGGCCCGGCGACGGCGCGAGTCAGGTGCACCCGGACGGGTGCGCCGACCCCCCGCCGAGTTGACGCGGCGCCGGAACGCCGGAAGGGCCCGCGGCGCGAACGCCACGGGCCCTTCCTGGGACGAACGGGGGATCAGGCCGCGGCCTGCTCCCGGACCTCCGGGAAGTGGCAGGCCGTCTCGTGCGCGGCCGGGCCCTCCAGCACCGAGGGCACCGCGAGCAGCGGGACCTCCGTGGAGCACCGCTCCTCCGCCTTCCAGCAGCGGGTGCGGAAGCGGCAGCCGGACGGCGGGTTGGCCGGCGAGGGGATGTCCCCGGTCAGGATGATCCGCTCGCGGGTCTCGCGCGCCGTCGGGTCCGGCACCGGCACCGCGGAGAGCAGCGCCTGAGTGTACGGGTGGGTGGCGTTCTCGTAGATCTCCTCGTCCGAGCCGATCTCGACCATCTTGCCCAGGTACATCACGCCGACCCGGTCGGAGATGTGCCGGACGATGGAGAGGTCGTGGGCGATGAACATGTAGGAGAGGCCGAACTCGCCCTGGAGCTGCTCCAGCAGGTTGATCACCTGCGCCTGGACGGACACGTCCAGCGCGGAGACCGGCTCGTCACAGATGATGATCTCCGGCTTGAGCGCCAGACCGCGGGCGATGCCGATGCGCTGGCGCTGGCCGCCGGAGAACTGGTGCGGGTACCGGTTGATGTACTCCGGGTTCAGACCCACGACGTCCAGCAGGTCCTGGACGGCCTTGCGGCGGTCGCCCTTGGGCGCCACCTCGGGGTGGATCTCGAACGGCTCGCCGATGATGTCGCCGACCGTCATGCGCGGGTTGAGCGAGGTGTACGGGTCCTGGAACACCATCTGGATGTTGCGGCGGACGGCCTTGAGGGCCGCACCCTGCAGCGTGGAGATGTCCTCGCCCTTGAACAGCACCTGGCCGGAGGTGGCGCGCTCCAGGTTCATCAGCACCTTGGCCAGCGTGGACTTGCCACAGCCGGACTCACCGACGATGCCGAGGGTCTCGCCCTTCTTCAGCTCGAAGGAGATGCCGTCGACGGCCTTGACCGCGCCGACCTGCTTCTTGAAGAGGATCCCCTGGGTCAGCGGGTAGTGCTTGTGGAGGTCCTTGACCTCCAGGATGTTCTCAGCCATGGAGGGTCTCCTTCCAGAAGTGGCACGCGCTGCGACGGCCGGTGAGCTCCTTGCCGTCCTTGTCCGTCACGTGGTGCAGCGCCGGGATCTCGGAGCGGCACAGGTCGGTGGCGGCATCGCAGCGGGGGTTGAACGCGCAGCCGGCCGGAACCTTCAGCAGGTTCGGGGGCAGGCCCTTGATCGCGTACAGCTCCTGGCCCTTCTGGTCCAGGCGCGGGATGGAGCGGAGCAGGCCCTTGGTGTACGGGTGCGCGGGGTTCGCGTACAGCTCGTGCACCGGGGCGGTCTCCACGATCCGGCCCGCGTACATCACGGCGATCTTGTCCGCGACGTCGGCGACCACGCCGAGGTCGTGGGTGATCAGGATCAGGCCCATGTTGTACTCGGCCTGGAGCTCGGCGAGCAGGTCCATCACCTGGGCCTGGACGGTCACGTCCAGGGCGGTGGTGGGCTCGTCCGCGATGATCAGGTCGGGCTGGAGCGACAGCGCCATGGCGATCATGATGCGCTGACGCATGCCGCCGGAGAACTGGTGCGGGAAGTCGTTCACCCGCTGCCGGGCGGCGGGGATGCGCACCCGGTCCATCAGCTCGATGGCCTTCTCCTTCGCCTCCTTCTTGGAGGCGCCCTGGTGCACACGGAACATCTCGCCGAGCTGGAAGCCGACGCTGAGCACGGGGTTCAGCGCGGAGAGCGCGTCCTGGAAGATCATCGCGATCTTCCGGCCGCGGATCTGCCGCCGCTCCTCGCCGCTCATCTTGAGCATGTCCTTGCCGCGGTACAGGATCTCGCCCTGGGTCACCTTGCCCGGCGGCATGTCCAGGATGCCCATGATGGTCTGCGCCGTCACGGACTTGCCGGAGCCGGACTCGCCGAGCACGGCGAGCGTCTCGCCGGCCGCGACGGAGTAGTTGACGCCGTTCACGGCCTTGGCGATCCCGTCCCGGGTGTGGAACTCCACGTGGAGGTCCTTCACCTCCAGGAGAGGGGTGCCAACTTCGAGACGTTCGTTCTTCTGGTTGTTCTCGATCACGGTGGTCATCGGGTCGTCACCTCTTCTCTCAGCGGAGCTTCGGGTCGAGGGCGTCGCGCACCGCGTCGCCGAGCATGATGAAGGCCAGCACGGTAAGGCTGAGCATTCCGGCCGGGAAGAACAGGGCGTACGGAGCCGTACGGATCACCTTCTGGGCCGAGTTGATGTCGATGCCCCAGGAGATGGTCGGGTCCTGGAGACCGATGCCGAGGAAGCTCAGCGTCGCCTCGGTGGCGATGTAGCCGCCGAGCGCGATGGTGGCGACGACGATCACCGGGGCGATCGCGTTCGGCAGGATGTGCTTGAACATGATCCGGGTGGTGCCGGCGCCGAGCGCCTTGGCCGCGGTCACGAAGTCGGCCTGCTTGACCGTGATCACCGAGCCGCGCATGACACGGGTCATCTGGGTCCAGCCCAGGGAGACCAGCGCGAAGACCACGCTCCAGATCGTGCGCGAGGTGAAGGCGTTGAGGATCACCAGCGAGCCGAGCAGCAGCGGGACGCCGAAGAAGACGTCGGTGACCCGGGAGATGATCGTGTCGATCCAGCCGCCGAAGTAGCCGGCGGCCATACCGGCGATGCCGCCGAGGATGGTCACGCCCAGGGTGACGCAGATGCCGACCACGACCGAGGCGCGGGCGCCGTAGATGACGCGGGCGTAGATGCTGCGGCCCTGGAGGTCGTAACCGAACCAGTCCGCCTGGAACAGGTGGCCGTAGTTCGGCTTCGTCAGGTAGTGGTTGCGCAGGTCGCCGGCCCGCGGGTCCACCGAGGTGAACAGCCCCGGCGCGACCGCGATGATGACCAGCAGCAGGATGAGCAGCGCGGAGATCACGAAGATCGGCTTGCGACGCAGGTCGTGCCAGGCGTCGGAGCCCAGGCTGCGGGCCTTCTCCGGCTTCGCGGCCGCGGCGGCGGCCTGGGCCGGGATCTCCTCGGCCGTCTTCTTCTCGGTCAGGTCAGGCATAACGGATCCTCGGGTCCAGGACCGCGTAAAGCAGGTCGACGATCAGTCCGGCGGCCAGGTACACGACCACCAGGAAGACCACGAAGCCGGAGACCGTCGAGCCTTCCTTCAGGTTGATCGCGTGGTAGAGCGCGTTACCGACGCCCTTGACGTTGAAGATGCCCTCGGTGACGATCGCGCCGCCCATCAGGGAGCCGAGGTCGGTGCCGAGGAAGGTGACCACCGGGATCAGCGAGTTGCGCAGCAGGTGGGTGCCGATGACCTTGCGCTGCGGCAGGCCCTTGGCCACCGCGGTGCGCACGTAGTCGGCCTTGATGTTCTCGGCTATGGAGGTACGGGTGAGACGCGCCACGAACGCCAGCGACACCGAACCGAGCACCAGGGCCGGCAGCACCAGCTGGGTGATGTCGTTGGAGTCCTGGACGGTCGGCGTGACCCAGTGCAGGTTGTCCGCGAAGGTCGTCTGGAAGATGAAGCCGAGCACCGGGATCGGGATCGAGATCAGCAGCAGGGTGAAGATCAGGGCGCTCTTGTCGAACACCTTGCCTCGGCGCAGGCCGGCGAACAGGCCGATGCCGATGCCCAGCACGATCTCGATGGCGAACGCGAACAGCGCGAGCCGGATGGTGACCGGCAGCGCCTCGGTGATCACGTCGAGGACCGGTCGGTTGGCCAGGGTGGTGCCGAAGTCCCCGGTGAACAGGCCCCCCATGTAATCGAGGTACTGCTGCCACATCGGCTGGTCGAGACCCATCTGGTGCTTCAGGGCGGCAACCTGGGCCGGGTCCGGCGCCTTGTCACCCCACATCGCGGCCACCGGGTCACCCGGCAGCGCGTGCACCATCACAAAGATGAGCAAGGTCGTTCCGAAGAAGACCGGGATCATCTGGAGCAGTCGCCTCGCGACAAAGCGCCCCATCGTGCCTCCATGTATGGCTCTGCCGGGCCCGTCAACCCGGCAAGAGATAAGTCGGCGTGCCAACGGCCGGTGCCAGTCCTCGCCCTTGTGGGGATGGACGGGCACCGGCCGTTGTCACCAGGTCAGGCGGTGCCGACCGATTACTTCTGCTTGACCTCGACGTCGGTGAAGACCGGGTCGCCGAAGGAGTCGAACTTCACGTTCTGGACGTTCTTGGAGTAGCCGGAGCTGGTCTTGTAGTACCAGAGCGGGATGGTCGGCATGTCCTTGGCCAGCTGGAGCTCGGCCTGCTGGTACAGCTCGGCGGTCTTCTCGACCGAGGTGGCGGCGTCCGCCTCCTTGGCGAGCTTGTCGAACTCCGGGCTGGAGTACTTGCTGTCGTTCGACGAGGCGCCGGTGCCGTAGACGTCACGCAGGAAGTTGGCGTTCAGCGGGTAGTCCTGCACCCAGGCCGTACGCATCAGGCTCTGGACCTGCTTGTTGGTGATGACGTCACGCACGGTCTTGAAGTCCGGCTTCGGGTCACCGGTGCACTCGACGTTGACCGCCTGGCGGATGGAGTTGCAGACCGCGTCCACCCACTCCTTGTGGCTGCCGTCGGAGTTGTAGATGATGCTGACCTTGCCGCCGGGGACGCCGCCGCCCTCGGTGATGAGCTGCTTGGCCTTGGCCGGGTCGTACTTGCAGAACTCGCCGCAGGTGCCGGCCTTGTAGCCCATGACGCCGGGGGCGACCCACGAGTCGGCGGGGATGCGGTTGCCGTTGAGCACGGTCTTGGTGATGGTGTCGCGGTCGATCGCCATCGACAGGCCCTGACGGACCTTCTCCTTGCCCGGGGTGTTCCAGTCACCCTGGTACAGCGCGAAGCCGATGTTCTGGATGGCACCCTGCGCCTGGTCGATGGCGCGCTTGCCCAGGTCGTCCTTGTACTTCGGCAGGTCGGTCGAGTCGACCTGGTCCAGGACGTCCAGGGTGTCGGACATCAGGTCCTTGTACGCGGCCTCACCGGAGCTGTAGTTCCGGAAGATGATGCCGCCGTTCTTCGGCTTGTCGCTGCCCGCGTACTTGTCGTACGCCTGGACGGTGATGGCCTTGTTGTGCTCCCACGAGACGAACTTGTAGGGGCCGTTGCCGACCGGCTTCTGGCCGTAGCCGGCCGGGTCGGCGAAGAAGCCCTCGGGCAGCGGGGAGAAGGCGGCGTAGCCGAGCTTGTACGAGAAGTACGAGACCGGGGCGTTCAGCTCGATGGTGAAGTGCGTGTCGTCGACGATCTTCAGACCGGACATCTCGGTGGCCGTCGGGTCGCCCGTCTCCGGGTGGACCGCCTCGTAGCCGACGATGTCGGAGAACCAGGAGGAGTTGATCTGGTTGTTCTTGACGTTGGCCGACCAGTTCCAGGCCTTCACGAAGGAAGCGGCGGTGACCGGGGTGCCGTCGTGGAACGTCCAGCCGGACTTCAGCGTGACGGTGTAGTTCTTGGCGTCGGTGGTCTCGATCTTGTCGGCCACCTGGTTGCGCAGCGCGCCGGTCGCCGGGTCGTAGTCGACGAGGCCCTTGAAGAGCTCCTTGACGATACGGCCGCCGAGCGTCTCGTTGGCGTTGGCCGGCTGGAGCGGGCGCTGCGGCTCACCGCTCTGGTAGCTGAAGCTGGCCCCGGCGTTGACGGCACCGTTGTCGGAGCTGCCCCCGGAGGAGTCGGTGCTGCTGCTGCACGCAGTCGCAGCGAGGGCGACAGCAACAGCTGCGACAACCCACTTGGCCTGGCTCGCACCGCGCATCGGTGTGCCTCCTGAATTCGACGTTGCAACGAGGAGGGCATGGCGGAACGGTTGTCACCGGGTCCGCTGTGCCTCCGCGCTCGTGGTTTCGGCGCGCACCCCTGCGCGTTCACCCTTGACCCGAGCCTGACTGCACCCACTATCCGTCACGCACGGACACGAAAGTGACCAGTGACGATCTCAATTAGGTCACATGAACAGTCGGTAAGTTTCGAAAACCGGACATTTGAGACATAGCCAGACAGGCACCAAACGGACAGTCCTTGCGGATGACGAACTGTCATGTCCGCTCAGCGAACACCCTGATGTGATGAGCGCTATTCCGTGAATAGCGGCCCCGACAACTTGGAGTAGTTGAAAAAGTTCGCCCCCCTCTCCACAGGAAAGGGGGGCGAATCATTCCGGCCAATGGCCGTTCAGTGCGTCCGGATCACGCCTTCTTGGCGCGCGAGGAGGCGCGGCCGCGGTCCTTCTGGTCGAGAACGACCTTACGGATGCGAACCGTCTCCGGGGTCACCTCGATGCACTCGTCCTCGCGGCAGAACTCCAGCGACTGCTCCAGCGAGAGCTTGCGCGGCGGGACGATCGACTCGGCCACATCAGCGTTCGAGGAACGCATGTTGGTGAGCTTCTTCTCCTTGGTGATGTTGACGTCCATGTCGTCGGCGCGCGAGTTCTCGCCGACGATCATGCCCTCGTACACCTCGGTGCCCGGCTCGCAGAAGAGCACGCCGCGCTCCTGGAGGTTGGTCATCGCGAAGGCGGTGACCACACCGGAGCGGTCGGCGACCAGCGAGCCGTTGTTGCGGGTGGTCAGGTTGCCGAACCACGGCTCGTGGCCCTCGTGGATCGAGTGGGCGATGCCGGTGCCGCGGGTGTTGGTGAGGAACTCCGTGCGGAAGCCGATCAGACCGCGGGACGGGACGACGAACTCCATCCGGACCCAGCCCGAGCCGTGGTTGGACATGTTGTCCATCCGGCCCTTGCGGATGCCCATGAGCTGGGTGACGGCACCCATGTGCTCCTCGGGCACGTCCACCGTGAGGCGCTCGACCGGCTCGTGGGTCTTGCCGTTGACCTCCTTGGTGACGACCTGCGGCTTGCCGACGGTCAGCTCGAAGCCCTCGCGGCGCATGGTCTCGATCAGGATGGCCAGCGCCAGCTCACCGCGGCCCTGCACCTCCCAGGCGTCCGGGCGCTCGGTGTCCAGGACGCGCAGCGAGACGTTACCGATCAGCTCGCGGTCCAGGCGGTCCTTCACCTGGCGGGCGGTGACCTTGCGGTCCACCTTGCCGGCCGCCTTGGCGTCCGCGCCCTTGCCGGAGCCACCGCGGCCGACGAGCGGCGAGGTGTTGGTGCCGATGGTCATCGAGATGGCCGGCTCGTCCACCGTGATCAGCGGCAGCGCGATCGGGTTCTCCGGGTCGGCCAGGGTCTCGCCGATCATGATGTCGCCGATGCCGGCGACGGCGCAGATGTCACCGGGGCCGGCCACCTCGGCCGGCTTGCGGGTGAGCGCCTCGGTCATCAGCAGCTCGGAGATGCGGACGTTCGAGATGCTGCCGTCGCGCTTGATCCAGGCCACGGTCTGGCCCTTGCGCAGCTCGCCCTGCTCGACGCGGAGCAGCGCGATGCGGCCGAGGAAGTTGTCGGCGTCCAGGTTGGTGACGTGGGCCTGGAGCGGGGCGTCCTCGTCGTAGCTCGGGGCCGGGACGTGCTCCAGCAGGGTGGAGAAGAACGGCTCCAGGTTGGTGCTGTCGGCCGGGACGGTGCCGTTCTCCGGCTTGGTCAGCGAGGCGACGCCGTCACGGGCGCAGGCGTAGACGATCGGGAACTCGATCTGGTCCTCGTCCGCGTCCAGGTCGAGGAACAGGTCGTAGGTCTCGTTGATGACCTCGTCGATCCGGGAGTCCGGACGGTCGGTCTTGTTGATGCAGAGGATGACGGGAAGGCGGGCCGACAGCGCCTTGCGGAGCACGAAGCGGGTCTGCGGCAGCGGACCCTCGGAGGCGTCGACCAGCAGGACGACCGCGTCCACCATCGACAGACCGCGCTCGACCTCGCCACCGAAGTCGGCGTGGCCCGGGGTGTCGATGATGTTGATGGTGATCGGCGCGCCACCATCCTTGGGGTGGTACTTGACGGCGGTGTTCTTCGCGAGAATGGTGATGCCCTTCTCGCGCTCCAGGTCGTTGGAGTCCATCATCCGGTCGTCGAGGTGCTGGTGGGCGGCGAAGGCGCCGGCCTGCTTCAGCATGGCGTCGACCAGCGTGGTCTTGCCGTGGTCAACGTGGGCGACGATGGCGACGTTACGGATGTCGTTGCGCGTGGGCATGCCTAGCGGATTCTCCCGGAATCGTGGGTTGCGGCGCCCGGCTGCGTGACGCGCACTTGCGATCCCTTTCGATCGCCGCCGCCCGTTCCGCCTGCTACTACCGGTCCACCCGCCGGGCACATGGCCATGCCTCGGCTTCCTCCTATCGTACGGGGAAGCGCCCAGGTGGGCGGAAACGAGCAGGTCGGGCGGGATCAAGATCACAGCCGGGTCACACACTCTTCACCCGACATCCGCGCTCCCGCCCCCTTCCGTTCGTGATCCGACGACCGGGCCCCAGGGCGTGTCCTGACCGCTCCAGCCCACGTCCTGGAAGCGCGGCCAGCCGAAGCCGTACGCGCCCGCGCCGACCACCCCGGCCCGGACGCCGACCAGCTCCGGCCGCTGGTAGAGCGGCACCGAGTGCCCGAGCTGCCAGATCCGCACGTCCGCCTCCTGGAGCAGGTCCAGCCGGGCCGCCGGGTCCAGCTCGGCGGCCGCCCGGTCGAACAGCCGGTCGATCTCCTCGGTGCCGCTGCGGCCGAAGTTGCCGCCCGGCTCCGGCGCGCCGTCGGCGTCCGGCCGGGGCTTGGCGTACGCGGGCCGCAGCTCGCTCGCCGGGCTGGGGCCGGCCGGCCAGGAGAACAGGGCCAGGTCGTAGTCCCCGGCCGCCAGGTGCTCCCCGACGAAGGACTCGGCGGGCGCGGCCACCTGCTGCACCGCGACCCCGGCATCCGCCAGGCCCGCGGTGAGCGCGTCGGCGGTGCGCTTGGCGGTGGCCGAGCCGGCCGGGACGAGCAGGGAGAGGGCGAGCGGCGTGCCGCCCTTGGCCCGGGTGCCCCCGCCGGCGGGCCGCATCCAGCCAGCCTCGTCCAGCAGCCTGGCCGGGTCCGCCGGGCCGGCCGCCTCGCTGTTGTCCCGGTAGCCCTCCTGGTCGCCCGCGAGCAGGTGGCTGCCCAGCGGTGCGGCGGGCAGGCCGAGCGGGGTGAGCGCCGCGTCGGCGATGCGGCGGCGGTCGACGGCCCGGATGAGGGCGCGGCGCACCAGCGGGTCGGTCAGCGGGCCGCGGGCGGCGTTCAGGGTGAGCTGGGTGAGCGAGGCCGCGGCGGCCCGGTGCACGGTGATCCCGGGAAGCGACTCGGCCCGCTTCAGCGCCGTCGCCGCCGCCTCGGGCGCCGCCTCCGGCACGGCCGCGGGCGGCGGGGCCTCCGCCGGTGCGGACGCGGTGGGCACCGGAGCCGCCCGGTCCACCGCCGCGGTGAGCGGGGCGACGTCCAGCCGCTCCTGGTCCAGCGCGTCCAGCCGCTGCTCGGGCGGCACGGCGAGGAAGTCGATCCGCTCGGCCTTCGCCGGCTCGCCCCACCAGAGCGGATTGCGCACCAGGGTGACCGTGCCGCCCTCGGCGTCGTACCCGGAGAGCGCGTACGGCCCGGCGCTCGGCCGGCCCGCGTCGGTCAGCGCCTGCTCGAAGGCGGCCGGGGTGGCCGTCTCGGCGGCCGGGTAGAGCGGCCCGAACAGCGAGCGCCACTCGGCGTACGGCCGCCGGAAGGCCACCTTGACCTCCTGCGGGTCGGCGCCCTGGGTGACCGACTCGATGGCGTCGTACCCGGCCGGGCGGGTGCCCTGGCCGGCCAGGGCGGCCCGCTGCGCGTCGAGGTCGGCGGCCGAGAGCGGGGTGCCGTCGCTCCACACGGCGTGCGGGTTGAGCCGGTAGGTGACCACCTGCGGCTGCTGCCCCGGCGGGGTGGACTCGGCGTCCTCCAGGTAGTCCGGGTCGGGGACGAGCCGGCCGTGCTCGTCGGGCCGGAACAGCGAGGGGTACAGCGCGTGGGCGAGCAGCGCCGAGTCGGCGCTCGCCGCGCCCTGGTAGACGTTCAGCGTGGCCGGGACGCCGTCCAGCGCCCAGCGCAGCGTGCCGCCGTCCCGGACGGCGGCACGGTCGGCGGGCCGGACGTCCCCGGTGCCGACCGTGGGATCGGCCGGAACCGGCACGGCGGCGGGAGTACGGGCGGGGCCCTGGTCGTCGGAGCAGCCGCCGAGGGCGGCGGAGAGCAGCAGCGCGGCGGCTGCGGCGGAGAGCTGGCGGACGCGCATGGCGGCCATCGAACGCCGCCCGGGGCCCCGGCCCCGCCCCGACACGGCGGGCCGCCGGGCGACTGCACCCGTCCGGCCCACCGCCTCGAAGGACTACAGCGCCAGCTCGAACCAGACGATCTTGCCCTTCGGGGTGCGCCGACTGCCCCAGCGCTCGGCCAGCAGGCTGACCAGCTGGAGGCCGCGGCCGCCCTCGTCGGTCTCCTGGGCGCGCCGCTGGCGGGGCTGCGCGTAGCCGTCGTCCCAGACCTCGCAGACCAGGCTGCGCTCGCGCAGCAGCCGCAGCCGGATCTCGCCCCGGCCGTGCTTGAGCGCGTTGGTGACCAGCTCGCTGACCAGCAGCTCGGTGGTGTCGACGAGCTCCTCCAGACCCCGGGAGAGCAGCCAGCTACAGGCCAGTTCGCGGGCCTTGGCCACCGAGGTGGGCTCGGGCGGCAGGAACCAGTTGCCGACGGCGTCCTCGGGGAAGGCGTGCACCTTGGCCATCAGCAGGGCGATGTCGTCCTCGCCGTGGTGCGGGTTGAGCTCGCCGAGCACGTGGTCGCAGAGGTCCTCCAGGCCCTTGCCGTCGCCGGAGAGCGCGGAGCGGAAGGCCCGCAGGCCCTCGTCCAGCTGGTGCTTGCGGCTCTCCACCAGGCCGTCGGTGTAGAGGGCGAGCACGGCGCCGTCCGGGAGGGTCAGCTCGACCTCCTCGAAGGGCTCCCCGCCGACGCCGAGCGGCAGGCCGGGCGGCACGTCGAGCATCCGGGCGCTCTCGCCGGGGCTGAGCAGGACGGGCGGCAGGTGGCCGGCGTTGGCGAAGACGCAGCGGCGGGTGACGGCGTCGTAGACCGCGTAGACGCAGGTGGCCAGGTAGACCTCGCGGGCCTCCTCGTCGGCGGTCGAGGTGAGCCGCCCGTACGGGGCGGTGGGCGGGCCGGCCGGCGCCGGGTCGCCGCCGAGGCCGCGGGCGATCTCGTCGAGGGCGGTGAGCACCTCGGCGGGGTCGAGGTCGAGCATCGCCAGGGTGCGCACGGCGGTGCGCAGCTGGCCCATCGCGACGGCGGCGCGCAGGCCGCGGCCCATCACGTCGCCGATGACCAGCGCGGTGCGGTTGCCGGGCAGCGGGATGACGTCGAACCAGTCGCCGCCGACCTCGGTGTTGTTGTTGCTGGGCAGGTAGCGGCAGGCGATCTCCAGGCCGCTGGCGGCCGGGTTGCCCGGGGGCAGCAGGCTGCGCTGGAGGATCAGCGCGCGCTCGTGCTCGCGCCGGTAGAGCCGGGCGTTGTCGATGCAGACGGCGGCGCGGGCGACGAGTTCCTCGGCGATCGCGACGTCGCGGGCGTCGAAGGGCTCGCTGCCGATCGCCCGGGAGAGCTGGACGAGGCCGAGCACCTGGTCGCGGGCGACCAGCGGGACGATCAGGGTGGAGCGCAGCAGCGGGTCCGGCCCCGGCTCGGGGATGACGCTGCGGCCGGTGCGCAGCGCCCGGGCGTGCGGGGAGCGGCGCGGGTAGCAGAGGGTGCCGCCGGCCTCGGCGATCGGCAGGCCGGTGACCGAGCCGAGCACCGAGGAGGCGCCGCCGACCACGCTGGAGACGGCGACCCGGCGCAGTTCGCCGCTGCCGTCGGTGAGCACGGTGTCGCCGAGCCGGCCGGCGCTGGGCACCGTCTCGCCGGAGAGCAGCGCGGTGTAGAGGTCGACGGTGGCGAGGTCGCAGAACGGCGGGACGACGACGTCCAGCAGTTCCTTGGCGGTGGTCTCCAGGTCGAGCGTGGAGCCGATGTGGGCGCTGGCCTCGTTGAGCAGGGCCAGGTTGCGGCGCACCCCGTCGGCCTCGCGTTCGGCGACGTGCCGGCTGGTGACGTCGGAGACCTGCCCGGCCACGCCCATGGTCTGCCCGGCGGAGCCGCTCAGCCGGTACAGCGAGACGGCCCAGAGCCGGTTGCCCTCGCGGGTCGGGACGGCGCCGTGGAAGCGCAGGTCGAAGACGGGCTCGCCGGTGGCCAGGACCTTGCGCAGGGCGGCGGCGAGCCGGTCCGCCTCGGACGGCGGGAAGATGTCGTGCGGGGTGAGGCCCTCCAGGTCGGTGGGGGCCAGGCCCATGCCGGAGGCGAAGGCGTCGTTGACCCGCTGGAGCCGCAGCCGGTCGTCGAACAGCACGAAGCCGGTGGGCGTCTGTCCGAAGACGGCCTCGGAGGCGGCCAGGTCGGTCTCGATCCGGCGCAGCCGCCCGAGGTCGACGGCCAGGCAGGTGGCACCGGCGGTGGGCAGCGAACTGTCCGGCATCAGGTAGAGCTCGGCGAGGCCCTCGCCGCCGGCGGCGTCCCGGTACGGGGTGGTACCGACCCACTCCTCGCCCGCCAGGGTGCGCTCCAGCCGGGACCGGCCGCGCCGCCAGAGCTCGCGGGGCACGAAGGTGGTGATCGGGTCGGCGCCGACGGCGTCGGCGGCCGGGATGCCGAAGAAGTCGGCGGCGCGCTCGCTCCACTGGCTGATCCGGCCGTCGGGGCCGATCGCGAAGGTGGCGACCCGGATGTAGTCGTAGATCGTGCCGGGGTCGCCGCCGCTCCACGCCCGCTCCTCGGCGGCGACGGGGTGGTGGTGGCTGCGGCTCGCGGCGCCGCCGTCCCGTACGGGCAGGTGCGCGGAACCGGCCTGCCCGGGCACGGCGGCATGACCGCTGCTGCTCGGCGCTCTCCGCGCCGGAGTGCTGTTCAACGGACCGACCCCTCCAACCCGCGACCGTCCGGATGTCGAGAAGACCGAGTATTCATCATCAAGGGGTGCGTTCACACGCCCTCAACATCACAACATCAGATCGGGCGAAGGTTTTTGTCCTATCGCCCGCGCAACCACAATGCCACGCTCGCGCCCCCTGCCGGGGCGCGCGCTCCCCTTGAGCGCCTGTCAGCATGTGCGGTCCGCTCTCCTGGTCCTCGACTTGATCACGATCCGTCGGGCTCATTACCCGGCAGCGCCTGCTCGAACCAGACGACCTTGCCGATGCCCTCGGCCCGGGCGCCCCAGCGCAGCGCCAGCCGGTGGACCAGTTCCAGACCGCGCCCGCCCTCGTCGGCCTCGGCCGCGTGCCGCTCCCGGGGCGGGTCGGGCAGCGGGTCGGAGATCTCCACCAGCAGCGTCTCACCGAGCGTCAGCCGGACCCCGATCGGGGCGCTGGCGTACCGGACGGCGTTCGTGACCAGCTCGCTGACCAGCAGTTCGGCGGTGTCGGTGAGCTCCTCGACGCCCCACTCGACGAGCGCGCCGCGGACCAGCCGGCGGGCCCGGGAGACGGCGGTGGGCTCGGCCGGCAGGGTCCAGCCCGCCGTCGGGGTGTCGGCCTGGCCGTGGCCGAGCCGGGCCAGCAGCAGCGCGACGTCGTCCGGCTCCCGGCCCTGCTCCATGGTGTCCAGCACCGCCTCGCAGGCGGCCTGGATGGAGGCGTGCGGCCCCTGGAGCACGCTGACCAGCCGGCCGAGGCCGACGTCCAGGTCCTTGTCCCGGGACTCGACCAGGCCGTCGGTGCACAGCGCCAGCAGGCTGCCCTCCGGGATCTTCAGTTCGACCGATTCGAACGGGACGCCGCCCACGCCGAGCGGGGCGCCGGAGGGCAGGTCGAGGATCCGGCCGGCGCCGCCGGGCAGCGGGCCGCCCTCGTGGGTGGGCTCCGCGGCCGACGCGCCCGGCACCACCAGCACCGGCGGAATGTGCCCGGCCTTGGCGACGGTGAGCCGGGCCGTCGCCGGGTCGAACACCGCGTAGACGCAGGTGGCCAGCAGCGCCTCGTCCGGCCCCTGGGCGAGGTCGTCGGCCAGCTCGTGGACGTGCCGCAGCAGGACGTCCGGCGGCAGGTCGAGGGCGGCCAGCACCCGGACGGCGGTGCGCAGCCGTCCCATCGTGGCGGCGGCCCGCAGGCCGTGGCCCATCACGTCGCCGACCACCAGCGCGGTGCGGTCGCCGGGCAGCGGGATGACGTCGAACCAGTCGCCGCCGACCTCGGTGCCGCTGCTGCCGGGCACGTACCGGTAGGCGACCTCGACGCCGGTGGGCTGCGGGACCTGCTGCGGGAGCAGGGTGCGCTGGAGGGTGAGCGCGGCGGTGCGCTCGCGGGCGTAGAGGCGGGCGTTGTCCAGCGAGCTGCCGGCCCGGTCGGCCAGCTCGACGGTGAAGGCCACGTCGTCCCGGTCGAAGCCCTCGCGGTAGCCGGCCCGGCTGACCAGCAGCAGGCCGATCACGATGCCGCGGGCGCGCAGCGGCACCGCCAGCAGCGAGTGCACGCCGAGGTCCCGGGCGGCCTGCGCCTTCGGGTCGCCGGGGTAGGTGACGTCGTCCAGCTGGTCGGCGCCGGAGATCAGCTCGGGCACGCCGGTGCGCAGCACCCGGCCGCAGACGGAGTCCTCGGCGAAGGTGATCCGGGCGCCGCGGCGCAGCAGCACGTCCACCTCGGGGCCGTCCTGGACGGAGGCGGTGCCGAGCTGGAGCAGCGAGGTCCGCCGGTCGTGGCCGTGCCGGGGCAGGTCGTCACCGTGCGCGACGGCCTGGAGCAGGATCACCGCCGAGTGGTCGCTCAGCCGGGGGACGACCGAGCCGGCCAGCTCCTGGGCGATCCGGGAGGCGTCCAGCAGGTCACCGACCCGGGAGCCGAACTCGTTGAGCAGCGAGAGCCGGCGCCGGGCGTGCTCGACCTTGGCGACGGCCCGGTAACGCTCCGTCACGTCCATGACGGTGCCGGAGATGCCGAGCACCCGACCGGAGCGGTCGGTCATCCGGCTGTAGGAGATCGAGCGGTAGCCGGCCCGGGTGGTGACCGGGGAGGCCAGGGTGACGTCGATGACCGGCTCGCCGGTGGCCAGCACCTGGCGCTGGATGGCGGTGATCTCGTCGGCGGCCCGCTCCGGCAGGGTCTCGCCGGTGGTGCGGCCGACGTGGTCCTCCAGGGCGACGCCGTTCATCTCGGCGAGGGTCTGGTTGACGGCGGTGTAGCGCAGGTCGGTGTCCATGATGGCGATGCCCAGCGGGGACTGTTCGAACAGCGCGTCGCGCACCGCGAGGTCCCGCTCGACGGCCCGGACGGCGGCCGCCTCGGCCATGTTGACCTGGAGGAACGGGGTGCCGTCGCCGTCCACCAGGAGGGAGATCCGGGCGTCCACCGAGACGGGTGCGCCGTTCCGGTCGACCAGTTCGGCGAGGCCGGCCCAGCGGCCCTGCCGCAGGGTGGCCTGGATCGCGGCCCGGATCCGGGCGACCTGCGCCGGGTCGGGGAGCAGCTCGTCGATCCGGCGGCCGACCAGCAGCTCGTTGGGCCAGCCGAGCAGTTCCTCGGCGGCCGGGCTCCAGAGCACCACCCGGCCCGAGGTGTCCAGGATCGCGATGGCGACCTTCAACAGGTCCAGCAGGCTGCCTTCGGCGGGCGGCGTGCCGGGGCCCCGCGGGGTGTCGGCGGGGCCGCCGGGGAACGGCCTCCCGGGGCGGGAGCGCAGACCGGCCCGGGCGCCGGCCTCGGCGCGACGGCCCGCTTCGGAGCGCGGGGCGGCTTCGGAGCGGGGGGCGGCTTCGGAGCGGGGGCCCGGCTCGGCGGCCGCCGGGGTCGGCGCCGGCTGGGGGGCGGCCGGACGGGCGGCGCGGCGCAGTCGGGCGCGAGCGGCGGCGCTCCCGGTGGAGCCTGCCCGCCGCTCTCCACCGGCGCCGTTCCCGGTACTCGACACCGACGGGGCCTCCGGCTCTGGTCGGGATCGGCGTCGCCGGCTGGGGGCGGCTCACCGATGGTGACGAATGGTCCCGAAAAGTGACATACCCAGCGATGTCCAGGCTATCCCGGCCCCCAGGTCGTCTTGTCTGATTGACCTACTTGGCGGACGGCGCGTCGCCCATCGGCGGTGCGCCCTCAGAGGCCGCCGGGCCCGCCCCGGCGAGCAGCCTGGCGACGTGCGGCAGCACCTCACGGTCGTGGTCGATCCAGTCCACGTCGTCCAGCTCGTCCGGGCCCAGCCAGCGCAGCGCGTCGTGGTCCTCCAGCGCGCGCGGCTCACCGGCCAGCAACTCCGCGGCCCAGAAGCGCAACTCCAAGCCGGGGCGCACGGCCCATGCGCCCGGCAGCCGGGTCAGCGCGCGCGCCCGTACGCCGAGCTCCTCCAACAGCTCCCGCTCCAACGCCTGCGCCTCGGTCTCGCCGGGCTCGGCCTTCCCGCCGGGGAACTCCCAGCGCCCGGCCACCGACTCGGGCGCGCTGCGCCGGGCGGCCAGCACCCGGCCGCGGCGGACCAGGGCGCCGCCGACGACGATCCGGGGAGCGGCGGGTTCGGGGGCGGCGGCGGTGTGGGTGGCGTCCATGGGCCCGACCCTACGGGCTCAGGCGTTGCGGACCGTCCCGTCCGGCAGTTCCGGCCGCTCCGTCCCGTCCGGTTCCGCCCAGTAGAGCTGCTTGTGGCCGCGGGCCTCGAACTCGGCGGCCAACCGTCGGGCCTCGGCCGGATCGAGGCCCTTGGCGACCAGGAAGCGGTTGCCGTTGTCGTCCTGCCGCATCAGCCGGTAGGTGCCCATGGCGGGAGGGTATCCGGCAGACCCCGGGCCCGCCGTACGGTCGCTCAGACCCGCAGGTCGGGGGCCTGCTCGCCGGTGGACAGGCCCAGCCCGCGGCGGACCTCCAGGACCATCGGCCCCGTCTTGGCCTTCAGCGCCCCGGCGCGGCGGAGGTCGCCCTCCACGTCGCCGCCGGAGGCCGCGGCGTCCCAGGCGGCGGCCGACTCGGACTTGGCCTCGGCCAGCTTGGCGACCTTCGGCTGCACGTCGGCCGGCCAGGGCACCGACGGCGCGCCCAGCGCCGCCGCCTCGGCCCGGGAGGCCGCGGCCATCCGGCGGGCCCACATCCGGTAGTCGGCCTCGGCCTCGGAGACCTCGCCCTCCGGCTGGTCCCGGTACACGTCGTTGAAGCTCCGGGCGGCCTCCAGGTAGGCCAGCTGGGGCGCGGTCAGCCGGCTCCGGTCGGTGCGGACCGTTCCCCGGTGCCGGTCGGTGCCGTCCTCCAGGGCGCAGGTGACGTACCGGTCGCCGTCCGCCCAGTTCTCCGCCGACGGGTAGAGGTAGACCTCCTCCATGCCGTCCGGGACGTCCCACAGGTCGAGCGCGTAGTCGCCCAGCACCTTGCGGCACAGCCGGACGGACGCCTCGCCGGCCGCGCTCTCGCCCGGGTACGAGCCGTCGGCGTTCGGGAGGTCGGCGGTGCCCGCCACCTCGCCGTGGTGCGGCTCGGTGCAGGCCCGTCGCTGCACCCAGGTCGACGCGAGGGAGCTGTCCTTGCCCGCCGCCGATTCGCTGTGGGGGGAGTCGTAGCAGTCGCCGGCCCTGAGGTCGGACCAGGCCACGGAGCCGGCCGGCGCCTTCATCGGCCGCCCGAAGCCGCTCGCCCGCGCCGGGCTGAAGTCGGCGGCGCCGAGCAGCACGGCCAGCAGCAGCGTGCCGGCCGCGCCCAGCGCGACGCCGGCCACCGCCATGCCGGAGCCGCGCTGCTTGCGGCGGTTGATCTGGGTCAGCGCGACGATGCCGAGCACCAGGGCCACCGGGGCCACCAGGAGCAGGCCGGTGACCAGGGATCCGACGGCGAGGCCGTTGGTGGGGGCGGGGCCGGGGGCGGCGAAGGGCGGCAGCGGGGCCTGGCCCGGGGCCGGGGCGTAGGGGTTGGCGGGGTGGAAGCCGGGCTGGGCGGCGGGGGTGGTGACGGAGGCCCAGCCGCCGGCCGGCAGCGGGTGCGGCGGCTGGGGCGGGGCGGCCGACGGCGGGACGGGCGGCGGGGGCGCGGCGGCGGGCGGGGGCGTCGCGGCGAACGGGCCGGCGGTGACGTCGGGGGCGGCCCAGGGGTCGGCGGGCTCCGGTTGCTCGACGGGCTCGGGCTCGACGGGCTCGGGCTCGACGGGCTCGGGCTCGACGGCGTCCTTGCGGAAGTCCACCCGGGGGTCCTGACCGGCCGTCGACGCTTCCGGCGCCGAGGCGGGCAGCTCGGACTCAGGCGTGGACACGTGGACTCCCCCAACCCGCCGGGACGGGCATCGGCTCGGCCTCGGCGCCATGGCTCGGACCCGAACGGGCCCGATCTGAACGGTCGCGCGACTTTACCCGATCTTTCCGAACGCCTGCCCGTACGCCCGAACCCTCGTCCGCACGCTCAGCGGCGGGCCAGCACCTCGCCGTGCAGCATCGAGAACCAGCCGTCCCCGGCGGCGCTCCACTCCCGCCAGCCGTCCGCGATCCGGTCCAGCTCGTCCGGGTCCGCGAAGCCCCGCTCGACCGCCGTACGGCCCAGCGCGGTGCCCGTCACCCGGTCCGCCCACATCCCGCCCCACCAGGCGCGCCGCTCGGGCGTCGCGTACGTCCAGGTGGTGGCGCTCGCGGTGACCTCGGTGAAGCCGGCCGCGCGGGCCCAGGACAGCAGCCGCCGGCCGGCGTCCGGCTCGCCGCCGTTGGCGCGGGCGGTGCGCCGGTACAGCTCCAGCCACCGGTCCAGCGCGGGCACCTCCGGGAACCAGGTCATCGAGGCGTAGTCGACGTCCCGGGCCGCGACCACGCCGCCCGGCGCCGTCACCCGCCGCAGCTCGCGCAGCGCGCCCACCGGGTCGGCCACGTGCTGGAGCGTCTGGTGGGCGTGCACCACGTCGAACTCGCCGTCCCGGTACGGCAGTCGGTGCACGTCGGCGCGCTCGAAGACGACATTGGACAGGCCCCGCGCGGCGACGTACCCGGCGGCCTGCTCCAGCACCTCGGCGGAGGCGTCCACCGCCACCACCCGCCCCTCGGGGCCGACCAGCTCGGCCAGGTCCGCGGTGATCGTGCCGGGCCCGCAGCCGACGTCCAACAGGGCTTGTCCGGGCCGCAGTTCGGGCAGCAGGTAGCCGGCCGAGTCGGCGGCGGTACGGGAGCGGTGCGAGCGCAGTACGGCCTCCTGGTGGCCGTGGGTGTAGACGGCGGCGGGCTGCGGTCCGGTCATCAAGTCCCCCTGGACGTGGTCGGCTTCGACACTCCACGACGCTACTCCAGCGTTCCGCATCCCGAGAAGAACCGTCTCACATTCCAGACGGCCGGCCGATCCGGGCCCGCACCCCCGCCCAGCCGCCGTACCGTGGAGGCGCCCCCGACAGAACGGTCCCCGCCCATGCCCGGCCCGCGCCCCTTCGTCCTGCTGAGCGCCGCCGTCTCGCTCGACGGCCACCTCGACGACGCCTCCCCCGAGCGGCTGCTGCTCTCCAACGCCGCCGACTTCGACCGGGTCGACGAGGAGCGCGCGGCCGCCGACGCGATCCTGGTCGGCGGCAACACGCTGCGGGTGGACAACCCCCGGCTGCTGGTCAACGACCCCGCCCGCCGGGCCGCCCGACTGGCGACCGGCCGGCCCGAGCACCCGCTGAAGGTGACGCTCAGCGCGAGCGGCGCGCTCGACCCCGACCTGCGGTTCTGGCACACCGGCGGCGCCAAGCTCGTCTACGGCACCGACGCCGGCGCCGCGGTGCTGCGCCGGCGGCTGGACGGACTGGCCGAGGTGGTCGCGCTCGGCGACACGGTGGACCTCGGCGCGGTGCTGGACGACCTGGGTGCCCGCGGAGTGCGCCGACTGATGGTCGAAGGCGGCGGGGGCGTGCACACCCAGTTCCTCGCCCAGGGGCTGGCCGACGAACTCCAACTGGCCGTCGCCCCACTGCTGGTGGGCCAGACCGAGGCCCCCCGGTTCCTCCGCCCGGCCGCCTTCCCGGGCGGCCCGAACCGGCGGATGCGACTGCTGGAGGCCCGTACCGTGGGTGACGTCGTCCTGCTCAGGTACGCCCCGAAGGAGCCCGCGCCGTGACCCAGCCCGCCGCCGACCTCGCCCACCTGCGCCGGGCCGTCGAACTCTCCCGCCGCTGCCCGCCGTCCGAGACGGCCTTCTCGGTCGGCGCGGTGATCGTCGGCGCCGACGGGACGGTCCTGGCGGAGGGCTACAGCCGGGAGTCCGACCCGCACGACCACGCCGAGGAGGCGGCCCTGGCCAAGCTCCCTGCCGACGACCCCCGACTGCGCGGCGCGACCGTCTACAGCTCGCTGGAACCCTGCGGACAGCGCGCCTCGCGCCCCACCCCGTGCGCCCGGCTGCTCGTCGCGGCGGGCGTGCCCCGGGTCGTGGTCGCCTGGCGCGAGCCGGACCTGTTCGTCACCGACTGCCAGGGCACCGCACTGCTGACGGCCGCCGGCATCGAGGTGGTGGAGCTGCCGGAACTGGCCGCGGAGGCCAAGGCGGTCAACGCCCACCTGCTCGACCGCCCCGCACCCCCTTCGGCGGGTGGTACCGCCTGACGCACTGCTTCGAGCGGCATCGACCCGGCACCACCCCGAAGGGGCCGGACCCCGTATGCGGGATCCGGCCCCTTTACCGGCGCGGGCAAGCGTCAGACGTTGAAGCGGAATTGCCATCACACGGCTACGACCTGCGGAAACGCTCCCCTCGACGAACGAGGTCAGCACAGAACCAGCACGGTGACGCAACCCCCGACCGGCAATCAGTAGTGATAGCGGGCTGCCAGGATGACGATCTCCCGGTCCGTGACCAGATAGACGAGGCGGTGCTCGTCATCGATCCTCCGCGACCAGGCCCCGGGCAAGTGGTACTTCAGCGGCTCGGGCTTACCGATCCCGGTGAACGGGTCACGCAAGACGTCCTCGATGAGCTTGTTGATCCGGGCGAGCATCTTCCGATCGCTCTTGAGCCAGGACGTGTAGTCCTCCCAGCCGGCCTCTTCGAAGACGAGCCTCACGCGGCGCCCTTCTCGACACCCGCCGCATCAGGGTCGATGAGCTCCCGCTCGGAGAGCCCTATGCCACCAAGGGCATTCTCGTACGCCTTGAGCAAGCGGCGGGCGTTCGCAGGCGAGCGCAACAGGTAGGAGCCTTCACGCAGGGCGGCGTAGTCCTCGGCCGATACGAGTACGGCATTCCCATGCTTGGAGACGATCTCGATGGCCTCATGGTCGTCATTGACCTTCTTGATCAACGGAAAGAGAGCCTTGCGCGCCTCGCTGGCAGTGATCGACATCGACTGAACTCCCTCCACAACCGGTACCACATAACGTACCACCAGAGGGGGGTGGGGCAGACTGAAAAGTCAGCACCAAGTCAGCACGGAATGAAGAACGGGGCCCGCCTCAAGGGAGGCGAGCCCCGCTTGACCCGCACACTTGACAGATCAATCCGGCTCAAAGCAATCAGAGGATCACACGTTGAAGCGGAACTCCACGACGTCGCCGTCCTGCATGATGTAGTCCTTGCCCTCGATGCGGGCCTTGCCCTTGGAGCGGGCGTCGGCGATGGAGCCGGTCTCGACCAGGTCGGCGAAGGAGATCACCTCGGCCTTGATGAAGCCCTTCTGGAAGTCGGTGTGGATGACTCCGGCGGCCTCGGGGGCGGTGGCGCCCTTCTTGATGGTCCAGGCGCGGGCTTCCTTGGGGCCGGCCGTCAGGTAGGTCTGGAGGCCGAGGGTGTCGAAGCCGACCCGGGCGAGGGTGGCGAGGCCGGGCTCCTCCTGGCCCATGGACTGGAGGAGCTCCAGGGCCTCGGCGTCGTCCAGCTCGATCAGCTCGGACTCGATCTTGGCGTTCAGGAAGATGGCCTCGGCCGGGGCGACCAGCGCGCGCTGGACGTTCTTGAAGTCCTCGTCGGCCAGCTCGGCCTCGTCCACGTTGAAGACGTAGAGGAAGGGCTTGGCGGTCAGCAGGTGCAGCTCGCGGATCGGGGTGGTGTCGAAGCCGGCCTCGAAGAGGGTCTTGCCGGTCTCCAGGATCGCCTGGGCGGCCTCGGCGGCGGCCAGGACGGGGGCGGTGTCCTTCTTGAGGCGCGCCTCCTTCTGGAGCCGCGGCAGGACCTTCTCGATGGTCTGGAGGTCGGCCAGGATCAGCTCGGTGTGGATGGTGTCGATGTCGTCCTTGGGCGACACCTTGCCGTCCACGTGCACCACGTCCGGGTCGGTGAAGGCGCGCACGACCTGGCAGATCGCGTCCGACTCGCGGATGTTGGCGAGGAACTTGTTGCCCAGGCCCTCGCCCTCGCTGGCGCCGCGCACGATGCCGGCGATGTCGACGAAGTCGACGGTGGCCGGGAGGATGCGCTGGGAGCCGAAGATCTCGGCGAGCTTGGTCAGCCGCTCGTCCGGGACGCCGACGACGCCGACGTTCGGCTCGATGGTGGCGAACGGGTAGTTGGCCGCCAGCACGTCGTTCTTGGTCAGGGCGTTGAACAGGGTCGACTTGCCGACGTTCGGCAGGCCGACGATTCCGATCGTGAGCGACATGAAGCGCAGTCCCGTGGGCTTGGAGGAGTCTGGGTCGGCACCGTACGGGCCGACCCCCAAGTCTACGGGCAGCCCCCGCTCCGCCTCACGCCTCGGTCGCCGCCGTTCGGGGCTCCAGGAACTCCAGCCGGTTGCCCAGCTTGTCGTCGGCGTAGAAGCGCCGGTGGCCGGGCAGGTTGTCGTCCCACATCACCGGGTGGCCGTGCGCGGTGAGGTGATCGGCCAGCGCGTCCAGCGAGTGGACCAGGATGCCCGGGTGTCCCTTGCGGGACGGCCGGAAGTCCGGGGTGACGCCCAGGTGCACCTCGACCCCACCGCCTCGGAACCAGCAGCCGCCGCGGGCGGCCAGCGCCGGCGGCTTCGCCAGCTCGGTCATGCCGAGCACGCCGGACCAGAACGCGCGGCACTCGTCCTCGGCGCCGGCCGGGATGTCGATCTGGACGTGATCCAGCCGATCGAACGTGAAATCGGTCATGTTGCTCCCCCGTCTATGGACCGCGAACCGGCGGGACGATCATGGCGTACCACGACGGCCGCGCAGGTCAGCACACCTGAATGACCATCACATCAGTACTCCGTCCGGAGACACGGGGCAAGGCCGTAACGGTGCATTACACAGTGTGGCGATGATCGGACCGTACGTTGGGCGGGTGGAGCAGAGCATCCGTACCCAGCCGCCAGGGCCTAGACGCCGTCCGCCGACCGGCGCGGCCGCAGCCGCCGTCCCCGGTCCAGGCCGGGCCCCCGAGACCGTCGGAGCCCCCGCCAAGTCCGTCACCTCCGCCCGGCCGCGTCCCCCCGCGGCGAGCCCGCGGCTGCGGCTGCGCCTGCCGCTGGGCGGGCACGGACGCGGGCGCACCGGCCGACCGACCCGGCTGACGGCCATCGGCACCGGCGTGCTCGCCGTGCTGGCGACGCTCGCGATGGCGGGCGTGGACCGGCTGCTGTTCGACGGCCTGGGCTGGCTGTTCGGCTTCGGCTACCTGGTGGTCTGCTTCCAGCTGGCCGTCCGGGTGCGCTACGTCGACCTGCTGGCCGCGCCGATCAGCGGGCCGATCGCCTTCGCCCTCGCGCTGCTGCTGCTCGAACCGGTGCACTCCTCGGGCGTCACCGCCCAGGTGGTCTCGCTGGCGACCGGGCTGGCGCTGCGGGCCGACTGGCTGTTCACCGGCACCGGACTTGCGGCGCTGATCGTGCTCGCCCGGTTCGTCGCCCAGCGCCGGTTCCACCGGGCGCGCTGAGACCGCGCCCACTGAGGGCCCCTCACCGGGAAAGCCCCTCAGCCCCCGGCTCGGGCCGCCGCCATGGCGGCTCCGACGATGCCGGCGTCGTTGCGCAGCTCCGCCGGCACCACCCGCGCCTCGCGGGCCCTCAGCAGCGGCAGGAACCTCTCGTGCTTGCGGCTCACCCCGCCGCCGATCACGACCAGCTGCGGCGAGAACAGCTTCTCCACCAGGTCCAGGTACTCGTCGACCCGGACGGCCCACCGCTCCCAGTCCAGCCCGTGCCGTTCCTTGGCGGCCGAGGAGGCCCGGCGCTCGGCGTCCTTGCCGCGCAGCTCCAGGTGGCCCAGCTCGGTGTTGGGCACCAGCACGCCGTCCACGAACAGCGCGCTGCCGATGCCGGTGCCGAAGGTGAGCACCAGGACCACGCCCGACTCGCCCCGCCCGGCGCCGTGCGCCAGCTCGGCCAGCCCGGCCGCGTCCGCGTCGTTCAGGACGGTCGCGGGCATCCCCAGCGCCTCGCTGAACAGGCCCGCCGCGTCCAGGCCGACCCAGCCCTTGTCCACATTGGCCGCCGTCCTGGTGTGCCCGTCGACCACCACTCCGGGGAAGGTCAGCCCGACCGGGCCCCGGTGGTCGAAGGTGCGGACCACCTCGCAGACGGCGGCGACCACCGCCCGGGGGTCGGACGGCTGCGGGGTGAGCACCTTGAACCGCTCCTGGGTGAGCACGCCCCGGGCGGGGTCGACGGGCGCGCCCTTGATGCCCGAGCCGCCGATGTCCACGCCGAATACCGCCGTCATCACGTCCGCCCTCCGCCGTCGGCCGCGGACCCGCTCGTCCCCGGCCCGTGGATTGTCCACAGCCTGTGCACAAAGCTACGAGAGCCCGGGCGGCACCGCACAGCAACGGAGACGCCCGACAGCGGAAACGGCGGAGGACCCGGCGCCCGCACCGGGCACCGGGTCCTCCGCGACCGGCCTCAGAGCTTGCCCGCGGCCTCGGCGCGCAGGTCGCGGCGCAGCTCCTTGGGCAGCGAGAAGGTCAGGTGCTCCTCGGCGGTCTTGACCGTCTCGACCGTGTCGAAGCCGCGCGCGGCCAGGAGCTCCAGCACGCCCTCGACCAGGATCTCCGGCACCGAGGCACCGCTGGTCAGGCCGACGGTGGTGACACCGTCCAGCCACTCCTCCTGGATCTCCTCGGCGAAGTCCACCAGGTGGGCGGCCTTGGCGCCGTACTCCAGGCCGACCTCGACCAGGCGGACGGAGTTGGAGGAGTTCTTGGAGCCGACCACGATCAGCAGGTCGGTCTCCGCCGCCATCTTCTTGACCGCGACCTGGCGGTTCTGGGTGGCGTAGCAGATGTCGTCGCTGGGCGGGCTGACCAGTCCGGGGAAGCGCTTCTTCAGCTCGCCGACGGTGGCCATGGTCTCGTCCACCGACAGGGTGGTCTGGGACAGCCAGACGATTTTGGACTCGTCCCGCACCTGGACGTTCGCGACGTCCTCGGCACCGTCCACCAGGTGGATCCGGTCCGGAGCCTCGCCCATGGTGCCGATGACCTCCTCGTGGCCCTCGTGGCCCACCAGCAGGATGTCGAAGCCCTCGTCGGCGAACCGCACGGCCTCCTTGTGCACCTTGGTGACCAGCGGGCAGGTGGCGTCGACGGTGGCGAGCTTGCCGGCCCGCGCCTCGTCGTGGACGGACGGGGCGACGCCGTGCGCGGAGAAGACGACGATCGAGCCCTCGGGCACCTCCTCCGTCTCGTCGACGAAGATCGCGCCCTTCTTCTCCAGGGTCTGCACCACGTACTTGTTGTGGACGATCTGCTTGCGGACGTAGATGGGCGCCCCGTACTGCTCCAGGGCCTTCTCCACGGCGATCACGGCGCGGTCGACTCCCGCGCAGTAGCCCCGGGGGGCGGCGAGCAGGACACGGCGCTGCGCGGTCTTGGACATGGCCCCATCGTACGGGCGGTGGCAAGCGGTGTCTGCCCTTCCGCTACCCGATCGAGGCTGATCAAAAGCCGCGCCGACAACTGGCGCATTCCATGCAGACTCGGTCATCACCGCTCAAAATACGGTGTCTATGAGCTCTGTGAGCGAGCAGGCGACGCCGAGCGGCCTGCGCCGCACCCTGGGCGTCCGCGATCTGATGGTCTACGGGCTGCTGTTCATCGCACCGATGGCCCCGGTCGGGGTGTTCGGCGTGCTGGACGCCAAGAGCCACGGCGCCGTCGCCACGGTGTACCTGGCCGCGACGGTGGCGATGGGCTTCACCGCCCTCTCGTACGCCCAGATGGTGCGCGCGGTGCCGCAGACCGGCTCGGTGTTCGCCTACGCGCGGGCCGGGCTGGGCGAGGGGCCGGGCTTCGTCGCCGGGTGGATGGCGATGCTCGACTACCTGCTGATCCCCGCGGTGGCCTACCTGTTCTCCGGGATCGCGCTGAACTCGCTGGTGCCGGACGTCTCGCGCTGGGTGTGGACGGCGCTCGCGGTGGTGGTGACCACCGCCCTCAACCTGATCGGGGTGCGGACGGCGGCGGCGGTCGGCTTCGCGGTGCTGGCGATGGAGATCGCGGTGCTGGCGGTGTTCGTGGCGGCGGCCGTGGTGGCGCTGGCCCAGGACGGCGCCCGGCGCGGCTGGGACACCCCGTTCACCGCCGTGGGCGACTTCTCGCTGACCGCGGTGATCTCGGCGGTGTCCGTCGCGGTGCTCTCCTACCTGGGCTTCGACGCCATCGCCACCTTCGTGGAGGAGGCGGTCGGCGCCTCGGCGGCGGTGGCCCGGGCGGTGCTCTGGTGCCTGGCGCTGGCCGGTGTGCTGTTCGTCGTCCAGACCTACCTGGCGGCGGTGCTGGAGCCGATGGGCCCGGCGCAGCTGGCCGCCGACCCGAAGGCGCAGGGTTCGGCCTTCTACGACACCGTGGAGAGCGGCGTCGGGCACTGGCTGCACCTGCTGGTGGCGGCCAGCAAGGCGATCGGCGCGGCCTTCGCGGCGCTGGCCGGGCAGGCGGCGGCCGGACGGCTGGTGTTCGCGATGGGGCGGGCCGGACGGCTGCCGCGCTTCCTCGGCTCGGTCGACCGGGCCAGCGCGGTGCCGCGCCGGGCGCTGCTGGTGGCCGCGGTGATCACCCTGGCGGCGGCGGTCTGGGCGGCGAACCGGGACGACGGGCTGGACCAGCTGACCTCGGTGGTGAACGTGGGCGCGCTGACCGCCTTCGCGCTGCTGCACGCCTCGGTGGTCGGCTGGTACACCGTCCGGCACGGCTCCCGGGACCGGCTGCGGCACCTGGTCGTCCCGGTGCTCGGGATCGCGGTGATCGGGGCGGTGGTCTACGAGGCGTCGACGACGGCGCAGATCGTCGGGGCGGTCTGGCTGGCGGTCGGCCTGGTGGTGCTCGCCGTCCAGGGTGCGGCTCCTGTCGGCGGCCGCCGCTAGCCTCGTACGCATGGCCAACACCAGCTCCCCCGAAGCGCCGCTCCCGGTCGGCAAGGTCTCCGCGCTGATCGGCGGCTGGATCGACCGGCTCGGCGCGGTCTGGGTGGAGGGGCAGATCACCCAGCTCAGCCGCCGTCCCGGGGCGGGCGTGGTGTTCCTGACCCTGCGCGACCCGCAGGCGGACGTGTCCCTCACGGTGACCTGCTTCCGCTCGGTGTTCGACCAGGTCGCGGACGTGGTGCAGGAGGGCGCGCGGGTCGTCGTGCACGCCAAGCCGGAGTGGTACGCGGCGCGCGGGCAGCTGTCGATGCGCGCCTCGGAGATCCGGCCGGTGGGCCTGGGCGAGCTGCTGGCCCGGCTGGAGCAGCTGAAGCGGCGGCTCGCCGGGGAGGGCCTGTTCGCGGCCGAGCGCAAGAAGCCGCTGCCGTTCCTGCCCCAGTGCGTCGGGCTGGTCACCGGGCGCGGCTCGGCGGCCGAGCGGGACGTCCTGGAGAACGCCCGGCGGCGCTGGCCGGCCGTCCGCTTCGAGGTGCGCAACGTCCCGGTGCAGGGAGTCAGCGCGGTGGAGCGGGTGAGCGCGGCCGTGCGGGAGCTGGACGAGCACCCCGAGGTGGACGTGATCGTCGTGGCCCGCGGCGGCGGCAGCGTGGAGGACCTGCTGCCGTTCTCGGACGAGTCCCTGGTGCGGCTGGTCGCGGCCGCCCGTACGCCGGTGGTGAGCGCGATCGGGCACGAGCCGGACCAGCCGCTGCTGGACTTCGTCGCCGATCTGCGCGCCTCCACCCCGACCGATGCCGCCAAACGGGTGGTCCCGGACGTCGGCGAGGAGCTGGCCAAGGTCCGCCAGCTGCGCGACCGCGCCCGCCGGCACGTGCTGTCCCGGGTCGAGCGCGAGCAGCACGGACTGGACGGGCTGCGCAGCCGCCCGGCGCTGGCCGCCCCGCACCGGATGCTGGACGGGCGCGGCCAGGAGGTGGACGGCCTGCTGGAGCGGGCCCGGCGCACCCTGCGGCACCGGCTGGACCACGCCCAGAGCGACCTCGGGCACACCCTGGCCCGGGTGGTGGCGCTCTCCCCGGCGGCCACCCTGGAGCGCGGCTACGCGGTGCTCCAGCGCTCGGACGGCACGGTGGTGACCGACCCGGCGCAGGTCGCGGCCGGCGAGGGGCTGCACGCCCGGGTGGCGGGCGGCGGCTTCGACGTCACCGTGGCGGCCGCCGAGGCCGGGGACGCTCCGGCTCAGTAGCTCCGGGTCGGTGCCCCGGGCTCAGTAGGACCGCTGCCGGGACAGCGCGACGGAGTGCTCGCCGAAGCCGAGGCTGCGGTAGAGCGCCTCGCCGCCGCTGCTGGCGTGCAGGTCGATCCGGCCGGTCCGACGGCCGTCGAACCAGTCCAGCAGCGACTCGGTGCAGGCCCTGGCGTAACCGCGCAGCCGGTGGCCCGGGTCGGTGCAGATGTTGAAGACGAAGCCGAACAGGCCCTCCGGGTTGCCGGGCGACGGCAGCCGCCGCTCCAGGGTGCCGACGGCGCAGGCGGCGAGCCGGCCGGGCCGCTGCGGGTCGTCGACCACGAAGGCCGGCATGGTCAGCTCCTCGGCCGGGACGGCCAGGCGCTCGCGCAGCATCCGCTCGGCGGTGGCCTGCCAGGGGCCGGGGCCGGTCAGGGCGGCCATGCTCGGCATCGCCTCGAACATCAGGTTGCGCAGCCGGACGAGCTCGGCCGCGTCGGCCGGGACGGCGGGTCGTACGTCGATCATGCGGCGGAGGCTAGCGCCGGTGGCCGGCCGGGCGCACCAGGATTTCCACCGGGCGCCCCGGGGTTCGGCCGGACCGGCCGGTGGGCCCGCGGACCCGCGGGCCCCGTTCTGTCGGCGAAAGCCCCTACGCTGGCACGCATGGCAGAGCAGCAGGAACAGCAGGACGCGGCGGCGGCGCCGAACCCGGACGACGCGCTGGGCTACGAGCACGCCAGGGACGCGCTGCTGGACGTGGTCCGGCAGCTGGAGAACGGCGGGACGTCCCTGGAGGAGTCGCTGGCGCTGTGGGAGCGCGGCGAGCAGCTGGCGAAGGTGTGCCAGCGCTGGCTGGACGGCGCCCGGGCCCGGCTGGACGCCGCGCTGGCCGCCGAGGAGGGCGGCGAGGGCGGCGGAATGTGAGCCGGGTCACAGCGGCTTGGGGAATCGTTGAATCTTCACCTATGTTGGTGGAAGTGAACGGCCTCGGCCGCTCACACCGACGAACCCCCCTTTCCGCATGAGGTGCAGAAGCATGACCACCGACGCTCTGGTACTCGACGCCGCCGCCCAGGACCTGCTCTTCCGCGAGGCCCGCACCGCGAACACCTTCACCGACGAGCCGGTCTCCGAGGAGCAGATCAAGGCCATCTACGAGCTGGTCAAGTTCGGCCCGACCGCCTTCAACCAGCAGCCGCTGCGCGTCGTCCTGGTCCGCTCGGCCGAGGGCCGCGAGCGCCTCGTCCAGCACCTGGCGGACGGCAACAAGGCCAAGACCGCCGCCGCCCCGCTGGTCGCCATCCTGGCCGCGGACAACGAGTTCCACGAGGAGCTGCCGACCCAGTTCCCGCACTTCCCGCAGGCCAAGGACGTCTTCTTCTCGGAGCGCGCCGTCCGTGAGCAGTCCGCCGCGCTGAACGGCGCCCTCCAGGCCGCCTACTTCATCATCGGCGTGCGCGCCGCCGGCCTGGCCGCCGGCCCGATGACCGGCTACAACGCCGAGGGCATCAACAAGGAGTTCTTCGGCGAGGGCGACCACTCGGTGCTGGCCGTGGTCAACATCGGCAAGCCGGGCGAGGACGCCTGGTTCCCGCGTTCGCCGCGCCTGGCCTACGACGAGGTCGTCACCACCGTCTGATCCGCCCCGCGCGCAAGGGCCCCGCACCGGTTCGTCCGGTGCGGGGCCCTTCGGTATGCGCGGAAAGCGCGCTCGGGAGGCGTGCGCGGGAAGCGCGGGAGCTACTTGAGCGCCTGCGCCAGCTCGGCCAGCTCCTCGTACGAGGCGGTGCCGGTGAGGAGGGTGGTCCCCGAGCCGGTCTGCGCGGTCAGCGCGCGGTCCTTCTCGCCCTGCACCCGCTCCCAGGCGCGGCCGGCCACCTCGGAGGTGCCCTCCGGCTTGGCGCCCTTCACGTACTCGGCCAGCAGCGCGTCGCGCGGCACGTCGCTCTGCTCGATCGCCGCGTACTGGCCGGAGGGGGTCACGAAGCCCAGGTGCCAGGCGTTGCCCTTGCCGTTGTTGGTGTCGGCCGGCCGGTAGCCGACCGAGGTGGCCCGCCACTTCGCGGGCAGCCCCTCCGGGGCGAGCAGCGGGTACGGTGCGGCGCGCTTGGCGGAGGCGGCCTCCACCTGGTACCCGACCGTGCGCACCGGGTCGCCGCCGTCGCCGTGCGGAAGGAAGACGTACCCGATCCAGACGACGATACCGACGGCCAGCATCGACAGGACCATGTCCCGTACGGTCTGCCGACCCCTCATGCCCTTGCTGTCTGCTGCCACCCCCACATGGTGACTCATCCACATCCCGCGACAGCCACCAGGGGTGTCCACGAAGGGGTGAAACCGGACGAAACGACACCTTCCGGCACAGAGCAGCGACCCGCGCCACAGACAGTCATCTCGTGGGCAGATACGATCGCAATACCCTCACCACGGCGTTCCGACCAGGCAGTAGTCGGGCGCTCACTGGTCGTCGCGTACAGAGAGGTAACGACGATGTCCACGCAGTACCCGCACCACCTTCCCAGTGCCCTGGAGGTCGCGCCGGAGGCTCCCGACCGGAACCTCGCGCTCGAACTCGTCCGGGTCACCGAGGCGGCGGCGATGGCCGCCGGCCGGTGGGTCGGCCGCGGTGACAAGAACGGCGCGGACGGCGCCGCCGTGAAGGCGATGCGCACCCTCGTCTCGACCGTCTCGATGAACGGCGTCGTCGTCATCGGAGAGGGCGAGAAGGACGAAGCCCCGATGCTCTACAACGGCGAGCGGGTCGGCGACGGCACCGGCGCCGAGTGCGACGTCGCGGTCGACCCGGTGGACGGCACCACGCTGACCGCCAAGGGCATGAACAGCGCCGTCGCGGTGCTGGCCGTCGCCGACCGCGGCACCATGTTCGACCCCAGCGCCGTGTTCTACATGGACAAGCTGGTGGCCGGCCCGGAGGCGGCCGAGTTCGTCGACATCACCGCCCCGGCCGCGGTCAACATCCGCCGGGTCGCCAAGGCCAAGGGCAGCGCCGTCGAGGACGTCACCGTCGTCGTCCTCGACCGCCCCCGCCACGACGGCCTGGTCCGGGAGATCCGCGAAGCGGGCGCCCGGATCAAGTTCATCTCGGACGGCGACGTGGCCGGCGCCATCATGGCCGCCCGCGAGGGCACCGGCGTCGACCTGCTGATGGGCATCGGCGGCACCCCGGAGGGCATCATCGCGGCCTGCGCGATGAAGTGCATGGGCGGCGTGATCCAGGGCCGGCTGTGGCCCAAGGACGACGCCGAACGGCAGAAGGCCCTGGACGCCGGCCACGACCTGGACCGGGTGCTCACCACCGACGACCTGGTCAGCGGCGAGAACGTGTTCTTCGTCGCCACCGGCATCACCGACGGCGAGCTGCTGCGCGGCGTGCACTACCGCTCGGAGACCGCCACCACCAGCTCCCTGGTGATGCGCTCCAAGAGCGGCACCATCCGCGAGATCAACTCCACCCACAAGCTCTCGAAGCTGCGGGCGTACAGCGCGATCGACTTCGACCGCGCCAACTGAGACCCGCGCGCCGGGTCAGGCGCGCGGATCGAGGCACGGCAGAACGCAGTTCGCGGCCCCGGCGGAATCCCCCTCCGCCGGGGCCGCGGCGCGTGCGCCCGCTCTCCGACCCGGCGTCACCCGGCTATCCGGCGCCGCGCGGCCGCCGTCGCCCGCGCCGCCTCGCGCAGCTCCGCGTCCCGACGGCGCCGCCGGGCCAGCACCACCCGCCGCTCGGCGGCCGTCAGCCCGCCCCAGACGCCGTACGGCTCCGGCTGGGCCAGCGCGTGCTCACGGCACTCCAGCAGCACCGGACAGCGGGCGCACACCTGCTTGGCCTGCTCCTCGCGCGACAGCCGGGCCGCCGTCGGCTCCTTGGAGGGCGCGAAGAACAGCCCCACCTCGTCCCGCCGGCACGCCGCACCGGTGTGCCAGGGGTTGTCCTCCCCGGCGGGGGCACCCGTCGGGCCGCCCGGGGGCTGCGGCTGCGGCCGGACGCCGGGGCGGCGCTCCAGGACCTGCGCGGCGGCGACTGGCGAGGTGGTGCGGGACTCGATCGGATGCAGCACGGCCGTACTCCTGACGAGGCTCTCGGACACGGGGAACCCTCGCTCCCCTGCCGGCTGCGAGCCCCCGCTGTCCAACCCCGGCGCGGCCGCTCGGCCGCCTCCGGTGCGCAGCCGTACAAGAAGCGATGTGCGGAAGGAACTACCCCGCCCGGCCGCGATTCATGCACACTGCACGCAATCGACTACACAGCGCACCCGTCGCAACGCCGAGCGCCCGACCGGGAGTTGATTCCCGGCCGGGCGCTGCGCAGGTCAACGGCGGTCAGTCGGTGCCCAGTTGGCGGCGCACCCACTCCTTCAGCTTCTTGCCGCGGCGCGGCCTGGCCTCGCAACCGCCGAACAGCGCAAGGCCCTTGACCCGGACAACCGGAGCGTACGGGTCCGCGGCGGTCGCCTCCCGGACGTCGAAGCCGCCGAAGATGCCGACGCCGGAGCCCTGCAGGGTCACGTTCTCCGGCACCCGGACCTGGACCCCGCCGAAGATCGCCGTCACGGTGATCTCCACCTCGGGGGACTCGAACACGGCGTCGGTCAGGTCGATCTCCACCCCGCCGAACGCGGCGAAGGCGCTCAGGTGCGAGCCCACCCGCCAGCGGCCCTTGCGGGCGGCGCCGCCGAAGACGGCCACCACCGTCGGGGACTCCTGGCGCGCGGGCGGCTGCGGCAGCCGGGCGGCCCGCGGGGCGTCCAGCGGCGGCTTCTCGAAGGACAGCGGGCGGGCCGGCAGGTCCCTGGTCAGCGGCGCGAGGTCGCCGACGGTCTTCGCGGCGTAGGCGGCCTCGATCCGGTCCGCGTGCTCGTCCGCGTCCAGACGGCCTTCGGCGTAGGCGTCCCGCAGCAGTTCGGCGACCTTCTCGCGGTCGGCGTCGGAGACCCGCAGCTCCGCCTCGGCGACCGGCGCGTGCGGCCGCGGCGCGGCCTGCGGCCTGGCCTCGGGCTTGAGTTCGGGCTGGGGTTCGGTTTTGGTCAGCGGTACGGGCGCCGACACCGGCGGCTGCCCCGAATCGTCGTGCGACGGCGAGTTGTCCACGGGGTCAGCCTAGTCGTTCGCACTCCTGCGCGAGTGAGCCCGGTCACGCAAGGCCGACCTGTCCGCAGGGCGGCTCCCGCCGGGACCTACCCTGGATGGTGCTTCGCCGACGCAGCCGGACCAACTGGATAGCTAAGGACCGCCCCCATGGCTCCCACGCCAGACTTCGAGTACAGCGACCTGCTCCCCCTGGGCGCTGACCCGACCCCGTACCGCAAGCTCACCTCCGAGGGTGTCTCCACCGTCGAAGCCGGCGGCCGCACCTTCCTCCAGGTCGAGCCCGAGGCCCTGCGGCTGCTGACGGCCGAGGCGATGCACGACATCTCGCACTACCTGCGCCCCGCCCACCTCGCCCAGCTGCGCCGCATCCTGGACGACCCGGAGGCCAGCCCCAACGACCGCTTCGTCGCGCTCGACCTGCTGAAGAACGTCAACATCTCGGCCGGCGGCATCCTCCCGATGTGCCAGGACACCGGCACCGCGATCGTCATGGGCAAGCGCGGCCAGAACGTGCTGACCCAGGGCGGCGACGAGGCCTCGATCGCCCGCGGCGTGTACGACGCGTACACCAAGCTCAACCTGCGCTACTCCCAGATGGCCCCGGTGACCATGTGGGACGAGAAGAACACCGGCAACAACCTGCCGGCCCAGATCGAGCTGTACGCCACCGACGGCGACGCCTACAAGTTCCTGTTCATGGCCAAGGGCGGCGGCTCCGCCAACAAGTCGTACCTGTACCAGGAGACCAAGGCCATCCTGAACGAGGCGAGCATGCTCTCGTTCCTGGAGCAGAAGATCCGCTCGCTGGGCACCGCGGCCTGCCCGCCGTACCACCTGGCCATCGTGATCGGCGGCACCAGCGCCGAGTTCGCGCTGAAGACCGCCAAGTACGCCTCGGCGCACTACCTCGACAACCTGCCGACCGAGGGCAACGCCAGGACCGGCCACGGCTTCCGGGACCTGGAGCTGGAGGCCAAGGTCACCGAGCTGACCCAGAAGATCGGCATCGGCGCCCAGTTCGGCGGCAAGTACTTCTGCCACGACGTGCGCGTGGTGCGCCTGCCGCGGCACGGCGCCTCGCTGCCGGTCGCGATGGCCGTCTCCTGCTCCGCCGACCGCCAGGCGCTCGGCAAGATCACCGCCGAGGGCGTGTTCCTGGAGCAGCTGGAGACCGACCCGGCGAAGTACCTGCCGGACACCACCGACGAGCACCTGGACGACGACGTGGTGCGCGTCGACCTCAACCAGCCGATGTCCTCGATCCGCGCCGAGCTGTCCAAGTACCCGGTGAAGACCCGGCTCTCGCTCACCGGCACCCTGGTGGTCGCCCGCGACATCGCCCACGCCAAGATCAAGGAGCGCCTGGACGCCGGCGAGGGCATGCCCAAGTACCTCCAGGACCACCCGGTCTACTACGCGGGCCCGGCCAAGACCCCCGAGGGCTTCGCCTCCGGCTCCTTCGGCCCGACCACGGCCGGCCGGATGGACTCCTACGTCGACCAGTTCCAGGCGGCCGGCGGCTCGATGGTCATGCTCGCCAAGGGCAACCGCAGCAAGCAGGTCACCGACGCCTGCGCCCAGCACGGCGGCTTCTACCTCGGCTCGATCGGCGGCCCGGCCGCCCGCCTCGCCCAGGACTGCATCAAGAAGGTCGAGGTGCTGGAGTACGCCGAGCTCGGCATGGAGGCGGTCTGGCGCATCGAGGTCGAGGACTTCCCGGCCTTCATCGTCGTCGACGACAAGGGCAACGACTTCTTCCGCGAGACCACCGAGGGCCCGCTGATCACCAGCCTGCGGATCCGCTCCAAGGAGTGACCCCGCACGCCCCCTCACCGCCCCGGCCGCCCCTGGGGCCGGGGCGGTTGCGTTCGCCGACGCGGGCCGTTCGGGGCTCAGGCGTCGAAGTCGTACTCCAGGACGTACGAGGCGGCGTCGAGGATCATCTCGTTGAGTTCGACGACCTGGCCCTCGTCGGCGAAGGCGGTACGGCAGATCAGGATGACCGGGGTGCCGGCGGACAGGTTCAGGCGGGCGGACTCCTCCGCGCTGGGCATCCGGGAGCGGACCTCCTCGCGGAAGTGCACGGGCTTGGCGCCGATCTCGGCGAGCCGGGCGTAGGTGCCGCCCGGCCCGGTGTCCTCGCGGGTGATGGCGGTGCCCGCGACCAGGACGGCGGGCAGATAGGAGGTCGAGAGCAGCACCGGCTTGCCGTCCAGCACGAAGCGGCGGTGCCGTACGCACATCGGGGCCCCCGGGTCGACCCCGAGCACCCGCGCCACGTGCTCGGGCGCGCCCTGCTCGGTGACGGACACCTGGTCGACCACCAGGCTGCGGTTGTCGATGTCCGCCGACCATATCGACCGGCCGGACCCCCATTGCCCCTGCGCCAGCCGCTGGATGCCGCGCCGGCGCAGCGGCCGGAAGTCCCGGACGAACACCCCCGCACCGCGGCGCGCCTCGGCGATGCCCTCGCTCTGGAGCACGCCCAGCGCCTGGCGGGCGGTCATCCGGGCCACGCCGTACTCGTCCATCAGGTCGTTCTCGCCGGGCAGGCGGTCCCCCGCGCGGTACCGGCCGGCGTCGATGGCCGTCTTCAGGGCTTCGGCGATCCGCTGGTACTTGGGCTGCTTGTCGCCACTGCTGCCGGTCATCGCCGCTCCCTCTGCCTGGGACGAATCGTAGGGGCGCCCCCGGTCGCCGGTAAGGAGATACGACGGACCGTTGACATCTCTAGAGATATTAGCTTCTCTAGAGATGCTGGGACACGCCGAAAGGAGCAGGCGGTGAGCACCCGACAGCGCGACACCTCGACCTACCGGCCACACACGGGTGAACTCGTCCTCGATCGGAGGACCGGACGCACCGGCATCTACATGGACACCCTCGGCGGCGAGCACTACCTGCGCCCCGAGGGCGGCGGCCGGGAATGGACCGCCGAACCGCACCAGGTCTCACCCGTTCCCGGGCCCCGCGATTCAGCCGAATACGATCTTTAGCGCCAATTGCGGCAAAACCCACGCAATCACAGCATTTCGGACCCGAGTAATCCCCCCGGATGAATCCGGAATTCCGGAACGCCCGACGCCCGACGCCGAGCACGTTACGGATGGCACCGGTCACCATGCGTGCACCAGGGGCGGGAATCGGCCACCGCGATGCAGCCACATGCGAATTGGCGCACGCATAACCGACAGCACCCCCGCGCCCGGACGGGGGCACGGGGGTGCTGTCGGTACGGCTTACGGGTTGCCGCCGACGGCGTTCGCAAAGGCGCCGACAGCGGTCACCATGTAGCCGGCGGTCACCACAGCGGTCGACACGGCGACCACGGCAACCCGACGAAGCTTGCTCATGCAGAACCCCTCCAACTCGCCAGATCCACCCCTAGGGCGAACATGAGTTCGATTCTACACATCGTCAGATCGCCTACTTGGCAGTCGAGATGCGAGCGCCCCCGCGCCCGGGCGGGGGCGGCGAGGGCACTGGCGGCGGAACGGCTTACGGGTGGCCGCCGACGGCGTTCTCCGGCACGTACTTCTTGCCGGGCTGGCCGGTGGCCGGCGTGGTGGGCTCCACCAGGTGGTCGGAGTCGTCACCGAAGAGCTCGCCCTCGATGTCCGCCTTCTGATCGTCCGTAGGCGCGGTGTACTCGGTGGGGTCCGAGGCCGCGGTCACCGCGCCCTCGACAGCCTTGCCCGCCTCCACAGCGGCGGCCGGGGCCTCGGTCTTCGCCTCGTTCTCGGGCGCCGACGGCTCCGGGGTCTCGCTCTGGTCGTTGGCCATTGGGCGGCCGCCTTTCAGTCATCAATTGTCGTCAGCCCGACCTCCGTGGCACGGGCGCGCGGACAGTATCGTAGGGTTGATTAAATGTCCGATAAACATCGTGCGGCTTGCGGCCCCGTCCGGCAGTGTCGGGCGTCCGCCTAAGCTGAACCATCGCGGCGGACCGCCGAGCGCCCTTTCACGGAATCGACACTTCAGGCCATCGGGGGACTTCATGGAGTTTCTGGAGACGCCGCAGAACCCTGCGCTGCGCTTCCAAGTCCTCGGTCCGGTCCAGGCCTGGCTCGACGGGAAACCCCTCTCCCTCGGATCCCCCCAGCAGCAGGCCGTCCTGACCGCGCTCCTCCTGCACTCCGGCCGCCCGGTGACCACCCAGGACCTGGTGGACGCGCTCTGGGGCGAACGGCCCCCGACCCAGGCCGTGGCCGCGCTCCGCACCTACGTCTCGCGCCTGCGCTCCGTCATCGAGCCCCGGCGGGAGGTCCGCCGACCCGCCGAGCTGCTGGTCTCGGTCGCCGACGGCTACGCCCTGCGCATCCCGGGCGACGCCCTCGACCTGACGGTCTTCGAGCGGCTTGCCGGAGCGGCCGCGACCGCCCGGGCCGCCGGCGACAAGCGCGAGGCGCACCGGCTGCTGACCCAGGCACTGGAACTGTTCAACGGCCGTCCGCTCACCGGCGTCCCCGGGCCCTACGCCGACGCCCAGCGGCTGCGGCTCGCCGAGCGCCAGGTGGCCGCCGCCGAGGAGCTGTGCGCGGCCGCCCTGGAGATCGGCCTGCACGCCGAGATCGTCGGCGAGCTCAACAGCCTGACGGCCGAGAACCCGCTGCGGGAGCGGCTGCGGGAACTGCTGATGCTGGCGCTGTACCGCTGCGGGCGCCAGGCCGAGGCGCTCGGCGTCTACACCGACACGCGCAAGATCCTCATCGAGGAACTCGGGGTCGAGCCGGGCGCCGGCCTGTCCACGATGCACACCCGTATCCTCGCTGCGGACCCGACACTCGCCGTCCCGGCAGTACCCGCCTCCGCCCCTCAGGAAGAAGGCCCCGCCACACCTCCGGCACCTGCCCAACTCCCGGCCGACGTATCGGACTTCAGCGGACGCTCCGAGCTGGTCGGCGACCTCTCCGCAGTCCTGATGAACGCCACCGGCCAGGCCGTGGTGGTCACCTCGCTGGCCGGCATCGGCGGCGTCGGCAAGACCACCCTCGCGGTGCACGTCGCCCACCGGGTCCGGGCCGAGTTCCCGGACGGGCAGCTGTACGTGGACCTGCGCGGGGCCGGTGCCTCACCCGCGGACCCGGCGGCCGTCCTCGGCGACTTCCTGCACGCGCTCGGTGTCGCCGAGAACCCCGAGTCGCTGGAGCAGCGCGCCGCCCTCTACCGCTCGCTGCTCGCCAACCGGCGGATGCTGATCCTGCTGGACAACGCGCGCGACGCCGACCAGATCCGACCGCTCATCCCCGGCGTCTCCGGCTGTGCCGTGCTCGCCACCAGCCGCTCCCGGCTGGCCGGCATCCCCGGCGCCCAGCTGTTCGACGTCGAGGAACTGACCCCGGACGAGGCGCTGGCGCTGTTCTCGGCCATCGTCGGTGAGCAGCGGGTCGCTGCCGAGCCGGAGGCGACCATGCAGGTCGTCACCGCCTGCGGCTTCCTGCCGCTGGCCGTCCGCATCGCCGCCGCCCGGCTGGCCAGCCGGCCGCGCTGGAGCGTCTCCGACCTGGCCCGCCGGTTAGCGGACCAGCGCCGGCGGCTGGACGAACTCCAGCTCGGCAACCTCGCCGTGGAGACCACCATCGGCCTCGGCTACGGACAGCTGTCCGCCGCCGAGGCCCGCGCCTTTCGACTGCTCGCCCTGATCGACTCCCCCGACATCCCGCTGGCGGCCGCCGCGGCGCTGCTCGGCGTGGACGAGTTCACCGCCGAGGACCTCGCCGAGGCGCTGGTCGAGGCGAACATGCTGGAGTGCTTCACCCCCGGTCGCTACCGCTACCACGACCTGCTCCGGCTCTACGCCCAGCGGCAGAACGAGCGGATCGGCGACACCGGGGAGCAGGAGGAGGCGATCCTGCGGCTGTTGGGCCTGTTGATCCCGACCGTGCACAACGCGGCCCAGCTCATCGAGCCGGACGAACCGGTGATCGAGCGGCTGACCGTGCTCTCCTCGCCCGGGCTCGGGCTGTCCACGAGCCAGGCCGCCCAGGACTGGCTCCGCACCGAAGGCGGCCTGCTGCTCAGCACCGTCGAGGCCGCCGCGAGCGGCCCCGGCACCCTGCAACGCGCGGCCGTCGACCTGCTGAACTACCTGATCAGCATCGACCCGGACCCGACCCGCGGCCCCCGAGCACTCCGCACCCTGGAGGCCATCAGCGAGGACGCCCAGCGCCGTGACGACGCGGCCGCGCTCGCCCGGGTGTACTTCGCCCGCGGCACATTGGAGTCCGTCACCAGTGACTTCCAGGGAGCCGAGCAGTCCTTCCGTCGGAGCCTGGTCCACCAGTCGCCGAACGTTCCGACGCTCCTCCTCGTGGCCACGGCCAACATGCTGGGCGTGATGCTGAGCATGGGCAACCGTCCGGCCGAAGCCCTGCCATTCCTGGAGCAGGCCCGGGCCACCAGTCAGGCTGTCGACGAGCCCAAGAGCGAGGCCCGGATCGTCGGCAACATGGCCCGGGTGCAACACCGGCTCGGCATGACCGAGACGGCGATCCGGTCGGCCGGCGAGGGCGTCGCCGCCGCACGGCAGTCCGACAACGGCCCGCTGCTCGCCCAGACCCTCTACCAGCTGGGCGTGGTGCTCTCCGGCCTCGAAGCCATCCCCCACCTGCGCGAGGCACACCGCCTCTACCAGTCCCACCAGAACCCTCTCTGGGAGGGCTACACCCTGGCCCGCCTCGCCACCGCCCTGCTCGCCGCCGGGCAGCCCGCCGAGGCCGCCGAGGCCGCCGGCGAGTCCCTGGCGATCGCCCAGGAGCTGGACTCCGCCTACTGCCAGGGCCTGGCGAACGCCGCGCTAGGCGAGGCGCTGTTGGCGCTCGCCCAGCCGGCCCGCGGACTCGCGTGCCTCCAGGAGGCCCACGCGATCTTCACACGGCTCGGTGTGCCCGAGGCCTCCCCCGTGGCGGACCTCATCTCCCAGCAGCACACCGAGCCCTTCCCTCCCCCCGCGCCGTGAGGTCTCCGCTCCCCCCGCGGAGAACCTCCCCCGTTCCGCGCGTCGGCGTTCCCGCAGCCCCCCGGCTGCGGGAACGCCCTCAACGCTTCCCCGGCGCTGAGACCACTCTGCACCGCGCCGATTGACGTTCGATAAACGTCAGATAGTCGGCCCGACCATCGGCGAAACCGCAGGTCATCGACGCTGCCGTGGCGCCTCGTCCGGCGCGCGGAGCCCGGCGCGCAACCCAGCTCGCAACCTCGTGCTTCCACAACCCTGACCACGCCGACCCGAGCACGGCGAGTTGGCCGGAAAGGGACCCCACGGTCCAGTGATCGCGCATATTCTCAGATGCCAGTACGCACACGAGTGTCTGCCGGAAGCCCGTCGGGGTGCGAAGTCCGGCCACGTGGTGCGGCGTGCGTGACGTACCGCCACCGGCAGCGGCCCTCGGGGCCGCGGAGGAGCCACCGGAGGCCACGGGTGGAAGGGTGCCTCACAACGTGACGACCGGACAGATATCGGACCCGTTCCCGGTCGGCGAGGACGCCGGGGACGACGAGCCCGAGGTACGGCGCCGCCGGGCGGTCCGGGCCCTCCAGGCGGTCGCCTTCGACACCATCGGCACCGAGTACGGCGAGGCCTTCCCCGCCAAGGACGGCCAGCTGGCCTGCGTCCGGCAACTGCTCGCCGGGCTCGCACCCGGCGACCGGGTGCTGGACGTGGGCTGCGGCACCGGCGACCCGACCGTCCGCCAGCTGGCCGCGGCCGGTCTGCGGGTGACCGGGGCCGACCTCTCCGACGGGATGCTCGCGCTGGCCCGCAGGGCCGCCTTCCCCGGCGGCTTTCCGCCGGTCTTCCACCGGATCGACCTGTACGATCTGGCCACCGAACGCGCGGCCCGGGTCTGGAACGCCCCCGAGCTGGGGCCGGACGGCCGGGGCCGGTACGCCGCCGTGACCGCGTTCTTCTCCCTCATCCTGCTGCCGCAGGACGAGATCCCGACCGCGCTGGGAAGGCTGCGCGAACTCCTGCGGCCGGGTGGGCTGCTGGCGCTCGGTATGGTCGAGGCGGACCTGGATCACGTTCCGCTTCCGTTCCTTGGCAGAGAGCTGCGGATCAGTGGGTATCTGAGGGAGGATCTGGAGCGGGTTCTGGTCTCGGCCGGCTTCGCCGTCGAGGAGTGCTCGGGGCATCCGTACGCGCCGGCCAGTACCTCGCTGCCGCCGGAGGAACAGCTGTTCCTGTGCTGTCGACGCGTCGGCTGATCGAAGCGGGACAGGACCGGCCGCACCCGCGGGCGGGGCAACAGAACAGCTCACCGACCACACCGAATCCAGGACAGGCAGCCGTGCGCGACCAGCTCAAGACCGAGGCGGAGCAGCCGCCCGCCGTCCCGGGTCAGCGCCGCCAGGTCCCGGCGGCCCCGGCCGCCCCGGCGACGACCGCCACGGCGACGACGGCCACGGCTGCGGCGAGGCGGCCGGCCGGGCGCCCGGAGCGCGCCGAGATGGCGGACCGCCTCGGCTACCTCGACTCGGCGACCCGGCGGATCAACAGCGCCCTCGACCTGGCCGCGACGCTGCGCAACATCGGCCGGGTGCTGGTCCCGACGCTCGCCGACGCCGCCGTCGTCCACCTGCGCGACCCGCTGCCCAACGTCGAACGCGAGCCCGGCTTCCCGGAGGAGCTGCGGATACACCACAGCACCGGCACCCGGATCGGCCGCCGCGGCCGCCCGAGCGGCCTGGACGACCGGCGGCGCTCCCGCTACGGCGCCCGCTCGACCGCCGACGGCGGCCCGGCCACCCCGGTGACCCGCGGCGGGGCGCTCGCCCACGCCCTGCTGAGCCGGCGCCCCGCCGAGGCGGCCGTCCTCGGCACCCCCGGCGCCGAGCGCACCGAGACCCTGCTGCGCGAGCTGTACGGCACCCGCGGGGTGGCCCGGCTGGCCGCCGGCACCTCCGTGCTCGCCCTGCCGCTGCGCGGCCGCAAGGCCGTCCTCGGGCTGTTGATACTGATCCGCCGCCCTCCCGAACGCACCGGCCGCCCGGTCTTCGACGCGGCGGACACCGCGACCGCCGCGCACCTCGCCACCCAGGCCGGGCTGGCCGTGGACACCGCGCTGCGCTACGCCCGCGAGTGGGAGATCGCCAACGAGCTCCAGCGCAGCATGCTGCCGCTGCGGCTGCCGCAGTCGCACGGCGTCCGGATCGCCCAGCGCTACCTGCCCGGTGAGCGCGGCGCGCAGGTCGGCGGGGACTGGTACGACGCCGTCCCGCTCCCCGGCAACCGGGTCGCCCTGATCGTCGGCGACGTGATGGGCCACTCGCTCACCTCGGCCGCCATCATGGGCCAGCTGCGCACCAGCGCCCAGACCCTGGCCGCCCTCGACCTGCCGCCGCACGAGGTGCTCTACCACCTGGACGAGCAGGCCCAGCGGCTCGGCCGCGAACAGCACCTGGCCACCTGCATCTACGCGGTGTACGACCCGATCGCCAACCGGGTGGTGATGGCCAACGCCGGGCACGTCCCGCCGGTGCTGGTCCGCCCGGACGGCACCGCCGAGCTGGTCGAGCTGGACTCCGGGGCGCCGATCGGCGTCGGCGGGGTGGACTTCAACTCCGTCGAGCTGCCCGCGCCGCCCGGCTCGGCGCTGCTGCTGTTCACCGACGGGCTGGTGGAGACCCGCACCCGCCCGATCAGCGACGGCCTGGAGGTGCTGCGCGCCCGGATCGCCGCCGCCCGCTGGCAGGCCCCCGAGCAGCTGTGCCAGGAGGCGCTGCGCATCCTGCCGCCCGGCGACCGCGGCGACGACATCGCCCTGCTCGGCGCCTGCTTCGACGGCATCCCGGCCGGGGACGTCGCGCACTGGTACCTCCAGCCGCGCAACGAGACGCCGGGCCGGGCCCGCCGGCTGGCCGCCCACACGCTGCGCCGCTGGGGGCTGGACGAGCTCTGCGAGGCGACCGAGCTGATGGTCAGCGAGCTGGTCACCAACGCCGTCCAGCACGCGACCCGGCCGGTCACCCTGAGCCTGGTGCGCACCACCCGGCTGCGCTGCGAGGTCGGCGACGACAGCCCGCTGCTGCCGCGCCCGCGCCGTACCGGGCCGGAGGACGAGCGCGGGCGCGGGCTCCAGATAGTGGCCCGGTGCGCGGACCGCTGGGGTGCGACCCGGCTGGGCACCGGCAAGGTCGTCTGGTTCGAGCAGCGGCTGCCCGTACGGACGTGACGGTCGTACGGGCGTGACGGTCGCAGAGACGTGACGGTGCCCGGCGGGACGGGATCCCGCCGGGCACCGCACTTCGCTACACCCGGGCGGGCTCCTTCGCCGGCTGCTCCTCCAGCGCGGCGATCAGCTGCTCGCCCTCCATATCGACGTTCGGCACGACCTTCTCCAGCCGCTTCGGGAACCACCAGGCGGCCCGGCCGAACAGCGCCATCGCGGCCGGCACCAGCGCCATCCGCACCAGGAAGGCGTCCACCAGCACGCCCACCGCGAGGGCGAAGCCGATCGGCTGGACGATCGGGTCGTCGCCGAGGACGAACGAGCCGAACACCGAGACCATGATCAGCGCGGCGGCCGTGACCACCCGGGCGCCGCCCCGCACACCGGCCACGACGGCCTCGCGCGGCGCCATGCCGTGGACGTACTGCTCCTTCATCCCGGAGACCAGGAACAGCTCGTAGTCCATCGCCAGCCCGAACAGCACGCTGATCAGCAGGATCGGCAGGAAGCTCACCACCGGCCCGACCTTCGGCACGTCGATCAGGCCGTCCAGCCAGCCCCACTGGTAGACCGCGACCACGGCGCCGGTCGAGGCCAGGATGCTGAGCAGGAAGCCGACCACCGCCTTGAGCGGGACGAGCACCGAGCGGAACGCCAGCGCGAGCAGCACCAGCGCGATGCCGACGATCACCGCGACGAACGGCGGCAGCGCCTGGCCGAGCTTGGTGGAGACGTCGATGTTGGCGGCCGTGGTGCCGGTGACGGCGATGCCCGCGCCGGTGGCGGACCTCAGCTCCTCGCGCTGGTCGCGGATCTCGTTGACCAGCGCCCTGGTGTCCTCGTGGTCCGGGCCGGTCTGCGGGATGACGGTCACCAGGGCCGTCCCGCTCGCCGCGTCGACGGCCGGCGGCAGCAGCGTCCGGACGCCCTTCAGGGTCTGCAACTTCGCCGCCACCTCGCGCACCGCCTGCTCGGGCTGCGGCGCCCCGTGGGCGTCCACGACGACCACCAGCGGCGCGTTGAAGCCGGGCCCGAAGCTCTCGCCGACCAGGTCGTACGCCTTGCGCGGGTCCGTCCCTGCGGCCTGCGAACCGCCGCCCGGCAGGCCGAGGGACAGGCTCGCGGCGGGCACCGCGAGGACGCCCAGCGCGGCCAGCCCGGTGAGCAGGACGGCCAGCGGACGGCGGACCACGAAGCGGCCCCAGCGCTCGCCCAGGGTGGTGCGGCCGCCGGTGCGCAGCGCCCGCTTCCACACCGGCAGCCGGTCGATCGAGCGGCCGGCGAAGCCGAGCAGCGCGGGCAGCAGGGTGATCGCCACCAGGACGGCCACCACGACGGCACCGGAGGCGACCAGGCCCATCACGGTCAGGAACGGGACGCCGGCGACGGCGAGCCCGGCGAGCGCCACGACCACGGTCAGGCCGGCGAAGACGACGGCGCTGCCGGCGGTCGCGGTGGCGCGGGCGGCGGCCTCCTCGGGTTCCAGGCCCTCGGCCAGGTGGCGGCGGTGCCGGGAGACGATGAACAGCGCGTAGTCGATGCCGACCGCGAGGCCGACCATCAGGGCGAGCACCGGGGCGGCGGTGAGGATCTCGAACGAGCCGGTCAGGGCCCAGATCCCGGAGAGCGCCACGCCGATCCCGACCAGGGCGGTCAGCAGCGGCATCCCGGCGGCGACCAGCGTGCCCAGGGTGATCACCAGCACCGCCCCGGCCACCGCCAGGCCGATCGACTCGGAGCCGCCTTCGACCTGGGCCATCTTGTTGTACGCGTCGCCGCCTGCGGCGACCTCCAGCCCGGCCGCGCGGGCCGGTTCGGCGGCGGCCTTGACGGCCTCGCGCTGCTGCTCGGTGATGTCGGCGAGCCGGTGGTCGAAGGAGACCAGGGCGATCGCGACCTTGCCGTCGGGTGAGACGGCGCCGGTGGCGTACGGGTCGGGCACCGCGGCCACGCCCGGGACGGCGGCGATCCGGGCGACCGCCTCGCTGACCGCCCGGCCCGCCTCCGGCGCGGTGACGCCGCCGGGGGCGGAGGCGGCGAAGACGACCTGGGCGGAGCCGTGGTCCTGCTCCGGGAAGGCGCCCTTGATCCTGTCCAGGGTGGTCTGTGCCTCGGTGCCGGGGACCCGGAACTCGTCGCTGGTCTTGCCGGCGAAGGCGCCCGCGGCGCCACCCAGGGCGATCAGCAGGGCAATCCAGACGGCCAGCACGGCGCGCCTTCGGCGGAAGCCGAAGCGGCCCAATCGGTACAGGCAGGTGGCCATCGGCGGTCCTCGGGGTCGTCGCGGAGGTGTCGGGACCACCGTAAGGCCAACATTGTCACATGACAAAGTTGCGCGACAGGATTGCGCGACAAGATCGATCGACGCAGTTGCCCGCCCGTGGCGATACCCTGACCCAATGGCTCATGTCCCCGCCTCCGAACGCCGCCCGCAGCTGGTCCAGGCAGCCCTCGATCTGATGGCCAGGGAAGGGGTCGCGGCCGGCAGCACCCGCGCGATCGCGGCCGAGCTGGGCGTGGCACAGGCGACGGTGCACTACACCTTCGGCACCAAGAAGGACCTCTACCGGGCCGTGGTGGAGCAGCTGACCGCCGACTTCGTCGACAGCGTCCGCGCCGTCGACCCCGGTGACGGACCGTTCGGGGAGCAGGTCCGCACCCTGGTCCACGCCCTGTGGCAGAACTCGACCAGGGCGGACGGGCGTTGCGAGCTGCTCGCCGAGTTCGGCACGCTGGCCATGCGCGACCCGGACCTCCAGGAGATCATGTCGGCGATGCAGCGCGGGCTGGAGGGCACCGCGGCCGAGATGCTCGGCGCGCTGGCCGACGCCCACGGCATCCGGCTCGCCCTGCCCGCCCGGGAGGTCGCGATCTTCTTCCTGGCCGGCTTCGACGGCCTGACCGGCCGCCACCTGGCGCAGCGCACCCCCGGCGAGCCGACCGACCCGGACACCCTGCGCGCCCTCGACCTGCTGGTGACCACCGCCGTCGGGCTCTGCCTCGGCGGAGCGGCGGTCAGCTGACGATCCGCACCGGCAGCTCGACCAGCACCTCCCGCAGCGCGGCCGCGAAGCGCTCGTACTCGGCGCTGCGGGCCGAGCCCGGCCGGACGGCCAGCCCGATCCGGCGCCCCGGGGAGGGGGAGGCGAAGCGGACGGCGGCCAGCCGGTCGGTACGACCGGCCTCGACGTCCAGCGCGGTGGCCGGCAGCAGGGTCACCCCGAGGCCGCCGGCGACCAGCTGGACCAAGGTGGCCAGCCCGGCCGCGCGGGTGGACGAGCCCACCGGGTCGGCGCCGACCTCGCGGCAGATGTCCAGCGCCTGGTCACGCAGGCAGTGGCCCTCCTCCAGCAGCAGCACGTCCAGGTCGAGCAGCACGTCGCGCGGCACGTCGATCCGCCCGGCGAGCGGGTGGCCGGGCGGGGTGAGCAGCACGAAGTCCTCGTCGAACAGCGGGATGTCCCTGGTCGGCGAGGCTCCGCCGGCCGGCAGCGCGAGCAGCAGGACGTCCAGCCGCCCGGAGGCCAGGCCTTCCAGCAGCGAGGAGGTGCGCTCCTCGTGGACGTGCGGCTCCAGCTCCGGGAAGCGGTCGCGCACCAGCCGCAGCACGGTGGGCAGCAGATAGGGCGCGACGGTCGGGATGACGCCCAGGTGCAGCGGCCCGGTGAAGGGGCGGCGGGCGGCCTCGACCTCCTCGGTGAGGGCCTGGAGCGAGGCGAGCACCCGACGGGCGTGCCGGTGCACCCGCTCCCCCAGCGGTGTGACGATCACCTTGCGCGTCGTACGCTCGACCAGTTGCGCGCCCAGCGCCTCCTCCAGCGCCGCGACCGCCCCGGACAGCGCGGGCTGGCTGGTCCCGGTGGCCGCGGCGGCCTCCCGGAAGTGCCGGTGCTCGGCCACCGCGACGAACGCCTTCAGCTGGGCGACGGTCGGGGTGCGCGGGCTGCGCGCTGTGGCGCTCGCCACAGTCGGTTCGATCTTGGCGCCGGCGCTCTTGCGGGGGCCCGGCCGCGACTTGGGGGATTCAGTACTGATAGCAATCTCCGATCAGACACATCCAGTCTAGCTATTTCCCTGATCAGTCCACGATGTGGAATGGTGGGTGTTGTTCGGAATCCGGACAAACTCCCCTCATCTATTTCAGGAGAAGCGAACGTGCTCACGATTGGTGACAAGTTCCCCGAGTTCGACCTCAAGGCCTGTGTCGACCTGGACGCCGCGAGCGCCTTCGCCGACATCAACCACAAGTCCTACGAGGGCAAGTGGAAGGTCGTCTTCTTCTGGCCGATGGACTTCACCTTCGTCTGCCCGACCGAGATCGCCGCGTTCGGCAAGCTGAACGACGAGTTCGCCGACCGTGACGCCCAGATCCTCGGCGTCTCCGGCGACTCCGAGTTCGTGCACCACGCCTGGCGCAAGGACCACAAGGACCTGCGCGACCTGCCCTTCCCGATGCTGGCCGACATCAAGCACGACCTGATGCGCGACTGCGGCGTCGAGAACGAGGACGGCACCGCCCAGCGCGCCGTCTTCATCGTCGACCCGAACAACGAGATCCAGTTCGTCATGGTGACCGCCGGCTCCGTCGGCCGTAACCCCAAGGAGGTCCTGCGGGTGCTGGACGCCCTCCAGACCGACGAGCTGTGCCCGTGCAACTGGAGCAAGGGCGAGGACACCCTCGACGCCCAGGCCCTGCTGGCGGGCTGACCCATGGCTCTCGACGACCTGAAGGCCGCCCTCCCGGACTACGCCAAGGACCTCAAGCTCAACCTGGGCTCGGTCATCGGCAACTCCGACCTCCCGGCCCAGCAGCTCTGGGGCACCGTGCTGTCCTGCGCGATGGCCACCCGCAGCCCCGGCCTGCTGCGCGAGCTGGAGCCCGAGGCCAAGGCCAACCTCTCCCCGGAGGCGTACACCGCCGCCAAGGGCGCGGCCGCGATCATGGGGATGAACAACGTCTACTACCGGACGCTGCATCTGCTCTCCGACAAGGAGTACAGCACGATGCGGGCCGGTCTGCGGATGAACATCATCGGCACCCCGGGCGTCGAGAAGGTCGACTTCGAGCTCTGGTGCTTCGCGGTCTCGGCCATCAACGGCTGCGGCCAGTGCCTCGACTCGCACGAGGCCGTCCTGCGCAAGGCCGGCGTCGAGCGCGAGGTCGTCCAGGCCTCGATGAAGATCGCCGCCGTCCTCCAGGCCGTGGCCGGTGTCCTCGACTCCGAGGCCGCCCTGGCCGCCGTCAACGGCTGACGCACGCTCCACGGGAACGGGCCCCGTCCGGACATCTGTCCGGACGGGGCCCGTTCCCGTGCATACGCCCCCGCTACTCGGCCGCGGGCCGCGACCGCGCGGACGCCGGGGCGGCCGCGGTGCGCTCGGCGGCCTCGCGGGCGGCCTCCAGCGCGGTGAAGACGGCCTGACCGGCCTCGTTGCGCCGACGCAGGTGGCCGACCACGGTGTTGATCACCGCGATCAGCGGGACGGCGACCACCGCGCCGCCGATGCCGCCGATGATGCCGCCGGCCGCGACGCCCAGCACCACGCCGAGCGGGTGCACCCGTACGGCCCGGCCGAGGATCAGCGGCTGGAGGATGTGGCTCTCCACCTGCATCACCACCACCAGCACCACCAGCACCATCAGCGCCGTCCACGGCCCCTGGGTGACCAGCGCGATCAGCACCGCGACGGTGCCGGTGATCAGCGCGCCGACCAGCGGGACGAAGGCGCCCAGGAAGATGATCACGGCCATCGGCATCGCCAGCGGCACCCCGAGCACGTCCACACCGATGCCGATGCAGACCGCGTCGATGAAGGCCACGCAGACCGTCCCGCGCACGTACGCGGTGAGCGTCGTCCACGCCTTCGGACCGGCCCCGGCCATCGCGAAGCGGGACTGCCGGGGCAGTCCGCGCAGCGCCCAGTTCCAGATCTTCGCGCCGTCGTAGAGGAAGAAGAAGGTGGTGAAGAAGGTCATCAGCAGCGCGGTCAGGATCTCGACGGCGATCTGCGCGCCGGTGATCGAGGCCGAGGTGAGCTGATCGGTGTTGGTGGTGATCGCCTTGGTGATCTGGTTGGCGAAGTCGGTGATCTGCTGCTGGGTCAGGTGCAGCGGCCCGGTGACCATCCAGTCCCGCAGCTGGTTGACGCCGGTCTTCACCTGGGTGGTGACGTCCGAGAGGTTGGTCGTCACCTGCCAGACCACGAACCAGCCAACCAGGCCGATTCCGGCCAGACCGCTCAGGAACACCCCGCCCGCCGCCAGCGAGCGCGGCACCCCGCGCCGGCGCAGCCAGGAGACCGAGGGCTCCAGCAGCGCGGTGATCAGCAGCGAGGCCAGCACCGAGAAGGCGACCAGCCGCAGCATGTCGACCACGTAGAAGAGGACGTAGAGCGCGGCGCCCAGCAGCAGCAGCCGCCAGGTCGACTCGGCGGCCACCCGCAGACCCCACGGCACCGCCTCGGCGGGCGTGGCCGGCCGGCCCGGGTGGTACTCCCGGCCGAGCCCGGCGTGCGAGACCGGTACGGGCGGGGCGGCCGGGGCCTCCACGGCGGACGGCGGGGCCTCCTCGGCCACCGGGTCCGCGGGCACCGCCACGTCCGCCGGCAGCACCGCCGGGGCCGGGTCCGTCCGCGGGACGGGTACCGGGCCGGCGGCCAGGCCGATCGCCTCGGCCGGCGCCGGGACGAAACCGTCCGTCAGCGCCGGGACGGCCGACTCATGGGGGTCGGCCGCCATCGCGGCGCGCCGTCTCCGTTCGATCACGGCGGCCGCGCTCGCCACCACGGCCATGCCCTTGGCCACGGCCTTGAAGGCCTTTCCGCCCCGCGCCATCCTCGGTACCACCACTCCCCTGCCGAACCCGCCGTGCCAGGCGGTACGCCGCGCTTCCCGCCGCGGCCGTCGGGGATGACGCTACCCGGCGAGGGCGTGGTGAGTCCGATCGCCGGCCTGTTCGACTCGAACCATCCATCCTGATGAACCGGACAAACCGCCATGTTCCATCTGGTTTCGGACAGACTTCGCTGGGGAGGAGTCGGGACGAGACCCCGGAGCCGAACACCCGAGGTCGCCCCACGGCCAACTGCCGGCGGACCGGTCGGCGCGGAAGGCAACCAGGACCCCTTCCCGCGCCCCGCGTCCGCAACAGGGCCGCACCGCCCGAGGGCGCACTGGTCAGCGCGGCCCGGGCGGCGCGGTCCGCCCCGACACCGCGCACTCCGGCGCACCCGCGCCGGAGAACGCCGCGGCCCCCGGCCGTCCGCCCGGGAAGGGGCGAACGGCCGGGGGCCGCGATGAACCGCGCGGCTACGCCGCGGCGGTTCCTAGTACCACTGGTGGGCCTGCCAGAACGACCACGCGCCACAGGGGCTGCCGTAGCGGCTGTTCATGTAGCTCAGGCCCCACTTGATCTGGGTGCCCGGGTTGGTGCGCCAGTCGGCACCGGCCGAGGCCATCTTGTTCCCGGGCAGCGCCTGGACCAGGCCGTACGCACCCGAGCTCTTGTTGGTCGCGGTGTAGTCCCAGCCGCTCTCGCGCTTCACGATCTGGCTGAAGCACTGGAACTGCGCGTCGTTGCCGACGATCTGCCGGGCCAGGTCCTGGACCGAGCCGGGGCTGACCGAGACGGCCGGCGCGCTGTCGTCGACCGCGGTCATCGCCGAACGCGACTTGGAGCGGTTGGCGGCGGCCTCGTCGGCCTTCCGCTTCTCGTCCGCGGCCTTGGCGGCCTTGTCCGCCTCGGCCTTCTCCGCGTCGGCCTTGGCCTGAGCGTCGGCCTTCGCCTGGGCGTCCGCGGCGGCCTGCTGGCGCGCGGCCTCCTCGGCGGCCTTCTGCTCCGCGGCGGCCTTGGCGGCAGCGTCGGCGGAGGCCTGCTGGGCGGATGCCTGCTGGCCGATGTTGTCACTGATGGTCTGCGCCTGGGCGCCAGAGGGGACTTCGGCAAGCAGGGTCGCGCCGGCGACATCGACCGTCTGCGTCGTCTTGCCCTCGCTGCCCGAGGCCATACCCACGACGGCACCGACAGCGGTGACGGCGGTGGCGGAGGCCACAGCGACTCCCCGGACCGAGATCCGAGTCACATGGATTCCTTCCAGCATCGCCCACGCGTGACCGTACGGGCGCAAGATGCCCCTTGGCACGGACCTCCGCACGGTGCTCTGGTCACGGGAGGTGCTGGCCCGGCGTCCGGCCGAGGTGAGGCGACCGGGCGTTGGAATCGGGCGGCGTACGGCTCAACGGTCTTCAATTGTGTGTCCACCGACCGGAGTTGGCGGACCTTCCGGGGCCGGACTTCCAGAGTCCGGAAGCCCTGCCGCGCCGTACGCGGGGCCTGACAGAACCCTCACCATGCCGCACCGGGTGCGGTCGACGCAATTCCCGCTCGCGTGGCGCATGTCACATTCACCGTGCGACGGTTCCCCGAACGGAAAGCACTCGATGTGATGAAACGGATGGGGCCCACTCCCTCAGGAACGGGCCCCGGACCGCGAGTTGACCGTATTGTCCGACTATGCCCTGATCAGGGACGGATCACGGGTTGATGTCCTCCAGCATCTCCGTGACCAGCGCCGCGATCGGCGAACGCTCCGAGCGGGTGAGCGTGATGTGGGCGAAGAGCGGATGACCCTTCAGCTTCTCCACCACCGCCACCACGCCGTCGTAGCGGCCCACCCGGAGGTTGTCCCGCTGCGCCACGTCGTGGGTGAGCACCACCCGCGAGCCCTGGCCGATCCGGGACAACACCGTCAGCAGGACGTTCCGCTCCAGCGACTGCGCCTCGTCCACGATCACGAAGGCGTCGTGCAGCGAGCGCCCCCGGATGTGGGTCAGCGGCAGCACCTCCAGCATCCCGCGGGCGATGACCTCCTCGATCACGTCCGGAGTGGTGACGGCGGAGAGGGTGTCGAAGACCGCCTGGGCCCAGGGGCCCATCTTCTCCGCCTCGCTGCCCGGCAGGTAGCCGAGCTCCTGGCCGCCGACCGCGTACAGCGGCCGGAAGACCATCACCTTGCGGTGCTGCCTGCGCTCCAGCACCGCTTCCAGCCCCGCGCACAGCGCCAGCGCCGACTTGCCGGTGCCGGCCCGGCCGCCCATCGAGACGATGCCGACCTCCGGGTCGAGCAGCAGGTCCAGCGCCACCCGCTGCTCGGCGCTGCGCCCGCGCAGCCCGAACGCCTCGCGCTCGCCGCGCACCAGCCGCACCCGGCCGTCGCCGGTGACCCGGCCGAGCGCGCGGCCGCGTTCCGAGGTCAGCACCAGCCCGGTGTGGACGGGCAGCTCGGTGGCGCCGTCGACGTCCACCCCCACGTCGTGGCCGGCCGCGAACAGCGCGTCCACCTGGTCGGCCGGGACGTGCAGTTCGGACATGCCCGTCCAGCCGGAGGTGATCGCCAGCTCCGCCCGGTACTCCTCGGCGAGCAGGCCCACCGAACTGGCCTTGATCCGCAGCGGCAGGTCCTTGGACACGACGGTGACGTCGTAGCCCTCGGCCTGGAGGTTGCGGGCGACCGCGAGGATCCGGGTGTCCGCCTCGCCGCCGCCGGCCCGGTAGCCGACCGGCAGTATCGACACGTCGGAGTGGTTGAGCTCGACCCGGATGGTGCCGCCGAGCTCACCGACCGGGATCGGCTCGTCGAGCCGGCCGTGGCGGATGCGGTAGTCGTCGAGCAGCCGCAGCGCCTGGCGGGCGAAGTAGCCCAGCTCCGGGTGGTGCCGCTTGGCTTCCAGCTCGGTGACGACCACCACCGGAAGGACGACCTCGTGCTCCTCGAAGCGGGTCATGGCGAGCGGGTCCGCCAGGAGCACGCTGGTGTCGAGAACGTACGTGCGCCGGTCTGGTGTCCGGCGGCTCTTGGAACTGACCACTAGGCCTCCAGAGCGGATGACCCTGCGTCATCCGCGTCCAGCCGGCCCCCGCTGCCCCGGTGGCCTCGGGGCCGGACTGAGTGGAGTATTCCCAGGCGGGGAACGGTGCATTCGCGCCCCGGGAGAACTGACGGATCATTGCCGGTGAACGTTTGGCCGCGCGCGGGCACCGGGTAGGCCCCGCCTACGGCGGTCATTTCCCCGCGCGGCCCCGGCTGTTACAGACCCATCCGCCGGTTGCGCTGCTCGTAGGCGCGCAGCGCGCGCAGGAAGTCGACCTTGCGGAAGGCCGGCCAGTACGCCTCGCAGAAGTAGAACTCGCTGTGCGCGCTCTGCCAGAGCAGGAAGCCGGACAACCGCTGCTCGCCCGAGGTGCGGATGATCAGGTCCGGGTCGGGCTGGTCGCGGGTGTAGAGGTGCTCGGAGATGTGCTCGACGGTCAGGATCTCGGCCAGTTCCTCGATCGAGGTGCCGCGTCCGGCCTGTTCCTGGAGCAGCGAGCGGACGGCGTCGGCGATCTCGTGCCGGCCGCCGTAGCCGACCGCGACGTTGACGGTGATCCCGTCGATGTCGGCGGTCTGTTCGGCGGCCCGCTTGAGCACGTCGGCGGTGTGCTGCGGGAGCAGGTCCAGCGCGCCGACCGGGTTGACCTTCCAGCGGCGGGCGGCGGCCAGGCCGGTGACGGCGTCCTCGATGATGCCGAGCAGCGGGACGAGCTCGTCGGCCGGGCGGTCCAGGTTGTCGGTGGAGAGCATCCAGAGGGTGACGACCTTGACGTGGGTCTCGTCGCACCAGCCGAGGAACTCGCTGATCTTGTCGGCGCCGCGCTGGTGGCCGTAGGCGGTGGAGCCGCCGGTGGCCTTGGCCCAGCGGCGGTTGCCGTCCAGGATCACGCCGATGTGGCGCGGGGTGCGCGCGAGGTGGACCTCCACCCGTCGGCCGTAGAGCCGGTACATCCCGCCGAGCAGGGTGCGCAGCCCCGGCGTCCGTTCGGCGACATCGCGCAGACCCATCTTTCCGGCCCCTCCGTACTCGTTACAGCTGGTGCCTCTCAGCCCCCGGCGCAGCCTACTCCCGCGCACAGGGGCCCGGTAAAGCCGCAGGTAGCAGTCTTGTCACGGTCCTGTGCGAAGTCTGTCGCGACAGGTGTGTCGAGGGTCGTCCGGGCGGGCCGCAGGGGTGTCGCGGGGCGCCCGGGACGCGGACACGGAACGGTCTCCGAATCCTTAACGGAACCGTAAGCCGTCCGTCCGATGCTTGACGACCCGCAATGGTCTAGTCCAGCTTTTGATCCGGGACGAAACGAATCCTCCCCTCGTCCCACCGGCTCATCTCGGACGCAACAGCCCTCCCCCACACGCGGCCGCCGCGACCCCCACCGCGGCGGCCGCTCCTCCCCCAGGAGCGTCGCCCCATGGCCCGTACGCTGAACCAGCCGTCGCACAAGCGCCGGCGCAGCCCCCTCCCGGCCGTCGCGGCCGGTGCCACCGCCCTCGCCCTGGCCGGCGGCGGCCTCGCCCTGTTCGCCGGCGGCGCCAGCGCGGCGGTCGGCAACCTGGTCGCCAACGGCGGGTTCGACAGCGGGCTCGGGGGCTGGACCTGCACCGGCGCCGCGACCACCGTCTCCTCCCCGGTGCACTCCGGCACCGGCGCGCTCCAGGCCACCCCGGGCGCCGGCGACACCGCCGAGTGCACCCAGACCGTCAGCGTGCTGCCGAACACCAGCTACACGCTGAGCGCCTGGGTCCAGGGCTCGTACGTCTACCTGGGGGCGCGCGGCACCGGCGGCACCGACCCGTCCGTCTGGTCGAACCAGAACAGCTGGAACCAGCTGTCCAGCACCTTCACCACCGGGGCCAACACCACCAGCGTCACCGTCTACCTGCACGGCTGGTACGGCCAGAGCGCCTACCTGGCGGACGACGTCGCGCTGGTCGGCCCCGGCGGCACCGGCACCCCGTCGCCGACCGCGACCCCCACGCCGACGGCCACCGCCTCCCCGACGCCGACCGCGACGCCGACCCCCACCCAGACGGCGACCCCGAGCCCCACCGCGACGGCCACCCAGACCGCGACGCCGACGCCGACCACCACCCCGAAGCCCCCGACCGGCCTGCCCGCCCACGCGGTCACCGGCTACTGGCAGAACTTCGACAACGGCTCGACCGCGCAGCGCCTGAGCGACGTCCAGAGCGCGTACGACATCATCGCGGTCTCCTTCGCCGACGCGGTGCCGACCCAGACCGGCGCGATCAGCTTCACCCTGGACCCGGGCCTGTCCAAGGCCCTCGGCGGCTACACCGACGCCCAGTTCCGCGCCGACATCAAGGCCAAGCAGGCGGCCGGCAAGAAGGTCGTCCTCTCCATCGGCGGCCAGAACGGCGCGATCACCGTCGGGAACGCCACCGCCGGCGCCAACTTCACCAACAGCGCCTACGCGATCATCAAGGACTACGGCTTCGACGGCATCGACGTCGACCTGGAGAACGGCGTCCAGGCCGGCCCGCTCGGCGACGCGCTGCACGCCCTCCAGGCCAAGGTCGGCCCCGGCTTCATCCTGACCATGGCCCCCGAGACCATCGGGATGTACAACACCTCCGGCGCCTACTTCCAGCTGGCGCTGAACACCAAGGACATCCTCACCGTCGTCAACACCCAGTTCTACAACTCGGGCGGCATGAACGGCTGCGACGGCAAGGTCTACACCCAGGGCACCATCGACTTCATCACCTCGCAGGTCTGCACCCAGATCCAGGGCGGCCTGCGGCCGGACCAGGTGGGCATCGGCGTCCCGGCCTCCAGCAAGGCGGCGGGCGGCGGCTACGTCTCCCCGACCGTGGTGAACAACGCCCTGGACTGCCTGGCCACCGGCAACAACTGCGGGAGCTTCGTGCCGCCGGCCAAGTGGCCGACCATTCGCGGCGCGATGACCTGGTCGACCAACTGGGACGCCAACAACGGCAACGCGTTCTCCAACACGGTCGGCCCGTTCGTCCACAAGATGCCGTAAGGCAAGAGCAGGCTCCGGCCACCAAAGCTCAACTCCCCCCGGCGCGCCGCCCCTTGAGGGTGGGGCCCGCGCGTCGGCGGCGGGGCCCGTCGTACCCGACCGGTACGGCGGGCCCTTCCGTTTCCCTCCCCCTCCACGGCCGGCTGTCGTTCATCACCGGCTGTCGCTCATCACCGGCTGGCGCTCACCGGGCCAGGACCGCGGTGAGCGCGCCGAGCAGCAGGAACGGGCCGGCCGGGAGGGTGAGCCCGCGCACCGGCCGGCGGCGGGCCAGCGCGGCGGCCGCCCGCAGGGTGGCCCACAGCCCGGCGAGCACCACCGCGGCGAACAGCCCGCCGAGCGCCACCGACCAGCCGTACCAGCCGAGCAGGGCACCCAGGGCGAGCCCGAGCGGGGAGTCCCCAGGGCCCAACGCGCCCAGCCAGACGGCGAGTTCGAGCACCGCCCCGACGGCGAGCGCGACCAGCAGGCAGCGCAGCAGCGCGCTCGGATCCGCCTCGGCCAGGGCCGCGTTCACCAACAGCGCGGCCACCCCGCCGAGCAGCGGTGTGGTCAGCCGGTACGGCAGCCGGCGCACCCGGGCGTCGACGAAGCCGAGCACCACGCCGAGCGCCGCCGCCCAGGCCAGCGCCAGGGTCACCACCAGCAGCCGGTCCGCCGCGTACGCCACCGCGACGGCGGCCGCCACCGCGACCGGCTCCACCGTCCAGGCCCCGGCGCCCAGTCGCCGCCGACACCCCGGACAGCGCCCGGTCGGCGGCAGCAGGCGCACTCGTCGCCCGCACGCCGGGCAGGCGTCGCACCAGGGCTCGCCCTCCGGCACCGCGAACCGGGCGATCCTCCCCCGCAGCACCGGAGCCGCCAGCAGGCCGACCAGCACCGCCACCACCACGACCGGGACCACCGGCGCACCCCCTCCTCGACCGACGCACCGGCCACATCCTCCCGCCCTGGTGTGCCGTCCGTCTCGTTCCCCCACAGCCGCGCGGCGGCGCTCCTCGCGTACGGGGGCAATCCGGACATCCGGCCGCCGATTCACAAGGCCGCCCGGGGCCATCGCCTGCCGATCCAAGGGGGCCTCCGAGACCCTCCCGGGCGCCTTCCCGGAGACCGGTCGAACGGGCCGTCCGTACGCCGTCCGTACCCCTAAAGTAGGCGGACATGCAGGTCATCCAGTCCAGCAAGCTCGCCAATGTCTGCTACGACATCCGCGGCCCGGTGCTCGACGAGGCGATGCGGCTGGAGGAACAGGGCCACCGCATCCTCAAGCTCAACACCGGCAACCCGGCCACCTTCGGTTTCGAGGCACCCCCGGAGATCCTCCAGGACATCCTGCGCAACCTCGCCAACGCCCACGGCTACGGCGACTCCAAGGGCCTGCTCTCCGCCCGCCGCGCGGTGGTCATGCACTACGAGGAGCGCGGGCTGCACGGCCTCTCCGTCGACGACGTCTTCCTCGGCAACGGCGTCTCCGAACTGATCCAGCTGGCCATGACGGCGCTGCTGGACGACGGCGACGAGGTGCTCGTCCCGGCGCCGGACTACCCGCTGTGGACCGCCTCGGTCTCGCTGGCCGGCGGCACCGCGGTGCACTACCGCTGCGACGAGCAGTCCGAGTGGTACCCGGACCTCGCCGACATCGAGGCCAAGGTGACCGACCGGACCAGGGCCATCGTGGTGATCAACCCGAACAACCCGACCGGCGCGGTCTACCCGCGCGAGGTGCTGGAGGGCATCGCGGAGATCGCCCGCCGGCACCAGCTGGTGGTCTACGCGGACGAGATCTACGACAAGATCCTCTACGACGACGCCGAGCACGTCCCGCTGGCCACCCTGGCCCCGGACCTCTTCTGCGTCACCTTCAACGGCCTGTCCAAGGCGTACCGGGTGGCGGGCTTCCGCTCCGGCTGGATGGTGCTCTCCGGCGACCGGCGCCGGGCCCGCAGCTACATCGAGGGCCTGACCGTGCTCGCCTCGATGCGGCTGTGCGCCAACATGCCCGCGCAGCACGCGGTGGCCGCGGCGCTCGGCGGACGGCAGTCGGTCAAGGACCTGGTGCTGCCCGGTGGCCGGCTGCTCGCCTCGCGCGACGCCGCGTACGAGCTGCTCAACCAGATCCCGGGGGTCAGCTGCGTCAAGCCCAAGGGCGCGCTGTACGCCTTCCCCCGGCTGGACCCGAAGGTCCACAAGATCAGGGACGACGCCCGGATGGTGCTCGACCTGCTGCGTTCCCAGCGCATCCTGCTGGTCCAGGGCACCGGCTTCAACTGGCCCGAGCCGGACCACTTCCGGCTGGTCACGCTGCCCCGGGCGGAGGAGATCACCGAAGCGGTGACCAGGATCGGCGACTTCCTCGGCGGTTACGTCCAGCCGTAGCACCGGTCGCGAAAACGGCGCCGGTCGCGAAAACGGCACCGGTCATGAAATCGGCGCCGGTCATGGAAACGGTGCCGGTCGTGGAAACACTACGGCCGGAGTCCCGGCCCGGGTGATCTCCTTGGTCGGGGAAGACCACCCGGCGGAACTCCGGCCGTCCTGCCGCTCGGCGGGGCGCGCGGTTCGTGCCACGCGCCCGCCGTTGTCGCGGCTGAGGCTCAGGCTCAGCCGAGACGCGCGACGAGGTTCCGGTACTCGTCCCACAGCTCCTTGGGGGTGTGGTCGCCGAAGGTCTCCAGGTGGGCCGGCACGAGGGCGGCCTCCTGGCGCCAGATGTCGGCGTCCACGGTGAAGAGCAGGTCGAGGTCTTCCTGGGACAGCTTCAGGTCGCCGAGGTCGAAGCCCTCCACGGTCGGCAGCACGCCGATCGGGGTCTCCACGCCCTGGCCGGTGCCCTCCAGGCGCTCGACGACCCACTTCAGCACGCGGCTGTTCTCGCCGTAGCCCGGCCAGACGAACGCGCCCTCGGCGTTCTTGCGGAACCAGTTGACGTAGTAGATCTTCGGCAGCTTGGCGGCGTCGGCCTGGGCGCCGACCTTCAGCCAGTGGGCGAAGTAGTCACCCATGTTGTAGCCGCAGAACGGCAGCATCGCGAACGGGTCGCGGCGCAGCTCGCCGACGGTGCCCTCGGCGGCGGCGGTCTTCTCGGAGGCGATGTTGGCGCCGAGGAAGACGCCGTGCTGCCAGTCGAAGGACTCGGTCACCAGCGGGACGGCGGTGGCGCGGCGGCCGCCGAACAGGATCGCCGAGATCGGCACGCCCGCCGGGTCCTCCCACTCCGGGGCGATGGTCGGGCACTGCGCGGCCGGCACGGCGAAGCGGGCGTTCGGGTGGGCGGCCGGGGTGCCGGACTCCGGGGTCCAGTCGTTGCCGCGCCAGTCGGTCAGGTGCGCCGGGGGCTCCTCGGTGAGGCCCTCCCACCACACGTCGCCGTCGTCGGTGAGGGCGACGTTGGTGAAGACGGTGTTGCCCCAGAGGGTCTCGATGGCGTTGGCGTTGGTGTCCACGCCGGTGCCGGGGGCGACGCCGAAGAAGCCGGCCTCGGGGTTGATGGCGTAGAGGCGGCCGTCCTGGCCGAAGCGCATCCAGGCGATGTCGTCGCCGATGGTCTCGACCTTCCAGCCCGGGACGGTCGGCTGGAGCATGGCCAGGTTGGTCTTGCCACAGGCCGAGGGGAAGGCGGCCGCGACGTACTTGGCCTCGCCGTTCGGCGGGGTGAGCTTCAGGATGAGCATGTGCTCGGCCAGCCAGCCCTCGTCGCGGGCCATGGTCGAGGCGATGCGCAGCGCGTAGCACTTCTTGCCGAGCAGGGCGTTGCCGCCGTAGCCCGAGCCGAAGGACCAGATCTCCTTGGTCTCCGGGAAGTGCGAGATGTACTTGGTGCTGTTGCACGGCCACGCCACGTCGGCCTCGCCCTCGGCGAGCGGGGCGCCGACGGTGTGCACGGCCTTGACGAAGTCGCCGTCCTCGCCGAGCTGGTCCAGCACGGCCTGGCCCATCCGGGTCATCACGCGCATGGAGACGGCGACGTAGGCGGAGTCGGTGATCTCGACGCCGTACGCGGCCAGCGGGGAGCCGACCGGGCCCATCGAGAAGGGCACGACGTACATCGTGCGGCCCTTCATCGCGCCGCGGAAGAGGCCTTGCTCGCCCTGGAAGATCTCCCGCATCTCGGCGGGGGCCTTCCAGTGGTTGGTCGGTCCGGCGTCCTTCTCCTGCTCGGAGCAGATGAAGGTGCGGTCCTCCACGCGCGCCACGTCGGACGGGTCCGAGGCGGCGTAGTAGGAGTTGGGGCGCTTCTCCTCGTTGAGCTTCTTGAAGGTGCCCTGAGCCACCAGCAGGTCCGCGAGGCGCTGGTACTCCTCGTCGGAACCGTCGCACCACTCGATGCGGTCCGGCTGGGTGAGCTCGGCGATCTCGCTCACCCAAGCGAGCAGCTGCTTGTGGTGGGTGGGCGCGGATGCGCTGAGAGCAGAGATCTCGTACGACACGATCGCTCCGTTTCACGCCATCTCGGCGGGGAGAAGGCGTCGCGGGGGTCTGAGGGTTCTTGCAGCGTAGCTCCGGCCTCAAGGCCTGAACGGGGCGAAGCGGCGAAATTGACGCACCTTTTACTACAGCCAGTATGATTACTAGCCGGTAACATGCCACCCAAGGCCCGGACGGAGTGCGCGGCGCCACACTTCAATTACTCCAAAACGTCTAAGAGTGACGATCGCCACTTCCTACGAATGAGTAACCTACGGGACCGTAGGTAGCGGGTAGCATCCTGCCCATGACTGCTGCTGTGCTCGCGGAGAGCGCACTCACGGAGAGCAAGCCGAAGTGGCGCGGCTGGCTGCACGCCGGGATGTTCCCCGCCACGGTCGCCGCCGGGATCGTGCTGATCTGCCTGGCCGACTCCCCGTCCGCCAAGATCGCCTGCGCGATCTACTCGGTCACCGCCTGGCTGCTGTTCGGGGTCAGCGCGGTGTACCACCGCTTCGACTGGGGCCCGCGTGGGGACGCCGTGCTGCGCCGGCTGGACCACGCGAACATCTTCCTGATCATCGCGGGCACCTACACGCCGTTCACGATGCTGCTGCTCAAGGGCGCGAACCAGCAGATACTGCTCTGGGTCGCCTGGGGCGGGGCGCTCCTCGGCATAGCCTTCCGGGTGTTCTGGGTCGGCGCGCCACGCTGGCTCTACACCCCGGTGTACATCGCGCTGGGCTGGGCCGCGGCCTTCTTCCTGCCGGACTTCCTGCACGCCGGCGGGGTCGCCGTCCTGGTGCTGATGGTCGTCGGCGGGGTGCTCTACAGCATCGGCGGCGTGGTGTACGGGCTCAAGCGGCCCAACCCCTCACCGCGCTGGTTCGGGTTCCACGAGGTGTTCCACGCCTTCACCCTGGGGGCGTTCATCGTCCAGTACGTCGGCGTCTCACTGGTGGCGTACAGCACGGCCGGCTGATCCCGGCGCACCCCGACGGGCGGCCGAACGGTCCACGGACCGGACGGCCGCCCGTTCCGCTGTCCACGGCCGCTCGTACGGGGCCCGGAGCTGGGGGCGGCGCGGGTACGGCGGGTGGTCGGCGGCGCCGGGCTCGGGCTGCGCGGCCGGGGCCCGGAACGGCTCGTGGGTGTGATGGTGCGCGTCGTGCGCGGCGGGCTTGGGGTTCGGCTCCTCGCGCGGTTCGCGGCCGGCCGCCGGCTGCGGTGCGGTCGGCGCCGGGCGCGACTGCCGGGCGTCCAGCGCCTCGCGGGCCCGGCGGCAGCGCTCGCAGTGCGCCGCGTCCGGGGTGCCGCGGCGCGGGCGGTGCCGGACCGGGGCCGGCCCGCCGTGCAGCGCACGCCAGCGGCGGGCGACGTAGACCATCAGCAGCAGGGTCTCGGCCCCGGCGACCGCCAGCACCAGCGCGGCGCCGTTGATCAGATAGGCCGCCACCACGGCCAGCGCGGAGCCCACCACCACCGCCGAACCCCACACCTGGGCGCTCGTCTGCCTGTCGTCCGCGTCGGCCACTCCGGTCCCCTTTCCCGGTGCCGGGCTCGTGGTCGGCTCCCGCCGCCCCACCCCTTCTCCGCTCTCGGCACACGTCGGCCAGCACTGACCGATTGCCACATCGTATCTACCGACAGTCATGGACTACCGCCCCGGGGCGGCGAACGCCAGATCAACGTTGCGTCAATTCCTTGTGCTGGACCAGCACTTCCAGGACACATCGCGGAGCGTGGGACCGCGGCCGCCATCGGCGCCGCCACCACCGAGGCGGTGCCGCACTGGGCGGCGGGCGACGGGCGGGAGGTCGCGACGCTGGTGGAGCGCGCCTTCGCGCTGCCGGGAGCGGGTTCACGGGGGCGTGAGCGGCTCCCCTTATATGCGCCTCCCCTCCTATGCGCTCCTCTCTATAAGGGGATAGCGGGGCCCGGCCTGAGCGGCCGGACCCCGCACACCGTCAGCCGCGGCGGACGCCCGTCCTGCGTCGCAGCACGGCGCCCGCGCCCACCAGCGCGGTGACCCCCAGGGCGGCGACCGCCGTCGCGGCCGGCAGCGCCGACGAGCCCGCCGGGGACTGCGACGCCACGGTGTCCACTGCGGCCTCCGCCTGATCCGTCCGGTCCGTCTGATCCGCCTGATCCGCCTGATCCGCCTGGTAGCCGCCGCCCTTGCCGTCCCGGTCGTACGCCGAGCCGGGCAGCTTGTCCCCGTACCGCTGGTGCACCAGCTGCTGGTACGCGGCCAGCGTCACCCCGCCCTCGCCCACCGAACGCCGGGCCTCGTCGTCCAGCGGCAGCACCCGGCCGTCGCGCAGCACGTACCAGGCGTTGACCTGCGGCTCGCGGAAGGCGGTGCCGCCGCCGCTGTTCGCCGCCTTCGCCGCGTAGTCGCCCTCGTCTGCGCCCGAGGCGATGTTGACCACCTTCCAGCCCCCGCCCTGCCGGACGGTCCAGACCGAGGCGCTCTGCCCGTCCGCCGCGACCACCGTGCTGGCGGTGAACTCGGCCTTCGCCACCGGAGCGCCCGGGGCGCCGGCCACGAAGGCCGGATCCAGGACGTACACCGGCACGGTGTCGCCGGCCAGCCGCGGGGCGGCCGCGCTCGCCGCCCGCGCCTCCTCGGCGGCACCGATGGTCAGCTGCTGGGTCGGCGGAACGCCCTTGCGGGCGAAGAAGTGGCCGACCTTGTCGAGGACAGCCGGGTCCTGCACCGCGCCGCGGGCCTGCGCCAGCTCGGCGGCGGGCACCGGGGCCGGGGCCTGGGCCTGGGCCTGCGGGGTGTCCGCGTGCGCGGCCGGGGCGAGCGCCAGCGCGAGGCCGGCGGTGAGCAGGGCGGTGGCGGCGGCGGTGGCGGCCCGACGGCGGCTCGTGGTCTCGGTCATGGTCGCCCTCACGCGCCGATCCGGTACAGGGAGTGGGTCCAGGAGAACGTGCCGTTGCTCACGTAGTACCAGTAATCCGCCCAGTTGTAGCGGTAGTTGGACGGCCATGGGTCGCCCCAGTAGACCCAGTTGTTCGTGGTGTCGTAGCCGTACAGGACGTGCATGTGGCCGCCGCCCGAACTCCACTGGATGCGCGTCTCGATCGGGCGGTCGGCGTTCACCTCGGACTGCACGGTGCTGTAGTTCAGGTACCCGCTGACGTACGAACCCGGCCTGATCCCGGCCCAGTTCAGCCCGTTCTGCACATCGCCCAGGGTGGCCTGGTTGTTGGGGCAGACGGAGTTGGCGGAGCGGCCGAACGCGGCGTTGCAGAACTGGTTCTGGCTGTAGTTGTAGCCGAACCAGGTGGCGATGGTGTTCCCGCTCGCCGCCCAGCACCAGTTGGTCTGCTGTTGCTGCTGCATGCTGATGTTGAGCGTCTTGGACGTGCCGGCCAGGTTGGCCGTACTGCCCGGAGCGGCCGCCGGGCGGACCTGGTGCGCGGCGCGGACCTGGGCCGGGGACTGCGCCGGGGCGGCCACCGCGGGCGCCGCCACCGCGGCGGTGAGCGCCGGGCCCAGCACACCGAGGGCGAGCAGTGAGACCGCGCGGCGCAGCCGTATCCGTGGAACTGGCATGGCGAAATGCCTCCTTGCACGAATGGAGCGAGGTGCTGTGGGGGGGCGCGGTCCGGATCGCGGCCCCGAGCATCGCGCCTCGTCAGAAGCCGGTCAACGCCCCCGGATCCGGGTGTGAACGGGACGGTGCGCATGTGAACGGCGCCCGGAGAACCCCCGCGCGGCAGGGCAGGACCGGTGACAAACCCGCACACCGATGTGAATATTCACGGTCAAAAGCCGGACCGCGCACGCCCGACCGTTCACCCACAGCCCGCCCCAGGAGGCCGCCATCCACCAGAGCGACCCAGCCGACCTCGCCGCCGCCCTGCGCACCGGCCCGTTCCACCTCGCCCTGCGCACCGCGATCGCCGCCCGCGGCCTCGCGCTGCACCGCGTCCGCCGCCACCTCGCGCTGCGCGGCGTCAACGTCGGCCTCACCAGCCTCAGCTACTGGCAGCAGGGCCGTCGCCGCCCCGAGCGCGCCGAGTCACTGCGCGCCGTCGCCGCCCTGGAGGAGGTCCTCAACCTGCCCGAGCACTCCCTCACCCGGCTGCTCGGCCCCCGCCGCGCCGCCTGCCCCGCCCCGACCGGCCCGCCCGTACGGCCCTACCGCGACCTCATCTCCCCCGCCGCGGCCGTCGACGACCTGCTCGCCACCCTCACCGGCCCCCGCGACACCGGGCTGCACACCGTCACCCACATCGAGCGCATCCGGGTCGGCCCCGACCGCCAGGTCACCCGCCGCGACTCCCAACACGCCCTGCGCGCCCACCACGACGGCATCGACCGCTACCTCGCCTTCTACCAGGGCGACCCGGGCAGCGACATCACCCGCGTCGGCGTCCGCACCGAGGAGAACTGCCGCCCCGGCCGCATCCGCCGCGACCAGGCCCACCACCTGCTCGCCGCCGAACTCCTCCTCGACCGCCGGCTGCGCGCCGGCGACACCCATCTGCTCGGCTACGGCTTCGACGACGCCCCCTCCCCCGACCCCAGCTGCGAGTACGTCCGCGGCTTCAACGCCGGGGCGGGCCAGTACGTCCTCCAGATCACCTTCCACCCCGCCGCCCTCCCCGTCCGCTGCCACCGCTTCGCCCTCCACTCCCCGGGCGACATCCCGTACGAGACCGAGGAACTCACCCTCGACGGGCACCACAGCGTGCACCTCGTCGCCACGGCGCTGCGGCCGTGCCTGCTGGGGATCCGGTGGGACTGGGAGTGAAGGGCGGACGGATGGCGCGCTGCCGCCGATCACCCCCGGTGGAAGTCCACCTCCAGGGAGTCCTCCACCGGCAGATAGCCGATCTGCTGGTAGATGGAGTTGCTGGTCGGGTTGGCGAGGTCCGTGTAGAGCAGTACCTCGGTGGCGCCGCGGGCGAGGAGGTGGGCCGAGGTGGCGGCGGTGACGGCGGTGCCGTAGCCGCGGCCGCGGCTCTCCACGGGGGTGTAGACCGGGCCGATGCGGGACATCCCGACGATGATCGGGCTGCTGCCGGCCAGGGCGACCGGGCGGCCTTCGACCTCCCACAGGTGCAGGCCGCCGATCGCGATCCGCTCGTCCACCGCCCTTGGCACGCCGGGGAGTTCGACCTTGGCCTCGACCAGGAACTCCTCGTACCAGCGGATCGCCAGCTCACGGTCGGCCGGCCCGGCCAGCCGGTGACGGCCGGCCGGCGGGCGCGGCGGGTCGGTCAACTCGCCGAGCCGATAGAGCCGTTCGTCGGCGCGGACGGACTGCACGGAGCCGGTGGCGGCCGCCCACGCCCCGGCGAAGGCGCGGACCGCCTCGACCTCCCCGCCGACCCCGGTCACCGTGGTGAACTCCGGCCCCGCGGCGGCAAGTTCGAGCGCCAGCTCGGCGGCCGCGGCCGGTGGCATGAAGGAGAGCCGGGGGTCGAACGGCGGGGTCTGGAGGAAGGCTCCCGCGACCGGACCACCCTCCTCGGCCCGCCACCAGCCGAAGACCGGCGGCTCGCCGAACACCGTCAGACCGGACTCGGCCAGCCGGTGGGCAATGGTGAGCAGGACGGTGTTCTCGGCCGGGCGGGCGGCCAGGAAGGCGCCGGCCCGGCCCTGGAACTCGTCGAGCGAGGTACTGAAAGTCCAGGTCATGCCCCATTGTGGGGCAGACCCGGACGTGTCCGCCAAGGGTTATCGGCCCGTCGCTACTCGACCGCCGCGCCCAGCTTCTCCGCCAGCACCGCCGGATCGGTGGTCGGCGCGTCGCAGGCGAAGTGCCGGCAGACGTACGCCGCGGGCGCCCCGCCGATCAACGGCCGGTCCGCCAGCAGCGGCACCCCGGGCTCCCCGGACTCCCCGGACTCCTGGGGCTCTCCCGGCGCGCCGACCGCGACCACCGCGCCCGGCGCCGTCCCGAGCAGCGCGGTCCGCCGCAGGGCCGCGGTGGCCGGATCGCCGTCCGGGCCGACCACGGCGACCTCGCGCGGCCCGTCGAGCAGCGCCTCGGAGACGGCCAGGCCCCAGCCGATGAACCGCGGGGCCCGTCCGGCGAGGGCGCCGACCACACCGAGAGCCCGTTCGGCGGCCGTGCGGTGCCGGTCGGAGCCGGTGTACGCGGCGTAGGTGAGCAGCGCCCCGGCGGCGGCCGTCCAGCCGGACGGGGTGGCGTTGTCGGTCGGATCCTGCGGGCGGCGGATCAGCTCCTCGGCGTCGTCGGCGGTGTCGTAGAGCGCGCCCGAGGCCTCGTCGGTGAAGTGCTTGAGCACGGTGTCGAGCAGGCCGCCCGCCAGCTGGAGCCAGGAGGCGTCGCCGGTGACGGCGTACAGCGCGAGGAAGCCCTCGGCGGTGTCCGCGTAGTCCTCCAGCACACCGGCGTTGGCACCGGCCCGGCCGTCCCGGGAAGTGCGCAACAGCCGTCCGTCCGAGGTGAGGTGGACGGCGAGCAGCAGGTCAGCGGCGCGTTCGGCGGCCTCGACCAGGTCGGGGCGGTCCAGCAGCGCGCCGGTCTCGGCGAGGGCGGCGATGGCGAGGCCGTTCCAGGCGGCGACCACCTTGTCGTCCCGGGCCGGGGCGGGCCGGGACGTCCGCGCTTCGGCCAGCCGCGCCCGGATCGCCTCGTACTCGTCGAAGTCCTCGGGGTCGGCGAGGAGTTGGAGGACGGAGGTGCCGTGCTCGAAGGTGCCCTCGGCGGTGACGGTGAACAACCGGGCCGCGGTGGCCGCGTCGGCGGGGCCGAGCAGGTCGACCAACTGGCCGGGCTCCCACACGTAGTAGGCGCCCTCGGCGGACTGCCCGGTCTCCTCGTCCAGGCTGTCGGCGTCCAGCGCGGAGGCGAACGCGCCCTCGGGCGTGCGGAGTTCACGCAGCAGGAAATCCGCGGTGGACAGCGCGACCCGACGGGCCAGCGCCGACCCGGTGGACCGCCACAGGTGCAGGTACGCGCGGAGCAGCAGCGCGTTGTCGGACAGCATCTTCTCGAAGTGCGGCACCACCCAGCGGGCGTCCACCGCGTACCGGGCGAAGCCGCCGCCCAGCTGGTCGTGGATGCCACCGCGGGCCATCGCCTCGCCGGTGCGCACGGCCATCTCCAGCGCCGCCTCCGAACCGGTCCGGGCGTGATGGCGCAGCAGGAACTCCAGCACCATGGACGGCGGGAACTTGGGCGCCCCGCCGAAGCCGCCGCGGGCCTGGTCGAAGTCCCGACTGAGGGCCACCAGCGCCTGGTGCAGGTCCGCCTCGCCGGGCGGGTTGTGGGCCCCGGCCGCATAGACGGCGCCCCGCTCGGCCAGATCGGCCCGGATCCGCCGGGCGACCTCCCCGACCTCCTCCCGACGCTCCCGCCAGGCGGCATCCACTCCCTCCAGCACCTGCCGGAAGGACGGCATCCCGTGCCTGGGCTCCGGCGGGAAGTAGGTGCCGAAGTAGAACGGCTCCTTCTCGGGGGTGAGGAACACCGTCATCGGCCACCCGCCCTGCCCGGTCGCCGCCTGCACCGCCTCCATGTACACGGCGTCGACGTCCGGCCGCTCCTCCCGGTCCACCTTGACCGCGACGAACCGTTCGTTGAGGTACTCGGCCAGCCCGGCGTCCTCGAAGCTCTCGTGGGCCATCACATGACACCAGTGACACGCCGCGTAACCGACCGACAGCAGAACAGGTACGCCGCGCCGCCGGGCCTCCTCGAACGCCTCCGGCCCCCAAGGCCACCAATCGACCGGATTGTCAGCGTGCTGCAGCAGATAAGGCGAGGTCACACCAGCCAACCGGTTCATGCGCCCCAGCCTCTCACAGCGCCCCGCCCCGCGAAGCCGCACACGGCCCGATGGAGGACCTGTGGGTCGACGCCGGCGAACTGGCGCCGGGGGGCCGCGTAAGGAGATCCGAACGCCTGGAAGCCCGGACGCCGGTGGCCGGCCCCGCGGGGCCGGCCACCGGTGTCGGCTCACTCCTTGGAGGTCTCCGGCTCCTCGACGAAGTCGACCTTCTTGAACTGCCGGTTCATCGACTTGGCCAGGAACCAGGTCGCGACGCCGAGGGCGGCGAAGACGACGAAGCCGAGGAGGCCAGGGGTGACCTTGGCGTCGTCGACGGCGAGGTCAGCGGCGAGATGGACGAGGTTCACGGAGGCACTCATATCTCTATGGTGGCCCGGCTCACGAACAGCCGGGCCGTCGGGGGGCGTTTCAGTCGCGCGTGTCGGCGGCCTCGGCCACCAGGGTGGGGGTGCGCACACCGGCGAACAGGTCGTCCTCCGGCAGGTCCACGTCGACCAGGGTACGGGCGAGCTCGTAGTCCTCGGTGGGCCAGACCTCCCGCTGGACGTCCAGCGGGACGCGGAACCACGGGCCGTCCGGGTCGATCTGGGTCGCGTGGGCGATCAGCGCCCGGTCGCGGATCTCGAACCAGTCGCCGCAGCGGACCCGGGTGGTGATCTCCCGCTCCTTGCGGCCGCTCTTCTTCCAGCCCTCGATCCACTCGCCGTACGGCGACTCGTGGCCGTGCTCGGTGAGGTAGTCGTGCAGGGCCCGGATGCGGCCCATCGGGAAGCCGTGGTTGTAGTACAGCTTCAGCGGCTGCCAGGGCTCGCCGGCCTCCGGGTAGGCGTCCGGGTCACCCGCGGCGTCGAAGGCCAGCATGGTGATCTTGTGGGTCATGATGTGGTCCGGGTGCGGGTACCCGCCGTTCTCGTCGTAGGTCGTGATGACCTGCGGCTTGAACTCGCGGATCAGCCGGACCAGCGGCTCGGCCGCCGTCTTGACGTCCTCCAGGGCGAAGCAGCCCTCGGGCAGCGGGGGCAGCGGGTCCCCCTCGGGCAGGCCGGAGTCCACGAAGCCCAGCCAGGCCTGCTTGACGCCGAGGATCGCCCGCGCCTCGTCCATCTCCTTGCGGCGCACCTCGTGGATGTTCTCCTCGACGTACCGGTCCCCCTGGAGCTTGGGGTTGAGAACCGACCCGCGCTCGCCCCCCGTGCAGGTGGCCACCAGCACGTCCACGCCCTGCTCGACGTACATGGCCATGGTGGCCGCGCCCTTGCTGGACTCGTCGTCCGGATGGGCGTGCACCGCCATCAGTCGCAACTGCTCAGTCAACGCCTTGCGTTCCTTCCACACTCGTCGGGCGTTCCGCGAAGTCCGGGTCTGCCCACCGTACGAACCGCTCACTTCGGGACCGCGTCGCCGCGGGGCCGGGCCGCTCGATGTCGTCGGCGCGGCCGAGCCCTGCCCCCGCCGGACCGGCCGCGGGCGTGCCCCTCCTATAGTGACGGACTGGAGGAGCGTCGCATTCCCCCGCACCACCCCGGGCGGCCGCTGCTCCAGGAGAGGACGGAGTCCGATGAGTGCAGACACCACCGCCACCGGCCTGCCCGAGGGGCGCTACGGCCGCGGCGGCACCCGCGACTCGGACCGCCGCCTGAAGGTGATCGGCGCGGTCTGCGGCGTGCTCGGCCTGGGCGCGGTCGCCTGGCTGGGCGGCTCCTACGTGCTGCGCGAGTCGAAGATCAACGGCTCGGTGCCGACCTTCCAGGTGCTCTCCGACTCCGAGGTCCAGCTGCACCTCACCGTGCGCAAGAGCGACGGGCAGGCGGGCACCTGTACGGTCCGCTCGCAGGGCGACGACCACGGGGTGGTCGGGGTGGCCGACTTCCCCGTCCCGGCGGCGGGCTCCAGCTACGACGCGGTGGTCACCCTGCGCACCACCTCGCGCGGCACCACCGCCGAGCTGCTGGGCTGCACGCCCGCCCAGTAGGGCGCGCATCCGGCGGGCAACCAACCGGCACCCGGGCGACGCGCATATTCGATCCGGAGAGCGGGCATCCGTACTAGGTCCCACGGACCGTTGCCGTACAAACCGGCGCAACACCGCCGTCAATGGCGCCCAAAGGCCCCTCCCGCTTGTCGGCAGGACTTGTTAGGCTCGTGGTTTCGCCCCTTCCGCACCGGATGGTACGGGAGCGGGCGTTGCTTTGTAGTTACGACCGATATCACCACCGACCCCTGCTGACGACTCACACCCTCAGCACAGCCCCGCACCTACGAGGAGCACCCGTGACCCAGACCAGTGAGAACGTGACCTGGCTCACTCAGGCCGGCTACGACCAGCTCAAGGCCGAGCTGGATCACCTGACCGGGCCCTGGCGCATCGAGATCGCCCAGAAGATCGAGGCGGCGCGCGAGGAGGGCGACCTCAAGGAGAACGCCGGCTACCACGCGGCGAAGGAGGAGCAGGGCAAGTACGAGCTGCGCATCCGCCAGCTGACCCAGCTGCTGGAGCGCGCCAAGGTCGGCGAGGCCCCGGCCGACTCGGGCGTGGTGGCCCCGGGCATGGTCGTCACGGTCGCCTTCGACGGCGACGAGGACGACCTCATGGAGTTCCTGCTCGCTTCCCGCGAGGTCGCGGGCGCCGACGACCTGGACGTCTACTCGCCGCAGTCCCCGCTGGGCCGCGCGATCGACGGCAAGCGGATCGGCGACGAGGCCACCTACGAGCTGCCGAACGGCAAGCCGGCCATGGTGAAGATCGTCAAGGTCGTGCCGCACGCCGGCTGATCCGGTCCCACGCCACGAGGGCGGCCGCGGAGGTTCCTCCGCGGCCGCCCTGTCGTTCTTCGAGCGGGTCAGGCGGTGGACGAGCGGTACTTGCGCACCGCCAGCCAGGAGAACACCGCGGTGATCACCACCGACCACAGCACCGACACCAGCGCCGCGTGCTGCATCGACCAGACCTGGTCCACCGGGCCGACCTGGTTGCCGAACAGCACCCGGCAGGCCTGCACGGTGGCGCTGAACGGGTTCCAGTACGCGACCCCCTGGAGCCAGCCCGGCATCGAGGTGACCGGCACGAAGGCGTTGGACACGAAGGTCAGCGGGAACAGCCAGATCAGCCCGGCCGAGGTGGCCGCCTCGGGGCTGCGCACCGACAGGCCGATCAGCGCGCCGATCCAGGAGAAGGCGTAGCCGAGCAGGAGCAGCAGGCCGAACGCGCCGAGCGCCCTGAGCAGCCCGTCGTGGATCCGCCAGCCGACCAGCAGCGCGACCAGCGCCAGCACGACCATGGTGAACGCGGTCTGGCACAGGTCCGCGAGGGTGCGGCCGACCAGCACCGCCGAGCGGGCCATCGGCAGCGAGCGGAACCGGTCCACCAGCCCCTTGCTCATGTCCTCCGCGATGCCCGCCGAGGCACCGGCCACGGCGAAGGTGACGGTCTGGGCGAAGATGCCGGCCATCAGGAACTGGATGTACGTGTCCGAGCTGGAGCCGGCGCCGGGGATCTTGATCGCCCCGCCCATCACGTACGAGAACAGCAGCACGAACATCACCGGCTGCATGAGCCCGAAAATGACAATTTCGGGTATTCGGGTCATTCGGCGCACATTGCGCTTCGCGACCACCCAGGAGTCGTGCAGGGTGGCGGAGAGCCCTCGGCGGTGCCGGGGCATCGCCGCGCCGATGGCGTGCTCGGTGGCCTGTCCGGTGGCGGTGCCCATCTCAGCTCTCCTTCCCGGCCGCGACGGCCTGCTTGTCCGGCCGGGGGCCGCCGTTCTCGTCCCCCTCCTCGGGCCGCTCCTCGGCGACGTGGCCGGTGAGGGTGAGGAAGACGTCGTCCAGGGTCGGGCGGCGCAGCCCGATGTCGTCGATCTCGATCCCGCGGGAGTCCAGTTCGCGGATCACGTCGGCGAGCACCCGGGCACCGCCGCTGACCGGCACGGTGATCCTGCGGGTGTTCTTCTCCACCGTCGGCTCGTTCAGCGCGTAGCGGGACAGCGCCGCGACCGCGTCGGCGACCAGGCCGGGCTCGTGCACCACGACCTCGATCCGCTCGCCGCCGATCTGCGCCTTGAGCCGGTCGGCGGTGCCGCGGGCGATCACCCGGCCGTGGTCGACCACCGCGATGTCGTGGGCGAGCCGGTCGGCCTCCTCCAGGTACTGGGTGGTGAGCAGCAGCGTGGTGCCCTGCTCGACCAGGGTCTCGATGACCTCCCAGAGCGCGAGCCGGTTGCGCGGGTCGAGGCCGGTGGTCGGCTCGTCCAGGAACATCACCGGCGGCCGGACGACCAGCGCGGCGGCGAGGTCCAGGCGCCGGCGCATGCCGCCGGAGTAGGTCTTGGCGGTGCGGTCCTTGGCCTCGGTGAGGTTGAACCACTCCAGCAGCTCCAGCGCGCGGGCCTTCGCCTCGCGGTTGCTCATCTGGTAGAGCTCGCCGACCATGGTGAGGTTCTCGAAGCCGGTCAGGTACTCGTCGACCGCCGCGTACTGGCCGGACAGGCCGATCAGGCTGCGGACCCGGTTGGGGTGCTTGAGCACGTCGACCCCGGCGACCACCGCGCGGCCGGAGTCGGGGCGGAGCAGCGTGGTGAGGACCCGCACGGTGGTGGTCTTCCCGGCGCCGTTCGGGCCGAGCAGCCCGAGCACCGTGCCCTCGGGGACGTCGAGGCTGACGCCGTCCAGGGCTCGTACGTCGCCGAAGGTCTTCACCAGGTTCTCGGCTTGGATGGCTGGCGCCATGGCCTTGCCTCATCTCCTCGAACGTATGGGGCGATCTGTCCTACTCTGCCCCGTTTTCAGGCAGGCGGGCGACTCGATACGTCAGCCCACGGGACTAGAACGCGATGTATCGTGAGTCTTGCAGTACGCGATATATCGCGTCAAGGGACAGAGCTCCGCCGTCGCCCCGGCCCGAAGGCTCGGTCGGAGACCCCGCCCGAAGGCTCAGTCGGAGACCACGTATCCCGCGTCCCGCAGCTCCCCGAGCACCAGCGCGCAGTGCTCCGGCCCCTTGGTCTCCAGGTGCAGGTCCACCTCGACCTCGGTCAGCCCCAGCCGCGGGTCGGTCCGCACGTGCGCCACGTCCAGCACATTGGCGTCCACCTCGGTCAGCACGGCCAGCAGGCCCGCCAGGGCGCCCGGCCGGTCCGTCAGCCGTACCCGCAGCGACAGGTAGCGCCCGGCCGCCGCGAGCCCGTGCCGCAGCACCCGCTGCATCAGCTGCGGGTCGATGTTGCCGCCGGACAGCACCGCCACCACCGGGCCCTCGAAGGAGTCGGGCTGCTCCAGCAGCGCCGCGATCGGGGCCGCCCCGGCCGGCTCGACCACCAGCTTCAGCCGCTCCAGGCCCAGCAGCAGCGCCCGCGACAGCGCGTCCTCGGAGACCGTGCGGATGCCGTCCGCCAGCGTGTTGACCACCTCGAACGGGATGTCGCCGGGGCGCCCGACCATGATCCCGTCCGCCATGGTGGCGAACCGCTCCAGCGACACCGGGCGCCCGGCCGCCAGCGAGGGCGGGTACGCGGCCGCGCCCGCCGCCTGCACCCCGACCACCCGCACGTCCGGCCGCAGCGGCTTGACCGCCGCCGCGATCCCGGCCAGCAGCCCGCCGCCGCCCACCCCGACCAGGATGGTCCGCACCTCGGGGCACTGCTCCAGGATCTCCAGCCCGACGGTCGCCTGGCCGGTGACCACGTCCCAGTGGTCGAAGGGGTGGATGAACACCGCGCCGGTCGCGTCGGCGTAGCTCTGCGCGGCCTGGAGCGCCTCGTCCACGGTGGCGCCGTGCAGCCGCACCTCGGCCCCGTACTCGCGGGTGGCCGCGACCTTCGGCAGCGGCGCCGCCACCGGCATGAACACGGTGGAGCGCACGCCCAGCAGCGAGGCCGCCAGCGCCACGCCCTGGGCGTGGTTCCCGGCGCTCGCCGCGACGACTCCGCCGGCCCGCTGCACCGGAGAGAGTCCCGCGATCCGCACGTACGCCCCGCGCAGCTTGAAGGACCCGGTGCGTTGCAGGTTCTCGCACTTCAGGTGGACCGGCGTGCCGATCAATCCGGAGAGGTGCCGGCTGCCCTCCATCGGGGTCACCCGGGCGACCCCGGCGAGCATCTTCTGGGCGCCGCGGACGTCGTCGAGGGTGATCGGCCAGTTGTGCATGGCGCCAGACTACGGGGGTCCGCGGGGGCAATCGGGGACGCCGGTCCTGTTCCCGGGCCCGCCCGGCCCGCGTACGCTGCTGCTTCCGAGCATCCCTCGCCGCACGACGATCGTGAGCCGCGATGACGACGACCTCGCCCCAGGCCACCGACCGCATCGACCCCGTGCACGCCCAACTCCAGTACCAGCTCGCGGTGTTCGCCCGCCGAATGGAGCAGGTCCGAACCTCCGGCGGCGGCGTCGGACCGCTCGACCGGGCCGCCTACCTGCTGCTCGACCGGCTGGAGCGGCACGGGCCGGCCAACGTCAAGGCGCTGGCCGAGGCCCTGGGGGTGGACTCCTCCACGGTGACCCGCCAGGTCGCCCCGCTGGTCGCGGCCGGACTGGTCGGCCGGGTGCAGGACCCGGCCGACCGCCGCGCCGTACGGCTCGCGCTGACCTCGCACGGCGCCGGCCGGCTCAGCGAAGTCCGGGACGGCCGGGCCGAGTTGACCCGCCGACTGATGGCCGACTGGCCACCCGAGGAGCAGCGCGCGTTCTGCGCCCTGCTGGCCCGTTTCAACCACGCGATGGAGTCCTACACGGCGGACCAGCAGGGGCAGTGAGGGGCCTGGAAGGCCCGAACTCCTTTAGCCGAGCGCCTGCTTGAGGTCGGCCAGCAGGTCGTCGATCGACTCGATGCCGACCGAGACGCGCACCAGGTCGGACGGCACCTCCAGCGGCGAGCCCGCCGCCGAGGCGTGGGTCATCCGGCCCGGGTGCTCGATCAGCGACTCGACGCCGCCGAGCGACTCGCCGAGGGTGAACAGCTGCGCGCGGTTGCAGACCTCGACGGCCGCCTCCTCGCCGCCCGCGACCCGGAACGAGACCATGCCGCCGAAGGCCTTCATCTGCTTGGCGGCGATGTCGTGGCCGGGGTGCTCGGGCAGGCCCGGGTACAGCACCTGGCTGACCTTCGGGTGGCTCGCCAGCAGCTCGGCGACCTTCTCCGCGTTGGCGCTGTGCCGGTCCATCCGGACACCCAGCGTCTTGATGCCGCGCAGCACCAGCCAGGCGTCGAACGGGCCGGAGACGGCGCCCATCGCGTTCTGGTGGTACGCGACCTCCTCGCCGAGGGCCGCGTCGGCCAGCACCAGCGCACCGCCGACCACGTCCGAGTGGCCGCCCATGTACTTGGTGGTGGAGTGGACGACCGCGTCCGCGCCGAGCGAGATCGGCTGCTGGAGGTACGGGCTGGCGAAGGTGTTGTCGACCACCAGCAGCGCGCCGGCGCCGTGCGCGATCTCGGCGAGCGCGGCCAGGTCGGTGATGCCCAGCAGCGGGTTGGAGGGGGTCTCCACCCACACCGCGCGGGTGTTGGGGCGCAGCGCCTCGCGGACGGTGGCCAGGTCCTGGGTGTTGGCGACGGAGAACTCGACGCCCCAGCGGGTCAGTACCTTGGCGAACAGCCGGAAGGTGCCGCCGTAGGCGTCGTTGGGGATGACGATGTGGTCGCCCGGCTTGAGGATGGTGCGCAGCAGGGTGTCCTCGGCGGCCAGGCCGGAGGCGAAGGCGAGGCCGCGGGCGCCGCCCTCCAGTGCCGCGAGGCACTCCTCCAGTGCGGTGCGGGTCGGGTTGGCGCTGCGGCTGTACTCGTAGCCGCCTCGCAGTCCGCCCACCCCGTCCTGCTTGTAGGTGGACACCTGGTAGATCGGCGTGACGACGGCCCCGGTCTGGGGGTCCGCTTCCTGACCCGCGTGGATGGCGAGGGTCTCGAAGCCCTGAGGAAGCTGGTGCTCGGTCATGGGTCCGAGCCTAGTGGGCGAATGCCGTCAAGCCCTCACGAACCGGGAACCGGGACGAACCCGCAGGTCGGAGCGGGGTACCGGGCGTCGAAACGGCGGTGCGCCGGGCCTGGGGGGACCGCTACGATCTCCACCCGTCGCACACATGTTCACCATGCAACAACCGGGCGCCGCCCTGCCGTCGCGCCCCACGGGGAGGATCACCGCATGGGCGCGCCCCAGCGTTCCACTGGCATGAGCACATCCATTCGGGCGTTCACCGCCGTGGCCCTGCTCGCCGGCTTCTACCTGCTCGCCCTCGGCATCGTCGTCGGCCTGCTCGTCCTCGACATCGCCCTCTACCAGGCCTCGGGCCACCTCCGCCCGGCGCTGATCAAGGTCTGGGCGCTGACCGCCGCGGTCGCCTACCCGGTGCTGCGGGTGGTGTTCCTGACCCGCCGCCGCAAGGACGGCGGCGAGCTGCCCGGAGTGCCCGTCACCCGCGAGCAGCAGCCCGCCATCTGGGCCATGGTCGACCGGATCGGCGAGCGCACCGGCGTCCGCGGGCCGTCCGAGATCCGGCTCGTGCCCGAGGTCAACGCGGGCGTGTTCGAGGAGACCAAGCTGCTCGGCCTGGTCCCCGGCAAGCGCCACCTGGTCATCGGCGCCCCGCTGCTGATGGGCCTCACCGAGGGCGAGCTGGAGTCCGTCCTGGGGCACGAGTTCGGCCACTACAGCAACCGGGACGTCAAGCTGGCCGCCGTCACGGTGGCCGGCCGCCGCGCCGTGCTGCACACCATCGGCGGGCTCCACCAGCGCGCCGACCGGCACCAGGCCGAGGAGGCCGCCAAGCTCGCCGCCAAGGCCGAGAAGCGGCTGGCCAAGGGCCGCAAGCCCTCCGACGAGCAGGCCACCGGCGGCGTCGACCGGGTGCTGGCCCGCCTCTTCACCCTCTACTCGAAGCTCTACTTCCGGGTCTCCGAGGCGGTCGGCCGCCGCCAGGAGTACGCCGCCGACCTGATCGCCGCCCAGCTGGCCGGCCGGGACGCCACCGCCTCGGCGCTGCGCAAGATGCCGGTGCTGGACTCCGCCCAGGACTTCTACCTCGGCAGCTACGCCACCATCGGCTGGGAGATCGACCTGCTCCCGCCGCCCGGCCAGGTCTTCGGCGGCCTCCAGCACCTGCTGGGAGACCCGAAGCGCCGTCAGGAGATGGCCGAGTACGCGCTCGAACTGCCCGAGCACGAACCCGACCCGTACGACTCGCACCCGCCGATCGACCGCCGGGTCGCCGCGATCGAGGCGCTGCCCGACGACGGGCGCGGAGCCGGAGCCAGCGGTCCGGCCCTCGCCCTGCTGTACGACGCCGAGCGGGTGCTGACCGAGCTGGAAGCCGTGTCGCTGGTGCCCGAGGCCGCCCGCAAGCAGCGGGTCGAGTGGGCCGAGCTGGTCCGCAGCGCGATGCTGGCGCACGCCCGCGAGGCGGGCGCCCCGGCCGGCCAGGCGCTGACGGCGCTCGGCCTGCCGCCCACCGTCCAGGGCCTGCTCGACGCCATCGACGCCGGCCGGGCCTGGGAGCTCACCGACCGGCTGCCGAAGAGCGAACAGGCCGCCGGCGCCACCGGCCGGGCCGCCCGCGAGTTCGCCCGACCGGTGCTGCGCCGGGAGCTGGCGCACGCCGCCGTGCTCGCGCTCGCCGAGGCCGGCCTGGCGGGCTGGGAGCTCTCCTGGTCGGGCCCGGCCGAGCTGCGGCTGCCGGACGGCTTCCCGGACGCCTTCGACCCGGCCCTCGACGCCGCCTGCGCCGACACCCCGGACACCTCACCGCTGCGCGCCCTGCTCGCCACAGCCGGCCTCCCCGGCCGCTGACCGGCCCCACCCCACCCTGGAAGGAGCGTCCTTGACCGGCATCATCGTCCTCGTCGTCATCCTCGCCGTCGTCGGCCTCATCCTGTCGGCCCCGAAGGTCATCCTCTGGCTGGCCAAGCGCAAGCTGGCCAAGCTGGAGCAGGCCAAGGCCACCATCGAACGCCACGAGGCGCGGCTCCTGGAGGAGAAGCGCGCGAGGGAGCGGATCTTCCCCGAGGACCACGGGCTGCTGCTCGGCAAGGACCTCATCCTGGACGACGAGCCCGGCCCCGAGGAGGAGGCCGTCCTCGCCGCCGCGAAGGCCGGCGAGTGGCGGTCGGCCGCCGCCTACCTCGCCGTGGACGCCGTCCCCGACGTCCGCTGGCGGCGCCAGCGCGCTGGCCGAGCTGGCGGCCGAGGACGACACCTGGCTGCGGGCCTGGCAGGCGGAGCGGCCGCAGGACCCGGCCGCCGCCCTGGTGCACCTGGACGCCCTGGTCTACCTGGCCTGGAACATCCGCACCGGCCAGGCCGCCAGTCAGGTCAGCCGCGAGCAGTTCGAGGGCTTCCACCGGGTCCTGCGGCAGGCCGAGGAGTACGCCGCCCGGGCGGTCGACCTCGCCCCCGACGACGACCCCAACCCGTGGGTCGCCCAGATCGGCATCGCCATGGGCCTCGGCTGGTCCCACGAGCGCTTCGGCGAGCTCTGGACCGAGCTGACCAAGCGCGATCCGTACCACTGGGCGGCGCACACCCGGGCGCTCCAGTACTGGTGCGAGAAGTGGCGCGGCAGCCACGAGCTGATGCACGGGTTCATCGACGACGCGATCGCCGCCGCGCCGGCCGGCAGCCTGCTCGCGCCGATCAAGCTGGAGGCGTTCCACGAGCAGTTCGTCCGGGACGACGAGTCCCTCGTCGCCTGGGAGAGCCCGGAGGTCGGCGCCGCCCTGGACACCGCGCTCGCCGACCTCGCCGCCGCCGACCCGGACCACCCGCGCATCCGGTACGCCCGGGGCTGGCTCGCCTACGCCCTGACCCGGGCCGAGCGGCACACCGAGGCCCTGGAGCAGTTCCGGGCCCTGGGGCAGTACATCCCGCAGCCGTTCACCACCCGCAGGGACCCGAGGCAGTTCTTCATCGACGTGCGGATCGACGCGGTCAAGGGCGCCGTCGCGGCGGCCGGGCCGGACGCCTGACCGCCCCCGCGCACACCGCCGACGGCCGCTCCCGGAATCCGGGGGCGGCCGTCCGCGTTGCACCCGGCACCACGTTCTCCGACCCGCAGGAGCAGGCCGTGCTGTTCAACCGCCACAAGACCTCGCTCGTCCCCGCCGACCAGGCACTGCCCGGCCGGGCGGCCCCGGCCTTCGAGCTGCGCGAACCGCACACCGTGCTCGGGCATCCGCTGCTCGGCCCCTACCCGGAGGGCCTGGAGGTCGCCGACTTCGGGCTGGGCTGCTTCTGGGGCGCCGAGCGCACCTTCTGGCGGCTGCCCGGTGTCTGGACGACGCTGGCCGGCTACCAGGGCGGCCACACCCCGCACCCGACGTACGAGGAGGTGTGCAGCGGGCTGACCGGGCACACCGAGGCGGTCCGGGTGGTGTACGACCCGGCGGTGATCTCGTACGAGCGCCTGCTGAAGACGTTCTGGGAGGCGCACGACCCGACCCAGGGCAACCGCCAGGGCAACGACGTGGGCACCCAGTACCGCTCCGCCATCTACACCCACTCCCCCGCCCAGGCCGAGGCCGCGGCGGCCACCCGGGACGCCTTCCAGCCGTCCCTGACCGCGCTCGGCTACGGTCCGATCACCACCGAGATCGCCCCGGCCGGCCCGTTCTTCCCGGCCGAGCCGTACCACCAGCAGTACCTGTCGGAGGCCAAGAACCCCAACGGCTACTGCGGCTTGGGCGGCACCGGCGCCTCCTGCCCGATCGGCGTGGCCCGCACCCAGGGCTGAGCCGGGCGGCTCAGAACACGGCGGGCGGCTGCTCCTTGCCGCCGTCCGCCGTGTGGCCGACGTACTTGGCCAGCAGCCTGCCGTCGGCGTCGTACGCCCCGACGGCGGGGGCGGCCCGGTACGGCACCGCCCGGGACGAGTTCGGCGGCAGGACGGCGTAGTAGGCGACCCAGTCCTTCATCCCCGCGGTGACCAGCAGGGTGGCGACGGTGGGCCGGCCGTCCTCGAAGACCACGATCCGGGTCGGAGTGGTCGGGCCCAGGTAGTAGCTGTTCACCACGATGCGGTCGCCCGCCTCGGTGAACTCCATGGAGAGGTCGGGCCTGCCGCCCGGCAGGCTCGGGGAGTGCATGTCGGTGCACGCCTGGCCCGAGTAGCCGCCCGTCACCCGGTTGATGGGGTTCCAGCACTTCTCGCCCGCGGTCACCGACAGCCTGACGCCGGGCACCGGCTCGACCCGCTCCCCGGGTTCGACGTGCCGCACCGGTGAGAGGGGCAGCCCGGTCGGCGTGGCCGTGGGGGTCGGGGTGGGCCCCGGGGCGGCGGGCACGAGCGCCCCCGCCGAGGGGGTCATCGCCGCCCCGGCGTCGCCCGCGACCTGTCCGACGTACCGGGCGTGGCCGGCCGTCACCGCCGTCACCCCGCAGACCAGGGCCACCGTGAACGCGGCCGCCCCGGCCGCCGTCCGGCGTCTGGCCCGGCGGCGCCGGGCGGAGGCGATGATCGGCACCGGGTCGGGCCCGGCCTCGTACGGGTCGTCGTCCTTGAGCAGTTCGCCGAGCCGGTGCTCGAAGCTCATGCCGCCACCTCGATGTGCGTCGTGGAACCCGCCGACGCGCCGTGGCGGTCGGCGAATTGGGGAAGTGCGCGCAGCTTCGACATCGCCCGGTGCAGGGTGCTCTTCACCGTGCCCTGGGCGATGCCCAGTTCGTCCGCGACGGCGGCTTCGGCGAGGTCCCCGTAGTAGCGCAGCACGACGACCGTCCGCTCCCGACGGGTGAGGGTGCCCAGCGCCTGGTGCAGCAGGGCCCGTTCGGCCTGTCGCTCGGCGAGGTCCTCGTCGAGCGGCCGGTCGGGGGTGTGGTCGGTGGGCAGCTCGTGGTTGCGTCGCCGGCGCCACCAGTCGCGGTGCTGGTTGACGACGATCCGGCGGACGTACGCGCCGGGGTCGTCGCCGGTGATCCGGTGCCAGTTCAGGTAGGCGCGCTCCAGCGCGGACTGCACGATGTCCTTCGCCCGGTCCGGGTCGCCGGTCAGCAGCTCGGCCAGCCGTAGCAGCTGGCGGCCGTGGCCGGTCACGAAGGCGCTGAACTCGGCGTCCTGGCGCTGTCTCTGCTCGCGTTTCACACCCGTCCTACTCCTCGGACGGACCGCGAGGTTCGGTCCGTCCGAAGAGATTTTCAGATCAAGTGTCGGCCGAGGTCGGGCGGGGTCAGACGGCGCTGCCGGCCTTCCAGGCGGCCCAGCCCATGTTCCAGCCGTTCAGGCCGTTGTCCGGGGCGACCGTCTTGTCACCGGAGTTCACGACCTCGACCACGTCGCCGACCATCGAGGACTTGTAGAACTTGAAGCCGTCGCTGCCGCTGTCCTGGGCGCCCTTGGTGTCCTGGAGGCCGATGCAGCCGTGGCTGGTGTTCTGGCCGCCGAAGATCGACGACGAGGACCAGTAGTTGCCGTGGATGAAGGTGCCCGAGGTGCTGAGGCGCTGGGCGTGCGGCACGTCCGCGATGTCGTACTCGCTGCCCAGGTTGACGGTCTGCGAGTTCATCCGGGTCTGGGTGTACTGCTCGGAGATCACCATCTTGCCGCCCCACGTGGTGTGTTCGGGCGAGCCGCCGGAGATCTTGTAGACGGCGCTGACCTGGCCGTCGGTGGTGACGGTGAGCTTCTTGGTGGCGAGGTCGGCGACGCTGGTCTGGGCGCGGCCGATGGTGAAGCTGACGTCCTTGGACTGGGTGCCGTACACGCCCTTGGCGCCCTCGACGTCCTTGAGCCGGAGCTTGAGGGTGACCTTGGTGCCCTTGGCCCAGTACTCCTGCGGCCGGAAGTCGAGGCGGGTGCTGGAGAACCAGTGACCGACGATCTCGACGCCCGGCTCGGCTATCACCGTGATCGCCTGCTGGACGGTCTTGCGGTCGGTGATCGGCTTGCTGAAGTTGATCGAGACCGGCATGCCGACGCCGACCGTCGAGCCGTCCTCGGGGGTGAAGTAGCCGACGAAGGTGTTGGCCGGGGTCGCCGTGGTGAAGACGGCGTTGGAGTCCGCCTCCAGCTTGTCCTTGTCGAAGGCGGTGGCGGCGACGGCGTACTTGGTGCCGCTGGCGGGGGCGGCGGCCGAGGTCCAGCTGGTGCCGTCGGCGGAGAGCTGGCCGGCCAGCTCCTTGCCGGTGGTGTCGGTGACCTTGACGCTGCTCAGGGTGCCGTTGGCGACGGCGACCTTGACGGGCTCGCTGAAGCTCGCGGCGGCGGCGCCGTCCGCCGGGGTGACGGTGATGACGGCGGCCGAGGTCTTCGGGGCGGGAGTCGCCCCGCCGGAGCCCGAGGTGCCGTTCCCGCCGCCACCGGAGCCGTTACCGGCGCCGGATCCGGAGGCGCTGTTGTCGTTGCAGGCCGCCAGCAGCAGCACGGGCGCCCCGATCAGTCCCGCGAGGACCCCGCGCCGACTCCAGTTGCTTGCGGCCGCCCGTCCCTGACCGTCCCGTGCCGTCACGTCGCGTCTCCCTGCTGATCATCCCGGGCATTACGGATACAGAAACGCAATCCGCCCGTTCACGGTTCCATCACCGAAGGGTAAGCGATCGTATGAGATGACCCAACTTCCCGACGAACGACGACAAAACGCCCGGTCCGAGAAGCGGACCGGGCGTTCAGCGGGCGGGCATTACTCGGCGGACTCGTCCACCTGGTATTCGTCCCACTCCTCGTCGTCGGGGTCGAACTCGGTCTGCGCCGACTCCCAGGTCGCCGAGGCGAGCTCCACGCCCGGCACGTCGCCGAGCAGCGCGACGGGGTCGATGAAGTGGGCGAGCGAACCCGACGGGTCCACCTCGATGGCCTCGACGGACTGGGCGCGCTCCTCGTCGTCGAGGTACTCGTCCGCGGTGACGGCCTCCAGGGCGGCGGCCTTGAGCGCGCCCTCGTCGGTGATCTCCGCGATGAGCTCGATCTTGACCCGGACGTAGCGCGGGGCGTCCTGGTCGGTCGTTTCAGTGCTGGTCATGCGTGCGAGCGTACGGGACGGCCGCGCCCGGCGTGGCGCACGGGCGGCCGCGCGGAGCACGCTTCCGCGCGCCCCCAGCGCGCAGGGAGGCGAACCGCGGGGCCGGTCCCTCGGAGAAGGACCGGCCCCACCGTCGCCCCGCAGGGCTCCCCCACCCGGGAGCCGCGGGGACTCGCGCCGTGTGGCGCGGAGCCGACGGCCGCCGCCGGGGAGCCGCTCCCGGACGGTTGCCGTCGCCTCACTCGGCGTCCTGCCGTTGGCCACCACGATGCCCGAGCCTTGTTAAGCGCGTGCTGCGGGCGGGTGACGCCGGTGTTCCACTTCCCGGGGGCGGATCCTCCGCGTCCGTCCCCGCGGTGGCGGCGCCGTCGCGTCAGTGCTGGCCGCGGCCGGTCAGGAAGCCCAGCAGGTCCTGGCGGGTGACGATGCCCTGCGGCTTGCCCTCGACCAGCACGACGGCCGCGTCGGCCTTCTCCAGCACGGTCATCAGGTTGGTGACGGTCTCGCCCGCGCCGACCACCGGCAGCGGCTTGGACATCACCTTGTCCAGCGTGTCGGTCAGCTCGATGTCCTTGGCGAAGATGCCCTCCAGCAGCAGCTTCTCCACCACCGAGCCGATCACCTCGCCGGCCATGATGTCCGGGTGGCCGGCGCCCGGGGAGACCACCGGCATCTGCGAGACGCCGTACTCGCGCAGCACCCGGACCGCCTCGGCGACGGTCTCGTTCGGGTGCATGTGGACGAACTGCGGGACGCCGCCCTGCGCGATGGACTCCTTGCGGGCCAGCACCTCGCCGATGTGCGCCTCGTCGGTGGCGGAGGGCAGGAAGCCGTAGTCGGCCATCCAGTCGTCGTTGAAGATCTTCGACAGGTAGCCGCGGCCGCCGTCCGGCAGCAGCACCACGACGACGTCGTCCGGCCCGAGCTCGCGGGCCACCTCCAGCGCGGCCACCACGGCCATGCCGCAGGAGCCGCCGACCAGCAGACCCTCCTCCTTGGCCAGGCGGCGGGTCATCTGGAACGAGTCCTTGTCGGAGACGGCGACGATCCCGTCCGCGACGTTGCGGTCGTAGGCGGTCGGCCAGAAGTCCTCACCGACGCCCTCGACCAGGTACGGCCGGCCGGTGCCGCCCGAGTAGACCGAGCCCTCCGGGTCGGCGCCGATCACCTTGACCTTGCCGCCGGAGACCTCCTTCAGGTAGTTGCCGGTGCCGGAGATGGTGCCGCCGGTGCCGACGCCCGCCACGAAGTGGGTGATCTTCCCCTCGGTCTGCTCCCACAGCTCCGGGCCGGTGGAGTGGTAGTGCGAGGCCGGGTTGTCCGGGTTGGAGTACTGGTCCGGCTTCCAGGCGTTCGGGGTCTCCCGGACGAGCCGGTCGGAGACGTTGTAGTACGAGTCCGGGTGCTCCGGGGCGACGGCGGTCGGGCAGACGACCACCTCGGCGCCGTACGCGCGCAGGGTGTTGATCTTGTCGGTGGAGACCTTGTCCGGGCAGACGAAGATGCACTTGTAGCCCTTCTGCTGGGCCACGATCGCCAGGCCGACGCCGGTGTTGCCGGAGGTCGGCTCGACGATGGTGCCGCCGGGCTTGAGGGCGCCCGAGGCCTCGGCGGCCTCGATCATGCGCATCGCGATGCGGTCCTTGACCGAACCGCCGGGGTTGAAGTACTCGACCTTCGCCAGCACTGTCGCGCTGATGCCCTCGGTGACCTTGTTCAGCTTGACCAGCGGCGTGTTGCCGACCAGGTCGATGATCGAGTTGTGGTACCGCACGGGGGTCCTCCCGGTCTGTGGGCCTGCGAGTGCTTCGATTTCTTCGGTACTGCAAAGCGTAGGGCGTGCCACCCGCCCCGCGACCCCCTTCTTGCACCCCCTCCTCACCTCCCCCGCCGCATCCCCGCTCGCCCTCTCCCTCCCCAATGGCCCACCCCCGCCGGTACTCCGCCCCTCCACGCGGGTAGGAGGAGGTGTACGGCCCCGCAGGGCCGGCAGGAGCACGCGAAGGGGGCACCGGATGCCAGGGGCGCAGGACTCGCGGGCCCGGGTGGCCCGTCGGATCGCCACCGCGGCGGCGTACGGCGGCGGTGGCCTCGGCCTGCTCGGGGTGGGCCTGGTCGGCGTGCTGCTGACCGAGAGCAAGCTCGCCGTCCAGGCCATCGGCGTGCTGGAGACGCTCCCGCCCAGGGCCGACGGCGTCTACGGCGAGGCCTTCGCCGACCGCTCCGCCGACCCGCCGGCCCCGCTGGTGCTGGCCGTCCTCGGCGACTCCACCGGCGCCGGCCTCGGGGTGGCCCGGGCCGGCGAGACCCCGGGCGCCCTGCTCGCCGCCGGCCTCGCCTCGGTGGCCGAGCGCCCGGTCCGGCTGGTCACCGTGGCCCGCACCGGCGGCCGCTCCGCCGACCTCTCCGGCCAGCTGGAGCAGGCCCTGCCGCACCACCCGGACATCGCGGTGATCATGGTCGGCGCCAACGACGTGACCAGGCACAGCCCGGCCCAGCTGGCCGTCCGCCAGCTCGGCGAGGCCGTCGCGGCCCTGCGCGCCAACGGCTGCGAAGTGGTCGTGGGCACCTGCCCGGACCTCGGGACGATCAAGCCGGTGCACCCGCCGCTGCGCTGGGTGGCCCGGCGGCTGAGCCGGCAGCTGGCCGCCGCGCAGACCATCGCGGTGGTGGAGGCGGGCGGCCGGACGGTCTCACTGGGCTCGCTGCTGGGCCCGGAGTTCGCCGCGCGCCCGGAGATGTTCGCCGCCGACCGCTACCACCCCTCCGCCCAGGGCTACGCGACCGCCGCGATGGCCGTGCTGCCCTCGGTCTGCGCCGCGCTCGACCTGTGGCCCGAGGAGGAGCGCCCGACCACCACCGTCCCGGGCAGCGCGGTGCTGCCGGTGGCGGTGGCCGCCGCCGCGGCGGCCGGGCGGGAGGGCACCGAGGTGGCGGCCGTCCCGGCGGAGGGCGCGAGCCGCCGCTGGGCCCAGTTGCGCCACCGGCTGCGGATCGGCCTGCCCGGTCCGGAGCACGGGAAGGAGACCGGTGCGCACCCAGGCCGGGCCTCCGGGAATACGTCGGCCAGCTCACACGCTGGTGCCGGTGACGCCTGATCTACCAGGCGGTAACTTTCCTCCCGGACGCCAGGTCCGCCGTCACCCAGCGAGGAGCCCGCCATGCCCGAAGCCGTCATCGTCAGCGCCGCCCGTTCGCCGATCGGCCGGGCCTTCAAGGGCTCGCTCAAGGACGTCCGCCCGGACGACCTGACCGCCCACATCATCCAGGCGGCCCTGGCCAAGGTCCCGCAGCTGGACCCGCGCCAGATCGACGACCTGATGCTCGGCTGCGGCCTGCCCGGCGGCGAGCAGGGCCACAACCTGGCCCGCATCGTGGCCGTCCAGATGGGCATGGACTACCTGCCCGGCGCCACCATCACCCGCTACTGCTCCTCCTCGCTCCAGACCACGCGGATGGCGCTGCACGCGATCAAGGCGGGCGAGGGCGACGTCTTCATCTCGGCCGGCGTGGAGACGGTCTCGCGCAGCGTCAACGGCACCTCGGACGGCCTGCCGGGCACCATGAACCCGATCTTCGACGAGGCCCAGGACCGCACGAAGCAGCGCGCCGAGCAGGGCGGCGGGGAGTGGCACGACCCGCGCGAGGACGGGCTGCTGCCCGACGCCTACATCGCGATGGGCCAGACCGCCGAGAACCTGGCCGCGCTCAAGGGCATCACCCGCGCCGAGCAGGACGCGTTCGGCGTCCGCTCGCAGAACCTGGCCGAGGCCGCCATCAAGGCCGGCTTCTGGGAGCGCGAGATCACCCCGGTGACGCTCCCGGACGGCACCGTGGTCAGCGCCGACGACGGCCCGCGCGCCGGCGTCACCCTGGAGGGCGTGTCCGGTCTGAAGCCGGTGTTCCGCCCCGACGGCACCGTTACCGCCGGTAACTGCTGCCCGCTGAACGATGGCGCCGCCGCGCTGGTGATCATGTCCGACACCAAGGCCCGCGAGCTCGGCATCACCCCGCTCGCCCGGGTGGTCTCCACCGGCGTCAGCGCGCTCTCCCCCGAGATCATGGGCTACGGCCCGGTCGAGGCCTCCCAGCAGGCGCTCCGGCGGGCCGGCCTGACCATCGACGACATCGACCTGGTCGAGATCAACGAGGCCTTCGCCGCCCAGGTGATCCCCTCCTACCGGGACCTCGGCGTCGACCTGGACAAGCTCAACGTCAACGGCGGCGCGATCGCCGTCGGCCACCCCTTCGGCATGACCGGCGCCCGGATCACCACCACGCTGATCAACTCCCTCCAGTGGCACGACAAGCAGTTCGGCCTGGAGACCATGTGCGTCGGCGGCGGCCAGGGGATGGCGATGGTCATCGAGCGCCTCAGCTGACCTCCACGCGCCCTCCGAAGGGTCTGGACCACCCGTTTGGAGTGACGCTGCGTAATTGAGGGCCGGATCACACCGCGAGGCCGATCCGGCCCTCAATTCTTTCGTTTTCGGCCCGGAAATCGACACTGCGGAGCGGATCAACTCCACTGCGTAGAACGGTGTTACCTAACAATTTGGGGACAAGAGCGAAAGTCCCGGAGGAATTGGACATTCGCCACTGCGGTAACAGCCCCAGATGCGGCAGTGTGGACACGTAACCCCGTTCCGCTCCTCGCTAGGAGTACGTTCCGTGAGCGCCGTCTACACCATCCTGCTGCTGCTCCTGATCACCGTGTCGACCGCCGTGCTGCTCCACCTCCGTGGACTCTCACGCCGGCTGGACGCGCAGGCCGCGGCCCAGGCCGTGCCCGTCCCAGTGGACGAGGACGCGATACGCCGGGCCGTCACCGAGGCGCTCGCCGCCGACCGCGAGCGGGAGATCACCGAGGCCCGGGCGTTCTGGGCCGAGCAGGAGGCCCGCGCGGCCGAGGACGCACCGCTGCTCGACTCGCCGTTCACCGGCGCGTTCTCCGGAACCGACGAGTGGCCGCTCTTCTTCCCCCGCCCCACCGGCCCTCAGGACGCCGCCGACAACGCCGGGACGATGGACCCGGAGTTCGGCGAGGCGCTGCGCTCCGCGCTGGAGGACCTGATCAACGAGGGCGGCTCCGCCCCGACCGAGCCCGGCACCGAGGGCGGCGTGCCGCTGCGCCCCGGCCACCCGGTCGGCGAGACCAAGGACGCCCGGGCCCGCCGTGAGGCCGACCTGCTGGCCACCGGCCTGGAGGCCGGGCTGCTGGACGCCGACCCGACCGTCGAGGAGGCCCCGGTCGCCGCGCCCGACCCGCGCCGCCACCCCTCGCACCCCGACTTCGTGCCCAGCCAGACGCCGTCCCGGGAGTGGACCGACAGCCGGCTGGCCGCCCTCGCCGAGGACTCCGTCGCCCTGATCGACGTCCGCCCGGGCCCGCTGGGCACCCTGGACGTGTACGCCTTCGCCGACGGCACCACGCTCTGCGTGGCCCCGGGCGACCGGGAGGCCGCCTACCGGCTGATCGACGCCGTCCGCGCCGGTGAGCACGTCCGGCTGCTCGGCGGCTCGCGCTTCTCCGGCTCGTACTCGCTGACCTTCTCCACCGACGAGGAGGCCGTCTACGTGCTCGCCGACCGGGTGGTCGCCAGCATCTGACACCGGATCACCGCAGCAGCAGGCCGAAGGCCGGCCGGGTCCAGGGGTTACCGACCCGGCCGGCCTTCGGCGTATCCGCGTGCGCCCGTAAGAACTCAGCGGCAGAGCGTCGCCGTCTCCCGGACGGCCTCCAGCGCCTCAGCCAGCAGTTCGGCCGCCGCCACCGGCCCGTCCGGCCGGGCCACCCGCGCGTCCTGCGGCAGCGCCGCCAGCGCGGCCGCCAGGTCGTGCCCGGCGACGGCCAGCTGGTCGCCCACCGCGAAGGCCCCGGCGTCCGGGAGCTCCCGCCGCGGCCCGTCCTCCGCCGCCAGCGCCAGCCGGGCCAGCCGCCGGGCCAGCTCCAGCGCGGCCGCCGCCCGCGAGGCGTACCCGGGCACGGCGCCCAGCAGCTTGCTCTGGGGCAGCGAGCGGAAACGATCCGCCAGGTTGTCGACGGCTTCGACCAGGGGCTCTACGTCATGCATGGATAGGAGCGTAAGCGAAAAGCCGCCGGGCCCCGGAGCGAGTGCTCCGGGGCCCGGCGGCAGTGGTTCACGACGGGGGCGGTCAGTCGTCGCCGCGCAGGATCGCGATCAGTCGCAGCATCTCCATGTAGATCCAGACCAGCGACAGGGTCAGCCCGAAGGCGGCCCGCCACGACTCGCGCTGCGGCGCGCCCTGGGCGATGGCCGTCTCGATCTCGTGGAAGTCCAGCGAGAGGAAGAAGGCGCCCAGGCCGATGCCGATCAGGCCGACCACGATGCCCAGCGGGCCGGAGCGCAGCCCCATGTCGGCGCCGAAGGCCGTCGCGACCATGTTGACCAGCATCAGCAGCACGAAGCCCAGGGCGACCGCGATGCCGATCCGCTGGTAGCGCGCGGTGACCCGGATCTTGCCGCTCTTGTACGCGAACAGCATGCCCGCGAAGACCGCCGCCGTGCCCAGCACCGCCTGGATCACGATGCCGTTCAGCATGGTGTTGAAGGCGTGCGAGATCGCGCCCATCGCGAAGCCCTGGAGGGCCGCGTAGGTGAGGATCAGCGGCGGGCTGACGCTCTGCTTGAAGGAGATCACCAGGCCGACGACCATGGCCACCAGGCTGGCGCCGATCGCGAAGCCGAAGTTCTCGAACGGCAGTGTGAACCACGCCAGGGCGCCGGCCGCGACGAGCGTCAGCAGCGTCATGGCGGTGCGGGCGACCACGTCGTCCAGCGTCATCCGCCCGGTGGCCGCCGGGCCGGCCGACGGCCCGTTGTACATCTGGTACAGCTGCTCGTCGGTCAGCGGGGCCTGGCCCTGCGGCTGCTGGGCGTACTGCGTGCCCGCGTAGGGGTTCTGGCCGTACGGCTGCTGACCGTACGGGCTCCCGGCCTGCGGGGCGGTGCCGAACCCCGCGTAGCCGGCGTCGCGGGTGAAGGACCCCTCCCGCGAGAAGACCGGGTTGCTGCTTCTCATTGCTCATTCCCTCCGTGGCGGCACTGCACCGCCCATGGGCACAAGGGTAATGGCTTGGCAAAAATTCCGGGATACGCCGCGAGGAGGATCCGGTGAACGGCGTCCGGCGGGGACGCCGTGCGCCCCCGCCGGGAGATCGGTGCCCGGAGCCGGACTCGAACCGGCACGGCCTCGCGGCCAAGCAGTTTTAAGCTGCCCGTGTCTGCGTTCCACCATCCGGGCGTCTGCGAAACCACCCTGAGCCTAGTCGCCCGACTCACCCTTTCGCATGTTCCCCGCCCCGGAAGTTGTCATGTTTCCTTGCCATCTGACGATCTGTCCGGAATTCGGCCACGAAGGATATCCGTTCCGGCCATCCCACTGCCTCAGGGTTCACGTCATACCGCAGGAGGAGGGGTACACCCCTCCCGTACGCCCAGCGGTGGTACGGCCAACCGTCCGGCGGAGCGACGCAAGACCATGATCACGTCGCGGAGCATGGAGGTACAAGTCCGCGAGCCCTAGGAGTACCCCGTGACCACGCCGACCGCAGCCGCCGTCCACACCGGCCTGGCGGCCGCCCGCGCCACCGGCCTGAACAAGGTCTACGGGGAGGGCGAGACCCGCGTCGTCGCCCTCGACAACGTCAGCGTCGTCTTCCCCCAGGGCGAGTTCACCGCGATCATGGGCCCCTCCGGCTCCGGCAAGTCGACCCTGATGCACTGCATGGCCGGCCTCGACACCGTCAGCTCCGGCTCCTCCACCATCGGGGACACCGAACTCGTCGGGCTCAAGGACAAGCAGCTCACCCAGCTGCGCCGCGACCACATCGGCTTCATCTTCCAGGCCTTCAACCTGCTGCCGACCCTGACGGCCCTGGAGAACATCACCCTCCCCATGGACATCGCCGGCCGCAAGGTCGACAAGGCCTGGCTGGACCGCGTGGTCGACACCGTGGGCCTCTCCGGCCGGCTCAGCCACCGCCCGTCGCAGCTCTCCGGCGGCCAGCAGCAGCGCGTCGCCTGCGCCCGCGCCCTGGCCGGCAAGCCGGACATCATCTTCGCCGACGAGCCCACCGGCAACCTCGACTCCCGCTCCGGCGCCGAGATCCTCTCCTTCCTGCGCAACTCGGTGCGCGAACTCGGCCAGACCGTCGTCATGGTCACCCACGACCCGGTCGCCGCCTCCTACGCCGACCGCGTGGTCTTCCTGGCCGACGGCCGCATCGTCGACGAGCTCCACCACCCCACCGCCGACACCGTCCTGGACCGCATGCGCCGCTTCGACGCCAAGGGCCGCACCAGCTGACACCCCGGCAGCCGCCGCCCGCCCAGACCTCCTCCCCAGGACTCCCCATGTATCGCACCGCACTGCGCAACGTGCTGGCCCACAAGGGCCGTCTGTTGATGACGGCACTGGCCGTCATGCTCGGCACCGCCTTCGTGGCGGGCACCATGGTCTTCTCCGACACCTTCGGCAAGGCCATGCGGGACAGCAACTCCAAGAGCTACTCGGACGTCTCGGTCCAGGTCGTCGACCGCGCGGCCGGCGCCGGTGTCAGCGCCAAGGAGAAGAGCGAGGGCGGCTCCGCCACGCTCACCGACGCCACCGTCCAGCAGCTGGCCGCCCTGCCGGGCACCGCCAGTGCCCGCGGCGTGGTGAGCGGCTTCACCGGCGTCGCGGACCGCAAGGGCGAGCTGATCGGCCAGTTCTGGGCCGCCAAGGGTGCCAACTTCGCGCCGGGCCAGGACGGCAAGGACCCGCGCTACCCGATGGTCGAGGGCCAGGGCCCCAAGAGCCCCCAGGAGGTCGCGCTCGACCGCAAGACCGCCGACAAGGCCGGCTACAAGGTCGGCGACACCGTCCGGGTCGCCGCCAACGGCCCGGTGGTCGAGGCGAAGCTCACCGGCGTCTTCACCACCGACGACCCGGTGGTGAACACCGGCGGCACCCTCACCCTGTTCGACAGGGCCACCGCCCAGCAGCTGCTCCTGGAGCCGGGCCGGTACAGCAGCGTCGTGCTCACCGCCAAGCCCGGCACCAGCCAGGACGCGCTGCTCGCCGAGGCCGAGCCCAAGGTGCCGTCCGGCAACCGGTTCGACGTCGAGACCGGTGCCAAGCTCCAGGCCGACGAGCAGGAGATGATCTCCAAGGGCACCGACAGCATGCGCACCATGCTGCTGGCCTTCGCCTGCATCTCGCTCTTCGTCGGCATCTTCATCATCGCCAACACCTTCAGCATGCTGGTCGCCCAGCGCACCAAGGAGCTGGCCCTGCTGCGCGCCATCGGCGCCAGCCGTCGGCAGGTCACCCGCTCGGTGCTGATCGAGGCCCTGGCGATCGGCACCGTCTCGGCGGCGGTCGGCCTGCTGGCCGGCGTCGGGATCGGCGCCGGGATGCAGTCCCTGATCGGCAGCCTCAACGAGAACATGCCGAGCGCCTCCCTGGTGATCAAGCCGATGACCGTCCTGGTGACCCTGTTGGTCGGCGTCGTGGTGACGGTGCTGTCGGCCCTGCTGCCCGCCCTGCGCGCCTCCCGGATCGCCCCGGTGGCCGCGATGAGCAGCGGTGACCAGCCGGTCTCCCAGAAGAGCCTGGTGGTCCGCAACACGATCGGCTCCCTGCTCGCCGCCGGCGGTCTGGCCCTGATCGGCTACGGCGCCTCCACCGGTGACAGCACCGGCCGGATGCCGGTCGCCGCGGGCGCGTTCCTGGCCGTCATCGGCGTGTTCGTCCTGCTGCCGCTGCTCTCCCGTCCGGTGGTCGCGCTGGTCGGCCCGCTGCTGCGCGGGCTCGGCGGCACCCCGGGCAAGCTCGCCCAGCAGAACGCGGTGCGCAACCCGCGCCGGACGGCCGCCACCGCCGCCGCGCTCACCATCGGCCTGACCCTGGTCACCGGCATCACCGTGATCGGCGCCTCGGTGACGGACACCGTCGACCGGGCCGTCACCAGCTCGATGAAGGCCGACTACATCGTCTCGGCCGCCAACAGCATGAGCCTCTCCGAGCAGGTGCCCGCGCAGATCGCCAAGGCGCCCGGGGTGGCCGCCTCCTCGCCGCTGATCGCCGCCTACTGGAAGCTCGACGGCACCAGCAAGTCGATCAGCGGGGTGGACCCGGCGAGCTTCGAGAAGCTCGCCGAGGTCACGCTGACCAGCGGCTCCACCGCCGCACTCGGCCAGGGCCAGCTGCTGGTGGACGAGGACGTCGCCAAGAAGTTCGGTGTCACCACCGGTTCGACGATGGCAGTCACCTACCCGGACGAGTCCACCGGCAAGATCACGGTCGGCGGCGTCTACCAGAAGGGCGGCATGCTCGGCCCGGTCCTGTTGGCGAACAGCGAGATCGCCAAGCACGAGCCGAAGCCGTACATCTCGGACGTCCTGGTCAAGGGCAAGGACGGCGCCACCGCCGCGCTCAAGCAGTCGATCAAGGACGCCACCGGGGCCAACCCGGTGATCGAGGTGAAGTCCCGGCAGGAGGTCCGCGACGGCTTCAGCCAGACCATCACCTTCGCGCTGAACCTGATGTACGGCCTGCTGGGGATGGCGGTCCTGATCGCGATCCTGGGCGTGGTCAACACGCTGGCGATGTCGGTCTTCGAGCGCAAGCGCGAGATCGGGATGCTGCGGGCGATCGGCCTGGACCGCGGCGGCATCAAGCGGATGGTCCGTCTGGAGTCCGTGGTGATCTCGCTGTTCGGCGCCGGCATCGGCATCCTGCTGGGCTGCTTCATCGCCTGGGCGGCCAACGGCACCCTGAAGTCCAGCCTCGCCGGCCTGACCACCGTCCTGCCGTACGGCCAGCTGGCGCTGTTCCTGGCGCTGGCCGGGGTGGTCGGCCTGGTGGCCGCGATCTGGCCGGCCCGCCGGGCGTCCAAGCTGGACATCCTGTCGAGCATCAAGACCGACTGACCGGTCGCCGGAACGAGGAAGGTCCCCCGCCGGGATTCCGGCGGGGGACCTTCCCACTTCTGTACTCCGCCCGGTCGCACGGCCGGCTGAGCACCACGGAGGTCGTGGTCCGGCAACGCTGCCGGGCGGAGAGCCTCCGACTCATACCCCGGTGCTCCCACACCGGGGTCTCAGTCGCTTACTTGCTGGCGAGGGCCTTGTCGTCGGCCGGCTTGGCGGCCTCGACGGGCTTGGTGGGCGGAGTGACCTCCTGGATCGGCAGCTGCGGCTTCTCCATCTGGGCGAGGCCGACCATCTCGCGCTTGAGGAACATCGCGAGCGTCCAGTCGGTGAAGACGCGGACCTTGCGGTTGAAGGTCGGCACCATCGCACCGTGGTACAGGCGGTGGAACCACCAGGCCGGACGGCCCTTCAGCTTGAACTTGCCGAAGAGGATCGCCACGCCCTTGTGCAGGCCGAGACCGGCAACCGCACCGAGGTTCTTGTGCTTGTACTCCTTCTGCGGGAAGCCGCGCATGCCGGAGATCACGTTGTCGCCGAGGACGACGGCCTGACGGCTGGCGTGCTGGGCGTTCGGCGGGCACCAGGCGCCCTCGCCGGCGGCGAGGTCCGGCACCTGGGCGTTGTCGCCGGCGGACCAGACGTAGTCGAAGCCCTGGACCTGGAGGGTCGGCGCGGTGTCGACGTGGCCGCGCGGGCCCAGCGGCAGGCCGAAGTTGGCCAGCACCGGGTTCGGCTTCACGCCGGCCGTCCACACGATGGTGGAGGCGTCCATCTCCATGCCGTTCTTCAGCATGACGTGGCCGTCGATGCAGGAGTCCATCGAGGTCTCGATGTAGACCTCGATGTTCCGCTCCTCAAGCTTCTCCTTGGTCCACAGACCGAGGTCCGGGCCCATCTCGGGGAGGATGCGGTTGGCCGCCTCGACGACGACGAAGCGCATGTCGTCGCGGCTGACGGTCTTGTACAGCTTGGCCGCGTCGCGGGCCATGTCCTCGACCTCGGCGACGGTCTCGATGCCGGCGAAGCCGCCACCGATCACCACGAAGGTCAGGGCCTTGCGACGGATCGCCTCGTCCGTGGTGGACTCGGCCTTGTCGAGCTGGGCCATGACGTGGTTGCGGAGGCCGATGGCCTCCTCGACCGTCTTCATGCCCAGGCCGTTCTCCGCCAGACCCGGGATCGGGAAGGTGCGGGAGACCGAGCCGGTCGCGACGACCAGGTAGTCGAAGGGCAGCTCGTAGCTGTCACCGGCCGCCGGCTGGATGGTGGCGACCTTCCGGTCGTGGTCGACGCCAGTGACGGACCCGGTCAGCACCTCCGCCTTCTTGAGGGTGCTGCGCAGCGGCGCGATGAGGTTGCGAGGCGCGACACTGCCGCCGGCCGCCTCGGGGAGGAAGGGCAGGTACGTCATGTACGACCGCGGGTCAACGACCGTGACGGTCGCTTCGCCGTAACGCATCTTCTTGAGGATGCGCATCGCGGCATACAGGCCGACGTAACCACCGCCGACAATGAGGATGCGAGGACGCTCCGTGGTGCTCATATCCGAAAGTATCCAGCACCGTCCGGAGCAGCCTTCGTGAGCCCAGTCACAAGTTGACGGACCCCCCGTGCTACACTGCGCGGCCACAAAATCGGGCCCGGCGCGGGTGCCGACACCCCCGCGCGCAGCCGCGCGAACACGCGCCGGAGTACCCCCGGTCTGAGCAGCAACGATCCGCACAGCGCCCGGGTTCCCGCGCGTGTATTCGATTTTCAAACCTCGAACGAGGCCTGACCTGCGATCCCATGGGCCACCCGGCCACCGGGCCTTCGGTCCCACATTTCGGACGTAGCGGGCCAGCCAGTACGACGAATGACCGTATCGCCATGTGAAGAAATTCACGAACTTTCCCGCACGCCCCCGGGTGCGCCCCGGCCCCGACCCCCCGAAAGGGGTGCCGGGGCCGGTTCGGGTAAGCCCTGACCGGGGTCAGGAGGCAATACCCCAGGCGATGCCGTCCAGGATGTCGTGCTCGCTGACGACCAGTTCGGCGGCGCCGGTGCGCTCCATGATCTCCAGCAGCTCCAGCGCCCCGGCCGCGATCACGTCCACCCGGCCCGGGTGCATCGACGGGATGGCCGCGCGCTCGGCGTGGGTGGCCGCCAGCAGCTCGCGGGCGATCCCGGCGACCCGCTCCCGGCTGATCCGCGAGTGGTGGATCGCCGCCGAGTCGTAGCCGGGCAGGTCCTGGGCGATCGCGGACACCGTGGTGACCGTCCCGGCCAGGCCCACCAGGGTGGCCGCACCGGTCAGCGGGACGACCTCCTCGGCCCGGTCCAGCTCGGCCCGCACGTGCGCCCGGGCGGCCGCGACCTGCTCCTCGGAGGGCAGCTCGGCGTCACCGAAGTAGCGCTCGGTGAGCCGCACGCAGCCGATGTTCACCGAGCGTGCCGCCAGCACGTCGTCCGTGCCGAGCACGAACTCGGTGGAGCCGCCGCCGAGGTCGAACACCAGGTACGGGCCGGGGAACTGACCGCCGGCCAGCTCCTTGGTGGCGCCCACGAAGGACAGGTGCGCCTCCTCCTCGCCGCTCACCACCTCGGGCTCGACGCCCAGGACGTCCCGCACGCCCTTGACGTACTCGTCGCTGTTCTCGGCGTCCCGGGAGGCACTGGTGGCGACGAAGCGGACCCGCTCGGGGCCGACGCCGAAGCCGGAGATGATCTCCTGGTACTCCCGGCAGGCCGCGAAGGTACGGGCCAGCGCGTCCGGGTGCAGCCGGCCGGTCTGGTCCACGCCCTGGCCCAGCCGGTTGACGATCATCCGGCGGTCGAGGTCGGTGATCTCCCCGGTCTCCGGGTCCAGGTCGGCGACCAGCAGGCGGATCGAGTTGGTGCCGCAGTCGATCGCGGCCACGCGGGTCATGCTCACTCGGACTCCCGCTCCCCGCCCTGCTCCGCCGGGGCGTCCGAGGCGTCCTCGGCATCCTCGGCATCCTCGGCGGCGAGCTTCTTCGCGGCGCGCTCGGCGGTCTTCTGCCGCTTCGCGGCGATCACCGCCTCGTGGTCCTGCTCCTTGGCGCGGTTGCGGGCGACCCGCTCACCGGCGGCCTCGACCTCGGCCGGGGAGACGCACGGGCCCTTGGCCCACCAGTCCTCCAGCATGCCGATCGCCTCGTCGCCGAGCGGGTTGACGCCCTCGCCCGCCGCCAGCGAGTGGCCGACCAGCACGTGCAGGCACTTCACCCGGTCCGGCATGCCGCCGGCGCTCGGGAAGCCCTCCAGCACCTCGATCGCGTCGCGCCGGGCGATGTAGTCCTCGTGCGCCTTCTGGTAGGCCGCGGCCAGCTCCGGGTCCTCGGCGAGCCGGGCGGTCTGGTCCTTCATCACGCCCTCGGCCTCCAGGGTGCCGATCAGCGAGGCGGCCTTGGGGCAGGTCAGGTAGTAGAGCGTGGGGAACGGCGTGCCGTCCGGCAGACGGGGGGCCGTCTCCACGACGTCCGGGTTGCCGCAGGGGCAGCGGTGCGCGACGCCGCGCAGGCCGCGCGGCACCCGGCCGAGCTGGGCGGCGATGGCCGCGACGTCGGCGTCGGAGACGGTGGGGTGGTTCTCAGTGGTCATGGGGGGAGGTGTCTCCAACGGAGGACGGTGGGAGCGGAAGGGGGGCGGCGGGGGCCGCCGCGGCGGAGTCGGCGGCGTCCACCGAGTCCCAGATGCTGGTGTACCAGGGTTTGGCGGCCTTCGCCGAACTGCCGGAGGAGGCGGGGGCGGCGGGCTCGGAGGGTCGGGCGGCCTGGCCGGCCGGGTCCACCGCGATGTACGGGGTCTCCCCCGGCACCGCGTAGTGCAGCCGGGCGCGGGCCTGCGCCTTGACGTACTCCGGGTCCTGCCAGCGGGCCTTCTCCCGGCGCAGCTGGTCGACCTGCTGGCGCACGTGGTCGGCCTTCGCCCGCTGGGCGGAGATCTCGGCGCGCTGGGAGATGAACTGCCGCGTCGGGTAGGCGAGGATCGCCACCAGCGAGCAGAGCACCAGGACGAGGACGGTCGCCCGGCTCGTGAACCGGGGCCGGGCCGCCAAGCCCGGGATCCTCCAGCCAGCCATCTCCCGTATCCCCTCCTGGTCGCGACGGTGCCCCGCCGTCCACCCTACGGGGTGAACGGCGGGGCACCGGTCAGGCGTGCTCAGCCCTCGTACTTGAACCGCGGGAAAGCGCCGCGGCCGGCGTACTCGGCGGCGTCGTCGAGGATCTCCTCGATGCGCAGCAGCTGGTTGTACTTGGCGACGCGCTCGGAGCGGGCCGGGGCGCCGGTCTTGATCTGGCCGCAGTTGGTGGCGACGGCCAGGTCGGCGATGGTGACGTCCTCGGTCTCACCGGAGCGGTGCGACATCATGCAGCGGTAGCCGTTGCGCTGGGCCAGCTCGACGGCGTCCAGGGTCTCGGTCAGCGAGCCGATCTGGTTCACCTTCACCAGCAGCGCGTTGGCGGTGCCGGTCTCGATGCCGCGGGCCAGGCGGGCCGGGTTGGTGACGAACAGGTCGTCGCCGACCAGCTGGACCTTGTCGCCCAGCTTGACGGTCATGGCCTTCCAGCCGTCCCAGTCCGACTCGTCCAGCGGGTCCTCGATGGAGACCAGCGGGTAGGCGTCGACCAGCTCGGCGTAGTACTCGATGAGCTCGGCCGAGGTGAGGGCCTTGCCCTCGAACTGGTAGGCGCCGTTCTCGTAGAACTCGGAGGAGGCGACGTCCAGGGCCAGCGCGACGTCCCGGCCGGGCACGTAGCCGGCCTTCTCGATGGCCTCCACGATGAGGTCCAGGGCCTCGCGGTTGCTGTCCAGGTTCGGCGCGAAGCCGCCCTCGTCGCCGAGGCCGGTGGACAGGCCGCGCTCCTTCAGCACGCCCTTGAGGGTGTGGTAGACCTCGACGCCCCAGCGGACGGCCTCGGAGAAGGACTCCGCGCCGATCGGGGCGATCATGAACTCCTGGATGTCGACGTTGGAGTCCGCGTGCGAGCCGCCGTTGAGGATGTTCATCATCGGGACCGGCAGGACGTGGGCGTTCGGGCCGCCCAGGTAGCGGAACAGCGGCAGGTCGCTGGCCTCGGAGGCGGCGTGCGCGACGGCCAGCGAGACACCCAGGATGGCGTTGGCGCCGAGCGAGGACTTGTCCGGCGTGGCGTCCAGGTCCAGCATGGCCTGGTCGATCAGGCGCTGCTCGGTGGCGTCGTAGCCGACCAGCTCCGGGCCGATCTGCTCGATGACGGCCAGGACGGCCTTCTCGACGCCCTTGCCGAAGTAGCGGTTCTTGTCGCCGTCGCGCAGCTCCAGCGCCTCGAAGGCACCGGTGGAGGCACCCGACGGAACAGCGGCACGACCCGTGCTGCCGTCGTCGAGGCCGACCTCGACCTCGACCGTGGGGTTGCCGCGCGAGTCGAGGATTTCACGGGCTACGACGACATCGATGGACGGCACGAAGCATCTCCTTGCGGAAGCAGGGTCCGGTCTGACGGGGTGCTGTCAGCAGGACGATTGCGGAGTCGTTACGACCAGAGCCTAACCGCCCGGGCTCCCGGGACCACCTCGACCTCGGTTCCGTCTCAGCGTGTGGCCCCACTACCCACCGGTAGTTCACCTGCTTGTCCCAGCTCGTCCCCCCTGGGGCGGGCGAACGCGGACGAAGGGGACCGGTAGGAAACCGGTCCCCTTTCATCCGTGCGCCGCGATCGGGCGTGGCCGCCCGACGTCGGCTCAGGCGAGGTGCAGCACCTGGCCCGGCAGGATCAGGTTCGGGTTGCCACCGACGGTGGCGTGGTTCTCCTGGTACAGCGCCTGCCAGCCGCCGGAGACGCCCTGGGCGGCGGCGATCGTCGACAGGGTGTCACCCGCGCGGACGGTGTAGTCGTGGCCGGCGGCGTGCGGGGCCTGCTGGGTGGCGGCCTGCGGGGCGTACTGCGGCTGGGCGGCGGCCTGGCCGGCGTACTGCTGGTAGACGCTCTGGTGGCTGGTCCAGTACCAGGCGCCGTTGTTCTGGTACCAGTACACCTTGGCGTCGGCGTCCCAGCCGGCCTTGCCGGAGAAGCCCGGGGTCTGGTGGGTCTGCTGCTGCGGGGCGGCCTGCTGGACCAGCGGCGCGGCGGGCTTCTGAGCCGGCTTCGGGGCCACCTTCGGGGCCTGCTGCTGAGCGGGCTTCTCGGCCGGCTTGACGGGCTTCGGGGCCTGCTGCTTCGGGGCCGACTGGGCCTTGCTGCCGGAGGTGTCGACCGCGGCGGCGGCGCCGCCCTTGGTCAGACCGGCCTTCTTGGAGCAGACCGGCCAGGCGCCCGGACCCTGCGAGGCCAGGACCTTCTCGGCGACGGCGATCTGCTGGCCCTTGCTGGCCTGGTTGGCCTGCGGGGCGTAGGCGCCACCGCCGTACGCCTTCCAGGTGCTGGAGGTGAACTGGAGGCCGCCGTAGAAGCCGTTGCCGGTGTTGATGCTCCAGTTGCCGCCGCTCTCGCACTGGGCGACGGCGTCCCAGGTGGAGACGGGGGCGGCGGAAGCACCGGTGGCGGTGAGGAGCGGCATCGCGAGTCCGACGCCGGCCACACCGGCGACGGCGATGGCCTTCTCGGCCTGGGTGCGACGACGGTGGCGGCCAGTTCCAACGAACAGCATGAAGAGGTCCCTCTCCGCACGCCTGCGAGGTGAGCTGTCGGGTTCGGACCGGGAGGTGGCCCGGCCGCCGTACGCGGAAACGTTTCCGCTGGGCGGCTTCACCCCAAGCCGTGGGGACGGCAACAAACCTGGTTCCCCCGCCCCTGCCCAGGGTTCTGGTCGGTTTCCCGTGCGCGGCGGGCAGGATTCGGCGTTCCGCGCACGAGGTCCGCAGCTGCGAACTCCAGGGAGAGTAGACAGATCTTCAGATGAATCACAAGCTCATATCACCGATATCACACCGGGATTACGGCACGTGTTCACCCGCCTACAAAGTGCGGTGTTATGTCCGGTTGATGGGTGTTCACACCCCCGTTTGCTGCCGGTTGGCGACGTTTCGTCAGTGCCGAGGAGCATCCGGAGGGCCCTGCGGCGAGCGGCTCTCCGGGCTGAATTCCACCGGCAGTTCGCGCAGGCCACGCATGATCAGGCCACCGCGCCAGCGCAGATTCTCCGGGCTTTCCGCGAGCCGCAGATCGGGCAGCCGGGAAAGCAGCGTGGCCAGCGCGGCACGCCCCTCCAGCCGGGCGAGCGGAGCGCCGATGCAGTAGTGGATGCCGTGCCCGAACCCCAGATGGGGATTGTCCTTCCGGGCCAGGTCAAGGGTGTTCTCGTCGGCGAACCGGGCCGGGTCGCGGTCCGCCGCGGCCAGCACCACCAGCACCGGATCGCCGACCGGGATGTCCACCCCGCCGATGGTCAGCGGCCGGGTCGCGAACCGCCAGGTGGCCAGCTCCACCGGCCCGTCGTAGCGCAGGAGTTCCTCGATCCCGGTCTCCAGCAGCGCGCTCTCCCCGCGCGCCACCGACTCTTGCAGCAGTCGGCGCTGCTCCGGGTTGCGCAGCAGCGCGTAGGTGCCGTTGCCGATCAGGTTGACGGTGGTCTCGAAGCCGGCGAACAGCAGGATGAAGGCCATCGCCGCGGCCTCGTTCTCGGTCAGGTGCTCACCGTGGTCACTGGCCCGGATCAGACCGGAGATCAGGTCGTCGCCGAGGTCGGCGCGCTTGCGGTGGATCAGCTCCAGCAGGTACGCCCGCATCCGCTTCACCGCGCGCCCCACACCGCCACGTTGGCCGCCGCCATGTCGGATCATCATTCCGGCCCAGTCGCGGAAGTCGTCCTGGTCCTCGGCCGGCACCCCGAGCATGTCGCAGATCGCGTAGATGGGGAGCGGGAAGGCGAACTCATGGATCAGGTCCGCCGAACCGCGCTGGGCGAAGCCGTCGATCAGCCGGTCGGTGAGCTGCTGCACCCGCGGCTCGAACTCGGCCACCCGGCGCGGCGTGAACGCCTTCGACACCAGGCGGCGCAGCCGGGTGTGGTCCGGCGGGTCGATGTTCAGCAGGTGGGTCATCAGATCCGCCTGCCGCTCCCCCGGGATGCCCACCCGGCCGGTGCGGTGCGCCTGCTCGCTGTGGTGCGCCGGGTTCTTCGACAGCCGGCTGTCCGCGAGCGCCTGCCGGGCGTCCGCGTACCGGGTCACCAGCCAGGCCTCGACCCCGCTCGGCAGCGTGGTCCGGTGCACCGGGGCGTGCTCGCGCAGCCAGGCGTAGGCGGGGTACGGATCGGCGGCGAACTCCCAGGTGAACAGCTGCGGAGCGGGGGCGTCGGCGGGGTCGGGCTGAGCTGGCATGGACCGACCGTATCCGGTGTCACGGGCGCGCCCCCGCGCCGACGGGCGACCGGGCCGCGTCCCTGTCGCGACCTGCCGGTTTCCCGGCCGTTTCCTGGCCATGGACGGTCAATGAACGGCTCTTGGACAGCTCTTGGCCGGAGGGCGGGCGTGACCCTGGTCACCTGAGGGGTAATCCCTGTTGCGGAGGGTCAGGACCTGCCTACGATCCTCCGCAGTACGCGTGGGCGCCGGTGCGGTGTCGTCCACAGGGAGGAGCAGGCCATGCGGGTCAGCGGGTCAGTCGTCGTCATCGCGGTCCTCGACGGCGGATCGGGCGCGGGCCTCGCCCGCAGGTTCGCCGCGGACGGCTCCGCCGGGATGCTGATCGCCGACCAGAACGTCGGCGTCGCCGAAGACCTCGCCGCCGAACTCGACCGGCCGGGCTGCCCCGTCGTCGGCGTCTGCGGCGACATCCGCCGCCCCAGCGACGTCGCCGCCCTCGTGGACACCGCCGAGAAGCACCTCGGCCCGATCGACGTGTTCGCCGTGGCCGGCCCGGACGGCGAGCGGGTCGTCTCGCTGGCCGACCTGCCCGACCACCTCGATCTGGAACGCCTCGCCGAACTCGTCGTCCTCGTCGGCGAGGCCATCGGCGAACTCGTCCCGCCGCAGCGACGCCCGGAGAGCACCGCCGCGGCGGCCTGAGCGCCAGGCTCACACCGCCGCGGCGGCCTGAGCGCCAGGCTCGGGCCCTACTCCCCGACCGGCTTGAGGCCCTCGGCCGCGCGCACCGCGTCCCGGTAACCGCGCGCGGCCGACCGCAGCGCCGCGTCCACGTCCACCCCGGCGGCGTGCGCCCGCTGCACCACCGCGAGCACCAGCCGGCCCGCCGAGTCGGCGGTCAGCTCGGCGGGCAGCTCGTACGACTCGTCCGGCACCCCGGTGAAGCCCGCCCGGCGCACCCGGGACACCAGCTTCGCCGCGTACGCCAGCGAGGGCAGCGCGGTCGGCACGCCGTCCAGCACCGACTCGCGGTCCGCCTTCTCGGCCGCCTTCAGCTGCTCCCAGTTCGCCTCCGCCTCGGTGGCGCCCTCGACCTCGACGTTCCCGAACACGTGCGGGTGCCGGTACATCAGCTTCTCGACGATGTCCCCGGCCACGTCGTCGACGGTGAACGGCTCGGTCGGGTGCTCCTCGGCGATCCGGGAGTGGAAGAACACCTGGAACAGGACGTCGCCCAGCTCCTCGCGCAGCGTCGCCCGGTCCCCCTCCTCGATCGCCTCGACCAGCTCGTACGCCTCCTCGACCAGGTACTTCACCAGGGTCTCGTGCGTCTGCTCGGCGTCCCAGGGGCAGCCGCCGGGCGAGCGCAGCCGGTCCATCACCGTCACCAGGTCCATCAGCCGCGCCCCCGGCAGGTCGTACGAGCCGGGCAGCACCTCGATCTCCGGCACCTCACCGGCGTGCTCCACCGCGAGCCGCGCCAGCGCGTCGGTCAACCCCGGGTCCCCGTCCGGGCTGCCCAGCCACACCGTCGGCCCCGCCCCGGCGGGCTGCCCGGTCAGCAGCCGGGCCAACGCCGGCGCCGAGCCGGCGGGCACCACCTCCACCGCCACCCCGGCCTGCCGCACCGCCGGCACCTGCGGATGCCCCTCGTCCCCCACCAGCACCCGCCCCGCCGCCCGCAACGCCTCCCACGCCGGCCACGCCAGCAGGCCGGGAGCCACCCGGTGGGTGGTGGTCAGCAGGATCAACTTCGCGCCCGGAACATTCGTCGTCACACCCCCGAACCTACCCGCCGCCCCACCAAGCCGCCCGAGCCACTCGGCTCCCGGCCGGCGCAGGAAGTCGACCCGGCCGACTTCCCACTCCCCAGCCCTCGGACAAGCAGCATCCACTCACGAGCTTCCAGGTGCCCGCCACCATCGCCCCCGGCGAGAGCGCCCTCGGCTTCGTCACCTTCGAGGTCCCGAAGGACGCCACGCTCGACAAGGCCCAGTTCGGCCTCGACAGCGGCTTCGCCCCGCAGACCGGCCAGTGGAAGCTCGGCTGACACCTCCGCTCACACCGGAGCGTTCACGCCAGAACGCCCACCGGCAAGCCCCCACAGCACGCAGCGCACCAGCAGAACGGCGGCCCCGGGCAGAGCCCGAGACCGCCGTGGACCACCCGAGGGCGACCGCTACTTCTTCGCCCCCGCGAGGTCGTCGAACATGGCCGACAGGAAATCGGTGCACCAGCCCAGCAGTTCCCGCCCGACCAGCGGCTTGCCGCCGATCCGCCCGGTGCTCGGGCGCGGCACCAGCAGCTGCTGGGCCGCCGCCTTCACCTGGCTGCGCGGGTAGAGCCGGTTCAGCCTCAGCTGCTGGGACTCCCGCAGCTCCACCGGCCCGAAGCGGACGTTGGCCCCCTGGAGGGTGATGTCCGAGATCCCGCACCGCCGGGCGTACAGCCGCAGCGCCGCGACCAGCAGCAGGTTCTCCACCGGCTCGGGCAGCTTGCCGTAGCGGTCCACCAGCTCGTCGCGGACCTGCCGGATGTCCTCCTCCGAGTTGACCGCCGCGATCGAGCGGTACGCCTGGAGCCGCAGCCGCTCGCCGGGCGCGTAGTCGTGCGGCACGTGCGCGTCGACCGGCAGCTCGATCTTCACCTCCAGCGGCTCCTCCTCCGGCTCCCCGCCGTTCGCCAGCGACTCGCGGAACTCCGCCACCGCCTCGCCGACCATCCGCATGTAGAGGTCGAAGCCGACGCCCGCGATGTGCCCGGACTGCTCGCCGCCCAGCAGGTTGCCCGCGCCGCGGATCTCCAGGTCCTTCATCGCGACGTACATGCCGGCGCCCATCTCGGTGTGCTGGGCGATGGTGGCCAGCCGCTCGTGCGCGGTCTCGGTGAGCGGCTTCTCCGGCGGGTACAGCATGTACGCGTAGCCGCGTTCACGGCCTCGCCCGACCCGGCCGCGCAGCTGGTGCAGCTGGGAGAGGCCGAAGGTGTCGCCGCGCTCGACGATCAGGGTGTTGGCGTTGGAGATGTCGATGCCGGACTCCACGATCGTGGTCGACACCAGGACGTCGAACTCCTTCTCCCAGAAGTCGACGACGACCTTCTCCAGCTGGGTCTCCCCCATCTGCCCGTGCGCGGTGGCGATCCGCGCCTCGGGCACCAGGTCCTTCAGCCGGGCGGCGGCCTTGTCGATCGACTCCACCCGGTTGTGGATGTAGAACACCTGGCCCTCGCGCAGGAGTTCACGCCGGATCGCGGCCGAGATCTGCTTCTCGTCGTACGGCCCGACGAAGGTCAGCACCGGGTGCCGCTCCTCGGGCGGGGTGGTGATGGTGGACATCTCGCGGATGCCGGTGACGGCCATCTCCAGGGTGCGCGGGATCGGGGTCGCGGACATGGTGAGCACGTCCACGTTGGCCCGCAGCTTCTTCAGCTGTTCCTTGTGCTCGACGCCGAAGCGCTGCTCCTCGTCGACGATCACCAGGCCGAGGTCCTTGAATCTGGTCTCGGAGGAGAACAGCCGGTGGGTGCCGATGACGACGTCCACCGAGCCCTCGAACAGCCCCTCCAGGACGGCCTTGGCCTCGGTGTCGGTCTGGAACCGGGACAGCGCCTTCACCGTGACCGGGAAGTTGGCGTAGCGCTCGGCGAAGGTCGAGAAGTGCTGCTGCACCAGCAGCGTGGTCGGCACCAGCACCGCCACCTGCTTGCCGTCCTGCACCGCCTTGAACGCGGCCCGCACGGCGATCTCGGTCTTGCCGTAGCCGACATCGCCGCAGATCAGCCGGTCCATCGGGACGGACTTCTCCATGTCCGACTTGACCTCGGCGATGGTGGTCAGCTGGTCCGGCGTCTCCGCGTACGGGAAGGCGTCCTCCAGCTCCCGCTGCCACGGGGTGTCCGGGCCGAAGGTGTGGCCGGGGGCGGCCATCCGCGCCGAGTACAGCTTGATCAGGTCGGCGGCGATCTCCTTGACCGCCTTCTTGGCCCGCTGCTTGGTCTTCGCCCAGTCCGCGCCGCCGAGCCGGTGCAGCGTCGGGGCCTCCCCGCCGACGTACTTGGTGACCTGGTCGAGCTGGTCGGTCGGCACGAACAGCCGGTCGCCGGGGTGGCCGCGCTTGGCCGGGGCGTACTCCAGCACCAGGTACTCGCGGGTGGCGCCCTGGACGGTGCGCTGCACCATCTCGACGTACTTGCCGACGCCGTGCGCCTCGTGGACGACGTAGTCGCCGGCGACGAGCGCCAGCGGGTCGATCGCGTTGCGGCGGCGCGAGGGCATCCGGCGCATGTCCTTGGTGGAGGACTTCTGGCCGGACAGGTCGGTCTCGGTGATGACCGTGAGCTTCAGGTTCTCGTCGACGAAACCGTGCTCGATCGAGCCGCAGGAGACGTAGACGACGTCCCGGGTGGGCGCCTCGGCGAGGTCGGCGACCAGGCGGGCCGGGATGCCCTCGTTGCCGAGCACCTCGGCGAGCCGGGAGGCCGGGCCGTGGCCCTCGGTCACCATGACGACCCGCCAGTCGGCGGCCAGCCGCTCCTTGGCGTCGGCGATCGCCCGGGCGGTGTCGCCCCGGTAGGCCTCGACGGCGTGCATGCCGAGGGTCAGCGTGTTGGCATCGCCGTGCCAATCAGCGACTCCGTCGCGGGCAAGCGGCCCGTCAACGGTCGACTCGCTGGTCGCGAACGGGCTGACGGACCACCAGGGCAGCCCGATCTCGGCGGCGTGCTCGCGCACCTCGGCGAGCGAGCGCAGCGAGGCGGCGGAGACGTCGATCGCCTCCAGGTCGATCGGCCGGTCCCCGCCCGCCGCGGCCGCGACCCAGGAGGCGTGCAGGAACTCCTGACTGGTCGCCACCAGGTCGGCGGCCCGGGTGCGGACCCGCTCCGGGTCGCAGACCACCGTGACGGAGCCGAGCGGCAGCACGTCCAGCAGCAGCTCCATGTCGTCCACCAGCACCGGTGCCAGCGACTCCATGCCCTCGACCGCGATGCCCTCGGCGATCTTGTCCAGGATCTCGGCCAGCCCGGGGTGCTCGGCGGACAGCTCGGCCGCCCGGGCCCGCACCTCGTCGGTGAGCAGCAGTTCACGGCAGGGCGGTGCCCACAGGCCGTGCTCGGCGATCTCCAGCGAGCGCTGGTCGGCCACCTTGAAGTAGCGGACCTCTTCAACGTCGTCGCCCCAGAACTCCACCCGCAGCGGGTGCTCCTCGGTCGGCGGGAAGACGTCCAGGATGCCGCCGCGGACGGCGAACTCGCCGCGCTTCTCGACCAGTTCGACCCGCGCGTAGGCGGCGGCGGAGAGCCGCCGGGCCACCTCCTCCAGGTCGTACGACTCACCGCGCCGCACCGCCACCGGCTCCAGCTCGGCCAGCCCCTTGACCTGCGGCTGGAGCACCGAGCGGACCGGGGCGACGATCACCTGGACCGGCCCGGCCGCCGGGTCGTCCGCCCGCGGGTGCACGATCCGGCGCAGCACGGCCAGCCGGCGCCCGACGGTGTCCGAACGGGGCGACAGCCGCTCGTGCGGCAGGGTCTCCCAGGCCGGGAACTCGGCGACGGCGTCGGCGGGCAGCAGCGAGCGCAGCGAGGCCGCGAGGTCCTCGGCCTCCCGGCCGGTCGCGGTGACGGCGAGCACCGGGCGGCCCCGGTCCCCGACGATCTGTCCGGCCAGCGCGCGGGCCAGCGCGGCGATGGCGAACGGCCTGGCGGCGGGCGGGCCGACCAGGTCCAGGTGGCGGCGTCCGCCGGCCTCGGCTCCGGTGGCGGTGGCCGCCTCGATGGCCTCGGCGAGCGCCGCGTCCCGCGCGACGACATCGAGCAGTCCGGTCAGGCTCATTGGGGTCTCTTCTTCGTCCCGTGGCTGGTGCTGCCCACGAGCGGCGAAGGCCCGCCGGGGCAACGCGAACGGCCCGGCACGCCGAGCGGCCGGGGGTCTCCAGCCTACGCCGCGCCGCGATCCCGCACGCGGTCCACGACATCGGCGGGGCCGCACCGAGGCCGGACCCGGAGCCGGAGCCGGGGTCGCGCCGCCCGATCTGTCAGGAGCACGTCCGGGAACGAACCACTGGACGGATCACCGAACCGTCCGGTGGACGAACCGACCGGCGGACGAACCGATCCGGGCACGGCCATCCGCCACGAACTGGACATACTCCTGTCACTGGCCGTCCATGGAGATCGCGCACCATGGTGAACGTGCCCGCCGCACCCAACCGTGGGGGATGGCTGTGGCGGCACTGTCGCACCCCCGATGGGGGTCGGAGGTGCGAGGCCGGGCGACCCTGGGTGGGGGCGCCCGCCCAAGCGCCGGGAACCGTGGCGCCCTTTCCTGGAGGGCGCCACGGGTCTCGGCCTCTCTCGTTCCCGGGGCCGTTCCCGGCCCCTCAGACCGCCGGCGGGTACGGCGAAGGCCCCCGGAAACCGCCCTGCCGGGTGGTTTCCAGAGGCCTTCGTGACGGAATGCTCGCGCGGCCGGTCAGCGGCGGCGGTAGCTCACCGTGTGGGGCGTCGCGTAGCCGGTGCCGTCGTCCACGATGATGATCTTCGGAACGATCCGGGTCTCCTCCTCCGTCTGAGCCCCGTCGTCCTTCCCCTCGGCCGGCTCCCCGGCCGGCTCGTCGTCCTTCTTCCCGCCGACCGACTCTCCGGCGGGCGGCGAGGCCGGCTTCGGCGGCACCGGCCCGGTCGCCACCGGCCCACCGATGGCCTTGGCGGCGCTGCCGCCCACCACCGGCGTCCGCAGCACGGGTGCCGGCTTATCCCGGACGGGCGCCTCGGCCTTCCGCAGGTCCGGCACCGGGACCTCCCCGGTGTCCGCCTCCGAGTCCACCGGCACCGCGTCGGCCACGGCGTCCTCGACCGCGTCCGCCGGGGCGGAGGCGGCGGCGGCCTTGGACGCCCGGGAGGCCGTGGACCCCCCGGCGGCCTTCGCGCGCTGAGCCGCCGCGGCTGCCGCCTCGGAGTCGATCTGGCCGACCGCCGCCCCGGTGAGCGAGGCCAGCGTGGCCTTGATGTGGTCCAGGTGCTGCTGCACCGTCTCCAGCCGGACGTCGAACTCGCGCTGCTCCTGCTCGGTCGCCGCGTTGATCTTCTCGGCCTCCCGACGGGCCTGCTCGATCATCTGGTCGGCCTTGGCCTGGGCGTCCGCCTCCAGCTGCTTGATCTGGTTCAGCACGGTCTCCCGCTGCTGCTCGGCCTCCTTGACCCGGCGCTCGGCGGTCGCCGAGACCTCGGCGTCCTCGGCGTCGGCCTTGGCCTGGGCGGCGGCGAAGGTCTCGTCGGCCTTGCGGCGCCGGGCGGCCAGCTCGGCCTCGGCCTGCTCGCTGGCCTCGGCGGCGGCCACCCGCACCTTGGCGGCGTAGGAGGTGGCGGCGTCCCGCTCGGCCCGGCTCTCCCGGTCCGCGTCCGAGCGGATGCCCTCGGCCTCCGCCCGGGTGCGCTCGGCGATGCGGCGGGCGGCCGCGTCGGCGTCGTTGCGGGTCGCGGCGGCGAACTCCCTGGCGGCCCGGTCGGCCGCCTGCCCGGCCTCGTAGACCTCGTCGCGCAGGTCCTCGGCGAAGCGCTCGGCCTTCTCCCGGACGGCGCGCGCCTCGTTCTCGGCCATCGCGGCCAGGCCGGCGGCCTGCTCGCTGAGCACCTGGTAGTCGGGCTCCGGGGCCTCCTCGGCGGTCCGGCGGATGTCGGCCAGCCGGGCCTCCATCTGCCGGATGCCGGCGCCCAGGACGCTCAGCCGTTCCCACGCCTCGTCACGCTGCGCGGTGAGGGCGGCGAGGGCTCGGTCGACCTGCTCGGGCATATAACCCTTGCGGGCCTGGGTGAAGCCGTACTGGGGGACGGCGTCGCTCATGGGCTCTTCCCCTCGTTTCGCGGGCTGCGGAGCCCATGATCGGACGGAACGGACGGATCCGGAACCGGTTCGGAGCCCGGGGCCGGATTCCGTCGCCGTACGGACCGGAATATGTCGAGGACGGGACGGATAGACCCATCCTCTTGACCTATTTTGCGCAGATCCGGGCGAAACCCCAATGAGGCACAGCTGCGGCGGCATGCCGGAGGGGTCGTCCCGGACACCGGAACGACCCCTCCCACCTGCGAAGATCGGTGACGGTCCGCTACAGCAGGCCGTCCCAGAACTGCTCCAGCAGCACGGCCCACCAGGTGTCCGCGCTCTGCAGGGCCGCCGGGTCGATCGCGGCGAGCTGGGCCTGGAAGTCGGTCGTCCAGCGACCGGCCTGCTCCGGCGTCAGCCCGTACCGCAGTCGCCACATCCGGCCCAGCAGGGCCAGCGAGCGGACGAACTCCGGTACACCGCTGTTGACGAACCGGGGCGGCTGGCCGGTTCCGTCGACCTCCACGGCGACCACGTTCGCGGTGCCGTACTGGACGCACAGCTGGCGGCCGTAGTCGTTGCCGAGCACCAGGTAGCCGCCGAAGTCCGGGCCCTGGGCGAGGCCGCGCTCGGCGGCCAGCTCGGCGAGCGTCGGGATCGGACGGCCCTCCTGCGCCTGCGCCCAGAAGAACGGCCCGAAGTCGCGCGGCAGCCCCGCCCACATCAGGGTCTGGGACACCGGCTCGGGCACGCCCTGGCGGGAGACGGCGCGCTGCTCGTAGCGGAACAGGTTCTGCCCGAAGGCGGTGCCGACCTCCTGGGCGAGCTGCTGCGGCGGGATCGGCGGCAGCGGCTGGACCGTCCCGGGCGCGGGCAGCGGCGCCCGGAACGGGCGGACCCGCTGGGCGCCGGAGGCCAGCTGGTGCAGCTCGTCCAGGTGGTCGAGCAGCTCGGCCATCCCGGCCTGCCGGGAGGCGTGGTCCCGGCCGTACGGGGCGGTGTGGGTGAGCCGGACGTTCGGCCAGGACGCGGCGATCATGCGGTTGCAGTAGCCGCCCGGCAGGTCGCAGGACTCCAGCTCGGTGTAGAGCTCCAGCACCTGCTCCGGCGGCACGTTGAGCCGCCGCAGGTCCTGGAGGATCTTCCACTCCGGGTGCGGGGTGCCGGGCTCGCTGCGGTGCAGCAGCTTCTGCTCCGAGCCGTCCGGGCCCCGGTAGCTGAGCGCGGCGAAGTACCCCGGGCCGACCGCGGGCACGCCCGGGGGCACCGGCGCGGGCTGCGGCGCGCCGGGGGACGCCGCCGGCGGGACGACCCCGGGGGCACCGGCCGCGTTCGGGTAGCCGTAGCCGGCCGCGGGCGCGGCGGGGGCCGCCGGACCGCCGGGCGGCGGCGGGACGGCCGGGCCGCCGGAGGGCGGGGTGCCCGGGTCCGCCGGGCCGCTCAGCAGCGCCGGGTCGATCGCGTTCGCCAGCTGGGTCGCCTCGTACGCCATCCCGGACGCGGCCGGACCGCCCTGCGGAGCAGGAGCAGGGGCCGGAGCCGGGGCGTCACCGCCCCGCAGGCCCGCCGGGGGCGGGGGCGGCGGGGCGGAGTCGGCCCCGCGGCCGCCGGGGTGGGCGATGGGCGTGCCGGCACCCGGGGTGTGCTTCAGCTCGGCGGGCGGGGGCGGCGGCGGGACGGAGGCACCCCGGCCCGGTCCGGCGCCCGCGCCGAGGGACCCGGCGGGGCCGCCGCGCAGCGCGGCCGGCGGGGGCGGCGGCGGGGCCGAGGCCGCACCCCGGCCGAGGCCGGGCGGCGGCACCGCGCCCTCGGGCGCGCCGGGGACGGGGGCACCGGGGCCCGGAGCACCCGGCATCCCGGCCAGGCCGGGCACCCCGCCGGGCGGGGCCAGCATGGTCGGCGCGTGCTCCACCTGCGGGCCGCCGACGGGCGGTGCGGCCGGGGCGCCCGGCAGGCCCATCAGTCCGGGCATGGCGTCCGGCGGCGCGAGCAGCGTCGGCGCCGGCTCGGCGGCCGGAGCGGGAGCCGGAACGGGAGCGGGGGCCTGCGGGGCAGCGGCCTGCGGGGCCGCAGGCGGCACCGGCGGCATGCCGTAGCCCCCGGTCCCACCGGTCGGCGGCATCAGCATGGTCGCGGCCTCGGCGGCCACCGGGGCGGCGGCCTCCGGCAGGTCCGAGCCGCTGGTCCGCAGCCCCTCGGACCTCAGGACGGTCCCGGCCTCGTCCCCGTCCGGGGCCGGGGCGGGCGCCACCGGAGCAGCGGCCTGTGGCACAGGAGGCTGGGAGGGCAGCGGGGCCTGACCCGGCTCCTCGTGCCCGGGCGGCGGCGCGAGCATGGTCGGCGCGTCCCCGGCGGGCCGCTCGGAGACCGGCGGCTCGGTCAGCACGGCCGGCGCGGACTGCGGCACGAAGGCGGGCGGCGCCGCGACGGGCGGCTCCTCGACGGGCTCGGCGACAGCAGCGGGTACGGGAACGGCAGCGGGCGCGGCAACGGCGGCACCCGCCGGAGCCGTCCCCAGCCGTTCCGCCTCCGCCGCGATCGCCGCGGCCCCCGCTTCCTGGAGCCACTGCGGCGGGCTGAGCAGGAAGGACGTCGCCTCCACCGGCCCGGGCGCGGGCTTCGCCGCCCCAGCCGGGTTGGCCGCCACCGGCCGCCCGTAGATCTCCTCGAACTGCCGGACCACCTCGTTGACGGGCAGCGCGGGCCACAGCGTGCTGGCGCCCGAGTCCCGGGCGATCACCAGCCGCGCCTCCCCCGAGCCGCCGCCCGCACCGCCCGTGCCGTCGGCCGGGCCCGCGGGCGCCACCGCCCAGCAGACGAAGCCCAGGTCGAACTCCCGGACCCGCACCTCGCGCTGCTGCGAGCGCGGCACCCCGCCGTTGATCCACTCGTCGGCGAGCTCCTGCGCCTGCGCGTACGTCACCACGCCCGGTTCACCCCTGTCCGCATCCTCTTCGTCCCCCGTTCCACCGGCACGCCCGGTCCCACCGTGATCACCGACACCACCGCGACCACGTGCCTCAGCCCATCGGGACGGCCCGGGCGAACCCGCCGTCCACCATCAGCTCCGCGACCGTCTCCAGCTCCGGCGGGCTGCCCGCCAGCCGCAGCAGGAAGGCGTCGAAGTCCTCCCCGCAGGGCAGCAGCAGCCGCGCGCAGCGGCTCTCCGGGGCCTCCGGGGCGCCGGTGTCGCGGGCGTCGTCGTACAGGTGGAACCAGACCGAGCCGGCCCGCTCGCCGCGCACCTTGAGCGCGACCAGCCCGCCCTGGGCGTAGGCGATGCCCAGGAAGTCCTTGGTGAGGTGGTCGCGCAGGCACTTGTTGGCGTACACCAGGTCCGTGGTGCCGTACTCCTCGGTGAGCGTCAGGAACGGCTGGTCGAGCAGCAGTCCGAGCTCGACGTCCAGCCCCACGCCGACCGGGGCGCGGCCGCCGCCCAGCTTGAGGAAGGTGCGGTAGGCGTCGGGCAGCCGGTAGCCGAGGCGCTGCTCGGCGCGCTGCACCAGGTCCTCGGGGACGCCGATCGGGTCGCCGCCGTCCCCGGCCAGCGAGAAGTGCACCGGACGGCGTTCCTGCAGGGGGCGGGTGCCGCGGCGGGTGTGGTCGGCGCCGGAGGTGGCCAGGCCGCCGTGGTGCCGCAGCAGCGCCTTGACCTCGACCGGGACGAGCTCCATGCGGCGCCAGCCGGGGGCGGCCCGGCCGACCGCGTGGTGCCAGGTCCAGCCGGCCGGGGTGGCGACGGCGGTCGTCAGGTCGGCCCAGAGCGGGTGGCCCTGGGTGTAGAGCGCGGCGTTCGCCGAGACGTAGTCGGTCAGCCGCAGCTCGTCCACGCCGAAGCCGTCCGGCGGGTCGGCCACCTCGGCCGCGGCGGCGGCGTACGGGCCGAAGTCCGGGTAGCCGTACTCGTCCACCCTGACCCCGGCGGGGTGCCGCTCCGCGCGGACCGGGTCCGGGAAGTGCACCACCTGACCTGCGTACGCCGCGTTCGGTGCGGCGGCGACGCCGGGCCGACCTGTCGTCATCTGGGAGCCCCCACTGGCTGCTGCAAATACGGTGCTTGCTGGGCACCAGCCTAGGCCCTGCCCTCAATCCCCCGTCCGGCAGGCGCACGGCCGGGGAGGCCACGCCGCGGACGCCCGCCGACCGCCGTCAACAGGGGCCGCACCGGGGCGAGTTGCCCGCACGGTACCGGCCGCGCCCCGGCCCGGAGGCCGTTTCGGTAGATCAGCGGACAAGTCATGACGAGGACGTGTGCATTCGGTCAGGATCGGGTGACCGCCCGGCAGGTCCGTCGCGGCGCCGGCCGCCGCCGCACCCCGGATGTGCGGTTGTCGGTGTCGTTTGACAGGCTTGCCCCGGACCGGCCCGGTCACGCCGGCCCACGCCGGCCCACGCCGTGTCACGACGAGGAGGAGGACGGATGACCACCGGTGAGCCGGCGGGCCCGCCCGTGCTGCGCCACCACCGCGACAGTCTGCTGCCCGCCGTCGCCGCCGCGCTGTCGCTCAAGGGCGGCGAGGTGCACACCCTGGCGGGCGCCAAGGACCCGCGCCGCCCGGTCCTGCACCACCTGGTCGCCGAATTCCTGGACGCCCTGCCGCGGGAGGCCCGCGAGCGGTTCACCGGATGCTGCCCCGAGGCCGTCCTGCTCTCCCAGTACCTGACCACGGTCGACGGCAAGCGCTCCAAGCGCGCCGCCCGCAAGCCGATGACCCTGCACGAGGCCCGCAAGGCGCTCAAGGGCTCCCGGATGACGACCGTGCGCATCCGCGAGGAGGGCGACCCGGCCCACGGCAGCCACGCCCCGCCGTGCCGCTCCTGCGCTCCGATGCTGGAGCACTTCACCGTACGGAGCGTCGCCGTCGGGCCGCCCGCGCACTGACCGGCCGAGCACCGAACGCCCCCTGCCCCCCAGCCCTGGAGCCCGCCCTGAACCCGCCGATCCCGCCCGCACCGGCCACCCTCTCCCCGGCCGGCCCCCGGACCCGCCCGCGCTTCGCCGCCGACGTGGCCGCCGAGCTCAAGGCGGCCGGCTGGCACCCCGGCCGCTGGCAGATCCGGCAGGCCGAGGAGTGGGCCGACACCCTGGTCGGGTACGGCGCGCCCACCGGCGTCCGGCACGCGGTGTTCCCGGCGGCGGTGGAGGCCTGGGCCGAGTTCGGCGGCCTCGCCTTCGACCTGTCCGGCCCCGGCCGCCGGCTGGCCCGCACCCCGTTCCTGATCGACCCGCTGTGCGGCCTGCACCAGCCGCGCACCCTGCTCGACCTCGGCCGGGCACTGGGCAGCCGGCTGGCCCCGCTCGGCGAGGAGGCGTACGGGCAGGCGCTGCTGGCCGTCGACGAGGAGGGCCGGGTGTACAGCCTGGACCACGCCGGCGAGTGGTTCCTCGGCCACGGCATCGACCAGGCGATCTCCACGCTGGTCCTGGGCACCGTCCCGGAGCGGCTGCGCACCCCGGACGGGTACTGAGCGCGGCCGGCAGCCGCCAGGCTCAGAGCAGCCGCCGGGCTCAGCCCAACCGCTCGGCCCGCACCGCCAGCCGCGACGGCAGCACCGCCTCGATCCGGAAGCCCCCGTCCGCCTCCGGCCCGGAGGAGAAGGTGCCGCCCAGCGCGATCACCCGCTCCCGCATCCCGACCAGCCCGTTGCCCCCGCTGGGCAGCTGCGCCGCGCCCTTCTCCCCGCCCGGGCAGGCGTTCACCACGGCCACCCGCACCCCGTTCGGCGCGTACGAGAGCAGCACCGACACCTGCGCGCCGCCCGCGTGCTTGTGCGCGTTGGTCAGGCCCTCCTGGACGACCCGGTAGGCGGTCTGCTCGGCCTCGCCGGTGAACTCCTGCCGGCTGCCGCTGACCGTCAGCGTCACCGCCATCCCGGCCGCCCGGGACTGCTCCACCAGCCGCGGCAGTCCGGCCAGCGAGTCCGGTTCCGGCTGCCGCGGGTCGTCCATCCGCAGCACCCCGAGGATCTCGCGCAACTCGTTCAGCGCCTGCCGGCCCACCTCGCCCATCAGCTTGGCGCTCTGCGCGGCCCTCTCCGGGTCCTTGAGGACGATCCGCTCCAGCGCCCCGGAGTGCACCACCATCAGCGACACCCGGTGCGCCACCACGTCGTGCATCTCCCGGGCGATCCGGGTGCGCTCCTCCAGCCGGGCCCGGCGGGCCCGCTCCTGCGCCTGCTCGGCCAGCAGGTCCAGCTCGGTCTCCAGGCCGTGCGCCCGGTCCTGGAGCGACTCGATCAGCCGCCGCCGGGCGCCCACGTACAGTCCGGTCACCACCGGAGCGACCGCCAGCCCGACGGCCACCATCACCGACAGCAGGATCTGGCCCCACAGCGGCGGCGGCTCCACCGGGGAGTCGCCGACCGTCATCAGCGACACCGCCATCACGGCGGCCGCCTCGGCGAAGGCCAGGGTGGACAGCGCCACCACCCGCCGCCGCCGGGTGGGCCACTCCCAGGTCGACGCCAGCGTGTACAGCGACACCACCAGCAGCACCACGCCCAGCATCCCGGGCATCACCAGCAGCGTCACCAGCACCGGGACGGCCGGCCAGCGCCGGCGCACCACCAGCGAGCCGCCGGCCACCGTGCCGAGCACGGCTATGCCCACCGCGCCGAGGGTGCTGACGTGGATCCGGGCGGAGAAGAAGGCGATCGTGCCGACCACGCACTCCACCGCGGCCAGCAGTGCCAGCCCGACGTCCAGGAAAGCGCTGCGCGGCCGCTTCCACCACCAGAACCACCGGACCGGCACGCGCTCCCCAGGCGACTTGCTCATGCCCCACAGCGTAAGCGGCATCATCGTCCCCTCCCCACCGGGATTGCCCGCCACACCCCCACGGGCCGTCAAGTGGTCCAGACCACAGGTGGTTTTCGGCGGCCCTGTCCGCCATCCGGCCACCTCGCGGACAGCGCAGGCCCCGACACCTATGCTGGTCGCGTCGGACAGCGCGGTCCGCACGCGTCACACCCGCCACAGCCGTGTGGAACCGTGACGATGAGCCGTTGCCGAACCCCACCACCACAGGGAGCCAGCCGTGACCGCTCCGGTCCCCACCCCGGCGGACAGCACCACGCCCGTCGTCGCCGACAACGCCGCCCTGCGCGCGGACATCCGTCGCCTCGGCGACCTGCTCGGCGAGACGCTGGTCCGTCAGGAAGGCCCCCAGCTGCTGGGCCTGGTCGAACAGGTCCGCCTGCTCAGCCGCACCGACGGCGAGGCCACCGCCGAACTCCTCTCCGACATCGACCTGGACACCGCCGCCAAGCTCGTCCGGGCCTTCTCCACCTACTTCCACCTCGCCAACGTCACCGAGCAGGTGCACCGCGGCCGCGAGTTCGCCACCCGCCGCGCCCGCGAGGGCTCGCTGCTCGCGCAGACCGCCGACCAGCTCGCCGAGGCCGACGCCAAGCACCTCCAGGACACCCTGGCCCACCTCGCGGTCCGCCCGGTCTTCACCGCGCACCCCACCGAGGCCGCCCGCCGCAGCGTCCTCAACAAGCTGCGCCGGATCGGCGAGCTCCTCGACCGCATCCACCGCGACGAGGTCACCTCCGGCCTGGCCGCCGCCGACCAGGCCCGCACCAGCAGCGCCAAGCGCTCCGCCGACCGCCGCCTGGCCGAGGTCATCGACCTGCTCTGGCAGACCGACGAACTGCGCATCGCCCGCCCCGAGCCCACCGACGAGGCCCGCAACGCCGTCTACTACCTGGACGAGCTCTACCGCGAGGCCGTCCCCGAGGTCCTGGAGGAGCTGCACGAGGAGCTCGCCCGGGTCGGCCTCAGCCTGCCCGACGGCGTCCGGCCGCTCACCTTCGGCACCTGGATCGGCGGCGACCGCGACGGCAACCCCAACGTCACCCCGCAGGTCACCTGGGACGTCCTCAACCTCCAGCACGAGTACGGCATCAAGGACGCGCTCGCCGCGATCGACGACCTGCGCAACACCCTCTCCACCTCCGAGCGGCTGGCCGGCGCCTCGGTCGAACTGCTCGCCTCGCTCAACACCGACCTGCACCTGCTCCCCGAACTCAGCCCGCGCTACAAGCGGATGAACGCCGAGGAGCCGTACCGCCTCAAGGCCACCTGCATCCGGCTCAAGCTGGAGAACACCCGCGAGCGGCTGGCCGGCGGCACCCCGCACGTCGAGGGCCGCGACTACCTCGGCACCCGCGAGCTGATCGCCGACCTGCGGCTGATCCAGGAATCGCTGCGCGCCCACCGCGGCGAGCTGATCGCCGACGGCCGCCTGGCCCGCGCCATCCGCACCGTCGAGGCCTTCGGCCTCCAGCTCGCCACCATGGACGTGCGCGAGCACGCCGAGGCCCACCACCACGCCCTCGGCCAGCTCTTCGACCGGCTCGGCGAGGAGGCCTGGCGCTACGCCGACATGCCCCGCGAGTACCGGCAGCGGCTGCTCGCCAAGGAGCTCCGCTCGCGCCGCCCGCTCGCCCCCACCCCGGCCCCGCTGGACGAGGCCGGCGCCAAGACCCTCGGTGTCTTCAACACCATCCGCGAGGGCTTCGAGCGCTTCGGCGACGAGATCGTCGAGAGCTACATCATCTCCATGTGCCAGGGCGCCGACGACGTCTTCGCCGCCGCCGTACTGGCCCGCGAGGCCGGCCTGATCGACCTGCACGCGGGCCTCGCCAAGATCGGCATCGTGCCGCTGCTGGAGACCACCGAGGAACTCCAGCAGGCCGACCGCATCCTCGACGAGATGCTCTCCGACCCGTCCTACCGCCTGCTCGTCTCGCTGCGCGGCGACGTCCAGGAAGTCATGCTCGGCTACTCCGACTCCTCCAAGTTCGGCGGCATCACCACCTCCCAGTGGGAGATCCACCGCGCCCAGCGCCGGCTGCGCGACGTCGCCCACCGCTACGGCATCCGGCTGCGCCTGTTCCACGGCCGCGGCGGCACCGTCGGCCGCGGCGGCGGCCCCTCGCACGAGGCCATCCTGGCCCAGCCGTGGGGCACCCTGGAGGGCGAGATCAAGGTCACCGAGCAGGGCGAGGTCATCTCCGACAAGTACCTGCTCCCCTCCCTCGCCCGGGAGAACCTTGAGCTGACCATCTCCGCCACGCTCTCCGCCTCGGCGCTGCACACCGCCCCGCGCCAGGCCCCCGAGTCGCTGGCCCGCTGGGACGCCGCGATGGACCGGGTCTCCGAGGCCGCCCACACCTCGTACCGCGCCCTGGTCGAGCAGGAGGACCTGCCGAAGTACTTCTTCGCCGCCACCCCGGTCGACCAGCTCGCCTCGCTGCACCTGGGTTCCCGCCCGTCCCGCCGCCCCGACTCCGGCGCCGGCCTGGACGGCCTGCGGGCCATCCCGTGGGTGTTCGGCTGGACCCAGTCCCGGCAGATCGTCCCCGGCTGGTACGGCGTCGGCTCCGGCCTGGCCGCCGCCCGCGCGGCGGGCCTGGGCGACGTCCTGGACGAGATGTACGGCGAGTGGCACTTCTTCCGCAACTTCCTGTCCAACGTCGCCATGACGCTGGCCAAGACCGACCTGCGGATCGCCGGCCACTACGTCGAGCAGCTGGTGCCCGGCGAGCTGTGGCACGTCTTCGACGAGATCAAGGCCGAGCACGCCCTCACCCTGCGCGAGGTGCTCCGGCTCACCGGCGAGAGCGAGCTGCTGGAGCACAACCCGGTGCTGAAGCAGACCTTCGCGGTCCGCGACGCCTACCTCGACCCGATCTCCTACCTCCAGGTCGCGCTGCTGCGCCGCCAGCGCGAGGAGCTCTCGGCCGGACGCCACGACGACCCGCTGCGCGCCCGCGCGCTGCTGCTGACCGTCAACGGCATCGCCGCCGGCCTGCGCAACACCGGCTGACCCACCCGGCAGAACGGCCGAGGGCCGGTGTCCCCGTCCGGGACACCGGCCCTCGGCCGTTCCTGCTGTCTACTCCTCGCCCGCGCGTCGGCGCTTCAACCAGAGCGCCGCACCGCCGGCCGCCACCACCAGGCCGCCGCCGACCGCCAGCAGCCCCGCGTCGGGGCCCATCGAATCGCCGAGCACCGGCCCGAACTGCGCCGCCGCGGGCTCCGGCGAGATCGCCGGGTCGGGCTCCGCCACCGGCTCCGCGTGTGCCACCGCGCCGCCCGACAGCAGGACCCCGGCCGCCCCCAGCGCACCGGCCGTACCGACCCGCCGCCCGAGCTGCTTCAGCCCACCCACCCGGCCGCGTCGCACTCGGCGGACCGGACGCAATCCCCGCATGGAGAACTCCCCAGGACTCGTTCGCGTACCAGGCCGACGCTATCCGATCCCGCACAGGGTTCTCACACGGATTCAGGTTTGGACGGGCAAGCGTTGTACGACCGTTGCGTACCCCTGACCCGGTCTTGACGACGGGTCAGGAGTTGTAGGTGCCCTGCGCCCGCTCCAGCCCCTCGGACAGCAGCGCCTCCACCGCGTCCGCCGAGCGGTCCACGAACCACTCCAGCTCCTTGCGCTCGGTCGAGGAGAAGTCCTTCAGCACGAAGTCCGCGACCTCCATCCGGCCCGGCGGACGGCCGATCCCGCAGCGCACCCGGTGGTAGTCCGGACCCAGCGACTTGGTGATCGACTTCAGCCCGTTGTGGCCGTTGTCCCCGCCGCCCAGCTTCAGCCGCAGCGCCGCGTAGTCGATGTCCAGCTCGTCGTGGACCGCGATCAGCGCCGAGGCCGGCGCCTTGTAGAAGTCGCGCAGCGCCGTCACCGGCCCGCCGGAGAGGTTCATGAAGGACATCGGCTTGGCCAGCACCACCCGCTTGCCGGCCAGCCGCCCCTCGGCCACCTGCGCCCGGCTCTTGTGCGCCTTGAACTTGGCGCCCATCCGCTGCGCCAGCAGGTCCACCACCATGAAGCCGATGTTGTGCCGGTTCCGGGCGTACTGCTCCCCGGGGTTGCCCAGCCCCACCACCAGCCACGGGCCCTCGTACTCGTCCGCCATGCCGCTCGTCCTCTCCTTCGCGCTCGTCGTCATCATCCCGGACACACCGCTGCCCCGGCCGCTCCAGCGGGAGCGACCGGGGCAGCGGTCTCAGCTAGTGACGCGAGGCTCAGGCCTCGGCGCCCTCGGCCTCGGCGGCCTCGTCCTCGGCCGGGGCGGCCTGGGCGCCGATGACCTGGAGGACGACGGCGTCGGCCTCGACGGCCAGGGAGACGCCGGCCGGCAGGACGATGTCCTTGGCGTGGATGGAGGCACCGGCCTCCAGGCCCTCGACCGAGACGGTGACGGACTCGGGCAGGTGGGTGGCCTCGGCCTCGATCGGCAGGGCGTTCAGCACGTGCTCAAGCAGGTTGCCGCCGGGGGCCAGCTCGCCCTCGGTGTGGACCGGGATCTCGACGGTGACCTTCTCGCCGCGCTTGACCAGCAGCAGGTCGACGTGCTCGATGGTGCGCTTGATGGCCTCGCGCTGGACGGCCTTCGGCAGGACGTACTCGTCCTTGCCCTCGATCGGAACGACCAGCAGGGCGTTCGGGGTCTTCAGGGCCATCATCAGGTCGTGGCCGGGCAGGTTCAGGTGAACCGGGGCGTGGCCGTGGCCGTAGACGACACCGGGGACGAAGCCGGCGCGGCGGGCACGACGGGCGGCACCCTTGCCGAACTCGGAACGGGTCTCAGCGGCAATACGGATCTCGGACACGACTGCACTCCTCATGGAAAGTGGCGCGGGGGTGCAGGCAACGCGAAAAACCGCCGGGACCACACCCTCAGTACGTTCGGGGGTCACTCGGCGGCAACGGCCTGCCAGGGGACGGGATTCCGCCACCGGCAGCGCGTCGATCACGGAGCGGGCGCCCGTCGAACAGGCACACGGCATCCCTCGCCGAGCAGTTTCACGAGTCTAACCGCACCAGCGGCCTCCCGCGAAATCGGCGGCGGCCCCGGTCCGTCGGAACCGGGGCCGCCTGCACGGGCCTTCGTCAGTGCACGCCCTCGAAGAGGCTGGTCACCGAGCCCTCTTCGAACACCTCGCGGATCGCGGCGGCGATCGACGGGGCGATGGACAGGGTGGTGATCTTGTCCAGCTGGATCGAGGCCGGGGTGGGCAGCGTGTTGGTGAACACGAACTCGCTCACCCGCGAGTTCTTCAGCCGGTCCGCGGCCGGGCCGGAGAGCACACCGTGGGTGGCCGCCACCACGACGTCCGCGGCACCGTTGTCGAACAGCGCGTCGGCCGCGGCGCAGATGGTGCCGGCGGTGTCGATCATGTCGTCGACCAGCACGCAGACCCGGTCCTTGACGTCACCGACGACGTCGGCCGACAGGATGGTGTTGGCCTGGGTGATGTCGCGGCGCTTGTGGATGATCGCCAGCGGGGCGTCCAGCCGGTCGCACCACTGGTCGGCGACCTTCACGCGGCCGGCGTCCGGCGAGACGACGGTCAGCTTGGAGCGGTCCACCTTCTCGCCGATGTAGTCGGCCAGCAGCGGCAGCGCGAACAGGTGGTCGACCGGGCCGTCGAAGAAGCCCTGGATCTGCGCGGTGTGCAGGTCCACCGCCATCAGGCGGTCGGCACCGGCCTGGCGCAGCAGGTCGGCGATCAGCCGGGCCGAGATGGGCTCGCGGCCGAGGTGCTTCTTGTCCTGGCGGGCGTAGCCGTAGAACGGCAGGATCGCGGTGATGCTCTTGGCGGAGGCCCGCTTCAGAGCATCGATCATGATCAGCTGTTCCATGATCCACTGGTTGATGGGAGCCGTGTGGCTCTGCATCACGAAGCAGTCCGCGCCACGCGCGGAGTCCAGGAAACGGACGTAGATCTCGCCGTTGGCGAAGTCCAGGGCCTTGGTGGGGACCAGCTCGGTCCCGAGCGCCTCGGCCACCTCCCTCGCCAGCTCCGGGTGGGCACGGCCGGAGAAGAGCTTCAGCTTCTTCTCACCCGACGTCGTGATCCCGCTCACTGCACCGTCTCCTCGCGTTGCGGACGCTGAACCCTCGACCCGGCGACGGGCAGGCAGGGCCCGCTCGCGGCACGGGTAGGGGAAATGTCGGTACGCCTGGACACGGGCGGTAAGCCCAGTGGCGCACGTATGTCCCCAAGGTTACGCGCCCGCGCAGAAACCGTCCGCCTCGGGACCCGGCCCCCGGGCCCCGAGGCCCCGACTCAGGCCTGTTCGGCGTTGTCCGGCGCGGCCTTCGCGGCCTGCGCGGATACCGTCCCGGGGCGCTTGCGCTCGACCCAGCCCTCGATGTTGCGCTGGGTGGCGCGGCTCACGCCGAGCGCCCCGGCCGGGACGTCGGCGGTGATCACCGAGCCGGCGCCGGTGTAAGCGCCGTCACCGACGGTGACCGGAGCGATGAACATATTGTCCGATCCCGTACGGCAGTGCGCACCGATGACCGTGCGGTGCTTGTTCACGCCGTCGTAGTTCACGGTGACCGAGGCGGCGCCGATGTTGGTGCCCTCGCCGATCGTGGCGTCACCGATGTAGGACAGGTGCGGCACCTTGGCGCCCTCACCCAGCTCGGAGTTCTTCACCTCGACGTAGGTGCCGACCTTCGCCTTGCGGGCCAGCTTGGCGCCCGGCCGCAGGTAGGCGTACGGGCCGGCGGTGGCCAGCTCGCCCACCTCGGCGCGGTCGGCCGTGGTGTTGCTCACCCGGGCGCCGGCGCCGACCAGGGTGTCTTTGAGGGTCGAGTTCGGGCCCACCTCGCAGCCCTCGCCCAGGTGCGTGGCGCCCTGGAGCTGGGTGTTGGGCAGCACGACGGCGTCCGGCTCGTAGCTGACCTGCACGTCGAACCAGGTGGTCGCCGGGTCCACCACGGTGACGCCCGCGCGCATCGCCCGCTCCAGCAGGCGGTCGTTCAGCAGCCGGCGGGCCTGCGCCAGCTGGACCCGGTCGTTGATGCCCAGGATGTCCCGGTGGTCCTCGGCCACCACGGCGCCGACCCGGTGGCCCGCCTCGCGCAGGATCTGCAGGGTGTCGGTCAGGTACTCCTCGCCCTGCGAGTTGTCCGTGGTGATCTTGCCGAGCGCCTCGATCAGCAGCTTGGCGTCGAAGGCGTAGACACCCGAGTTGATCTCGGCGATCGAGCGCTGGGTGGCGGTGGCGTCGCGCTCCTCGACGATCGACAGGACGGTGCCGTCCTCGTCCCGCAGGATGCGCCCGTAGCCGTACGGCTCGGGGACGACGGCGGTCAGCACGGTGCCGCCGTTCTGCTGGGCCTCGTGCGACTGGGCCAGCTGGCGCAGGGTCTCCACGGTCAGCAGCGGCGAGTCCCCGTAGGTGACGATGACGGTGCCGTCCAGCGCCACGCCGTCGGCGGCCAGCGACTCCAGCGCCACGCGCACGGCGTGCCCGGTGCCGTTCTGCTCCGCCTGGACCGCGGTGCGCACGGCCGGGTAGTGCTCCGTCAGGTGCTCCACGACCAGCTCGCGCTGGTGGCCGACCACCACGACCAGCTCACCGGGCGTCAGTTCCCGGGCCGCCGAGACCGCGTGACCCACCAGCGAGCGCCCGCACACCTCGTGCAGCACCTTGGGCAGCTTGTTCGACTTCATCCGGGTCCCGCCACCGGCGGCGAGCACGACAACGGCGGCAAGCGAATTGGCACCCATGCGGGGAGGCTCCTCGGTAAGTTCACAGAGAGGGCAGAGCAGGCCCGGCCCGGACCCAGGCCGGTTCGCCATACGCACAGTCCGCCGAGCAGCACCGACAATACCGGCGCGGGGGAAAACGCCCGAACCCGAGGCGTGCAGAGGCTCCGCCGCTAGGATTCGAACCCAGACAAAGGCCTCCAAAGGGCCCTGTGCTGCCATTACACCACGGCGGACAGTCGTGTCAGACCCTACCCGAGACGGCCCTGCCGTGGGTACGACTTGCGGCGATCCACCGCCCGATTCCGGGCCGTTCCGCCGAACCCACGGGGTCCTCGGTTCATCCGTCCGGCCGGGTGAATTCACCCGGCCGCCGCGTATCCGCGTGTTCCCCTGGACACGGAGCGCAACCTACGATGCCGTAGGTTACGCCAACGTAGCTCCGCTTCCGTCCCGTTCCGGGACGCCGCAAAGGGACGCCCATGACCATCCAGGCAGGCGAGACCACCGAGACCGCCCAGACCACCGAGACTGGGCAGACCACCGGCCCCGACACCGCCGCCACCCGGCTCTCCGCCACCCGCGGCGGGGAGAAGCAGGGCCCGGCCGAGCGGATCGCGCTCTCCCTGTTCATCCTCGTGCCGTTCGCCGCCCTGGTCGCCGCCGTCCCGGTGGCCTGGGGCCGCGGCCTGGGCTGGACGGACCTCGCGATCACCGTCGTCATGTACTTCCTCACCTGCCACGGTGTCACCGTCGGCTACCACCGCTACTTCACCCACGGCGCGTTCAAGGCCAACCGCCCGATGCGCCTCGCCCTGGCGATCGCCGGGAGCCTCGCGGTCGAGGGCCCGCTGGTGCGCTGGGTGGCCGACCACCGCAAGCACCACCGGTTCAGCGACAAGGACGGCGACCCCCATTCGCCGTGGCGCTACGGCGAGAGCGTCCCGGCCCTGATGAAGGGCCTGTGGTGGGCCCACATGGGCTGGCTGTTCGACGAGGAGCAGACCCCGCAGCTCAAGTACGCCCCGGATCTGGTCCGCGACCCGGCCCTGCGGCGGATCTCCCGGCTGTTCTGGCTCTGGACCGCCATCTCGCTGCTGCTGCCCGCGCTGGTCGGCGGCCTGGTGAGCCTGTCCTGGGAGGGTGCCCTGTCCGCCTTCTTCTGGGGTTCGCTGGTCCGGGTGGCGCTGCTGCACCACGTCACCTGGTCGATCAACTCGATCTGCCACGCCGTTGGCCGGCGCCCGTTCCGCTCCCGCGACCGCTCCGGCAACGTCTGGTGGCTCGCCGTGCTCTCCTGCGGGGAGTCCTGGCACAACCTGCACCACGCCGACCCGACCTCGGCCCGGCACGGGGTGCTGCGCGGGCAGATCGACTCCTCGGCCCGGCTGATCCGCTGGTTCGAGCTGGCCGGCTGGGTCCGGGACGTCCGTTGGCCGGACGCGCAGCGGATCGCCGCCCGCCGCGCCGCATGAAGGGGCGCTTCCAGCATGATGTAGGGGTGAACGGGAGCAGCGCAGACAGCACAGGCGGTCATGACAGCACGCGGACGGGCGCGGCACCCGCTACGGCGCCGACCCGTCCGCGGGCCGCTGCACCGGCGGCCGGCCCCGCCGAAGGAGGAGCGGCCCCGACCCCGCGCCGCCGGGGCGGCCGGGTCCGGATGACCGGCAAGCAGCGGCGCGAGCAGCTGCTGGAGATCGGCCGGACGGTCTTCGCGGAGCGCGGCTACGACGGCACCTCGGTGGAGGAGATCGCCGAGCGCGCCGGGGTGTCCAAGCCCGTGGTGTACGAGCACTTCGGCGGCAAGGAGGGCCTGTACGCGGTGGTGGTCGACCGCGAGATGCAGCTGCTGCTCGACATGGTGACCGGGGCGCTGACCGGCGGGCACTCGCGCGAGCTGCTGGAGCAGGCCGCGTTCGCCCTGATGGACTACATCGACACCTCGACGGACGGCTTCCGGATCCTGGTCCGGGACTCCCCGGTGGCCCAGTCGACCGGCACCTTCGCCTCGCTGATCAGCGACATCGCCACCCAGGTCGAGGACATCCTGGGCCTGGAGTTCAAGTCCCGCGGCTTCGACGCCCGGCTGGCGCCGATGTACTCGCAGATGCTGGTCGGGATGGTCGCGCTGACCGGGCAGTGGTGGCTGGAGGTCCGCAAGCCGGACAAGGCCACGGTGGCGGCGCACCTGGTGAACCTGGCCTGGCACGGGCTGGAGGGCCTGGAGCGGCACCCGAAGCTGGTCGGCGAGCGCAAGGGCTGACCGGACTACCGGCCCGGTTGCCGCTTGGTCCCCACCGCGAAGATCCGCCGGAACGGGAACACCGTCCCGTACGGCCCGGCCGGGTAGGCCTCGCGCAGCAGCCGCCCGTACTCGGCGAGGAAGGCGGCCCGGTCGGCCGGGTCGGTGAGCCGGGTGAGGACCGGGCGCAGCGCGCTGCCCTTGACCCATTCCAGGACCGGGTCCGGCCCCGGCAGCAGGGTGCGGTAGGTGGTCTCCCAGACGTCCGGGCGGCAGCCGGCGGCGGCCAGCGCGTCGAGGTAGCGCTCCGGCGGGTGGACCCCGGCCCGGACGGCGTCCTCCCCGAGCGCGTCCCGCCAGCGGGCGCTGCGGCGCAGGTCGGCGAGGACGGTGTGGCTGGGGGCGTCGAAGTTGCCGGGGACCTGGAAGGCGAGCACCCCGCCGGGTTCGAGGGCGTCCGCCCAGCGCGGCAGCAGCTCCAGGTGGCCGTCCACCCACTGGAGGGTGGCATTGGAGACGATCAGGTCGGGTCGGGCCGGGGCCGGGTCGTAGTCCCGGGCGTCGGCGAGCAGGTACTCGGCGCTGGGCTCGCCCTCGGCGCGGGCGGTGGCGAGCATCGGGGCGGAGTTGTCGACGCCGGTGAGGCGGGCCCGCGGCCAGCACTCGCGCAGCACGGCGGTGGAGTTGCCGGGGCCGCAGCCGATGTCCAGGATCACCTCGGCACCGGGGTGCGGGACGGCGGGGACCCGGGCGAGCAGCTCGCGCAGCGGGCGGGTGCGTTCGTCGGCGAAGCGAAGGTACTGCGCCGGGTCCCAGACGGGGTTGGGCATGGCTCACCTCAAAAGTATCTCGACATCAAGATATCCACAGTTAGCCTTGCTGGCACATTTCTCGACGTCAAGAGACTTCACATCGACACATCCACCGATACACTGATCGTCATGGAGGACGAGGTCGACAGGCTGGTCGCAGCATGGCACCGGGAGCGCCCCGACCTCGACGTGGAGCCGCTGGAGGTGCTCAGCCGGGTCAGCCGGCTCGCCCGGCATCTGGATCGCGCCCGCCGCACCGCCTTCGCCGAGCACGGCCTGGAGCCCTGGGAGTTCGACGTCCTGACCGCCCTTCGGCGGGCCGGCTCCCCGTACCAGCTCTCCCCCGGCCAGCTGCTCACCCAGACCCTGGTCACCTCCGGCACCATGACCAACCGGATCGACCGGCTCACCGTCAAGGGCCTGGTCAAGCGGCTGCCCGACCCGGACGACCGGCGCGGCGTCCTGGTCCGGCTCACCGACGACGGCCGGGACCGCGCCGACCAGGCGCTCGCCGGGCTGCTCGCGCACGAGCGCGAACTGCTCGCCCAGCTCAGCTCCGACCAGCAGACCGAACTGGCCGCGCTGCTGCGAGTGCTGGTCGCGCCGTTCGACAACATCCCGGGCTGACGGGCACCGGCTTCAGCGCCAATCCCTGAGAGCCATTCTCAAGGCCGCTCGACGGTGCTCACCACCGAGGGCGGCGGGGGCATGACCGGTTCGGCGGGGCTGACCCCGGCCCGGCGGGCGACCGCGACGGCCGCCAGCGTGGAGTGCACCCCGAGCTTGCCCAGCACGTTCTGCATGTGCGTCCGGACGGTGTGCGGCGACAGGTAGAGCCGCTCCGCGACGGCCTGCCGGCCGAGGCCCGCGACCATGCAGCGCAGGATCTGCTTCTCCCGCGGGGTCAGGGTGTCCACCAGCCGCTCGCTCTCGGTGCGGTCCCGCCGGGCGGTGGTGAGCTCGCGGATCACCCCGGTGAGCAACGCGGGCGGCAGGTGCGTCTCGTCCCGCAGCACACCCCGGACCACCGAGAGCAGCCGGGCCAGCGAACTCTCCTTGGCCACCCAGCCGGTGGCGCCCGCGTGCAGCGCGCGGGCGGCGCGGTGCGGGTCGTCGGCGGTGGCCAGCACGACGGCACGCAGCCCGGGGTGGGCGCGGCGGAGCCTGGCCAGCAGGGTGATGCCGTCGGGCGGCGGGGCCGCGGGTCTGAGCTGGTCGCCGCGCAGCGGGTCCACCACCGAGCGGGTGGCGGGCGGCAGCGCGGCGGGCGCGCCCGGGGGCACGGCCGGTCGGCGGGGCTGCGGCACCGGTGGCACCATCCGCCGCCGGGCCTCCTCGGGCTGCTCCGCAGCGGGCCGGCGGCGGGGTTGTCCCGGCGCCGCCGGCGTTCCCGGCGCCCCTGCCGTTCCCGGCGTTCCTGGTGTTCCGTACGGACCGCTCGCTCCGGCCGCCTCGGCGCCCAGGTCGGCGTCGATCAGCGCCACGTCGTAGGCCCGGCCCTCGCCGACCGCGCGCTCCAAGGCCCGCTCGGCGGCGGCGGCACTGCCCGCCGCCCCCACCTCCACGTCCGGCTCGGCGGCGAGCGCCGCGGCCAGTGCCTCGGCGAAGATCCGGTGGCCGTCGACCACCAGGACGCGAATCCGCCCCATCGTCCCTCCCCTGCTCAGAGCGCCCGAGCCCAGGGCGGGACCAGCCCGGTATCCGCGTTCCGGACCCGCCGCTCCGCCCGCCCACCGGTGGCCGGTGAGGCCGAAAGGGCGCCGGCCCCCACCGGTACCGCACTCAGCCTACGGGGCGGGCTACGCGCTCGTGGCGATTCGGTGAAGTTTCGTCAGAAAGTGCACGAGCCACCGGACTTGAGCCTATGGCCCGCCGCCGGGGGCGCCGCACCCGGACGTACCGGGTGCGGCGCACTGACGCGGCCGATCCGGCCCCGGGACCGGCCGTCGGCCCCCAACCGGCCGCCGGTCAAAGACCGTTGCTCACTTGCCGTGCTTCGCCAGGGTGAACTCCCAGGCGTCGGCGACGATCTCGTCCAGGTTCGGCCGGCGCGGGGTCCAGCCCAGCGCCTCGTGGGCGCGGGCGGCCGAGGCCACCAGCACGGCCGGGTCGCCGGCCCGGCGGCCCGCGACCCGCACCGGGATCTCGCGGCCGGTGACCCGTCGGACCGACTCGATCACCTCGTGCACCGAGAAGCCGCTGCCGTTGCCCAGGTTGCAGATCAAGTGCTCACCCGGCTTGGCCGCGTCCAGCGCCAGCAGGTGCGCCTCGGCCAGGTCGGCGACGTGGATGTAGTCGCGGACGCACGTGCCGTCCGGGGTCGGGTAGTCGTCGCCGTACACCGCGATGTGCGGGCGCCGGCCCAGCGCGGCCTGGAAGACCAGCGGGATCAGATGCGACTCGGGGTCATGCCGCTCGCCGTACGCGACACCGGAGGAACTGCCGTACGCACCGGCCACGTTGAAGTAGCGCAGCGAGACGGCGGCCAGGCCGTGCGCGACGGCCTCGCTGGTGATCAGGTGGTCCACGGCGAGCTTGGTGGCGCCGTAGGTGTTGGTCGGCGCGGTGCGGGCGGTCTCGGCGATCGGCACCGCCTCCGGCTCGCCGTAGGTGGCGGCGGTGGACGAGAACACCAGCTTGCGCACACCGGCCGCGCGCATCGCGCTGATCAGCTCCAGCGAGCCGGCCACGTTGTTGCGCCAGTACTTCTCCGGGTCCGCGACCGACTCGCCGACCTGCGAGGAGGCGGCGAAGTGCAGCACGCCCTCGAAGGAGCCGTCCAGCACCTTGCCGGCCTCCTGGATCCGGCCCTCGACGAACTCGGCACCGGCCGGGACGCCCTCGCGGAAGCCGGTGGAGAGATCGTCCAGGACGGTCACCTGGTGCCCCGCCTCCAGCAGGTGGGCGGCCACCACACTGCCGACATAGCCGGCGCCACCCGTGACCAGGTACTTACTCATGTTGCGACCTCCAGCGAACGACGGTCCGCCCGGTCGGGCGGGTGCCATCGACGGAATGCGTACGACTGGGGTCATTCTCCCAATCCCACCGAGTGCTCCGGACCATGCGCACGACCGCCCCCAGCCCTCTCACCGAGTCCGCGGCACTCGCACACCCGGCCGGGCTCGCCGGCCCCGCCCCGCCCGGCCGTTCAGCCCTCGGCCAGCCGCTCCAGCAGGCCGGTGCGCGCCGCCACCGCGGCGGCCTCCAGACGGGTCCGCGCGCCGAGCTTCATCAGCACCCGCTGGACGTGCGTCCGGGCGGTGCTGGCGGCGATCCGCATCCCGGCGGCGATCGCCGCGGTGTCCTCGCCGTCCGCGATCCGGGCCAGCACCTGCACCTCACGGCGGGTCAGCAGCCGCAGCAGCCGGACGGCCTCGTCGTCCGGTTCGGGCGCGGGGCGCAGCAGTTGGTCGAAGGCCCCGCGCAGGATGTCCACCGTGACCGCGGCCTCACCCGCGCGCGCCCGTCCGATCGCCCGCTCGACCACCTCGATCCGCTCGTCGCTGGGCACGTACCCGGCCGCTCCGGCCGCGAACGCCCCTGCCACACCACGCAGTTCACCCACCGGGCCGAGCACGATCACGGCCACCTCGGGGCGTTCCCGGCGAATCCGGCGCAGCCCGTCGAAGGCGCCCGGCTCCCCCGGCGCGGCCACTCCCAGCAGGCACACCTCGGGCCGCCGCCCGACCACCAGGTCCGCGGCGACGCCGGACGGCGAGCCGACCGCGAGCAGCCGGTGGCCGCGCAGCTGGAGCGCGGTGGCCAGCGCCTCGGCCAGCAGCCGGTGGTCGTCCACCACCACGAGTCGAACACCCATGACACCCTCCCGGTCGGGGTCCGGCTCGCGCCCGCACCCCTCGGGCGGGCGGCCGATGACGCACCATCACAGCGCATTCCCCACCCGGCCCGCCAGACCGTGGCGTGTCGACGATGCGGAACCGGCCGGAGACCTCGGCCGGGGGACCGGCCGAGGAACCGAGGATGGGGAACCGCCTGGGGAACGCGAAAGACCCCCGCCGTCAGGCGAGGGTCTTTCAGTGGAGCCCCCATGCGGAATCGAACCGCAGACCTTCTCCTTACCATGGAGACGCTCTACCGACTGAGCTATAGGGGCTTGCTCGCTTGCCGGTGTTTCTCCCGGCCGCTCGAACAAGGAAGACATTACACGGCCGCCGACCCCAAAGGGAAATCGGCCCCGCCGAGCCCTCAGCCGCCCGGGTGCGCCGCGTCGAACTCCTCGCGGGCCGCCATCACCCGCTCGGCCCGCCGCTCCGTCCACCGGCCGATCGGATCGACCAGTTCGGCCAGCTCGCGGCCGAGCGGCAGCAGGTCGTAGACCACCCGCGGCGGCGTCTCCGGGAAGACCGTACGGAGCACCAGCCCGTTGCGCTCCAGGTTGCGCAGGGACTGGGTGAGCATCTTGCGACTGACCCCGCCGACCGCGCGCTGGAGTTCGGAGAAGCGCTGCGGCCCGCAGGCGAGGAGGTCCATCAGGATCAGCATGGACCACTTGTCGGCCAGCTCGGCGAACACCTCGCGGCTGGGGCAGAGCCGGGCGAACACGTCGAGTTCCTGATCCCGCCCGCCGTCGCACGCCTTCCTGGGCGCTTCCTCCGTCGTCATGCCTCCAGGGTAGCCCGGCGGTCTCCAATCCACTCTTGGTAACCGATGGAGACCTGGTCTACATTAGAGACCGAAGCGCCGCCCGTCGGCCCGCGCCCGTCCCTTTGGAGTGCCCGCATGACCGCCGTCCGTCCGACCGTCGCCCTCGCCTACCACTCCGGCTACGGCCACACCGCCGTGATCGCCGAGGCCGTCGCCCGCGGCGCCGCCCAGGCGGGTGCCGAGGTCGTCTCGATCGCCGTCGACACCATCACCGAGGAGCAGTGGGCCCAGCTGGACGCCGCCGACGCGATCGTCTTCGGCTCCCCCACCTACATGGGCACCGCCTCCGGCGCCTTCCACGCCTTCGCCGAGGCCACCAGCAAGCGCTGGTTCACCGACGCCTGGAAGGACAAGATCGCGGCCGGCTTCACCAACTCCGGCTCCAAGAGCGGCGACAAGGCCGAAACCCTCGGCTTCTTCCAGACCCTCGCCGCCCAGCACGGCATGCACTGGGTCAACCTCGGCCTCAAGCCCGGCTGGAACGCCAACGGCGCCTCCGAGAACGACCTCAACCGCCTCGGCTTCTTCAGCGGCGCCGCCGCCTCCTCCCCCACCGACGCCGGCCCCGAGGGCGTCCACAAGGCCGACATCGCCACCGCCGAGCACCTGGGCGAGCGCGTCGCCCGGCACACCGCCGTCGTGCTGGCCGGCCGCGCCGCCCTGGCCGGCTGAGCACCGCCGACGCTGCCGCACCGTTACGCCGTCACGCCGCCGGGTCCGTCCCCCATCGGGGCGCCCGGCGGCGTCCGCCGTCCACCGGCCCCGGCCCTGGCCCCGCGCCGAGTTCCGTCTCGACGGTCTCCGGCAGCAGCCGCAGGCACCCCAGGGCCAGCACCCCCAGCACCGCCAGGTACCAGCCCACCGGCTGCGCCGTCCCGTACGCCCCGGTCAGCCGGGTGGCCACCAGCGGCGTCGTCGCACCGCCGACCACCCCGCCCAGGTTGTACGTCAACGCCGCCCCCGTGTACCGCACCCGAGTCGGGAACAGCTCCGGCAGAAACGCCGCCACCGGCCCGAACATGCAACCCAGCACCGCCATCGCACCCGCCAGCGCGACGAACATCAACGGCCGGCTCACCGTCTCCAGCAGCGGGAACAGCACCAGCGACCAGCCCGCGGCCGACACCGTCGCCCACCACAGGATCCGCCGCCGCCCCCACCGGTCACTGCGCGAGGCGCTCAGCCACACCGTCGCGGCCATCCCCACCGCGCCGACCAGCAGCATCGACAGCATCACCGTGCTCGCCACCCCGAGCCCCGTGGTCGCGTACGCCAGCGCGTACGTCGTGGTCAGGTAGAACAGCGCGTACCCCACGGTGATCGCCCCGCCGCCCGCCAGCACCGGGCGCCAGTGCTCGCGCAGCACCTCCAACACCGGCAGCCGCTCCCGGCACCCCGCCGTCCGGAACAGCGGCGACTCCTCGACCCGCACTCGCACGAACAGCCCCACCGCGACCATGACGAACGAGGCCAGGAACGGCACCCGCCAACCCCACACACGGAACGCCCCTTCGTCCAAGCCGAGTTGCAGCGCCAGGAACACCCCGTTCGCCAGCACGAACCCGATCGTCGGCCCCAACTGCAAGAACCCCCCGTACCGCCCCCGCCGCCCGGCCGGCGCGTTCTCCGCGATCAGCAGCGCCGCCCCGCCCCACTCCCCGCCCAACCCGACGCCCTGACACACCCGCAGCACCACCAGCACCGCCGGCGACCACCACCCCCACACCCCGAACCCCGGCAACAGCCCCACCGCCGCCGTCGCCAGCCCCATCAACAGCAGCGACACCACCAACGTGGCCTTCCGCCCCACCCGGTCCCCGAAGTGCCCGAACACCACCGCCCCCACCGGCCGGGCCAGGAACGCCACCGCGTACACCGAGAACGCCGCCAACAGCGCCCCCACCGCGCCCAGCCCGGGAAAGAACACCGGCCCGAACACCAACGCGGCCGCCGTCCCGTAAATGAAGAAGTCGTAGAACTCGATCGCCGTCCCGATCAGCGCCGCAGCCGCCGCCCGCCGCACCTGCCCGACCCGCCAAGCACCCTCCGCATCCATACCACCACCCTCGCCACCCCCGCCCCCACCCCACCATCCCCCACCCGAGTGACCCCAGCGCACACCCACCCACCCCGCGCCCCCGGAGCCCACCCCACCACTCCCGAACTCGCCCACCCCAAGGGCGACCTACCGCGCGTACGGGTTGTCCTCCGGCGGCACCGGCGGCTGATACGACGGCGGAGGCGGCGGCGCCGCCCCCATCGGCTCCTGCACCGGCACCGGCGGCTGCGCGACCGGCTTCCGCCGACGCCGCACCACCACGACCACCGCACCCGCCACCAACACCAGCCCGGCCGCCACACCCGCCACGATCGGCAACGCGCTACTCGAACCCGACGCCCCCTCCGCCTTCGGCTGCGCCGACGGCGCACCCGCAGCCACCTCGGTCGGAGTCTCCACTGGCGCCGGCGCCGCAGACGCGGAAGCGGGCGCACTCGCCGACGGTGACGCCGCTGGCGTGGGGGCTGCGGCGGCAGGAAGCGGCGACACATCCGCCGGCCCGGGGTCCCCCGGATTCGTCAGCGCAATACGCGGCCGCACCGCGCCATACCCGACGCTGTCGTTACGGCTGGACCCGTCATTCGGCTTTCCGGCCGTATTGATGAGGACCCGCAGGACCTGATTCGCCGTCCAATCCTTGTGAACCGACCAGACCAGGGCCGCTGAGGCCGATACCAGAGCAGTCGAATCCGACGTCCCATGGCTCTTGCAGTAACCCGTGGAAGATGTGCAGGCAGAAATCACATCCATGCCAGGCGCAATGAAGACTACCTGCGGACCTCGGTCAGACTCTGCCGTAACGGTGCCGTTTTGATCAGAAGCTCCGACGCCGACCACACCCGGAAGCGCGCCAGGATACTCGACAAGATTTCCCTTGTCGGCCCCGTTCCCGACGCTGGCGAATACAAGAACACCTTTCGAGCGGGCCCCCGCAATGATTCCGTTCAGTTTCGCAACATCAGCCGGAAAGGTCGTTACTGCCTCAATCCCCTGCGAAATGTTGATGACCTTCGCCCCTTGGTCAACCGCATACGCAATGGACTGTCCGAGCTGGTCAAGGAAATCAGTCGAAACTAGCGACCCGACCTTTCCGGTATTGATCTTCAGCGGAAGGACCTTGGCCCCAGGAGCCAGGCCTTGTGCTCCGGTCCCCGAGTTCCCCTTGCCCGTCCCGGCAATGAGACTGGAGATGGCTGTGCCGTGGCCATCCGCAGATGCCCCCACACCGCCCGGGCTTCCGCTGAAGTCCCGGCCCTGAAGGAACTGCCCCTCCAAATCGGGATGATCGAGCTTGAACCCGCTGTCGATCACCGCGACCGTGATGCCCTCTCCCTTGGAAACCTTCCACATCTCCGGGGCGTGCATCGCGTCCAGATGCCACTGCTGCTGCCGGATCGTGTCCTCGGCAACCGCGGGTGCTGCGACCGGGCCGACCACGATTCCCGCCGCCAGAAGTGCCGCAGCAGCAGCCCGCCGGCGCGCTCGCACGTTCGTCCGCCCCATCACAACTCCTCGTCAATCTCTCCGTCGACCGGGAAGCGTGCCCCGAACAAGCCTGCCCGGCCACTGGGGAGGCCCCAGTGGCCGGGCAGTCGTTGTCGTCCTACTCAATCACGTCCGGGTTGCTGTGCGGCGTACCGCTGGTCCAGGTCTCCTCGTCCTCGTGGAGGTAGTCGGCCCGCTTGCGCCGGTCCTTCTCGTTCCGGCCGCCGTGGCCCGCGGCTCCGGGGGCCATCATGCCGTTCTGCCTGGACTGGGCTCCGCCGCCCTCGGCAGCGCCCGCCGCGCGGTTGCGCAGGCCCGTACCGCCGGGCGTGAACTCCCCACCCGAGGTCGGCCCCTTGCGGCCGCCGATCGTGCCGCCGGTGGTCGAGGTCAGACCCCGGCCGCCGCGCGAGCCGCCGCCGGCGCCGACCGCGCCACCGTGGGCGCCGCCCATGCCGGGGTGCATGCCGCCCATGCCGGGCCCGCCGACCCGGCCGCCGCCGGACCCTGCCGCCTCGCGGGCGCCGAAGACCGTTCCACTGGGCAGGCCCTGGGAGCCGCTCCTCCCCTGCGGGCCGCCGCCGAACGGGGTCGTGCGCGCCGGAATCTGGCCGCCGCCCTTGCCGGGGACGAGCCCGCCGCTGCCGCCCCTGGCCGGGATGGTGCCGCCGCCCGGTCCGGTGGGGACGCCGGGAATCGGGCCGCCACCGGGGATGCCGGGGCCTCCGCCCGGACCGTTCGGCCCGCCCGGGTATCCGGGAAGGCTGGTCGTTCCGTCCGGCGGCAGCTGGCCGCCGCCGGGACCGTACGGGCCGGTCTGGGACGGGAGGGTCGGCAGGGTGGGCACGCTGTCGAGGCCGGTGCCCGGACGGCTGCCCGGGTCCGACGGGTGGGACGGCGGGGTCGGGACGCCCGGGTCCTGCGGCGGGGGCGGCAGCTGGCCGCCACCACCGTGCCACGGGGGCGGGGTGGTGCCCGGGTTGGAGGGGACGGGGCCGCCCGATCCCGGGTCGTGGGGCAGGACCTGACCGCCGCTGTGGTTTCCGCCGCCGGGCGGGCGGACGTTTCCGCCGGTGTTGCCCACGTTCATGCGAGGGCTACGGATGGGACCACCGGAGCCTACAGAGCCACCAGTACCACCCGAGGCATCCGACAGGTCGCTCCTGCTGCTGTTCCTGCCAGGCGTCCCAGGCAGCACCACATCGGCAGGAATCCCGTTCAGCGTCGTCGTCGCCGCGCTGTACGCCTGCGCCAGCTTCTCCATCTGGAGAACGGCTTCCTGGTGTTCCTTGTCGACCTTCGCCTTGGCCGTTGCGTACTCCGCCGATGTCACCCAGTTGTGGGGCGGAATCGACTTCATGTACTCATCGGGCGTCTGCCCGATCACATACGCGGGAACGTTGACCGACTTCGGCTGCTGGTTGTAACTGTCGACCTTTTGGATCTCTGTCGCCGGAGGCTCCGGCACAGCGACCTTGGCGGTGCTGAGAGCCTCACCGGCCTGGTGCATCGCGCCGCCCGCGGTCGCGGCGTGGTCACCGATGATCTCCGCCGACTGCTGAAGGTTGTTCACCCAGGTCTTGAAGTTCTCGGCAGCCGGACCTTCCCAAGCGACATTGCCGACATGGGACTTCAGCGCTGCGCTCAGCTCCTTCAGCACTCGACCAGCCGATTGCAGTTGAGTACCACGACTGAGGACCGTCGTCGGATCGGTCTTGTCCACCATCTTCCGCAGGTGGGCGTGTTCCATGCCTTCGAAGTTCGTACCGGCTGACACTACTTGCTCCCCGTCTCCCCGTAGGACTCTCCCCAGACCACCATCAGTACTTGCTGCCCGGTGCCGCGGTGGTGACACCCGCATCCTTTGCGACAGCATTCTGTGCGGCCGTCGTGTGATCCTCATTGGTCGCGTAGTTGCTCGCCGTCTGCGCAACTGCCTTCTGCATCGCCTGGATCTGCGACGCGAAATCCTTGTGCAACTGGACGAGCTGGGCGTGCACCTTCTCGTACGCGCTGGTCAGGGCCGTCGCCTCGGCGAACTCCGCGCTGGCGAAGCTCTTGCCCGTCAGCTTCTGTTCCTGGAGCTTGTACGGAGCGGCCGCCGACCCCTCCATCGCGGCGAGCAGGGCCTCGACCTTCCCGGCGAACGTCGTGAGCGTGTCGATCTCGACCTGGACGTCCTGCTTCCCGAAGGCCGCCACCAGGTCGCTCGCGCTCACGTTCGTCTGGATCGTGCTGACGATCGGCGCGACGTTTATCCCGCCGATACCGAAGGGCATCGGGATCTTCTGGTCCAGCATGAACGGCGTCGTGTCCCCCGAAGGGTTCGCCGGCGCGGGAGTCCCCGACCCGTTCCCGTTACCTTCTGCCACAGCAGTTCACCTCTCCCCCGTACGGCGGGCCGGCCCCGGGTTCCCGGGTGGCTTCGCGCCGCAACACACCGTCAACTTCTGGGTTGTACCGTCCTGGTCGGCGCACCGCCCGCCCTGGGGGCGGCTTCCGCCTCCGTCATCGTAGCCACCACCTCTGTCGGACCGGCAGGGCCCTTGGCCCGCCCGTACGCGATCGGTACGAACTTGACACGTACGAGCCGCCGCGGAGGAGCTCGAAACGCTCCTCCGCGGCGGCTGGTGGCCCCTCGGCTCAGACCTGCTCGGCCAGCTCCAGCCAGCTCATCTCCAGCTCCTCCTTCTCGTCCCGGACGGTGCGCAGCTGCGCGTCCAGCTCGGCGACCTTGGAGAAGTCGGCGGCGTGTTCGGCGAGTTGGGCGTGCAGCTTGGACTCCTTCTCGTCCAGCTTGGCGATCTGCCGCTCCAGCTTCTGCATCTCCTTCTTCGCCGCCCGCAGGTCTCCGCCGGAGAGCCCGGCAGTGGGGGTGTCGGCCGAAGAGACAGGGGAAGAGGCGGCGGCGGAAGCGGCGGCCGCGGCCGCGGCCGCCATCCGGGCCCGGCGCTCCAGGTACTCGTCCACCCCGTTCGGCAGCATCCGCATCTTCTTGTCGCCGAGCAGCGCGTGGACGGTGTCCGTGGTGCGCTCGATGAAGAAGCGGTCGTGGCTGATGACGATCATCGAGCCGGGCCAGCCGTCGAGGAGGTCCTCCAGCTGGTTGAGCGTCTCGATGTCCAGGTCGTTGGTCGGCTCGTCCAGGAACAGCACGTTGGGCTCGTCCATCAGCAGCCGCAGCAGCTGGAGTCGGCGGCGCTCGCCACCGGACAGGTCACCGACGGGCGTCCACTGCTTGTCCTTGCCGAAGCCGAACTGCTCGCACAGCTGGCCGGCGCTCATCTCCCGGCCCTTGCCGAGGTCGACCCGCGAGCGGACCTGCTCGACGGCTTGGAGGACCCGGGTCGCCGGGTCCAGTTCGGCGACTTCCTGGGAGAGGTAGGCCAGCCGTACCGTCTTGCCGACCTTGATGACGCCCGAGGCCGGCTGGATGTCGCCCTCGCTCGCGTAGGCGTCGCGCATCGCGCGCAGCAGCGAGGTCTTGCCGGCGCCGTTGACGCCGAGCAGGCCGATCCGGTCGCCGGGGCCGAGCTGCCAGGTGAGGTTCTCCAGCAGCAGCTTGGGGCCGGCGGTGACGGTGACGCCTTCCAGGTCGAAGACGGTCTTCCCGAGCCGCGCGTTGGCGAACTTCATCAGCTCGGACTTGTCGCGCGGATCCGGCACGTCCGCGATCAGGGCGTTGGCCGCCTCGATCCGGTAGCGCGGCTTGGAGGTACGGGCGGGGGCGCCGCGGCGCAGCCAGGCCAGCTCCTTGCGGGCCATGTTCTGGCGCTTCTGCTCCTCGACGGCCTCGATGCGGGAGCGCTCGGCGCGGGCGAAGACGTAGTCGGAGTAGCCGCCCTCGTACTCGTGCACCTCACCGTGCTGGACGTCCCACATCCGGGTGCAGACCTGGTCGAGGAACCAGCGGTCGTGGGTGACGCAGACGAGCGCGGAGCGGCGCTTCTGGAGGTGCTGGGCGAGCCAGTTGATGCCCTCGACGTCGAGGTGGTTGGTGGGCTCGTCGAGGATGATCAGCTCGGGCGAGCCGAGCAGCAGCTTGGCGAGGGCGATCCGGCGGCGCTCGCCGCCGGAGAGCGGGCCGATGACGGTGTCCAGGCCGTCGGCGAAGCCGGGCAGGTCGAGGCCGCCGAAGAGGCCTTCGATGATGTCGCGGATCCGGGCGTCGCCGAGCCACTCGTGGTCGGCGCGGTCGGCGATGACCTCGTGCCGGATGGTGGCCTGGGGGTCGAGCGAGTCGTGCTGGGTGAGGACGGCCGGTTCGAGGCCGCCGTTCCAGGTGATCCGGCCGCCGTCCGGCTCTTCCAGTTTGGCGAGCATCCGGATCAGGGTGGTCTTGCCGTCGCCGTTGCGGCCGACGACGCCGATCCGGTCGCCCTCGCTGACGCCCAGGCTCACCGCGTCCAGCAGGGCGCGGGTGCCGTAGACCTTCGTGACGGACTCGATGGTGGCGAGGTTGACGGCCACGTGTGCTGCGCTCCTGGGTTCGGCGGTTGCGGGACGGCCCGCCGCTCGATGGCCGGGCGGGCGCCCCTGTCGGGGGCACCCCGATCTCTCCAGCCTAATGGGCTCGCCGGAACGCCTTCACCGCGTCACCCGGAACGCCGTCACCGCCTCGGGCCTCACTCCGGCCCCACCGGGCTCGGCCTCGGGCCGCCCCGGTACCGGCTCAGCCCATCACCGCGGCGCCCGGCACCGGCCCGTACGTGGCGTGCGCGGTCCGGCAGGTGCCGGAGGCCCGCAGTGCCGCGGCCACGGCGGCGGCCGCCTCGGCGTCCTTGACCAGGAAGGCGCAGGTCGGCCCGGAGCCGGAGACCAGCGCCCCGAGGGCGCCCGCCTCGGTGCCGGCCCGCAGGGTGTCGGCGAGCGCGGGGCGCAGCGAGAGCGCGGCGGGCTGGAGGTCGTTGGCGAGCGCGGCGGCCAGGGCGACGGGGTCGCCTTCGGCGAGGGCGGTGACCAGTGCCGGGTCGGCGTCCGGGGTGGGGACGTCGGTGTCGCTGGAGCCGGTGCCGGCTTCTTCGCGCAGCCGGTCGCACTCGCGGAACACGGCGGGGGTGGACAGGCCGCCCTCGGCGACCGCGAAGACCCAATGGAAGGTGCCGTCGGTGGCCAGCGGCTCCAGGATCTCGCCCCGGCCGCGGCCCAGCGCGACGCCGCCGAGCAGGGCGAACGGCACGTCGGAGCCGAGTTCGGCGGCCAGTTCCAGCAGCACCGGGAGCGGGGTGTCCAGCTGCCACAGCGCGTCGCAGGCGACCAGCGCCGCGGCGCCGTCGGCGCTGCCGCCGGCCATGCCGCCGGCCACAGGGATGGCCTTGGCGATGTGCAGGTGCACGCCCGGGTCGGCGATGCCGTGGTGGGCGGCGAGCAGGCGGGCGGCGCGGGCGGCGAGGTTGCTGTCGTCCAGCGGGACGACGGCGGCGTCCGGCCCGGAGCAGCTCAGGGTGACGCCTTCCCCGGCGGAGGCGGTGACCTCGTCGCCGAGGGCGACGGCGAAGAAGACGTTGGCCAGGTCGTGGAAGCCGTCGGCGCGCAGTCCGCCGACCCCCAGCTGGACGTTGACCTTGGCCGGTACCCGTACGGTGATCACACAGTGTCCTTAGCAGGCTTGTGCTCGGCGATCGCGGCGAACTGCTCGACCGTGAGCATCTCGCCGCGCAGCTTGTGGTCGATGCCGGCGGCCGCTAGCGCCTGCTCGGCCCCGGCGGCGGAGCCCGCCCAGCCGGCCAGCGCGGCGCGCAGCGTCTTGCGCCGCTGGGCGAACGCGGCGTCGACCACCGCGAACACCTCCTCGCGGCTGGCGGTGGTCTGCGGCGGCTCCCTGCGGATCAGCGAGACCAGCCCGGAGTCGACGTTGGGGGCGGGCCAGAACACGTTCCGCCCGATGGCGCCGGCCCGCTTCACGTCGGCGTACCAGTTGGCCTTGACCGACGGGACGCCGTACACCTTGTTGCCCGGCTTGGCGGCGAGCCGGTCGGCGACCTCGCTCTGCACCATCACCAGGGTGCGCTCGATGCTGGGGAAGGTCGCCAGCATGTGCAGCAGGACGGGCACCGCGACGTTGTACGGGAGGTTGGCGACCAGCGCGGTGGGCGCCGGCCCGGGCAGCTCGGTGACCTCCATGGCGTCGCTGAACACCAGGTCGAAGGAGTCCGCCTTGCCGGGCATCCGGGCGGCGACGGTGTCCGGCAGGTGCTGCGCCAGCACCGGGTCGATCTCGACCGCCGTGACGTGCCGCGCCACCTCCAGCAGCGCCAGCGTCAGCGAGCCGAGTCCGGGCCCGACCTCCACCACCGCGTCCTGCTCCGTCACGTCGGCGGCCCGGACGATCCGCCGCACGGTGTTGCCGTCGATGACGAAGTTCTGCCCGCGCTGCTTGGTCGGCTTCACGCCGAACGCGGCCGCCAGTTCCCGGATGTCGGCGCTGCCCAGCAAGGGGGTCCCCCCGGCCGGAGGCTGGGGGCGGCTGTCAGGGGTGGGGTCGGTGGTGCTCACGCGCCAAGGATACGGGCGCGGGGGGCGCCGTCCGGACGCGCCGTCCGGACGCGCCGTCCGGACGGGCCCCCGACCGCGGGCAACGGGCCCCTGACCACGCGCGACGGCCCCCGACCACGCGCGACGGCCCCCGGCCGCCCGCTCAGTACCCGAAGGCCCGGGCGGTGTTCGCCGCGATGGCGGTGGAGAGCTCGTCCTCGGGCAGGCCCAGGGTGGCGGCCATCGAGCGGACCGTGACCGGGATCAGGTACGGGGCGTTCGGGCGGCCGCGGTAGGGGTGCGGGGTGAGGAAGGGGGCGTCGGTCTCGACCAGGACGCGGTCCAGCGGGGTGGCGAGCAGGGCGTCGCGCAGCGGCTGGTTGGCCTTGAAGGTGACCGGGCCGGCGAAGGAGAGGTACCAGCCGTGTTCGGCGCAGACCTTGGCCATCTCGGCGTCGCCGGAGTAGCAGTGGAAGACCGTCCGCTCCGGGGCGCCCTCCTCCAGCAGGACGGCGATGACGTCCTCGTGGGCGTCCCGGTCGTGGATGACCAGGGCCTTGCCGTGCCGCTTGGCCATCTCGATGTGGCGGCGGAACGACTCCTTCTGGATCTCCACGCCCTCCGGCCCGGTGCGGAAGTAGTCCAGGCCGGTCTCGCCGACCGCCACCACCTGCGGCAGTGCGGCGAGCCGGTCGATCTCGGCGAGCGCCTCGTCGAGCGCGGCGGCGCCGCCGGGCTCCCGCCGCTGTCCGGACCAGCCGTCCGGGTCGCCGAGGAAGATCCGCGGCGCCTCGTTCGGGTGCAGGGCGACGGCCGCGTGCACCTGCTCGTACTGGGCCGCCAGGTCGGCGGCCCATCGCGAGCCGGGCACGTCGCAGCCCACCTGGACCACCGTGGTGACCCCGACCGAGGCGGCCTTGGCCAGGCCCTCGGCCGGGGTGCCGGACTGCATGTCCAGGTGGGTGTGCGAGTCGGCCACCGCCACGGCCAGGGGTTCCGGCAGCGGCGGCGGGGTGGACCGGTCGTCGTCCTTCTTGGCCATGGTCAGGCGGTCGGCTTCTCTTCGAGGCGCGGGAAGAGGATCTCGCCCTTGGTGACGGTGGCGCCGACCGGCAGCCGGCCCCAGTCCGCCGCGGTGCCGATGGTCTGGGCGGCCAGCGCGCCCAGCCCGGCGGCCTCGGCGCCCAGCGAGGTCCACAGCTTCTCGGCGGTGGACGGCATCACCGGGTTGAGCAGCACGGCGGTGGCGCGCAGCGACTCGGCGGCGGTGTAGAGGATGGTGGCCAGGCGGGCCTGCCCCTGCGCCGAGTCGTCCTTGGCGACCTTCCAGGGCTCCTGCTCGGTGAGGTAGCCGTTGACCTGCTTGACGAACTCGAAGATCGCCGCGAGGCCGCCGGCGAAGTCCAGCTCCTCGCCGATCTTCGCGTCGGCGACGGCGACGGCCTTGGCCAGCCCGTCGGCCACGGCCTGCTCGGCGTCACCGGCGGCGGTGGCGGCGGGCAGCACCCCGTCGAAGTACTTGCCGACCATCGCGGCGACCCGGGAGGCCAGGTTGCCGAAGTCGTTGGCGAGCTCGGAGGTGTACCGGGCGGTGAAGTCCTCCCAGGAGAACGAGCCGTCGGTGCCGAACGGGATCGCCCGCAGGAAGTAGTAGCGGTACGCGTCCACGCCGAAGTGCGAGGTCAGGTCGGTGGGCGCGATGCCGGTCAGGTTGGACTTGGACATCTTCTCGCCGCCGACCATCAGCCAGCCGTTGGCGACGACGCGCTTGGGCAGCGGCAGCCCGGCGGCCATCAGCATGGCGGGCCAGATGACGGCGTGGAAGCGCAGGATGTCCTTGCCGACCAGGTGGACCGAGGCGGGCCACAGCTCGGCGAAGCGCTCCGGGTCGCTGCCGTAGCCGGCCGCGGTGATGTAGTTCTGGAGCGCGTCCACCCACACGTACAGGACGTGCTTCTCGTCCCAGGGCAGCGGGACGCCCCAGTTGAAGGTGGAGCGGGAGATCGAGAGGTCCTGGAGGCCCTGCTCGACGAAGCGCAGCACCTCGTTGCGGGCGGACTCCGGGGCGATGAAGCCGGGGTTCTCGGCGTAGAACTCCAGCAGCTTCTCGGTGTACGCGGACAGGCGGAAGAAGTAGTTCTCCTCCTCCAGCCACTCGACCGGCCGCTTGTGGATCGGGCAGAGCTTCTCGTCCTCGGTGGCGCCGTCGAGCAGCTCGTTCGGGAGCTTGTACTCCTCGCAGCCGACGCAGTACGGGCCGGAGTAGCCGCCCTTGTAGATCTCGCCCTTGTCGAACAGGTCCTGGACGAACTCCTGCACCCGGGCGGTGTGCCGCTCCTCGGTGGTGCGGATGAAGTCGTCGTTGGCGATCTCCAGGTGCCGCCAGAGCGGCTTCCAGGCCTCCTCGACCAGCTTGTCGCACCACTCCTGCGGGCTGACGCCGTTCGCGTCGGCGGTCCGCATGATCTTCTGACCGTGCTCGTCGGTGCCGGTCAGGTACCACACCTTCTCGCCGCGCTGGCGGTGCCAGCGGGTGAGGACGTCGCCCGCCACGGTGGTGTACGCGTGGCCCAGGTGGGGGCGATCGTTGACGTAGTAGATCGGGGTGGAAACGTAGTACGCCGGGGCGCTCGCCCCGGTGGTGCTGTGGTCTGCTGTGGCCGCCATGGTCGGAAATCTTAGTCGGGCGCGCGGGCCGCCCTCGACCGAGTTGTTTCCCGGCCGGGGGCGGTGCCTGCCGTGTCAGCCCAGCAGCCGCGACCAGAACCGGGCCCAGCGGCCGCGCGGCCGGGCGGGGTCGGTCACCGAGGCCGCCGGGGGCGCCGCGGCCGGCTCGGCGTGCGCCGGGTAGCCGGGCGCGTGCTGCCAGGCCTGGTCGGCGGAGGCGACCCGGCCCTCGCGCATGATCCGTACGGTGTGGCCGCCGCAGCCCGGGCAGGTCGGCTTGAGGAGCGGGGACGGCACCCGGACGCCGTTGGCGTGGTACTCGAACACGACGTGCCCGTCCTTGGCCACGTGGTGCTCGATGTCGTACGCCTGCTCCCAGCCGTACCCGCAGCGCAGGCACGCGAAGGAGTAGGCCTCCCGTACGGTCTCGACGGGGGTGTGCGGCCGGCCGGCCAGGCCGGCGGTGCTCAGTGCGCTGCCACTGACGGGGCTACCGACAACATCGCTCATGGCCGTCTCCCAGCGCCCGCCGGACGCTCGTCCGGCTGGGTCTTTCCCTTCCAGGAAATGCCCGGACCACCCCGGCCGACGCCCCGCTTGTGAAGACTTGGATGCGCGTTGGTCAGACCTATACGAAAATCCTCGCGGGATCCGAGAACCGCGGCCGAACCTTCAGCTCAGCGGGTGTTTACCGGGGCCTTCTCTCCAAGGTACGACTCCCCGTGAGCAACGCAACCCCCGGTATTCACCCCTTTCCCAGGGCGCCTTCCTTCTTCGCCGCCACGACCGCGTCGAAGACCTCCCGCTTGGGCAGCGAGAGCTCCGCCGCGACGGCCGCGATGGCCTCCTTGCGGCGCTCCCCGGCCTCCTCCCGGACGGCCACCAGCCGGGCCAGCTCCGCCGGGGTCAGCTCCTCGGGCGCGGCCGGCGGGGCACCGGCGACCACGACGGTGATCTCGCCCTTGACGCCCTCGGCCGCCCAGGCCGCCAGCTCGCCGATCGGGCCGCGCTTGACCTCCTCGTAGGTCTTGGTGAGCTCGCGGCAGACGGCGGCCGGGCGCTCGGGCCCGAAGGCCTCGGCCATCGCGGCCAGCGCCTCGGCGATCCGGTGCGGCGCCTCGAAGAAGACCATGGTGCGCGGCTCGGCAGCGATCGAGGCGAGCTGCCGGGCCCGGTCGCCGGTCTTGCGCGGCAGGAAGCCCTCGAAGGTGAAGCGGTCCACCGGCAGGCCGGACAGGGCGAGCGCGGTGAGCACCGCCGAGGGCCCGGGCACCGCGGTGACCTTGAGGTCGGCGGCCACGGCGGCGGCGACCAGCCGGTAGCCGGGGTCGGAGACCGAGGGCATGCCGGCGTCGGTGACCAGCAGCACCCGGGCGCCGCCGAGCAGTGCCTCGACCAGTTCGGGGGTGCGGCCGACCTCGTTGCCCTCGAAGTAGGAGACCACCCGCCCCGCCGGGGTCACCCCGAGCGCCTGGGTGAGCCGGCGCAGCCGCCGGGTGTCCTCCGCCGCGATGACGTCGGCGGTGGCCAGTTCGTGGACCAGTCGGGGCGGGGCGTCCGAGACGTCGCCGATGGGGGTGCCTGCGAGAACGAGTACTCCTGTCACGGACCCCATCCTTGCAGCTGTCGAGGGCCGGGGCTTTTGGTGACGATTCGGTCAGCTTCCGAGGGAGCGGTCACCTGTACGAAGAGCGCCCCTACGATGTGGCGGATGAACGGCGACACGGCGGCGCAGACGCCCACTGGTACAGACCACTCCGCGCACGGCGGCGTCGGCCTGCCGTCCCCCCGCTCACCACAGGCCGATCCCGCCGGCTGGCGCGAACGCCTGGCCCGGTACGGCTACGCCGCCCGGCCCGGGGCGACGCTCACCGAGCGCCTGGCCCCGCCGATGCCGGACGGCCCCCGGGTGACGCCCCCGGACGTGCCCCAGTCGCCGCTGCTGCTGCGGCTGGGCGTCTCGCTGCCGCAGGGCCTCTGGTACTTCCTCTGCCGCTGGGCCGGCTGGCTGGGCCCGATCGCGGTGGCGGTGTTCGCCGGGATCCTGCGGTTCACCGACCTCGGGCAGCCGCACGCGATCATCTTCGACGAGACGTACTACGCCAAGGACGCCTACGCGCTCTGGCACGGCGGCTACGAGATCAACTGGCCGGAGAACGCCAACGCCACGATCATGACGCCCGGCGCGGCCGTCCCGTACCGGGCGGTGCCCTCGTACGTGGTGCATCCGCCGGTCGGCAAGTGGATCATCGGCGCGGGCGAGCAGCTGTTCGGCATGAACCCCTTCGGCTGGCGGTTCGCGGTGGCCCTGCTCGGCACCCTGTCGATGCTGATGCTGGCCCGGATCGCCCGCCGGATGTTCCGCTCCACCCTGCTGGGCTGCGTGGCGGGCCTGCTGCTCGCGGTGGACGGCCTGCACCTGGTGCTCAGCCGGGCCGCGCTGCTCGACCTGGTGGTGATGTTCTGGACCCTCGCCGCCTTCGGCTTCCTGGTGCTGGACCGCGACCGCACCCGGGCGCTGCTGGCCGAGAAGCTGGGCGGGCGGACGAACCCGGAGCTCGCCCAGCGGGTCGGCTTGGGCTGGCGCCCGTACCGGATCGCGGCCGGCGTCTGCGTCGGCCTGACCGGCGCCACCAAGTGGAGCGGCCTGTACGTCCTGGCCGCCTTCGGCCTGATGACGGTGCTCTGGGACATCGGCGCCCGCCGGGCGGCCGGCGCCCCGCGCCCCTACCTGGCGGTGCTCGCCCGGGACGTCGTACCGGCCTTCGTCTCGGTCGCGGTGGTCTCGGTGGCGACGTACATCGCCTCCTGGTGGGGCTGGTTCGCCAGCAGCACCGCCCCCGGGCAGGGCGGCTGGGGCCGGGACTGGGCGGTCGGCCGGGCCACCGACTTCCCCTGGATACCCGAGGGCCTGCGCGCCCTGTGGCACTACCACACGACGGTCTTCGACTTCCATGTCGGCCTGAGCGACCCGCACACCTACCAGTCCAACCCGTGGTCCTGGCTGGTGCTGGGCCGGCCGGTCTCCTTCTTCTACGAGTCCCCCAAGTTCGGCCAGTCCGGCTGCACCGCCGCCGACTGCGCCCGCGAGGTGCTGGGCATCGGCACCCCGCTGCTGTGGTGGACGGGCGTCGTGGCGCTGGCGTACTGCCTGTGGCGCTGGGCGTTCCGGCGGGACTGGCGGGCCGGCGCCCTGCTCTGCGGCCTGGCGGCCGGCTATGTGCCCTGGTTCGCCTTCCAGGAGCGGACGATCTTCCTCTTCTACGCGGTGGCCTTCGTCCCGTTCCTGGTGCTGGCGGTGACGATGCTGATCGGCGCCCTGATCGGACCGGCCGGCGCCTCCCGGGACCGCCGGATCATCGGCTCCGCGGCGGCCGGGCTGCTGATCCTGCTGATCGTCTGGAACTTCCTGTTCTTCTACCCGCTCTTCACCGGGCAGACCATCCCGCTGGAGGACTGGCGCCGCCGGATGTGGTTCACCACCTGGATCTGAGCCACCTGGATCTGAGCCACCTGGACCTGAGCTGCCCGGATCCGACCCGCCCTGATCCGACCGTTCCCGGGCCCGCCGCCCCGGCGCGCACCGGGTCCCCGCGAATCGTCCGTATGCGGTGCACGACACGTACCAGATCCGTCACAAGTGCCCGGCGTTTCGCAGGGGCACCGATCAGCGCTGCCTAGGGTGGTGGGGTACCGCGTTTCCGGCCCCGCCGGTTGCGCCCGGCCGCGAGACCCCTGGGGGAGCTGCACCATGCGCAGTGGCGCGAAGATCGGCATCATCACCGGCGTGTCCATCGCCGTCCTCGCGGGCGGCGGCTACGGCGTGTACAGCCTGGTGAGCGACCCGGACGGCGGCTCCGGCGCCAAGAAGCCGCGCACCGTGGTCGCCGAGCCGCCGTCGGCCCAGCAGGCGGCGGCCGGCATGAAGGACTTCCTGACGGCCTGGCAGGCCGGCGACATCGCCAAGGCGGCCTCGCTGACCGACGACCCGACCGCGGCCACCACCGCCCTGACGGCCTTCAAGGACCAGGTCAAGCCGAGCGCGCTGACCCTCACCCCGTTCGGCGAGACCACCCAGCAGGTCTTCTCCGCCGCCACCGGCTCCCCCGCCCCGGCCGCCAAGCCGTCCGCCGGGGCCACGCCGGGCGCCACCGACACGCCGTCCGCCGCCGCCACGCCCGGTCCGACCGGCACGCTGATGTCCTACAAGGCGCGCGCCGAGTTCGCCGGCACCAGCCGGGTCTGGGACTACCAGGGCTTCCTGAGCGTCGTGAAGATGAGCGACGACACCCCGGCCGTGCACTGGGCGCCCTCGGTGATCCACCCCCACCTGTCCGGCAACGAGACCATCGCCGTCCAGCCGGTCTTCGCCCCGCCGTCGACCGTGGTGGACCGCAACGGCAAGCCGATCCAGGGGGCCTCGCTCACCGCGGCGCTGATGAACACCCTCCAGGACAACGCCCGCAAGCTGCTGCCCGCCGACCCGAACAAGGACCAGGACGCGGGCAGCGCGGTGGTGATCTCCGACCCGGCCGGCAAGGGCCCCCAGGACAAGCTGTTCACCATCGTCGAGCCGAAGCCCGGCAAGCCGTTCAAGGTGACCATCGACAACACCCTCCAGGCCGCCGCCGAGAAGGCGATGACCGACCTGGGCGGCAAGTCCGGCTCGATCGTCGCGATCGAGCCGAGCACCGGTCAGGTGCTGGCCTTCGCCAACGCGCCGGCCACCGGCCAGAACCGGGCCTTCACCGGGCTGCTCGCGCCCGGCTCGACGATGAAGATCGTCACCTCGGCGGCGCTGCTGGAGAACGGGGTCAACCCGGACACCGTGGTGGCCTGCCCGGAGAAGAGCAGCAACTCGGTGCCGATCCCGAACTCCTTCCCGGGCGCCTACCCGGGCAACACGCTCCAGCAGGACTTCATGATGTCCTGCAACACCGCCTTCATCAATCAGGGCCTGACCAGCCTCAAGCCCGACACGCTGTCCTCCACGGCCAAGGACGTGTTCGGCATCGGCCTGGAGTGGAAGACCGGCCTGCCGAACACCGACGGCAAGGTGCCGGCGGCGCCGGGCAGCAAGGACGAGCAGGCCATGAACTACATCGGCCAGGGCAAGGTCCAGATGAACCCGCTGGCCATCGCCTCGGTCACCGCGACCGTCCAGAGCGGCACGTTCAAGCAGCCGATCCTGGTCGCCGAGCTGCCGCAGCAGCCGGCCGCCCGCCAGATCTCGCCGGACGTCGCCGCCAAGCTGCGCACGATGATGAGCGCCACCGCCACCGGCGGTACGGCCAAGGACGTGATGGCCGGGATCACCGACAACGCGGGCGCCAAGACCGGCTCCGCCGAGGTCGCCGGGGTGGACGTCACCAACAGCTGGTTCACCGCCTACCGCGGCAACCTCGCGGTGGCCGCCGAGGTGCAGGGCGGCGGCCACGGCGTGGACGCGGCCGGCCCGGCCGTCGCCGCCATCCTGAAGGCCAACGGCGGCCGCTGAGCCCGCCGGGAACACCGCGGCCCGCCCTGCCCCGAGGGGCAGGGCGGGCCGCGGTCGTGTTCAGACCCTCGGCAGCGCCGGCAGCGGCCGCCGCCGCACCCGCCCGTACGGGGCCGGGATCCGGCTGCCCCAGCGCCGGGCCGCCAGCCGGGGCCAGATCATCAGCACCACCGGCAGCGCCAGGTATCCGAAGCGCCCGGCCGGGGCGAGCATGAAGGCGATCGCGAGCCCGGCGGCCAGCAGGTCGGCCGCGGCGATCGCGGAGACCGGCGGCCGGGCCAGCAGCCAGATCGCCACCCCGATCAGGGCCACCGTCATCAGCGACAGCGAGATCGCGTGCCCGGTCGGCCCGAAGCCGGCCAGCACCTTGCCGGGCAGCGGGCTGCCCGCCGGGGTGCGGATCGCCGTCATCCCGAGCGGGAAGCGCACCACCTGTTCGCGCAGCTCGCTCGCCTGGGCCAGCACCGAGGGCAGGATCACCGCCGCGCTCGTCCCGACCGCGATCAGCGCCGTCCGGGCCGCGGGCCGCCGGCCGTACAGCCGCCAGAGCAGCAGGACGGCCACCGGCAGGGCGGGCCAGGCCGTCCACTTCAGGGTGCAGGCGAGGGCCAGCACCAGTCCGGCGCCGACCGTACGGTCGCGCTCGGCGAGCGCCATGGCCAGGCAGCAGACCCCGATCAGCGGCAGGTCCACCCCGCCGACCACCAGGGCGAGCGCGATCAGCGGCGAGGCGGTGAGGACGGCCAGCGGCAGCAGCGGCGCCCGGTCCCTGGAGGGCCGCAGCAGCCGCCAGGCCGCCAGCAGGCAGGCGAAGAAGGTCAGCGCGAACCAGATCCGGGCGTCTCCGGCGACCCGCGCGAAGGCGGTGGAGTCGCCGAGCAGCTGGCGCGGCATCCCGAACAGCGACATCGCCGGCAGGTACGGGTTGTAGTCCGTGACCACCACCGGATGCGGCAGGTACGGGGTACCGGTGGTGAGTAACAGGTGGGCCGAGCGTTCGACCACCATCACCTCGGACTGGTGGCGGCCGGTCAGGGCCAGCAGTCCGAGCGGCACCAGGACGGCCCCGAGCACGGCGACCGAGGCGGCGGCGCGGGCCGCGAAGCGGCGCGGCAGGGTCAGGCAGAGCACTCCGGCCAGGGCGTACGCGGGGGCCGCGATCAGCCCCCAGATCCGCTGGTTGGGCAGGTCGGAGACGAGCGGGAAGGCGGCGGCCCATCCGGCCGCGACCAGGCAGCCGAGCAGTTGGACGGTGCGCATCGAGGCGAGCCCGGCGAGCCCGGGGGAGTTCAGCTGGTCGGGCGCGAGCGGAAAGGTGCTCTCGACGCGCTGGCGGGGGAACGGCCGGACGGAGAAGCGGCGCGGTCGGCGTCCGGGGCTGGACGGCGCCGCGGTCGCGGAGGTCTGGGCCGGCGTTCCGCCCCGGCCGGTGATGCGGCCGCGCGGGCGGGAGTAGCCGGGCGTGCGGGTGCTCACCATGGTGGAAGGTTATGGGCGGGGGCCGGGCCGTGTCGCCCGGGCGGCGGACACCGGACGGGCGATGGCGTGAAAAGGGCCGCCGGACGTCTCGGCGGTCGACGGCCCTTCACTCCGGGTTGGTCCGCGGGTCAGCCGGCGGCGCTGTCCGTGGGGACGGACGGCTGCTCCGCCCGCTCCAGCCGGGAGTGCCTGATGCTGTAGCCGAAGTACACCACCACGGCGATGACGAGGGCGATCGCGCCGGCCCGGAAGGTGTCGGCGTGCAGCCCGGTGATCAGGTAGATGCAGAAGCCGACGCTGATCAGCGGGACGACCGGGTAGCCGGGCACCTTGAAGCCGCGCGGCAGGTCGGGCTGGGTGCGGCGCAGCACGATGACGCCGATCGACACCACCGAGAAGGCCACCAGGGTTCCGAGCGAGGTGATGTCGGCCAGCACCCGCAGCGGGATGAAGGCGGCCAGCGCGCCCACGCCGAGGCCCACCACGACGGTGTTCCAGACCGGGGTGCCGCTGCGCGGGGAGAGCTCGGCGAAGCGCTTGGGCAGCATGCCGTCGCGGCCCATCGAGTACAGGATGCGGGTCTGGCCGTAGATCACCACGAGGGTGACGCTGAAGATCGAGATGATCGCGCCGACCGCGAAGAGCATCGCGGGCCAGCTCTGGCCGGTGATGTCCTGGAGGATCTGGGCGAGGCCGGCCTCCTGGCCTTCGAACTTGGTCCACGGCTGGGCGCCGATGCCGGCCAGGGCGACCAGGATGTAGAGCAGGGTCACCACGACCAGCGAGATGATGATCGCCAGCGGCATGGTGCGGCGCGGGTTCTTGACCTCCTCACCGGCGGTGGACACGGCGTCCAGGCCGATGAAGGAGAAGAAGATGCTGGACGCGGCGATCTGGACGCCGCCGATGCCGAGCGGCATGAACGGGGTCAGGTTGCCGGAGTGGAAGCCGGTGAGCGCCACGCAGACGAACATCAGCAGGATCACGATCTTGGTCGCCACCATCACCGCGTTGACCTTCGCCGACTCGCTCACGCCGCGGACCAGCAGGAAGCAGACCATCGCGACCAGCACCAGCGCCGGCAGGTTGAACCAGTGGGTGCCGTCCGGCGCGCCGGAGAGCGCTTCGGGGATCCTGTGCCCGAAGACCAGGTCGAAGAACTTGTTCAGGTACTCGGCCCAGGTGACCGCGATCGCGGAGGCGGAGACGCCGTACTCCATCAGCAGGCAGATGCCGACGCCGAAAGCCACGCCCTCGCCGAGGGTGGCGTAGGCGTAGGAGTACGAGGAGCCGGAGGCCGGGATCGCGGAGGCCATCTCGGCGTAGCAGAGCGCGGTGAGGCCGGCCGTGACGGCGGCGATCACGAAGGACAGGATGACCGCCGGACCGGCCGAGGGCACCGCGGTGTTCAGCACGAAGAAGATGCCGGTGCCGATGGTGGCGCCGATGCCGATCGAGGACAGCTGCCACAGGCCGATCGATCGGCGCAGGTGGATGCCGGAGCGCCCGCCCTCCTCGGGCGCGCCGGCGGGGAGGGTGTCCTTGCCTTCGGTCTCGGCGAGGAGCGTCGAGACGGGCTTGCGTCGCAGCAGACGCGCACCAAGGGTGTTGCTGGCCAAAACCGCGGTCTTTCTGGGCGGGAGGGTGTCGGATCCGACCGTGTCATTGTACGGATCGATGCATAACAATGCACAAATCTGGACCGTTCATGCGCGTTAGATCGCTCACTTCGCCCCATCCGTCTCACCCGCCGAGCACCGCGCGCATCACCGAGCGGGCGATCGGCGCGGCCAGCGCGCCGCCCGTGACATCGGTGGCGCCGCCGTCCTCGACCACCACGGCCACCGCCACCGGCGGCACCGCGTCCGATCCGGCCGGCTTGGCCCAGGCGATGAACCAGGCGTACGGCGTCCCGCTGTTGGCCACCCCGTGCTGGGCCGTCCCGGTCTTGCCGCCGACCACCGCCCCGTCGATCCGGGCGTTGCCGCCGGTGCCGTGCTCCACCACGTCGGTCATCAGGGCGCGCAGCTGCCCGGCCACCGCCGGGGTCACCGCCCGCTTGTACACCGCCGGCTTCATCAGCTGCACCGTGGTGCCGTCACCCTTCGTCAGCCTGTCCACAAGCTGTGGACGCATGACCGTCCCGTCGTTGGCGACCCCGGCCGCGACCATCGCCATCACCAGCGGGGTGGCCGCCGTGTCGAACTGGCCGATCGAGGAGAGCGCCAGCTGCGACTCGTCCGTCCGGGTGTCGAAGTTCGACCGGGCGGCGCGCACCGGGATGTCCAGCCCGGCGTCGTTGAAGCCGAAGTCCGCGGCCATCGCGGCCATCTTCTCCGAGCCGGTCCGCACCCCGAGGTAGCCCAGCACGCTGTTGCAGCTGGCGGTCATAGCGGCGTCCAGCGACAGGTCCGCCCGGTCGCAGGCCGGGGTGTCGTTGACCAGCGGCGTGGTGGTGCCGGGCAGCACGTACGGGAAGGGCGCCCCGGTCGGTGCGCCGGGGTCGGTGACCACCCCGTTCGCCAGCGCGGCCGCGGCGGTGACCACCTTGAAGGTCGAGCCCGGCGGGTAGGTCTGGCGCAGCGCCCGGTTGAGCATCGGCTGGTCGGCGTCGGTCTGGAGGCGGTTCCAGGCCGCCTGGTCGGCGGCGCCGTAGCCGGCGAAGTCGCCCGGGTCGTAGGAGGGTGTGCTGGCCAGGGCCAGGATCCGCCCGGTGGCCGGCTCGATCGCGGCGACGGCGCCCCGACGGCTGCCGAGCCCGCGCATCGCGGCCTGCTGGGCGGCCCGGTCCAGCGTGGTGTGGACGTCCCCGCCGGGGTTCTGCCGGCGGGCGACGGCGTCCCAGAGCGACCAGCCCGCCAGCCGCCCGTCCGTGCCGGTCAGCAGCTCGTCCTCGGTCCCCTCCAGCTGGCTGATGCCGTACGCCTGCGAGGCGAAGCCGGTCACCGCCGCGTAGGTCGGGCCGTCGGTGTAGTCGCGCTTGTACGCGTACCGGCCGCCGGTCGGCTCGGAGCGGGTCACCGGCTCGCCGCCGACCAGGATGTCGCCGCGCGGCTGGGCGTAGCGCTCGATGGTGAGCCGCTGGTTGGCGCTGTTGCGGTCGAGGTCCTTCGCCTGGAACACCTGCACCCGGGTGGCCTGCACGCACAGCGCCGCGACCAGCAGCAGGCAGAAGGTGCCCGCCCGGCGCCCGGTGACCGAGATGCCGGGCAGCCCCTGCGGGCCGTTGCCCCTGGGCCGCGCCCGGCTCACCGCGGCTCCCCCGGTGCGGGCCCGCGGGCGATGCCACTCACGCGTCCGCCTCGCTTCGCCCGCCGGCCGCTTCGCGACACACGCCGCCCCCCATGGACTCGCTCGCTGCGCTCACTCATCCTCATCAAGAGCGCGACGATGATCCAGTTGGTGACCACCGAGGAGCCGCCCTGGGCGATGAACGGCATGGTCATCCCGGTCAGCGGGATCAGCGCGAGCACCCCGCCCGCCACCACGAACACCTGGAGGCCGACGATCGCGGCCAGCCCGATCGCCAGCAGCCGCCCGAACGGGTCGCGCAGCGCGATGCCGGTCCGGAAGCCCCGCGAGACCAGCACCGCGTACAGCAGGAACACCGCGATCAGCCCGGTCAGCCCCAGCTCCTCGCCGATGGTGGCCAGGATGAAGTCCGACTTGGCGGCGAAGCCGATCAGCACCGAGTGCCCGTTGCCCAGCCCGGTGCCCAGCTGGCCGCCCCAGGCGAAGGCGAACAGCGACTGGGCGATCTGGTTGGCGCCGCGGCCCGCCGCGATCGAGCCCAGCGGGTCCAGCCAGTCCGCGACCCTGCTGTGCACGTGCGGCGAGAGCCAGCCCACCGTCACCGCCCCGACCGCCGCCAGGCCCAGGCCGATCGCGATCCAGCCGGTGCGCGCGGTGGCCACGTAGAGCATCACCACGAACAGGCCGAAGAACAGCAGCGAGGTGCCGAGGTCGGTCTCCAGCACCAGGACGCCGACGAACGCCGCCCAGATCAGCAGCACCGGCCCGAGCACCCGCCCGCGCGGCAGCTGCCAGCGCCAGACCCGGCGGCCGGTGAGCGCCAGCGCGTCCCGGTGCACCGCCAGGTAGGCGGCGAAGAAGACGGCCAGCAGGACCTTGGCGAACTCCCCCGGCTGGAAGGAGAGCGGCCCGACCACGACCCAGATCCGCGAGCCGTACACCGGCGGGAAGAAGATCGGCAGCACCAGCAGCACCAGCGCCACCAGCGCCCCGATGTACGCGTAGCGCTGCAACCGCCGGTGGTCGCGCACCAGCAGCACCACCGCGATGAACAGCGCGACCCCCAGCGCCGACCAGAGCAGTTGGGTGGCGGCGGCCCCGCGGCCTGGGGTGGCCCGGTCCAGCCGGTAGATCACCACCAGCCCGATCCCGTTCAGCAGCACCGCGATCGGCAGCAGCAGCGGGTCCGCGTACCGGGCCCGCCACCGGACGACGACGTGCGCCGCCAGCGCCAGCACGCCGAGCGCGGCCCCGTACTCGGCCGCGTCGGCCGGGACGCGGCCGTCCAGGTTGACGCCGACCTCGATGTAGCCGAACACCGCGATCAGGACGGCGCCGACCACCAGCGCGAGCTCGGTGGTGCGCCTGCTCGGCACCGGCCGGCTCGGCCCGGCGGCGGATCTCGGCACGGCGGAGGGTGTCGCCACGGACGGTCCTGGGGTAGCGAAGGGCCCGGTGCCGCCGGCCGGGGGATGCCGATCGGGGCGGACCGGCGACGGGGCCGGTCCGCCCCGACGGGAGCGGCGGTCAGACGGGGTGGATCAGACGGTTGCCCGGACGCGCGAGGCGTCGACGATCGCGGCCAGCTCGGCCTCCGACTCGGCCGAGAGCGAGGTCTGGATGATCCGGCCGCCGTAGCGGGCCAGCGCCGGGACGACCTTGTCGGCGGTCGCCGTCCGCACCAGCAGGAAGACGGCGGCGGTGCCCGGCTGGAGGTGCTCGCCGACCTGGCGCATGAAGTCGTCGTCCACCCCGATGTCGGTGGAGGCGCCGATCGCCGCCCCGGTCGCGCCGCCGACCGCCGCGCCCACCAGCGGCATGAAGAACAGCAGGCCGATGACCCCGCCCCAGAGCGCGCCGCTCGCGGCCCCGGCGCCGGTGGTGTTCACCTGCTGGTGCAGTTTGATCTTGCCGTCCGCGCGACGCTCGACGACGACCGCGTCCTCCAGCTCGATCAGCTTCTGCTTCTGGAGCCCGATCGCCTCGCCGCGCACCGCCTGGGCGGTGGCGAGGTCCGGGTAGGCGATCGCGAAGAGGTTGCTCACTGCGGGGTCCTTCCAAGGTGTCGGACAGGCCGTCCAGGGCCGGGCGGTGGTACGCCCGTGTCCCGATTCCGCACCCTAACGAGTGTTATCCATATTTATTGGCTCTTCGCTGCGGTGTGTCCGCCATTGCCCGAATCATCCGAAAGCGCCACGTGGGCACCCGAAGGCACTCCCGGGCGCCCCGAGGCATCCGAGGGCCGCTCACTCCGGCCGTCGCCCGGCCAGCGCCGCCACCCCCGCACCGACCGCCGCCAGCAGGACGACGGCCGCCAGCAGGCTCCCCCACGGCACGGCGACCCGACCGGTCCGGGCCGCCGACACCAGGCCCCGCACCGCCGCGTTGGCCGGCGAGGCCGGAGCCACCAGCAGCACCGTCGCCAGCCCCAGCGCCGCCGGGATGCCGTACTGCGCGCGGGCCAGCACCGGCCGGTTGGCCACCGCCCCGGCCACCACCCCCAGCAGCGCGCAGACCACCGAGGCCGCCAGCCCGGCCGCCACCGCCGCCCCGGCCCCCGGATCCCGCTGCGCCCCCGCGTTCGCCACCGGCCCGCTCGTCCACCACACCGCGGCCACCTGACCGACCGCCAGCACCAGCGACACCGTCAGCGCCGCCAGCAACGCGCCCAGATGCACCCGCACCGGCCCCGCCGCCGCCACCAGGCAGGCCCGCGAGGCCGGCGGCTCCGCGCTCAGCGCGCTGCGCACGTACCAGGCGCTCACCGGCAGCAGCACCCCCGCGCCGAAGCCGAGGCCGCCCAGCAGCGGATCGCCCGCCGCCAGCCCGATCACCAGCAGCAGCGCGTACGCCAGGAACGGCGGCAGCCAGGCGTGCGAGCGCAGCAGCAGCTCCAGGTAGTACCGGGTGAGCGAGCCGACCTGTCCCATCACCGCCCCCCCTCCGCGAGCCGCCGCACCGCCAGCACCCGGACGGCCGGGCGGCCCAGCAGCAGCCGGCGCAGCAGCGCGTCCGAATGCGCGGCCGGTACGGTCAGCCGCACCGCCGTCCCGGCCAGCGCGGCCACCTCCGGCGCGCCCGGCAGCGACGCGGGCAGCGGGGCGCCGCCCGGGACGTCCACCTCAAGCTCCATCAGCGGGCCGTCCACCGCCGGCTCCGCCACCTCCTCGGGCCGCAGCGCGCCGTCCGCACCGACCCGGTACGCCGCGCTGGTCAGCCCGGCCAGCCGGGCCGGATCGTGGTCGACGAACAGCACCGTGCCGCCCGCCGCCGCCCGCTCGGCGGCCGCCTCGTCCAGCACCGCCCGGGCCTCCGGGTCCAGCCCGGTCCAGGCCTCGTCCAGCAGCAGCACCCGCGCCTGCGGCAGCAGCGCCTGGGCGACCGCGACCTTCTGGCAGGTGCCCTTCGACAGCCGGCTCAGCGGCGTGCCCGCCCGGCTCGCGACGCCGAACCGGTCCAGCCACTCCTCGGCCCGCCGCCGGGCCGGCTCCGCCGGCAGCCCGTGCACCCGGCCCACCCGCAGCAGGTACGAGACGGCGTCGAACGGCAGCGCCGGCGGGAACCGCTCGGGCACGTACGCCACCGGACCGGGCCGCCGCACCCGCCCGGTGCTCGGCCGTTCGATCCCGGCGGCCAGCCGCAGCAGCGTCGACTTGCCGCTCCCGTTGCGCCCGGAGATCCGCACCAACTCGCCCGGCCCGAGTGCCAGATCGACCCCGCGCAGGATCCACCTCCCCTGCCGCCCGTACCGCTTGCCGACCGCCGTCAGCTCCATCGCGCCCCCGCTCCGCTCCGTCGTGGAACGGAAGGCTATCCGTCCCGGATAAGGCCGACGTGAGCGAAGTCCGGTGCGGTGCGCCGGAGTTCACCACCGGGCGGATCGAGGCACGATCCGGACTCGTTTCGCCATGGCGAACTGATGCTCCCTAGGATCAACGGGTGAATACCGGACGACGACCACAGACCAGGCTCGGCAGCCTGCTGGCGGCCCTGGCGATATCGGGCGCCTCGCTGCTCCTCGGCCTGCCCGCCCACGCCGACGAACCCTCAGCCGGGGCCGCTCCCACGACCAAGGAGGCCCCTCGGGTCGACCTCGTCCTGGACGTCAGCGGCTCCATGCGGGAGGCGGACATCCAGGGCAAGAGCCGCATCTCGGTGGCCCAGCAGTCGCTGAACGAGGTGATCGACGCGCTGCCCCCGGAGACCGAGTTCGGCATCCGCACCCTGGGCGCGACCTACCCCGGCAACGACAAGGCCCAGGGCTGCCAGGACACCAAGCAGCTCTACCCGGTCGGCAAGACCGACAAGGTCGAGGCCAAGACCGCCGTCGCCACCCTGCGGCCCACCGGCTTCACCCCGATCGGCCTGGCCCTGCGCGGCGCCGCCCAGGACCTCGGCAAGGGCGAGACCACCCGCCGGGTGGTGCTGATCACCGACGGCGAGGACACCTGCACCCCGCCCGACCCCTGCGACGTCGCCCGCGAACTCGCCTCCCAGGGCATCCACCTGGTGGTCGACACCCTGGGCCTGGCCCACGACGACAAGACCCGCCAGCAGCTGCTCTGCATCGCCAACGCGACCGGCGGCACCTACACCGACGTCCGCACCCAGGAGCAGCTCACCGACAAGGTGAAGCAGCTGGTCGACCGCTCCAACGACACCTACACGGTGACCCCGGTCAAGACCAGCGGCACCGACAAGTGCGAGAACGCCCCGGTGCTCGCCCCGGGCGTCTACACCGACCGCGAGAAGTTCTCCGAGCACCGCGTCTACAAGGTCCCGGTCAAGTCCGGCCAGGAGCTGCGCGCCTCGGTCAGCGTCGCCCTCGACCGCCCGGTGGCCAGGGACTACGGGGTGCTGCTCCAGGCCACCAGCGCGACCGGCCAGGAGCTGGTCCGCGGCACCGACGCCGGCAGCGGCCGCACCGACGTGGTCTCCACCGGCCTGCGCTGGTCCACGAACGACTCCAAGGGCTACGTCACCACCAGCCCCACCACCTCCAAGGAGTCCAAGGAGAAGCCGGAGACCACCGTCTGCCTGGTCGTCAGCAACTCGCTGGCCCCGCAGGCCGGCGTCCAGGCCGACCCCGGCCTGCCGCTGGAGCTGACCGTCGACCTGGCCTCCGCCTCGCCCGCCCCTGAGGGCGCCGCGATGGGCCTCGGCCGCGGCTGGATCCTGCTGCTCACCCTCACCCTGGCCGGCCTGGCCTTCGGTCTGGTCTTCGGCTGGATCGCGCGTTGGCGGATCGCCGTCTGGCGGGAGAACTGACCATGCGTACGACGATTCGCGGCGCCCTCGCCGCCCTCGCCCTGCTGCCCGCCCTGGCCCTGGGCGCCCCGGCCGCCTCGGCCGCCTCGCCGTCCCCCTCGGCCAGCGCGAGCGGCACTCCGGCCCCGGCCACCAAGGCCGGCACCTCCTTCCTGACCGCGGTGAACCTCTCGCCCCACCAGGACGCCAACGTCGCCGCCTCCACCGGCGACTACCTGTACTGGGCGTTCGGCGCCGCCGAGGGCCAGACCCCGACGATCGCCCTGACCGTCAACCTGGCCCCCTCCGCCGACCGGCACGGCCCGCAGACCTGGTCCGTCGAGGTCTTCGACGGGCTGCGCCGCCGCCAGGCGTGCACCGCCGGCACCCAGAACGCCACCGCCGAGCAGGCCGCCACCGCGCTGACGCTGGACTGCACCCTGCGCGAGGTCCGCACCTGGGCCGAGCCGTGGTCCGGCGACCCGCTGCCCGGCACCTACTACGTACGGCTGTCGGTCAGCGACGTCCCCCAGCCGGACCTCGGCCTGGCCTCCTCCGTCCGGCTGCACGTCACGGCCAAGGGCGACGCCGACAACGCCCAGCCGGAGGGCGGCGAGCTGAAGGCCCCGCTGGTCCCGCCGGCCGGCGGCGGCGCGAGCACCGCCAAGGCGGCCGCCCCGGTGACGCCGGAGGAGCACTGGTACACCGGCTGGTTCTCCGGCTGGAACAGCCGCTGGTACTGGACGATCGGCGGCGGCTTCCTCGCCGCCCTGGCCGGTGTCCTCGGCTACAACCTGACCCGGCACCCGCACGGCCGCCGCCCGGGCCACTACGGCGCCGTCCCGTCCCAGGGCTCGCACCCCACCGGCAGCCACACCGGCTCCGACCGCCCCTGAGCCACCTCCCGGAGGGCCGGCCGGACACCGTTCCGGCCGGCCCTCCGGCGTCTCCGGCACCGGGCGCCCGGGGACCCGGGCGGCGTCAGGAACAGCGGTGTGATCCGCGACACACTAGGCCCTCGGGCGGCATCGGACCCATCCCGGTGCCCCAAAACGCGAAATCCCCCCGGGAGTTGCCTCCCGGGGGGATTTCGTCGACCGGCCGGAGCCGATCCGTTGGGTGGAGCTGAGGGGATTCGAACCCCTGACCCCCTCGATGCGAACGAGGTGCGCTACCGGACTGCGCCACAGCCCCAACGAGAAGAAACTTTAGCACCTTTCGGAGGTGGTCCGTGACCACCCCCCGACCACGGTGCCGGTCGGGCCCGTCCGCGACTCCCCCAGGTGGGAGCCGCGGGCGGGCCCGGGGGTCATTCGTTGGCCGCGCGCGGGCGCGACTCGGGGTCCTGCGGTTCGGCGTACTGGTCGAACAGCGGGGTCTTGCGGGACTCCGCGGGGCGCCCGGCGGCCCAGGGGCCCGGGGCCGGCCGGTCGAGGCCGCGGGGGACCCTGGGGGCCACCGGCGCGGTCACATAGGTCGGCAGCGGGACGGGCACCGGCTCCCAGGAGTCCGGGCCGGCCGCGCCGCGCTCGCGCATGCCGTCGACCCACTCCTCGTGTTCGGTCGCCTCGGCCACCGCGGAGGCGGAGGACACCAGGACGGTGTCCTGCTCCGGATCGACCGCCAGCCGCAGGTGCGCCCGGCGTCCGGCCCGCTGCCCGGCGGACGGGGCCGGGGCGGGCTCCGCGGCGTCGGGGGCCTCGGCCGGGGCGGCTTCCGGGGCCGCGGCGGCGCGCTGCTGCTCGCGCTTGCGCAGCCGCTCGGCCGCCTGGGCGGCCCGGACCCGGTCCAGCTTCACCTCGTACCGCTGCCGCTCCAGCTTGCGCAGGTGGCCGATGTACAGGGTGAGGAGGACCGCCGGGACGGCCGGGACCCAGAGGAAGGCCAGGCCGGCCACCGCGGCGACCACCGCGCCGAGGGCGAAGGACAGGAAGAGGGCCGTCACCATCCGGCGCCGGCGGGCCAGCAGCCGTGCCCGGCGCTCGACGCCGATCCGCGGCTCGGCGACCCGCGGCTCGGCGGCCGGCCGCTCGGGGGCGGGCCGCTCGGCCGGCCGCTGCGCCGGGGGTTCGGGCTCCCGCGCGGGTTCGCCGGAGGCGGCCTCGTCCCGTTCGGGAGGACCGTCGTTGCTCTGCTCGTCGTCATGCGGTTCGTCGCCCAGGGCCCGGGCTGCCCGCCGCTCCAGCGCCGAACGCCCCGCCAGCAGGCGGATGGCGGTGCTGAAGCGTTCCGTCGGGCGTGCCTCGTTGAGTTCGTCCTGCCTACGGAGCCACATCGGCACCAGATAGGCGGCCCAGGCCCCTACGATGACGGCGTAGATAAGGCCGCTACTGCTCACGATTCACACCGTACGGGCGCTGGGGAAGGCCTGGCAGCAATTTGGCGCGGCGTGTCGTGTGATCAAGCTGATTCTCCGACTATTTTGCTGGCATTTGTGGTGATCCGGTGCCACGGCGATGCCATATCGATATTTCATTCGAACATATATTCAATTATTCGGCCGACGGCCGGAACTGAGTGCCCGCCAGCGGGCCAGCACCCCTTCCGGAACCTCCTCCGCCGTCAACGCGTAGACGAGGTGGTCGCGCCAGTCGCCGTCGATGTGGAGATAGCGCGGACGGATTCCCTCCGAGCGGAAGCCGAGCTTTTCCACCACCCGTCGGCTCGGGCCGTTCTCCGGGCGGATGCAGACCTCGATCCGGTGCAGTCCGAGCGTGTGGAAGCAGTAGTTCACCGCGAGCGCCACGGCGGTCGGGATGATGCCCCGGCCGGCCACCTCCTCGTCCACCCAGTAGCCGATGTTCGCCGAGCACATCGACCCCCAGGTGATCCCGCCGACGGTCAACTGGCCGACCAGGCGGCCCTTGTGGACCACGACGAAGGGCAGCATCCGGCCGGCCGACGCCTCGCCGCGCAGGAAGCGGACCATCTGCCGGTACGTCGGCCGGGGGCCGGCGGCCTGGCCGGCCGGGCCGGGCGGCACGGTGGCCTCCCAGCGGCGCAGCCAGTCCCGGTTGCGCAGGCTCACCTCCTGCCACTCGCGCTGGTCGCGGGCCCGGATCGGGCGGAGCACGACGTCCCCCTCGTGGAGCTCTACCGGCCAGCCGGCGTTCAGTGCGCACTCCCGGTCGCTGGGGCGTCGGGCCGGGGGTGGTCCCCGCCGCCGAGCTGGTCGACGGCGTGGGCGAGCAGCGGCTCCAGGACGGCCAGGCCGTCCTTGACGCCGCCGGTCGAGCCCGGCAGGTTGACGATCAGGGTACGTCCGGCGAGCCCGGCGAGCCCGCGGGAGAGCGCCGAGGTCGGCACCTTCTCCCGGCCGTACGCGCGGATGGCCTCGGCGATGCCGGGGACCTGGCGGTCGATCACCCGGGCGGTCATCTCGGGGGTGAGGTCCGTCGGCGAGATGCCGGTGCCGCCGGTGGTCAGCACCACGTCGTAGCCGGCCGCGACGGCCTCGCGCAGCACGGCCTCCACCGGCTCGCCGTCCGGGACGACCCGGGGGCCGTCCGCGGTGAAGCCCATCGCGGTCAGGCCGGCCACCAGCAGCGGGCCGCCCTTGTCCTCGTACACCCCGGCCGAGGCCCGGTTGGAGACGGTGACGGCCAGCGCCCTCCCGGCCGGCGTCTGCCTCCCGCTCACGCGTCCACCCCCGGGGCGAACCAGTCGCCGCTCTTGCCGCCGGTCTTGGTCAGCACCCGGACGGACTCGATCGTGGCGCCCTTGTCCACCGCCTTGACCATGTCGATGACGGTCAGCCCGGCCACCGCCACGGCGGTCAGCGCCTCCATCTCGACACCGGTGCGGTCGGCGGTCCTCACGGTGGCGGTGATCTCGACCGCGTCGTCCGCGACGGCGAGGTCGACCTTGACGCCGGAGACCGCGATCGGGTGGCAGAGCGGGATCAGGTCGGGGGTCTTCTTGGCGCCCATGATCCCGGCGATCCGGGCCACCGCGAGGGCGTCGCCCTTGGGCACGCCCTCGCCGCGCAGCAGCTCGACCACCTGCGGGGACACCCGCACCCGGCCGGCCGCCACGGCGGTGCGCGCCGTGGTGGCCTTCTCGGAGACGTCGACCATCCGGGCCGCGCCCTGGTCGTCGATGTGGGTGAGGCGGTCGCCGGGGGGAGGTGTCGTCACGGGTAACTCCAGGGGCGCGCAGGTCGAATACCGCGCTACCGTACCCTCCTGTCACTCGCCCGCTCGCCTCCGGGCGCCCGGGACCCGCCGCCGACGGTCGGCGCTCCGTCGCTCCTTCGTCACTCCGTCGCTTCTCCCTTTCGGCGGCGGAGCGCCCTTCGGCTCGGGGCGGCTCGCTGGAGGTTCACGAGTCCAGCAACACCACGTCCACCTCGCTGCCGGCGGGCAGTGCGGTGACGTCCTCGGGGACGGTGATCAGGCAGTTCGCCCGGGCCAGCGCGCCGACCAGGTGCGATCCGGCGCCGCCCACCGGCTCGACCGTGCCGTCCGCCGCCGAGTACCGGCCGCGCAGGAACTGGCGGCGGCCGGCCGGGGAGCGCAGCGCCGCCGGGCAGAGCGCGCGGACGACCGGGCGGTGCACGTCGGCGGCGCCGAGCATGGTGCGGATGACCGGGCGGACGAAGAGCTCGAAGGAGATGTACGCGCTCACCGGGTTGCCCGGCAGGGCGAGCAGCGGCACCCCGGCCGCGCCGCCGATCCGGCCGAAGCCCTGCGGCTTGCCGGGCTGCATCCGCAGCTTGCGGAAGTCGACGCCCCCGTAGGACCCGAAGACCTCCTTGACCACGTCGTACGCGCCGACGCTGACCCCGCCGCTGGTGACGATCAGGTCGGCCCGGCCGAGCTGGTCCTCCAGGACGGCGCGCAGCCGGTCGGCGTCGTCCGGGACGGCGCCGACCCGGTAGGCGATGGCGCCGGCCTCCTGGGCGGCCGCGGTGAGGGTGAAGCTGTTGGAGTCGGCGATCTGCCCGGGGCCGACCGGCTCGCCGGGCTGGACCAGCTCGCTGCCGGTGGACAGCACCACGACCCTCGGACGCGGGCGGACCTTCACGGTGGCCCGCCCGATCGCGGCGACCAGGCCGAGCTGGGCGGGGCCGAGCCGGGTGCCGGCCTCCAGAACCTTGGTGCCGGCCGCGACGTCGCTGCCCCGGCGGCGGATGTGCGCGCCCTCGGCGACCGGGCGCAGGACGCGGACCTCCTCGTCCGGGACGGGCGGGGTCATCGCGGCGGCGGCCACCCCGGTGCCGGTGCCGCCGTCGGTCCACTCGACCGGGGCGACCGCCAGGGCGCCGGGCGGCATCGGGGCGCCGGTCATGATCCGGGCGGCCTGGCCGGGGCCGACCTTGGGCAGCTCACCGGCGCCGGCGGCGATGTCGCCGACCACCGAGAGCACCGACGGGTAGGTGTCGGTGGCGCCCTCGGTATCGGCGGTGCGGACCGCGTAGCCGTCCATCGAGCTGTTGTCGAAGGGCGGCAGGTCGCCGTCGGCGATCACGTCCTCGTCGAGCCGGCAGCCCTGGGCGTCGAGCAGCCGGAGCTCGATCGCGGGCAGCGGTCCGACCGCGGCCAGCACGTCGGCGAGGTGCTCGTCCACCGTCCACAGGCGCCCGGCCGCCGGGGCCGGGTCCGCTCCGGCGTCGCAGCAGGCGCTGGGCGTGGTGCTGTGCTCGGTGGACCCGGTCATCGGCGGCTCGCTCTCTGTCGTGTCAGTCCTGCATCTCGGTGCCGACGAACTCCCGCAGCCAGGAGCGGAACTCCGGGCCCAGGTCCTCGCGTTCGGCGGCCAGTCGGACGATAGCGCGCAGGTAGTCGGCGCGGTCGCCGGTGTCGTAGCGGCGGCCCTTGAAGAGCACGCCGTGCACCTGGCCGCCGTCCGCCGCCTCGCGGGTGGTCAGCTCGCGCAGGGCGTCGGTGAGCTGGATCTCGCCGCCGCGGCCGGGCGGGGTCTCCCGCAGCACGTCGAAGACCAGCGGGTCGAGGACGTAGCGGCCGATCACGGCGTAGTTGGACGGGGCCTCGCCGGGCTCGGGCTTCTCGACCAGGTCGGTCACCTGGAAGACGTCCTCGCCGAAGCCGTTCGCCTTGACGGCGGCGCAGCCGTAGAGGTGGATCTGGGCCGGGTCGACCTCCATGAGGGCGACGACCGAGCCGCCGAGCTCCTGCTGCACCTCGATCATCCGGGAGAGCAGCGGGTCGCGCGGGTCGATCAGGTCGTCACCGAGCAGGACGGCGAAGGGCTGGCCGGCGACGTGCTGCTCGGCGACCGAGACGGCGTGGCCGAGGCCCTTGGGGTCGCCCTGGCGGACGTAGTGCATGTTGGCCAGCTCGACGGACTCGCGGACCCGGGCCAGGCGCTGCTCGTCGCCCTTGCGGACCAGCAGCTCCTCCAGCTCGTACGCGCGGTCGAAGTGGTCTTCCAGGGCCCGCTTGTTGCGCCCGGTGACCATCAGTATGTCGGAGAGGCCGGCCGCGGAGGCCTCCTCGACGACGTACTGGATCGCCGGCTTGTCGACGACCGGGAGCATCTCCTTCGGGGTGGCCTTGGTCGCCGGGAGGAAGCGGGTGCCCAGTCCGGCCGCGGGTACCACGGCCTTGGTTACCGGAACTCGGGAGTTGGTCGTCGTCATGCGTTTACCTTACTCAGGCACGTTTTCGCCCGACCGAGCGCCGGGGGACGGCTAGGACAGCACGTCGCGGGGCCCGGCCGCAGTGGCGGCCGTATGGGTCGCGACCGGCTGGTCGAGGGGGTTCCGGCCGGCACAGGCCGACAGACTACCGGGCTTTCCCGAACGGCCGGGTTCGGCGTCAGGACGGCCGCCGGGGCCCTGGGCGGCCTGCTCGGAGCGGTCGGTTCGGGGGCGTTCCGACTCCCCGGGGCGTTCGACGGAGAGCCGCCAGCAGTCGCCGCCGGCCGCCCGGGCCGCGGCGAGCGCGGTGTCGGCGGCGCGCAACAGGACGGCGGCGTGGGTGCCGTCCTCGGGCAGGACGGCGATGCCGCAGGCGGCGGTGAGGCCGTTGCCTGCGGCGGGGCGGGACTCGCGCGGGCCGGAGGACCAGTCCAGCAGCAGGTGCCGTCGGACCGACCAGACCAGCCGCTCGGCGACCTGGGCGGCGCCCTCCACGCCGGTGTCCGGCAGCACGACCAGGAAGTCCTCGCCGCCGTAACGGCCGAGGGTGTCGGCCCGGCGGATCTCCATCGCCAGCCGCTGGGCGAGGTCGCGCAGCACCGCGCCCGCCCGGGCCCGGCCGTGCTCGGCGACGACCGCGTCGAAGCCGTTGATGGCGAGCATCAGCACGGCCAGCGGGCGCGGCCCTTCGGCCTGCTCGGTGTGCTCGGCCCGGCGGGCCCGTTCGATCTCCCGGTCCAGGGTGAGCTGGAGGTGGCGGTAGTTCCACACCCCGGTGAGCGGGTCGCAGGAGGCGGTGCGCTCCAGTTCGGCGCACTGCTCCTCCAGCTCGGCGATCCGCCCGCGCAGCAGCTCGGCCCCGGCGGTGGCCCCGGCCCGCTCCCGCCGTCCGCGCAGTCCGAGGACGGTGGCGCCGGCCAGTGCGGGGACGCTCAGGGCGGCCAGGGACTGGACCAGCAGCGGGGTGGTCAATGGGGGGCGCCCTTTCGCGTGTCAGGCTCTGCGCGTCGACGGTGCGGAGCCAGGAGGACCGGATGCACGACGATCGGACGCACAGCGATCGAATGGACAACGAGAAGAGCGGCCTGAGGACACGGCTGCTGGCGGAACGCCGCGCGCTGACCGCCGAGCAGCGGGCCGCGACGGCCGACGCGCTGGCCGGGCACGCCGGGGAGCTGGCCGGCCCGGGTGCCACGGTGGCCGCGTACGTCTCGGTGGGCGCCGAGCCCGGGACGCGGCCACTGCTGGACGCGCTGCGGGCGCGCGGGGTGCGGGTGCTGCTGCCGGTGCTGCTGGCGGACAACGACCTGGACTGGGCCGAGTACGCGGGCCCCGACGCGCTGGCCCCGGCCGGGCGCGGGCTGCTGGAGCCGGTCGGCCCCCGGCTCGGGCCGCAGGCGGTGACGGAGGCCGCCGTGGTGCTGCTGCCGGGCCTGGCGGTGGACGGCTCCGGGCTGCGGCTGGGCCGGGGCGGCGGCAGCTACGACCGGGTGCTGGAGCGGCTGGCCCGGGCGGGCGCCCGGCCGGTGCTGGCGGTGCTGCTGTACGAGCACGAGCTGCTGGAGCGGGTGCCCGCCGAGCCGCACGACCGGCCGGTGGACCTCGCGGTGCTGCCCTCGGGGGTGCGCGGGCTCGGCTGAACGCGGCAGCGGCCCCGCTCCCCTCGGAGGGGAACGGGGCCGCCGGCTGCCAGGCCGTACCGGGGTCAGCCGGTGGTGAGCACCAGCTTGTGCTTGGTGGCCTTCTCGACCGCGTCCGGGGAGTAGGCCCAGGTCAGCAGCTTGCCCTTGAGCCAGACCTCGGTCTGGTCGTTGTAGTTGTCGTGGAAGGCGTGGCCGGAGGCGCCGCCGACGTTGACCCAGCGCGAGGCGTCGAGGTCGTTCAGGTCGACCACCATGCGCATCGACGGGATCCAGTCCACCTGGTAGCCGGCCGCCGCGTTCCAGCCGGCCGCGTCGACCGCCGCCGAGCCGCCGGAGAGCCGGTACGGGCCGCGGTTGAGCAGCTTGTGCACCGCGCCGGAGGCGATCGAGGAGTCGTCCGTGCCGAGGGTCTGCTCACGCAGCTCCAGCTTGTGCAGCCGGCCCCAGCTCCAGGTGGAGACGTCCTTGCTGAGCAGCGAGGTCAGCTCCTGGCGGGCGTTCTTCATCGCCTCCTGGAGCAGGTTGTCCAGGCCCTTCTGCTCCTTGTGCTGGTCGTCGATGTACGTCCACCACGCGCTGTCGGGCTTCTCCAGCTGCTGGCGCACCACCTCGGTCCAGCGGTCGCCGCCGTCCGGCTGGGCCTTGCCCGGGTCGCGGGTGCCGCACTCGGTGACGATCTTGGTGGCGCTGTCCGGCTTGGTCGGGTCGTCCTGCTGGCGGACCAGCAGGCAGTTGTCCTTGGCCCGCAGGTCGGCCGGGAACTTCTGGCCGAAGGCCAGGATCAGCAGCTGGCGCCAGACGCCGTTGTAGTACGCGGCGGCGGCGGAGTCGGCGTCCTGGTGGAAGTTCCAGTCCTTCAGCAGGTCCTGGGCCTCGCGCACGTACGGGTCGCTGACCGGCTGCTTGAGCAGCAGCGGGACCAGCGTCTTGGCCATCACGCTGGTGTTGTCCAGCTGGAGGGTCTGCATGTCGTCCGGCGAGATCTTGCCGTTGTTCTTGAGCAGGCCCTCGATCTGGTCGGTGATCTCCTTGGCCCGGGTGCCGTACTCCCAGTCCTTGGTCAGGTTGTACTTGTAGCTCGGGTCCACCACGGCCTGGTTGGCGGTGACGATGTAGCCGGCCGAGGGGTTGAGGCTCCACGGCAGGGCGTTGAAGGGGATCGGGTCCTTCCACTGGTAGGTGGAGTCCCAGCCCGGCGCGGGGAGGGTGCCGTCGCCCTTGCCGCGGACCGGGATGGCGCCCGGGGCCTGGTAGCCGATGTTCTTGGCGTCGGCGTAGATCAGGTTCTGCGCGGGGACGGTGAAGTCCTTGGCGGCGTTGCGGAACTCGTCCCAGTTCTTCGCCTTGTCCAGCTCGAAGACGGCGTCCATGGTCTTGCCGGGGCTGAGCGCCGTCCACTGGAGGGCGACGCCGTAGCCGCCGGTGCCGCGGTCGGGGGCGGAGGTGCCGTTGGGGGCGTACTTGCCGACGTTCTGCTGCTCGGTGCTCTGGTCGGAGATGAGCGGGGCGCCGGTCTTGGTGGTGCGGACGGTGATGGTGCGGTCCTCGCCGCCGGCGACCTTGATGGTCTCCTTGCGGAGCTCGAACTTCTCGTCCTTGCCGTCCACCTGGTAGGTGTCCGGGCCGGTGACCTTCTCCAGGAAGAGGTCGGTGACGTCGGCGCCGAGGTTGGTGAAGCCCCAGGCGATGTCCTTGTTGTGGCCGATCACCACGCCGGGCATGCCCGCGAAGGTGAAGCCGGAGACGTCGAACTGGCAGGCCGGGGAGGTGGTCCGGCAGTGCAGGCCCATCTGGTACCAGACCGAGGGCAGGCCGGGGCCGAGGTGCGGGTCGTTGGCCAGCAGCGGCTTGCCGGTGGTGGTGTGCGAGCCGGCCACCACCCAGGAGTTGGAGCCGATGCCCTGGCCGGGGCGGCCGAGCAGCTGCGGCATCCCGTCGATCCGGTCGGTCAGCCCCTGGAGCATCGCCTTGGTGGTGGCCGCGCCCTGCGCGGTGGCGGTGCCGGGGGCCGCGCCGGGCTGCGGGGAGCCGTCGGCGGGGCGGTAGCTGTCGCCCGCCACGGTGCCGGTCTTCACGATGGTGCCGTTGCGGGCGTACGGGTAGTCCGGGTACAGCTCGGCGATCTTGTCCGGGCCGAAGTCCTGGGCCAGCAGCGAGCGGTCGATCTCCTCCTGGAGGTTCCCGGAGAGGTTCCAGGCCATCGCCTTGAGCCAGGCCACCGAGTCGACCGGGGTCCACTGCTCGGGCTGGTAGCCGCCGTTGACGACGCCGAGCAGCGAGTACTCCAGCGAGGCCTTGGAGCCGCCGGGGTGCTCGGAGAGCCAGGCGTTCACGCCGTCCGAGTAGGCCTGGAGGTACTTCTTGGTCTCCGGCGACAGCTTGGTGTCGAACTCCTTCTGCGCCACCTGCCGCCAGCCCATGGTGCGGATGAAGGCGTCGTTGTCGACCTGGCTGTCGCCGAACATCTCGGAGAGCCGGCCGGCGGTGATGTGCCGGCGGACGTCCATCTCCCAGAAACGGTCCTGCGCCTGGACGTAACCCTGGGCGCGGAACAGGTCCTCGGCGGTGTCGGCGTACAGCTGCGGGATGCCGTTGGCGTCCCGCTTGACGTCGACGGGCGCGGTCAGGCCCGCCACCTTGACGCTGCCGTCGACCTCCGGGAAGGAGGCGCGGACCGCGGAGACCCCGCGGTAGCCGCCGTAGCCGGCGCCGGCCACCAGCAGCACGACCAGCACGATCACGATCAGACGGGCGCGCCGGAACTTCTTCGAGCGGGGCATCTGGGTCCTTGCGGTCCTGACTTCGGGGCGGGCGGGGCGTGTCCAGGGCCTGCGACCCCGGCAGGGCACCACATTAGGCCGAGACGGCCGGGCACCGTGAACGGGGGACCAAGCTAAAGATATGGCAAAATGTTAGACTGCGTAACGATCCACAAGGAGAGTATTGACGCCTTCTTAACGCGTCGGCCTTTCGACGGGCCGGCCCTTCGACGGATCAGCCTCTCGACGGATCAGCCCACAGCACCACCAGACACCCCGCCCGCCCCCGCCTGCCCGAGGTGCCCCTGCGTGAACGTCTCCCACCTGAACCAGCTCCTCCTTGAGTCCTCCGTGATCCTGCTGTTCGCGGTGGGTGCCGTCCGCCTCTCCACCCGATCAGGGCTGCCCAGCCTGCTGATCTATCTGGGGATCGGCGTGGCACTGGGCCAGAACGGGCTCGGCGTCACCTTCAACAACGCCGAGCTCACCCAGGTGCTCGGCTACGCGGCGCTCGTGGTGATCCTGGCCGAGGGCGGCCTCAAGACCAGCTGGCGCGAGATCAAGCCGGTGATGCCGGCCGCGACCGTGCTCGCCACCGTCGGCGTCGGCGTCAGCGTCTTCGCCACCGCCGCCGGCGCGCACTGGCTGGTCGGCCTGGACTGGCGGACCTCACTGCTGCTGGGCGCCATCGTCTCCTCGACCGACGCGGCCGCCGTCTTCTCGGTGCTGCGGATGGTCCCGCTGCCGCACCGGCTCACCGGCCTGCTGGAGGCCGAGTCCGGCTTCAACGACGCGCCCGTGGTCATCCTGGTCGTCGCCTTCGCCACCACCGGGGAGCTGGACTCCTGGTACGTACTGCTCGGCACGATCCTCGCCGAGCTGGCGATCGGCGCGGTGATAGGCCTCGCCGTCGGCAAGATAGGCGCCTACGGGCTCAAGCACGTCGCGCTGCCCTCCTCGGGCCTCTACCCGATCGCCGTGATGGCGCTCACCGTGCTCGCGTACGCCGGCGGCGCCCTGCTGCACGGCTCCGGCTTCCTCGCCGTCTACATCTGCGCGGTGGTGCTCGGGAACTCCAAGCTGCCGCACGGCCCGGCCGTCCGGGGCTTCGCCGACGGGCTGGCCTGGATCGGACAGATCGGCATGTTCGTGCTGCTCGGCCTGCTCGTCACGCCCGAGAGCATGGGCGACGCGGTGGTGCCCGCGCTGGTCATCGGCGGGGTGCTGGTCTTCCTGGCCCGGCCGCTGTCGGTGATGGTCTCGCTGACCCCGTTCAAGGTGCCGCCCCGCGAGCAGGCGCTGCTGAGCTGGGCCGGGCTGCGCGGGGCGGTGCCCATCGTGCTGGCCACCATCCCGGTGGTGTCCGGCGCCCACAAGGCCGAGGACGTCTTCAACATCGTCTTCATCCTGGTCGTCGTCTTCACCCTGCTCCAGGGGCCGACCCTGCCGTGGGTGGCCAAGCGGCTGAAGATCGGCGAGGGCGCGATGGGCCAGGACCTGGACATCGAGTCCGCGCCGCTGGAGAAGCTGCACGGGCACCTGCTGTCGATCGCGATCTCCCCCACCTCGCGGATGTCGGGCGTGGAGGTCAGCGAGCTGCGGCTGCCCAAGGGGGCGGCGGTCACCCTGGTGGTGCGCGAGGGGAGCTCCTTCGTACCGGACAAGGCGACGGTGCTGCGCGGCGGGGACGAGCTGCTGGTGGTCACCACGGACGAGGTCGGCGAGGCCGCGGAGCGACGACTGCGGGCCGTGGACAAGGGCGGCAAGCTCGCCGGGTGGCTGAACGGGCGGTGACGGCGTGACGCCGGGGTCCGGCGGGGTTCTCCTCCCCGCCGGGCCCTTTCGCTATCTACGCGCGTAACCGCATGCTGGTCGCCCCCTGTATGCTGGTCCGAAATACCGTATGACCACCGCTAGACCACCCCAGCATCTGCCTGAAGCAGAGTTGGCGCGACCGCTCGGCGGCCGCGGTCCGGCCCCCGGCGAGCACGCCGGACCGACCCGGTATCTACCCCGGTCGACGCGCGAGAGGACGACTCTCGGCGCCGTCGGGGCTCCACCATGCCCTGCCGCGCTACCAGGCAGCAGGAAGGACCGACCGTGACGGCGCGCCGAACGGTCGACACCGCCGCGGACTCCGCGGTCGACACCATCGCAGCTCCGGCCCTTGAGGCTGCCCGTACGGCTCCGGCCCCCGAGGCCACCGGTACGGCTCCGGCCCCCGCCCGCGTCGGGTACGGCGAGCTGCTGCGCACGCCGGGGGCGTGGACGTTCCTCGCCCCCGCCCTCGTCGCGCGGCTGCCCTACGCGATGCTCAGCATGGGCATCCTGCTGCTCGTCACCCAGACCCACGGCTCGTACGGCACCGCCGGTACGGTCACCGCGGTCGCCGCCGTCGCCCAGGCCCTGATCGGGCCGCAGACCGGGCGGCTCGCCGACCGCTACGGCCAGGCCGCGGTGCTCGTCCCGACCGTCCTGGTGCACGCCGTCTCGGTCGGCACGCTGATCGCGCTGGCCCTCGGCCACGCGCCGGTCTGGAGCCTGTGCCTGGCGGCCGTCCCGGCCGGGGCCAGCGTGCCGCAGGTCGGTGCGATGGTCCGGGCCCGCTGGGTGGCCACGTTCTCCGCGGACGGCGCCTCCGACACCACCGCGGCCCGGGTGGGCACCGCGTTCGCCTTCGAGTCCGTGACGGACGAGTTCACCTTCGTGATCGGCCCGATCCTGGCCTCCGGCATCGCCGCCCTCGTCAACCCGGCCACTGCCCTGGTCGCCGAGGCCTCGCTGACCCTGGTCGGCGGCCTGGCCTTCGCCGCCCAGCGGCGCACCGCCCCGGCCCGGATCGTGCCGCAGCCCGGCACCAAGCGCGCCTCCGCGCTCGCCTCCCCCGGCGTCCGGCTGCTGGCCGGGGCCTTCCTCGGGGTCGGCTCGGTGTTCGGCGGCATGCAGGTCTCGGTGAACGCCTTCGCGGACGAGGTCGGGCAGCACGCGGCCGGCGGCACCGTGTACGGGATCTTCGCCGGCGGCTCGATGCTGGCCGGCGTGCTGTACGGCGTGATCGCCTGGCGGCGGTCGGTGCAGCAGCGGATGCTGATCAGCTACGCGCTGCTGGTGCTGGGCTGCTCGACGCTGTGGGCGATGCCCAACCTGATCGCGCTGACCGTCGCCGGGCTGGTCTGCGGGCTGGCCATCGCGCCGACCCTGATCAGCGGCTACACCCTGGTCGAGACGCTGGTCGCGGACGGGGCCAAGACCGAGGCCTTCACCTGGCTGACCGGCGCGATCGGGCTGGGGCTGGCGGTCGGCTCGATGGCGGCGGGCCGGCTGATCGACGGGCACGGGCCCTCGACCGGGTTCCTGGTGCCGGTGGTCGGCGCCGGGCTGGGGCTGGTCGCGCTGGTCTCGCTGCGGCACCTGCTGGCGGCGCCTCGGGCCGGCTCCGGTTCGGGCGCCGGTTCCGTGGCGCGCGGTGGCGTGGAGCCACTGGTCGGCGCGGCCAACGGCTGAGCGGAAGGCTCCGCGACGGCCGGTCCCGGCCCATCTCACACCGGAGTCGCTGGACTGATCCCGCGGAATACCGCATCATTGACCATCGTTAGCACTCATCAGGCGAGAGTGCCAGGAGGAAGACAAGTGCCCACGTACCAGTACCAGTGCACCGAGTGCGGCCACGGCCTGGAGGCGGTGCAGAAGTTCACCGACGAGGCGCTGACCACGTGCCCCGACTGCCAGGGACGGCTCCGCAAGGTCTTCTCGGCCGTGGGCGTCGTGTTCAAGGGCTCCGGCTTCTACCGGACCGACAGCCGCTCCTCCTCCAGCAGCTCGGTGGGCGCCGGGTCGTCGTCGACCTCTTCGACGCCGTCCTCCTCGTCCACCACCTCGACGTCGTCGGGCTCCGGCTCCTCGGCCTCGTCCAGCCCGGCTCCGGCCGCGAGCTGACGTCGGCGCCGGGCAGCGTCCCGGCGCTCCGCAGACCACGGGAAGGCCCGTCGGCCCCGCTTTCGCGCGGGGGCGGCGGGCCTTTCCGCATGCCCGCCGGGGGTCGATGGGTGGTGCCTGCCGGGGGGGCGGCCACGAGGCCTGCCGTCAACTCGAACAGGCCGGAGCAACTCCTGCGGGTGTACGAAGTTATCCACAGGGCCGAGTTGTCCACAGGCCTGGGGAAAGGGCTTTCCGAGTTCGCCGGGAACGCCCATCGTGGGGGTCATCCGGTCCACGAGGGGCCGGGTCGCCGACACCTCGGAGGTCCTCGATGACGGCCGTGAGCTTCTCCCTCCCCCTGCCCGCGCCCACCGTGCCGCCCACCCAGGAGCTGCCGAGCTTCCCCCCGATCCGGCGAGGCTGCGGCGGGTGGCACCGCTGGCGCAGTGCGGTGCGGCGGCGGGCCGGGGCGCCCGCGCTGGTGCTGCTCGCGGTGGCGGCGGCGCTGGCACTGGGGCCGGCGCGGGCCGGGCTGCCGCCGCCCTCGGGGGGCGCGCTGGGCCGGACGGGTTGTCAGTCCGGGCCTGCGGAAGATCACCCGTAACCGGAATGCGCCTTCGTCGTTCGAGGCGGCATGAAGGGCTTCAAGGAATTCCTGCTGCGTGGAAATGTCGTCGAACTCGCCGTGGCCGTGGTCATCGGCGCGGCTTTCACCAACATCGTCAACGCCTTCGTCAAGGGCGTGATCAATCCGATCGTCGGCGCGTTCGGGCCGAAGGACCTCGCGACCTACAGCTCCTGCCTCAAGGGGCCCTGCGGGGTCAGCCCGACCGGTGAGGTCACGTCCGGAATCCTCATCCTGTGGGGGTCGGTGCTCAGCGCCGCGCTCCAGTTCCTGATCACCGCGGCCGTCGTCTACTTCGCCCTGATCCTGCCCATGAACAGGCTGGCCGCGCACCGCAAGACCGTCGCCGAGGAGGCGGCGGAGGCCGAGGCCAAGGAGGTCCAACTGCTGACCGAGATCCGCGACGCGCTCGTCGCGCCGCTGCGCTGACCGACGGGCGCCATCCGTCCCGTCCCCAGCACCGTCCCCGTTCCCGTCCCTCAGTCCCCGTGGTGCGGCGGGCGCTGGCTCAGGTACCAGTCCAGCCCCCGCCCACCGCTCTCCCCCGCCCCGGGGCGCTCGCCCCAGCCGGAGTCGGTGTCGTCCTTGGACTGCTGGTCGAACGGGTCCCGGAAGACCAGCCGGGCCTTGGCGGCCGCGTCCTTCCGCGGCTCCCGCGCCTGGCCCCGGTCCTGCCCCTGGTCCTGGTCCTGCCCCTGTCCCTGCTCACTCACGCTGTCCACTCCGTCCGCTCGTCCCTTCTCCTCCAGCTCCTCCAGCCTAAGAGCCCCGGGGCACGCCTCGGGCCCCGGTGCGGAGCGTTCCGCGCCGGGGCCCGTGTGAGGGGCTCGGCCGCTGGGCCGGCAAGGCTCGGCCTGGCTGTCAGGCGGCCTCGAAGCCCGCGTGGTCGGCGATCTTCTTCAGCTCGGCCAGCGCGTGCTTCTCGATCTGGCGGATCCGCTCACGGGTGAGGCCGTGCTGCTTGCCCACCTCGGTGAGGGTGCGCTCGCGGCCGTCCTCCATCCCGTAGCGGGAGCGGATGATCGAGGCCGTGCGGTCGTCCAACCGCCCGATCAGGTCGTCCAGCTCCTCGCGGCGGAGCATGACCATCACGGCGTCCTCGGGGGACGTGGCCCCGGTGTCCTCGACGAGGTCCCCGAACTGGGTCTCACCCTCGTCGTCCACCGACATGTTGAGGCTGACCGGGTCGCGCGCCCAGTCCAGCACGTCCTTGATCCGGGCCTCGGTGGTGTCCAGCTCGGCCGCGATCTCGGCCGGCTCCGCCTCGCGGCCCAGCTCCTTGGACTTCTCCCGCTGCACCCGCCGGATCCGCCCCAGCTCCTCCACCAGGTGCACGGGCAGCCGGATGGTGCGGGACTGGTCGGCGATGGACCGGGTGATCGCCTGCCGGATCCACCACGTCGCGTACGTGGAGAACTTGAAGCCCTTGGCGTAGTCGAACTTCTCGACGGCGCGCACCAGGCCCGCGTTGCCCTCCTGGATGAGGTCCAGCAGGGGCAGGCCGCTGCGCGGGTAGCGCCGGGCGACGGCAACGACGAGCCGGAGGTTGGAGCGGATGAAGACGTCCTTGGCGCGCTCGGCGTCGGCGGCTATCGCCTCCAGCTCCTCGCGCGTGACGCCGTCGGGAAGTCCGCCCTCCTCCTCCAGCAGGTGCTGGGCGTACACGCCGGCCTCGATCCGCAGGGAGAGCTCGACCTCCTCGGCAGCATCGAGCAGGGGTGTCCTGGCGATCTCGTCGAGGTACATGCCGACCAGGTCGCGGTCGGCTTCGAGATTGGTCGGGCGGGCCGCGCGACTCCGGTCGGCCCTGTCGCGAACGACGGCACGGGTGGCCATGCTTGCTCCCTTTGCTGGTGTTGCCGAGGTCTGCCTGCCTGCCCCGCGAGGGCAAGAAATGCGGGCCCCTGGGGGCTCACACGTAACGATCCAACGACCAGATTCCGGACAACATTCCCAAGTCGCTCAGATTCTTCCCGGCGATGCAGTATCCTGCCGAATTTCACCGCACTTTCGGACAGTCCGTGACCGACCGGGCACATCTCGTGCCGACGGGCGACCGCCCGGGGAGCGTCTTCTTCACTCGACCCACACGCGCTCGCCGCCCATCCGTTGAACCCGCGAAGGGCCCCGGACGTTCCCCCGACGCCCGCCCGTCGCCCGCGTCCGCACCCCGACGTACGCAGGTCCTCCTCACAAACGATGCGAAATCGCTATCACTGCGGCTCTTGCTCGGCGCGGGACACTGGGAAGGTGTCAGCCATGCACCTGACCAACAGCACGACCATCGTCACTGCGCGTCATCGCAGTCTCCTTCGGGACGCCGCGCTCGCGCTGGGCTGTGCCGCGCTGTTCGGCCTCCTGGCAAGCCTGGTCACCGGCCACTGGCTCCCGCTGACCCGCTTCGACCAGGAGTGGATCGGCGAACTGCACCTCTACGCCCGGGACCACCGGGCCTGGACCGCCGCGGTGCAGACCCTCTCGGACATCGGCGGCACCGTCACGATGCGTACGCTGCTCGGGATCGCCGCCGGGTGGCTCTGGCTGATCGGCGCCCGGGTGCTGGCCGGCTGGGTGGCCGCCCAGACCCTGGTCGGCTGGGGCGCCCAATGGGCGCTGAAGCTGGCCTTCGACCGCGGCCGCCCCTCCTTCACCGATCCGGTCTCGCACGCCGGCGGCCCGGCCTTCCCCTCCGGGCACGCCATGGCCTCGGCGATCACCTGCGCCGTCCTGGTCGGCCTGCTCTGGTACCGGGTCCACCGGCGCGGCCGGACCGCCGCCTGCCTGGTGGCGGCCGCGACCGTGCTCACCATCGGCTGGACCCGGGTCGCCCTCGGGGTGCACTGGCCCAGCGACGTCCTGGCCGGCTGGCTGGCCGCCGGGATGGTGCTGGGCTCCGTGACCGCCGCGATCCAGCTGTGGCGCCCCGGCGCCCTCGCCCGGGACGTACGGCGGGTCAACTGGCGTACCAGGCCCCGGGTCCAGCGGGTCATCGTGTCGGGCGGCCGGACCGACGAGACCGTCCACTGAGCCGTTCCCGGCCGCCGTTTCCCGGCCCCCGTTTCCCGGCCCCGTTCCCCGGCTCCGCTAGCGTGACGGCCATGTCCGACACCCCTGCCGCCGCGCCCGCCGATCACCCCGAGCGCCCGCTGCGGATCGCCACCGTCCAGGCCCAGGCCGTGGCCGGCGACATCCCCGCCAACGCCGCCCAGGCCGCCGGGCTGATCCGCGAGGCAGCCCGGGCCGGCGCCCGCCTGGTGCTGTTCGCGGAGAAGTTCCTCTCCGGCTACGAGCCCGAGCTGATCAGCACCGACCCCGTCAAGTACGCCGTCCGGCCGGGCGATCCGCGCCTCGCGCCGATCGCCGAGGCCTGCCGCGAGACCGGCACCGCCGCGATCCTCGGCGCCGCCGTCCAGGACGGCGACGACCTGCGCATCTCCGCCCTCGTCCTCGGCCCGGACGGCGGCCTCGTCACCCGCTACGACAAGCAGCACCCGACCAGGACCGAACGCGACCACTACCGCCCCGGAACGGCCGGCTGCACGGTGGAGCTGGACGGCTGGCGGCTCGGACTCGGCATCTGCTACGACTCCGGCTTCCCCGAGCACGCCCGGGCCGCCGCCCTCGACGGCTGCCACGCCTACCTGGTCGGCGCGCTGTTCAGCATGGGCCACGGCCACCACGAGTCCCGCACCTGGTTCCCGGCCCGCGCGCTCGACAACACCTTCTACACGGTGCTCGCCAACCACATCGGCCACACCGGCGGCTGGCACGCCTGCGGCGGCAGCGCGGTCTGGGGCCCGGACGGCCGGCTGATCGCCGAGGCGAGCGAGGACCGGCGCGAACTCGTCATCGCCGACCTCGACCCCGCCCTCCTGCGCAGCACCCGCGAGACCGAACCCCTCCTCGCCGACCTCGCCCTCACCATCGGCCGACCCGCCACCCCGCGAACCCGTTCCACCCTGTCCTGAGCCCGTCGGCGGGGCCGCCCCCACGGGCCGAGAGCACGGCGGCGTGGGGGCGGGCGGGTCGCAGCCCGAGACCCGCCTCCCGAGACGGCCACACACGGCCCTCGGGGCCGCCTCACCTGGCCTGATCACCGCGGCTGCCCCACCCCGGCCCCAGGCGGCACCCGCGCGCCCGAGCCCCTGCTCTCCGCACAGCCGCGCACGCCCCGACCCGATCCACCCCGACCTGAGCAGGCCCCGGCCCGGGACGCACCGACGGCAGACCCGGCCGGGATGCCGGCACCGCCACCGCCCCGGTATGCCGGCGGCCCGGGACGCCTTGATGGGCAGGCGGAGCGGAACGGCCGGGCCCAGCGGCACCCGCGAGCCCGCGCCCGTCCCCGCCGCCCGGCCGCCCGGCTCGGCCCCCGCCCCGACCGCAGGGCGGGTCAGGATGCCCGCATCGCCGTTACTGCGCTCATTCGGCCCACGCGGCGGGCGGGGAGGACGGCGGCCGCGAGGCCGACCAGGACGGTGAGGGCCAGGGCGGCCAGGACGGGGAGCAGGGGCGGGGCGCCGACGGTGCCGATGGTGGAGGTGATGGAGCGGGCGGCGACCCAGCCGTAGGAGACGCCGAGGGCGGTACCGACCAGGGCGGCGGCGAGGGAGAGCAGCAGGGCCTCCAGGGTGAGCATCCGGCGCAGTTGTTCGCGGGACATGCCGATCGCGCGGAGCATGCCGATCTCGCGGGAGCGTTCGCTGATGCTGAGCATCAGGGTGGCGGCGACGCCGAGGCCAGCGATGGCGACGGAGAAGGACAGCAGCGCCATGCTGACGGTCGTCAGCCGGTCGAGCAGGGAGCGCAGGGTGTCCGCCTGGGCGGCGGTGTCGGTGACGGTCAGCTGCGGGTGGTCGGCGAGGGCGCGGTCCAGGGCGCGGCGGGCGGCGGGGCGGTCTTCGCCCGCAGTCGGGCTGATCCAGGCCGTGGTGACGGGCGCGCCGGGGGCGAGGCGGTCCAGGGTGGCGGGGGTCACCAGCAGGGTGGCCCCGCTCTGGAGGGTGAACGGCAGGCTGCTGCGGCCGGGTTGGAGCCGCAGTTCGACGCCGCCGGCCCGGTGCGCTCCGGTCTCGCCGAGTCCGCTGAGCGCGGCGCCGTCGCCGAGCGAGCGGGCCCGGTCCACGTCGTCCGTCGAGGAGTTGAGCCGGGCGGGGTCGACGGCGGCGACCACGGTGGGTCGGCCGTCGAGGTCGACGGTGGCCGAACGGACCGGGGTGACGGTCAGCCCGTGGTCGAGGGCCAGGGCGTCGAGGGCCCCGGCGGGCAGCGGGCCGCCGCCGACGGTGGCCGCGGCGAAGACCCCGGGCTGGCGCGCGGACACCACCGGGACCAGCGAGCGGGAGGTGATGTCCAGCGCGGTGACCGCGCCGATCATCACGGTCACGCCGAGCAGCAGTGCCGAGCCGGTGGCGCCGGTGCGGCCCGGGTTGAGCCGCAGCTGCTGGGTGGCGAGCCGCCCTGCCGTGCCGCCGAGCCTGCGGGCGGGCCGGCCCAGTACGGCGACGACCGCGGGCAGCACCCGGTGGGCGAGCCGCAGCACCCCAAAGAAGTTGGCGATGGCGCCGACGGTGACGGCGAGCAGCGACAGCGGCGGCGGGGTCATCGCCCCGGCCGCCAGCAGCGCCGTACCCGAGACCAGCAGCGCGCCGGTCCACACCGCGGCCCGCACCCGGGCCGCCCCGACGGTCGGCGCCGGCGTGCCGCCGAGCGCGGCGACGGGCGGCACGGCGGCGGCGGCCTTCGCCGGTCCGCGGACGGCCAGCAGGGTCAGCAGTACCCCGAACAGTCCGGCCAGCAGGCAGGTCAGCGGGGAGGGCAGCAGCGACAGGTGCACCGGCCCGAGGTCGAGTCCGTCGAGCACGGCCGTGCCGAGCCCGCAGAGGGCGACCCCGAGCAGGACGCCCGCGAGGGAGGCGCCCAGCCCGAGCAGCAGCCCCTGGCGGCGGATCAGTCGGCGCAGCTGCTGCCGGTCGGCGCCGACGCAGCGCAGCAGGGCGAGTTGGCGGGTGCGCTGGGCCAGCACCACGGTGAAGGTGTTGCCGACCACCATCCGCGCCACCGCGAGCGCGATCAGGACGAAGGAGAGCGCGGCGACCAGGACGACGCCGTACATGGTGTTGCTCTGCCGGGTCGCCTCGGTGACGGAGGCCGCGTGGGTGTGCACCTCGACGCCGCCGCCGAGGGCGGTCCGCAGGGCGTCGACGGTACGGGTCGGGGTGGTGTCCGGGGCGACCCTGACGTCGAGTCGGTCGGTGGTGACACCGGTCGCGTAGGCGGCGACGGCACTCGCCGGTACGCCGACGATCGGGACCCCGGCGAGGCTCGGTGCGCCCCGCTCGTCCAGGGTGCCCACCAGTCGGGCGGTGGCGGCGCTGCCGTCGGCCTTGGCCAGGTGCACCTCGGCGCCGACGGCGGCGCCGAGGCGGTCCGCCGTCCCGGTGTCGAGCAGCACCTCGCCGGGTCCGGTCGGCCAGTGGCCGTCCTTGAGCAACTGCCAGCGCAGCGCCGGGTCCTCGGCGACGGCGCTGACCGCGGCGGTCCGGTCGAGCGGCCGCCCGTCGGCGGTCAGCACGCCGCCCTTGCCGATCAGCCGCGGGGCCACCGCGGCCACTCCGGCGGTCTGCCGCGCCCGCTCCACGGCGGCCGTGTCCAGCCCGCCGGCCCCGGCCCCGGTCGCGGCCGCAGCTGAAGAGGCCGAGGCCTTCCCGGTCACCTGGATGTCGGCGGGGCCGACCTCGGCGGCCGCGGTCTGGCTGTACGAGTCCACCAGCGCCCCGCTGCCGCTGACGGAGGCGATCAGGAAGGCCACCCCCAGCGCGATCGCGGCGCCGCTCAGGAGCAGTTGGCGCAGCTGTCCGCGCAGCTCGGCCACGGTGTATCGGTACGTCGTCATCGGTCCCCGGCTCGTCCGCCCTGACCGGCGAACGATGCTCCGGCAGGGGTCTCGTCGAGCCTAGGAGCGGGGTGGCCGCGGGCCGTCAGCACAAGGTCGGCTTCGTGATCACCCCGTGGGCGGACGACCGCCCACCGCCGTCTCCTCCCCCGGAGGTACGCCGCCCCTGAGGCGCCCGCCCCGGCCGGGGAGCGACCCGGGCCGGGAAACGGCGCAGGCCCCCGCCCGGGTGGGCGGGGGCCTGCGACCTGCGTGTTCGTTGTGCCCCAGACAGGAATCGAACCTGCGACACCGGCTTTAGGAGAGCCGTGCTCTATCCCCTGAGCTACTGAGGCGCGGCCCGGGTGGTACCAGGCCGTTCACAGCGTACCGGATCGGGGGTGGGGCTCGGCGGGATGGCCGGAACGCGGGTGGCCGACGGGGCGTCAGGGCGGGTCAAGTAGCCTGCCGGGCAGGGTGGGGGATCTCGCCACCGGCACGCCGCGGCTAAGGAGACGAAGGACCTGATGAGACCTGCTGTGCGCCCGGTGGACCGGCTGCTGGGGCCGGTGTGGGTGTGGCCCGCGGTGGTCATGCTGGCGGTGGGCGGGTACCGGCTGGGGACGCCGGACCTGTGGCGGGACGAGATCGCGACGGCGACGGTGGCCACCCGTTCGCTCGGTGACCTGCTGCGACTGCTCCAGCACGTGGACGCCAGCAACGGCGCGTACTACCTGCTGATGCACGGGTGGACGGCGGTGTTCGGCGACTCCGCGATATCCCTGCGAATACCCTCCGTGCTGGCGATGGCGGCCGCGGCCGCGTTCGTGGCGCTCACCGCCCGGCGGCTGTTCGGCGGCCGGGCGGCGGCGGTCGGCGCCGGGCTGCTGTTCGCGGTGCCCCCGCAGATCGCCCGGTACGCCCAGGAGGCCCGCTCCTACGCGCTGGTGACCTGCGCGGTCGCGGCGGCCGCGTACTTCCTGCTGCGGGCGTTGGAGCGGCCGAGCCGGCGGCGCTGGGCGCCGTACTGCGTGGCCATGGTGCTGGCCGGCGCCGGGCACCTGATCTCCTTCAGTACGGTCGTCGGGCAGGTGGCGCTCCTGGCCCTGCACCTGTGGCGCACCCGGGCGCAGGCCGACCGGCGGCTGCTGTGGCAGTACCCGCTGGCGGTCGTGGTGGCGGTGCTGCCGGTGCTGCCGGTGGTGCTGCTGGGCAGTCGGCAGTCGGACCGGCAGCTGGGGTGGATACCGGTCCCCTCGATGCGCGGCCTCGCCCGCTTCGGCGAGCACCTGTTCGGCTCCGACCAGGTCTTCTACGCCTTCGCCCTGCTGGCGCTCCTGGCCCTGGCGCTGCCCGGCCGGCGCTTCCAGGCCTGGCAGGTGCTGCTGCTCGCGGAGCTGCCGGTGGTGGCCGTCTGGCTGGTGTCGCGGCTGAGCGACACCTCCTACTTCATCGAGCGGTACCTGCTGTTCACGGTGCCCGCCTGGGCGGTGCTGGCCGGCGGCGGCGCCGGGGCGGTGTACGGCGCGGTCGCGGCCCTGGCCCGGCGCCTCGCCGTCCGGCCCCGGCAGGCCGTCGTCCTGGCCGGCCTGCTGTCCGTCGCGCTGCTCGCCCTGCCGGCCGTGGCGGCGCTGCCGAAGCAGGCTTCGGTGCGGTACGTGGGTGCGCACAACGGCTCGGAGGAGCCGTTCAAGGCGGCGGCCCGCGAGATATCCGCCGGCTACCGCTCCGGGGACGGGATGGCGGCGCCGTTGGGCGACCAGTCCTGGGCGATGGCCTGGCCGGGCGTCAGCTACTACCTGTCCTCGGACGTCCGCCCCTTCCCGGTCTTCGTCGCGCAGAGCGCCGACGACGCCGAGGACCTCTCGCCGGTGCCCTGCGCGCAGCCGGGGAGCTGCCTGGGCGGGGCGTCCCGGATATGGCTGGTGGTCCTCGGCGACACCCTGGACCCGCTGGCCGAGATGCCGACCGACCAGGCGCAGGTGCTCCGCGACCAGTACGGCGACCCGGACCGGGTGACGCCGCTCGGCGGGCTCACCCTCGCGCTGCTCGACCGGGACACGTAGACCCGAGGACAGGACGAAGGAGGGGAGCCGGTCCGGGACCGGCTCCCCTCCTTCGTCGTGTCACTACCTCAGCGGCTCACAGCGTGCGCAGCAGCCGGGACTGGATGGACGGCGGCTTCAGGTCCGACTGGAGGGCCACCGGCACCTCCACCTTGGCTTCGCCCGTGCCGACCCGCAGCACGCCGACCTCCTTGCCGGCCACCTCGTTGTGGGCGAGCTTCTGGGCGTCCAGGGTGACCGTGCCGGAGATGCCGGGGAAGCCCGCCACCACCAGGTCCTTGGTCGCGACGACCTGGACCTTGCCGCCGAGCCCGTTGTCCACCGAACCGACGACGTCGCCCTTCTTCACCACGGTCTGACCGGTCACGCCGTCCTGCGCGGCCTGGATCTGCTTGCCGCTGACCTTCAGCACGGTCGGCAGGATGCCGTCGCCGGGGTTCGGCCCGGTGGCCTGCTGGCCCAGGGTGACGCCGAGGATCAGCCGCTTCACGCCACCGATCTCCTTGTACGCGGCCCACATCAGGCAGCCGCCGGCCGGGGTGCTGGAGCCGGTCTTGACGCCGATGACGCCGGTCTTCGGGTTGATCAGGTTGTTGGTGTTGGGGATCTTCACGTTGTTGAAGTTGGTCTCCGGGGTGGAGACGATCTGCCGGAAGATCTCGTCCTGCATGACCTGCTCGGCCAGCTTCAGCTGGTCCTTGGCGGTGGACTTGGTGTCCGCGTTGAAGCCCGCCGGGTCGGCGTAGATGGTGTTGGCCATGCCGAACTTGGCCGCGGTGTCGTTCATCTGCTTGACGAACTCGCCCTCGGAGCCGGAGTGGAAGCGGGCGAGCAGCCGGGCCACGTTGTTGGCCGAGGGCAGCATCAGCAGCTCCAGGGCCTGGTACTCGGTGAGCACCTGGCCCTCGGTGAGCGTCACCTTGGACTCGTCGACGTTGCCGGACTCCTGCGCGGCCTGCTTGTCGACGGTGATCTTCGGGCCGCTCTCCCCCTTCTTCAGCGGGAACTTCTGGAGGATCAGGTAGGCGTTCATCACCTTGGTGACGCTGGCGATCGGGGCCGGCACCTCCTGGCCCGAGCTGCCCAGGCTGCCGACGCCGACCACCTCGGCGGCGGACTGGCCCTTGGTCGGCCAGGCGAGGTCGAGCGGGTCGCCGGAGAAGTTGAAGCCGCTCGCGGCGGTCATCTTCAGCTTGGGGTCCGGCAGCGGGCGCAGCAGCTGGGCGACCGCGAGCGCGCCGAGCACCACGGCGAGGAAGACCGTCCAGATGGTCACCCGCTTGAGGGCGCGCTGCAGCGGCGAGACCGGGCGGGCGTTGAGGGTGGCCAGGACCTCCATCGCCTCGGCGGTGTTCTCCGGCGAGGGCAGCGGCTCCGGGGCGGGCAGCGGCGCGGGCTTGGGCAGCGGCGGGACCGGCGGCACCGGCCGCGGGTCGGGCTCCGGCAGCGGCTTCGGGGCCGGCGCGGGGACGGGCTTGGGCGTCGGCTTCGGCAGCGGCGCCGGGCCGGGGGTCGGCTCGGGCTCCGGGACGGGCTTGGGCTTCGGCTCCGGCACGGTGCCGGCCGGGGGGACGGCACCGGCCGCGGAAGCGGCGGAGGCGCGCAGCGGCGCGGGCTTCTCCAGCTTCTCGGGCTTGGCCGGCACCTCGGGCTTGATCAGCGCCAGGGTCAGTTCGGCGTTGGCGGGAGGGTCGTCGGACTCGGCGTCTTCGGAGTCCTCGGACTTCTCCGCCTTGTCGGACTTCTCCGCCTTGTCGGACTTCTCCGCCTTGTCGGCCTTCTCCGCCTTGTCGGCCTTGTCGGCCTTCTCCGCCGACGCGGCCGCAGGCTTGACGGGCTCCTCGGAGTCGGCCTCGTCGGACGGCTCGGACGACTCGTCCTCCGCCTTCTCCCCGACCTTCTCCGCCACCGCGACACCCGTCCGAATGGCGAGACGCGGGTCATCGCCGACAGGACGCTCGACGGTCTCCGTCACCTCTTCGGACGACGACGAGGCCCCCTCCTTCTCGCCCCCACCTTCGGAACTCCCCTTGGCAGCAGTCTTGACCAGCTCCTCGGGCAGCCGCAGCGCGGTGGTCCGGTTGTCCACCGGAAGCCGCAGCATCGTCGTCTCGCTGTCCACATCCCGGACGCGGAGCTGTACGGTCGAGCCGCCCTTGGCCGCCTTCGCCGGAGCGTCGGCGGACGCCTTCGGGGCCGCCTCGCCGGAGGTCTCGGCAGGGTCGTCCGAGGCGGCGTCCGCAGCGGTCTCAGCAGCCGCCTCGGCCCCGCCCGAGGCGTTCGCCTTGGCCGAACGCGAGGCGGCCTCCTTGGCCGAGCCCGAGGCGTTCGCCTTGGCCGAGCCCGAGGCTGACGCCCCGTCCGCCTTCGAACCGGAGCCGCCCTCGACCGGCTCGGCGGCCTCGGCAGCGGCCTCGGTGGCAGCGTCAGCCGCCGCACCGGTCCGTTCGCGTTCGCGGTCCCGCTGCCGCTCGTCGCCGTCCCTCAGCACCCTGTCGGGGGACTCGCCCACGTATCCCAGCCTCCTCAACGCCCGGCGGGGCACCGGCGAACCCGATTTCGGGAAGCCGACGCCCCGCCCCGTGTACCTGTACAGTCTCCGCCACCGGCGGTCGTTCCGTCCGCGCACACCCCGCCCGACCGGCGCTTATTGTCGGCGCCCGGACGCACCACGGTCTGTTCACAGGTCAGACGCAAGGCCCGTCACCGCCGGTTCCGCGCCTCCACAGCAAGGTCACGATTCGGAGGCGTACTCGACAAGCCCGTGTGAGAGGCGTCACCCTGTCTCTCATCCACGCGGGGAGGCTTGGATGGGCAAGAGCCGCAGAACTGTTCCCGAGGAACTCTTGCTGCTCGCTTTGGACCCGACCACGGGTACCACGGCGCAGCCGCAGACCCTCGACCTCGGACTCGCCGGGGCGCAGCTCGTCGAGCTGTCCCTGGCCGGACGGATCGTACCGGAGGGAGACCGGATCGCCGTCGTGCTCGCACGGCCGACCGGCGACCCGACCCTTGACCACGCACTGGAACTGCTGCGCCGACGCGGCAGTCCGGTCCGCGCGGCGCATTGGATCGGAGGGCCCCGGCTGGGGCTTCGTCAGACGTACTTGGCGCACCTGGAGCGCTGCGGCATGGTCACGGCCGTGCCGGGCCAGGTGTGCGGGGTGCTGCCGACGACCCGGTACCAGGCGTCCGACGACTGCACCAACGCCGCGATCAAACAGCGGCTGGACACCGCGATCCGCACCGGTGTGCCGCCGGACCCCCGGACGGCCGCGCTCGCCGCGCTCGCCCATTCGGTCGGGCTGGGCAAGCACCTGTACCCGGGCAACGAGGGTCGGTCCTCGCGGTCGCGGCTGCGCGACCTGATCCGGTACGACCCGTTGGGCGGGATGGTCGCGCACGCCGTGATGGATGTGCAGAACGGCCTGCCCGCACAGCAGAACCGTTCTTCCCAGGGTTCCGGGGCCGCTTCCGGCCGTCCTGGCACCCGTACGGCGGGCCGGGGCTCGGGCGGGCGGGTCTCCGCTCCCCGGGTCGGCGTCCGCTGACCCGGCGGGCCGCCAAGGCCTCCGGGTCTCGTACGGCCGCAGGAACACGTACGACCGCAGGAACACGTACGACCTCCGGGACGCGCACGGCCGCCGGAGCGGGCACGGCCGGGCGGGCAGCCACCAGGGCGCCCGACGCCACCGACCGCGCGCCCGACGGCGCTCGCCGCCCCGTTCACGCCGCCCGACGGCGCTGAGCGGCCCGGCGCACCACCGGTGCCACCGCTTGTCGAAGGCACCGGATCGAAGGCACCAGCAGCACCCAGGGGCGGTCGCCCCGCGACGCGAGTCGCCCGGCGACCGCCCCTCTGCCGTCCCCTGACGCCCGGCAGCGGCCCGCCTCCGCACCCGTCGGAGGCCCCTGCGAACCGGGCCGGGGACACCCACCACAGCATCTGTCCGAATCACCGAGCCGCATTACCACCTGGGGGCTTTCGCTGTCTCGCGGAAGTGCTTTTCCGATGATCTGTTCTACCGCGCTGCCAAGAATCCCCCGCGCCGACCTGGCCCAAGGTGTCATGCTGCTCCGAGTCAGGGGGGTTGGTCCCAATGTCCGAAGTGTTCCGAGGACTGCCGTTCCAACGAGCACCAGAGGTCCGGCCGGAGGTCGAAGTGTCCGCCAACGTCAATCCCACCGTGCGCCGTCGGCGCCTGGGTTCGGAGCTGCGCAAACTCCGCGAGGGCCTGGGCATGACGGCGGAGGAGGTGGCCGGCCGGCTGATGGTCTCCCAGTCGAAGATCAGCCGACTGGAGAACGGCCGCCGCAGCATCAGCCAGCGCGACGTGCGCGACCTCTGCGACGTGTACAACGTGGCCGACGAGCAACTGCGCGCCAGCCTCATGGAGATGGCCAAGGAGTCGCGCCAGCGCGGCTGGTGGCACGACTTCAACGACATGCCGACGCCGTACAGCGTCTACATCGGACTGGAGGCCGAGGCCTCCTCGATCCGCGCGTACGAATCCTCCTTCGTCCCCGGCCTGTTGCAGACCGAGCTCTACGCCCAGGCCGTCGTCGAGGGCACCCAGCCGGACACCGACGCCGTCGCCGTGCAGCGCCGGGTGCAGGTCCGGATGAAGCGCCAGGAACGCATCCACGGCGAGAACCAGCTCGGCAGCCTGTGGACCGTCGTCGACGAGGCGGTGCTGCGCCGCGAGGTCGGCAGCAAGGCGGTGATGGCCCAGCAGTTGCGGCAGATGCTGGACCTCAGCCTGCGCCCGAACATCACCATCCAGGTGATCCCGTTCTCGCACGGCGCCCACCCCGGTATGACCGGCACATTCTCACTGCTGGAGTTCCCCGAGTCAGCCGATTCCACGGCTGTCTACTTCGAAGGTGTGACGAGCGATCTCTACCTGGAGAAGGAGGCGGACGTGCGCCGCTATACCGGTCTGTACGACTACCTGAGAGCGGCCGCGCTCGGTGTCGCGGAGAGCCGGTCGCTGATAGCCGACATCGAGAAGGAATTCCACGAATGATCACCCCGTCCGAGTACGGAACCGATTGGCGCAAGAGCAGTCACAGCGGGGGCCAGGGCGCCTGCGTGGAGATCGCCCTCCCCGGTGTCGGGGAGGTGGCGGTCCGGGACTCCAAGGACCCCGGAGGCCCGCAGCTGCGCTTCTCGGCCGAAGGCTGGACGTCGTTCGCCTCGGCGGCGGCGACCGGCGCCTTCGGCGGCCTCCCGGGCTGACCGGCCCGAGCGGTTCCGCATTCGGACGCGTTGCCCGTAGCGGTGGCCGCCGCCCCTCGGCGGCGGTCGGCGCCACGGGCAACGCGCTTGCCGGCTCCGGTGGTCCGGCCGGTGGTTCGGCCAGTGGTCCGGCCGGTGGTTCAACCAGTGGTCCAGCCGGTGGTCCGGCCGGTGGTTCAGCCGGCCACCGGGTAGCGGCCGGCCCAGTGGGCGCCCTCCGGGGTCCGCCGGTCGTGCAGTTCGGCGCCGTGCACCAGCTCCATCACGAAGTCGTCGGCGAGTTCGAGGATCGCCCCGCGCCCTTCGAGTCCGGCCAGCAGACCGGGCGGCAGCGCGGTGTCCCCGTGCAGCGCCCCGAGCAGGTTGCCGCAGATCGCGCCGGTGGAGTCGCTGTCCCCGGAGTGGTTGACCGCCAGCAGCAGGCCCGAGCGCACGTCGTGCGCGACCAGCGCGCAGTAGACCGCGATCGCCAGCGCCTCCTCGGCGACCCAGCCCTCCCCCAGCGCCTCGACCCGGTCGGCGGACGGCTCGCCGGCCCGCACCGCGTCCAGGGCGGCCCGCAGCGCGGCGGTGGTCTCCTCGTGCGCCTGCCGCTCGGAGAGCAGCGCGAGCGCGAGGTGCACGCCCTCCTCCAGGGTGCCGCCGCGGGCGACGGACTGGACGATCACCGCGAACGCGCCCGCCGCGAGGTAGCCGGTGGGGTGGCCGTGGGTGAGCACCGAGCACTCCACCGCGAGCTGGAACACCAGGCCGGGCTCCCAGCTGGTGAGCAGCCCGAAGGGGGCCGCCCGCACCACCGTGCCGCAGGCCTTGGAGTGCGGGTTCTTGGGGCTGTCCAGGGTGCCGAGCCGCTCGGCGTCGGCCCCGGTGAGGCCGGACAGACAGCCCTGGCCGGGGGCGCGCTGGGCGTACAGCCACTCCTCGCGGCCGAGCCAGCCGAGGTCGGGGCGGCGTTCGTCCGGGCCCCAGTCGTGCTGGGTGGCGGCCCAGCGCAGGTAGGCCAGGTGCAGATCGGTGGGCGGGTGCCAGCTGCCGGTGTCGCGCCGGATGTGGGCGCGGATCAGCCCGTCGACGGTGAAGAGGCTGAGCTGGGTGTCGTCGGTGACGGCGCCGGTGCGCCCGTACGCGGGGACGTAGCCGGTGACGCCCTGCGGGCCGTGCCGGTCCCGGATCTTCTCCAGTGGCTCGAACTCGACGCCCGCACCCAGCGCGTCGCCGATGGCACCGCCGAGCAGACAGCCCCGCACCCGGCTGCGGTAGTCCTGCTGCTGGGCGCGTGACCACAGTGGCATCACGACGGGGCGCCTTTCGTCGGGGTCGGGGGCCGCGAGCGGCACCACGGCGGCCGACGCGCCCTGGCACTGTACTTCGAAGGTTCGAACGGATCGACGGGATCCCTCGCGGCCCGACGGCCCCGCGCCCGGCCCGCCGACGGTGCGGCGGGCCGGGCCGACGGCCTCAGTCCAGCACCGGCAGCAGCTTCGGCAGGTGCCCGTCCGAGGCCAGTGCCGCGGCCCGCCGCTCGGCCGGCACCTCGCCGTAGGTGGTGGTGCGCTGGCGGTGCGGACGGCCCGCCGCCTCGGCGATCGCCTCCAGGTCGCGCACCGACTTGTAACTCCCGTACGCCGAACCGGCCATCCGCGAGATGGTCTCCTCCATCAGCGTGCCGCCCAGGTCGTTGGCGCCCGAGCGGAGCATCTCGGCCGCGCCCTCGGCACCCAGCTTGACCCAGCTGGTCTGGATGTTGGGGATGTGCGGGTGCAGCAGCAGCCGGGCCATCGCGACCACCGCGCGGTTGTCCCGGGCGGTCGGGCCGGGCCGGGCGATGCCGGCCAGGTAGACCGGGGCGTTGGTGTGGACGAACGGCAGGGTGACGAATTCCGTGAAGCCGCCGGTGCGTTGCTGGATCTCGGCGAGCAGCCGCAGGTGGCCCAGCCAGTGCCGCGGGGTGTCCACGTGCCCGTACATCATCGTGGACGAGGAGCGCAGGCCCAGCTCGTGCGCGGTGCTGACCACCTCGACCCAGGTCGCGGCCGGCAGCTTGCCCTTGGTGAGCACCCAGCGGACCTCGTCGTCCAGGATCTCGGCGGCGGTGCCCGGGATGCTGTCCAGGCCCGACTCCTTGGCCCGCTGGAGCCAGTCCCGGATCGACATCCCGGTGCGGGTCGCGCCGTTGACCACCTCCATCGGCGAGAAGGCGTGCACATGGATGCCGGGCACCCGCTCCTTCACCGCGCGGGCGATGTCGAAGTAGGCGGTGCCGGGCAGGTCCGGGTGGATGCCGCCCTGCATGCAGACCTCGGTGGCGCCCACCTCCCAGGCCTGCGCGGCCCGGTCGGCGACCTGCTCCAGGGAGAGGGTGTAGGCGTCCGCGTCGGTGCGGCGCTGGGCGAAGGCGCAGAAGCGGCAGCCGGTGTAGCAGACGTTGGTGAAGTTGATGTTCCGGGTGACGCAGTAGGTGACCTCGTCGCCGACTGCGTCCCGGCGCACCGCGTCGGCGATCCGGCACAGCGCGTCCAGGGCCGGGCCGTCCGCGTGGAACAGGGCCAGCGCCTGGTCGTCGGTCAGCTTCACCGGGTCGTCCGCGGCCACCGCGAGGGCCTCCCGCAGGTCCCCGGCCAGCCGCTCGGGGGCGCCCTTGGCGAGCACCTGCTCGCGCAGCACCTCCCAGTCGCCGTACACGTCCTCGAAGTCGGCCCGGCGGTCGCCGGTGCGGCCTTCGGTGTCGATGGTGGCGTGCAGGTCGGTGCGCCCGTACGACTCCGGCAGGTCCTCGGGCTCCTGCCAGGGCAGGCCGCGGACCGGCGCGTCCGGGTTCGCCAGGCCGGTGGCCGGGTCGGCCAGGGCGCGCACGTGCGGCAGCACCCGCGGGTCCAGCCAGGGCTCGCCGCGCAGCACGTACTCGGGGTAGACGGCGAGGCGTTCGCGCAGCTCGAAGCCGGCCGCGGCGGAGCGCTCGGCGAGCCGGTCGATCTGCGGCCAGGGGCGTTCGGGGTTGACGTGGTCGGGGGTGAGCGGGGAGACGCCGCCCCAGTCGTCGATGCCGGCCGCGATCAGCCGCTCGTACTCCCCGTCCACCAGGTTCGGCGGCGCCTGGAGGCAGGCGGTGGGGCCCATCAGGTGCCGGGCGACGGCCACCGTGGCGACCAGCTCGTCCAGTTCGGCGTCCGGCATGCCGCGCATCGCGGTGTCCGGCTTGGCCCGGAAGTTCTGGAGGATCAGCTCCTGGACGCCGTGGTAGGCGCGGGAGACCTTGCGCAGCGCGAACAGCGACTCGGCGCGCTCCCGGTAGGTCTCGCCGATGCCGATCAGCAGGCCGCTGGTGAACGGGACGGAGCTGCGGCCCGCGTCCTCCAACACCCGCAGCCGGACGGCCGGTTCCTTGTCCGGGGAGCCGTAGTGCGGGCCGCCGGGCTCGCTCCACAGCCGGGTGGCGGTGGTCTCCAGCATCATGCCCATCGAGGCGGAGACCGGCTTGAGCCGCTGGAAGTCCGTCCAGCTCAGCACCCCGGGGTTGAGGTGCGGCAGCAGGCCGGTCTCCTCCAGGACGCGGATCGCCATGGCGCGCACATAGGCGACGGTGTCGTCGTAGCCGTGCGCGTCCAGCCACTCGCGGGCCTCGGGCCAGCGGTCCTCGGGCTTGTCGCCGAGGGTGATCAGGGCTTCCTTGCAGCCGAGTTCGGCGCCGCGCCGGGCCACCTCCAGCACCTCGTCCGGGGACATGAACAGCCCGTGGCCGTCGCGGCGCAGTTTGCCGGGGACGGTGGCGAAGGTGCAGTAGTGGCACTTGTCGCGGCAGAGCCGGGTGAGCGGGATGAAGACGCTCTTGGAGTACGTGATCACCCCGGGGCGGCCGGCCGCTTCGAGGCCGGCGTCGCGGACCCGGGCGGCGCTCGCGCACAGGTCGAGCAGGTCCTCGCCTCTGGCCTGGAGCAGCACGGCGGCCTCGGCCGTGTCGAGGGCGACGCCGTCCCGGGCGCGGCGCAGGGCGCGGCGCATCGCGTTGGCGGTCGGTGGGGTGCTGTCGTCCTCGGCTGTTGCGTCCATGGCGCGACCCTATGCCAGAGGTGGTACCCGGGAGGGAGGGAACCCTGAGACCGTCTCAGGGTCGGGGTACCCACGAAGGCCACCCCGATCTGGCCCCGCAGGGCGATGACGGCGGCGGTGCGGCCGCCTGTAATGGAGGGGCAAGGCCAACCACACCGGTATCCGGAGGAGTTGAGGACGTCATGACCAATGAGAAGGCGGCGGGGGACGATCTGGACGGCGGCGTGCCGTACCGATCCCGACGGCGTGTCCTGGTGCGCGCCGCGGTACCGGTGGCGGTGGCCGCGACGATCGCCGCGGGGGTGGGCCTGGTCCCGGCGCTGGCCGCCGACGGAGCGCCCGACCTGCCGACGGTGACGGCGGAGCAGCTGGTCGCCAAGGTGCTCGGTTCCGAGACCCAGTCGCTGTCCGGGACGGTCGCGGTCTCCACCGACCTCGGGCTGCCCACCCAGCTGCTGGGCGCGGCCGGCGGTCTCGGCGGGGCGGTCGGCGGGCACGGCGGCGGCAGCGGCCAGGGCTCCGCCGCGGACCCGCAGGCCAAGCTGATGGGCCTGCTCGGCGGGGACCAGACGGTGCGGGTCGCGGTGGACGGTCCGGAGCGCCAGCGGGTGGACGTGCTGGAGAAGATGTCCGGCTACACCCTGGTCCGCAACGGCGACCAGACCTGGGCCTGGGACAGCTCCTCCAACAGCGCGGTGCACACCACCGGGCGGGCCGCCGAGTCGCGGCAGCACGCCGGGGCTCCGTTGTCCGAGCTGCCGACCACCCCCCAGGAGGCTGCCAGGCAGTTCCTGGCCGCGGGCGCCGGCACCACCTCGGTGACGGTCGCCGGGACGGCCAAGGTGGCCGGGCAGAACGCCTATCAGCTGAGCGTGAAGCCCACCCAGTCCGGCTCGACCCTGTCCGAGGTCCGGATCGCGGTGGACGCCGACAACGGGGTGCCACTGTCGGTGGCGGTGACGTCCGTCGACGGCGGCACCGTGCTGAACGTCCGCTTCACCGAGGTGTCCTTCGCCAAGCCGGACGCCAAGACCTTCGAGTTCACCGCCCCCAAGGGCGCCAAGGTGACGGACCGGAAGGCGGATGCGGCGGCCAAGGGTGACGCGGCCAAGGGCGACCCGGCCAAGGGCGCGCCGGGCGACGCCAAGGAGCACCACGGCGTGAACGTGGTCGGCGAGGGCTGGACGACGGTCGTCTCCACTCGGCTGCCCAGCACCGTGGAGGCGGCGCCCAAGGGCGACGCCAAGGGCGGCAAGCACGGCGGCCACGGCGGCGACACGGCCCGGTCGATGAACCCGCAGGCGCTGGTGAAGTCGCTCGGCAAGCCGGTCGACGGCGGCACCCTGGTGAGCACCAAGGTGCTCAACGTCCTGCTCACCGACGACGGCCGGGTCTTCGCCGGCGCGGTGACGCTCCCGGTCCTCCAGCACGCCGCCGGGGTGAACTGACGCATGACCAAGGCTCCCGTAACGGGGGACGTTACGGAGTCGGCCGGGGGGCCGGGCGCCGAGCCGCGCCCGGCCCCCGTTCCCCCCGCCGCTCTCGCCGCCCCCGCCACTCCCGAGACCGCCCCGCCCGGCACCGACGACGTGATCCGCACCCGTGGCCTGACCAAGCGCTTCCGCGGCGGCCAGCTCGCCGTGGACGGCCTGGACCTGGCCGTGCCGCGCGGCTCCGTCTTCGGTTTCCTGGGCCCCAACGGCTCCGGCAAGACCACCACCATCCGGATGCTGATGGGCCTGATCGCCCCCACCTCGGGCGCGGCCGCCGTGCTCGGCGAGCCGATGCCGCAGTCCGTCGCCACCGTGCTGCCCCGGGTGGGCGCGCTGATCGAGGGCCCGGCCCTGTACGGCTTCCTCTCCGGGCGGGACAACCTGGCGCGCTTCGACGCCGCCGACCCGACCGCCGACCCGCGCACCCGCCGGGAGCGGGTAGAGGCGGCGCTGGAGCGGGTCGGCCTGAGCGCCGCGGCGGGCAAGAAGGCCCGCGCGTACTCGCTGGGCATGAAGCAGCGCCTGGGCCTGGCCTCGGCGCTGCTCCAGCCGCGCGAGCTGCTGGTGTTGGACGAGCCGACCAACGGGCTGGATCCGCAGGGCATGCGGGAGATCCGGACGCTGGTCCGGGAGGTCGCGGCGGAGGGCACCACGGTGTTCCTCTCCTCGCACCTGCTGGACGAGATCGAGCAGGTCTGCACCCATGCCGCGGTGATGTCCCGTGGCCGGCTGGTGGTGCAGGGCACCGTCGCCGAGCTCGCCGCCCGGGCGCAGGGCCGGCTGGTGGTCCGCACCCCGGACGTGGCGCGGGCCGCCGAGGTGCTGGCGGAGCACCGGGTCACCGCCCTGGTGGCCGGCGAGGGCCGGGTGGACGGCGAGCCGGGCGTCCTCGGCGAGGAGGCGCTGCCCAGGCTGTGCGCTGCGCTGGTGGAGGCCGGGGTGCGGGTGCACGGCTTCGGGTTGGAGCGGGGCACATTGGAGGACGCCTTCGTGGCGCTGACCGGGGAGGGCTTCGATGTCGCGGGCTGAGGCCGTGCCGATCGTCGGCGGGCGGCGGCCGCAGACGGCGGCCGGGTTCCTGGCGCTGTTCCGCAGCGAGCTGCACCTGACGTTCCGCCGGATGCGCACCAAGGTGCTGCTGGCCATCCTGGCGGTGCTGCCGATCCTGATCGGGGTGGTGATCAAGCTCAACACCGACAGCCCGCGCGAGGGCGGCGGTCCGAGCTTCATCGCCCAGACCACCCAGAACGGGCTGTTCCTGGTCTTCACCGCCCTCGCGGTCGCCCTGCCGGTCTTCCTGCCGATGACGGTCGGCGTGGTCGCCGGGGACGCGGTGGCGGGCGAGGCGGCGGCCGGGACGCTGCGCTATCTGCTGGTCGCCCCGGCCGGGCGGACCAGGCTGCTGGCCGCCAAGTTCACCGCCGGGCTGGTGTTCTGCCTGGCCGCGACGGCGGCGGTCGCGGTGACGGCGCTGGCCGCGGGCGCGGTGCTCTTCCCGCTGGGGGAGGTCACGCTGATCTCCGGGGACACCATCGGCCTCGGCGACGCGCTGCTGCGGGCGGTGCTGGTGGCGCTGGTGGTCGCGGGCTCGCTGGCCGGGCTGGTGGCGATCGGGCTGTTCGTCTCCACCCTCACCGGCAGCGGCATCGCGGCGATGGCCGCCACCGTGGTGCTGGTGGTGACCGTCCAGATCCTGGACGTCTTCCCGCAGCTGCACGCGGTCCAGCCGTTCCTGTTCTCCCACTACTGGCTGAACTTCGCGGATCTGCTGCGGGCGCCGATGTACTGGGACGGGGTGCTGAAGGACCTCGGCCTCCAGGCCGCCTACGTCGCCGTGTTCGGCTCGGCGGCCTGGTCCCGCTTCACCAGCCGGGACATCAGCGCGTGACGGACGCCTCCGCCGGTACGGGCTGCGGCACGGCCGCGGCCCGCACCGCGCGGTCGGCCCGCACCTGGCGCAGCGCGTCCCAGGTGAGCAGCGCGAGCGCGGCCCAGACCAGGGCGAAGCCGGCCCAGCGGGCGGGCGGCATGGACTCGTGGAACACCGCGACGCCGAGCAGGAACTGGAACACCGGCGCCAGGTACTGGAGCAGCCCGAGCACGGTCAGCGGCAGCCGGGTCGTGGCGGCGCCGAAGAACAGCAGCGGGATCGCGGTGACGATCCCGCTGAGCATCAGCAGCCCGGAGTGCCCCCAGCCGTACGAGCCGGCCATCGTGTGCCCGAAGGTGCCGCGCCCGCTGACCTCCAGGTAGACCAGGTAGCCGAGGGCGAACGGGAACATGAAGGCGCTCTCGGCCGCCAGGCTCTCCAGCCCGCTCAGCCCGACCTGCTTCTTCAGCAGGCCGTACGTGGAGAAGGAGAACGCCAGGGTGAGCGCGATCCAGGGCAGCTGTCCGAGGGCGACGGTCAGCACCACGACGGCGACCGCGCCGATGCCCACCGCCGCCCACTGGCCGCCGCGCAGCCGCTCCTTGAGCACCAGGACGCCGAAGGCGATGGTGACCAGGGGGGTGATGAAGTAGCCGAGGCTGGTCTCGACCACGTGCCCGGCGTTGACGGCCCAGATGTAGACGCCCCAGTTGACGGATATCACCGTGGCGGCGCCGGCCAGCATGGCGAGCCTGCGGGGCTGGCGCAGCACCGGGCGGATCCAGCCCCAGTGCCGCTGGGCGATCAGCAGCAGGACGACCGCGACCAGCGACCAGACCATCCGGTTGGCCAGGATGTCGTCGGCCGCGCTGGGTTCCAGCAGCGGCCAGAACAGCGGGAACAGGCCCCAGATGCCGTACGCGGCGACGCCGTACCAGAGGCCTCGGCCGCTGTCCTGCTGTGCTGTTCCCGCCATGGCCGACTGCCTTCCCGCGCGCTTGTGTCGAGGCGACGGTAGCGGTCGGAAGGGCTGAATGTCATATGTGTTTCCGTACTTTGGTCATGACATTGCCTGATATCGGACGGGTCCGGGGCGCTCCGGGCCCGCTGCCGGACCCGGAGTCGCTACGCCTCAGGCGCCCAGGGCCGCACGGACGGACTCGGCCAGCGGGACGGTCGGGCGGCCGATCAGCCGCGCCAGGTCGCCCGGGGTACCGGCCAGCTCGCCGCGCGCGATGCCCGCGTCCACGTCCACCAGGGCCTCGGCGAAGCCCTGCGGCAGGCCCGCGCCGACCAGGGCCTCCAGGTGCTCGGCCGGGGTGACGTCCCGGTGCTCGACCGGCTCGCCGGAGGCCTTCGCCAGCTCGGCGGCCAGCTCGGGCAGGCTCCAGGCGGCGTCGCCGGTCAGCTCGTACGCCTTGCCCTCGTGCCCCTCGCCGACCAGGACGGCGACCGCCGCGGCCGCGTAGTCCCGGCGCGGGGCGGTGGCGATCCGGCCCTGCCCGGCGCTGCCGAGCACCACGCCGCGCGCCACCGTGCCGGCCGGGTCGCCCAGGTAGTTCTCGGTGTACCAGCCGTTGCGCAGGAACACGTACGGCAGCCCGGAGGCCAGGATCAGCTCCTCGGTCGCCCTGTGCTCGTCAGCCAGCCGGAAGGTCGCGGCGGCCGGGATGCTGGTGTAGGCGAGCAGCGCGACCCCGGCGGCCTTCGCGGCCTCCACCACGGCCCGGTGCTGCGGGATCCGGCGGCCGACCTCGCTGCCCGAGATCAGCAGCACCCGGTCCCCCGCGGCGAAGGCGCCGGCCAGGGTCTCCGGCTTGTCGTAGTCGACGACGTGGACGGTCACGCCGCGCGCGGCGAGGTCGGCGGCCTTCTCGGCGGAGCGGACGGCGACGGCCACCTCGCTCGCGGGGACCTCGGCCAGCAGGCCTTCGACGACGAGACGGCCGAGCTGGCCGGTGGCACCGGTGACGACGTACATGGTGTTGCTCCTCTGGGGATCGCTACGGGGTTCTGGCCTCACAACTCACCCTAGGGGTGGCACTAACTTCTGGTAAGTACGCACTTCGAAGTAGGGTACTGATATGAAGGTAAGCGAGCTGAAGACGGGCGCACTGCCGCCCGCCGACGTCTTCGACCGGATGTGCCCGTCCCGGGGCGTGCTGGAGCACGTCACCAGCCGCTGGGGGGTGCTGGTGCTCGGCGCGCTGGACGAGCGCGGCTACCGGTTCAGCGAGCTGCGCCGCAGGGTCTCCGGGGTCAGCGAGAAGATGCTCGCCCAGACCCTCCAGACGCTGGAGCGGGACGGCTTCGTGCTGCGTGAGGCGCACCCGGTGATCCCGCCGCGGGTCGACTACAGCCTCACCCCGCTGGGGCGGGAGGCGGCCGAGCTGGTCACCACGCTGGCGCGCTGGTCGGAGCACCGGGTGCCGGAGGTCGAGGCGGCGCGCGTGGAGTACGACGGGCGCTGAGCGGGCCTGGCTACCGTCGCCCGACGAGCGCGTCGAGTCCGTCCAGGACGCGGGCCAGGCCGAAGGCGTACGCGTGGTCCGGGCTGTACGCGCCGCCGTGCGCCTCGCCGGCCGCGGCCCCGACCCGGGCGGCGACCGGGTAGCGCTCGGGGTCGAAGACCCGGCCCAGCAGCTCGGCGTTGGCGGCCCACCACTGCTCGTCGGTCATCGCGCTGTCCTGCCGGGCGGCGCGCTCGTCGGCGGCCATCCGGGCGCAGGTCTGGACGAAGCCGAGCAGATGGGTCAGCGCGGCGTCCAGGTCGACGTCGGGCAGCCCGGTGCCCTCGAAGGCGCGCAGTTCGTACTCGTACTTGGCCATCAGGCCGGGCCCGAGCGGCGGGCGGCTGGTGGACACGGCGGCGACCCACGGGTGGGCGCGGTGCAGCGCGCGGTTGTCGTCCGCGACGGCGGTGACCCGGGCCCGCCAGCCCTCGTCCGCGGGGGTGCTGCGCGGCATCGTGGCGTAGACGGTGTCCAGCATCAGGTCGAGCAGCTCGGCCTTGCCGGGCACGTAGGTGTACAGCGCCATCGGGGAGAGCCCCAGCTCCTGCGCGACCCGGCGCATGGTGACGGCGTCCACGCCCTCGGCGTCGGCGAGGGCGATCGCGACGGCGGCGATCTCCCCGGTCGACCGGGCCTGCCGGGGCCCGCGCCGGCCGGGCTTCTCCTCGGCGGTGAGGCCCCAGAGCAGGGCGAGGGTGCGCGCCGGGTCTCCTGCGCTGCTGCGGTCGGTGGCCATGGGGCCATCGTGTCACGCGGTACGGACGGCTACCGTCTCCCCATGACCAGCCCTGAGCCCCTCCCCGGTACGGAGTCCGCGCAGACCCTCCGCCCGCGGGTGACCTGCCGCCGCTGCCACCGGCCGCTGCATGACCCGGAGTCACGGATGCTGCGGCTGGGGCCGGAGTGCCGGGACCCGGCGGAGCGGGTCGCCCGGTTCGACGTCGACCAGGAACCGCTGCCCGGCGTGTAGGGCGCGGTCACCCCCTGCGGAAGAGACGGCGCAGTCGGCCGGGACGGGGCGCCTCCTTGGCGACCTCTTCGGCGGCCTCTTCCGCCCCCGCGTCGGCCGCGTCCTCCCGGGCCGTCAAGTGCCGGGCCAGCTCGCGGTCCTGCTCGGACATCCAGGGCGCGACCAGCACCAGCGCGGACAGCGAGCGCAGGATCGTCACCACCCGGGTGCGGCGGGCCCGGGCGCCGTGGTGCAGCCGCTGCCGGAGCAGGTCGGCGACGTCCGGCCGGGTCTGCGACTGCGTCCAGCCGATCGCGACCAGCGCGAAGCCGGCCGCCTCGACCACCCAGTCCTCCGGCCCGAGCAGCAGGTCGCGCAGCACCCGGCGGCGCTCCGAGCCCTCCCAGGGCTGGTCGGTGCGGTGGTGGGCGATGCCGAGGCAGGCGAAGACCTGGACGGCGCGCACCCAGAGTTCGGGCTGGTGGGCGAGCAGGGCGCGGCCGAGTTCGTCCTCGCGCGGCATCGGCGGGTGGACCAGGACACCGAGCAGGTCGTCCAGCGGCAGTCCGGCCAGCCGGACGGCCTGGTCGTAGGCGGCGGGCACGGTCGGCCAGAAGATCTCGGCGGTGGCGCGGACCAGTTCGGCGCTCCGCGGCGCGGGCGGGGCGACGGCCGGGCGCGCTTCGGTGCCCTCCCAGGCCCAGATCCGGGTGGTGGGCTCGATCAGCGGCAGCCGGGGGTCCGGTTCGCCGACGGCCTGGTAGCTGACACTGGAGCGCGGCAGCGCCAGCCGGACGGCCAGCACCGAGCTGGGCGGCTCCACCGTGGAGGCGGCGCACTCGATCTCGGTGTCGCGGTCGGTGTCGGGGGCGGCGAGCACCTGGTGCAGCACGTTGACGGTCGCCTCGGTGGTGCCGGCGACCAGGCCGAGCCAGGGCTCCCGGTGGCTCAGCCGCTCCAGCAGCTCCTGGGCGTACTCGTGCTCGGGGTGGGCGCGGTGGTGGTCGGCCAGGCCGAGCAGGTGGGCCGGGTCGCCGTCCAGGGCGTGGCGCAGCCCGTACCGGGCCGGTCCGGCCTTGGGGTGGTCGGGCTCGGCGGCGAGCACCCGGTCCAGCCAGGGCAGGCCCTCGGCGGGGCGGTCGAGGGCGGCGTACAACTCGGCGACGTCCACGGCCAGGTAGCTGCCGGCGCCGTCGCGGTCGGCCGCCGACCGCTCCAGTTCGGCCTCCCAGACGGCGAGCGCCTGCTCCGGCCGGCCGTCCGAGCGCAGGGCGTTGCCGAGCATCACGGCGGGCAGGTAGCCGGGGGCCGACCGGTGGGCCCGGTCGGCGAGTTCGACGGCGCGGGCGGTGTCGCCGAGCCGGCGGGTCAGACCGGAGGCCATCGCGAGCAGCGGCACATGGCCGCCGTGGTGGGCCACCACAGCCTGCACGAAGTCGTGGAACGGCCGTATGGCGTCCGCCGGTTCGGCCGGGAGCGGGTCGGGCAGGGAGCCGCTCGCGCGGGCCACCGCCTGGGCGACGGTGTCCGGGTCGACCAGGGCGGGGAGGTCCTCGCGGGCGAGCCAGGCGGCGTGCGCCCAGGGCCGGGCCGGCTCGTGCTGGATGGCGTGGGCGAGCAGGCCGACGGCGGCGTCCCAGTCTCCGGCGGCGGCCTCCACATGGGCCCGGCAGACGGCCGTGCCGAGGTAGACCGGGCCGTCCAGCGGGAACAGCTCGCGGGCCGCCGCCGGGCCGCCCGCCGCCGCGCACAACTCGGCCAGCGCCTCGTGCAGTTCGGGCAGCTGGGGGTCGGCGAGGATCGCGTCGCCGAGGTGCTCGGCGGCGTGCGTCAGCTCGCCGGAGTCGATCGCCAGCCGGGCGACCGCGACCTCGCCCTCGGCCGTCAGGCGCTCGTCGTCCGCGCCGTCGCCGTGCCCGCTCATCCGCCCCGCTCCCCGGTGGTCTCGCCTTGTTCCGTCCTGCTCCGCAGGAGGCTATCCGGTGCGACCGACAGCTCGGCGATCACCCGGGCGGCTGCCGCCGTCCACGTCATGGATCGGATACGACTCGTACGGGTGGTTTGAAGCTTCGAGGACTTCAGAAGGCGCCTTGCAGCCACCACGATGGCCGAGGTCCTTCGCCAGCGAAGTGCCAATCCTACAAAGGGAATCGAGGAGATCGATGAAGCTCTCGCGCACCCTGTCCCTGGCCGCCTCCGCCGCCGTCCTGAGCACCCTCGCCGTCGCCGGCCAGACCGCCCCGGCCTCCGCGGCCGGCTCCTTCGTGGTCAGCGAGTCCCAGTTCAACCAGATGTTCCCGAGCCGCAACGGCTTCTACAGCTACAAGGGCCTGACCGACGCCCTGGGCGCCTTCCCGAAGTTCGCGGCCACCGGCGACACCGCCACCCGCAAGCGCGAGGCGGCCGCCTTCCTGGCCAACGTCAGCCACGAGACCGGCGGCCTGCGCTACGTCGTCGAGCAGAACACCGCCAACTACCCGCACTACTGCGACACTTCACAGCCGTACGGCTGCCCGGCCGGGCAGGCCGCCTACTACGGTCGCGGGCCGCTCCAGCTGAGCTGGAACTTCAACTACAAGGCGGCCGGCGACGCGCTGCACATCGACCTGCTGCACAACCCCAACCTGGTGCAGACCGACCCGGCCACCTCCTGGAAGACCGCCCTCTGGTTCTGGAACACCCAGAGCGGCGCCGGGCGGATGACCCCGCACGACGCCGTCGTCAACAACAAGGGCTTCGGCGAGACCATCCGCAGCATCAACGGCGCGCTGGAGTGCGACGGCAAGAACCCCGACCAGCGCAACAGCCGCATCAACCTCTACAAGCAGTTCGTCGGCGTCCTGGGCACCGACGTGGGCGGTGGCAACATCTCCTGCTGACAGGCTCGTTGGCGCGCGGAGTCGTTCAGCGGATCCACTCAACGGGCCACCGGGGCGGCGCCGGTGGCCGCGAGGGACAGCTCCCACAGGCGGGCGGCCGCCTCCGGGTCCGCCGCGTGCGGGCGGACGCCGCCGTCGTCCATCGGGGTGTACGGCCCGCAGGCCTCGGCCACCTCGCAGTCCTCCAGGTAGAGCCCGCCACACCCGTCGAGCAGCGGCGAGGTGGCCGCCCACAGGCCGGTGGCGGAGCCCTGCGACGGGGTCTTGAAGTCGGCGCCGACCACCCGGCCCTCGGCGTCCACCCAGCCGCGCTCGACCTGCTCCTCCAAGGTCAGCTCCCGCTGGAGCCCAGTGATGATCTTGCCCGGGTGGAGCGCGAACGCCCGTACCCCGTCGTTCTGTCCGAGCACGTCGAGGTGCACGGCGAACAGGGCGTTGGCGGTCTTGGACTGGCCGTACGCCAGCCACCGGTCGTAGCCGGTGCGAAAGTGCGGGTCGTGCCAGCGGATCCCGCTGAGGGCGTGCCCGGCGGAGCTGTGCGTGACCACCCGCGCGCCGTCGCGGGCGGCGGCCAGCAGCGGATACAGCTCACAGGCGAGGAGGAAGTGCCCGAGGTGGTTGGCGGCGAACTGCCCCTCCCAGCCCGGCCCGACGCGCCGCTCCGGGGTGGCCATCACCCCGGCCACGGCCAGCAGCAGGTCCAGCCGGTCGGTGGCCTCGCCGATCAGCCCGGCGGCGGCGCGGACGCTCGCGGGGTCGGCGAGGTCCATCGGGACGATCCGGACCCCGAGCCCGCCGAGCGCGGCGCGGGCGACGTCCGGGCGCCGGGCCGGGACGATCACCCGGGCCCCGGCGGCGGTCAGCGCCCGGGTGGTCTCCAGGCCGAGGCCCGAGTAGCCGCCGGTCACGACGGCGGTGCGGCCGGAGAGGTCGAGGCCCGCCAGGACGTCCTCGGCGGTGCTGGCGGCCGAGAAGGGCGAGCCGACCTTGTTGTTCGTGGTGGTCATGGCGAGGACGGTAGGACGTAGAGCGCGGTCTAGCTCAAGCCCCCGGCCCCTATGATCTGACCACATGACAGACCTCACCATCGGCGAGGTGGCCGAGCGCACCGGCCTCAGCGTGCACGCCCTGCGCTTCTACGAACGCGAGGGACTGCTGGTCGGCCCGGTGCGGCGGACGGCGGGCGGCCGCCGCCGGTACGCCCTGCTCGACGTCCAGTGGCTGGAGATCTGCGTCCGGCTGCGCGAGTCCGACATGCCGCTCGCCGACCTGCGCCGCTTCGCCGAACTGGTCCGACAGGGCCCGGGCAACGAGGCCGAACGGCTGCGGCTGCTGGACGCCCACCAGCCGCGCGTCAACGAGCGGATCCGGGAACTGGAGGAGTGCCGCTCGCTGATCGCCTGGAAGGCCTCCGTCTACGCCGACCACCTGGCGCGCGGCGAGGCCGGCGGCCTCTGGGACCCGACGGCCGACCGTCAGCCCTCCTCGTCCTCGTCGTAGGGCGGGATGGTCCAGCGCAGCACCGTCCCACCGGTCCCGTCGGCTTCGAGGGTGACCGGGAAGGCCTGCCCCCAGTCCCGCCCGCCGTGATGCCGCACGGAGTGGTCGCCCTGGCACCAGTCGATCCCGAGCACCTGGCAGCCGCCGACCTCGATCGCGCCCACGTTCAGCGGGTGGTGCAGGCCGGCCCGCCGGAAGCGGAAGTAGTCGACGTGCGGCTCCACCGAGCCGGCCACGCCCTGGCCCCACACCCCGCCCCGCCAGGTGCTGATCTCGGCCTCCAGCGCGACCGCCTCCGCCATCGGGACGTCGAGCCATCCGTACACCCCGTCGACGCCGCCGGGGTGGGGAATCCGCTCGCCGCCGAACCGCGCGTGGGCGTCCTCCTCGTACCGGCCCCAGAACGTCACGTCGCCCAACCCGTCGGCCGGTTCGTCCTCCTGCCCCGTCCAGGCGTCCAGCCCCACGCCGTCGCCGATCACCATGCCGCTCCGGTCGACCGGCAGGTCCCCGAGCAGCACCGGGCCGTCCACCCCCTCGGGCCACGGCAGGCCGAGCTCGATCTCCAGCGTCGCGATCGTCGGCTCCTCGTCGAACATCGAAGGCTCGGTGGTGGCCCGCACCGCCAACGGCCGGTCGGCGGCGGCCGGCACGGCGACCGCCTCGCACTCCTCCTCCCGCAGGTACCCGCCGCCCGCCTTCGCCGCCACCCCGGCCCGCACCGACAGGGGCTCGCCCACCTCCCGCCAGTAGTCGATCCAACCGGCCATGCCGAGCACCACCACCCCGGAGGGCGCGGTGACGAATCCCAGGTCAACGAAGGTTTCGGACATGCCCCGATGATCCCAGGCCCCTCCGACACCTCGATCCGCCTGAGTACGCGTACTCACGACCAGCCCTGGGCGCCCTTGGGACGATGCTCGGATGCCGACGTGGTTACTCGACCTGCTGCTGACGGTCCCGCTCGTGGCAGGCGAGGGGTTGGCCGCCACGGCCTGGTTCTTCCGGGGCAGTTGGGAGACCTGCCAGGGCAGGCGGAAACCCACCCCGCCACCCGTGGTCGCGCGGTGGCTGGTGGGCTTCCTGGTCTTCCTCGTCGGAACGGGCGTCGGACTGCTCCGCCTCCACCTGCCCATCGCCGCTACGGCACAGGGCGGGCTGGCCGCGCTGGTCGCTGTGCTACTCGCCCTGGGGGCTGCGGAGTTGCTCCGCCACCGAAGGTCCCGTGATCGGGCGGACAGCCCCTGACCGGGCCGGACTTCCCGCTCAGGTTCCCACGGACTTGAGACACATGACGGACCCCGGGGTCGACGCGATGCCTTCCTCGCAGAAGATGAACGAGGGGATGGGGTCGCCGGTCCGCGCGATGATGAGAGCTCCTGTGAAAGGCCCCTCGGCGGGAGCACCGCCCGAGGCGACGCAGTTGCCCGCACCCAGGTTGTAATCAGGGATCACCACGTCACAGGTGTACACCGGAGCATTTTGGGCGTGAGCGGCGGGCGTGGCGAGCGCCACCGGGACCAGGGCCAGCGTTGCGGTGGCCGCGGTGGCCATGAGGCGTCGGACGGACATGAGGGGTCTCCCTAGCTGTCAGTGCGGGGTCGCACACCAGCAGGTTCGACGGACGGTGCCCGGCCTACAACCGTACGCACCCGAACGAGTGGCGGGCGCCATCAGCGGGGGTTGAGGCGAGTGGCGGCCCAGGGGGAGTTACGGCCGGCGGCCTCGCGGTAGGCGATGCGCTGGACGGCGAAGAGCAGGCGATGGAGGTTGAGGGCGGTCTCGGAGTCGTCGGCGGCGAAGCCCAGGTCGAAGACGAAGGTGTCGAGCTCGGCCCAGTCGAAGTCGTCGGGGACGGGCGGGGCGACGGCGACACCGAAGAGGGCGTTGAAGGCGGCGGCGACGGCGTAGTTGGCGGCGGCGAGGGCGTTGGTGACGACGGGGTCGGCGGCCGGGTCGAGCGTGTTCATCGCGACTCCTCTGCGTCGGATTCCGCGAGAAGGGTGAGGAGGTTCAGGAGGGTGGAGGCGGGGGCGCTGCCGAAGCGGACGATGACCTGCCCGTGCCGGGTGTTCGTGCAGGCGGCGGGGAAGTAGAGGCCGAACTTCTTGCCACGCCGGTGGAGTTCGTTGAGGAGGGCCAGGACGTCGCGTTCGCTGTAGGCGCGGACCCGACGGTCGCCGGGCTTCATCGGGAAGCGATTCACGCGGTGGCCTCCTGGATCAGCTCGAACCAGACAACCTTGCCATCCTTGCGCGGCTCCGCGCCGAACCGGTGGGTGAGGGAGCGGACCAGGTGGAGACCCCGGCCGGACTGCGAGAGCGGGTCGACGGGGAGGTCGGGCTCGGCCGGAAGGGTCGAGCTGCCGTCGCAGACCGAGACCCGCAGGCACACCGGGGAGAGCACGAGGGTGACGAGCGGAGCTGAACTCCCGGCATGTCGCCACGCATTGACGAAGAGTTCGTGAAGCGCGAGTTCGGCGTCGGAGATGACCGAGGGACGCCACCCCGCAGAGGTGAGGAGACCGGAGAGCTCGGACCGAGCGGTCGACCAGTCGGGAGGGTTGCAAGCACGCATGAGAGCCCCTGGGGAGTAGGAGGGGAATCGAGGAAGACGGACACTCCGCCACGTGATCGGTGCAACACTGAGAGTAGGGCGATAGGTGTTACGCGTGCAACCAGATCGCCAAGATGCCTAGCTCAGCTTGACTAAGCTCACTCGTGCGGGTGGAAACTGGCCCGATACGGAAGGAATCCCCCCTTGGCACTCAGGACCCAAATCAGCGAACGACAGCGGCGGTTCGGCGCTGAGCTGAGGAGGTTGCGCGAGGCAACAGGCCTCGCAGTCAAGGATGCCGGCGCCCTCATCGGCATGGCGGGCCCTCAGCTCAGCCACATCGAGGCGGCGCGAACGTCGCTCGACCCGGAGCGACTCTCGGTCTTGCTCGACGCTTACGGGTGCACGGATGAGACCTACATCGCCCTGCTGCGCGATCTCGGCGCCAGCGACGGCAAGGGCTGGTGGAGCAACTTCAAGGGCCAAGTACCTTCCCTGTCACTCGACCTGGCCGAGTCAGAAGACCGGGCAGTCCGGCTCGACAACTACGAGACACTTCACATCCCTGGCATCCTTCAGCTGCGCGCCTACACCGAAGCGGTCTACGCCGACGGCACTGGCAAGTGGGACACTGCACGACAGATCGAGTTCCGCATGGAGCGACAGCGCATCCTGACCGATGGAAAGCTGCGGCAGTTCCGCTTTGTCATCCACGAGGCGGCACTGCGTATGCGGTTCGCAGGAGATGAGGTCATGCGAGCTCAACTGATCCACCTGATGGAGATCGCGGAGCTACCCAACGTCGACCTCCAGGTCATGCCGTTCGCTGCGCCGAAACGTGCGCCCTTCTCCGCTTCATTCCTGCTCTGCGACCCCGGCTGCCCCGAACTCTCAACCGTCACCCTGGACGGCCCGAGGCGGGCGGAGCACATTGGTGAACAGGCCGAGCTGGCGGCCTACCGCCAGATGTTCCAGCAGCTCAGTGCTCACGCTCTGCCGGTGGCCGACCGCGAGACGGCGTTGCGCGGACTCCCCAATCGCGATTCCTGGGGGCTCCTACATCATCTTCTCTATCTGCTTCAGTCGTGAAAGGCCCGTGATGTCCCACCTGTCCTGGCAAAAGTCGTCGTACAGCAACGCCGAAGGCGCCAATAACTGCCTTGAGCTGGCCGCTGGCGTCAGCGATCTCTGCCACCTCCGCGAATCTGATGCCCCCGAGACCATCATCACCACCACAGCCACCAAGCTGAGGACCTTTGTCCTCAGCGCCAAGGCCGGCGAGTTCGACCACCTCATCTAGATCCGACAGTTGCTGGACGGAGCCATACATGCACCCGCTGCTGTGGAGGAAGTCATCGTTCAGCGGATTCAACGAAGGCGGCAACTGCGTTGAACTCGCAGCCACAGCTGACGGCCACCGCTACCTTCGCGAGTCGGACGATCCATCCGTCGTCATCACCACCACCACCGCCAGCCTCCACGCCCTCCTCCTCGGCGCCAAGGCTGGCGACTTCGACCACCTCACCTGACCCCACCCTCGCCTGCTCATTGGCCCCCAACGAGCAGGCGAGACAATTCGGAACACAATAGGGGCGGGACGGCCGGGTGGCCGTCCCGCCCCTACATGCTCCAACAGCTCAGTCACCCGGCACCGGCTCCATCACGAAGCCCAGCCGAGCCACGACTTCGCCATCAGCCCACCGAACCGGTACACCCCACACTTCCAGGCCCGGCTCGGGGGCCACTTGCTGTTGCCGGTAGCACGCAACCAGCTCCGCGTACCGAGGGTCGATCCACTCCATCGAAAGACCTCCTGTCCCGTGCCCGGCAGCCTACGCCTTCACCACACGCCCGAAGGCTTGGCCGCCATCGGCCTGATAGAACTGTGCGGCGCGTGCTGGCACTTGGCCGCCACGAACACCAGCACCTCCGCCTTCAGCACTTCCTGGGCCGCCGCGCCATGCCATACCTGGGATCACCCGCAGCCGACCGCTTCTTCCCTGCCCGCTCGCCGCTTCGGCGAGCGGGCAGGCCAGGCTTCCCATCCCCCGGAGAGGGGCACCCACCACGTTGAGCACCTCCCGGCCCGGCGCCCACGAGGCCCGCCTCGAACTCGGTCGCCGCCTGCGGGCGATCCGCACGGCGGCCAAGCTCGATGGCCGTACCCTGGCATCCCGCCTCGGCTGGCCTGCCAGCAAGGTCTCCAAGCTCCAACTCGGGCGCCAGATCCCCACGGTGGACGATCTCCGTGCCCGGGCAACCGCCTGCACCCTCTCGACACCGGGCGATGTCGTCGGCTGGCTCCAGGCCCGCTACGAGGAGAACCCTCCCCCTCTCGCCCAGGATGAACGACTCCCCGTCAAATTCCGGTCCGCGTACGCCGTCGAGGCTCTCTCCGGCGGATCCGACGTGGTCTGGGCGTACTGGCAACAGGAGGCCGGCCCGCGCTTCGTACACCTGGCCGCGGTCTGCTGCCCCAACCGGGTCTGGCCCTCGATCCCCTGCCCGAGCCCCTGATCCGTAATTACCCCGGAAATGCGAAGAACCCCCATCCGGATCCCGGATGGGGGTTCTTCA
>NZ_JAUOOW010000006.1:0-704007 GCF_032654805.1 Kitasatospora brasiliensis
CCCGATAAAACGAACACACCAAATAAGCACCAGGCCGCGACGCGAAAACGACGAAGCAGCCCAGCCCGAACCTGGGAAGTGGTGTTTCAGAGGATTGGCCGCCCCGGGACCGTCCGCGCCGATGCGTGTCCGGTGCTCCCTGCCGAGCGACTAGGGAACAGTACTCCTCCTCCGGGCCGATGCCAAACGCCCCAGGCACCGGGCCCCACGCGCGGAACCCTCGGGCGCCGATCAACGCCGGCGTTCATCGTTTGTCTACCGCCCTCCTCCAGGATCCTTCCCACCGGCCGCCACGAGGACCTCGTGGACGCCGACAGCACAAGCAGCACGAGCAGCACGAGCAGCGCAGCACGAGAGAGAGACCACGGGGACATGAAGACGACGAAGACGGTCCGGCAGCTGGCCATCGCCATCGCGGCCACCACGCTGGCACTGACCGGGACGGTGGCGACGGCCGGAACCGCCCAGGCCGCCATCGACAACGAATCCGGCCTGCCCATCGTCAGCATGGGCGAGCCCGGGATCCTCTACCAGGGCCAGTACATCGAGACCGGCTACACCCGGCTGATCCTCCAGACCGACGGCAACCTCGTCATCTACCGGACCGCCGAGGGCGGACCGTCCTACGCGAAGTGGGCCGCGCCGGGGACCTGGGGCTGTGGCGTCAAGGCGATCATGCAGGGCGACGGGAACTTCGTCGTCTACGGCACCAACAACCGGTTCTGCTGGGCCAGCAGCACGTTCAAGTCCAGCCCCAGCAAGACGGCCACCCTGGAGGTCTACGGCCGCGGCGGACTCGGCGTCGCCATGCAGGACAGCGCGAGCAAGTCCTTCAGCGTGATCGCCAGCTCCGACCCGTACTAAAGAGGACCCACCCCACGAAGCCCTCAGCCCCGCTCGGCGAGCCACCTGACCAGGTCGGCCACCGTCCAGCGCGGCCGGGCCGCGAGCCGCGTCGCCGCCGTTCGCAGCAGCACCGGCAGGTGGCCGCAGAGCGCGGCCACCTCCGCCACCGTGTCCGGCTCCTGCCGGACGCGCTCCGCGCCGGCGATCCGGGCCAGCAGCTCGTAGGCGTCGTGCGGCTCCAGCGGCCCCACCGCCAGCCGTACGGCGTCCTCGGGCAGCGCGCCCGGCTCCGCGCCCGCGACCACCACGGCGCAGCCGGGCGCCGACGGCAGCAGCGGCCCCGGCTCGACCACCCCGTCGAGCAGCACCAGCACCCGACGGCCGGCGAGCAGCCCCCGGTAGCGCGCGCCGAGCTCCTCGACGGCCGCACCCTCCGCCGGCCGATCCCCCAGCGCCCGCAGGAACCCGGCCAGCACCACGCCGGCCTCGCCGCCTCCGCCCGCGTACAGCTGCCCGTCCGGAAAGGCGTCCTGAACGCTGTGCGCGACGTGCACCGCCAGCGCCGAGACGCCGCTGCCCGCCGGCCCCGACAGCCCCAGCACCGGCGCGCCGCCCGCCCGCAGCACCCGCTCCGCCTCCCGCACCTGCGCCGCCCGCCCGACCAGGTCCGGGATGTCCGGCGGCAGCTGCTGCGGCCTCGGCAGCCGCCGCAGGAGCACCGGGGCCTCACCCCGCCGGATCTGCTCGGCCAGCTCGACCAGCGCAGGGGCGGGCTCCAGTCCCAGCTCCCCGTCCAACCGCTCCCGCAGCGCCTCGTACCCCGCCAGCGCCTCCGCCGTCCGCCCGCAGCGGTGCAGCGCCAGCAGGTGCAACCGGTGCACCTCCTCGTCCTGCGGGTGCGAGGCCGCCAGCCCGGCCAGCGGCTCCAGCGCCTCCGCGTGCCGGCCGAGCGCCAGGTCCAGGCCGAGCAGCGCCTTCACCGCCGCGAACCGCCCCGCCGCCAGCCGCTCCCGGATCCGCGCGGCGAGCTCACCGGGCACACCCTCCAGCGCCTGGTTCCCCTGCCAGGCCCCCAGTGCCCCTGCCAGCAGTTCGCGCGCCCGCTGCGGATCTTGGTGACGCAGCGCGACTGCCTGCCTCACCTCGGCCTCGTGACGGAAGAGGTCCACCGACGTGCGCGGCACCTCCAGCCGGTAGCCGCCGGACGCCCCGACCAGCAGCCCGGGCGCGCCCAGCGCACGCCGCAGCCGGTGGACGTGGGTGCCGATCTGCCCCACCGGATCCTTCGGCCAGCGCGTGTCGTCCGCGCCCCACAGGTCCTCGACCAGGCGATCCGTGGAAACCAGCTGCCCCGGCGGGATCAGCAGCGCCGCGAGCACGGCCCGCTGCTGCGGCCTGCCGAGGTCGAGCTCCTGACCGTCGCGCCGGGCCCGCAGCGGCCCCAGCAGGCTGAATACGAGCCCCACGGCCCACCCACTCCCCGAAGCCCTCTATTGGGTACACGATCTGTGACAGAGAATAGGCCGCCGGGGTATGGGGGCCCCGCCGTCCGGACGGAAGTGGCGGGATCCCGGCACAGAACGACTTTCGGGGACTGGCATGGGTGACATGGGGGGCGCCGGACTGCGGTTCGGACTGCTGGGGCCGTTGCGGGCCTGGTACGGGGAGCGGGAACTGGAGCTGGGCAGGCCGCAGCAGCGGGCCGTGCTCGCCGTCCTGCTGGACGCCGCCGGGCGGACGGTGGCCGTCCCGGTGCTGGTCGAGGGGGTGTGGGGCGGGGCCGCGCCGGCCGATCCGCGCAAGGCCGTCCAGCTCGCCGTCTCCCGGCTGCGCAGCGCGTTCCGGCCGTACGCCGGGGACGATCCGGACCGGATGCCGCTGGTCCGGATCGGCGACGGCTACGCGTTCAAAGCGGCCGGGGCCCAGCTGGACACGGCCGAGTGGGAGGCCCTGCTGGCCGAAGCCGGACGGCTGCGCGAGACGGACGTGCCGCCGAACGAGGTCCGGGAGGTGCTGCGGCGCGCCCACCGCCTGTGGGTCGGCGAGGCACTGGCCGGGCTGCCCGGGCCGCACGCCGAGGCCGTCCGCGCCCGCCTCGCCGAGCAGCGGATCTCGGCCAAGGAGACGGAACTGGAGCTGGACGCCGACCTCGGCGACCGCACCGACCTCACCGCGGCGATCGCCGCCTTCGCCCTGGAGTACCCCGGCCGCCCCCGGCTCACCGCCGTCCTGATGCGCTCCCTCTACCAGGCGGGCCGCAAGGCCGAGGCGCTCGCCGTGTACGAGGACGCCCGCGCCTGGCTCCCGCCCGGCGGGAGCGCGCCCGCCGACCTCCAACTGCGCATCCTGCGCGAGGACGCCTCCCTGCTGCCCGCACACGCCGCCGGCGGCGCGGCCGAACCCGACGACGCCACCGCCGTCGGCTGGCAGGCCCCCGACCAACTCCCCTCCGGCCTACCGGACTTCACCGGACGCGCCGAAGAGGTCGAGACCCTCGCCGACCAGCTCTCCGGGGCCGGCGGGCGTGCCGTCGTCGTCTCCGCCCTGGATGGCATGGGCGGCGTCGGCAAGACCACCCTCGCCGTGCACGTCGCCCGGCAGGTCCGCGTCCGCTTCCCCGACGGGCAGCTCTTCGCCGACCTGCGCGGCGAAGACCGCACCCCGCCCGCCCCGGGCACCGTCCTCGCCGGCTTCCTGCGCGCCCTCGGCGTCGACCCCGCCGACATCCCGCCGGACACCGGGGAACGCAGCGCGCTCTACCGCTCCGCCCTGGCCGGCCGGCGCGTCCTGGTCGTCCTCGACAACGCCGCCACCCCTGGCCACGTCGAGCCGCTGCTGCCCGGCTCGGCCGGCTGCGCCGTCCTCGTCACCAGCCGCCACCGGCTGAACGGCCTCGCCGGAGCCCACCAGATGCGCCTGGACACCCTGCCCGCCGAACAGGCCCTGGAACTGCTCACCCGCATCGTCGGCGCCGAACGCGTCGCCGCCGAACCCGCCGCCGCCGAGGAGGTCGTCCAGGCCTGCGGGCTGCTGCCGCTCGCCGTCCGGATCGCCGCCTCCCGGCTCGCCGCCGACCCGACGCTGACCCTCGCGGCCCTCGCCGAAGGGCTGCGCCACGAACACCGGCTGGCCGAGCTCACCGACGGCGAACGCACCGTCGAAGCCACGTTCGCGCTCTCCTACCACCGGCTCGACCCCGAACTCGCCCGCGCCTTCCGCCTGTTGGCGATGACCGACGCCCCCGACATCCCGCTGTCCTGCGCCGCCGCGCTGCTCGACCGCACCGAGGCCGAGACCGACGACCTGCTCGAAACCCTCGTCGACCTCAACCTGCTGCACTCCCCCCGCTTCGGCCGCTACGGCTACCACGACCTCGTCCGCGCCTACGCCCGCGGCCGCCTCGCCGACGAGGACGGCCCCGCCGAACGCACCGCCGCCCTCGACCGGCTGCTCGACTTCTGCCTCGCCACCGCCCGCAACGCCGACCGTGCCGCCCGCAAGGCCGAACCCGCCGAACTCAGCCTGCTCGGCGCCCCCGTCGCCGCCCCTGGCCGGCCCATCGCCGACGGCCCCGAAGCCGTCCGCTGGATGCGCGACCAGGCCGACGTCCACACCGCCGTCATCGCCCTCGCCTGCGCCGACCCGGCCCTGCCGCTCGACCGCGCCGCCGAACTCGCCGACCGGATGGGCGCCATCCTCCCCGAACGCACCCAGACCGGCGTCATCGCCGAGCTCGCCGGAACCATCGCCCAGCGGGCCGCCTCCCGCGGCGAACCCGGGCCGCTCGCCCTCGCCCGCTACCTGCGCGGCAGCATGCTCTGGCACATCAACCGCTACACCGAGTCCCAGGAGGAGATCCGCCGGGCCGTCGCCCTCGCCGAACAGGACGAGCGCACCGAACGCGTCCTCGCCAAGGCCCTGATCACCCTCGGCAGCAACGCCCGCGTCCACGGCCGCTACGCCGAGGCCGCCGAACACGCCGGCCGCGCCGCCGACCTGTTCCACCGCCTCGGCGCCCAGCGTGCCGAGGGCAGCGCGCTCGGCGAGTTCGCCTTCAGCGCCGCCCAGACCGGACGCCTCGACGAGGCCCGGGACGCCGGCGAACGCAGCGCCGACCTGATGAGCCGCTCCGGCCCGGTCTCCGCCGCCACCGGCCGCTACTACCTCGCCCGGGTGCTGCGGCTGTGCGGCGACCCGGAGGAGGCGCTCGCCCACGCCGTCGCCGCCCGCGAGGAGTTCACCACGCTCCAGGTCACCGTCTTCGCCGCCGCGGCCGGCGACCTCGTCGCCCGCATCCACGCCGAAGCCGGCCGCTGGCTGCTCGCCGTCGACGCCGCCGAGGCCGTCCTCCCGCTCGCCCGCCGCACCAGCGCCTCCCTGGAGGCCGCCCTGCTCCGCACCCTCGGCACCGCGCTCACCGGCCTGGGCCGCCCGCGCCAGGCCCGGGCCTGTCTGGCCGACTCCCTGGAGCTGTACGAGCGGCTGGGCCTCACGGAGGAATCGGCGCAGGTCAGGGCACTGCTGGAGCGGTAGACGGGACGTCAACGCCAATTCGCCCTACGCGCGTTGACCCGCCGTCTACCGCAGCGCAGGAACGTATCTCTCGTCAGGCCCCGGGCCACCGCAGCAAGCGGCCCGGGGCGACACACAGACGAGAGGCGCAACCATGCCCACGCTCCCGCAGCACGGTCAGACCTGGACCCTGAAGTCCGCCAACGGAACCGTCGCCGACCTGCGCTCCAGCCAGACCTCGGCCGGCACCCCCATCCAGTCCTGGAGCCCCAACGGCACCGCGGCCCAGGGCTGGACCTTCTGGGCCAAGGAGAACGGCAGCTTCCTCCTGGAGACCCAGCTGACCGTCGGGAAGCACCCCGGCGGCCAGGCCATGGTCATGGACTACAACTACTCCATCGGCCAGACCTGGCTGTTCAACGAGCACAACCAGCCCAACCAGCACTGGCTCTTCGAGCCGCTCGACAACGACTGGATCCGGATCCGCACCACCCGCACCAACGAGGGCGCGCTCTTCCTCACCGCGGCCTCCGCCGGCTCCCCGCTCACCCTGTCCCGGCAGGACGACCGCAACCCGGCGCAGCGCTGGCAGCTCGTCCCGGCCGGGAGCGCCGGCGGGGGCGGCCAGCAGCAGCCCCAGCCCCAGCCGCAGCCCCAGCCGCAGCCCGGTGGCGGCGGCGGTGGCTTCCTCACCGAGATGCTGAACGCCGTCAACGCCGAGCGCGGCCGGGTCGGCGCCCCGCCGCTGAGCCTGGACGACCGCCTCAGCGCGGCCGCCCAGCGGCACGCCAACGACATGTCGGCGCACGACCTCACCCAGCACGACGGCACCGACGGCAGCACCCCGTGGGCCCGCATGGCCGACGCCGGCTGGCGCAACGTGGCCGCCGGCGAGAACGTCGCCCCGAGCAACACCGTGGACGAGGCCATGCGGATGTGGATGAACAGCCCGCCGCACCGGGACAACATCCTCAACCGCGACTTCACCCGCCTGGGCGTCGGCTACTCGCCCCGCCAGAACGGCCACAGCTGGGGCCGCTACGTGCAGACCTTCGTCAAGGCCTGAGACCGCCCCCTTCCACGGCAACAAGGAGTCCACACCCATGTCCTCGAACGCGGCGGACCTGATCCGCATCGCCCGAGACGAGGTCGGCTACCACGAGGGTCGCAGCGGCGGGCACTGGAACAACATCCAGAAGTACTCCCCCGCCGTCTCCGGCCTGGAGTGGTCCCAGGGCGAGGCCTGGTGCGCCACCTTCGTCGCCTGGTGCGCCGAGCAGTCCGGCAACGCCGGGCGCTTCCCGGTCAGCGCCTCCTGCGCGGAGGGCGTCGCCTGGTTCCAGGGCCGCGGCCGCTTCACCGAGTACCCGGTGATCGGCGGCCAGGTCTTCTTCGGCCCCGGCGGCGGCAGCCACACCGGCATCTGCGTCGCCTACACCAGCGACACCATCACCACCGTCGAAGGAAACACCAACGACGGCGGCAGCTCCGAGGGCGACGGGGTCTACCTCAAGACCCGTGACCGCCGCTCGGACTGGGTCCACGGCTACGGCATCCCGGACTTCGACGAGGGCGTCGTCCTCGCCGACCCGGGGTGGAAGGACCGGCCCGGGGCGATCTACTTCGGGCAGGAGGCCTCCGCGTCCGACAGTCCGAGCGACGGCGCCGTTTCCGCCGCCGCCCCGGCTGCCGACGGCTACGAGCCCTTCCCCGGCGCCGACTTCTTCCACGACGGCCAGAACAGCGATGTCATCACGCGGATGGGCGTGCGCCTCGTCGCCGAGGGCTGCTCCGCCTACGCCGAGGGCCCCGGCCCCGAGTGGAGCGACGCCGACCTCGAATCCTTCCGCAACTGGCAGCACAAGCTCGGCGATTCCGGTTCGGACGCCGACGGCATACCCGGCCCCAAGCAGTGGGCCGCGCTCGCGGTCCCGCGCGGCTGACGCCGGGCCGTCCACCACACCAGAAGGAGAAATCCGATGAGCACACTCACCCGTACCCGCAGGTTCCTCGCCTCGCTGGGCGCCGTCGCGGCCGTCGCGGGGGCGGTCGTGGCCGGTGCGCCGGCGGCTCAGGCGGCGCAGGCGGGCAGCTGTGACCTGTCGCCCTCGCTGAGGAGCTTCGACAAGGTCTACAACGGCTCCGCCGGCGTCCTCGACCTGCCGGGCAACAACGAGGTCAACGGCCAGCGGGTCCAGACCTACTCGGCCAACAACCAGTCCACCGCCCAGAGCTGGCTGATCTGGGGCTACTGCGACGGAACCACCGCCATCTCGCACGGCAGCTCGGGCAAGGTCGTCGACCTGGACAGCTGGGGCTCCGGCGCCGTCCAGATCTGGGACACCCCCGGCGGCTGGGACGGCCTCAACCGCCCGGCCGGTGACTGGATGAAGGCCAACCAGAAGTGGTGGCTGACCGACCTGGACCGGGGTTGGGTCCTGGCCCGCAGCGCGGCCACCGGGCAGTGCCTCAGCGCCTCGGGCCTCGGCCAGGCCCTCAAGGTCGTCAACTGCAACACCGCCGACCCGGCCCAGCGCTGGTACCTGGGCTGACGAACCGGGCCCGGTCCGCTCATTGCCCCCGAGCGGACCGGGCCCTTCTCGTCCGGGCGGCGGATCACGACTCCGCATCCCTTGTCACGACTCCGCGAGGGACTCGTCACGAGCGCGTGAAGGCGACGACGACATGGTTCGCTCTGCGCTATGAAAGTCCGTCAGTAGGACTGCCGGTATCGGGGGTCCGCAACAACGGGGGACAACACGTGAAGCCCATCCGCAGCAGTCGCCGTGCCCTGGCCCTGGCCTCCCTGGCCGCGGTCGGCGCGCTCACCATGACCGCCTGCAACGACGACGCCGCTTCGTCCGACACCGCCACGACCGCGCCCGCGACGGCCGCGCCCGTCACCCAGGCCGCCTCGCCGAGCGCCGCGGCCACCACCCCGGCGGCTTCCGCCCCGGCCACCCCGACCGGCGCCGCGTCCGGCACGGCCGCCGCGCCCGCACCGGCCGGCAGCGCCCCGGCGGGCGGCACCACGCTGAAGATCGGCGACGCCGCCACCATCCCGTTCAGCTCGGGCAGCACCAAGGGCACCATCGCGCTGGCGGTCACCTCGATCGAGAAGGGCGACCCGGCCGACCTCACCTCGTTCAACCTCGGCGACAAGGCCAAGGGCCTGGTGCCGTACTACATCCACTACAAGGTCACCAACGCCGGCAGCACCGACCTGTCCTTCACCAGCGTCAACCACATGAAGGGCCTGCTGGCGGACGGCACCGAGGCGCAGGAGCTGATGGTCATCGGCACCTTCGCCAAGTGCAAGAACGAGTCGCTGCCCAAGGGCTTCGTCAACGGCCAGTCCGCCACCTCCTGCGCGGTGGCGATGTCCCCGGAGGCCTCGACGGTCTCGGGCGCCGAGTACTGGGGCGAGCCGTACACCCTGGGCAAGGGCCTCAACTGGAAGTGATCCTCGGGTAGTCCGGGCGGGGGTGGCGCTATTGCCGCCCCCGCCCGGCCGTTTCACCGGTCGGTGCCGTGGAGCCGCAGGAAGGCGTCCACGCCGGTCGCCGCGATCCGCTCGGCCTCCTCGTCCGCCACCGGGAGCGCGCCCCAGAAGGAGCGCTCGGCGATGCCGTGGAAGGTCAGCAGCGTGAACCGCTCGGCGGCCAGCGCGGCGTCCTCGACGACCAGCAGCCCGCGCCCGGCGAGCGCCTCGAAGTGCGCCGCGAGTTCGCGCTGGGAGGCCACCGGGCCGGCTTCCAGCCAGGCCTCCAGGACGTCCGCCGGGATGTTCGCCACCTCGGCCCGGATCGCCCGGCCGAGCGCCCCGTGTTCCCCGGCGCACAGCACGGCGCGGGCCCGCTCGACGGCGAGGTCGATCAGGCCCTGGCGCAGGTCCACCACCAGGCCGAGGTGCTTCGCCATCAACTCCACCACTGCCTCGGTCAGTTCGGCGGAGCTCCGCAAGGCCACCGACAGGAAGAGGGTCTCCTTGTCGGGGAAGTGGTTGTAGACCGTCCGCTTGGACACCCCGGCCTCGGCCGCGATCGCGTCCATGCCGGCCCGGACGTACCCCTCGCGCCCGAACACCGTCGCCGCGGCCCGCGTGATCGCCCTGCGCTTCTCCGGCCGCCCCGCTCCGCCCGTCACCACCACGGCCCTCTCCTCCTCCGCCGGCCCCTCGGCCGACCACTCGGTGCGGCTCTCCGGGCACAGCGGACCCGGACTTGCCGCCGAACAGGCGTGCTCTATGCTGCGTACGACTTCTACACCTGTGTAGAGGTAATGCGGAAGCGCCTCCCCCCGTTCGCGGGCGGCCGGACCCGGCACGGGAACCGGCCGGGCCGAACCGGCGTCCAGAACTGGCAGCACCATGACCGGACTTCCGGACATACATACATTCGGACATTCCGGATGTACGGACGGCGAGCGGCGCGGGCGCCGCCGTGGCGCACGGACACACGGGAACACCGGGGGTGATGGCGTGGCGGGGCAGCGAGGACGGCCGGCCGGCCAGGGAGCACGAGGGCGGACGGCGGACGGCGGCAGCACCCGCCCACGCCCGCTGCCCGGCGGCCCCGCACTACCCGCGGCCCTCGCCGTCGGGCTGCCGCTCGCCGGCGCCGCGGTCGACGAACTCTCCGGACCCGGCATGGGGTTGGCCTTCGCGGTGGGCGCGGTACTCGGCACCGGCCTGGCGGCGGCGCTGAGCGGCCGCAACGGCTGGTGGTGGGTGCTCGCCGCCTCGCCGCTGGTCGTCCTGGCCGCGACGGCCGCCGTCGAACTGGCCGCCCACCGCGACCGGTACCAGGGCAAGGCCCTGGCCACCGGCGCCGCGAAGTGGGTGGTGCACGGCTTTCCCGTGATGACCGAGGCCGTCGTCGCGGCCGCCATCGTGATCGCGGTCCGGCTGGTCCGGGCGAGGAGGAGGCAGCATGGCTGACAACGCCGGGAGCGGTCGCGCCACCAAGGCCCCCCGCCCCGCCCCCCTGCTGGTCGCGGGCCGGGTGGTGGCCGGCACCGTCGGGCTGGCGGTGTTCGCCGCCAGCGGGGTGGTCTGGTACGAGTACAAGCAGCTCACCGACGGGATGACCACCTCCAGCGTCATCGCCGAGACCAAGAAGGACGCCCCCAAGCACCTCGACAACTCGGTCAACCTGCTGCTGATCGGCCTGGACAGCCGCAAGAACATGGACGGCACCGATCTCCCGCCCGAGTTCGTCCAGGACGAGCTGCACGCCGGCCACAGCTCCGACATCGGCGGCTACAACACCAACTCGCTGATCCTGCTGCACATACCGGCGAACGGCGGCAAGGTGCAGGCCGTCTCGATCCCGCGCGACGACTACGTCATGACCTACAACGCCGACGGCTCCCAGATGGGCATGGCCAAGATCAAGGAGGCCTACGGCGCGGCCAAGGACAAGGCCGACCCCGGCCTTCGCGCCAAGGGCCTCAAGGGCGCCGACCTGGAGAAGGCCGGCCGGGACATCGGCCGCGCGGCCACCATCCGCACCGTGCAGAAGTTCCTCGACCAGCCCATCGACCACATCGCCGAGGTCAACCTGATGGGCTTCTACGACATCGCCAAGGCCCTCCAGCCGATCGAGGTCTGCCTCACCCACGACACCAAGGACCCGGCCATCGAGGGCCAGGGCTCCGGGGCCGACTTCCACAAGGGCATCAACAAGCTCAACGCCTCGCAGGCGCTCTCCTTCGTCCGCCAGCGCCACAACCTGGACGGCCCGGACGGCAACACCGGCGACTTCGCCCGCACCCACCGCCAGCAGGCCTTCATCTCCTCCGTCGTGCACAACCTGAAGCAGAAGGGCGTCATCGGCGACCTCGGCAAGATGCAGGAGCTGATGGGGGTGATGCAGAAGGACCTCGTCATCGACAACGAGTGGAACGTCCTCGACTTCGCCCAGCAGGCCCCCAACCTCACCGGCGGCAACGTCGAGTTCAACACCCTGACCTTCGACGACTTCGGCACCAGGAACGGCCAGGCCGTCAACCTGGTGACCCCGGCGAAGGTCCAGAAGGTCGTCAAGCAGCTCTTCGGCTACGCCGACTCCGCCCCGGCCCCCGCCCCCGCCGATCCGGCCGGCGCCTCCGCCGCCCCGGCCTCCCCGCCGGCCGCCACCACGCCCCCGGCCGCCGCCAAGCCCGTCACCGTGGACGTCTACAACGCCTCCTCCGCCGCCGGGGTCACCTCGGCCGCAGAGGCGAAGGCCCTGGTCGCGATGGGCTTCAAGGAGGGCCACGCCGGCCCGGCGAGCGGCAAGCCGAAGACCACCACCGTCACCTACGGCAAGGGCGCCAAGGACGCCGCCGAGCAGATCGCCGCCCGCTACGGCGTGACCGCCACCGAGTCCGCGGCCACCCCCGCCGAGCACGTCGCCGTCACCCTCGGCACCACCTTCGCCGGCGTCGCCGCGGACCAGCCCGCGCCCCCGCCGCCCGGCGCCGACCCGACCGCCAACCTCCCGATGCAGGGCCCCGCGGTCGACGCCCAGTCCGACGGCGGCATCCCCTGCGTCTACTGACGCACCCGCGCTGACGGACCTTCCCGAGGGAGGCCCCCACCCGGGGGCCTCCCTCAGCCGTTTCCGGCATCCTCCGCCTCCGGCGAACCCCCGGCAAGATTCTCCGTACTATGTATAGTGTACTGCGTACGGGGTAATCGCACGGGTAGTCACGGATAGCACCGACGAGAGGGTCCTTCCTTGCAGATCACCAAGACCGCCGTCTCCCTGACCGTCGAGGACGTCACCGCCTCCGCCGCCTTCCTCCAGCGGCACTTCGGGCACACCGAGGAGATGTCGGCCGACGGCTTCGTCTCGCTCGCCCACCCCGGCGGCGGGAGCAACGTCGTCTACCTGCGGCGCGGCCTGGAGGTGCTGCCGGAGGAGCAGCGCCACCGGATCGCGGACGGGGTGATCCTGGCGTTCGTCGTCGAGGACGTCGCCGAGGAGGAGCGGCGGCTGCGCGAGGAGGGGGTCGCGATCACCCTGCCGCTGCGCGAGGAGCCGTGGGGCGAGAAGCTCTTCCAGGTCGCCGACCCGAACGGAGTGGTGATCCAACTGGTCGAGTGGGCCGGGCAGTAGACGACACGAGCGGCGCCCCCCGTCCCGACCGGGACAGGGGGCGCCGCCGCGCTGTCGCGGACGGTCAGTCCACCGTCCAGGTGTCGTTGCCGGTGAGCAGGGTGGCGAGGTCGCCGGGGCCGTGTCGGGATTCGGCGGTGGCGAGCTGGTCGGCCATGAGGTCGTCGTAGACGGGGCGTCGGACGCTGCGCAGGACGCCGATGGGGGTGTGGTGGAGGGTGTCGGCGTCGGCGATCCGGGAGAGCGCGAAGGCGGTGGCGGGGCCCGCCGCGTGCGCGTCGTGGACCAGGACCTGCGCCTCGTTGTCCGCCGTGACCGGGGCGGTGAACAACTCGCCGTCCGGGCCCCGGAAGACGCCGCTCGCCAGGTCCGCGCCGAAGCGGATCGGCTGCCCGTGCTCCAGGCGGATCAGTGCCTCGTCCCGGCTGCCGGCGTCCTTCAACACCTCGAAGGCGCCGTCGTTGAAGATGTTGCAGTTCTGGTAGATCTCCACCAGCGCCGTGCCCTGGTGCTGGGCTGCGGCCCGGAGCACGGACTGGAGGTGCTGGCGGTCGGAGTCGATGGTGCGGGCGACGAAGGAGGCCTCGGCGCCGATGGCCAGCGACAGCGGGTTGAACGGGGCGTCGAGGGAGCCCATCGGGGTCGACTTGGTGATCTTGCCGAGCTCACTGGTGGGCGAGTACTGGCCCTTGGTGAGGCCGTAGATCCGGTTGTTGAACAGCAGGATCTTCAGGTTCACATTGCGCCGCAGCGCGTGGATGAGGTGGTTGCCGCCGATGGACAGCGCGTCGCCGTCGCCGGTGACCACCCAGACGCTGAGGTCCTGGCGCGAGGTGGCCAGTCCGGTGGCGATCGCCGGGGCGCGGCCGTGGATCGAGTGCACCCCGTAGGTGTTCATGTAGTACGGGAACCGCGAGGAGCAGCCGATGCCCGACACGAAGACGGTGTTCTCGCGCTTGATGCCGAGTTCGGGCATGAAGGACTGGACGGCGGCGAGGATGGCGTAGTCGCCACAGCCGGGGCACCAGCGCACTTCCTGGTCGGTCTTGAAGTCCCGTGCGCTCTGCGGCCCTTCGGCCTTCGGCACCAACCGCAAGGACGGGAAGGCGTGCTCGGTCATCGGTGGTCCTCCTCGTCCAGGGTGCCGATCGCGGCGGACAGGACGTCCGCCAACTGGGCCGCCTTGAAGGGCAGTCCGCGGACCTGGTTGTAGGACTCGGCGTCCACCAGGTACTTGGCCCTCAGCAGCAGGGCGAGTTGTCCCAGGTTCATCTCGGGCACGATGACCTTCTCGTAACTGCGCAGCACCTGGCCCAAGTTGGCCGGGAACGGGTTGAGGTTGCGCAGGTGGGCCTGGGCGATCTCACCGCCGTCCGCCCGCACCCGCCGCACCGCCGCGGTGATCGGCCCGTAGGTGGAGCCCCAGCCCAGCACCAGCACCCGGGCGTCGCCGGTGGGGTCGTCGACCTCGATCGGCTTCACGGTGATGCCGTCGATCTTGGCCTGACGGGTGCGGACCATGAAGTCGTGGTTGGCGGGGTCGTAGGAGATGTTGCCGGTGCCGTCCTGCTTCTCGATACCGCCGATCCGGTGCTCCAGACCGGGCGTTCCGGGCAGCGCCCAGGGGCGGGCGAGGGTGCGCGGGTCGCGCTGGTAGGGCCAGAACGCCCCGTCCTCGCGGTTCGGCTCGGTCGCGAACTGCGGGTCGACCGAAGGAAGTTCATCGACCTCCGGGATGCGCCACGGCTCCGAGCCGTTCGCCAGGTAGCCGTCCGAGAGCAGGAACACCGGGGTGCGGTAGGTGACCGCGATCCGCGCCGCCTCCAGGGCGGCGTCGAAGCACTCCGCCGGCGTCGCCGGGGCGACGATCGGCACGGGCGCCTCGCCGTTGCGCCCGAACATCGCCTGGAGCAGGTCCGCCTGCTCCGTCTTCGTCGGCAGCCCGGTCGAGGGGCCGCCGCGCTGGATGTCCACCACCAGCAGCGGCAGCTCCAGCGACACCGCCAGCCCGATCGTCTCCGACTTCAGCGCCACGCCCGGCCCCGAGGTCGTCGTCACCCCGAGCGCCCCGCCGAACGCCGCACCCAGGGCTGCGCCGATGCCGGCGATCTCATCCTCGGCCTGGAAGGTCCGCACGCCGAAGTTCTTGTGCCGGGACAGCTCGTGGAGGATGTCCGAGGCCGGGGTGATCGGGTAGGAGCCCAGGTAGAGGGGCAGGTTGCAGCGCTTCGCGGCGGCGATCAGGCCGTAGGACAGGGCGAGGTTGCCGGAGATGTTGCGGTAGCGCCCGGCGGGGAGCTTGGCGGGCGGCACCTCGTAGGAGACGGCGAACGACTCGGTGGTCTCGCCGAAGTTCCACCCCGCCCGGAAGGCGCTGATGTTCGCCTCGGCGATCTGCGGCTTCTTCGCGAACTTGCTGCGCAGGAAGGCTTCGGTTCCGTGCGTGGGCCGGTGGTACATCCAGGAGAGCAGACCCAGGGCGAACATGTTCTTCGCCCGTTCGGCGTCCTTGCGAGCCAGGCCGGAGTCCTTCAGGGCTTCCAGGGTCAGCGTCGTCAGCGGCACCTTGTGGAGGTGGAAGCCCTCCAGCGAGCCGTCGCCGAGCGGGTCCGCCTGGTAGCCGACCTTCGCCAGCGCGCGTTTGGTGAATTCGTCGGTGTTGACGATGATCTGGGCGCCGCGCGGCAGGTCCGCCAGGTTCGCCTTCAACGCGGCGGGGTTCATCGCGACCAGCACGTTGGGGGCGTCGCCCGGGGTGAGGATGTCGTGGTCCGCGAAGTGCAGCTGGAAGGACGAGACCCCCGGCAGCGTCCCGGCGGGCGCCCGGATCTCGGCCGGGAAGTTCGGCAGCGTGGAGAGGTCGTTGCCGAACGACGCCGTCTCCGAGGTGAACCGGTCACCGGTGAGCTGCATCCCGTCACCGGAATCCCCGGCGAAGCGAATGATCACCCGATCGAGTCTGCGGATCGGCTTGGCCCCCTTCACCGGTGGGCCACCCGGGGTTGGTGGGTCGGCGGGCGCGGCCGAGCCGGGGTGAGCGTCGCCGCTCCCGGTACGGGCCTCCTCGCCGTCCGAGCCGTCCACTGCCTCTGACTGATCGACCTGACTGGTCACTGCCGCGGACCTCCTCGTGGGCGCACCACCGCGGGCGCGGCCCCGTGCCCCGTCCGCTTGGTGCACCTCTCGCATCCTATGCGGGCTGACACGACGACGGCCGGAGCCACGGCAGATTTCACCGGCCCGCGACTGCACCGCACATGAGTGTCAACACCCGCCCGGTGGAGATCCTTCCGGCTCCGGCGGGCGGGCGCGAGGGCATGGCGAACGGATGGCCGAGATGCGCCCCCGGGGCCTCAGGAGTTGAGGTAGGTGAGCACGGCCAGTACCCGGCGGTGGTCCTCCGCGCTCTGGGCCAGACCCAGTTTGAGGAAGATGTTGCTGACGTGCTTCTCCACCGCGCCGTCGGAGACGACGAGCTGCTTGGCCACCGCCGCGTTGGTGCGGCCCTCGGCCATCAGCCCGAGCACCTCGCGCTCGCGCGGCGTGAGATTGGCCAGAACGTCGCCCTTGCGACTGCGGCTGAGGAGCTGCTGCACCACCTCCGGGTCCAGCGCGGTGCCGCCCTCGGCGACCCGCACCACCGCGTCGGCGAACTCGCGCACCTCGGCGACCCGGTCCTTGAGCAGGTAGCCGACGCCCCGGGTGGAGCCGGCCAGCAGCTCCGAGGCGTAACGTTCCTCCACGAATTGCGACAGCACCAGCACGCCCAGCTGCGGGTAGCGGCCGCGCAGCTCGACGCAGGCGCGCAGGCCCTCGTCGGTGTGGGACGGGGGCATCCGCACGTCGGAGACCACGACGTCCGGCAGGGCGTCGGCCGCGGCCAGCTCGTGGATGGTCTTCACCAGGGCATCGCCGTCCCCGACTCCCGCGACGACCTCCAGGCCGCGGTCGGTGAGCAGCCGGGTCAGCCCCTCCCTCAGCAGTACGGAGTCCTCGGCGATGACGACGCGACGCATGGCGACCTTCCCGGCAGGAGAGTGCTGACGGGAGTCAGTCTCCCCCATCCGGGGCCTGCCCGAGGACGGGCCCCGTCCCCGCCCCGGAGCGGCTCAGATGGTGCGGATCGCCACCGCGTCGCAGAGGCCCACCAGAGCGGTCTTCGCCGCGCAGTCCGGCAGCGGGGCGAGCAGCGCCCGGGCCTCCTCGGCCCGGCGCAGCGTCTCGGCGCGGGCGCGCTCCAGCGCCGGGTGGGCGCGCAGCAGGCGCAGCGCCTCGGCGTGCAGCTCGTCGTCGGCGAGGTCCTGGTCGAGCAGTTCGCGCAGCCGGGTGTCGTCCGGGTCGGACGGGTCGGCGGGCATCTGCTGGAGCAGCAGGGTCGGCAGCGTCAGCACGCCCTCGCGCAGGTCGGTGCCGGGGGTCTTGCCGGACTCATGGCCGTCGCTGGCGATGTCGAGCACGTCGTCGGCCAGCTGGAAGGCGATGCCGATCCGCTCGCCGAACTCGCCGAGGGTGTCCACCAGCTCGCGCTCGGCACCGGCCATCAGCGCTCCTATCCGGCAGGCGACGGCGATCAGCGAGCCGGTCTTGCCTTCCAGGACGTCCAGGTAGTGGAGCAGCGGGTCCGTCTCGGGGCCGGGGCCGCGGGTCTCCAGGATCTGGCCGGTGACCAGCCGCTCGAACGCCTCGGCCTGCATCCGCACGGCCTCCGGGCCGAGGTCGGCGAGCACCCGGGAGGCGCGGGAGAAGAGGAAGTCGCCGGTGAGGATGGCGACGGAGTTGTCCCAGCGGGAGTTGGCGCTCGGGGCACCCCGGCGCACCGGCGCCTCGTCCATGACGTCGTCGTGGTACAGGGTGGCCAGGTGGGTCAGCTCGACCACGACGGCGGCGGGCACCACGCCGGGCGCCCCCGGGTCGCCGAACTGGGCGGCCAGCAGCAGGAGCAGCGGACGGAAGCGCTTGCCGCCGGCCTCCAGGAGGTGGCTGGCGGTGACGGTGATGAACGGGACGTCGCTCTTGACGGCCTCGCCGAGCGCCGCCTCCACCGCGTCCAGTCCGGCCTGGACGTCCCGGGTCAGGTCGCGGTCCTGCACGCTGAGCCCGAAGGGTTCCACGACGGTCACGAAGACCACTCCTCTGTCCCTGGTCGATCTAGCGGCCTGGTCCCTGAGTGCCGCCGCTGGCCATACAGGCAGGGTATCCGGTCGCGAGTGGATCACTGCACGGGCGTGCGGATCCTGTCATGATCGGGCTTGACGCCCTGGTCAGGGGAGCTGTAGGGGGCGCCCGGCGGCGGGTGCGAATTCGGCCGGAATCAAAGGCGGGAGGGCCCTCGGGACTCCCCCGGCTCCCGGCTCGCGACACGGCCCCGCCCGGGCCGCGCGGACGGAGCGCGACCCGGACGGGGCCTTGGTCTGGAGCGGTGGACATAAAGGCCGGCGCGAGGTCGGCCCGAAGGTCAGCGCACGAACAGTGAGGCCTTGGAGGCCAGGTCGAGGAAGTACTGCGGCAGCAGTCCCAGGCCCAGCGTGACCAGCACCCCCACCCCGATCGCGGTCGCCGTGAAGGCGCTCGGGATCGCCACCGTGGGGCCGCCCGGCTGCGGGTCCGAGAAGAACATCAGCACGATGACCCTGATGTAGAAGAACGCCGCCACCGCCGAACTGAGCACACCGACGACCACCAGCGGGGTCGCCCCGCCGCTGGCCGCGGCCTGGAAGACCGCGAACTTCCCGGTGAAGCCGGACGTCAGCGGGATCCCGGCGAAGGCCAGCAGGAACAGCGCGAACACCGCCGCCAGCAGCGGCGAGCGCCGTCCGAGCCCGGCCCAGCTGGACAGATGGGTCGCCTCGCCCTTGGAGTCGCGCACCAGGGTGACCACGGCGAACGCGCCGAGCGTCACGAAGGAGTACGCCAGCAGGTAGAAGAGCACCGAGGAGATGCCCTGCTTGTTGACGGCGATCACGCCGGTCAGGATGAACCCGGCGTGCGCGATCGAGGAGTACGCCAGCAGGCGCTTGACGTCCTGCTGGGTCACCGCGAGGACGGCGCCCACCACCATGGTCAGGATCGCCACCCCCCACAGCACCGGCCGCCAGTCCAGCCGCAGGCCGGGGAAGGCCACGTAGAACAGCCGCAGGAAGGCGCCGAAGGCCGCGACCTTGGTGGCGGCGGCCATGAAGCCGGTCACCGGGGTCGGCGCGCCCTGGTAGACGTCCGGCGTCCAGGAGTGGAAGGGCACCGCGGCGACCTTGAACAGCAGGGCGACCGCCAGCATCGCCAGGCCGGTCAGCACCAGCGCGTCGCTCTGGGTGGTGCTCAGCTGCGCGGGGGTGGTCATCGCCTTGCCGGAGATGACGTCGCCGATGTCGCCGAGCTTCACGCTGCCCGCGTAGCCGTACAGCAGCGCGGTGCCGAACAGGAAGAACGCCGAGGCGAAGGCGCCGAGCAGGAAGTACTTGACCGCCGCCTCCTGGGAGAGCAGCCGGCGGCGCCGGGCCAGCGCGCACAGCAGGTACAGCGGCAGCGAGAAGACCTCCAGCGCCACGAACATGGTCAGCAGGTCGTTGGCGGCGGGGAACAGCAGCATGCCGGCGACCGCGAACATGGTGAGCGGGAAGACCTCGGTGGTGGCGAAGCCGGCCCGGATCGCGGCCCGCTCCTGCTCGCCGCCGGGGGTGGCGGCGGCCTGGGCCGCGAAGGCGTCGGCGGGCAGGCCGCCGGCCTTGGGCTCCAGCTTCCGCTCGGCGTAGGTGAGCACCGCGACCACCGAGACCAGCAGGATCACGCCCTGGAGGAACAGCGCCGGGCCGTCCATCGCGACGGTCTCCATGGCCAGCAGGTCGATCCGGGTGAAGCCGTCGCTCTGCACGGCCAGCACCACCACGGCGACGAAGGCACCGACCAGCCCGCCCAGGGCGAGCGTCACCTGTGTCCAGTGCCGGTACCGGCGGGGCACGAAGGCCTCGACCAGGACACCGACCACGGCGACGGCGAACACCACGAGCATCGGGGAGAGTCGGCCGTACTCGATGTGCGGCGCCGGGATGCTGGCGGTGTTGCCGCCCGCGGCGGCGAGCATCGCGGTGGCGTTCACTTCTGCTCACCTCCTGAGGTGGCGGCGACCGGGTGGGCCGGCGCCGGGTCGGTCTGGTGGATCTGCGAGAGCGTCGCGTTCACCGAGGGGTTGACCAGATCGGTGAGCGGCTTGGGGTAGACGCCGAGCAGGATGGTCAGCGCCACCAGCGGGGCGACCACCGCGAGTTCGCGGGCCTTGAGGTCGGGCATCGTCCGCACCCCCTCCCGCACCGGGCCGGTCATGGTGCGCTGGTACAGCAGCAGGGCGTACAGCGCGGCCAGCACGATGCCGAAGGTGGCCACGACGCCGATCGCCGGGTAGCGGGTGAAGGTGCCCACCAGCACCAGGAACTCGCTGACGAACGGAGCCAGACCGGGCAGCGACAGGGTGGCCAGGCTGCCGATCAGGAACGTCCCGGCGAGCACCGGGGCGACCTTCTGCACGCCGCCGTAGTCGGCGATCAGCCGCGAGCCGCGACGCGAGATCAGGAAGCCGGCCACCAGCATCCAGGCCGCCGTGGACAGCCCGTGGTTGACCATGTAGAGGGTGGCGCCGCTCTGGCCCTGGCTGGTCAGGGCGAAGATGCCCATGATGATGAAGCCGAAGTGCGAGATCGAGGCGTACGCCACCAGGCGCTTGATGTCCTTCTGCCCGATCGCCAGCAGCGCGCCGTAGACGATCCCGATCAGCGCGAGGACCAGGATCGCCGGGGCGAAGGTCTTCGAGGCGTTCGGGAACAGGCCGAGGCAGAAGCGCAGCATCGCGAAGGTGCCGACCTTGTCCACCACGGCGGTGATCAGCACCGCGGTGCCGGCGGTGGACTCGCCCATCGCGTTCGGCAGCCAGGTGTGCAGTGGCCACAGCGGGGCCTTCACCGCGAAGGCGAAGAAGAAGCCCAGGAACAGCGCCTTCTCCGCGGTGCCGGTCAGCTGGAGCCGGCCGTCGGCGATCGCCGAGGTGAGGGTCGGCAGGTCGAAGGTGCCGAAGCCCTGGTCCTGCGCGGTCACGTACAGGCCGATCACGGCGGCCAGCATCACCAGGCCGCCGAGCAGGTTGTAGAGCAGGAACTTCACGGCCGCGTAGGAGCGCTGGCGCGCCGACTCGGGGCCGCCGGCCCGGTCGCCGAAGCCGCCGATCAGGAAGTACATCGGGATCAGCATGGCTTCGAAGAACACGTAGAAGACGAAGACGTCGGTGGCGTAGAAGGAGACGATCACCATCGCCTCCACCGCCAGGATCAGGGCGAAGAAGCCCTGGGTCCGGCGCATGTTCTCGAAGGTGCCGTCGGGCCGAGCGGGGCTGGGCCCCTCCTGCCCGTCGGCGGGCGAGGAGGACGGGTCGGCGTCGTGCCAGGAGGCGAGGACCACCATCGGCACCAGCACCGCGGTGAGCAGGGCGAGCACGGCGCCGATGCCGTCCACGCCGAGCGAGAAGTCGATGCCGAAGGAGCGGATCCAGCTGTACGACTCGGTCAGCTGGAAGCGGTCGCCGTGCGGGTCGAACCTGGTCGCCACCACGGCGGCCAGCACCAGGGTGACGACCGAGAAGCCCAGCGCGACGGCCTTGGTGGTCCGGCGCCGGGTCTCGTTCGACCCGGCCGGCAGGGCGGCGGTCAGCACCGCGCCGGCCGCCGGGACGGCACAGGTGGCGGTCAGGAGAGCGCTCATGCGTCCACCTCGCTTCGCTCGGCGGGGGCATTCGCCCGCACGCGCCGCTTGATGGTTCGCTCGCTGCGCTCGCTCATATGCCTGCCCTCCCCATGCAATTCGGGACGAGTCATCAGACGGACCTCATCAGGAGAGTCATGGCGGCCAGCACCAGCGTGCCGCCGAACATGGAGAGCGCGTACGAGCGGACGAAGCCGTTCTGGACCCGCCGCAGCCGGCCGGACAGTCCGCCGATGGCGGCGGCCAGGCCGTTGACCGCGCCGTCCAGGCCGCGGCTGTCGAAAAAGACCAGCATCGCGGCGAGCGCCGAGCCCGGCCGCACCAGCACCGCGTGGTTGAACTCGTCCTGGAGCAGGTCGCGGCGGGCGGCCCGGGTGAGCGGGGAGCCGACCGGCGGCACCACCGGGACGGGCAGGCGCCAGTACATCAGGTACGCGAGGCCGACGCCGGCCAGCATGCAGAGCCCGGTCAGCAGGGTGACGGCCAGCGGGGCGATCGGGGAGTTGCCCTCCTCGTGCCCGGTGACCGGCTCCAGCCACTTCAGGAAGGAGTCGTTGTAGGCGAGCACGGCGCCGGCGAAGAGCGAGCCGAAGGCCAGCAGGACCATCGGGATGGTCATCGTCCGGGGCGACTCGTGCGGGTGCGGGAGGTTGCCCTCCGCGTCGGGCTGCCAGCGCTTCTCCCCGAAGAAGGTCAGCACCATCACCCGGGTCATGTAGAACGCGGTGACCGCCGCACCGACCAGCGCGCACAGCCCGAGGATCCAGCCCTCGGTGCCGCCCTTGGCGAAGGCCGCTTCGATGATCTTGTCCTTGGAGAAGTAGCCGGACAGGTACGGGAAGCCGATGATCGCCAGGTAGCCGGCGGCGAAGGTCCGGAAGGTCCACGGCATGTACGTGCGCAGGCCGCCGTAGTGCCGCATGTTCACCTCGTCGTTCATGCCGTGCATGACCGACCCGGCGCCGAGGAACAGCCCGGCCTTGAAGAAGCCGTGGGTCACCAGGTGCATGATCGCGAAGACGTAGCCGATCGGGCCGAGCCCGGCCGCCAGCACCATGTAGCCGATCTGCGACATGGTCGAACCGGCCAGCGCCTTCTTGATGTCGTCCTTGGCGCAACCGACGATCGCACCGAACAGCAGCGTGACCGTGCCGACCACCACCACGGCGGTCTGCGCGTCCGGCGCCAGGTCGAAGATCGCGGCCGAGCGGGTGATCAGGTAGACGCCGGCGGTCACCATGGTGGCCGCGTGGATCAGGGCCGAGACCGGGGTCGGGCCCTCCATGGCGTCCCCGAGCCAGGACTGCAACGGCACCTGCGCCGACTTGCCGCAGGCCGCCAGCAGCAGCATCAGGCCGATCGCCGTCAGCTTGCCCTCGCTCGCCTCGTGCGCGCCGCCGAAGACCGGGGTGAAGGCGAAGGAGCCGAACTCGGCGAACATCAGCATGATCGCGATGGACAGGCCCATGTCGCCGACCCGGTTGACGATGAAGGCCTTCTTCGCCGCCGTCGCCGCGCTCGGCTTGTGCTGCCAGAAGCCGATCAGGAGGTACGAGGCCAGGCCCACGCCCTCCCAACCGAAGTACAGCAGCAGGTAGTTGTCGGCGACCACCAGCAGCAGCATGGCGGCCAGGAACAGGTTCAGATACGCGAAGAAGCGGCGCCGGCGCTCGTCGTGCGCCATGTAGCCCACCGAGTAGAGGTGGATCAGCGTGCCGACACCGGTGATCAGCAGGACGAAGGTCATCGACAACTGATCGAGCCGGAACGCGATGTCGGCCTGGAAGCCGTTCACCGGGATCCAGCTGAACAGGTGCTTGGTGACCGCCCGGTGCTCGGCGTCACGGCCGAGCATGTCCGAGAACAGGGCCAGGCCGAAGCCGAACGAGAGCGCCGCGAGCGCGGTGGCCAGCCAGTGGCCGACCCGGTCCAGCGCCCGGCCGCCGAGCAGCAGCAGGGCGGCACCGGCCAGTGGAGCCGCCACCAGCAGCGGAATGAGAGAGTTCACCGAAGGCCCTCCGCCTACAGCTTCATCAGATTGCTGTCGTCGACCGAAGCGGAGTGCCTGGTCCGGAAGATGGAGACGATGATGGCGAGGCCGACCACGACCTCGGCCGCCGCGACCACCATCGTGAAGAACGCGATGATCTGACCGTCCAAGGTCCCGTGCAGCCGGGAGAAGGTCACCAGAGCGAGGTTCGAGGCGTTCAGCATCAGCTCCACGCACATGAACAGCACGATCGCGTTGCGCCGCACCAGCACCCCGGCCGCGCCGATGGTGAACAACAGGGCCGACAGATAGAGGTAGTTGACCGGGTTCACTCCGCGCCCTCCTCGTCGGCCGGGCGCTGCACGTGGTTCGCCGGCACCGGCTCGCCGTTCGCCTTGGCCCGCTCGCCGTTCGCCGGCACCGGCTCCAGCGACTTGCGCGGAGCCGCCACCGCCGGCCGCTCCGAGGACGGACGGCCCAGCCAGTCCGCCGTGGTGTTCTCCAGCTCCGCCATCCGCTGGAGCATCGCCTGGCTGACGTCCCGGACCTGGCCGCGCTCGCGCAGCGTCGCCATCACCGAGTCCTCGGCGATCGTGCCGTCCGGCAGCAGCGCCGGGACGTCCACCGCGTTGTGCCGCGCGTACACGCCCGGCGCCGGCAGCGGAGGCAGCTGGATGTTGTCCTTGACCCGCTGCGCCGCCAGCTCGCGCTGGGTCTTCGGCGCCGTCACGTGCTCTCGGTGGGTCAGCACCATGGCGCCGACCGCCGCGGTGATCAGCAGCGCGCCGGTGACCTCGAAGGCCCACACGTACCGGGTGAAGATCAGCCGGGCCAGGCCCGGCACGTTGCCCTCGGCGTTCGCCTCGGACAGCCCGGTGAAGTGGTTCAGCTTCGCGTTGGCGATCCCGGCGATCAGCAGCACGCCGAAGCCCAGCCCGCACAGCGCCGCGGCGAACCGCTGGCCCTTCAGGTGCTCCTTGAGGGAGTCCTCGCTGGTGACACCGACCAGCATCACCACGAACAGGAACAGCATCATGATCGCGCCGGTGTAGACCACGATCTGCACCACGCCCAGGAACACCGCGCCCTGGGCCATGTAGCAGACCGCCAGCGCCAGCATGGTGGCCGCCAGGCAGAGCGCGCTGTGCACGGCCTTGCGCATCGACACCGTGCCGAGCGCGCCGCCGACCGCGATCACCGCGAGCACCCAGAACTGGACGGCCTCACCCGTGGAGGTCGTCCCGGTCGCTTCCGCCAGCCGCGCGATCACTGGTGCGCCTCCTTCTCCCGGTCGGTGCGCTCCTGCTGGACCGTCCCCGGCGCCGCCCCGGTGACCTCGCCCCGGTAGTACGCGCCCTCGTCGGTGCCCGGGTAGATGGCGTGCGGGGTGTCGACCATGCCCTCGGAGAGGCCCACCAGCAGCTGCTCCTTGGTGAAGATCAGATCCCGCCGGGAGGAGTCGGCCAGCTCGTACTCGTTGGTCATGGTCAGCGCCCGGGTCGGGCAGGCCTCGATGCACAGCCCGCACAGGATGCAGCGGGCGTAGTTGATCTGGTACACCGCGCCGTAGCGCTCACCCGGGGAGTAGCGCTCCTCGTCCCGGTTGTCGGCGCCCTCCACGTAGATCGCGTCGGCCGGGCAGGCCCACGCGCACAGCTCGCAGCCGACGCACTTCTCCAGGCCGTCCGGGTGCCGGTTCAGCTGGTGGCGGCCGTGGAAGCGCGGAGCGGTGGGCTTCTTCTGCTCCGGGTACTGCTCGGTGAGCCGCTTCTTGAACATGGCCTTGAAGGTCACGCCGAAGCCGGCGGCCGGGCCGAGGATCGATGGGCGGTCGCCCCGCTCGGGACGGTCCGTACGATCGGACTGGTCGGACATCTCGGTTCAGCTCCCTTCGGAATGGTCGGCCCCGTTGAGGGCGTCCTGGAGTTGCTTCGGGGCGCGGCTGGGCCGGCGCGGCACCGGCGGGAGCACCTGACCGGGCATCGGCGGGACCGGGTAGCCGCCCGCCATCGGGTCGAACTCCCGCTCGGGCGGGGCCTCTTCGACCTCCGGCTGCTTGTTCACGACGTCCCGCACCAGCGCCAGCAGCAGGATCACGCCGACCGGGGCGCCCACGTACAGCACCACCTGGCCGAAGCCGTAGCCCTCGTTGCGCAGCGCCCGCACGCTGGCGATCAGCACCAGCCACACCAGCGAGACGGGGATCAGTACCTTCCAGCCCAGCTTCATGAACTGGTCGTAGCGGAACCGGGGCAGCGTGCCGCGCAGCCAGATGAAGAAGAACAGCAGCAGCTGGATCTTCAGCGTGATCCACAGCATCGGCCACCAGCCGTGGTTGGCGCCCTCCCAGAACGTCGACACCGGCCACGGGGCCCGCCAGCCGCCCAGGAAGAGGGTCGAGGCCACCGCCGAGACCGTCACCATGTTCACGTACTCGGCCAGCATGAACATCGCGAACTTCAGCGAGGAGTACTCGGTGTTGAAGCCGCCGACCAGCTCGCCCTCGGCCTCCGGCAGGTCGAACGGCGCCCGGTTGGTCTCGCCGACCATCGCGATGATGTAGACGATGAACGACACCGGCAGCAGCGCCGCGAACCAGGTCGGCTGCTGGTGCGCCACGATCTCCGAGGTCGACATCGAGCCCGAGTAGATGAACACCGCCGCGAAGGCCAGGCCCATCGCGATCTCGTAGCTGACCATCTGCGCGGCCGAGCGCAGCCCGCCCAGCAGCGGGTACGTCGAACCGGAGGACCAGCCGGCCAGCACGATGCCGTAGATCCCGATCGAGGCCGTCGCCAGGACGTACAGCAGCGCCACCGGGAAGTCCGTCAGCTGGAGCGGCGTACGGGTGCCGAAGATCGACACCTCGTTGCCGGCCGGGCCGAACGGGATCACCGCGAAGGCCATGAACGCGGGGATGGCGCAGACGATCGGGGCCAGGATGTAGACCACCTTGTCCGAGCCCTTGACCACCAGGTCTTCCTTCAGCGCCAGCTTCACGCCGTCCGCCAGCGACTGCAACAGGCCCCACGGGCCGTGCCGGTTGGGGCCGATGCGCAGCTGCATCCAGGCCACCACCTTGCGCTCCCAGACGATCGCCACCAGCACCGTCAGGACCAGGAAGGCGAAGCAGAACACCGCCTTCAGCAGCACCAGCCACCACGGGTCCTGCCCGAAGAAGTGGAGCGTCTCGTACGGCTGCGAAGTCATCGGTCCTCCCCTTCGCCCGCGGCTTCGTCCGCGGTGTCGTCCGTGGCCGGCACGGCTTCGGGTTCGGCTTCGGGTTCGGCTTCGAGCTCGGCCGCGGCGATCGAGACCAGGTGGCCGGCGGTGGTGCCGAGCGCGCGGTGGGCGCCGCCCGGGGTGGAGTCCAGCGGTGCCCAGACCGTGCGCTCCGGGATCGAGTCGGTGATCTCCAGCGGCAGGGTCAGCGAGCCCGCCGGGCCGGTCAGCCGCAGCGCGGCGGCCGCCTCGGCGCCGATCTCCTTGGCCGTCTCCGCCGAGATCCGGGCCACCGCCCGGTGCCGGGTGCCCGCCAGGTGCGGGTCACCCTGTTGCAGCACGCCGTTGTCCAGCAGCAGGCGCCAACCCGCCAGCACCGCCTGGCCCTTGGCCGGACGGGGCAGTACGGCCGGGTGGGCCGCCGGGTCGGCCGCGCGCTCGCCCTCCCAGGGGGCGAAACGGTCCAGCTCCAGCCGGGCCGCCCGGACATCCGGCAGGCCCAGCCGGTGGCCCAGCGCGTCCGCCAGCATGCTCAGCACCCGCAGGTCCGACTGGAGGTGGCGGCCCATCTGCTGGTCCGGCTTGAGCGCGGCCTCGAACATCCGCACCCGGCCCTCCCAGTCCAGGAAGGTGCCCGCCTTCTCCGCCACCGCCGCCACCGGCAGCACCACGTCCGCGTGCGCCGTCACCGCCGAGGGCCGCAGCTCCAGCGACACCAGGAACGGCACCGCCGCCAGCGCCGCGTCGGCCAGCGCCGGGTCCGGCAGGTCGTCCGGGTCCACCCCGCCGACTAGCAGCGCGTCCAACTCGCCCTGCGCGGCGGCCGTCAGGATGGCGCCGGTGTCCCGGCCCGGCCCGGACGGCAGCTCGGCCCCGCCCCACACGGCGGCCGCCTCCGCCCGGGCCGCCGCGACGGCCACCGGACGCCCGCCGGGCAGCAGGCCCGGCAGCGCGCCCGCCTCCACGGCCCCGCGCTCACCCGCCCGGCGCGGCACCCAGGCGAGCTTGGCGCCGGTCGCGTGCGCCAGCCGCAGCACCGCCGTCAGCGCGCCCGGGACGGCGGCCAGCCGCTCGCCCGCCAGGATCACCGCCCCCGGCGCGCGCAGCAGTTGGGCAGCCCGGCCCGCGTCGTCGTTCAGCGGCTCGTCGGCCGCCAGCGCCGCGAACCACTCCGGCTCGGTGCCGGGGGCGGCCGGCAGCAGCGCACCGCGCAGCTTCGCCAGGCCCCGGGAGCCGTACGCGGCCACCGAGAACACCTTCAGTCCGGTCGCCCTGGTCGCCTTGCGCAGCCGCAGGAAGACGATCGGCGACTCCTCCTCCGGCTCGAAGCCCGCCAGCAGCACCGCCGGCGCCCCGTCGAGGTCCTGGTACTCCACCCCGGAGCCGTCCAGGTCGACGCCCCGCCCGGCCACCGCCGCGGCCAGGAAGTCGGCCTCCTCGCCGCTGTGCGGGCGGGCCCGGAAGTCCACGTCGTTGGTGCCCAGCACCACCCGGGCGAACTTCCCGTACGCGTAGGCGTCCTCGACCGTCACCCGGCCGCCGGCCAGCACGCCCGTCCGGGCCTCGCGCAGGCCCTCGGCCGCCCGGGCCAGCGCCTCAGGCCAGGAGACCGGCACCAGTTCGCCGTCCACCCGCACCAGCGGGCTGGTCAGCCGGTCCCGCAGCTGGGCGTAGCGGAAGGCGAAGCGGCCCTTGTCGCAGTTCCACTCCTCGTTCACCGCCGGGTCCTCGCCCGCCAGCCGGCGCAGCACCTTGCCGCGCCGGTGGTCGGTGCGCTGCGCGCAGCCCGAGGCGCAGTGCTCGCAGACGCTCGGCGAGGAGGTCAGGTCGAACGGGCGGGAGCGGAACCGGTACGCCGCCGAGGTCAGCGCCCCCACGGGGCAGATCTGGATGGTGTTCCCGGAGAAGTAGGACTCGAAGTCGTCCCCCTCCCCGGTGCCGACCTGTTGCAGCGCCCCGCGCTCCACCAAGTCGATGAACGGGTCCCCGGCGATCTGCTGGGAGAAGCGGGTGCAGCGCGCGCACAGCACGCAGCGCTCGCGGTCCAGCAGCACCTGGCTGCTGATCGGCACCGGCTTCTCGTAGGTGCGCTTCATGCCCTCGAAGCGGGAGTCGGCGGCGCCGCTGGTCATCGCCTGGTTCTGCAGCGGGCACTCGCCGCCCTTGTCGCAGACCGGGCAGTCCAGCGGGTGGTTGATCAGCAGCAGCTCCATCACGCCGCGCTGGGCCTTCTCGGCCACCGGCGAGCTGAGCTGGGTGCGCACCACCATGCCCTCGGCCACCGGGATGGTGCAGGAGGCGACCGGCTTGCGCTGGCCCTCGATCTCGACGATGCACTGGCGGCAGGCGCCGGCCGGGTCGAGCAGCGGGTGGTCGCAGAAACGCGGGATCTGGGTGCCGATGGTCTCGGCGGCCCGGATCACCAACGTCCCCTTGGGGACCCGTACTTCGACGCCGTCGATGGTGAGCGTGACCAGTTCGACCGCGGTCTCGCCATTCGTGGAGGCGGTTGGCTCTGTGATCGTCACGCGTGCACCTCCCTTTCGGTGGCGGGCTGGTGGCCGGGGCGGGGGCCGTCGGCCCAAACGGTGGAGGCGGCCGGGTCGAACGGGCAGCGGCGCTCGGCCAGGTGCTGCTCGTACTCGGCCCGGAAGTGCTTGAGCGAGGAGACGATCGGGCTGGCCGCGCCGTCGCCCAGGGCGCAGAAGGACTTGCCGTTGATGTTGTCGGCGATGTCGAGGAGCTTCTCCAAGTCCCCGTCGACGCCCTCGCCCGCCTCGATCCGCTTGAGCAGCTGGACCAGCCAGTAGGTGCCTTCGCGGCAGGGGGTGCATTTGCCGCAGGACTCGTGGGCGTAGAACTCCGTCCAGCGGGTGACGGCCCGCACCACGCAGGTCGTCTCGTCGAAGACCTGGAGCGCCTTGGTGCCGAGCATCGAGCCGGCCGCGCCGACGCCCTCGTAGTCGAGCGGGACGTCGAGGTGCTCGTCGGTGAACATCGGGGTGGAGGAGCCGCCCGGGGTCCAGAACTTCAGCCGGTGCCCGGCCCGGACGCCGCCGCTGAGGTCGAGCAGCTGGCGCAGCGTGACACCGAGCGGGGCCTCGTACTGGCCGGGGTTGGTGACGTGGCCGGAGAGCGAGTAGAGCGTGAAGCCGGGGGACTTCTCGGTGCCCAGGGCCTTGAACCAGTCCTTGCCGCGGGCCAGGATCGGCGGCACCGAAGCGATCGACTCGACGTTGTTGACCACCGTCGGGCAGGCGTAGAGGCCGGCGATCGCCGGGAACGGCGGCCGCAGCCGCGGCTGGCCGCGGCGGCCCTCCAGCGAGTCCAGCAGCGCCGTCTCCTCGCCGCAGATGTAGGCGCCGGCCCCGGCGTGCACGGTGATGTCGAGGTCGACGCCCGAGCCGAGGATGTTCCGGCCCAGCAGCCCGGCCGCGTACGCCTCGGCGACGGCCGCGTGCAGTCGGCGCAGCACCGGGACGACCTCGCCGCGCAGGTAGATGAAGGCGTGGTCGCAGCGGATCGCGTAGGAGGCGATCACCATGCCCTCGATCAGCGAGTGCGGGTTGGCGAACAGCAGCGGGATGTCCTTGCAGGTGCCCGGCTCGGACTCGTCCGCGTTGACCACCAGGTAGTGCGGCTTGCCGTCGTTCTGCGGAATGAACTGCCACTTCATCCCGGTCGGGAAGCCTGCGCCGCCGCGGCCGCGCAGTCCGGCGTCCTTGACCAGGGCGATCACGTCGTCCGGCGGCATCGCGAGGGCCGCCTTGAGGCCCTCGTAGCCGTGGTGGCGGCGGTAGGTGTCGAGCGTCCAGGGGCGGGTGTCGTCCCAGGAGTCGGACAGCACCGGGGTGAGCAGCTTCTCGGCCGGCTCGGCGGAGGTCATCACGCCTCGCTCCCTTCCTGGCCTGTGCCCGCCTGGCCGTTGCCCGGTCGGCGGGGGGTTTCCGGGCGGGGGGAGACCACCTTGGTGCCGGGGGTGCCGGGCAGCGCCTCGCCGCGGGCCAGGCGCAGGCCGGCCAGGGAGGGCGCGCCGCCGGCGCCGGACTCGTCATTGGCGCCGGGGCGCTCGTCGGGGAAGCCGGCCAGGATCCGGGCGGTCTCCTTGAAGCCGCACAGCCGGGCGCCGCGGGTGGGCCGCACCTCGCGGCCGGCCCGCAGGTCGTCGACCAGCTGCCGGGCGCTCTCCGGGGTCTGGTTGTCGAAGAACTCCCAGTTGACCATCACCACGGGCGCGTAGTCGCAGGCCGCGTTGCACTCGATGTGCTCGATCGAGACCTCGCCGTCCTCGGTGGTCTCGTTGTTGCGGATGCCCAGGTGCTCCTGGAGCTCGTCGAAGATCTGGTCGCCGCCGAGCACCGCGCACAGGGTGTTGGTGCAGACCCCGACGTGGTACTTCCCGGCCGGGCGGCGCCGGTACATGGTGTAGAAGGTCGCGACCGCGGTGACCTCGGCGGTGGTGAGGTCCAACTGCTCGGCGCAGAAGCGGATCCCGGTCGGGCTGACGAAGCCCTCCTCGGCCTGCACCAGGTGCAGCAGCGGCAGCAGCGCCGATCGGGGCTGCGGGTAGCGGGCGATCAGCTCGGCGGCGTCGGCCGCCAGCCGGGCGCGCACCTCCTCGGGGTACGGTGCGGCCGGCAGTGCCGGCAGTCCGAGTTCGACGTTGGTCACCGGTCCACGCCTCCCATCACCGGGTCGATCCCGGCCACCGCGACGATCACGTCGGCCACCTGGCCGCCCTCGCACATCGCCGCCATCGTCTGAAGATTGGTGAACGACGGGTCCCGGAAGTGGACCCGGTACGGGCGCGTCCCGCCGTCGCTGACCACGTGCACGCCCAGCTCGCCCTTGGGCGACTCGACCGCCGCGTACGCCTGGCCGACCGGGACCCGGAAGCCCTCGGTGACCAGCTTGAAGTGGTGGATCAGGGCCTCCATCGAGGTGCCCATGATCTTGCGGATGTGGTCGAGGGAGTTGCCCATCCCGTCCGGGCCGACGGCCAGTTGGGCGGGCCAGGCGATCTTCTTGTCGGCCACCATGACCGGGCCGGGCCGCAGCCGGTCCAGGCACTGCTCGACGATCCGCAGCGACTGCTTCATCTCCTCCAGCCGGATCAGGAACCGGCCGTAGGAGTCGGCGCTGTCCGCGATCGCGACCTCGAAGTCGTAGTCCTCGTACCCGCAGTACGGATCGGTCTTGCGCAGGTCGTGCGGCAGGCCGGTGGCCCGCAGGATCGGGCCGGTGGCGCCGAGGGCCAGACAGCCGGGCAGGTCCAGGAAGCCGACATCGACCAGCCGGGCCTTGAACACCGGGTTGCCGGTGGCGAGTTTGTCGTACTCGTGCATCCGGGAGCGGAAGACCTTCACCGCCTCGCGGATCTGGTCGACGGCGCCGGGCGGCAGGTCCTGGGCGAGGCCGCCGGGGCGCACGTACGCGTGGTTCATGCGCAGGCCGGTGACCAACTCGAAGACGTCCAGGATCAGTTCGCGGTCCCGGAAGCCGTAGATCATCAGCGTGGTGGAGCCGATCTCCATGCCGCCGGTGGCCAGGCAGACCAGGTGCGAGGCGATCCGGTTGAGCTCCATCATCATCACCCGGATGACGGTGGCGCGCTCCGGGACGTCGCCGGTGATGCCGAGCAGCTTCTCGACCGCCAGGCAGTAGGCCGTCTCGTTGAACAGCGGGGTCAGGTAGTCCATCCGGGTCACGAAGGTGGTGCCCTGGACCCAGCTGCGGAACTCCATGTTCTTCTCGATGCCGGTGTGGAGGTAGCCGATGCCGCAGCGGGCCTCCTTCACCGTCTCGCCGTCGATCTCCAGGATCAGCCGCAACACACCGTGCGTGGACGGGTGTTGGGGGCCCATGTTGACGATGATGCGCTCGTCGTCGGCCCGGCCGACCGCCTCGACCACCTCGCCCCAGTCGCCGCCGGTGACGGTGAAGACCCGGCCCTCGGTGGTGTCGCGGGCGTCCGCTTCCTCGGTCTCGCCAAAGTGCTGGGTGTTCATCAGCTGTACGACCTCCGCTGGTCGGGAGCCGGGATCTGGGCGCCCTTGTACTCGACGGGGATGCCGCCGAGTGGGTAGTCCTTGCGCTGCGGGTGGCCCAGCCAGTCGTCCGGCATCATGATCCGGGTGAGCGCCGGGTGGCCCTCGAAGACCAGGCCGAAGAAGTCGTAGGCCTCGCGCTCGTGCCAGTCGTTGGTCGGGTAGACGCTCACCACGGAGGGGATCCGCGGATCGGCGTCGGGGGCGGTGACCTCCAGCCGGATCAGCCGGCCGTGGGTGATCGAGCGCAGGTGGTAGACCGCGTGGAGCTCGCGGCCCTTGTCCCCGGGGTAGTGCACGCCGCTCACGCCCAGGCACAGTTCGAAGCGCAGCGCCGGGTCGTCGCGCAGGATGCGGACGGTCTTGAGGAGGTGGCCGCGGTCGATGTGGAAGGTGAGCTCGCCGCGGTCGACCACGGTCTTCTCGATCACCTCGACCGGGTCCAGGCCCTGCTCCTCCAGGGCGCCCTCCAGCTCGTCGGCGACCTCGTCGAACCAGCCCCCGTACGGACGTTCGCTCGGCCCGGGCAGCACGATCGGGGCGGCCAGCCCGCCGAAGCCGGAGGTGTCGCCGCTGCCCTTGGCGCCGAACATGCCCTGGCGGCGGCCGACCACCTCGACCGGGATCTCGCGGGACGGCTGCTCGCGGCGGGTCTCGGGTACCTGGTCGTTCATCGCAGCTGCCCCCGCATCTCGCTGACCGGGGTGGCCTTGAGGGCGAGCGCCTCGCCGAGCTCCTCGGCCCGGCGCTTGTTCACGCCCAGCGGCTCGTGCTGGATCTTGTCGTGCAGCTTCAGGATGGCGTCCATCAGCATCTCCGGACGGGGCGGACAGCCGGGCAGGTAGATGTCCACCGGGACGATGTGGTCGACGCCCTGGACGATCGCGTAGTTGTTGAACATCCCGCCGGAGGAGGCGCAGACGCCCATCGAGATGACCCACTTGGGATTGGGCATCTGGTCGTACACCTGGCGCAGCACCGGAGCCATCTTCTGGCTCACCCGGCCCGCCACGATCATCAGATCGGCCTGCCGGGGAGAGCCCCGGAAGACCTCCATGCCGAACCGGGCCAGGTCGTAGCGGCCGGCGCCGGTGGTCATCATCTCGATCGCGCAGCAGGCCAGACCGAAAGTGGCCGGGAAGAGTGACGCCTTGCGCACCCAGCCGGCGGCCGTCTCCACGGTCGTGAGCAGAAAGCCGCTCGGCAGCTTCTCCTCGATTCCCATCAGATCCCTCTCAATGCCGTCGAGTCCGCTGATACGTGGGCCGGTTCTGGCTTGTCCGCTCGTTCACAAGCGGGCGCGCAGCCGGCGGACGGGTGGGGAAGCCACCCCGCGCTCGGACCACCCCGCGCTCAGTCCCACTCCAGGCCGCCGCGACGCCACACATAGGCGTACGCGACGAAGACGGTGGCGATGAACAGGAGCATCTCGACCAGCCCGAAGATCCCCAGGGCGTCGAAGGTCACCGCCCAGGGGTAGAGGAAGACGATCTCGATGTCGAAGACGATGAAGAGCATCGCCGTCAGGTAGTACTTGATCGGGAACCGGCCGCCGCCCACAGGCTGCGGGGTCGGTTCGATGCCGCACTCGTACGCCTCCAACTTGGCCCGGTTGTAGCGCTTCGGGCCGGTGAGTGAGGCCATCACGACGGAGCCGACCGCGAACGCCGCCGCGATGGCACCGAGTACGAGGATCGGCGCGTAGGCATTCATAGCCCCCGCTCCCTCCGTCCAGTCGTCCTTGACTGCTGATCGGAACCGGTAGGTCACCCTGAGGTGAACCCGCGTTCCAGTTCCCGAGATCCACCTCATGTGAGGCAGTTCACAAAGCCTGGAACGAGCGCATCCTATGCCCGTCCACTTGTGATCTGCGACACGCAGTTCGCCGCCATCTTTGTGATCTACGACACCCTGTGAATGGTGCCGAATGCGAACATGCCCAGATTTGCCAACGCAAAGAAGTCAAATGGTCACAACTAGTCGCATTCACCTGTGAAGTGGCAGGTCAGGGGCGCGTTCCTATATCAACTATGCGTCGCTCGAAGCAAATTTCCGGGCGTCATGTTGACGTGCTATGGCGGCTCACTCGCAGGGGTGGCGGGGCGCCGAACGCTCGCTTGACCCTTCGTTCACAAGCGCGCGAGGTCCGGGTGTGGTGGGGGCGACGTCCCGCCCGCCCCGCGCTGGGCCCGGGTCGCCGCCAAGGCCGCCGGTCACCACCGTCCCTTCCGGGCTGTGACGCTCGCCCGCCTGCCCCCTGATCGCCAGGGGCCCGCTGCTCGGCGCGGTCACCATCGACTGCGCCCGCCGCACCCTGTGCCGGCGCCGGTGACCAGGGCCCGGGGTCACGTCCCGGGCCGGCGCCGAGGCGGGGGCGGTGCGCCGACCCCACGCGGTCGCGACCAGCACCAGGGCACGCGAGCTCCTCTCGTAATGCGACAGGAGTCGCATTACGATGAGCATCGCGCGGTCGCCATCCCGGCGGCAAGCCTTAACGCGACTGGAGTCGACTTTGAGCAAGGCGCCCCACCCCGAGCCGGAGCCCCGCACCCCCACCCCGCGCCCCGGCGGCCGCAGCGCCCGGGTCCGGGCCGAGGTGGTCGCCGCCACGCTCGCCGAGGTCACCGAGAAGGGGTACGACCACCTCACCGTCGAGGCTGTCGCCACCCGCTCCGGCGTCCACAAGGCGACCCTCTACCGGCGCTGGGGCGGGGTGGACGGGCTGGTCGCCGACGCCCTGGCCGCCTCCGCCGACCAGCCCTGGCCGCTGCCCGACACCGGGGACCTCCGACAGGACCTCCGCCGGATCACCCGGGAGGTGTTCGAGGTCTTCACCGACCCGGAGCTCGGCTCCACGCCCACCGCGCTGATCTCCGCCGCCCAGCGCTCGGATGCCGGCGCGGGCGCCCTGCGCGCCTTCTTCGCGGCCCGCCACCGCCAGGCCGCCGAGGTGGCCGAACGGGCCGTCGCCCGGGGCGAGCTGCCCGCCGGGACGGACGGCACCGAGGTGGTCCGGGCCGCCACCGCGCCGCTCTACTACCGACTGTTCGTCTCCGGCGAACCGCTGGACGCCCTCACCGCCGAGCGGGCCGCCGACGCCGCCGCCCTGGCCGCCCGCTCCGGCCTCTTCACACCGACCCCGGAACATAACTGACGAACCGTCACAGCACTGCCGCCCGGGGAACCACCCCCTACCGCATCCCCAACCGGCCGTGGATGATGCCCCCATGACAACCCCGTCGTCCACCACCCCCCGGAAGGCCCGTCACGTGAAGCGCACCCACTGGGCGCTGGTGACCGCCGCCACCGTCCTCCCGCTCGTGGCGAGCACCGGCACCGCCGTCGCGGACACCCCCGCGGCCGCCGCTCCCGCCACCGGCTGCACCTACACACCGGCCGTGCCGGCGGACAACTTCAAGGGCATCCCGGTCTTCGACGCCAAGAAGGCGGCGAAGCCCTACAGCGCGACCCTGCGGACCAGCCAGGGCAAGATCACCTTCGAGGCGCTGACCGACAAGGCGCCCTGCACCACCTTCTCGTTCCGCTTCCTCGCCGAGCACGACTACTTCGACCGCAGCCACTGCCACCGCCTCACCACCCAGCGGATCTACGTCCTCCAGTGCGGCGACCCGACCGGCACGGGCAGCGGCGGTCCCGGCTACTCGTTCCCGGACGAGAACCTGACCGGCGCCACCTACCCGGCCGGCACCGTGGCCATGGCCAACGCCGGCCCGGACACCAACGGCAGCCAGTTCTTCTTCGTCTGGAAGGACACCAAGCTCTCCCCCGCCTACACCCCGTTCGGCCGGGTCACCGCCGGGCTGGACGTCCTCCAGAAGATCGCCGCCGGAGGCGAGGACGACCAGAACAACCCCGGCGACGGCTTCCCCACCCTCCCGGTGAACATCCGCGACGTGAAGATCAGCACCCACTGACCCGGCGGACCGGCCGACCGTTCCCGCTCCCGTACGGTGGCAGCACCAACGACACCGCACGGGAGCAGGAGCAGCGCCGCATGGACAGCCGGATCTGGGAGAGCGTCGACCACCTGGTCGCATGGCTGGACGAGCAGGGCACCCAGTCGCCCCAGGAGGAGCGGCTGCTGCGCATCCTCAAGCTCTCCGAGGAGGTCGGCGAGGTCGGTGCGGCCGTGATCGGCGCCACCGGCCAGAACCCGCGCAAGGGAGTCACCCACACCTGGGAGGACGTCCAGCACGAACTCTGCGACGTCGTCTTCGCCGCCCTCGTCGCCCTACGGACCCTCACCCCCGACGCGGCCCGGGTCTTCGCCGACCGCCTCACCTACGTCGAACAGCGCTCCGCCGCCTCCCGCCGCGCCCCCGAGGGCGAGCGGCCGGAGACGGCGCAGGAGCAGAACTAGGCGTTCGGGGCGACCTTGGCGAGGCCGTTGATGAGGCGGTCCATCGCGTCGCCGCCCTGGGGGTCGGTGAGGTTGGCGAGGAGCTTGAGGGTGAAGCGCATCAGCATCGGGTGGGTGAGGCCGCGCTGGGTGGCGAGCTGCATCACCTTGGGGTTGCCGATGAGCTTCACGAAGGCGCGGCCCAGGGTGTAGTAGCCGCCGTACACGTCCTTGAGGATGCGCGGGTAGGCCTGGAGGGCGCGCTCGCGGCCGGCGTCGGTGACCCGGGCGAGGGCCTGGACGATGACGCCGGCGGCGATCTGGCCGGATTCCATCGCGTAGGCGATGCCCTCGCCGTTGAACGGGTTGACCATGCCGCCGGCGTCGCCGACGAGCAGCAGGCCGCGGGTGTAGTGCGGCTGCCGGTTGAAGGCCATCGGCAGCGCGGCGCCGCGGATCGGCTCGGTCATGTTCTCGGGGGTGTAGCCCCACTCCGCCGGCATGCTGGCGCACCAGGCCTTGAGCACCTCGCGCCAGTCCAGCTCGCCGAACGCGGGCGAGGAGTTGAGGATGCCGAGGCCGACGTTGGAGGTGCCGTCGCCCATGCCGAAGACCCAGCCGTACCCGGGCAGCAGCTTGCGCTCGCCGTCGCGGGTGTCCCAGAGCTCCAGCCAGGACTCCAGGTAGTCGTCGTCGTGGCGCGGCGAGGTGAAGTACGTGCGGTAGGCGACGCCCATCGGGCGGTCCTCACGGCGGTGCAGGCCCATGGCGAGCGAGAGCCGGGTGGAGTTGCCGTCGGCGGCGACCACCAGCGGGGCCCGGAAGGTGACCGGCCGCTTCTCGTCGCCGAGCTTGGCGGTGACGCCGACGATCCGGCCGGTGCGCTCGTCCAGGACCGGGCCGCTGACGTTGCAGCGCTCGTACAGCCGGGCGCCGGCCTTCTCGGCCTGACGGGCCAGCAGCTCGTCGAAGTCGGCGCGCTTGCGGACCAGGCCGTAGTCGGGGAAGGAGGACAGCTCGGGCCAGTCCAGCTCCAGCCGGACGCCGCCGCCGATGATGCGCAGGCCCTTGTTGTGCAGCCAGCCGTTGTCGGTGGAGACGTCGATGCCCATGTCCACCAGCTGCTTGGTGGCGCGCGGGGTCAGACCGTCGCCGCACACCTTCTCGCGCGGGAAGGCGGTCTTCTCCAGCAGCAGGACGTCCAGTCCGGCCTGGGCCAGGTAGTACGCGGTGGTGGAGCCGGCCGGGCCCGCACCGACCACGATGACGTCGGCCGTGCTCTCCACGGGGCTGTCCGGCTTCGTCAGATCAGCTGCGGTCTCGGACACGTGGACACACTCCTGGAACTGCGGCGGGGACGGCGGCTTTGTCTCCGGCAGTCTAGTTCCGCTCCCCCCACCGGCTGCGCCCCCGCCCCCGGCCGCTCGTCCCGGGGCCGGTCCCGAGGGCGACCGTGCGCCCCGGGACCAGCCGACGCGGCTACGCGACCTTGTACGCCCGGTGCAGCGCGACGATCCCGCCGGTCAGGTTCCGCCAGGCGACCTTCGACCAGCCGGCCTCCTGGAGCTTGGCGGCCAGCCCCGGCTGGTCGGGCCAGGCCCGGATGGACTCGGCGAGGTAGACGTACGCGTCCGGGTTGCTGCTGACGGCGGTGGCCACCGGCGGCAGTGCGCGCATCAGGTACTCGGTGTAGACCGTCCGGAACGGCGTCCAGGTCGGGGTGGAGAACTCGCAGATCACCAGCTTGCCGCCGGGCTTGGTGACCCGCAGCATCTCGGCCAGCGCCGCGTCGGTGTCCTGGACGTTGCGCAGCGCGAAGGAGATCGTCACCGAGTCGAAGGTGTCGTCCGCGAACGGCAGCCGGGTGGCGTCGCCGGCGGTGAGCGCCAGCTCGGGGTGGCGACGCTTGCCCTCGGTGAGCATGCCGACCGAGAAGTCGCACGGGACGACCGTCGCCCCGGCCTCGGCGAAGGGCAGCGAGGAGGTGCCGGTGCCGGCCCCGAGGTCGAGCACGAAGTCCCCCGGTGCGGCGGACACCGCCTCGGCCACCGCCCGGCGCCAGGCGCGGGCCTGGCCGAGGGAGATCACGTCGTTGGTGCGGTCGTACTTGGCCGCGACGTCGTCGAACATGGCGGCGACTTCGTGCGGCTGCTTGTCCAGAGAGGCTCGGGTCACCCGCCCATTGTTCACCCTCGCACGGACGGCACGGCCACCGGCCACCCCGGCCCCGGCGCACCCGGGCCGCACTCCGGGTCACACCCGGTCAGTGCTGGGCGCGCCGCCCGCCCGCGCGGCGCCGTCGGCGGGACCGCTTGCCGTGCGTTATCGCGGGCATCCCGTCCGCCAGCGCCTCGGTCGCCAGGGCGAGGTTGGCGGCCAGCTTCCCCTGCCCGCCGCGGACCGCGAGGGCCTTGTGGTGCCGCCGGATGCGGAACAGGCAGACCGCGAAGAGCACGACGGCCACCGGCACGCTGAACCTGGCCAGGCCCACGCCGACGGGCTGCGGGTAGGTGTCGCCGCAGATCCGCACCGCGCCCGGGTCGTCGGCGGCGTGCTCCAGGCAGACCGTGTCGCCGAGCTTGGCGCGGTCCGAGAGCGGCAGGGCGGCCGCGGTGTGCGGCTGGCCGGCGACCCGGTAGCTGACGGCGCTGTAGGTGCCGCCGCCGGTCGGGAGCTGGGTGACGATCCCGTCGACTCTCACCGGGTGCGCCTCGATCCGGTCGGCCTGGTCGGCCTGACGCCAACCCAGCAGGCACATCCCGACGGCCAGCACGGCGCTGAGCACGGCGGCGAGGTACCAACCACGGCCCATCCGCGGGATGCGCGGCGGGGGAACGGTCGCGGTTCGCATGCTTCCTGTCCTGGCTTGCCGTCGGGGCCGGGGCGCGGCCCCGCCGCCCGCGGGCACGGGCGGTGGTGTGGTGAGGGTACGGAGAGACCTGTCCGGGATCGTATCCGCTGGCGGGCCCTCAGGTCACGACGAAGGCCCAATCACTCCCCGGAACCGTCGCCGGAGTTCGGCCGCACACGAAGGAAGTCCCGTGCGCCGCACGGGCATCAGGCTACTGGCGAGTACGCCGCACCGGCTGTGACCACGGTCTCACCGCCGCCGGTACACCAACCGTCCGCCCAGCACGGTGGCCAGGCACCCGCCCGTCACCGGTACGGCGCCGCCGTCACCGGCGACCGCGAACACCGCGAAGTCCGCCCGGCCCCCGACCGCCACCCGCCCGTACACGGCCTCCGCGAACGGCAGCACGGCCAGCGGATCCAGCGGCCCTGACCCGGCGGCAGCACCCGGCAGCCCCACGACCCCCGAGCGCGCCACCGCCGTCCGCACCGAGGCCCGCTCGAAGGGCCCAGCCACCGCCGTCACCCCGTACCCGAGCATCCGCTGCAGCCCCCGCCGCGCACTGGCCCCGCACCGCGTCCCGTCCGTGGACCCGGCCAGCCCGTCCGGCACCGGCTCGATGCCGGCCTCCTCCCGGGGGTCCGGGTGGTACGCCCGTTCCAGCAGCGAGTGCCCGTACGGATTGCGCAGCCCGGGGGCGAGCAGCGCCGCACCCCAGTCCCGCACCCGCGCGCCCGGCCGGCCGGCCGCCAGCTCCCGGTACGGTCCGACCGCCTCGACCAGCTCGCCGCGCACCACCACCGCCCCGTCGGCGATGGACGGGGCGGTGGGGTCGGCCGGGTCGGGCAGGACGAACGCCGCCCGGTGCAGGGTCAGCACGGACTCAGTTGTCCAGGATCTTCAGCTCCGGGTGGGCGGTGCCGCCCTCGATCGCCGTGGAGGAGATGTGCGAGGCGACCCGCGCGTCGACCGGGTCGTTCGCCGGGTCGTCCAGCACCCGCAGGTGCTCGTACGTGGTCGAGCGCTGCGCCGGGACGCGGTCGGCGGCCCGGATCAGGTGGATCAGCTCGGTGAGGTTGGAGCGGTGCTTGGCACCGGCCGCCGAGACGACGTTCTCCTCCAGCATCACGGAGCCGAGGTCGTCCGCGCCGTAGTGCAGCGACAGCTGGCCCGCCTCCTTGCCGGTGGTGAGCCAGGAGCCCTGGATGTGGGCGACGTTGTCGAGGAACAGGCGGGCGATCGCGATCATCCGCAGGTACTCGAAGACGGTGGCCTGGGTCGAGCCCTTCAGGTGGTTGTTCTGCGGCTGGTAGGTGTACGGGATGAAGGCCCGGAAGCCGCCGGTGCGGTCCTGGACGTCGCGGATCATCCGCAGGTGCTCGATCCGCTCGGCGTTGGTCTCGCCGGTGCCCATCAGCATGGTGGAGGTGGACTCCACGCCGAGCTTGTGGGCGATCTCCATGATCTCCAGCCAGCGCTCGCCCGACTCCTTCAGCGGGGCGATCGCCTTGCGCGGCCGCTCCGGCAGCAGCTCGGCGCCGGCGCCCGCGAAGGAGTCCAGGCCCGCCTTGTGGATCCGGGTGATCGCCTCCTCGACGGAGACGCCCGAGATCCGGGACATGTGCTCGACCTCGGAGGCGCCCAGCGAGTGGATCACCAGCTGCGGGAAGTCGGCCTTGATCGCCGAGAACGCGCGCTCGTAGTACTCCACGCCGTAGTCCGGGTGGTGGCCGCCCTGGAACATGATTTGGGTGCCGCCCAGCTCGACCGTCTCGGCGCAGCGGCGCAGGATCTCGTCGAGCTCGCGGGACCAGCCCTTGTCGCTCTTCGGCGGCACGTAGAAGGCGCAGAACTTGCACGCCGTCACGCAGACGTTGGTGTAGTTGATGTTGCGCTCGATGATGTACGTCGCGATGTGCTCGGTACCCGCGTAGCGGCGGCGGCGCACCGCGTCGGCGGCGGAGCCGAGCGCGTGCAGCGGCGCCGAGCGGTAGAGCTCCAGCGCCTCCTCCGGGGTGATCCGGCCACCGGCGGCGGCCCGGTCGAGCACGGCCTTCAGGTCGCTGCTGGACGCATCGAGGGTGGTCGCTGCGAGCTCGGTCACCTGGCGGCCTTCTCTCTCTCAAGTGCTACTGGGGTACGGCCGAACCAGCCTACGCCAGCACATTCCGCCGCCCGCTCCAGCCCGCTGGGCTGCGCCGGGCCGTACCCCGCCCCCCGCCGCCGGCTACTCCCCCGCCGGCCCCACCGGCAGCGCCACCGGCTCCAGCAGCCGCACCGCCACGTCCGGAGCGAACCCGCTGTCGTGCGCGACCCGCCGGGCGAACTCGGTGACTCCGGCCAGCTGCCGCTCGCCGAGCGAGAAGTCGAGCGCCTCGCTGAAGTACCGCTCCAGCACCTCCGGCCCGAAGGCCTCCCAGCGGGCGGCCTGCTCGGCGACCTTGGCGGCCTCCACCAGCGACAGGTCACGGGACTCCAGGAAGGCCCGGTGCACCGCGGCGGTCAGCTCCGGGGCGCGCTCGGCGAACTCGCGCCGCACCGCCCAGACCGCGAAGACGAACGGCAGGCCGGTCCACTCCTTCCACATCTCGCCGAGGTCGTGGACGGTCAGCCCGAGGTCGGCGGCCTGCCCAAGGTAGGCGCGCAGCGCCGGGTCGCCGATCAGGACGGCGGCGTCGGCCTCGGCGAGCATCGCGCTGAGGTCCGGCGGGCAGCTGAAGTAGTCCGGGCGCACGCCCTCGCGCTCCTCCAGGAGCAGCCGGGCGAGCCGGACGGAGGTGCGGCTGGTGGAGCCGAGGGCGACCCGGCGGCCGTCGAGGTCGGCGAGCGGCACCTTGCTCACGATCAGGCAGGACATCACCGGGCCGTCGCTGCCGACCGCGATGTCCGGCAGGACCAGGAGGTCGTCCGCGTTGCGCAGGTACTCCACGCAGGTGATCGGTCCGATGTCCAGGGCCCCGTCGACGAGCCGGTCGCTCAGCTTCTCCGGGGTGTCCTTGGTGAGGTCCAGGTCGAGCAGGTTGCCGGTCCTGGCGAGCCCCCAGTAGAGGGGGACGCAGTTCAGGAACTGGATGTGGCCGACCCGCGGCCTGACCGGTGTCTCTGCTGCTTCCGGTGCTGCCACTGCGCCGCTCCCTTGCTGTTCGTGCCTCCCCGCAGCGTATGCCTGCCGATCCCGGTCGCTCGCACCCGGCTGCCCGGACACGCTTTCCGCGCCCGTTCCGGCCCTTACGACACGCGCCTTCCACCCCTCAAATGACCTCTGGTCGTCACAGCGGCCGCATGCTAGCGTTGCCCTCAGTTGCAGTTTGATTCCCCTTGCAGTACTTGAAGCCTGCGGAGCATGTAACCGCAGGCTTTTTGTAGTTTTTCAGCAATATCGAAAAACTTCGGACTCGTCCGGAGGCAGGGCGATCAGCGCAGCGGACCGGGTGCCACACGGTGTGGCCCCCGACACGCATCGCAAGGAGAACGGCATGGCTCAGGGAACCGTCAAGTGGTTCAACGCTGAGAAGGGCTTCGGCTTCATCGCCCAGGAGGGCGGCGGCCCCGACGTCTTCGTTCACTACTCCGCCATCAACGCGAACGGCTTCCGCTCGCTGGAGGAGAACCAGCAGGTCACCTTCGACGTCACCCAGGGCCCGAAGGGCCCGCAGGCGGAGAACGTCAGCGCTGTCTGACCATCCTCTGATGATCTGATCGCTCGGGACCCGCGCGGGTCCGTCGGCGGCTCCCGACAGCCGCCACCGTGAGCACAAGAGCAGTACCCAAGGAGGCCCGCCGGTCCGGCGGGCCTCCTGCCTTTTCGAGCCGCGGTTCGAATCCGGACTTCCGCCGCTCCGAAGTCCTGGGCACTCCCGAGTTCGGGCACGGAGAAAATGCGGAAAGGGCCCTCTCCCGTCACCGGGAGAGGGCCCTTTCCATCGCGCCGGTCGAACGTCCCCTCAGGCGTCCGACCGTACGTTCGGGGTCAGGCCGCGACCGGGGCCGCGACGGCGACCGGCTTGGCCTCGTCCTCCTCGTGCAGCTCCGAGGAGGGGTTGTTGTACGCGGCGACGTCCAGGATCCTCTCCCGGGCGGCGACCACGATCGGCACCACGACCTGGCCGGCGACGTTGGTCGCGGTCCGCATCATGTCCAGGATCGGGTCGATGGCGAGCAGCAGGCCGACGCCCTCCAGCGGCAGGCCCAGGGTGGACAGGGTCAGCGTCAGCATGATGATCGCGCCGGTCAGGCCCGCGGTGGCGGCCGAGCCGACCACCGAGACGAAGGCGATCAGGAGGTAGTCCTTGATGCCCAGCTCGATGTTGAAGACCTGGGCGACGAAGATCGCGGCGACGGCCGGGTAGATCGAGGCGCAGCCGTCCATCTTGGTGGTGGCGCCGAACGGCACGGAGAAGGACGCGTACTCGCTCGGGACGCCGAGGCGCTCGGTGACGCGGCGGGTGAGCGGCAGGGTGCCGACCGAGGAGCGGGAGACGAAGGCCAGCTGGATCGCGGGCCAGGCGCCCTTGAAGAAGTGCAGCGGGTTGAGGCCGGCCGCGAAGCGCAGCACCAGCGAGTAGACGACGAACATCACCAGCGCGCAGCCGAGGTAGATGTCCAGGGTCAGTGTGGCGAAGGGCTTCAGCAGGTCCCAGCCGTACTTGGCGACGGACTTGCCGATCAGGCCGAGGGTGCCGAGCGGGGAGAGCCGGATGACCCACCACAGGGCGGTCTGGGTCAGCTCCAGCACGGACTCGCTGAGCTTGAGGACCGGCTCGGCCTTGGCGCCGAGCTTGATGACCGCCGCGCCGACCACGACCGCCAGGAAGACGATCTGGAGCACGTTCACCTTGGCGAAGGAGTCGACGATGTTGGTCGGGAAGATCCCGGTCAGGAAGTCGATCCAGGTGCCCTTGGAGTCGAGCGCCTTGAGGCCCTCGGTCTTCAGGTTGGTGCCCTCGCCCGGGTTGGTCAGCAGGCCCAGGCCGATGCCGATGCCGACCGAGATCAGCGAGGTGATCATGAACCAGAGCAGCGTGCGGGTGGCCAGGCGGGCCGCGTTGGTCACGTTGCGCAGGTTGGCGACGCTCACCACGATCGCGGTGAACACCAGCGGCGGGACGGCCACCTTGAGCAGCTGGACGAAGATCTTGCCGATCGTCTCCAGGGTGGTCGCCAGCCAGGAGATGTCGGCGGCACGGGCCAGGTAGCCGAGGCCGACGCCGAGCACGAGGCCGGCGACGATCTGCACCCAGAAGGGCGTCTTGCGGATGCGGGCGAGCACGGACGGCGACGAGGTCGCCTCGGGCGCTGTGGACATGGGGGTGCGTCTCCGGGGGAGGGCGTTGCGACGGTGAGGTGTGGGGCGGAGGCGGCGGCACGGCGCGGGGCCGGACGGAAGGGGTCGGGCCCCGGTCAGGGGCGTGCCGCCGCGATACAGCTCATGGCAGTACAGCTCATGGCGCGACAACGGCGCGGGCTGTCCACAGCGCCGGCCAGAGCACACGGGCGGGCGGCGCCGGGCTGCGGGCCCGGGCCGTTCATCCGCAGTGTCTCCGAGGCTGTCATGGCCGATACGTTAGCAGGAAAGGTTTGAGATGTTCAAAGTACTTGTTTGAGATCACGCAGAGTGGCCGTTGATCCCGAACGATCTCGAACCCGAACTCCGGGCACGAACGAAGCTGACGCCGCATCAGATCGCTCCCACGGGTCCGATTGACCGTTCAGCGGTTATACGTATAACGTCAACAGCGTCCCCGACCCTGCCTGCCCACCCGGAGAGGACGCCGATGGGCTACCTCGCCCTGCTCCGTGCCCCGCACGTCACCCGTCTGCTGCTCGGCACCCTGCTCGGCCGCCTGCCCGCCGGAATGACCGCCCTGGTGATCGCGCTCGCGCTGCGCGACGCCGGAGTGCCCTACGGCCGGGTCGGACTGGCCACCTCCGCCTACGCGATCGCCGCCGCCATCGGCGGGCCGGTGCTCGGCCGGATCGTGGACCGCACCGGACAGCCGCGCGTCCTGCTCGCCTCCGCCGTGGTCGCCGGCGGCGGGTACGCGCTGCTCGCCCTCGACCCCGGCTCCGCGATCGGCGCCCCGGTCGGCGCCGCGATCGCCGGACTCGCCATGCCGCCGCTGGAACCCTGCCTGCGCTCGCTCTGGCCCGATGTGGTCGAGGAGAAGCAGCTGGACACCGCCTACGCCTTCGACTCGGCCTCCCAGCAGACCCTCTACGTCGCCGGGCCGCTGGCCGTCGCCGCCATCTCCGGACTGTTCAGCCCGGTCGCCGCACTCTGGGTGGCCGCCGGACTCGGACTGGCCGGTGCGCTGATCGTGGCCACCACCGGACCGGCCCGCACCTGGCGCGCCCCGGTCCGGGAGCAGTCCGCCGGGCTGCTCGGACCGCTGCGCTCCCCCGGCCTGGTGCTGCTGCTGGTCGGACTGGGCGGAGCCGGCTGGGCGGTCGGCGCCCAGAACGTGCTGTTCATCGCCTACGCCGAGCAGCACGTCGGCTCGCTGCCCGGCGGCGGAGGCGCCCTGCTGGCGCTCGCGGCGTTCAGCGGCCTGCTCGGCGCGCTCGCCTACGGCGCGGTCACGTGGCGACTGAGCACCGCCACCCGCACCTGGATGATGGCCCTCGCGATGGCCGTCAGCTACCTGCCGCTGGTCACCCTGCCCGGACCGTACCCGATGGCCGCGCTGGCCTTCCTCTCCGGAATCATGCTGGCCCCGCTGCTGGCGGCGGCGTTCGTGCTGGTCGCCGAACTGGCGCCGACCGGCACCGTCACCGAGGCCTTCGCCTGGCTGGTGACGCTGTTCGCCACCGGCAACTCGCTCGGCTACGCCGTCTCCGGCAAGCTCGCCGAGGGCTCGCTGCGCTCGGTGGCGCTGTGCGCGGTGGGCGGGATCACGATCGGCGGGCTGCTGCTGTTCGGCGCCCGGCGCTGGTTCCACCCGGCGCCGGCCCTCCCGGCCGCGCAGCCCGTACCGGTGGGCTGACCCACCCCCAGAGACGACTGTGCCCGCCGGCGGTCTGGCCGGCGGGCACAGTCATGTCCACCGTGCTTGGTGGCCGCGGAGACGGTGACGTCGGCGCAGGCGCTCGCCGAGGAGGTCACGCCGGTGCCGACGATCAGTCCGCCCGCTCCGCACGGGCCGGCGCCGTGGAGGAACGCAGCACCAGCGAGGTCGCCAGCGGCGCGACCGGCGCCACCCGCTCCCCGCGCAGCAGCGCCGCCAGCGCGGCAGCGCCCGCCCGGCCCAGCTCCTCGCCGGGCAGGTCGACGGTGGTCAGCGGCGGGGCGAGCAGCGCGGCCACCGCGACGTTGTCCATGCCGACCACGGAGAGGTCCTCCGGCACCCGCAACCCCAGCTCGGCGGCGGCCTGATAGACCCCGGAGGCAACCACGTCGTCGTCGCAGATCACCGCGCGCGGCCGGTCCGCCCGCTCCAGCAGCCGGCCCGCCACGGCCCGCGCGGCCCGGTGGCCGTCGTTCAGGCTCACGCCCAACTCCACGACGTCGAGCCCGAGTTCGCGGACGGCCTGCTCGAAGGCGGCCTGCCGGACCCGGAAGGTGTACGCGGCGTGGCTGGAGCGCAGCCGGCCGATCCGGCGGTGGCCGAGCGCGGCCAGGTGCTCGACCGCGGCGCGCATCCCGCCGGCCACGTCGAGCTCGACGGTCGGGCGCGCCCGGTCGGTGCCGGGGTCGGCGTCCAGGAAGACGGCGGGGGTGTCGGCGGGCAGCTCGCCGAGCTGGCTGTCGTCCGGGGAGCAGATCAGCAGTCCGTCGAAGCGGCCGGCGGTGGCGGCCTCGGCGAGGGTGGCCCTGCCCCAACCGGAACTGACCACCACGGCAAGGCCGTTGCGACCGGCCTCCTCGTGGACGCCCTCCAGCACCCGGCCGAAGAACGGGCCTTGGAGGTTCGGCACGGCCAGCAGGATCATCCCGCTGCGGCCGAGCCGCAGTTGCCGGCCCGCCGCCTGCGGGCGGTAGCCGAGGCTGCCGGCGGCCTCCCGGACCCGCTGCCGGGTGGCCTCGGAGACCCGCCGGCCGGCCTCGGCGCCGGAGAAGACCAGGGAGACGGTGGCCTGGGAGACCCCGGCGAGCCGGGCCACGTCCCGCCCGGTGGGCCGGCGCACGGGCGGCGGCCAGGTGCCTTCGGCGGGCTGCTCGGACGGCGCGGGGTCTCGGGTGTCGGGCACGGCGGCTGGGCTCGGGCGGGCCGGGACGGGGCTCAGTTCTGGCCGGCGGTGGCCGCGCGGGCGGCCTCGTCGACGGCGTCCTCCTCCGCGTTCTGCGCGGCGATCCGCTCGGCGGTACGGCTGCGCAGCCCGGTGACCTTGTCGCTCAGCTGGGCGGACATCGCGTCGCGCTGCCTGCTCAGCAGCGCGTAGCTGAGCGGCGCGGAGGCCAGCGCGGCCAGCAGGAACAGGAAGATCACGCCGGCCTCGCCGCTGACCGGGATGACCCCGAAGTGTCCGAGCAGCAGGGCCACCAGCAGGCAGCCGAGGAAGATGCTGACCCGCATGGAGGTGTAGCGGAGCGTGGCGTGCGACTTCTCCGGGCCGTTGCTGGTCACTGGACACATCCTTCTTCGGTACGCGGGGGCGAGGGCGGGTCCTCCAGTCAAGCATGCCTGACGGGCGGCGCGGGGCACGGGGCACCCGCTCCCGCCCGTACGGCCGTTCTCCGGGATCAACGCAGATCGAGCCACATGGTGATGTCGTCGCGGTAGTCCCCGGGGGCGACCAGGATCGCGGCCGGCACCCGGCCGACTTCCCGGTAGCCGCTGCGGGCGTAGAAGCGCTCCAGCCCCAGGCCGCCGCGCGCGGTGAGCCGCAGCGACTGCAGGCCCCACTCCCGGGCCACCCGCTCGGCCTCGGCGAGGAGCTCGGCACCGTAGCCACGGCCCTGGAAGTCGGGGTGCACCATGACCCGCTTGAGCATCCGCCAGTGCTCCATCAGGTCGAAGCGCATCGACTCGAAGAACAGCACGCCGACCAGCCGGTCCGTCCCGCTCTCGCGGGCGATCAGCAGCCGGTCCGGGCCGTCCGGGTGGACCCCGGCGAACTGGCGGTCGGCGGTGTCCCAGACCTCGTCCTCGGTGACCGGCGCCACGAAGCCGACCGCCCCTCCCGCGTTGGTGACGTCGGCCCAGAGCCGGACGATGTCCGACGTCAGGTCCGGGTCGAGCTTCGGGTCCAGGGTGAAGGTGAGCGTCATGGGCCGGAGCCTAGACCTCCGGTACGACAGTCCCACCGATGGGCCGTCAGCTGAGCGCCGGCACCGCCCGGTCGGTCCGCCCGGTGCGCAGCGCCAGGCAGAGCCCGACCGCGACCACGCACAGCGCGCCGGCGCCGTACCAGGTGAGGTCGTAGTTGCCGAGCGCGTCCCGGGCCAGGCCGGCCAGCCCGGCGACGACGGCCGCGCCGATCTGGTGGGCGGCGAGCACCCAGCCGAAGACGATCGGGGCGTCCTCGCCGAAGTGCCGGCGGCAGAGCGCGACGGTCGGCGGCACGGTGGCCACCCAGTCCAGGCCGTAGAAGACCACGAAGGCGAGGACCGGCGGCTGGAGCGAGCCGGCCAGCAGCTGCGGCAGCAGGAGCAGGGACAGTCCGCGCAGCCCGTAGTAGACGGTCAGCAGCAGCCGGGAGTCGACCCGGTCGGTGAGCCAGCCGCTGAAGATCGTGCCGAGCACGTCGAACAGGCCGATCAGGGCGAGCAGGCTCGCGGCGGTGGTGACCGGCATGCCGTGGTCGTGCGCGGCCGGGATGAAGTGGGTGCCGACCAGGCCGGCCGTGGTGGCGCCGCAGATCGCGAAGGAGCCGGCCAGCAGCCAGAACGCCCGGCTGCGGGAGGCGTCCCGCAGCACCCGCAGCGAGCGGGCCAGGGCGCGGGTGTCGCGCACCGGCGCGGGCGGGGCCTCGGTCGCGCCGTACGGGAGCAGGCCGAGGTCGGCGGGCCGCTCGCGCATCAGCAGCAGGACCGGGACGGCGACGGCGCTGGCGGCGAGCGAGACCACGACCACGGCCGAGCGCCAGCCGTGCTGCTCGACCAGCCAGGCGCCGACCGGCAGGAAGACCAGGTTGCCTGCCGCTCCGGCGGCGGTCAGCACCCCGGTGACCAGGCCCTGGCGGGCCTGGAACCACCGGCCGGTGATGGTGGTGGCGAAGGCGCCGGCCATCGAGCCGCTGCCGAGGCCGACCAGCACGCCCCAGCAGAGCACCAGTTGCCAGGGCTCGCGCATCAGCATGGTCAGCCCGGAGCCGACCGAGATGGTCAGCAGCGCGCAGACCACCACCAGGCGCACCCCGAAGCGGTCCATCAGGGCGGCGGCGAAGGGGGCGGTGAGGCCGTAGAGGGTCAGGTTGACGGAGGTGGCGCTGGAGATCGTCCCGAGCGACCAGCCGAACTCGTTGTGCAGGGCGTCCATCATCAGGCTCGGCGTGGAGCGGAAGCCGGCCGAGCCGAGCAGGACGAGCAGGGAGACGGCGGCCACCACCCAGGCGTAGTGCACCCGGGGGCGCCGGGCCGGGGCGGGCGGTTCGGAGAGCGGGGTGGAGGTGGGGGCGAGGGCGCTGCGTTCGGTCACCCGGATGAGTGTTCCGGGCTGCCCGGAGGCTGACGAGTGGCCTGAACGACATGTTTCGCAAGGATCGGGCCACGGCCTTCGCTAGGGTGGCCCGGACCCGACAGACCCTGGGGGGACGGCATGGCACACCTGGTCGCGGTACTCGCCCTGGAGGGCGTGATCGCCTTCGAACTCGGCATCCCCGCCCGCATCTTCGGCAGCGCCAGGGATGCGGACGGCCGCCCCCTGTACGAGGTGGCCACCTGCACCCTGGACGGCCGGCCGGTCACCACCAGCGCCGACTTCCGGGTGATGGTCGACCACGGGCCCGAACTGCTGGAGCGGGCCGACACGGTGCTGATCCCGGCCTCCGCCGACTCCGGCCCGGCGATCGCCGACGCCTGCTTCACCCCGGAGCTGGCCGCCGCGCTGGCCCGGATCCGGCCCGGCACCCGGCTGATGTCGATCTGCACCGGCTCCTTCGTCCTGGCCGCCGCCGGCCTGCTGGACGGCCGCCCGGCCACCACCCACTGGCGCTACACCGAGCGCTTCGCCCGGCTGTTCCCCCGGGTGCGGCTGGACCCGGACGTGCTCTACACCGACGACGGCGACGTCCTCACCTCCGGCGGGGTGGCCGCCGGGGTGGACCTGTGCCTGCACGTGGTGCGCCGCGACCACGGCAGCGCGGTGGCCAACGCGGTGGCCCGCAACTGCCTGGTGCCGCCGTGGCGCGAGGGCGGCCAGAAACAGTACGTGGAGGCCCCGAGCCCGACGGAGTCCGGCGCCGGCGGCACCGCCTCGGTGCGCGCCTGGGCGCTGGAGAACCTGGACGAGCCGCTGGCGCTGCGCCGGCTCGCCGACCGGGCGGGGATGAGCGTACGGACCTTCACCCGGCGCTTCCGCGAGGAGACCGGCGCCAGCCCCGGCCAGTGGATCACCACCCAGCGCACCGAGCGGGCCCGCCAGTTGCTGGAGCGGACGGAGCTGACGATCGACCAGGTCGCCCGGGAGTCCGGTTTCGGCACCGCGGCCTCGCTGCGGCTGCGGCTGCGCGGCCGGCTGGACGTGGCACCGAGCGCCTACCGGCGCGCCTTCCGCACCTACTCCGAGAGCCACTGAAACCCGACCGGCGGGTGGCCGAAACTCATCGCACTCCGGCGAAGCGTTGGATGGCGGCAGGCCGTACGCACCCCGAGCACGCCACGGCAAGCCGCCATCCAACCGCGGCGCGCGAGCCCTGAACCCGCGCCGCACCCTCCGCACTCGCCAAGGAGCGGGCCTCCACCGGCCGCTGACGGTCCCGCGCGCTGGCACGAAGTCCCTGGACAGCGGCACCGCGGCGGTGGACGGACGTCCCCTTGGCGTCCCCTCGCGACGGAGCGCCGCACCCAAGCGTGATCAGTCGGATACGTCACGTCAATGGGTAGTCCGAAATTCGGAATGGTTGCGTCACCTTTCGGCCGGTGATCAGCGCCGTGATCGGCACCGCCCGACGGCCGCCGCGAAAGCCGCTATTGCGCCAAAGCCGCCCAGTCCACGTCGGCCAGCGGATCGGTCGGGCGGGCGTCGCTGCCGATCTCGCACCAGACCCGCTTGCCCTCGCCGTCCGGGTACCAGCCCCAGCGTTCGCAGAGCAGCTCGACCAGCTCCAGGCCGCGCCCGTTGGTCGCGTCCTCGTCCGCTCCCGCGTGCCGCGGGGCCGGGGCGACCCGGCTCGCGTCGGCGACCTCCACCCGCAGCGGGACACTCGGCCCGTTGTCCTGCGCGCCGTCCCCCTCCGCCGGGTCCTCGGCCACCGGCAGGCAGAGCCTCAGCACGGCCGGACAGCCGGTGTGCACCACGGCGTTGGTCACCAGTTCCGAGACCACCAGCACCACCGTCTCGGCCATCGGCGCATCCGGGTCCACCCCGTGGTTCAGCAGCCGCGAGCGCACCCACCGGCGGGCCCGGCCGACCTCGGCGGGGTCCGCCTGCACCGCCAGCTGTACCTGAAGAACCTGCACCGCTCCACCACCTGCACTCGCAGTTCGGCCTTAGTCCCGATCGGGCCGGCTCGGCCGGCGGGCCCGCGCACCCACTCGTCCGCGCCGTCTCGTCGGTCGGGCACCGGCCGCGACACGAATACGCCTCAGGATGGGTGGGGGGACGGACCGCAGCAAGCGCTTCGGGCATATTCCGGCGATCGGGGGACAGCGCGGTGCATACTGTGCCGCTCACTCTGGCGAGCCTCGTACCGACGCACGGGAGGTCCCACCAGCCTACTGTCGCACCATCCGACAATCCGGCCTCAGGTCCCTGCCCCAGACCGATGTCCCAGACCGATGTCCCAGGCCAACGCCCCGGACCGGAACGGGCATCGGTGAGGACGGCGATCCGCACCGAACGGTTCCGCTCTTGCCGCAATCGCCTCCGGCGCGGCCCGGCCGCGGGATACCGTGGGGTAAGCCAGCGAACCCGGTCAGGAGGGTGGTTCCCGATGGCCACCCCGGAGCGGACCCCGCGCTGGGACGAGCAGTTGCAGCGCCGCCTCGCGCGCGGCGAGGAGACGGCGCTCGGCGAACTCTACGACCAGCTCGCGCCGATGGTGCATGGCCTGGCCGGGCGGATCCTGGCCGACCAGGCCGCCGCCACCCAGCTCACCCGGGAGGTCTTCGCCCATGCCTGGGAGCACCCCGAGGACTTCGACCCCGCCGAGGGCACGCTGCGCTCCTGGCTCGGCGCGCTGACCCACCACCGCGCGGTCGAACGGCTGCGGGCGCGGCGGGCCGCCGAGCACGGGCCGTTCGGCGACCCCGGGCCCGCCGAGGCGGAGATCCGCGTCGTGGCCACCGCCGCTCGGGTGCAGCTCGTCGTCGACTCCCTGCCCCAACCCCTGCGTGAGACCATCACGGTGACCTCCTACGACGGCCGCACCTACCGGGAGACGGCCCACCTGCTCGGCATCAGCGAACAGGCCGCCAAGCAGCGGATGCGACTCGGCCTGGAGCTGCTGGCCACCGAACTGGCCGAACACCGCGCCCGCCAGGACGAAGCCGGAGACGGAACCGCGGACACCACCGGGAGCGGGGACGGGAGCACGCGGACGTGAGCAGCACGGAGGAGCAGCACGACGCCCTGCGTTCGCTGCTCGGCGCCTGGGCCCTCGGCGCCTGCCCGCCCCGCGAGGCCGCCGAGTTGGAGCAGCACCTGCGCGAGTGCCGGGAGTGCGCCGAGGAGGCGGCCCGGCTGCGCGAGGCGGCCGGCTGGCTCTCCCTCGACGAGCCGCTGGACCAGCCCGGCTCGCTGCGCCAGCAGGTGCTCGACTGGTGCCTGACCCGTCGGCCCGCCGAACTGCCCGTCCCCGCCTGGGGAATGCCGTACACGGCGGAGACCGCCAAGCTCGACGCGCTGCTGCGCGACCTCGGCCCGGAGGAGTGGCAGGAGGTGGCCGACCTGCCGTGGCACGGCGGCACCGCGCGGCTGCGCCCGGCCGAGGTGCTCGGCCATCTGACCGCCGTGGACGGCTTCCTGGCGCTCGCCCTCGGTCTGCCCGACCCGGTGCCGGCCGCTCCCGGCCTGCCCGCCGCGCCGGCCGGGCGGCGGGTGCCGCCCCAGGAGCCGGCCGCCGGACCGCCGGCGCCCCGGGTCCCGCCGCAGGGCGGCCCGTACGGCGCGATCACCGCGCGCACCGCCCGGATGATCGCCGACCAGGGCGCCCTGGCGCCTCAGTCGGTGCGCTCCCGCTGGCGGCGGCAGGCCCACGACCTGGTGCGCAGCGCCGCACTGGCCCCACAGGGCAACACCCCGGTGGACTACGGCTTCACCGTGCTGCCGCTGCGCGACGCCTTCGTGGACCGCGCCTTCGAGTGCTTCGTGCACGGCGAGGACGTGGCCCGGGCGGTCGCCTACCCGTACGATCCGCCGGCCACCGCGCACCTGCGGCAGATGGTCCAGCTGGTGGTCCGGCTGCTCCCCCGGGCGCTGGCCGGGCTGCGCGCGGGCCGCCCCGAGCACGCCGGGGCGGCGGGCGCACCGCGGGACGGCGTCCGGACCGCCCGGCGGGTGCGGCTGGTGGTCGAGGGCCCGGCGGGCGGCGAGTGGCTGATCGCCCTGGACGGCGAGGACGGCGGGGCGGCCGGCGCCGAGCCGGTGGCCTCGATGGTGCTGGACGGCCTGGAGCTGTGCCAGCTGGCCGCCGCCCACCGCGACCCGGACCGGCTGCCGGTCGGCACCCACGGCGACCGGGCCGCGGTCCGCGAGGTGCTGCACGCGCTCCCGCTGCTGTCCCGGCCGTAACCCCGGTCAGGCGAAGACGACCGTACGGGTCCCGTCCAGCAGCACCCGGTGCTCGCTGTGCCACTTGACCGCGCGGGCCAGCGCCTGGCACTCGACGTCCCGGCCGATCGCGACCAGCTGGTCGGGGCTGACGTCGTGGGTGACCCGGGCCACCTCCTGCTCGATGATCGGGCCCTCGTCCAGGTCCGCGGTGACGTAGTGCGCGGTGGCGCCGATCAGCTTCACGCCGCGCGCGTGCGCCTGGTGGTACGGCTTGGCGCCCTTGAAGCTCGGCAGGAAGGAGTGGTGGATGTTGATCACGCGGCCGGACAGCTCGGTGCACAGCTGGTCGGAGAGCACCTGCATGTAGCGGGCCAGCACGACCAGTTCGACCTGCTCCTCGGCGACCAGGTCGAGCAGCCGCTGCTCGGCCTCGGCCTTGGTGTCCCTGGTGACCGGGATGTGGTGGAACGGGACGCCGTAGCTCTCGGTCAGGTCCTGGAGGTCGGTGTGGTTGGAGACCACCGCGGCGATCTCCACCGGCAGCGCGCCGATCCGGGTGCGGTAGAGCAGGTCGTTCAGGCAGTGCCCGAACTTGCTGACCATGAGGACGATCCGCATCCGCTGCTCGCTCGGGTGGATCTGCCAGTCCATCGCGAAGGAGGCGCCGATCGCGGCGAAGCTGGCGCGCAGCTTGTCGGCGGTGACCGGCTCGGGGGCGGAGAAGTGCACCCGCATGAAGAAGAGCCCGCTGTCCCCGTCCCCGAACTGCTGGCTGTCGATGATGTTGCAGCCGGTCATGAAGAGGTAGCTGGAGACAGCGTGGACGATGCCCTGCTTGTCGGGGCAGGACAGCGTGAGGACGTACTGGGCGCTGGCCGGCTGCTGTTCCACTGGGGTTATCCCGTTCTGCGGTCGTGACGTGGGTGGATGGTCCAGCGTGTCACATCCCGGACACCTGCCGCCCCGCTGCCCGTACTGCGGGACGGAAGGTGTCAGGCCGGTCAGACCCGGGTGAGGATGCGCAGCACGTCGAGCGACTTGGGCGCCGCGTCCGGGTCGTCCCCGTCGCCCAGGGCCAGCGCGACGTGCGCCTCCCGGGCGGCCCGGACGGTCTCCGGCCAGCCGGGGTGGCCGAGGTAGGCGGAGGCCGGGGCGTCCGCGCCGACCTCGTGCAGCATCTGCACGGCCCGCAGCACCGCGACGTCCACCAGGGCGGCCTCGGCCGGGTCGCGGAAGATCGTGCCGACGTACTTCTCGGCCGACCAGTGGTCCAGCCAGGTGTCCTCGACCAGCCGGTAGACGGCGTCGGTCACGTCCCCGTAGCCCTCCCGGCCGGTCAGCCAGGTCTCGTGCTGGAACGCGGGGTCGGACAGCATGTGCAGCGCCGAGCGCAGTCGGGCTCGCCAGCGCCACCAGGGCAGGTCGTTGAGCGGCATGCCGCCCATCGTGCTGGAGCGGTACCCCGGACGGGAGGTGTTTCGGGCGGACCGGTGCGAAGAATCTGTGCTGGCGGACATGGTGAACGATCGTACGTTCCCCGTCTGTTCGTGCTCCACTCCCGATCTCCACGCATCCCGCTCCGGATTTCGGCCGTCATTCGCCGGCCGTTCACACTTCGGCCCTCTCGGCTTGTGACGCCGGGGCTTGGCTTGCTCCGGTGCGCCGGAGGGCGCCCAGAGAGGGAAGACCGATGACCAGTCGAAGGGACTCGTTCCAGGACACCCGTCCCCCGATCGCGCGACGCCGCCGCCGGCGCCCGATCGCAGCCGCCGCGACCACCGCGGCCCTGCTCCCCACCCTCTTCTCGGCCTCCGCGTGCGGCGGATCGGCCGATGCTTCCACCAGCGGCACCGAACTGACCGTGATGACCTGGGCCCCGGCCGGCACCGGCTCCGCCGACCGTCCGGGCATGACCGCGCTCGCCTCCGCCATCGGCAAGGACGTCAACGAGGAGGGCGGCCTCAGCGGCCACCGGCTGCGTGTGATCACCTGCAACGAGCACAACACCGCGGACGGTGCCCGCTCCTGCGCCCAGCAGGCGGTGGACGCCAAGGTGACCGCCGTGATCGGCTCCTACAGCCAGTGGGGCGAGGCCTTCATGCCGGTGCTGGAGCGCGCCGGCATCCCGCTGATCGGCGGCTACGGGCTCTCCCAGCCGGAGTTCGCCAGCCCGCTGTCCTACCCGGTGGACGGCGGCCTGCCGGCGCTGGTCGCGGGCAACGGCCGCCAGCTGGTGGACGCCGGCTGCAAGAGCGTCGCCCTGGTCCGCCCGGACACCCCGGCCGGCGACAACCTGCTCGGCTACCTCGGCACCGCGCTGCGGCCGGCCGGGGTCAAGCTGACCGACGTCAAGGCGCCCGAGCAGTCCTCCGACTACACCCCGGTGGTCCGCAAGGCGATCGGCAAGGACGAGGCGGGCAACTGCGTCACCAGCGCCCTGGCTTCCGAGCCGACCGGCAACCTGATGGACTCCTACCGGCGGCTGGCCCCGAAGAACACCCGGATCGCCTCGGTGATCGGCAGCGTCCAGCAGTCGGTGGTGGACTCCACCGGCGGCGACACCGGCCCGCTGAACGGCGCCTACGTCACCAGCTGGTACCCGCCGGAGTCGGCGAAGGTCTGGGACGGGCTGCGCGCCGTGGTGCGCACCGACACCACCGGCGGGCACACCATCGACGTCTCCGACCCGGGCGTGCAGACCACCTGGGTCGCGTACGAGGTGTTCCGGACGGTGACGCGGAAGCTGACGGAGGGCGGCAAGCCGGTCACCCCGAAGACGGTCACCTCGCTGCTCGACAGCGGCGAGGGCATCGACGTCGGGATCACCCCGTCACTGAACTGGGGCACCACCAACATGCTGCCCAGCAGCGGCTCACCCCGGCTGGTGAACACCTGGGTCACCTACCAGGTGGTCAAGAACGGCCGGATGACCTTGCAGCAGCCGGGCTTCGTGGACATCCGCTGGGCGCTCACCGGGGGCCGCCCGCCGGCCTGACGAACCCTAGAGGTCGCCGTCGCTCTTGTTCGGCAGCCCCGTCTGGCCGGCGATCGTGTTCCAGAGCGTGGCGGCCTGCTTCTTCGCGGTGGTCGCGGTGCCGCTGGCCTGCACGGCGTTCTTGTAGTGCTGGTTGTCCTGCTTCTTCGCGTCGCAGGAGCCCTGGGCGTCCTGCGCCCAGGCCGCGTACTCGTCGTCGGCCTGGGCCGAGGCCGTCCAGGCCGCGTTGAGCTGCTCGACCAGCTGCGGGCCGCCGGGCAGCTTGTCGGTCTTCAGCTGGCCCAGCTTGCCCTGGAGCTCGCGCCGCTTGCCGGCCGCGGCGGTCAGGGCCTGCTGGGACTCGGGCAGCTTGTCGCACTTCTGCACCGAGGCGACCGCGGAGACCACCGAGCTGCGGCTGTCGCTCGCGGTGCCCAGCAGGTCGGACAGCGGCTGGGCCTGGGCCTTGACGTCCGGGTCGCCGGCCGCGGCCGCGGCCGAGCCGCTCGGGCTCGCCGGTCCCGTGGGGTGGGCGGGGGTGGTGCTCGCGGCGGCCACCGGGGCGGTCTTCTTCTCCCCCTCGGGGGTGTCGCCGCCGTTCAGCAGGACGGCGACCAGGATGCCGGCCACCGCGCAGCCGGCCACCACACCGCCGATGATCAGCTTGCCGGACGGGCGTCCGCCGCGCTCCGAGCCGCCCGCCATGGTCGTGCCGAAGCCCTGGCCGTAGTCCTGCCCCTGGCCGAGGCTCTGGCCGTGGCCGAGGCTCTGGCCTTGCTCCGGGGCGTAGTTCTGGCCGTAGTCCGGCGCCGGGTAGGCCGGCTGCGGCTGCGGGTAGCCGGGCTGGGCCTGGTAGCCGGGCGCGGGCTGCGGCTGCGGGTAGCCAGGCTGGGCCTGCGCCGCCGGGTAGCCGGCCGCCTGCGGATCGCCGGCCGGGTACGGCGGCAGGTACTGGGTCTCCGGGGCCGGATCGTGCTGCGGCGCGCCGTACCCCGGCTGCGGTGCTCCGTACCCGGGCTGCGGCGCACCCCACGGGGCGCTCTGCGCGGGCATCGCCTGGGTCGGCTGCGCGTGCGCGCCGTCACCGAGGTACTCCGGCTGCCCGGACGGCTGCCCCACCGGCGGCACCACCGAGTGGCCCTGCGGCTGCTGGCCGGGCTGCCCCTGGGGGTGGCCGGGCTCGGGGCGGAACAGGTCGTCCAGGTTGAAGTCACCGGAGTTCGGATACGAGCGGCGCTGACTCAACGCGATTCCTCACCTGTGCAGGACCGCGCACTGGCGGCGGACCACATCTCGTCGGTTCTTGGGAGCATCACAGTTCCTTGGACGTCGCGCCCACGCTACCGGTTCGGCTCACCGGGTGACCACGTGGGCGGGACATCCGTCACGCTCCCTGCACAGACGATCCGCGAACGCCACAGGTCCGGGGCACCGCCGACCCCGGACCGGGCCCTCACCGCTCCCGGGTCGGCCCCCGTTCAGGCCGCCTCGGCGTCCGCCCGGGCGTGGAACTCCCGGACCACCCGCTGCTCCCGGTACGGCTCCAGCCGGCGCCGGAACTCGTCCAGGTACTCCACGCCCCGGTTGGAGCGCAGCCCGCTCAGCAGCCGGACCGCCTGGGCGCCCGTCTCGCAGGCGCGTTCCAGGTCCCGCTGCTGGAGTTGGGCGGTGGCCAGCAGGACGAGGTCCACCGCACGGCGCCGCACCCTGGTCGGCGGGTGCAGGTCGAGCGCCCGGCGGGCGTAGTGCTCGGCCTGGCCCGCCTGTTCCAGGTCCCGGTGGCAGTGGGCCAGCTCGTCCGCGAGGTAGGCGTCGTCGAAGTGGGCGATCCAGTCCGGGTCGTCCTCCGGGCGGCGCTTCTCCATCGCCTCCAGCGCTCTGGCCGACACCGCCTCGCAGGAGCGGGCGTCACCGAGCAGGGCGTGGCCGCGGGCCTCGGCGGCGTAGAACATCGCCATCGCCGTCGGGGTGGCCACCGACCGGGCTCCTTCCTGTGCGGCGCGGGCGAGTTGGGCGATCTCCCGCGGATTGCCGAGGGTGGCCGCCAGGTGGCTCATCGAGGCGGCCAGCACATAGCCGCCGTAGCCGCGGTCGTCGGCGGCCTGGGCGAGCCGCAGCGCCTGGATGTAGTAGCGCTGGGCGAGTCCGGGCTGCCCGGTGTCCACCGCCATGTAGCCGGCCAGTTCGGTCAACCGGGCCACGGCGGCGAAGAGTTGGCGACCGGTCTCCTCCCGGTAGGCGCCGCCGAGCAGGCCGGAGACCACCGAGTTGAGGTAGTGCACCACCACCGGTCGCACATGGCCGCTGCCGAAGCGGTGGTCCAGGTCGACCAGCATCACCGTGGTCGCCCTGATCGCGGCCACGTCGGTCGGGCCGACCCGGGGGCCGCCCGTCCGCGCCACCACCGGGTCCGGCGGGGTGATCAGCCAGTCCCGGCTGGGCTCCACCAGGGCGGAGGCGGCGACCGTCGCCCCGGTCAGGAAGTCCCGCCGGCCGACGTCGCTGCGCCACAGCTCGCAGACCTGCTCCAGGGCGGAGTTGATGGTCGGCGCGAACTGGAGTCCGATGCCGGAGCTCAGGTTCTTGCCGTCCGCCATGCCGATCTCCTCGACCGACACGCTGCGGCCGAGCTTGCGGCCCAGGGCCTCGGCGATCACGGCCGGTGCCTGCCCGCGCGGTTGCTGTCCGCGCAGCCAGCGGGCGACGGAGGTCTTGTCGTACCGAAGGTCCAGCCCGTGCTCGGCGCCGCAGAGGTTGACCCTCCTGGCCAGGCCGGCGTTGGAGCAACTGGCCTCCTGGATCAGTTGCTGCAGACGCTCGTTGGGCTGTCGTGCGACGAGTGGTCTCGCGGCCATTGGGCTTCGCCTCCCCACACCCTCCGGTCCCGGCCGGCGGGCGACGATTCTGCTGATCTGTTGCCGACTGTCCGACCGTCCAAGGAATCTGACACAAGGTTAGCGATCAGCAACGCCAGCGGGATACCCACGGTGACGAACCGCACCCCCCTTGCGCCCTGGGAAATGCTCCCGTGCGCCCCCACTGCGCCTGCCCTTGGGCCCTTCAACTCGGTCGACTAACCGGAACGGGTGACATCGCCGGGATGCACCCAACCGGGCGCCCCCGGGCCGTAACCAGCCTCACACACGGTAGTTGAGCACCCCGTGGAAGACATCCCCGATGTTTCGGGCCAGGACGAGAAGGCCGCTCCGCCCGCACTGCTCACCGAAGCCGCCGGCTACGCCGAGACCTGCCACTGGGAGGTGGCACCGGGCGCCTGGCTGATCGACGACGCCGGCACCGTCCGCTGCTCCTGCGGCGACCTCCGCTGCACCCTGCCGGGCGCCCACCCACTCGACCCGGACTGGGCCCGGACGGCGAGCGCCGGGCCCGGCGCCGTGCGCGGCTGGTGGACCGAGCAGCCGCAGGCGTCGATCCTGCTGCCCACCGGGCGCTCGTTCGACGTCCTGGACGTCCCGGAGCGGGCCGGCTGCCTGGCGCTCGCCCGGATGGAGCGGATGGACCTCCAGCTCGGCCCGGTGGCGGTCCAGCCCGCCGCATCCGGGCGGATCGGGCGGCGGCTGCACTTCCTGGTGCTGCCCGGCGCCGCGGCCCGGCTGCCGGAGCTGCTCCGCCGGCTCGGCCGCCCGCCCGGCCGGCTGGACCTGGTCGCCCGCGGCGAGGGGGACTGGACGGTCGCCCCGCCCTCCCGGATCGGCTCCCTGGGGTACGCCCAGTGGGCCCGCTCCCCCAGCGTGCTCAACCGCTGGCTGCCGGACGCCGCCGAGCTGATCGGCCCGCTCGTCTACGCCTGCGCCCGCGAGGCGCCCCCGCGCCGGTCCGCCCGGGCCGCCGGGGCCGCCGGGGCCGCCTCCTGGAACGGACGCCCTCTGCCGATCGGGTGAGGGTGTGCACCGCGCGACACAACGCGCGCGAGTGACGGGCCTTGTCTCCCACCGGAGGCAGGGCCCGTCATACGCATGTCCGGATAAGGCTTCCGTGTACCCGCTGGTCAGGCGCGAAAGCCCCTCGTACGAGTGACAGCACTCAAGGATTGCCATGATCGGCCGAGGGGAGGAATTGCGGTGTGTGGGGACGCCGGAGGGGCGCTCGGACGGGGAAGCCGGGCGGCGGCGGTGGCGGTGGGGAGCCGGGAGGGACGGGGAGGGCGAAAGGGGCCCGCTGCAGGTGGGGGTACCTCCCGGCCGGAGGCTGGGGGAGAGCAGCGGGCCCCTTCGCACGACCGCTACGCGCCTCAGGCCTGGGCGACGAACACGTGCTGGGCGATGTCCTTGCCCAGCTCCGCCGCGTTGTCCCCGGTGCCGACCAGCACGCCGCCGACGCCGGCGCTCACCTTGACGGTGGAGCCCGGCCGGACGCCGGCCCGGCGCAGGGTGCTCATCAGCGCGCTGTCGGTCTGGATCGGCTCGCCGATCCGGCGGACCACCACGTCGGCCCCGGCCTCGCCCGGCTTGACGGTGTCCAGCGGAACGAGCCCGGCGTCGAAGCCCTCGCCCTCGGCCTTGGTGTCGCCCAGCTCGTCCAGGCCCGGGATCGGGTTGCCGTACGGGGACTGGGTGGGGTGGCCGAGCATGGCGAGCACCTTGCGCTCGACCGTCTCGCTCATCACGTGCTCCCAGCGGCAGGCCTCCTCGTGCACCTGCTCCCACTCCAGGCCGATCACGTCGACGAGCAGGCACTCCGCGATGCGGTGCTTGCGCATGACCCGCACCGCGAGGCGACGGCCGTCCTCGGTCAGTTCGAGGTGGCGGTCGCCGGCGACCTGGAGCAGCCCGTCGCGCTCCATCCGGCCGACCGTCTGGCTGACCGTGGGACCGCTCTGCTCCAGTCGCTCCGCGATCCGGGCACGCATCGGGACGATGCCTTCCTCCTCCAGCTCCAGGATGGTGCGAAGGTACATCTCAGTGGTGTCGATCAGCCCAGACATCGTCGCCGGCTCCGTTCTTCGGTGTCCTCACCGCCAATTCTGACGTACCGGACCGGCAACCGGGCCCGCGCCGGGGCCCCGGGGGGCCGTTTTCCTTACTGTTGACAACGGTGCCGCCGGGGCGCGACCGTGCTCGCCGTAGCTTTCTCCACCGGCGGTCTGGACCACCCGGACCACCCCACCCGGCCGGATCCCCCACCGGCAGAGAGCGAAGGCACCAGATGAACGACTTGGTCGGCCGGTACTTCGATGCCGCGATCGCCCACCTCCAGCGGGTCCGGGAGGAGGAGGCCGACACCATCGAGGCGGCCGCCGCGCTGCTGGCGGAGGCGATGTCCGAAGGCCGCCGAGTGTTCACCTTCGGTGCCGGCCACTCCGCGCTGCCGGCCCAGGACGTGGTCTACCGGGCCGGCGGGCTGGTCCCGATGAACCTGCTGAACGTCCCCGGGATGGCCGGGGTGACGGTGATGCCCGCGCCGCTGTCCAGCGCGCTGGAGCGGGTCTCCGGGCTGGCCACCGCGACCCTGGACCTGACCCCGGCGACCACCGGGGACCTGCTGTTCCTGATCTCGCTCTCCGGCCGCCAGGTGATGCCGGTCGAGCTGGCCCGGTACGCCCGGGACCGCGGCATGAAGGTGATCGGGGTGACCTCGCTCGCGTACCCGCAGGAGGTGCCCTCGGCGCACCCGACCGGCACCTATCTGAAGGACCACTGCGACGTCGTGCTGGACAGCAAGATCGCGGTCGGTGACGGCGAGCTGACCCACCCGGGCGCCGAGACCACCTTCGGCCCGGTCTCCACCATCGTGACCAGCGCGCTGATGCAGGCCGTGGTCGCCTCGGCGGTCGGCCGGCTGGCCGACAAGGCGGCCGCCGGGGAGGCCCCCGCTCCGCCGCTGTTCCGCTCCGGCAACGTCCCGGGCGGCACCGAGTGGAACGCCAAGCAGATGGCCGAGAACGCCGAGCGGGTCTTCTACACCTACTAGGCTGCGCCGCCCGCGCACGCCGGCCGGCCGTCGCGCGCCCCCACCACCCCCCGTACGCTGGGTGCCGGAGCAAACACGGGGAGTACCGGACAAAACCACGGGACTTCCCGGCCACATCCGGCCGCCCCGGCCGTCACCAGGCGTACCGGCGAGCCGCCCGGGGCAGGAGGGCGGAGCGACCGGAGCGACTGGTGGGGGCCGAACATGGCGTCTGTTGCGGGACGGACCGGGTGGGTACGGGAGCGGGAGCTGCTCCCCGAGTTCTTCTGGGCCGCCGACGCGGCCTCGCTGCGCGGGCAGCGGCGCTCGGTGCTGCTCTCCGCCTGGGAGCTGGTCCTGCTGGTGGTCGCCGCGGCGACCGGCTCGGCCGACGGCGAGCCCTGGGCCTGGCCGGCCGCGGCGGCCTACCTCGGCGCGATCGCGCTGGCGGTGGTGATCAGCCGGCAGAACCCCCAGGGCCTCTGGTACGAGGGCCGGGCCGCCGCCGAGTCGGTGAAGACGCTGGCCTGGAAGTACGCCGTCCGGGCCGACGCCTACCAGCCGCCGCCGCGCCCCCTGCCGGACGCCGAGGGCCTGTACGACTTCCAACTCGCCCGGGTGCTGGGCGCGTTCCGCGGCGGCCCGGTGGCCGTCCCGGAGGTCGGGGCGGGGATCACCGCGGCGATGCGCGACCTGCGCGGGCAGCCGCTGGCGGTGCGCCGGGAGGTGTACCTGGCCGAGCGGATCCAGCTGCAGCACGACTGGTACCGCGCCAAGGCCCGCTACTGCGCCCGCACCGGGCACTGGGCCGGGGTGCTGGGCGTGCTGCTGCCCGCGCTCGGGCTGGTGCTGGCCGTGCTGCGGGCGCTCGGCGCGTTCAGCTACGACGCGCTGGGCACCGTCTCGGCGGTGGCCGCCTCGGTCACCGCCTGGGCGCAGCTGCGCCAGTACCGCCCGCTGGCCGCCGCGTACGCCCTGGCCGCCGAGGAGCTGGCGCAGATCCAGCGCCAACTCGCCCAGCTGGACCTGGAGTCGATGGAGGCCGAGGAGATCTGGGCCCGCCTGGCCCGGGACGCCGAGGACGCGATCTCCCGCGAGCACACCACCTGGCAGGCCCGCCGGGAGGTGCGCACCACCACCGACCGGGAGCACGCAACCGACCCGGAGTCCTGAGGAGGCCGCAGGTGTCGTTACGGATGGTCGAGTCCGCGGACGAGCGCACCCTCGCCGTCGAGACCCTCGGCGACCCGCGCGGCCGTCCGGTGTTCCTGCTGCACGGCATGCCCGGCAGCCGGGTCGGCCCGCATCCGCGCAGCACCGTGCTGTACCGGCTGGGCGTGCGGCTGATCTCGTACGACCGGCCCGGCTACGGCGACTCGACCCGGCTGTTCGGCCGCCGGGTGAGCGCGGCGGCCGCGGACGTGCGGACCATCGCCGACGAGTTCGGGCTGGAGAACTTCGCGGTGCTCGGCCGCTCCGGCGGCGGCCCGCACGCGCTGGCCTGCGCGGCGCTGCTGCCGGAGCGGGTCAGCCGGGTGGCGGTGCTGGTCGGCCTCGCGCCGCGCGACGCGGCCGGCCTGGACTGGTACGCGGGGATGACCCCGTCCAACGTCCGCGCGTACCAGGAGGCCGAGCGCGGGCACGGCCGGATCGCCGACGCGATGGAGTTCCGCTCCCGGCAGATCAAGGCCGACCCGGTCCAGCTGCTGAACGGGCTGCGCACCGAACTCTCGGCCGCCGACCGGGAGGTGGTGGCCGACAGCGGACTGCGGCGGATGCTCCAGAGCAACTACCGGGAGGCGTTCCGGCACGGCGCGGACGGCTGGATCGACGACGTGCTGGCGTTCACCGCCGACTGGGGGTTCGACGTCGGCTCGATCCGGGTGCCGGCCTGGCTCTGGCACGGCGCGGACGACCAGTTCTCACCGGTCGACCACTCCCGCTGGCTGGCCGACCGGATCCCGGGCGCCGAGCTGTTCCTGGAGCCCGGCGCGGCGCACTTCGGGGCGTTCCGGGTGATGACCACCGCGCTGGCCTGGGCGGCGGGATGACCGGGTAGGGCCTAAACCTTCACCGGGGTCAGCGGCTCGCAGCCGCCGAGCACCGCCAGCACGTTGTCCACCGCCAGGCCGCCCATCGCCTGCCGGGTGCGCACGGTGGCGCTGCCCAGGTGCGGGGCGAGCACCGCGCGTTCCTGGGCGAGCAGTGCGGACGGGACGGCCGGCTCGTGCTCGAAGTTGTCCACGGCGGCGGCGAACAGCGCGCCGGACTCCAGGGCGGCGGCCAGCGCCTCCTCGTCCACCACGCCGGCGGTCATGCTGACCACCACCGCGCCGTGCGGCAGCAGGGCGAGCCGGCGGGCGTCCAGCAGGTGCCGGGTCTCGGCGGTGAACGGGCAGGTGACGACCAGCACGGTGGAGGTCGCGAGCAGCTCCTCCAGCGGCTTCCAGTCGGCGCCCTCGGCCTGCTCGGGCGTCAGGGCACGGCGGTTGTGGTAGCTGACCGGCATGTCGAAGGCGCGGGCCCGGCGGGCCACCGCCTGCCCGATCCGGCCCATCCCGAGCACGCCCAGCGGGGTGCCGGCCAGTTCCAGGCCGAGCAGGAAGCGCGGCGCCCAGCTCCAGGGCGTGCCGGAGCGCAGCAGCCGTTCGCCCTCGCCGAGCCGGCGGGTGGCGGCCAGCAGCAGCGCCCAGGCCATGTCGGCGGTGGCCGTGGTGAGCACGCCGGGGGTGTTGGTGACCAGGACACCGCGCTCGGCGCAGGCGGCCACGTCCACGTTGTGGTAGCCGACGGCGTGGTTGGCGACCACGGCCAGCCGGGGCCCGGCCGCGTCGAGGAACTCGGCGTCCACCCGGTCGTCCAGGGTGGTGATCACGGCCCGCCGGTCGCGCACGGCGGCCAGCAGCTCGGCCCGGTCCATCGCCTCGTCGGAGTCGTGGCAGGTGACGGCGTGGTGCGCGGTGAGGCGCTCGACGACGCCGGGGGCGAGGCGCCGGGTGACCAGGACCGGGGGCGGAGTGTTCATGACCTCGGAGCGTACCCCGCCCCCTTCCCGGTCAGACCGGCTGCGGTTCCAGGTCCCGGTTGATCCGCTTCCAGCCCCGGGCCGAGACGGTGTTGGGGTGCTCCTCGCCGAACTGCCGGATCAGTTCGGCGATCGACCGCGCCCGCAGCTCGGCCGCCTGGGTGTGCCGGCCGCAGGCCCGCAGCGTTATCGCCAGGTTGGCCTCGCAGGCGACCGCGTCCGGATGCTGGGCGCTGTAGCGCTCGCACAGCCCCTGGTACGCGGCCCGGCCGAGCCGCTCGGCGCGCTCGTTCTGCCCGTCGTCGCCGTAGGCGTTGGCCAGGTTGATCATCGCGTTGAGGGTGTACGGGTGCTCCGGCCCGACCGAGCGGGTCAGCCCGTCCACGGTGAGCCGGCCCCGCTCGATGGCGCCCTGGACGTCGCCGCTGCCACGCAGGTAGATGCCGAGGTTGTTGGCGCAGGCCAGGGTGAACGGGTGCTCGTCGCCGAACAGCCGCCGGTGGCCCTCGAAGACGGTGGAGCAGAGGTCCCGGGCGGCCTCCTTGTCGCCGGAGGCGCTGTGGTCGGCGGCCAGGTTGAGCGCGCAGGCGAGCGCGTCGGGGGCGTCGGCGCCGTAGCGCTCCAGGTACCGCTCGTAGGTCTCCTTGGTGATCCGGCGGGCTTCGGCGAGCTGGCCGATCCGGCGCAGCGAGACGGCCAGCGACTTGGCGTTGCGCAGGTTCTCCGGCAGATCCGGGTCGAGCACGTCGCCGAGGTCGGAGGTGACCTCCTGGAGCAGGTCCACCGAGCCGCGGTAGTCGCCGAGTTCGCGCAGGTCGCGGGCCAGGTTGGACTTGGTGGACAGGGTGTAGGGGTGCTTGGGGCCGAGCACCGCGGTGCGCCGGTCGAGGGTCTCCTGGTCGAGCTCCCGGGCCGCCTCGCTGTCGCCGACCAGCCGGTAGTCGATGGCCAGGTTGTTCGCCATGGAGAGCGTGCGCGGATTGTCGTCGCCGAACAACTCCCGGAACTGGTCCAGGATTTCGCGGTCAAGGTCGAGCGCTGCCTGGAACCGGCCGAGGGCCCTGCGGTCGGCGCCGAGCGAGCCGGCCGTCATCAGGGTGTACGGGTGGTGCTCGCCGAGCAGCGCCCGCTGGCGCTCCACGGTGTCCTCGTCCAGCGCCAGCGCCTCGGCGTAATTGCCCTGGGAGCGCAGCACGTTGGCGAGCTGGAAGCGCAGCAGCAGGGTCTGCCGGTCGTTCTCGCCGAGCTTGCCGGTCCACTCCGCGTCCAGCGCGTGGCCGAGGTCGCGGGCGCGGTCGAGTTCGCCGCGCTTCCACAGGTAGCGGACCCGGTCGATGAGCAGCTGGCGGGTGTCCGCCTCGTCGCAGTTGTGCGCCTTGGACGGCGACAGGTGCGGCCAGATCTCGTCGAAGGCGGGCCAGTTGGCCGGGTCGTCGGTGTCGCCGAGGACGGGCCGGGCGCCGGTGAGGATGCGATGCACCTCGTGGACGGCGATCTCCTGTTCGTCGGCGGTCATCCCGGCCCGGATCACCGCCTGGACGAGCCGGTGCACCTGGAAGCTGTTGCTGCCGGCGTCGACCTTGGCCAGCGCGTACCGGCCGATCGCCTGGATCACCTTGCCCAGCATGAACTTGTCGCTGAGGTCGGCGTCGAACTTCACCAGCGCCCGGATCATCTGGTCGCTGTAGAAGAGGTTCATCGAGATCGGCTCGGGCGCGAAGAACGCGCACAGCTGGAGCAGCCGGACGGCCGCCGGGGACTGCTGGCGCAGCCGTCCGATCGACACGTTCCAGGTCGCGGCGACCGGGGTCGGGTAGTCGGCGGGGCGGCCGACGGCCAGCGCCCGGGCGGCCTCGGCGTGCAGCTGGGCGACGTAGGTCTCCACCGGGGTGCCGGTGGTGTCCAGCCAGGCGGCGGCCACCTCGACGGCGAGCGGCAGGTCGCCGACCGCCTCGGCGACCCGGTCGGCGTCCGGACGGGAGAGGCTGCGGGCGCGCCGGCACAGGTGCTCGACGCTCTCGCCCCGGGTGAAGACGTCGACTTCGAGCGCCTCGGCGTGCCCCGTCCAGGCCTGGTTGCGGGAGGTGACCAGGATGTGGCCGGAGCCGCCGGGGAAGAACCGGCGGATCTCGGCGGGCTCGTCGGCGTTGTCGAAGATCAGCAGCCAGCGCGAGGTGGGCACGCCGCGGCGCAGCGCCTCCCGGGCGGCCTCGGCGGCCTCGGTGACGGAGTCGCCGACCCGCAGGCCCAGCCGGCGGGCGAGTTCGGCGAGCGCCGGGGCGACCAGCTCGATCTGCTCGGCGTCGATCCACCAGACCAGGTCGTAGTCGGACATGAAGCGGTGGGCGTACTCCAGCGCCACCTGGGTCTTGCCGACGCCGCCGAGGCCGTACAGGGTCTGCGGGGTCGGCAGCACCGCCGCCATGCCGCCGCGCAGCTGGTTGCGCAGCTGCTCCAGGACGGCGGCGCGGCCGGTGAAGGACGGATTGCGCGGCGGGACGTCCCACACCGAGGGCTTGCTGCCGGGGAAGCGCGGCCCGCCGCTGGGCGCGTCGTCGAGCGTCGCGTCGCCGCGGCCGAGGGCGCGCAGCAGGCTCTGGATCGACTGGGTCTCGTCGCGGCCGACCAGGTCGACCGGGTTGCGGTTGCTGAACGGCGCGGTGAGCCGCACGTCGCCGACCCGGACGGGCAGCAGCTGGCGCCGGGTGCCGGAGGGGTCGGAGCTGACCACCGACTCCCACAGCGCCCTGGCCTGCGGGGAGCGCTGGTAGGCGGGCGAGAGCACGGCGACCGTCCGGTACGCGGAGTCGATGCCGCGCTCGGTCTCCTCGCGCGGGTCGGTGCCGGCGCTGAGGTCGCGCGGCAGCACCCGGAAGCCGGCCCTGGTCAGCACGGACTCGATCCAGTCCGCCCACATCCGGTCCTCGGGGACGTACGAGAGGTAGAGGTCGGCGGGCACGGACGGGCGGCGGCGGGTGAACGCGTCCACGTACCGCAGCCGCACCTCCTCGTCCATCGGCGGCAGGCCGGCCGCCCGCCCCTCGGTGATCGTGGCGGTGAGCCGCTCGCAGGCGGCCAGCATCGAGGTGGGGGTGCCGGTCTGGTCACCGAAGGTCGCGAGGATCTCCTCGTAGGCGTAGAACGGCCGGTACGGGATCTCCACCGAGCCCCAGTACTGGGCGAGTTCCTCGCCGTTCAGGCCGGCCGGCAGCCCGTCGAAGCGGACCCGGGCGAGGGCCCGGCCGGCGTCCGCCTTCTCCTTCTCGCCCTCGTCGATGCGCATCGGGACGGGCAGGATGCGGATGCCGCGGTCCCGGTAGCGGTCGTGGATGTGCTGGGCGATCCGGGAGGCGCCGTCGATGGACTGGTCGCTCAGGGTGAAGCAGACCACCAGGTCGTCGGGCATCTGGACGGTGCAGATCTCGGCGATGTCGGACAGGCCGGTGCGGGAGTCGATCAGCACGTAGTCGTAGCGCTTGGCCATGTCGGCCTTGAGGGCGTCGAAGAACTGCCCGCCGTCGAACCGGTCGTAGAAGATGTCCCAGTCCAGGTGGGTGACGGCCTCGGAGTAGTCGCGGTTGAACTGGCCCGCGGAGAGGAAGTCCAGGCTGCCGCCGCCCGGGAAGTACGGCCAGGTGAGCGAGAGCGCGTGCGGGTGCACCCGGGCGAAGTCCAGGTGCCAGCCCTCGGCGTGCTCGACCGGGCGCAGCGCCTCCTCCCGGTACTCGGCGATCAGGTCCATCATGCCGGTGGTGCCGGCCAGCGAGGCCGGGTCGAGGAACGGGTGGAAGAACTTGGCCAGGCCCGGGGCCTCCAGGTCCCAGTCCACGGTGAGCACCCGGAAGCCGTTGGCGGCCAGGATCCAGGCGGTGTTGGCCAGCGCCATGGTGCGGCCGGTGCCGCCCTTGTAGGAGTAGAAGGTGATGATCCGGCCGTTGCGGTCCTGCTCCGCCGCCTGCCGCTCGGCCTCCCGCTGGGCGATCACCTCGGCGGGGGTGATGCCGCCGAGGCGGAGGTTCCTGGTGCGGTTCTCACTCATCGAACTCCTCGTCCTCCCGACGGGTTTCCGTCTGCTCCCGGGTCCGGCCCTTGGCCGGGTCTCTCGTCCCCGTCGAAGGGGTCGTCCGGTCCGTACCCGCCTCCCGGGCGTCGGAACGCGTCCCGCAGGCTCGGTCGAGGCACCGGGGGCTCCTCCGGCTCGGCCCGGGTGCGCCCCTCGAAGGCGTACTTGGCCTTCATCGCCGCCCGGGGCAGCGCGTCGTCGAAGTCCTCCAGCGTGCTCAGCCCGGTGGGGCCGGTCGGGCCGGTCGCGCCGAGGAAGCTCGGGCGGCTGGCCCGCCGAGTGATGCGCAGCGCGTCGTCGCTCAACTCCACCAGCTCGTCGGCGCATTCGACGCACTCCGGGTCGTCCCCGTTGAACGGCTCCAGGACGCCCACCCAGGTGGCGTCCGAGCGGTCGAAGCGCCGGACCAGCTCGCGCCGGCGCGGGTCGCGCAGCGCCCACCGGTCGAGCAGCAGCAGGCCGGGGGCCTCGGCGTTGCCCTCGATGATCGACTCCACCTCGTCGTCGAACTCGTGCACGGTCGGCTGGAACCCCAGCTGCCGTGCCAGCCGCACCGCGTGCTGGGCGATGGGCGAGCCGGACGGCCGGTACGGGTGCCAGTCGAGACGCCGCTCACCGTAGTAGTCGGGGCTGCGGTCCGCGGGCAACTCGCCCTGATGATAGGTGAGTACGGAGATCCGCAGCTGCTTGGTCGGGGCGGTGACATTGAACGCGCTCGGCAGGGTGCTGAACTCCAGCCGCCGCCCGATCGGGATCACCGTCTCCTCGGCGACCTGCACGATCCGGGCCGCCAGCCGGTGCACGGCCAGCTCGTAGGCGGCGCGGAAGTAGCTGAGCTTCATGAGCGCGTACAGGCCCTCGGTGGCGTACTCGGGCCCGAAACTCGCGTGGTTGAACTGGAGTTCGCTGGCCACGTCCGGCAGCCGGTAGCGGCTCATCGGGGCCCACAGCACCGGGACGATGCCGCTGGTGCGCTCGGCGTCGAGGTTCGCCGGGTAGACCGGTCGGCGGGTGAAGGCGTGCCATTCCTGGCCGCACGGAACGCTGTTGAAGTACCGCGGGGAGTAGAGGGGGACGAACACCCGGCAGGACGCCAACTCGTCGGACAGCCGTTCGGCCCACAGCTCGCCCTGGTGCATGGACTCGTCCATGAAACCGACCGCGACCCCGTCCGGGACGGTGGTGAGCTGGAGCACCGCCTCGCACAGGTCCCGGTACAGCTGCCTGACCCAGTGGTTCGGATCGCTCGCGCCCCGCGCACCGGCCTTCGGGGTGTGCGCGTAGGAGAGGAAGAAGTACGGCCGGGCGTCGTCCTCTTCCCAGCCCCGGTCAGTCACACGCGCCTCCCCCGGGCCCGTCGGCAAACCTGCCTCCCGCAGCCCCCGTGCGGCGGGGCTTCAGTGTAGGAACGACTGACACCCCAATGGAATAGCACAACGTCTCGCACGAATTGACATGACCGAAACGACGCGACCAACCGTGCACTGAGAGCAGTACCCTCGTTCCGGCCGCCGCGCACCACCCAGGAGGGCATCCGTGGACCACCTCGTCTGGCAGAAGTCCAGCACCAGCAGCGACAAGGACGTGTGGATCGAGATCGCCTCCGAGGGCGACTCCGTCTACATCCGGCAGTCCGACGACCCATCGCTCATCGTCACCACCACCCGGGTCAAGTTCAGGGCCTGGGTCCTCGGCGCCAAGGCCGGCGAGTTCGACCACTTCGTCCAGGCCGCGCCCCAGGGCTGAGTCCTGCGGGTCCTGCCGCGCAGGAAGTCGGACGGGCCGACTTCCTGCGCGGTCTCCGCTAAAGGTTTAGGTCCGCCAGCCAGCCGTCCAGCGGCACCCGGCAGGAGTTGAGGATCCCGGCGACCATCCCGTACGTCCCGACCAGCGCCAGCAGTTCCAGCAGCTCCGGCGCCGAGTGGCTCCGCGACAGCGCCTGCCAGGTGTCCGGAGCGAGCGCGTGCCCGTCGTGCAGCTCGTCGACGGCCCGCAGCAGCGTGCGGTCGGCCTCCGACCAGTCCGGGTGCTCCGGCCCCTCCTCCACCCGGGCGATCTCGCCCCCGGTCAGCCCGGCCGCCGAGCCGAGCCGGGCGTGGTGCTCCCACTCGTACGCCGAGCCGGTGCGGTGCGCGGTCCGCAGGATCGCCAACTCGCGCTCACGGAACGGCAGGAGGCCCTGGTTGAGCTGGGCGAGCAGCGGCACCAGGGCGACCAGGAGGTCGGGGTGGTGGCCGATGGTGGCCAGGACATTGAGCACCGGGCGGCCCGCCAGCGGCCCGGCGCCGTCGGCGACCAGGGCGGCCGCGGGGCCGTCCAGGCGCCCGGCGAGGGCCGCGATCTCGGCGCTGGGCCGCGGCGCCAGGCGGGGGCCCTCCGTGGCGAACTCCTCCAGCTGGACCAGCAGGTCCTGCTCGACCGGGGTCCCGTCGCCGTTCAGCTCCCGGTACACGGCACCGATGTTGAGCAGCAGCCGCTCCCGGTCGATCCAGTCCTCGAAGCCGCTCAGGTCCATCTCCCGCGCGGCCCGCAGCACCGGGACGCCCGCGCGGTGGGAGCGCGTGGCGTGGGCCAGGACCCGCTCCAAGTAGCTTCGGAAGGTACGGACTTCGGGCTTGCCGACGACCGGGCCGTGTCCGGGCACGATCGTCTCGACGTCCAGGCCGAGGATCAGGTCACAGGCGGCGATCCAGCGCTCCACCGGCCCGCTGTGGACCACCGGGTGACCGCCGATGAACAGGATGTCCCCGGCGAACAGCACGCCCGTGTCGGGCACGTGGACCAGCACGTCACCCCAGGTGTGGGCGGGCCCGACCTCGATCAGCCGGACGGTGCGCTTCCCGACGGCGACCTCCAGCTCGCCGCTGAAGGTCCGGTTCGGCAGGGTGGGCACGATGCCGATGAAGTCGAAGACCTTCCGCATCTCCCGGACGACTCGCGGCAGCGGCACGTCGCCGGGCGCGGCGAGGAGTTGGTGGAGGTGGTCGCGCCCCATGTCGATCGCGGCGGCCTCGGAGGCGATCACCGTGGCATCGGGCAGCAGCTGGTTGCCCCACCAGTGGTCGCCGTCGCTGTGGCTGTTGACCAGGGTGTCGATGGCGGCCGCCGGCAGGGCCTGCTTGATCGCGGCCAGTAGGTCCCGGGTCTGCGGGACGGTGAACAGGGTGTCGACGAGCAGGGCTTCATCGCCGGAGACGACCAGCCCGGCGTTGCTGAGCCCCCAGGAGCCGTTGGGCTGGAGGTAGGCGTAAGTGTCGGCGGCGATTTCGTGCAGACCGAGGGTGTACGGGACGACCATCGCTTGGTCTCCTCGCTAGGTGGACTGGAGTACCAACATGTACTCCAGTCCACTCATGTATTCAAGTACACTTTCGCCGTGACCTCGACTCCGCCCCCTCCCTCGCCGTCGACTTCAACTCGCCGCGACCAGCGCCGCACCGCGACCCGGGACCGGCTGCTGACGGCCGCGCTGGAGCTGTTCGCCACCCAGGGGTACGCGGCCACCACCTACGACCACATCGCCGCACGCGCGGACATGGGACGGCAGACAGCGTTCAACCACTTCCGCCGCAAGGAGGACTTCGTCACCGCCTGGGTCCAGCAGCGCCACGAGGTGCTGGACCGGCAGGACGAGGCCCACGCGCCGATGATGGAGGCGCTCGCCGCCGCACTGCGCGCCCTCGCGCACCTCAACGAGCGTGAATACGCGCTGGCGAAGGAACTGCACGACAGCGGAGTCCTCCACGCCACCTTCGGCCCCGGCGCATCCGCCCCCCGAGCGTTCACCGCCGCCACCCTCCGGGGGCACGAACAGGGCGAGATCCGGCTGGAGTTGAACCCCTGCGACGTCGCCGACCTGGTGTTCGACACGTACGTCACCGCCCTGAGCCGCTGGCTCGCCGCCGATGCCGCCTACCCGCTCACGGACGCCCTGCTCGGCAGGCTCGACATCCTCGCCACCGGCTTCACGGCCTGACGACACGGGCGCGGGCCCCGTCCGGTGGGACGGGGCCCGCGTTGCGCCTAACCCTGGCGGCGCCTGAACTCGCGAAGAAGCGAGAGGAGGTTGACCGGGGTGCTGGCCGGAACACTGCCGAGCGAGACGAGGACCTGGCCGTTCAGGACGGTCTCCCCTGGCTTGGCCGAGGGCCAGAGCAAGCCCAATTCGCGGCCCTCGGTGCGGAGTTCGACGATGAGGTCGGCGAGGTCCTGCTTGGTGAGGCGATGGAGGGAGGGATCGCGCGGATGGAGGGGGTGCAGGGCGCTCACGCGACGCAGTCCAGCTCGAACCAGACCCGCTTGCCCAGACCCTGGGGTTCGGCACCCCAGCGGTGCGTGAGGCCCTCGACCAGCTGGAGGCCCCGCCCCGACTCGGCCTGGAGATTGATCTTCTGACGCTTCGGCAGCTCAGGACTGCGGTCCGCGACGGTGACGCGGAGGGTCTTGTCGGAGTAGACGACCGTGACCACGGGCGAGGGCGTCATCCCGTGCCTCCAGGCGTTCGCCAGCAGCTCGATCAGGGCGAGCTCGGCGTCCCCGATCGAGGAGTTGGCGTACCCGGCGCGCGACATCGCATCGCGCAACACCTCGCGGGACACGGTGAGGGAGGGGGAGTTGAGGTGGGGGTTACACATGGGGAGTCTCCCAGCGGTGCAGAGGAATGCCTACAGACAGGCATGACTGACGCCTCGCCTGGTCGGCGCTGTGTTACGGAACTGTAGGTGAATCCCCCTCAACTCTGCAACACTCTCCGCGCATGCCCCTACACTTTCCGTAGGCATCGATCGCTCGAAGGGCACACCATGGGATTCAGGACCGGGATCAGCGAACGACAGCGCCGCTTTGGCGAGGAGCTTCGCCGAGTTCGAGACGCCGCCGGCCTCTCGGCTCTGGAGGTCGGCGAGGCCCTCGGTGTAAAAGGCCCCAACATCAGCCACACCGAAGCTGGCAGGCTTGGGCTCAACCTTGAGCGGCTGAATGCCTGGCTCGACCTCTGCAAAGTCACGGATCCCGAGTACCGAGCCGGCCTCATCTCCATGAGCGAGAGTTCGGGCAGGGGCTGGTGGACCGAGTTCAAGCACGACGTGATTCCTCCGGCTCTCGATCTGGCCGAAGTGGAAGCAAGCGCCACGGCCGTAGACACCTACGAGACCCTTCTGATCCCCGGCCTCTTGCAGACCAAGGCGTACAGCGAGGTCATCAACGGATACAACGAGAGGAAGGTCGAGTTCCGCCGACAGCGCCAAGGGCTACTGAAGGGCACGAACGCCCTTCCGCTCCGCGCAGTGATCCATGAGGCCGCTCTACACATGATGTACGGCGGCCCGACCGTCATGCGCGACCAACTGACCCATCTGATCGAGATGAGCCAGCTGCCCAACGTGACGATCCAGATCCTCCCGTTCGACTGCACCACGTATGCATCGACCGACACCCCATTCATGTTGGCCCGGGGACCACACGCTCGACTCCACACCGTTCTGCTCGAACATCCGCATGGCTCGACCTTCGTAGGAGACCCTGAGTCCGTGGCAGCGTTTGACCAGAAGTTCGACCGGGTCAGGGGACTCGCTCTTCCTCCCCTATCCGTTTCCACCCCTACGCCGTCCGCGACCTATCGTGACTCGATGGGCTTGATCCAGCACATCCGTTACAAGGTCCAAGGAAGGTGACCATGAGCCAGCTCCTCTGGCAGAAGTCGAGCTTCAGCGGCGACCAAGCCAACTGCGTCGAAATCGCGTCCGCCGACGATCGCGTTTACATCCGCGAGTCCGACGACCCCACCACGATCGTCACCACCACCCCCACCAAGCTCCACGCCTGGATCGGCGGCGCCAAGGCCGGCGACTTCGACCACCTCACGGCCTGACCTTCACCCCCGTGCCCCAGCGAAAGACCGGGGCACGGGGGTGCAAGCTTCCGAACGGGGCATGGTTCAACCATGACCCACCTCGACTGGCAGAAGTCGAGCTTCAGCGGCACCAACACCAACTGCCTCGAAATCGCTTCCGAAGGTGAGCCGGTCCACATCCGCGAGTCCGACGACCCCACCCACATCGTCACCACCACCCCCGCCGTACTCCACACCTGGCTCCACACCGCCAAGGCCGGGCACTTCGACCACCTCACGGCCTGACCCCTCACCCCCGCGCCCCGGCGGCAGGCCGGGGCGCGGGGGGAACTACCGCCCTCCCGCCAACTACCCGACCGTCACACGCCAGCGGTGACGATCGGTCCACCCATGCGTGGGAAGTCGGCCAGGCCGACTTCCTGCGCACCGGGCTGGCCTGCCGCTTCGGCGGAGCCGAACCGGCGGGCGGGGTGGGGTGGCGGGGCGGGTGTGGGGGCGGGGCGGGCATCAAGTCTTCATTCCGGGTTGATCAGCGTGATGTTCAGCCGGCCCCCATGAACGCCGCAGATCCAGCAACCTCCCGGCGGCCTCTTGCTCCCCGCAAGAGGCCGCCGAAGGGCCACACAGCCCGTCACTCCCCACTGCGCAGGAAGTGCTCGGGGTCCGACGGCGGACTACCCCAGCGGGCAGAAAAGACCCGGCCAGAAACGGTTGGGGCACACGATCAGGTAGTTTCCGGCCCAGCGGCTCTCCGAGACCCAGGATCCCCACACTACGTCGTTCCCGTCCATGAGTTGCTCCACCGCGTGCACTCGCCGCTTGTCCTCTGACACCTCACATCCGATTCCCTGCTCAAGACACCGGTCGACCATCCACACCACCGTATCCTCCGCCCGCGACCAGGTGTCACGCACCTGCGAGGCCGGTCTCAGCAGCCAGCAGCCGGTCATCATCGGCGGCAGCTCCGAGGTCTGAAATCCGCCTCCTTCCACAGGCCGCCGTTCCCGCTCCCTCGCCAACAGGCGGCCATCCCCTACCCAGTCGTAGCCGTGGTAGTGCTGCACCTACGTGTCTCCCTCGGAAGCGACGAGGTCCCGGCCGCCCGCCACACGACGGGGCAGCCGGGACCAGAGACCTCGGGTACTCCGGGCCTCAGACCGAGAGCCCGAACCTGGCCGGGTCGATGCCGGCGGCCTTCAACTCCGTTGCGGTGAACAGCAACGGGTCACGGTCCGGCCGTTTGCTGTCGCCGACAGCGAACACACCCTCCTCGACCACCCCGAGCGTCACGCACGACTCGCCATCGTCGCCCCCGCCCTGGTTCCCGCCACACGCACGCTTGAACTCCACCTTCGATAAGTCGAGTTCGTACAGGTCGCGATCGTTCACTACCGCACCTCCTACATCGATTCGGGGCGCGCGCAGGCCCTGCTCCGCCCGGCTTCGGGCGGAAATCGCCGGGCCCCTTAGCCGCCCCTCCCGATGGGCGAGAACACGTTAAGGGAATTTGAGAACGCCGAAGGCCGTATTCCCGAGGCCAACTAAAGTCCTCGTCCCGCATTCGCCGACGCCCGTACGAGGTCCGACAGCACCAGCCCGGCAACGCCCTTATTTCAGATCAGGAATATCCCCGGTAGCACGTAGACATGTGTCCCGCATGGCCCTAGCGTCGTTGATGGGTCGGGAGTTACCCGCCCCGGAAGGAGCCGGCGTGACCGAGAAACCGCAACTGACGCGCCTCACCGGCAAGTTCGACGGGCCGAACTGCGATGACGACGACTGCCCGAACGTGTACGCGACCGACCGGGACACGGTCGTGGTCCAGGGTGACCACTTCCCCGCGCTGAAGGTGGCCGCTGGAGAGTTCGCCGTCGAGATTCCCCAGCACATTCTGGAAGAGGCCGCCCGTGCTCTTGGACGGTGAGCAGTGGCGCGCCCACTTCGACGGCTACCAGCGCGCAGCCTTCCGGTTCGAGGCACAGCCCACCTACACCATGCCCAAGGAGGCCGATAACCTGGCCCGTTTCCTGCGCGGAGAGCCGAAGCCGCCGGAGCACAACACGGCGTGGCACCAGCGGGTGCGTGGCTTCGTTTCCTCCGGGCGCGCGATCGGCCGCGTCCGTGTGGTGCGTCGACCGCTCACGGACTACCAGCGGTACCAGTTCGCCTGGGGCATCCCGGGCAACATCGCGGCGGGTGAGGACATTCGAATCCTCGACCTCACCGAGCGGGACCTCGGCATCCCGGACCAGGACTGGTGGCTGTTCGACGACTCGTCCGTGGTCCACCTGAACTTCCGGTCTGACGGCACCCAGATCAACCGGGAGTTGGTCACCGGTGACATGCGCCGGTACCAGGAGTGGAAGAGCATCGCCCTGGCCCACTCCGTTCCGTTCTCCGAATACCTGAAATCGGCCGGGTGACACTCGATCCGGATCAGCTCGGTAGATCAAAGGCGGATCTCGCCGAAACCCTGAGGAATCTTCGCCTGGAAGCCGGTCTCACAGGAGACCGGCTTTCGGTTCGTTGTGGAATTTCCCAGAGCAAGATCAGCAAGATCGAGACCGGGAAGCTGACACCCAGCCTCGTGGATGTGGAACGCATCTTGAGAGCACTCGGTGCTCCGGCTGCACTCGTCCACGAGGTGTGCGCACTGGCTCGAACAGCGAACACCGAATGGCAGGACAAACGAGCCTCATGGCGCCGTGGCATCGAGAAGCGTCAGGCCGAGCTGGCCGCTCTGGAAGCGGACGCGACCGAGCTGCGCTACTTCCTGCCCGCGATGATCACAGGCCTCCTGGCCACTCCCGAGTACATCCGGGCCAGTTTGGGGCACTCCCCCGGCGCCAAGACCCTCGTCATGGCCCGCAAGATCGAGCGCCAATCGGTGCTCTACGACGAGTCGAAGACATTCACCTTCCTGCTCACGGAGCAGGCCGTGACGTGGGCGCTGCTTCCGCCCCAAGCCATGGCCGTCCAGATCGACCGCCTCTCTTCGCTCACCCACCTGCCGACGGTCCGCATCGGAGTCATCCCGCACGGGACCCGGCTCACCCGCGGGCCGATGAATACGTTCACCATGTACGACGACCGCCTCGTCACCATGGAGTCGTTCACCGGCCGCATCGTCTTCCGGGATCCTCGGGACATCCAACGCCACCGCGAGATCTACTCGTTGTTCGAGCAGTCAGCCCTCTTCGACGAGGAGGCCAGGGAGCAACTCGGAAAGTGGTCGATGCTGTACCGCCGCTGACCCCCCTGACGCCCAGGGCCGCGCGTCGGCCCAGACGGCTTCGGAACGCCAAGCGTAGTTGCCGAACCAGCCGTGCGGGTCGACCGGTTGAGCGCCGGGTCCTCCACCCTCGCCCCACGCCTGCGCAGGAAGTCGGCCTGGCCGACTTCCTGCGCACTGGACTGGCCCGCCGCTTCGGCGGAGCCGGAGCGGCGGGCGGGGTGGGGCGGCGGGGTGGGTGTGGGGGCGGGGGGCGGGAAACGGCGGGATCAGGCAATGGGAAGAGAGAACAACGCGCGGGGTTCAGGGGCGGCCGCGGCGCAGGATGTCCTCCGCGAGGTCGACGGCTTCGCGGAGCGAGACCAGCAGGCACTCCGCCGCCCCGATGCGCCCGGTGGTGATGCCGCGGGCCGTCCGCAGGACTTCGGCGCCGAGGGGGCCGAAGTGGACGTCGTCCAGGTCGGGGGCCTGGAAGGCCGTCCAGCCGTCCTCGCCGACGCAGCGGTACTCGCGCTCGGTGACGTCGGGCATCCGCAGGTCGGCCAGGTGGAAGGCGGTGAAGCGGTCCATCGGGACGCCGAGCATCAGCACCCGGGCGTCCAGGTCGTAGAGCCGTCCGAGCGGTGACTCCGGGCCGAGGTGGGAGGTCAGCGGGTGGTGTTCGGTGACCTCCCCGGCCTGCCGCCCCACCGCCGCCCAGGAGGTCTGCGGGTGGCGGCTGCGCAGGGCGCCGGGGCAGGTGCGGATCGCCTCCGACAGCGCTCCCACGGTGGGCGAGGCCGGGGTCCGGGCCGGGTCGAAGCGGGGCATCCGGGCCTGGTAGGCGTCGACCTCGGCCGGGGTGAGCCCGGCGATGGCCGACTGGTGGAGGCGGGAGCTGGCGGAGTTCTCGGGCGTGGCCGTGTACGCGACCAACGTGCCGTCGGAGCCGAGGACTTCGCGCAGCGCTTGGACCACGCCGGCCGCCCCGCCGGGCACCGGTCCGAGGGTGCGCAGGGACGCCTGGACGTGCAGCACCGTGCCCGGGCGGACCCCGAGGTCGGTGAAGGCGCGGGCGAGCGGGTCGGTGGTGATGGCAGCTCCCTGAGGTGAGGGTCAGACCCCGGCCCGCTCCCGTCGCACCCGGTCGGCCGCCTGCTCGGCGGCGGCGGGCAGCGGCACGGCGAGCCAGGGGGTCACGGTGGCACGCATCCCGTCGGCGAAGCGCACGCCCGTCCCGGTCAGGGCTCCGGATGCCGAGAGCCGTTCCACGGCCTCGGCGGTGTACCGCCGCCAGAGCGCGAACTGCTCCCGCGCCCGGTCGGCGGCCCCGCCCGGCAGCCCGTCGTAGGCGAGGGTGCGGGTGCCCCAGTACTCGGTTACCGCCAGGTGGGCGTACGTGCCCTGGAGCAGTCCTTCGAGCGGCCGGGGGTCGGGCCGCCAGGGCGCGAAGTAGAGGGTGGTGTCGGTGCGGTCGTAGAGGTCCGTCAGGTCGAGCACGGCGCCGAGCTTGACATGCTGGAACTCGTGGGCGAGCAGCAGTGCCAGCGTCGGCGCGGTGGCCGGCCGGGCGATGCCGACCGCGCCGTACGCCTGCCGGGCCGCCGAGCTGATGTCCCGGCCCGCCGGGCCCGGCCGCAGCGGGGTGACCGTCGACAGGCCGGCCCGGATGCCGTCCGCGTACCCGGGCAGGTCCCGCCCGAGCAGCTCCCAGGCCTCACGCAACGCGCCTGTCCAGTTCAGCAGTTCGCCGTTCGAGAGGCGGTCGGCCACCGGGTGGTCGTGGCTGTCGCGCAGCGGGTCGGTGTCTTCCAGGACGACCGTCCAGCCGCCGGCCAGCCGGACCCGCCGCAGCGGTTCGTCGAGCACGGTGTGCACCGAGCCGTCGGCGGCCCGCACCTCGAAGCCGTCGGCCCGCCCGGTGACCACGGCTTCGCCGTCGGGCATCGCGATCCGGCCGAGGGTGGGCAGGTGCAGCCACCCGCCGCGCACCGGCACCGCCACCGCGTCGCCCCGCCCGGCTCGCACCGCGGCGGCGGCGGCGAGCGCGGCCAGCGGGCCGAGCCCGACCGGCAGGTCCCCGGCGAGCCGGCGGGCCGCCCAGGCGCGGGCGTAGGGGTGGGCGAACACGGCGTCCACGGCGGCGGGGGCCGCCGCGTCGAGCTCCGCCAGCAGTGCCCAGGCCTCGGCCCGGCCCTGCCCGGAGGCGTCCCAGGCGGCGGCCAGCATGGCGCGGGTGAGGGCGAGTTGGGAGCGTCCGAGGGCTGCGATGGTGTCGGCGCTCCCGTATCCGGCTGCCAGCTCGTCGAGTTGCGCCGGGGTGAGCGTGCCGGAGAGCGGATCAGCGCCGGCCTGAGCCGGAACGGTCACCGAAGCAGCGCTCCCCGCAAGGCCGTTGACGAAGGTCATCAGATCACCGCAGTAGACGGAGGGATGGTCGAAGCTGCCTGCTCCATCGTCGCTCCGATAGCGGTGGGCGTACAGACCGCCACCGCAGGAGCGGACCACGGAGCAGGCGCGGCAGGCCTCGCTGAGCCCGGCCAGGCCGGACTGTCGGGCGACGATGCCGGGGTGCCGGGCGAGGTCGTCGATGCTGTGCGCGAAGACGTTCATCCCGGTGGCGGGTGCGCCGTCGTACGCCGTCTTCAGGCTGTCGGCCTGCTCGAACGTCCCGTCCGTCTCCAGGACGGCCAGGTCGGAGGGCTCCAGCCCGAGCGACTCGGTGAGGCTGGAGAGGCCGCGCAGCGTCCGGTGCACGGACTCGAAGGTCCGCACGGCGAACGGCCGTCCGTCCGTTTCCCACAGCCTGTGGACGGTCAGCAGCCAGTCGGCGTACGGGGTGGCCCCCAGCGCGGCGGGACGCTTCGGCGGCTCGTCCCAGGTGGCGTGCGGGAGCAGGAAGTCCACGGCGGGCGGCCGGAGTTCGGCCAGCGCCCGGTACACGGCCACCGGATCGTTGTCGACGTCCATCGTGCACAGCAGCCCGGCGAACAGGTGCCGGTACTCGGGCTCGTTCAGCAGAGCGACCGCCCGCAGCACCTGTGGATGACTGCTGCGCCCGTCGGCGAACCGCCGGTGCCGGTCGTTGGCGGCCTTGTCGCCGTCCAGTGAGATGCCGACCTTGATGTCCGACTCCGCGAACAGCGCGCAGAATTCTCGGCTCAGCAGCACCCCGTTGGTGTGGATGCGCAGGTCGAGCGAGCAGCCGGCCGGAAGCGCCGCCCGCAGCGCCTCGGCCGCCCGGCGCAACCGGTCCGGGCCGGCGAGCAGGGGTTCTCCCCCGTGCAGGACGACCCGGACGGCGGGCAGCCGGTGGACGGCCGCGTGCTCGCCGATCCGCTCGGCGGCCTTGGCCAGGATCCCGTCCGCGATGACCTTCGGCCGGGAGCGCCAGCTGCTGTCCGCGTGCTCGTAGACGTAGCAGTGGTCGCAGGCCAGATCGCACCTGCTGTGCATCTTGACCACGAACTGCGTCAGTGGCAGCGGAATCGACGTCGTCATGGAACCGGGACTGTTCGGTTTCGGTGAGCCTCGGCGGGACCCGGTGGGGCTCGGCGAGGCTCAGTGGGGTTCGGTCCGCTCGGTCCGGATCCCGATCGGGAATCCGGGCCGGGTGTCAGATCGAGGAGTTGAAGGCAGCGACCGGCACGAGGCCGGAGTCCGCGCCGGGGAGCGCGCGCTGGAGCCGGGAGGCGAGCTCTTCCGCGCCGAGCGCGGCGAGGTCGGCGAGGGAGGGGCGTTCCGGCGTCTCCTGAGGGTCAGTGAGCTTGCCGGCCGGCCTGATGCTGGTTACCGGAGTCATAGTTCGTTTCCTTAGGCGCGGTTAGAGCCTGCCGAGGGTGGGTAGGCCCACCCGATTGGGACCAATGTAGTGCCAGCGAAGACTCCGCGCGGCACGTTGCGGACTCACGGTGGGCTCCCCGGGCGGCCGACGTCGTACGACAGCGCGCAGAGCCCCTGGAATTCACCCGTTCAGCGGTCGCGCACTTCGCCGTGGCGCGCGCCGAAGCGCGTCGCCGGGGTAAGGAGCGTCGCCAGGACAAGGGCCTGGACCGGTACCTGGGCACACCCCGGAAGTGCCCAGGGAAGCACCCGGACAAGCACGCCATCCGGCCAAGCATCCGTGGATCCGGCTTCATTCCACCGACTCGCCGAGCTCCCGGACGGTCCGCACCAGCTCCCCGGTGAACTCCAGCCCGCTCGCGGTCAGTTCGCCGCAGGTCAAGAGCGTCTGCGCGGCGGTCAGGGTGTGCTCCCGCCAGCGGACGAACTCCCCGTGCGCGCGGGCGGCGTCGCCCACCCCGGCGGCCGCCTCCGCCCGCCAGAAGTCCACCACGCCCAGGTGCGCGTACGCCCCCTGGAGCAGCGCCCCGGCCGGGCGCGGGTCGGGCCGCCAGGGGGCGCGGTAGACGGCCGGGCCGTTGGGGCGGTGCAGCGGCACCAGGTCCAGCAGGGCGCCGAGTTGGAGGTGCAGGAACTCGTGCACCAGGGCCAGCGCCAGCAGCACCGGATCGCCCGGCAGCGAGGCCGCCACCGCGCCGTACGCCCGTCGGGCGGCGGCGCTGACCGCCTCGCCGCCGGGCGCGGGCCGCAGCGGCACCACGGTGGTCACGCAGGCCGCGACGGCCCGCGCATGACGGCGGTGGCGGCGCACCAGGACCTCCCAGGCCTGGGCCAACCGCTCTTCCCAGAGCGCGAGTTCTCCATGCGGAAGCGGACCGGCCGGCGGTCTTCCGTAGTCCACCCGGCGCGGACCGGCGTGGTCGATCGACGGCGCCCAGCGCAGCCCGTCGCACTCCAGCGCGAGGGCGGGGCCGGGGCCGGAGCGGAGGAACTCGCCCAGCCCGTCGAGCGGCACGGCCTCCCCCGCCGCCGCGCCGCGCAGGCAGTCGGCCGCCCAGGCGTCCAACTCGGGCCGCAGCAGCACCACTTCCCACCGCTCCCGGTCCTCCCGTTGCAGCGCCCGCACCCGGGCGTACGCCTCCCGGTAGCCGTCGTGCTCCGGCGCCGCCCGGCGCAGTGCCAGCAGCAGCAGCGCCCGCTTGCTCAACTGCCCGGCCCGCAGCAGCCGGACGGCCTCCGGCCCGCCGCGCGCGCCCGCGATCGCCCGGAACGTCACCCGGTCCACGCCGTGCCGGGGCAGCCCGTCCGCCCCGCGCGCGCCCGGCACTCCGGCCACCGTCACCTCGCCCGTACCCGCCACCGGCTTTCCTCCTCGTGTCCGCGGCTTCCGGCCCGTTCGGCCGGCCCATCGCCCAACCCGCCCGGTCCGCCCGCAGTCTCCCCGCAGGAGGGCGGATCAGCCGGACGGCGGCCCGGCATGACCCGGACGGGTGAGCCGGAGGCGCGAGCCGTCCTCAGCCGCGGACCAGCCCCGCCACCCCCGCGCGCAGGCGCCCGGCGATGTGCCGGATCAGCCGGTCCAGGTCCGCGCAGTACACCGACGGGTGCCCGAAGCCGTCCCCGGCGTACCGGTGCGCGTACAGCCCCCCGCCGCAGACGCCCGCCAGCGGGCAGCCCGCGCAGACCGGCCCGAGGCCCGCGCGACCGCGCTGGCGGGCCCGGAAGGCCGGGTGCGCGGCCGCGTCCGCGAAGCCGTGCCGCCACACGTCCAGGCCCGTCCCGGGGGCGCCGTCGTAGGCCACCTTGAGGCTGTCCGCCTGCTCGATCGTCCCGTCCACCTCGACCACCACCAGGTCGACGGGCGCCAGCCCGACCGCCTCGCTGGCCGCCCGCCCGCCGAGCAGCAGCACCGACAGCTCCTCGAACAGCCGCACCCCGGTCTCCCGGCGCGGCGCGTCGTACCAGCGGTCGAACGCGGCGATCAGCCACTGCCCGTACGGCGCCGGCGCCGTGGGCGACCCGTCCGGCGGCGCGTCCGGGACGGCCCGCGCCGGCACCCCGGGCGGGGGCTCCCGCCAGGTCGCGTGCGGCAGCAGCAGGTCGAGCCGGGGCGGCGCGAACTCCAGCAGCGCCTCGTAGGTGGCCACCGGGTCCGATTCCAGGTCGACGACGCACAGCAGGCCGGCGAACAGCTCCCGGTGCCGGTCCGAGCCGAGCAGCCGCACCGCCTCGGCGGTGCGCGCCCAGCTGCCCGCGCCGGAGGGCAGCCGCCGGTGCCGGTCGTGGTCGGCGCGGGTGCCGTCCAGCGACACCCCGACCGCGACCCGGTGGCGGTGCAGCACGTCGAGCAGCGCCGGTTCGTCCAGCAGTCGCAGCCCGTTGGTCTGCACGGTGAACCGCACCCGGGGCCCGATGGACGCCAACTCGCCCAGCAGCGCGTCCAGATGGCCGGCGCCGACGAGCAGCGGCTCACCGCCGTGCAGCACCACGGAGACCTCGTCCAGCCCGTGCTCGGCCGCGTGCTCGTCGATCCGCCGGGCGGTGCGGCGGACGGTCGCGAGCTCCATCCGCCGCGGACGGTCGCGCCAGCTCTGGTCCGCGCCCTCGTACACGTAGCAGTAGTCGCAGGCCAGGTTGCACCGACTGTGGATCTTCAGCAGGAACTGCCGGAACGGCACCATGCCGTGAGCCTAAGCCACCCCACCTGACCTCCCGTCACACGTGCGGCGGCTCCACGTCCGAGTCCAGTCGCGTCCCGGCCCGCACCGCCTTCGTCGTCGGGTGCTCCTCCCCCAGCGTGCCCCGGGCCCGGCGGATGCAGTCCGCCCGCAGCTCCGCGGCCCGCTCGGCGTACCCGAGGGCGGCCAGCGACAGCGCGAGGTTGGAGTTGATGCCGATGGAGTCGTAGTGGTCCTGCCCGAGGGCCGCGGTCATCAGCGGCGCGGCCTCCGACTCCAGGTCCAGCGCGGCCTGGAGCTCTCCGGCCAGGGCGAGGTCGTTCGCGTGGTTCATCATCGCGATCGGGATGTAGAGGTGGTGCGCCCCGAGGACGATGCGGAACTGCGCCAGGGTGCGGCCGGACAGCTCGCGCGCCTCCGTGGTGCGCCCCGCCAGCCGCAGGTACACCGAGAGGTTGTTGGCGCCGGCCAGCGTCACCGGGTGGTTCTCGCCCAGGTAGTCGCGGTACCGCGCCAACGCGCTCTCCGCCAGCTGGATCGCCCGCCCGGTCTCGCCGAGCGCGTTGACGTCGCTGGCCAGGTTGGTCGCGGCGGCCAGGGTGTCGGGGTGTTCGGGGCCGTTGATGTCCAGGTAGCGCTGGTGGATGTCCTCGTCGATCTCCAGGGCCTCGCGGTAGCGGCCGGCCCGGCGCAGCGCCACGGCCAGGTTCTTGCGGGCGCGCAGGGTGTCGGTGTGGCCGTCGCCGATGGTCTGCTGGTAGATCCGGACGGTCTCCTCCAGCAGGTCCAGGGCCTCCCGCAGCCGCCCGGTCTCGCGCAGGTCGCGGGCGTAGTTGGAGGCCGAGGAGAGCGCGTACAGGCTGTGCGCGCCGAGCGCGTCGCGCTGCTGGAGGTAGTTGCTGAGGTGCCGTTCCAGGGCGGCCCGGCGGTCGCCGGCCAGGTAGTCGGAGACGGCGAGGTTGTTGGTGATCATCAGGGTCCGCGGGTGGTCCGGGCCGAGGGTGCGCCGGGCGGCGTCCAGGGTCTTGCGGTCGAGCGCCCGGGCCTCGTCGTAGCGGCCGAGGAAGCGCAGGTCGGCGCCGAGGCTGCTGGCGACGGCGAGGGCGTGCGAGTGCTCCGCGCCCAGGGTCGCGGTGAAGCGCTCCAGGATGTCCCGGTCCATCTCGTACGCCTCGTGGAGGGCGCCCTGGGAACGGCGGATGTTGCTCAGCTGGGTGCGCAGCATGAGCGTCTGGGCGTCGTTGTCGACGTCGAAGTCGGGCCCGCCGTAGCCGTCCTGGCGCCAGTGCTCCAGGGTTCGCTCGGCCAGCTCCCGGCCGGACTCGTGGAGGCTGCGCTTCCACTGGTAGCGGACCGAGTCGATGATCCACTGCCGGACGTCCTCGTCGGCGCTGTCCAGTGCCCCGGACGGCCAGAGGTGGGGCAGGAGTTCGGCGTACTCGGCCCAGTTGGCGGGCACGTCCGGGTCGCCGGGGTTGGCGGTGGCGAGCGCGGCGTGGACGACGCCGCGCAGTTCGGCCCGCCGCTCCTCCTCGACCTGGTCGCGCAGGACGGCCTGGACCAGCCGGTGCACGGTGATGGTCTCGCTGCCCTGGTCGGTGCGGGCGAGCCCGAACCGGTTGATGGCGCGCAGGAATTCGCCGATCGCAAGCTTGTCGCGGGGCGCCCGCGGGGGCAGCCGCAGGGCGCGGGTGACGGCCCGGCTGTAGAGCAGCCGCATCGGGATGGCGTCGGGGCCGAAGAAGGCGCAGATCTCCAGGATCTGGGCGGCCGGGGCGTTCATCCGGCGCAGTTCCTCGACCGAGATGCGCCAGGTCGCGGCGGCCGAGTGGGGGTAGTCGGCGGTGCGCAGCCGGGTGCGCTCCAGCATCTCGGTGAGCTCTTCGTCGAGCAGTTCGAGGTAGGTCGCGATCGGCATCGACGTCTCCTGGAGCCAGACGGCGGCCTGGCCGACGGCGAGCGGCAGGTCGCCGAGCCGGTGCGCGACCTGGTCGGCGTCCTCCGGGGAGAGGGCGCTGTTGAAGCGGCGCAGCAGCCGGACGCTCTCCTCGCGGAGGAAGACGTCGACCTCGACCAGGCCGGCGTGCCGGGCCCAGCCCTGGTTGCGGGAGGTGATCAGCACGTGGCCGCCGGAGGAGCCGGCCGGCTGCCAGGGGGCGAGTTCCTCCGGGGTGCCGGCGTTGTCGAAGACGAGCAGCCAGCGGCGGTACGGATCGCCGCGGCGCAGCGCGTCGAGCACGGCGGCGGCGGTGTGGGCGACGTCGTCGCTGCTGGGCACGCCGAGCCGGGGGGCGAGTTCGGCGAGCTTCTGCGGGATGTTGGCGGGCTCCTCGGCGGGCACCCACCAGACCACGTCGTACGCGGACTTGAAGCGGTGCGCGTACTCGGCGGCGATCTGGGACTTGCCGGCGCCGCCGAAGCCGTAGAGCACCTGGCTGAGCACGGCGGCCGGGCCGCCGGTGAAGCGGTTGCGGAGCAGTTCGAGCAGCTTGCCGCGGCCGATGAAGGCGGCGTTGCGCGAGGGCGCCTCCTGGACCTGCGGGGCGGTGCCGGGGAAGCGCGCGGGCGCGGCGAACTCGCCGCTGTCGGAGTCGGGTTGGCGGCTGCTGCCGGGCGGCGGGCCGAGTTCGGCGTAGAGCTGGGACTCGGCGCCGACCGCGGCGGAGCGGACCAGGTCGGGCGCGGGCTGCCCGGCGAACGGGCGGGGCACCGGCTCGTCCGAGTCCTGGAGCCGGAAGGCGACCAACGCCGGGGAGCCGGAGGCGAGTTCGCGCCCCTGGAGGAGCTGCCAGACCTCGCCGGCACGGGGCAGCGCGGTGTACTCGGGCGAGAGCAGCGCGAGCAGTCGGCCCTGGCCGTCGATCGGTCCGGCGACCTCGGGCGGCTGGGGGCCGGTGTACGGCTCGGCGGCGCTGTGCAGGGAGGTCTGGTAGCCGAAGCGGGTGAGCGTCCCGGCGGCCCACTCGGCCCACATCCGGTCCTCGGGCGCGTAGCTGACGAACACCTGGCGCGGCACCGCGCGGGCGGAGCGCAGGTAGGCGCCGTAGAGCCGGCGCCGGTTCTCGGCGGTGAGCGGGCGCAGGCTGCGGACCCGGCCGTCGGTGACCCAACTCGCCAGCCGTTCGAAGGCGTTGAGCAGGCTGCGGGCCTCCTGCGGCCGGTCGGCGACGGTGGCGGGCACCTCCTCGTAGGCGTAGAAGGGCTTGTACGGCACCTCGACGTCAGCCCAGTAGCCGGCCCGGCGGTCGGCGGCCAGCCAGCGGCCGAGGTAGGGGGCGAAGGCCTCGCGGGCGTAGTCGCGGCCGGCCTCCAGGCGCTCCTGCTCGGCGTCCTCGACCCGCATCGGCACCGGCAGGACCCGGATCACCCGCTCCTGGGTGGAATCGGCGATGCCACGGGCGGCGTCGACGCCGCCGCGGATGTTCTGGGCGCTGAAGGTGAAGCAGTCCACGACGGTGTCGGGCATCAGGACGGTGCAGATGCCGGAGGTGTCGCTGACGCCGGTGCGGCTGTCGATGAGCACGTAGTCGTAGCCGTGGGCCCAGCGTTGGCGCAGTTCGCGCAGGAACTCGCCGCCGCGGATGTCCCGGCCGTAGAAGAAGCTGCGCCAGTTGAAGCTGGTGACGGCGGCGGCGTAGGCGGCGTTCTGCCGGCCGGCGGGCAGGAAGTCGAGCCGGCCGCCGGGCGGCAGGTCGAGGGCGAGGCCGCAGACGTAGCTCTCCAGCCGGCCGGGCTCGTCCAGCCATTCGGCCGGGGACTGCCCGACCGGTCCGGTGGCCGAGGGCAGCGCCTGCTGGGCGTAGGAGCGCAGCAGGTCGATCAGGCCGTCGGTGGACTGCAGTTCCGGGTCGACCAGCAGCGGGTGGTAGTAGCGGTGGAGGCCGGGCGCCTCCAGGTCCCAGTCGACGACCAGGACGCGCAGGCCGCGGCTGGCGAGGATCCAGCCGACGTTGGCGAGCGCCATGGTGCGGCCGGTGCCGCCCTTGAAGGAGTAGAACGTGACGACCGATCCCGGTCCGCCGCGCTCCAGCTCTGCGCCGGGCTCAGTGGTCATGGTCCTGGTCTCCCCTCAGCGGGACAGCGTCGTCCTGGCCCCGGCGCCGGCCGGGCAGTTCCTGTGGAGCCGGATCGGGATGGTTCCGCGCGGTCGCCGGGCCTTGGCGCGGGACCGGCGGGCTTTGGCGCGGGACCGGTGGGGCGAGCCGGCGCGGCGGGCCGGCCGGGATGGTCAACCCGGGCATGGCCGGGCCGCCGTCGCCGAAGCCGAAGGTGTCGCCCCCGAAGCCGAAGGCGTCCCCGCCATCGTCTCCCCAATCGAGGTTGTCGTCCATGAGCTTGTTCTGGGCGACCGTCACCATGATGGTGAGGTAACTGTCGAAGCTCTCCTGGTTCACGCGCACCCGGAACAAGTGCTCCAGGTCGCTCCGGCGCAACCAGTTGCGGCGGAACACGCCGCGCACGCCGGTCCACGGTGCTTCGCGCTCCCCGTCCGGGTCGTTGCCGCCGATCGGCACCACCACGCCGGTGACCGGGTGGTTCTGGTCGTCGTACTCGCTCAGCGCGGCCCGGTACCGGTCGCTGTCGGCCACCCACGGGTCGACCAGGAGCACGCTGACCTGGCTGTCCTCCCGGGCCTGGTCGAGCTTCTCGCCGAGGCCGGGGCCGATCTCCTCCATCGTGGTGGTGTGCCCGGCCGTGGTGATCACCTGCTGGGCGCGCACCACCAGGGACGGCCGGGCGGGCGGGTAGTAGGGCGCCCACTGCCAGGGCTCGGCCCCGTACCGGCCGCCCGTGTACGAGCCGCCCTCGGCGCCGGCCTCCGAGGCGCGCCCGGCCGCGATGAACAGCCGCACCATCCCGGGGCTGGGGGCGGGCTCCGGCGCCGGCGGCGGCGGGAAGTAGCCGCGCACCGCGCTCAGGTCGAACTCGGGCAGCTCGCCGAGCCGTCGCGCGGCCGCGTCCCGGACCCGCTCCGCGACCACCCGGACCACCTGCTCGTACGCCCCGCTCCGCGCGGTGCGCAGCAGGGCCCGCAGGCCGTGCCGGGCGTAGGCGTCGCCCATGTCCGGCTGGACCCACTGGATCTTGGTGACCTCGTCGGCCAGTTCGCCCGACGAGACGGGCTCCCAGAGCACCGGGACCAGTGCCGGGACGAGCTCCCCGGTGTCCTCGCGGTGGCGCAGCACCCGGCCGCGGAAGGCGGTCCACTCCTTGCCGCAGTAGAGGCTGGCGAAGTAGGCCGGGGAGTAGAGCGCGATCATGGTTCGGCTGCGGCCCAGCATCGTCGCGAGCCGCCCGGCCCAGTCGTCGCCGAGGCGTAACTGCTCGGTGTCGCGGAAGGCGAGCTCCTCGGCCCGCACCGCGGTGCCGAGGAGTCGGCCGAGTTCGTCCCGCAGGTCGTTGAAGAACTGGTTGACGAAGGCGTCCTCGGCCTCGAAGTCCCGGCGCGCGTAGCTGAAGAAGAAGTACGGCCGTTGTTGTTCCTGCTCCACCACTCGTTCCCCCCGTGCCCGACGGTCCGCGACGGCGCTGGTCTCATACCCCAGCATGTCGCGAACTCCCCTGGCCCCGCTGGCGAGTTGGCGGATTCGTCGACCCGGTCGGTTTAGCCGGTGGTCAGGCGTGCACCGCCGGCCCGGGGCACTCCGGCGCCCGGCGGGCGCACGGGCGGGGACGGGGGCGCCGACGGCTTCGGCGGGCACGAGCGGCCGGATGCCGCCGGTCGGGCGGATCGGGCGGGTACTACCGGTCGAGCGCCGACTGGAACGCGGCGAGCGGCTCCGCACCGGGGGTCAGGGCGTCCGCGACCACCCGGCGCAGCAGGTCGCCGAGGACGGTGTCGGGCAGGGCGTCGAGTTCGTCGAGCGGCAGGGCGGCGACGTCGACCAGGTCAGAGCCGAGTCCAGCGGCGGTTTCCGCACCGGTGACGCCCATCAGTCCCTCACTCGATCGTGTCGGCACAGCGGGCTGCCGGCCGGAAGTGCATCGGCCCAGGTCCGCGACGGGCATCCTACACCCGGGCGGTGACGGTCCATCAGCTCCGCGCGCACGCCGCGCGGAGCCGCTGGGCCGAACGGATCACGGGCAGAGCCGCTCCACCCGCCAGCCCGTCGGGCGGGAGGGGTCGGCGACGTAGCGCAGGCGGTCGTGCAGGCGGTTCTCCCGGCCCTGCCAGAACTCGACGCTCTGCGGGACCACCCGGTAGCCGCCCCAGAACGGCGGGACGGGGACGCCCTCGCCCTCGGGGTAGCGGCGCTCCAGGTCGGCGTAGCGCTGTTCGAGGACCTCCCGGGCGCTGACCGGGCTGGACTGCTCGCTCGCCCAGGCGCCCAGCTGGGAGCCGTGCGGGCGGGTGCGGAAGTAGGCGGCGGTCTCGTCCCGGCCGACCTTCTCCACCCGGCCCTGGACGATCACCTGGCGGGCCAGCGCGATCCACGGGAAGAGCAGCGCGGCGTGCGGGTTGACGGCGAGCTCCGAGCCCTTGCGGGAGCCGTAGTTGGTGAAGAAGACGAAGCCGCGCAGGTCGTAGCCCTTGAGCAGGACGGTGCGGGAGCTGGGCCGCCCCTCGGCGTCGGCGGTGGAGAGCACCATGGCGTTGGGCTCCACCACCCCGGCGTCGTCCGCCTCGTGGAACCAGCGGGTGAACTGGCCGATCGGCTCTGGCGCGAGCTCCTCCTCGACCAGGCCCTCGTGGCTGTAGTGCTTGCGCATCACGGTGAGGTCCGGGCCGGGGCGGGCCTCGTCGGCCAGGATCCGGTTGGCGGGGCTCGGGGGCGTCGACTGGGCGCGATCCGGGGTCTGCACGCCAACATCATCCCGTACGACAAGCAACGGGCGCCGCTACCTCCGGACAAACCCCGGTGGGAGATCCGGTGACCCGCCCCCGCTTGGCCGACCGCGCCGGGGGGAATTGTCCGGAATCCGGGAAGTCAACCGGGTCCAGGGGAAACATCACCACGGTGGTGTATGGCGCAATGCACCCCGTGCCTGTCACTCTGGCACCGAGTGCCAAACACCATTCGGTCACTGGTGCGCCGCCCCACCAACGGCGGGGCGCCGATCGCAGAACTTGAAGGAGCCGTCGCATGTCCGATTTCGTACCCGGGCTTGAGGGAGTCGTCGCGTTCGAGAGCGAGATCGCCGAACCCGACCGTGAAGGCGGCGCCCTGCGGTACCGCGGTGTCGACATCGACGACCTGGTGGGCAACGTCTCCTTCGGCCACGTCTGGGGCCTGCTGGTGGACGGCAAGTTCAACCCCGGCCTGCCGGCCGCCGAGCCCTTCCCGATCCCGGTGCACTCCGGCGACATCCGGGTGGACGTGCAGTCGGCGCTCGCCATGCTCGCCCCGGTCTGGGGCCTCAAGCCACTGCTGGACATCGACGCCGAGCAGGCCCGCGACGACCTCGCCCGGGCCGCCGTCATGGCGCTGTCCTACGTCGCCCAGTCCGCCCGCGGCCAGGGCCTGCCGATGGTCCCGCAGAGCGAGATCGACAAGGCCGAGACGGTCGTCGAGCGGTTCATGATCCGCTGGCGCGGCGAGCCGGACCCGAAGCACGTCAAGGCCGTCGACGCCTACTGGACCTCGGCCGCCGAGCACGGCATGAACGCCTCCACCTTCACCGCCCGGGTCATCGCCTCCACCGGTGCCGACGTCGCGGCCGCGCTGTCCGGCGCGGTCGGCGCGATGTCCGGCCCGCTGCACGGCGGCGCGCCGTCCCGCGTGCTCGGCATGATCGAGGAGATCGAGCGCACCGGCGACGCGACCGCGTGGGTCAAGAACGCCCTGGACAAGGGCGAGCGCCTGATGGGCTTCGGCCACCGCGTCTACCGCGCCGAGGACCCGCGCGCCCGGGTGCTGCGCCGCACCGCCAAGGAGCTCGGCGCGCCGCGCTTCGAGGTCGCCGAGGCGCTGGAGAAGGCCGCGCTGGAGGAGCTGCACAACCGCCGCCCCGACCGCGTGCTGGCCACCAACGTCGAGTTCTGGGCCGCCATCATGCTGGACTTCGCCGAGGTCCCGGCGCACATGTTCACCTCGATGTTCACCTGCGCCCGCACCGCCGGCTGGTCGGCGCACATCCTGGAGCAGAAGCGCACGGGCCGGCTCGTGCGCCCCTCCGCGCGCTACATCGGCCCCGGCCCGCGCCGCCCCGAGGAGATCGAGGGCTGGGACGCCATCGCCCACTGACGGTAACCGGACGAGCGTCCGGACAGTGCCCCTGACCAGCGGGTCCGACATCGGCCGGGCCCGCTGGTCGGCTGCCGGGCGCGGCCGGGATCACAGTCTCAGCGGGCGGACGGCCATACCCGCGCCCGGCCCCCGGCCGGTAGGCTGCGCGCGTGGCTCAGATCCAGATCCCCGCTGATATCAAGCCCGCAGACGGCCGTTTCGGCTGCGGACCGTCCAAGGTGCGCCCCGAGGCCCTCAGTGCCCTCGCCGCCACCCAGGCCTCCCTGCTCGGCACCTCGCACCGCCAGGCCCCGGTGAAGAACCTGGTCAAGCGCGTACGCGAGGGCGTGAGCAGCCTGTTCTCGCTGCCGGACGACTACCAGGTCGTCCTCGGCAACGGCGGCTCCACCGCCTTCTGGGACATCGCCGCCTTCGGCCTGGTGCGGGAGAAGTCCCAGCACCTGGACTTCGGCGAGTTCTCCTCGAAGTTCGCCTCCTCGGTCAAGGCCGCGCCGTGGCTCGGCGAGCCGACCGTGATCAAGACCGCCCCGGGCACCCACCCGCTGCCGGTCGCCGAGGCCGGCGTGGACGTCTACGGGCTCACCCACAACGAGACCTCGACCGGCGTCGCGATGCCGATCAAGCGCCCGGCCGGCGCGGACGAGGGCTCGCTGGTCCTGGTGGACGCCACCTCGGGCGCCGGCGGCCTGCCGGTGGACATCACCGAGACGGACGTCTACTACTTCGCCCCGCAGAAGTCCTTCGCCTCCGAGGGCGGGCTGTGGCTGGCCACCTTCTCCCCGGCCGCCCTGGAGCGCGCCGCCGAGATCGCCGGCTCCGGCCGCTACATCCCGCCGTTCTTCTCGCTGCCGACGGCCATTGACAACTCGTCGAAGGACCAGACGTACAACACCCCGTCGCTCGCCACCCTCTTCCTGCTGGCCGACCAGCTGGAGTGGCTGAACGGCAACGGCGGCCTGGACTGGGCGGTCGCCCGCACCGCCGACTCCTCGTCCCGGCTGTACTCCTGGGCCGAGAAGTCCTCCTACGCCACCCCGTTCGTGGCGAACCCGGCCGAGCGCTCCCAGGTGGTCGGCACCATCGACTTCGACGAGTCGGTGGACGCCGCCGCGGTCGCCAAGGCACTGCGTGCCAACGGCATCGTGGACACCGAGCCGTACCGCAAGCTGGGCCGCAACCAGCTGCGCATCGCGATGTTCCCGGCGATCGACCCGGCGGACGTCGAGGCGCTCACCCACTGCATCGACTACGTGGTCGAGCAGCTCTGACCCAGGCCCCCTGTCGGGGACACGGCTGAGGGCCACCGCCGACGGGCGGTGGCCCTCTCGCCGTGTCAGGGGCCTACCGGCCGGCCAGCGAGCTGATCAGCACGACGACCAGCAGCAGCACCAGGGTGCCGGAGACGATGCGGTTACGAGTCTTGGGGTCCACGGTCAACGAGCGTACCTCCGGCCCACCCCGGCCCGGACCGGAGCCCCCGGGGGAGCGGAAGCCGGCCTTCAGCTCCAGTCCGCCAGCGCCCACGACCGCAGCGACTCGTAGTGGGCGAAGCCGCCGCCCAGGTCGCTGCGCATCAGGTGCAGCTCGGCGGCGTCCCACTCCGGCCCCCGGTAGTCGGCCAGCGCCGCCACCAGGCCGTCCAGCTCGGCCGTCGCGACCCGCTGCACGGCCCGCCGGTGGCCGCGCGAGGAGCCGGCCCGGGCGAGGGTGAGGTGCGGGTGGAAGGCGAAGGTGTCGGTCTCCCCGGTCACCTCGGCGGTGGCCTCGGCGACGGCGTCGGCCAGTCGGCGCAGCGCCCAGGCCTGGCCCTCGATCCCGGCCCAGAGCACCCGGTCGCCGAACCGCCCGGCGCCCACGATCCGCAGCCGGTGCGCCGGGTGGACCTCGGCGACGGCGGCCAGGCCCTCCTCCAGCTCCGGCAGCCGCTCGGCCGCCACCTCGCCCAGGAAGGCCAGGGTCAGGTGCCAGCCCTCGACGCCGGTCCAGCGCAGCCGGTCCGCCCCGGGCAGCTCCCGCACCGGCGCGACCGCGTCGAAGAGCCCCTGCAACGCCTCGGTCGGCGGGAGCACCGCCACGAAGAGCCTCATGGGCCCATCTTCCCGCGCCCGGCCCGCTGGGGTAGAACGGTTTTCCATGAAGATCCGCAACGGGGGACCCGCGGACGTCCCCGACATCCTGTCCCTGCTCGACGGCGCCGTGGCCTGGCTGGCCGCCCAGGGCCGCACCGGCCAGTGGGGCGACCAGCCGTTCAGCACCAACCGGGCCCGGGTCGACCAGGTCTCCTCGTACGCCGACGAGCCGTTCCTGATCCGCCTCGCGGTGGACGAGGACGGCCGTACGGTCGGCTGCTGCGTGCTCTCCGAGGACCGCGGCCGGTGGATCCCCGCCGTGGGCGAGCGTGAGCTGTACGTCCGCAACCTGGTCACCGACCGCGACCGCAAGGGCTCCGGCATCGGCGCCGCGCTGATCGCCGACGCGGTCGAGGAGGCCCGCCGGCGCGGCATCGGCCTGCTGCGGGTGGACTGCTACGGCGGCGCCGACCGCAAGCTGGTCGGCCGGTACCGGGCGCTCGGCTTCACCGAGACCGTGGCGTTCGAGGTCGACCAGCCGCACGGCGTCTGGCCCGGCCAGGTGCTGGAGATCCGCCTCTGAACCACCACAGGCCTCCGGGGCACCATGCCACCGGAGGCCTGACGAGACATCAGCAGGCCGCCGCCAGCTCCGACGTGCGCGGCACACCGGCCCGCGGCACGAAGGCCACCACCCGGCCGCCGCGGCCCGGGTGCAGGTCGAAGCGCACCCGGAGGTCCGCACTGCGGGCCAGCACCAGGCCGACCACGCCGGCCGCCGCCGCGGACACCAGCCCGCAGGCCAGCAGGCCCAGCCGGGGCCCGTACGAGGCGGTCACCCAGCCGACGATCGGGGCGCCGATCGGCGTCCCGCCGGTGAAGACCAGCACCAGCAGGCCCATCACCCGGCCGCGCATCTCGGGGTCGGTGGCCAGCTGGAGCGAGGCGTTGACCGAGGTGTTGAAGCTCAGCCCGAAGACCCCGATCAGCATCAGCAGCAGCGCGAAGGTCCAGTAGTCGGGCGCGAACGCGGCGACCACCTCCAGCGAGCCGAAGGCCAGCGCCGCGCCGACCAGCCGGCGCAGCCGCGGCACGCCCCGGCGGGCGGCGAGCAGCGCGCCGGTCAGCGAGCCGATCGCCATCGCGGTGTTCAGCAGGCCGTACTGGCCGGCGCCCACCTTGAAGGTGTCGTACGCGAAACCGGAGAGCAGCGTCGGGAAGTTGAACCCGAAGGTGCCGATGAACCCGGCGAGCACCATCGGCCAGAGCAGCTCGGGCCGCTCCCTGACGTACCGCAGGCCCTCGCGCAGCTGCCCCTTCTGACGAGCGATCGGCGCGGTCGGGCGCAGTTCGCTCTCCCGCATCGCGAGCAGCCCGCCGATCACGGCGGCGAAGGACAGCGCGTTGACGGCGAACGCCCAGCCGCTGCCGACCGCGGCGATCAGCAGGCCCGCGACGGCGGGGCCGACCAGCCGGGCGGTCTGGAAGTTGGCGGCGTTCAGGCTGACGGCGTTGGCGAGGTCCTTGGGCCCGACCATCTCGGCCACGAAGGCCTGCCGGGTCGGGTTGTCCACCACGGTGACCAGGCCGAGCAGCAGCGCGAAGAAGTACACGTAGTACGGCGTCACCACGCCACCGACGGTCAGCACCGCGAGGCCGGCGGCCAGCAGGCCCATCGCGCCCTGGGTGTAGATCAGCAGCCGGCGCTTGGGCATCCGGTCGGCGAGCACGCCGCCGAACAGGCCGAGCAGCAGCATCGGCAGGAACTGCATGGCGGTGGTGATGCCGACCGCGAGCGGGCTGCCGGTGAGGCTGAGCACCAGCCAGTCCTGGGCGATCCGCTGCATCCAGGTACCGGTGTTGGACACCACCTGGCCGGCGAAGTAGTAGCGGTAGTTGCGAACGCGCAGTGAGGAGAACATCCCCCCGGGCCGGGTGAAGCGGGCACCGGTCGGGGACGCGGCCGCGTGGGTGCGGCGCTGAGCGGCGGAGTGCGCCGCGGTGCGTTCGTCGGGGTCGTCGTCGCCGTTGCCGGGCAGTCCCGCGGGGGCGGGGGCCTGGGTGTCGGCGGCCGTGGCACTGGCCGCGGCGGGGTCGGCGGTCGGGTCGTCGGTACGGATGGCGGCGGCGCTGGCTGCGGCCGGCGGTGTCACGGTGGTCTCCCCTCGCGGCGCGACGGCCACGGTGGTGGCCGCCGCGCTCCTGGTGTCGGTGGTCGGTCCTGCGGTGATGCGGGCTCCTTGTCCTCCCGGCGGCCGGCCGGGGTCGGTATGCCTACGGCGCGTCAGACACGCCGTCAGAGGTGTGCGAGCTTGTAGAGCACGGGCGCGGCCTCCCTGAGGACGGCCCACTCCTCCTCGTCGAGCCCCTGGGCGAGCTCGGCGAGCCAGACGTTCCGGCGCCGACGACTCTCGTCGAGGATCGTCTCCGCCTGTTCGGTGCTGCTGACGACCACCTGGCGGCGGTCCTCGGGGTGCGGTTCGCGCCGCACCAGCCCCTTCTCCTCCAGCATCGCGACGATCCTGGTCATCGAAGGAGGCTGCACGTGCTCCTTCCGGGCGAGCTCACCCGGCGTCGCCTTCCCGCACCGGGCGAGGGTGCCCAGCACTCCCATCTCGGTGGGACTCAACGACTCCTCCACCCGCTGGTGTTTGAGTCGTCGGGAGAGGCGCATCGTGGACGATCGCAGCTGACTGATCGCTGCGAGGTCCTGCTCGGACATCTCGGGCATCTCTTTAGCTTACGTCATTACTCTCGCTAAGGAAAATGGGATCCGCCGTGCCCCGGGATCGCCCCGGTGCCATATTGGTGATGGGCCCAGCTCTCGACATCCCAGAAGGGCCGACCAGCCATGTCCGACCTCGCCACCGAGCAGTCCGCACCGCCCGAACAGCGGCAACCCGCGCAGTCCGAGTCCGGCGACACCGGCTTCGGCCGGCTCGCCATGGTCACCATCGACTGCGCCGACCCGATCGCGCTGGCCTCGTTCTACGGCGAGCTGCTGGGGTGGGAGACCCGACACACGGACGAGAACTTCGCGATCCTGGACAACCCCGAGGGCGGCAGCCCGCTGGGCTTCGGGAAGGTGGTCGGGTACCGGCCGCAGCCGTGGACGGAGCCGGACGGCAGCAAGCACTTCCACCTCGACTTCTACGTCGACGACCTGGAAGAAGCCACCGCGAAGGCCCTCGCGCTGGGCGCCACCGAGCCCGCCTACCAGCACGGACGCACGCTGCGGGTGCTGATCGACCCGGCCGGTCACCCGTTCGGCCTAGCGCCGCTGGAGTGACCGCCGGGCGAGGCCGGGCGAAGCCGCCCGAGGCCCGTCCGACGCCGCCCGAGGCCCGTCCGGAGCCCATCCGGCGCCCATCCGAGGCCTGGAGGCCGTGCGCAGGCGATGTCAGGGCTCGGTGCCAAGATCATGCAGGCCGCGTAAAGGTCCATCCTGACCTGCGAGTTCACCAAAAATGCGAACATTGTGCGATCGCCGGGCGGTGGCTACTGTCCCCAATTGTCAGGGGCACCGCAAGCGCCCGCCTTCCCCCGGCCGATCGCGCCCGCGATCCCTGGTGCCCTCAACCCCCTGACCAGGGAGCATTCTTGGGTGAGATCCACCATGCCGACCACGGCTGGGTGACGCCGGCGGCCTCGTACTTCGTCGCCTGCCTCGGAGCCTTCGTCGCCCTGCGCAGCGCCCGCTGGGCCCTCGTCTCGCAGGGCCGCACCCGGGCCGTCTGGCTGCTGTTCGCCTCGACCTCGCTCGGGGCCGGGATCTGGTCCATGCACTTCATCGCGATGCTCGGCTTCTCCGTGACCGGCCTGGAGATCACCTACCGGCCCTGGCTGACCGTCCTCAGCCTGCTGGTCGCCATCGCGGTGGTCGGCGTCGGGTTCTGCACCGTCGGGTACTGGCGGCGCCACCCCGTCCTGGCGCTGCTGGTCGGCGGGCTGACCACCGGCCTCGGGGTCGCCGCCATGCACTACCTGGGCATGGCCGCGATGGTCCTGCCCGGCCGGCTCGGCTACGACCGGCTGACCGTGGCGGCCTCGGTGGCCATCGCCGTGGTCGCGGCCACCGCCGCGCTCTGGGCCGCGCTGAACATCCGGGGCACGCTCGCCGTGCTGGCGGCGGCGCCGGTGATGGGCGTGGCGGTCTGCGCGATGCACTACACCGGGATGGCGGCGCTCTCCGTCGACGTGGACTTCTCGCACTCCGCCTGGGGCGGGGTGATGGCGCTCCAGTTCGTCTTCCCGCTCGGGGTCGGGCTCGGCTGCTACGTCTTCTTCGGCTCGCTGGCCTTCGCGGTCTCGCCGAGCCGCCACAACGCCCGGCCCCTGCTGGCCGGTCCGGCCGCCCCGCTGCCCCCACGCACCCCGCCCGGCCCGCCGGTGGCGCCGGTCGCGCCGGTCGCGCCGGTCGCGCCGGTCGCGCCGCAGTCGCGGCTGCCGGCGGGTGGGACGGGTGCCCGGGGCTGAGACCGGGTACGGGAACGGGTGCCCGAAACGTGCGTCCGGCCGGGCCCCCCACCCCGGCCGGCCGCCGCTCCTCGGCCTCCTCCGCCCGGTGGCTACTCGGGCCGCCCGAGCAGCCCCGCCAGGTGCTCCGGGGTGGCCACCGGGCAGACCTTGTGCACGAAGTCCCGCCGCAGCCCGTGGTACGGCTCGCCCGCCCGGTAGAAGTTGGCGTGCATCCGGCGCAGTTCCTCCGCCCGGTACTCGGCGAGCGGCTTGGCCTCCTCGTCGAGCGCCCGGCGGTGCTTCTTGTCGACCAGCCGCCCGGTGAGCTCCGGCGAGCCGGCGAGCCGGGCCGCCTCGCGGGCCACCCAGCGGCGGAAGGCCTCCGCGTCCCCGCCGACCGTACGGTCCACCAGGCCGATCCGGCGGGCGTGGTCGGCGCCCACCGGCAGCGCCTCGGTGGTCAGCCGCTCGGCCTGCTCGGCACCGACCCGGCCGGGCAGGGTGTACGTCCAGTACTCGGAGCCGTACAGGCCCATCAGCCGGTAGTGCGGGTTGAGCACCGCCGACTCCCGGCACCACACCTCGTCGGCGGCGAGCGCCGCCATCAGCCCGCCGGCCGCCGCGTTCCCGGCCAGGGCCGCCACCGTCACCTTGTCCGTCGTGGTCAGCACCGCCTCGACGAAGTCGTCCATCGCGTTGATGTTCTCCCAGGACTCCAGCGCCGGGAAGGCCGCGCCCTGGATGACGTTGAGCTGGATCCCGTTGGAGAAGAAGTCCCGGGGCGCGCCCAGCACCAGCACCGAGGTCGGCCGCTCGGCCGCCTCCCGGTAGGCGGCGAGCAGCCGGCGGCACTGCTCGGTGCTCATCGCCCCGCCCTGGTAGGCGAATTCGAGGAAGCCGACGTCGCCCTCCTCGCGGTAGCGCAGCTCCGACCAGGTGGCGCGGTCGGCCGCCCGCTCCGGGCTCACCGGCACCTCGCGGACCCGGTACAGCTCGTCGGCGAGCACCGTCGCGGCCGGCAGCTTGAAGGTGGCCGGCCCGCCGGGGGTGCGGCGCGGGCGCAGCTGGGGTATCCACACCGCGCCGTCCACGGTGGCCCGGCAGATCGCGCCGTCCCGGGTGGCCAGCACGGCGCCGGGCACCGGGCCGCGCAGCTCGTCCTCGGGGTGGCCGCCGTGCAGGAAGAACTCCCGCCCGAACAGCTCGTCCAGCACGCCGGGTTGGGAGTCTGCGGCGCGCAACTTGCGTAGCACGGTGGCGGTTTCGTCCCGCTCCCAGTCGATCCGGCGGGCCTCCTGGCGCAGCGGCGGCCGCGGCCGGCCGGGCACGTCCGGCCGGGTGTAGTCCAGCGGTTCGGGGGTGAACAGCCCGCCCTCGTAGCGCTGGACGGCCAGCAGGACGGCCGCCACGGCGGCGTCGGCGGCCTCACCGCGGTACAACTCGCTCTTGCCGCAAGCGGGTACGGGGAATTCGACGGACGCCCAGATGTCACCGGCGTCCATCTCCTCAACGGCTTGCAGCACGGTGACGCCCCAGTGCTCCGCCCCCTCGGTGATCGCCCAGTCCAGCGAGGAGGGGCCGCGGTCGCCCTTGGGCCCCGGGTGCACGATCAGGACCGTCCGGGTGGACCAGATGTCCCGGGGGACGGCCTTGGTGAGCATCGGGCAGATGACCAGCTCGGGGTCGGTGCGGACCACCGCCGCTCTCATCTGCTCGTCACCGAGGGCGAGTTGGACGGCGACCTGGTGGCCGCGCTCGCGCAGCTCGGTGTGGACGCGCTGGGTCAGGCTGTTGAACGCGCTGGCGATCAGGAGAATGCGCAAGGAGGGCCTCCGGCGGGAACTGGGGTCGCGCGCAGGCGATGAAACCAGGGCATGAACACGTAATGATCACGTTCCGTGCTCCGGCGCCCTACTCTCACGTACCCCGCACACTGTGGCCCCGCCGTGGCCCGTGCTTCGCGGGATCTCCCCAACCCCCTCCCCCGCGTTGGCACTTGTGGTAGCCGGCGCGGGGAACGCCCGGTCAGCGCGGGAACGCCCGACGGGCCCGCCAGGTGGTGTGCTCGCGGGAAACCGCGTCCTCCGCCTCCGCCGCCAGCCGGGCCCAACGCGCCTCGGCGTCCGGCGCCTTGAGGTCCAGGTCGGACAGCTGGTTGCCGACGTTCTCCAGCTCGCGCGCGGCCAACTGGTAGGCGGCGGCCAGCGGGCCGAGCTGCTTGAGCTGCGTCCAGGCGATGATCGCCGCCGCCGCGGCCGACGTGGCGCCGAAGAGGTGCACCGACAGCGCGCCGGTGGCCTGGGCGATGGCCGCCGCGGCACCGACGATGATCAGCACCGCGACGCCGAGCCCCCAGGAGACCGCCTGCGAGTCGCAGGCCTCGGCCCGGGAGCGGTACCAGGTGCGCTGGCCCTCGACCCGGGTGCGCAGATAGAGGGTGCGCCGCGCGGCCAGGCCCTCGGCCCGCTGCCGGCGCATCTCCGGGGTGATCTCGGCGACGCTGCCGGGCGGCACGATCTCCGGGTCCTCGAAGGCCCGCAGGACGTCCTCGACCTGGAGCAGGTAGCCGTTGTCGACGTCCGGGGACTCGGCCTCGCCGTCGAACGGCCGGGCCCGGACGGTGTACTTCCAGGCCAGCGTCTTGACCGACTCGGCCGCCGCCCGCGCCTGGTACCAGCGACCCTGCGGGTTGCCACGTCTCAGCCGGGACCAGAAGTAGCCGGCCACCAGGAAGGCCGCCACCGAGAACAGCGGCCAGATGTCGGAGTCGCCCTTGGTGTCCGGGCCGGGGAACGACCCGATCACGGCGGCGACCACCAGCATCGCGATCAGCCCGCGGTACCAGCGCAGCGTCTCGCGCTGGCCGTCCAGCGAGGCCTTGTCCGTCGTCCGGAACAGCTCCGGCAGCAGCTGCGCCTCGACGCCCCCCGGCGGATCCTGTTGCACCATGACCGAGCCCCCTCCCCCTACTCCGTCCAGCCAGTATTCCCACCGCCAACTGGCCTACACAGACGCCTTTTTGACAACTTCCGGCGGGCCCCGCGTTGCCCGGAAAATCAGTAACCGATATAACCGGTTACATGCCGCTGCACTGGAAGCTCGTCATCGACTGCGCCGACCCGCACCGCCAGGCCGCCTTCTGGGCCGCCGCCCTGGAGTACACGCTGGAGGACCACGGCGCGCTGATCACCCGGCTGCTCGCCGCCGGCGCGGTCGGCCCGGAGGCCCTCACCGAAGTGGACGGCCACCCGGCCTGGCGCACCCTGGCCGCCATCCGCCACCCCGAGGACCCGTACGACCCGGCCTCCGACACCGGCCTCGGCCGCCGCGTCCTGTTCCAGGCCGTCCCCGAGCCCAAGCAGGGCAAGAACCGCTTCCACCTCGACGTCCACCCCGGCCCCGGCGAGCGCGCCGCCACCGTCGCCCGCCTCCAGACCCTCGGCGCCACCCTCGTCCGCCACGTCGACGAGCCCGGCGGCGCCTGGACGGTCATGCGGGACCCCGAGCAGAACGACTTCTGCGTCCACTGACGCGCCCCCGCCCCGAAGACGCCGAAGCCCCGCCCTCCCGGAGCCGGGAGGGCGGGGCCGTGGGGCGCGGTGAGCGTCAGAGCAGGCCGAAGGCCGGCATCAGGTAGTAGAAGGCGAAGACCGTGGCCACCGCGTACATCGGGACGGGGACCTCGCGGCCGCGGCCGGCGGCGACGCGCAGGATGCAGAAGGCGACGAAGCCCATGCCGATGCCGTTGGTGATGCTGTAGGTGAACGGCATCAGCACGATGGTCAGGAAGGCCGGGACCGCGATCGTGTAGTCGGCCCAGTCGATCTCCTTGATCGAGTTGGCCAGGATCAGGAAACCGACGGTGATCAGCGCCGGGGTCGCGGCCTGGGCCGGGACCATGGTGGCGAGGGGGGTGAGGAAGAGCGACACCAGGAAGAGCGCACCGGTGACGATCGAGGCGAAGCCCGTCCGGGCGCCCTCGCCGACGCCGGCGGTGGACTCGACGAAGCAGGTGTTGGCGGAGGAGGAGGTGGCGCCGCCGGCCGCGGTGGCGATGCCGTCGACCATCAGCACCTTGTTGATGCCGGGCAGGTCGCCCTTCTCGTCCAACAGGTGGGCCTCGTCGGCCACGCCGAGGATGGTGCCCATCGCGTCGAAGAAGCACGACATCAGCACGGTGAAGACGAACAGCACGCCGGTCAGCACGCCGACCTTCTCGAAGCCGCCGAACAGGCTGACCTTGCCCACCAGGCCGAAGTCCGGCGCCGAGACCGGGTTGCCCGGCCAGGACGGGACGGTCAGGCCCCACTTGAGCGCCGGGATGTCGGCGACCTTGTCGATGATCGCGGCGAGCGCGGTGGTGGCCGCGATGCTGATCAGGATGGCGCCGGGCACCTTGCGGATCAGCAGGATCAGGGTGAGCACCAGGCCGATCACGAAGATCAGCACCGGGAAGCCGAGCAGGTGCCCGTTGCCGCCGAGCTGGAGCGGGACGGTGGTGTGGGCGGCGTCCGGGATGCGGCTGACGAAGCCGGAGTCGACCAGGCCGACCAGGCTGATGAACAGACCGATACCGATCGCGATGGCCTTGCGCAGGCCGAGCGGAACCGCGCTCATGACCCGCTCGCGCAGACCGGTGGCGACCAGCAGCATGATCGCGAAGCCGGCCAGCACGACCATGCCCATGGCGTCCGGCCAGGTCATCTTGGGGGCGAGCTGGAGCGCCACGATCGTGTTGACGCCGAGCCCGGCCGCCAGGCCGATCGGGACGTTGCCGATCACCCCCATCAGCAGGGTGGTGAGACCGCCGGTGAGGGCGGTGGCGGTGACCAGCTGGGCGCTGTTCAGGTGGGCGCCGGTGATGTCCGTACCGCTGCCCAGGATGATCGGGTTCAGCACCAGGATGTACGCCATGGTGAAGAACGTGGCGACACCACCGCGGATCTCGCGCGACAGGGTGGACCCTCGCTCGCTGATCCGGAAGAAACGGTCGACCGCGCTCGTGGGGGGCTGCGGCGCGGCGGGTTCGGGCGACTCGGTGGTCGGCTGGACCACAGGCATGCGTGCGTCCTCTGTGGGGGAGCTGAGGAGAGGGAGTAAACGCCCGGGACGACGGTGGCCGGGCGCCGATCTTTAAGTATGGTTTCCCGGTCGCACACGCGCTATCTTCGCGCGTAGAGCCCACAGGGGGTCGCGACGCCTCCGCGAGCGCCCCACCGCACCGTACGCTAGGGCCCATGCCCAAGACGCCGTTGCACCCCTCGCCCCCTCCGCTGGAGGCCAACGACGTCGCCATCGTCGGCGGCGGCACGGTGCTGTGGTTCGTCGCCTTCGTCGCCCTGCTCCCCTTCCAGGGCACCCTCTCGGACCACGGTCACGGCACCTGGCCCTGGATCTGCCTCTCCGGCGGCCTGCTCGGCCTGCTCGGCGTCTGGTACTGCCGCGCCCGCCGGGACGCGATCGCCCGCAGCCGCGCCGCCGAAGCGGCCGAGGCCGCCGGGGGCACGACCGAACGCAGGGCCGAAGGCGATGGCCAGGACCCGGCCACCCGGTCGGACTGAATAGTCCTTTAGTAGCACGCATCGGACATAAGGCACCCGTAGAGTCGGTGCCATGACGCAGCCTGCCCAGCCAGCGGAAGAGCGGCCGACCGACCCAGACCACCCGGACGGAGCGCACCCGCTCGGCCTGCTGCCCGGCCGACGCGGCGGCCTGACCGCCGCCGAAGTGGCCGAGCGGGTGGCGAAGGGGCAGGTCAACGACGTCCCGCTACGGTCCAGCCGATCCACCAAGGAGATCGTCCGGGCCAACGTCTTCACCCGCTTCAACGCCATCATCGGCGTGATGTTCGGCATCATCCTGATCGTCGGTCCGATCCAGGACGGCCTGTTCGGCCTGGTCATCGTCGCCAACACGGCGATCGGCATCATCCAGGAGCTGCGCGCCAAGAAGACCCTGGACAGCCTGGCCCTGATCGGCGAGGCCCGCCCGCAGGTCCGCCGGGACGGTGCCGCCCAGCAGATCGGCGTCTCCGAGATCGTCCTCGACGACACCGTGCTGCTCGGCATCGGCGACAAGGTGATCGTGGACGGCGAGGTCACCGAGGCGGACGGCCTGGAGATCGACGAGTCGCTGCTCACCGGCGAGCCCGACCCGGTGCTCAAGCACCCCGGCGACCCGGTGATGTCCGGCAGCTTCGTGGTGGCCGGCGCCGGCGCGTTCACCGCCACCAAGGTCGGCCGAGCGGCCTACGCGGCCCAGCTCGCCGAGGAGGCCAGCAAGTTCACCCTGGTGAAGTCGGAGCTGCGCACCGGCATCGACAACATCCTGCGGTTCATCACCTACCTGCTGATCCCCACCGCCCTCGGCCTGATCATCAGCCAGCTGGCCGTCGAGGGCCGGGACTGGAAGGAAGCCGTACGGCGCATGGTGGCCGGCATCGTGCCGATGGTCCCCGAGGGACTGGTGCTGCTGACCTCGGTCGCCTTCGCCATCGGCGTGGTCCGGCTCGGCCGCAAGCAGTGCCTGGTCCAGGAGCTCCCGGCGATCGAGGGCCTGGCCCGGGTGGACACCGTCTGCCTGGACAAGACCGGCACCCTCACCGAGGGCGGCATGGACGTGATCGACCTGCGGGTGCTCTCGAACGGGGAGCCCGCCGCCGTCGACAAGGACACCATCAAGCGCGCGCTGGCCGTGATGGCCGGCGCCGACGCCCGCCCCAACCCGTCCATGCAGGCCGTCATCGACGCGTACGGGCGCGGCGACGCCGACTCCTCGGGCCGCGACGGCTGGCGGATGATCGAGGCGATGCCCTTCTCCTCCGCCCGCAAGTGGAGCGGCGTGCAGCTGCTGGAGCCGCAGGGCGGCGAGGCCAGCTGGCTGCTCGGCGCGCCCGACGTGCTGCTGCCCGCCGGGCACCCGGCGCTCGCCGAGGTGGACGAGCTGGGCGCCCGAGGCCTGCGGGTGCTGCTGCTCGGCCGCACCCCCGTCCCGCTGGACGCCCCCGACCCGGCGGCCGACCTCACCCCGCTCGCCCTGGTGGTGCTCCAGCAGCGGCTGCGCTCGGACGCCGCCGAGACGCTGCGCTACTTCGAGGGCCAGCGGGTCCGGGCCAAGGTCATCTCCGGCGACTCGGCGGTCTCCGTCGGCGCGGTGGCCGGCCACCTGGGCCTGCCCGGCGCCGACCACCCGCTGGACGCCCGCACCCTGCCCACCGACCCGGAGGAGCTCGCCGAGACCGCCGACCGGACCAGCGTCTTCGGCCGGGTCACCCCGCAGCAGAAGCGCCAGCTGGTCGGGGCGCTCCAGTCCCGCGGCCACACCGTGGCGATGACCGGCGACGGCGTCAACGACGTCCTCGCGCTCAAGGACGCCGACATCGGCGTGGCGATGGGCACCGGCTCGGACGCCACCAAGGCGGTGGCCCAGATCGTGCTGCTGAACGACTCCTTCGCCTCGCTGCCGTCGGTGGTGGCCGAGGGCCGCCGGGTGATCGGCAACATCGAGCGGGTCGCTTCGCTCTTCCTGGTGAAGACCGTCTACTCGGTCCTGCTGGCGCTGCTGGTGATCTTCACCCACTCGCCGTACCCGTTCCTGCCCCGGCACTCCACCGTGCTGTCCTCGCTGACCATCGGCATCCCGGCCTTCTTCCTGGCCCTGGCGCCCAACAACGAGCGGGCCCGCAGCGGCTTCGTGAAGCGGGTGCTGCGGATCGCCGTCCCCGGCGGCGCGATCGCCGGCACCGGCACCTTCGTCGCCTACACGCTCGCCCGCACCGACCACGCGACCGACCTCAAGGCCGACACCAGCGTGGCCACCCTGACGCTCTTCCTGATCGCCATCTGGGTCCTCGCCATCGTCGCCCGCCCGTACAACTGGTGGCGACTGCTGCTGATCGGCACGATGGGCGGCGCCTTCGCGCTGGTCCTGCTGGTCCCGCCGCTGAAGACGTTCTTCGACCTCTCCCTGGTCGGCTTCCGCGACCCGCTGACCGGCGTCGCCATCGCGGTGGCCTGCGGCCTCGCCCTGGAGGTGGTCTGGCGCGTCATGAAGCGCCGCGGCATGGAGTGACCGGAGACAGGTGACAAGCCCCCGCGCACACCCGATGATGGCCCCCGGAGGGGGTGCCGGATGGGGCGCAGGGGCGGGGAGTTGGAGGCGTTCATCGCCTTCTTGGGCGGGCTGCTGGCGGCCGGGCTGGTCGCCCTGGCGATGGCGGGGGTCGGGGTGGCCGTCCGACCGGCGCCGGCGCTGCGCAGCGCCGCGCTGGTGACGCTCGGCGTGGTCTGGCTGACCGCCACCACCACCGTCTACCGGCGGCTGCGGGCCCGCTCCGGTGACGGGCCCGCGGGGCGGGCTCAGCCCTCGAAGTCGCGGGCGGCCGACAGCTCGTAGGCGCGGTCCGGCTCGCTGAGCGCGGCCAGCACCTCGAAGCGGCGGTGCCACTGCCCGACCGACCAGGCCAGCCCGGCCGCGAGGCCCTCCGGGGTGGCCGCGTGCAGCAGTCCGGGCACCGGCGGGACCTCGAACTCGTCGTCCTCGTCGCCGGCCTCGGCCAGCTCCGGGTCGTACGGCGGCTCCGGGGTCTGCGCCCCGATGTCCCAGCGCCAGTCCACCGCCGCCTCGCCGCCGTCCGGCCCGACGACCAGCAGGTCCTCGTGCTCCTCGTAGGCGACCGGGCAGCCGGGCAGCAGCTCCCGCACCACGGCCGGGACCCGGTGCAGCACGCCCTCGGAGAGCACCCGGCCGCCCGCCACCTCGCTGGCCAGCGACACGTGCAGCCGCTCGGCGAGGTCGGCGGCCAGCGCCGGGGCGACCGGCAGCAGGGGGTACGGGTGCAGCAGCTGGACCAGGTCGGGGGCGTCCGCGACCACCGCCTCGGTCGCGTCCACCACCACCGTGTGGTCCGGCCGGCGGCCGGTCTCCGGGTCCAGCGGCGGCAGCGCCCGCACCACGTCCAGCGGATCGATCCGCTCCCGGTCCACCCGGGCCAGCGCGGTGTGGATGCCGTGCAGCTGGCGGTGGCCCACCTCGGCGGCCGGGTCGGTCATCCGGTCCAGCACCTCGTCCGGCCCGTGCGGCTCGGCGAGCAGCGCGGCCAGCGTCGTGCGCACCCCGAGCGCGTGCAGGAACTGGTCGTCCAGGGTGGTGCGGGCCTCGTCGTACAGGCCGCGCAGCAGTGGATCGGCCCCGGCGGCGCGCAGGCCGGCGGGCTCGCGGCCGTCCAGCACCGGGTGGTCGCGTAGCCACCAGGCGGTGTACGGCGGAAGGTCGGCGTACGAGCCGTCCGGCAGCAGGGTGCGCACCGGGTCGACCACGGCGTCCCGGTACGGCGGGCGGGCCAGCGCGGCGAGCGCCTGCGGCCAGGCGTCGTCGTCCACCAGGTCGAGGTCGCGCACCGCCAGCAGCTCGGCGGCCACCGGCGGCACCCCGACCGCCTCGTCGGCCTGGAGGGCCTCCAGCGCGTCCTCGGCCCACTCGGCGAGCCCGTCCGGCGCCTCGTCCAGCAGGCCGGTGGGGTGGCCGCCGGCCGCGCGGTCGGCGGGGACGGTCGGGTCGAGCCGCTCCAGGTCGTCCGGGTCGAGCACCACGTCCTCGGCCCGCACCAGCACGAAGTCCGCCAGCACGCCGACCGCGGCGAGCACCTCGGAACCCCAGCGCTCCAGCAGCTCGTCGTCCACCCAGCCGGCGTCCTCCTCGCGGGCGAGCGCGGCGAACGGGCTGCCGGGCAGGACGAGTTCGCCGGCGCGGGCGGGCTCGCCCTCGTCGTCGAGCAGCGCCAGCCGGGCCAGCCACGGGCGCGCGCCGGCCTCCACGCCGGCCGCCTTCACCAGCGCCAGGACGGCGTCGGCGAGTTCGAGCGCCGCGTCCAGGTCGTCCTCGGCCAGCTCGTACGAGCGGGCGACGGCGGCCCGCACCTCGGGGGTGTCCAGCACCCCGGCCGGGGTGGCGGTACCGGCGCCGAGCTTGGCCAGCAGCGGGTGGGCCGCCTCGGGGTGGGCCAGGCGCAGGTCGAGCGCGGCGAGCGCGCCCGCGAGCGACTCGGGATAGCCCGGGAAGGCCGCCCAGTCGGCGTCCTCGGAGGGCAGCAGCACCCGCCGCGGCCCGGTGACCGTCCGCCCGTCGGCCAGCGGCACGGGCAGCGCGCCGAGCGACTCCGGATCGGCCGCGCCGAGCGCCGCGTACAGGTTGCGCCACCAGGCGGGCTCGCGGTCCAGACCGCCGAGCTGGTCCACCACCTCGGCCAGCGGCACCCGGCGCACGTCCAGCACCCGCAGCTCGGTGCGGCGCTCCAGGCCGGCCGGCAGCAGCCCGGGGAAGATCGGCGAGAGCGCCTCGACCACCGAGCCGTCCGCGCCCTCCAGCAGCGTCGCGTCCCGGGGCCGCAGCGCGGGCGTGCCCTCCTCGACCGGCGTCGGGTGCGGCAGGAACGGCGTGCCGGGCAGCCGGGAGAGCACCGCGGCGCGCAGCGCGTTGTCCAGCGCGCCCTGGCCGAGCGGGGCGGGCACCAGGCCGAGCGAGCCGAGGTCGGCGCCGCGGGCGCGCAGCAGGTCGGCGTAGCTGTCGGCGGCGCGCTCGGTGAGGAAGTCGGCCAGCGGGCCGGGGGCGACGTGCCGGCGGGTGGAGTCCAGCGGGTAGGAGGCGATCAGCAGCGCGGGCAGGCCGACCGGCTCGTCACTGGGGGTGGGCGCGTGCAGCACGGAGGCGATGGCGGGCCGCTGCGGGGTGCCGTCCGGGCCGACCGGAACGGCCCAGGTCACCGTCCAGTACGGGCGGGCGCGCTCCTCGGTGGGCCGGTCGGCGAGCAGGTCGGCGGCGAGCGTGCCGGAGGCGCCGGCGGTCTGCCAGAGCGTCTGCCGCGGCCGCCCGCCCGCGTCGTCGGTGACGGTGACCTCGGTGACGCCGTCCGGACGGGTCTCGGCGGCGGCCCGGGTGAGCGTCCGGACGCCGTCCGGGGTCTCCACCACGACCTCGCGCAGGCCGGGCAGGGTGAGCAGCAGCGCGTCGTCGATCCCGGCCAGCAGACGGCGGGTCAGGTCCTCGGCGGCGGCGTCCCGCAGCGGCAGCACGACCACCGTGTCGTAGCCCTCGGGCGCCGGGCCCTCGGCCGCGAACGGCAGCCGCAGCAGCGGCACGTGGCCGTCCCGGCGGCGCAGCTCGTCGGCCAGCTCGGGCTGGGCCCCGGCCAGCGCCCGGGCCTCGCCGAGCGACCAGCACACCCCGCCGGCCGCGCTCAGCACCGCGGGCTCGTCGGTGACGGCGAGGACGGCGGCGAACCCGACACCGAAGCGGCCGACCGCGGGCGCCTCGCCGCGCTTGGAGGAGGCGCGCAGGGTGGACAGCGACTCGACGGCGGCCGCGTCCAGCGGGGCGCCGGTGTTGGCGGCGGCGAGCACGCCGTCGGCGAGGGTCAGCCGCAGCCGGCCGGCGCCGTGGCCGGCCCGGACCGCGGCGTCGGCCGCGTTCTGCGCCAGCTCGACCACCAGGCGGTCCCGGTAGCCGCCGAGCGCCAGCTCCTCCTCGGCGTTGGCGTCCTCCCGGAACCGGGCCGGCGAGGCGGCCCAGGCGTCCAGCACCCGCCGCCGCAGCGCGACGGTCCCGAAGGGGTCCGCGAGGTGCTCGTCCGTGCCGCTGCCGATGATCCGAGGTTCCACTGGACCTGCCGCCTTCCGCCGCCCTGTTCGTCGTAAGGCATTCTTCCCTGCCCCACTGACTGCTCCCGACCACCGGCCCCGACGGGGGCCGGGCGGGGGGGCAGGGTGGGCCTCCGGTAGGAGCCGGGCGGGGACCGGGCCGGGCCTCCGGTGGGGCCCCTGCCCCTGGAACGGCGACGGCCCGCGCCGGTGGTCACCGGGCGGGCCGTGCGGGCGTGCGGCTCAGGAGTGGCCGAGCTCCTCGGCGGGGGCGTCGGGTTCGACGGAGCCGGAGCCGCGGTCGGGGTGCAGCGGGAGCGGCTCGACCACCAGCTCGTCCAGGATCAGCTCGGACGGCGCCGGCGGAGCCGGGATGACGGCCGCCTCGGAGTGCCCGCCGCAGCCGTAAGCGAAGGAGACGATCTGGCCGTCGGCCGGGCCGAACTCGTTGCCGCACACGCCGAAGGCCTGGCCGAGCGAGCCGCCGATCGGCACCAGGAAGCCGCAGCTCGCGCAGGAGGCCGGGGCGGCCTGCGCCATCGCGGTCTGGGCGCCGTGGGCCTTCTCCCAGCGCTCGGCGGCCAGGTGCAGGCCGAGCCGGGAGAGCACCCGGCTGCGGCCGAGGCCCAGTTCCTCGGCGACGGCGTCGATCCGGGCGCGGGCCGGGGCGGGCTGGACGTGCGGGTCGGTGACGACCAGGTCCTCGTCGTCCGCCAGGGCGACCGCGGAGTTGGGCGCGGGCTCGTCCTCGCCGGTCCAGCCGGGCTCCAGCCGCAGGTCGTCGGCGCCGGTGGGCAGCAGGTCGCCGGGGCCCATGTCGCCGGGGCGCAGCCGCTCGCTCCACGGCACCCACTGCGGGGCGAGGATCGCGTCGGCGCCGGGCAGCAGCACGACCTCGTCCAGGGTGACGTTCTTGGCGCGCGGCGCACGGGCGACGGTGACCGCCCAGTGCCAGCCGCGGTAGGCCGCGTCCAGGCATTCGAAGGTGTGGGTGACGACGCGGTCGGCGTCCGCCTGGACACCGAGGTGCGGACCGACGGCCTCCGCTCCGACGGCCTCCTCGGCTGCCTGACGGGCGAGTTCGACGGCCTCGGCACAGAGCCGGTCGGGGGTACGGCTTCGCATCGCAGCGCTCACGGCGTCGATTCTCTCCCAGTTCTTCTGTCGCCCACGGCGTGTTGCCTGTTCCGTCGCGGCTTGATAGTCCCTCGTCCATTCTGCGCGACCGGGAGCCCCCTCGGGTACCGGCCGCGCCGCTCGACCGGCCTGCCGGTGCCCCGGCGCCCCGGCGGGTCGACCTTGGGCAGGCTACCCGCCGCTCGGTGCCCCGGCACAGTCCGGGGCGGACACGGCCTGTTCCCGGGGCCGCGCCGAGCGGAGTCCGATCCCGCGTCGGCTCGCCGTTTCTGGGGCAGGATGGGCTTGTGGCGGACCACGACCCGTCGCAGCACGCACTGCGCGCCTCGCAGGCCGGCGGCCCCGACCAGGCGGACGCCGTGCCGCGACAGCAGCCTCCGGTCCCCGGCGCGGACGAACCGCCGCCGGCGGACGACGCTTCCGTGGACCTGCCCGAGGCCGCGCCGCCGTACTCGGAGCACGAGGAACACGAGGAGCACGAGGAACACGAGGAACACGAGGAGCACGAGGAACACGAGGAACACGAGGAGCACGAGGAGCACGCGAAGGACGCCGAGTACGCGCTGGACCCGCAGGGCGAGGAGGACGGGCCCGAGGCCCCCGAGCCGCGCCGCCACTTCCTGGTCCGCACCGCCTCCGCCGCCGGCTCCCGCACCGGCAAGGTGGTGCACGGCACCGGCCGCCGGATCCGCCGGGCCACCTCCGCCGAGGGCGCGGGTGAGTCCGGCCTGGCGAAACTGATCGAGCTGCACGCGCTCAACTCCTTCGGCGACATGCTGATCACCGTCGCGCTGGCCTCCACCATCTTCTTCTCGGTGCCCACCGGCGAGGCCCGCGGCCGGGTCGCGCTCTACCTGCTGATCACAATGGCCCCGTTCGCCGTCCTGGCCCCGGTGGTCGGCCCGCTGCTGGATCGCCTGCCGCACGGCCGCCGGGCGGCCATGGCGATGGCGATGCTGGCCCGGGCGGTGCTGGCCTGGACGATGGCCGGGGTGATCGCCGGCGGCGGCATCGCGCTCTACCCGGAGGCGCTCGGCGTACTGGTGGCGTCCAAGGCGTACGGCGTGGTGCGCAGCGTGGTGGTGCCCCGGCTGCTGCCGAGCCGGCTGTCCCTGGTGAAGGCGAATTCCCGGGTCACCCTGGCCGGGCTGCTGGCCACCGGTGTGGCGGCCGGGGTGGGCGGGCTGCTGCACCTGCTCGGGCCGGGCTGGCCGCTGCGCGGCGCCTTCCTGGTGTTCGTGATCGGCACCCTGATGGCGTTCCACCTGCCGCCCGCGGTGGACTCGGCCAAGGGCGAGCAGCGCGCCGTCCTGCACGCCGAGGTGCCCGGCGAGGGCCCGCACCTGATCGAGGGCTCCCATCTGATCCACCGGCCGCCGCCGGTGAAGGCCCCGCTGCGGGCGGTCGGGCCGTCGGTGGTCCTGGCGCTGCGGGCGATGTCGGCGATGAAGTGGCTGGTCGGCTTCCTGGTGATGTTCCTGGCCTTCCTGCTGCGCGAGGAGCCGGTCGGCGGGCTGGAGCCGACGGCGGCGCTGGGCCTGGTGGCGCTGGCGGCCGGGACGGGCAACGCGCTGGGGTCGGTGCTCGGCTCCTGGCTGCGCACCCGGGGGCCGGAGGCGACGGTCGCCGCGATGCTGCTGCTGGCGACCTGTGCGACGGCCGCGGCGGCGCTCTGGTACGGCGTGGTGACGGTGGTTCTGGTCGCCCTGGCGGCCGGGATGGCGGCCTCGCTGGCCAAGCTGGCGCTGGACGCGCTGATCCAGCGGGACGTCCCGGAGGCGGTGCGGACCTCGGCGTTCGCCCGTTCGGAGACCCTGATGCAGCTGTCCTGGGTGGCGGGTGGCGCGGTCGGCATCCTGCTGCCGCTGAACGGCAAGCTGGGCCTGTCGATCGCCGCCGCGGTGGTGGCCCTGATGCTGCTGTGGACGCTGCGCTCGCTCTTCCGGGTGGGCCTGCGGCGGCACCCGGCGGCGGCCCGGGTCGCCTGACCGGCCGCCGGACAACACGCGGCGGCCGACCCCCGCGTCGCGTGATCGGCCAGGCCCGGTAGATTCTGACGCATGAGCCTCAATGCCCGTGCCATCGCCGCCCTCGGCGCCGTCGTCGTGGTCGGCGCCGCCACGGTGGGCACCTCCGTCGCCATCGCCGCCGGTCAGACCGAGCACAACTCCCACCGTGCCACCCTCACGGTCGGCAACTCCTCGATCGTCGCGGACCCGCTGTGCTGGAACGGCGGCAGCCCGCTCACCGACGACCAGCAGGAGAAATGCCAGACCGACGCGACCACGGCGCTGAAGGAGGGCACGCTGCCCTCCTCGGACGTCGCGGGCAGCGACCGGGTCGGCGTCGGCGTCTCGCCGAACGTGGGCGACACGGGCTGGTGGGCCTTCACCAACGGCGGTTCCGCCCAGCAGGGCGGCCGCTACAGCCTGTTCTCGGCCTCCAAGGGCCAGACCTGGTCCGGCGCCCAGGCCGCCGGCAAGCTGCTGAACTCCAGCGGCAAGACCGTGGTCACCGTGGTCGAGGGCGACCCGAACGCGGAGGCCCCGATCGCCGTCTGGTACTTCCAGCTGAACAGCAAGGACAGCAAGGACAACGGCTGACGGTCCCGCGATGACCGCGCACGCCGTCACCGACGGCCGAGGCGAGCAGTCGGGCCCCGCGCGGGCCCGGCTGCTCGTCGTCGTCGCGGTGGAGGCCGAGGCCGCGGCGGTGCTGCGCGGCCTGCCCGGCGGGTCCGTCGGGCTGCCGCTGCCCGGCGGCACCCTGCACCGGGCCGAGCGGGTGCCGGTGGACGTGCTGGCCGCCGGCGTCGGCCCGGCCGCCGCCGCTGCCGCCGCCGCCACCGCGCTGGCGGCCCATCCGTACGCCCTGGCCGTCTCGGCCGGGATCGCCGGCGGCTTCACCCCGCTCGCCCCGGTCGGCGCCACCGTGCTGGCCGACGCGATCGTGGCCGCGGACCTCGGCGCCGAGACCCCCGAGGGCTTCGCCGACGTCACCGAGCTGGGCTTCGGCACCGTCCGGCACACCCCTCCGGCGGACGTCGTCGCGCTGGCCGCGCGGGCGCTGGCCGGCCCGGACCTCGCGGTCGGCCCGGTGCTGACCGTCTCCACCGTCACCGGCAGCGCCGGACGGGCCGCCGAGCTGACCACCCGCCACCCGGGCGCCGTCGCCGAGGCGATGGAGGGCTTCGGGGTGGCCGAGGCCGCCGTCCGGTACGGGGTGCCGGCCCTCGAACTGCGCACCGTGTCCAACCCGGTGGGCCCGCGCGACCGGTCCGCCTGGCGGATCGGCGAGGCGCTGGCCGCGCTGGAGCGAGCCTTCGCCGCGCTGCCCGTCCACGAACTGGCTGCCCGCCCACGAACGATCGAGGAGGCCGGCCGTGGCTGAACGGCTGAGCATCGCGTACTCGCCCTGCCCGAACGACACCTTCGTCTTCCACGCCTGGGCGCACGGCCTGGTGCCCGGCGCGGACGCCCCCGAGGTGACCTTCGCCGACATCGACGTCACCAACGGCCTGGCCGAGCGCGGCGAGCTGGACGTGCTGAAGATCAGCTACGGCGCGCTGCCCTGGGTCCTGGACGAGTACACCCTGCTGCCCTGCGGCGGCGCGCTGGGCCGCGGCTGCGGCCCGCTGGTGCTCACCCTGCCGGGCGTGGCCTCCCCCGCCGACCTGGCCGGGAAGACCGTCGCGGTGCCCTCCGAGCGCTCCACCGCGTACCTGCTGTTCCGGCTCTGGGCGGCACGGGCGGTGCCGGGCGGCTTCGGCGAGATCGTCGTCCTGCCGTTCCACGAGATCATGCCCGCCGTCCGGGACGGCCGGGTGGACGCCGGCCTGGTGATCCACGAGGCCCGCTTCACGTACGGGCAGTACGGCCTGCACAGCCTGGCCGACATGGGCGAGGCCTGGGAGCAGGAGACCGGCCTGCCGATCCCGCTGGGCGCGATCGTCGCCAAGCGCTCGCTCGGCGCCGAGCGGCTGCGGGAGCTCACCGACGCCGTGCGCGCCTCCGTGCGGCAGGCCTGGGCGGACCCGGCGGCCAGCCGTGACTACGTGCTGGCGCACGCCCAGGAGATGGACCTGGACGTGGCCGAGCAGCACATCGGGCTGTACGTCACCGAGTTCACCGAGGACCTCGGCGAGGAGGGCTACGCGGCCGTCCGCGCGCTGCTCACCCGGGCCGCCGCGGAGGGGCTAGTGCCCCCGCTCGACCCGGGTGCGCTCGCGTTCTAGCGCCTGGTCAGACGTCGAACTGGTCGGCCACCGCGCGCAGCAGGCCGGCCAGCTTCTGGCCGGTCGGCTTGGCCGGGTAGCGCCCGCGCTGGAGACCGGGCAGCACCGCGTCCAGCGTGGTGATCAGGTCCTGGACGATCGGCGCCATGTCGTCGGCGCTGCGGCGCTGGGCGGCGGCCACCGAGGGCAGCGCGTCCAGCAGCTGCACGGCCATCGCCTGGTCCCCGCGGTGGCCGGCGACCACGCCGAACTCGACCCGCTGGCCCGGCTTCAGCACGGTGACACCGGCGGGCAGCGCCTTGGTGTGGACGAAGACGTCGCCGCCGTCGTCGCGCGACAGGAAGCCGAAGCCCTTCGTCTCGTTGAACCACTTGACCTGGCCGGTGGGCATCTCGAACAGTCCTCGAATGGGTGTGAGGGATCCCGGCCCTGGCCGGGGATCACTGGGTGGAAAGAAGGCGGCCGACCTCGGCTCGGCGCCCGTGGGCGCTCATGGTCAGCACGCTGTCAGGAGCAGACTAACGGTCCGTCACTGCCTCATCCGCGTTCCGCGAGGGGTACGCGCTGCGAGGCCCGATCGGGGCGACGGCGAACGCGGGATCTCGCGGTCACGGGCAACCCGGAACTGGCACGGCCAGGACGCGGCTCCACGCTGTCCATCGGCTCACACCCCCGGGTCTGCGGACACGGGACGCACCTGTAGCGCCCCTCGGCACCCCGTGCATACCCCCGCCCAGCAGGGATCAAAACGTTCAGCTGCCGGGAAACTGCGCAACGTGACCGGCTCGCTCCGGTGGGCGGGCCCGGCGGGCGCTCTGCCAGACTGGAGGCAGTCCCGACCGGCCCGGAGGAGTGAGCAGACGTGAGCAGCCAGAGCGCCGAACCCGGCGACGTGTACGTCAAGGCCGGGGTGATCGTCTTCGGGCTCGGCGCGCTCGCCACCCTGGTCACCTTCGTCCCGCTGTTCCTGCACCTGACGCCGCTGCCGACGGCCGCGTACTGGCTGAGCATGCTGATGCCGGCCGGCTTCCTGGCCGCGCTGACCGGGCTGCTGCGCAACGCGCGGGCCCAGCGCCGCCGGGCCGCCTAACACTCCGCGAGGTGCTGGGCCAGCCAGTCCGGGAAGCCGGTCAGGTCCGCCAGCACCACGTCCGCGCCGGCCTCGCGCAGCTCCCGCGCGCTGTACGGGCCGGTGGGCACGCAGACCGCGATCGCGTCGGCGTGCCGGGCGCCCCGGATGTCGCCGAGGTGGTCGCCGACGTAGACGCTCGCACCGTGCTCGCGCAGCGCGTCGCCCTTGGTCTCCGCCCACAGGTCGCCGATCACGGTGTCCGCGACCAGCTCGGCGTGCTCCAGGTGGAGGCGGGCGTTCGGCTCGTACTTGCCGGTGATCACGGCGACCCGGCCGCCGTGGGCGCGGACCGCCTCGACGGCGGCGTGCGCGCCGGGCAGGGCCACGGTCGGGGCGAAGGCGTGGTCGCGGTAGAGCTCGCGGTAGCGGTCGGTCGCCCGCGCCACCTCGTCCTCCGGGAACCAGTTGCGGATCTCGTCCACCAGCGGCGGGCCGAGCCGGGTGACCACCAGGTCGGCGTCGATGAACGTGCCGGTCTCGGCGGAGAGCGCCAGATAGGTGGCGCGGATACCCGGCCGGGTGTCCAGCAGCGTCATGTCGAGGTCGAAGCCGACGGTGAGCGGAGCGGGTGAGGTCGGGGGCATGGCGCCAGGCTACCCAACGGCGGCACGGACCACGAGGCGATTTGCCCAGCCTTCACGGCGGAACTTAGGTTTACCTCAGTTGTCTGCGGGAGGGGCCTCATGACCGACACCAGCGCGCCATCCGGTGCGGCCCCCGCGCCGCACCGCGCCGCCCGGCGCCGAATACCACTGCTCGCCGCCGCCCTGGCCGTCCTGGCCGGCGCGGTGCTGCTGAGCCTGGCGGTCGGCAGCCGCACCATCCCGCTCGGCGACACGCTGGACGCCCTGCTGCACGGCGGCGACAGCGCCAACGCCGTGGTGGTCCGCGAGCTGCGGGTGCCGCGGACGGTCGTCGGCCTGGCCGTCGGCGCGGCGCTCGGCCTGGCCGGGGCCGTCATGCAGGGCCTGACCCGCAACCCGATCGCCGACCCCGGCATCCTCGGCGTCTCCCAGGGCGCGGCGGCCGGCGTGGTGGTCGCCATCTCCGGTTTCGGCGTCTCCACCCTCACCGGGTACGTCTGGTTCGGCTTCGCGGGCGCGGTGATCGCCACCGTGCTGGTGTACGGGCTCGCCGGGCGCGGCCGGGGCGGGGCGACGCCGATCAAGCTCGCGCTGGCCGGCTCGGCGATGTCCGCGTTCATCGCCTCGCTCAACACCCTGGTGCTGACCACGGACGCGGCCACCATGGACCGGTTCCGCTTCTGGCACGTCGGCTCGCTCTCCGGGCGGACCTCGGACGTGGCCTGGCAGCTGCTGCCGTTCCTGGCCGTCGGCACGGTGCTGGTGGTCGCGGTGGCACGCGGGCTGGACGCGCTGGCGCTCGGCGACGACACCGCGAAGGGGCTGGGCGCGCGGACCGGCCTGGTCCGCGCGGTCGGCGCGCTCGGGGCGACCGTCCTGACCGGTTCGGCCGTCGCGGCGGCCGGCCCGATCGCCTTCATCGGCCTGGCCGTCCCGCACGCGGCCCGCGCGGCGGCGGGCGCCGACCACCGCTGGATCCTCGCCTTCTCCGCCGTCCTCGGCCCGGCCCTGCTGCTGCTCGCCGACACCCTCGGCCGCGTCCTGTTCCCCCCGTCCGAGGTCCCGGCCGGCGTGATGACGGCCTTGGTCGGGGTCCCCGTCCTGGTCGCCTTGGTCCGCCGCCGCAAGGTGGTGGCGGCATGAGCGGCGCTCCCGGCACGGGTTCGGTGACCCTGCGCGGGTACTCCGTCGTACGGGCGGGGCGGGCGTCGTTCCTGGTGCACCGGCGGTCCGGGGCGGTGGCCCTCGGGCTGGTGGTGGTGCTGGCGGCGGCCGTGGTGGCCTCGCTGTGCCTGGGCGAGTCGACCGTCCCGCCGGGCGAGGTGGTCAAGGTGGTGCTCGGGCGGCCGAGCGCGCACGAGTTGGTGGTCGGGGAGTTCCGGCTGCCCCGGGTGGTGGTCGGGCTGCTGGTCGGCACCGCGCTCGGGCTGGCCGGGGCGCTGATCCAGACGGTCGCCCGCAATCCGCTGGCCAGCCCCGACGTGGTGGGCGTGACCTGGGGCGCGACGGCCACCGTGGTCGGCCTGACGGCGTACGGCGTGGTCGGCTCGACCGGTCAGGCGCCGTACGCGGCGGTGGCCGGCGGAGTGGCGGCCGGGCTGCTGGTGTACGCGCTGGCCTGGCGCCGCGGCCTGCACGCGCAGCGCTTCGTGCTGATCGGCATCGGGATCAGCGTCGCGCTGTCCTCGCTGACCTCCGTCTTCCTGACCAAGGGCGACGGCTTCCAGGCCCAGGCCGCCAAGGTGTGGATGACCGGCAGCCTGAACGGCGTCGGCTTCGACCAGGCCGGATGGCTGGCCCGGGTGCTGCTCGCCGCCCTGCCGGTCGCGCTGTGGGCGGCCCGCGCCCAGCGGTCGATCTCCTTCGACGACGCCACCGCCGTCGGCCTCGGTCTGCGGCTGGACCGGATCCGCCTCGGCATGGCGCTGCTGGGCATCGTGCTGGCCTCGTGCGCGGCCGGGGCCGCCGGGCCGGTGGACTTCGTCGCGCTGATGGCCCCGCAGATCGCGCTGCGGCTGGCCCGCTCGGCGCAGGTCCCGCTGTTCTGCTCGGCGCTGACCGGCGCGCTGGTGGTGGTCCTCGCCGACCTGATCGCCCGGCGGCTGCTCGCCCCGACCGAGCTGCCGGTGGGCGTGGTGACCGGCATGGTCGGCGCGCCGTACCTGATGTGGCTGCTGATCCGATCCCGCCGTGGAGGTTCCTGATGTCCGCCCACCAGCCATCCACCCAGCGCCTGGAGGCCCGGGGCCTCACCCTGGCCTACGAGGCGCGCACGGTCGTCGAGGGCCTGGACGTCGCCATCCCGGACGGGCGGGTGACGGTGATCGTCGGCCCGAACGCCTGCGGCAAATCGACCCTGCTGCGGGCGCTCGGCCGGCTGCTGAAGCCCGTCCGGGGCTCGGTGCTGCTGGACGGCGAGGAGCTGGCGCGGATCCCGACCAAGCGGATCGCCCAGCGCCTGGGCCTGCTGCCGCAGTCGCCGACCGCCCCGGAGGGCATCTCGGTGGCGGACCTGGTGGCGCGCGGCCGCCAGCCGCACCAGAGCTGGTGGCAGCAGTGGTCGCCGGAGGACGAGGCGGCGGTCGCGGAGGCGCTGGAGCGCACCTCCACCGCCGAGCTGGCCGAGCGGAGCATGGACGAGCTGTCCGGCGGCCAGCGCCAGCGCGCCTGGATCGCGATGGCCCTCGCCCAGGGCACCGACATCCTGCTGCTGGACGAGCCGACCACCTACCTGGACATCGCCCACCAGGTCGAGGTGCTGGACCTGGTGCGCCGGCTGAACGTGGAACGCGACCGGACCGTCGTCGCGGTGCTGCACGACCTCAACCAGGCCGCCCGGTACGCCGACCACCTGGTCGCGATGCGGGACGGCCGGGTGGTGGCGCAGGGCGCGCCCGGGGAGGTGGTGACGGCCGAGCTGGTGCGGGAGGTGTTCGGGCTGGACTCGGTGGTGGTGCCGGACCCGGTGACCGGCACGCCGCTGGTCGTACCGGGCGCCCCGTGGGCGGCGGCGGTGGAGGCCTGACCGCGCACGCGCGCACCGGCCGACAGGCCGCTTAACGGCACTTTAGCCACCATTTCGGACATAATCGACGGCGCCCCGACCCCGCCGCCAGAGGACCGCCGATGCCCCGGATCTCCCGCCGCACCCTCCTCACCGGTCTCGGCGGCGCCGCGCTCGCGGCGGCCACGGGCTGCACCGCCCGGCAGCCGTCCGCCGTGGCCTCCGACAGCCTCGACGCCGGCGCCTCGCCGCCCCCCGCCGCAGTGCCCTCGGTGACGGTGAACGCCGCCAACGGCCCGGTGGTGGTACCGGGCGCGCCGATGCGGGTGGTCGTGCTGGACACCGATGTGCTCGACTCCGCGCTGACCCTCGGCATCACCCCGGTCGGCGCCGCTCTCCCGGCCCGCGACACCAGCTACCCCGAGTACTGGCCGGCCACCAGGACGGCCGGGATCCGGCTGGTCGGCCCGGCCGGCGCGCCCGACCTGCCGACCGTCCGGGCACTGCGGCCGGACCTGATCCTCTCCAACCAGACCCGCGACGGCGACCGCTACGAACAGCTGCGGGAGATCGCCCCGACCGTGCTCACCCAGACCACCGGCGCGCCGTGGAAGGCGAACGTCCAGCTGCACGCCCAGGCGTTGAGCCGGGAGGCGGCCGCGGCGGCCTTCGCGGGCGCGTACCAGAGGCACGCCGGGCAGGTGGCGCAGGCGCTGTCGGCGGCCAAGGTCTCGGGCCGCAAGGTGAGCCTGGTGCGGTTCGTGGAGGGCGGCGGCATCCGGGTGTACGGCCGGCAGAGCTTCCCCGGGACGGTGCTCACCGACGCCCAGGTGGGCCGGCCGGACGCCCAGAACGTCGACCAGTCGGACTTCGAGGTCCCGCCGGACCAGCTCGCCAAGGCGGACGGCGACCTGCTGCTGTACGCGACGTACGGCGACCCGGAGCTGTCCGGCGCCAACGCCACGCTGGCGAGCCCCGGTTGGCAGGCGCTGGGGGCGGTCAAGGGGCACCGGGCGTTCCCGGTGGACGACCAGCTGTGGTTCCAGGGGATCGGCTACACCGGGGCCAACTACCTGCTGGACGAGCTCCAGCGCTTCCTCGGGGCCTAGGAGTCGGTCGCGCGGGACGTCACCGCCGACGCCGACTGGCGCTCCGACTACGCGGCCCGGCTGGAGCGCGCGGTGGCAGCCTGGGCGGACCCGGCGGCCTGGGAGAGGGACGTCGACCTCGGCGGTGCCCCGGTGCCGGCGGTGGGGATCGCCCGGATGCTGTTCCTGGAGCTGCTGCACGGCTGGGATGTGGCCCCGGCGACCGGCGGGCGGATCGAGGTCGACGAGGAACTCGCCCTGCCGGTCGGCTGGAAGGCCTGACCGCCGCTCGGAGCGGCGGTCACGAACCGGCGGTGAGCGCCGCCCGCAGCCTGGCCCGCAGCAGCCGTACCGCCGGGGACCGCTGGTCGGGGCGGGCGACCAGGCCGAGCCGGGCGTGGGTGACGGCGTCGGCCAGCGGGACGGCCCGCAGGCCGGCGCCCTCGGCCGAGGAGGCGCTGAGCACGGCGACCCCGGCGCCGCGCTCGGCGAGGCGGAGCAGGGCGGCCGGGGAGCCGGCCTCGATGTCCACCCTCGGGTCCAGGCCGAGCCGGTGGCAGGAGTCCGCGTAGGCGGCGCGGATGCCGGTGCCCGGGGAGAGGCAGAGGATCTTCTCCCCGGGAAGGCCCGGCAGGCCCCGGAGGTCGGCGAGCCGCAGCCCCGCCCGGTCCAGCGGGTGCCCGGCCGGGACGACGGCGGCGATCGGCTCGTCGACGACGACGGTGACCGCCAGGCCCGGGGCCGCCTCGCCCGCGTAGCCGATCAGGGCCAGGTCCAGGGAGCCGGCCAGGACCTGCGCCTGGAGGTCCTCGGAGGGCCCCTCGTGCAGGCTCAGCTCGATGCCGGGGTGGCTGCGGCCGAGGTCGGCGACGGTGTCCAGGAACGGCGGGATCGAGCAGCCGGTGATCATGCCGAGCCGGACCCGCCCGCGCACGGCGTCGGCGAACTCGGCGGCGGTGTGCCGGATGGCGTCGAGGGTGGCCAGGGCGCTCTTGGCGAGCGGGAGGACGGCCTCCCCGACGGGGGTCAGCCGAACCTGCCGGCCGGAGCGTTCGAGGAGCTGCTGCCCCAACTCCTGCTCCAGCTTGGCGACCTGGGTGCTGACGCCGGACTGGCTCACGTGCAGCCGGGCGGCCGCGGCGGTGAAGGTGCCCTCGTCGACCACGGCGGCGAAGTAGCGCAGCTGGTGCATCTCCATGACCGGTGACGATAGGCGACCGGTGACGAGGGGCGACCGGCCACCCCGCCCCCGTCCGGGAAGGGCCGTGACCGCACGGGCGGTCACGGCCCCGCGGGTGTCACCGACGGCCCTCGGTGCCCCGGAACTCCTTGCCGCGCAGCTGCCCCGTCTTGCCGTCGGGCAGCTCGGCCTCGATCCGCTCCTTGCGCAGCCGCCCGGTGACGGTCTGCTCCTCGACGCGCTCCTCGGTCACCAGCCGCACCCGCTCGACCGGGACGGCCTCGGTGCGCACGACCGGCCGCTCCGCGTGCAGGGTGACCTCGTACTCGGCCTCCGCGATCGGATCGCCGGACATCGCCCGCCGGTCGGCCTCGTTGATCGGCTCGCGCTCGATGTGGACCTCCTCGTGCCGCACCGGCACGGTCTGCCGCTCCTCCTCGGTGACGACGTACTTGTGCAGCTTCGCGTGGCCGGTCTCGTACCGCTCGACGCCGACGCTCATCCGCTCCTCGGAGCGGGTCATCGTGTCGCTCTGGCCCCGGTGGAGGCCGGTCCGCCCGGTGGCGGAGGCGGTCGCGCCCGGAGTGGCGGCGGCGCGGGTGGTGGCACCGGTGGTGGCACCGGCGGCCGCGGCGGTACCGGTCAGGCCGGTGGTGCCGGTCTTGCCGGCCGCGCCGGCGTCCCGGTGGGCCCAGCCGCCCTCGCCGGGCTGGTTGGCGCTCTTCCAGGCTTCGTCCCAGGCGATGCCGTAGTGCTCGCGGAGCCGGCGTTCCTCGATCTTGGAGAGGTGTCCGCTGCTGTCCACGTCCACCAGCGGCGCGTCCTTGACCTTTTCCTTGGGGTACGGCACCTCCAGATGGTCGCCGACGACCCGGGCGTCGCGGATCGGCACGAACGACTCGCTCGCACCGAACCAACCCGTCTTGACGCTGACCCACTCCGGTTTGCCGGTGACATCGTCGAGGAACATGTGGTCCGCTTTGCCGATCTTGTTGCCCTCTGCGTCATGGACGGGGTGGTGCAGCATCGAACGGGCCTGCTGTTCAGTGATCACGATTCACGCCTCCTTCACCTTCCAGCGTTGAGCGCCTTGCCGGGACGGGCAACCCGAAACCGGTTCACCTGACATTCACTCAGAGTGATGAACCTGCGGGCCGGTCACCCAGCGCACACCCAACCCATCACCAGCAGTGATCGATGGCATCGGATTCATCTGTTGGACGGATGATGCGGGCGGTCGGAGGATGGACGCATGACGACGACGAACACCGCGCGTGAGCTTGCCGAGACCTACTTCTCCGCCTGGGAGGCGGGCGACTTCGACACCCTGCGCGGGCTGCTGGCCGAGGACGTCGACTTCGTCGGGCCGCTGGGCACGGCCTCGGGAGCGGAAGAGGCACTGGCCGGGCTGAAGGGCCTCGGGCAGGTGCTGGAGAAGATCGACGTGAAGGTCCGGGTGGCCGAGGGCGACGAGGTGATCACCTGGTTCCAGCTGTGCACCAGCATCGCCCCGCCGGCGCCGACGGCGAACTGGATGCACGTCGAGAACGGACGGATCACCCGGATCCGGGTGACCTTCGACCCGCGCGGCCTGCTGTCCGGGTTCGGACAGCAGGCCTGACGCGGGGCCGTACGGGCGGTGCGGACCGGTCAGCCGCCGGAGCGGATCGGCTCGCCCGTCCGGTGCATGTGGGCGAAGGCCTCCCGGTAGGAGCGGAACAGGCCCGTCTCGCAGTACGGGACGCCCTTCTCCGCGCAGAACTCCCGGGTGATCTCGGCCGCCCGGCGCAGCGCCGGGGTCGGCATGCTGGGGAAGAGGTGGTGCTCCACCTGGTAGTTGAGGCCGCCCATCAGCGAGTCGATGGCCGGCCCGCCGCGGACGTTGCGCGAGGTGAGCACCTGGCGGCGCAGGAAGTCGAGTTCCATGTCCGGGGTCACCATCATCATGCCCTTGTGGTTCGGGGCGAAGACGCAGCCCAGGTAGACGCCGAACAGCGCCTGGTGCACGGCGATGAAGACGAACGCCTTGCCGACGGGGAGGGCGGCGAACACCAGGCCGAAGTAGGCCACGAAGTGGACGACCAGCAGGACGCCCTCCAGCACCGGGCGCTTCATCATCGGACTGCGCAGCGCGCGGAAGCTGTTGTAGCTGAGGTTGAGGCCCTCCAGCGTGAGCAGCGGGAGGAACAGGAACGCCTGCCGGGCGCCGATGAACCGGGCGACGCCGCTCGCCTGCCGGGCCTGCCGCTGGGACCACACCAGGAGCTCGGGGGCGACGTCCGGATCCCGCTCCTCGTGGTTGGGGTTGGCGTGGTGGCGGGTGTGCTTGTTCATCCACCAGCCGTAGCTCATGCCCATCAGCAGGTTGGCGGTGATCCGGCCGCCGACCTCGCTCGGCAGTTTCCGGTCGAAGACCTGGCGGTGCGCCAAGTCATGGGTGAGCAAGCCCATCTGGGCGAAGACGACGGACATCGCGACGGCCAGACCGAGCTGCCACCAGGTGTCGCCGAGCGCGAACAGGGCGTACCAGCCGCCGAGGAAGGCGGCGAGCACCAGGCCCGCGCGGACGGCGTAGTAGCCGTGGCGCCGGTCGAGCAGGCCTTCGGCGGTGATCCGGCGGGTCAACTGGGCGAAGTCGCTGCCGCCGCTCCCCGACCGGGGGCCGGGGGCCTCGGTCGCATCGGGCGTCATCACGGGCTGCGTGGGCATACTCCGAGTCTGTTGCGCCCGCCGGGACTTCGGAACGGGGAAAACTACCCTCCCATAGGGGGTGTTAACCCCATTATCAGGAGGGGCGTCAGCTGGTATTTGACGTCACGTCAACCCCGCGTCGGCGGCACCGCTCGGGCTACTTCATCCACAAGTAACCGCACCACCCGGACAACACCGGGCCGACCTCCCCTCGTCGGGGGCCGACCCGGTCCGGTGCTCAGCCCCGCTGGGGCGGGCGGCGACGCAGGGCGAGCAGCAGCAGGACCACCGCCGACAGCACGGCGGACAGCCGCAGCACGTTCGGGGCCGCCGACCAGCTGATCTGCCCCAGCGGGGAGCCCGACTGGAGCCCGCCGCCCTGGCCCCCCGACTGCTTGGCCCGCTGCATGGAGAGCAGGGTGGTGGCACTCATCGTGACCAGCGGGATGCCGAGGATCACGAACTTGCGCATCAGATCGGAGATCTGACGGGACAGGTAGCCCAGGCCCCAGCCGGCCAGCATGGCCGGGAAGAAGCCGGTGGCCGCGCCGCCGACCAGCAGGGCGCAGGAGAGCAGGATCAGCGGGGACGGTTTACGGGCGGGCGCGTCCTTCTCCCCGCCCTTGCCCTTGCCCCTGGCCTTGCCCTTGGCGCCCTTCCCCGCAGGGGCCTGCGGCGGCGCCGTCGGAGCCGGCCGCGGCGCGAACAGGCCCCGGCGCGGCTTCTTCACCGGTTCCGGCTCCGGCACGGGTACGGGCGCGGCCTCGGCCTCCTCGGCGGTGCGCTGCTCGGGGATCGGCTTCGGCGCGGGCTGCGGCCCGTCCGAGAAGTCGAAGAGCGTCATCGTCCACGGACCGGTGCTCTGCACCGTCGGCGGCGGGATCGCGTCCGCCCGCTCCTCCACGGCGGCCAGGTCCGGCAGGTCCAGCGACACGGCCGGGAAGCCCGCGGTGCTCGGCGCCGGCGGGTCGTACACGCTGTCCGGGTCCAGGGCCTGCTCCGGGGCCTGCTCAGGCGCCGGCGGGACCTCCGGACCGGACGAGGCCTCCGGAACGGACGGGACGTCCGCGGCGCCGCCGGCCGCGCGCTCGCTCCACGGCCCGCTCTTGCGCCACCACTCGCCGTCCGTCATCACCGACCACCCCGCCTCGCCCGGCTCGCCATTCGGAACGCGGCCACCCACGGAGCCGCCCTCGGCGTGACGCTACCCACCCCGCCCCCGCCCACGCGAGTCCGTCGGCGGGCGCGGCGCCGCGGCGGTGCGGCGGCGGCCGCAGGACACCCCGCCGCCCCGCGCCCGACTAACCTAGGTCGAATGACCACACAGCAGGGCCCCCAACGCCGGGGCAGGTCCGCCACCGGCCCGCGCACCCTCGCCGAGGAGCTGCGCGCCCGCCCCGACGACGCGCTCGCCGCCCTGCTCCGCGCCCGCCCCGACCTGCTGAACCCCGTCCCCGGCGACCTCACCCAGCTGTCCGCCCGGCTCTCCTCGCGGGCCTCCGCGCTGCGCGCCCTGGAGCGGCTCGACCGGTTCACCCTCCAGGTCGCCGAGGCGCTCGCGGCCGCCCCGGACGGCGCCTCGCTGGCCACCGTCCGCACCCTGCTGACCGGCCCGGCGAAGGTCAAGCCGCACCCCGGCGCCACCCCGCTCACCCCGGCCGACCGGTCCGCCGTCGCCTCCGCGCTGCCCCGGGCGATCGCCACCCTGCGCGACCGGGCGCTGCTCTGGGGCCCGGACAACGGCCTGCGGCTGATCCTCGCCGTCCGCGAGGCGCTCGCCCCGACCGCCACCAACCCGGGCCGCACCGGCCTCGGCCCCACCCTCTCCGACGCCACCGTCGGCATGTCCCCGGCCCGGTTGCAGCAACTGCTCGCCTCCGCCGGGCAGCCCCCCACCCCGGACCCGGTCAGCGCCGTCGCCGCGCTCACCGGGCTGCTCACCGACCGGGCCCGCTGCGCCGCGCTGCTCGACACCGCGCCCGAGGCCGCGCTGCGGCTGCTGGACCGGCTGGTCTGGGGCCCGCCCACCGGCACCGTGCCGGACGCCGCCCGCCCGGTCACCGCCGAAGACGCCCAGAGCCCGGTCGAGTGGCTGCTCGCCCGCGGCCTGCTGCTGCCCTCCAGCCCCGGCAGCGTCGTCCTGCCCCGCGAACTCGCCCTGCACCTGCGCGGCGGCCGCACCCACCGCACCGTCGAACCGGTCCAGCCCGAGCCCGCGCCCGCCGCCGCCCCGCGCGACCCCCAGGTGGTCGACAGCGCCGCGGCCGGCCAGGCCCACACCGCGGTCAAGACCGTCGAAGAGCTGCTGGACGGCTGGGGCCTCACCCCGCCGCTGACCCTGCGGGCCGGCGGCCTCGGCGTGCGCGACCTCAAGCGCACCGCCCAGGCCCTGGAGACCACCGAGCAGCAGACCGCTTTCTGGCTCGAACTCGCCTACACCGCCGGGCTGCTGGCCCCCGACGGCGAGGTGGACGAACGCTGGGCGCCCACCCCCGGATACGACACCTGGCTGCACCTGGACACCGCCGAACGCTGGTCCGTCCTCGCCGCCGCCTGGCTCGCCGCCACCCGCGTCCCCGCCCTCACCGGCACCCCCGACGGACGGGGCAAGCCGCGCGCCGCCCTCGGCCCCGAACTCGACCGCACCCTCGCCCCGTCCGTCCGCCGCGCCGCCCTCGCCCTGCTCGCCGAACTCCCGCCCGGCACCCCGGCCACCGCCGAGGACCTGCTCCCCACCCTGCGCTGGCAGCGCCCGCTGCGCGGCGGCCCCACCGGCCCGGACGGCCGCGAGCTGCGCGACGACCTCACCGCCTGGACCCTCGACGAGGCCGAACTCCTCGGCATCACCGGCCGCGGCGCCCTGGCCGCCCCCGCCCGGGCCCTGCTCACCGCCGAGTCCGACCCGGCCGAGGTGCTCGCCCCGCTGCTCCCCCAGCCGCTGGACCACGTGATCCTCCAGCCCGACCTCACCGCGATCGCCCCCGGCCCGCTGCTCACCCCGCTCGCCCAGGCCCTCGCCCTGTGCGCCGACATCGAGTCCAAGGGCGGCGCCACCGTCTACCGCTTCACCCCGGCCTCGGTGCGCCGCGCCCTCGACGCCGGCCGCACCGCCGCCGACCTGCGCGCCTTCCTGGAACAGCACAGCCGTACGCCCGTCCCCCAGCCGCTCGGCTACCTGATCGACGACGTCGCCCGCCGGCACGGCATCCTGCGCGTCGGCGCGGCCTCCTCCTACCTGCGCTGCGACGACCCCTCCCTGCTGGGCGAAGTGCTCGCCGACCGCCGCTCCGCCGACCTGCGGCTACGGCTGCTCGCCCCCACCGTCCTCGCCTCCCAGGCCGCCCCGGACGTCCTGCTCGCCGCCCTGCGCACCATGGGCTACGCCCCGGCCGCCGAATCCGCCGAGGGCGACGTGCTGATCACCCGCCCGGACAGCCACCGCACCCCGCCCCGCGCCGCGCCCGTCCCCGTCCCCGACGGCCCGCCCGCACCCGACGACACCCTGCTCGCCGCCGCCATCAAGGCCATCCGGGCCGGCGACCGCGCCGCCACCGCCAACCGCCGCGAGCCCACCCCCGACCCCCGCCACCTCCCCCGCACCGCCGCCGCCGAGACCCTGGCCGCCCTGCAGACCGCCGTCCTGCTCGGCGAGCGGATGTGGATCGGCTACCTCAACGCCGAGGGCATCGCCAGCCAGCGCATCATCGACCCGGTCAAGGTCGAAGGCGGCTTCGTCACCGCCTTCGACCACCATGCCGACGAACTCCGCACCTTCGCCCTGCACCGCATCACCGGCGTCGCGGAACTCGACGAATAGTCCCGCGGGGGCCTCAGTGCCCCTGCGGCTGCTGCGCCTCCTTCATCTTGTCCTGGATGACCTTGTCCGCCACGCTGCCGATCTGCGACTGCCCGATCGGCATCGACCCCCCGGTCGCGGTCTCCGCGATCAGGAACCCGGGCGCCGCGAGCAGGCCGCCGGGCCCCTCGCCGATGCCCGCGAGGGCGTGGGCCGAACCGGCCGAGGAGGCGGTGGCCGCGAAGGCCGAGCCCATCAGGGCGAGGGCGGTGAGAACACGCTTCGACTTCTTCATGGCCAGCTCAACGAGCCAGCCCACACCCTGGTCACTCGAAGCCTCCGACGGACCGCTCCCGAGCACCACCCGCGATGCGCGACACTGGAGGGTCTGCGTCAATCCACCCTGTCAGCCAGTGGAGGGCTCCCCCGCGTGAACGACGGACCGCTCATCGTCCAGAGCGACAAAACTCTTCTCCTGGAGATCGACCACCCCAAGGCCGCCGACTGCCGTCGGGCCATCGCGCCGTTCGCCGAGTTGGAGCGGGCGCCCGAGCACGTGCACACGTACCGGGTGACGCCGCTCGGGCTGTGGAACGCGCGGGCCGCCGGGCACGACGCCGAGCAGGTGGTGGACGCCCTGGTGACGTACTCGCGCTACCCGGTGCCGCACGCGCTGCTGGTGGACGTGGCGGACACCATGGGCCGGTACGGGCGGCTCCAGCTGCTCAAGCACCCGACCCACGGGCTGGTGCTCACCACCACCGACCGGCCGGTGCTGGAGGAGGTGCTGCGCTCCAAGAAGATCGTCCCGCTGGTCGGCGCCCGGGTCGACCCGGACACCGTGGTGGTGCACCCCTCCGAGCGCGGGCAGATCAAGCAGGTGCTGCTCAAACTCGGCTGGCCCGCCGAGGACTTCGCCGGGTACGTGGACGGCGAGGCGCACCCGATCGACCTGGCCGAGGACGGCTGGCAGCTGCGCCCGTACCAGGCCCAGGCCGTCGAGGGCTTCTGGCACGGCGGCTCGGGCGTGGTCGTGCTGCCCTGCGGCGCCGGCAAGACGCTGGTCGGCGCGGCCGCGATGGCGCACGCCAAGTCGACCACGCTGATCCTGGTCACCAACACCGTCTCGGCCCGCCAGTGGAAGCACGAGCTGGTCAAGCGCACCACGCTGACCGAGGACGAGATCGGCGAGTACAGCGGGACGAGGAAGGAGATCCGCCCGGTCACCATCGCCACCTACCAGGTGATGACGACCAAGCGGAAGGGCGTCTACGCCCACCTGGAGCTGTTCGACGCCCGCAACTGGGGCCTGGTGGTCTACGACGAGGTGCACCTGCTGCCCGCGCCGGTGTTCAAGTTCACCGCCGACCTCCAGGCCCGCCGCCGGCTCGGCCTGACCGCGACGCTGGTGCGCGAGGACGGCCGCGAGGGCGACGTGTTCAGCCTGATCGGCCCCAAGCGCTTCGACGCGCCGTGGAAGGAGATCGAGGCCCAGGGCTACATCGCGCCCGCCGACTGCTGCGAGGTGCGGGTCACCCTGACCGACTCCGAGCGGCTCGCCTACGCGACCGCCGAGCCGGAGGAGCGCTACCGCTTCTGCGCCACCACGGCGACCAAGCGGCGGGTGGTGGAGGCGCTGGTCAAGAAGCACGAGAAGGACCAGACGCTGATCATCGGCCAGTACATCGACCAGCTGGACGAGCTCGGCGAGGCCCTGGACGCCCCGGTGATCAAGGGCGAGACCAGCAACGCCCAGCGCGAGAAGCTCTTCGACGCCTTCCGGAACAAGGAGATCAGCGTCCTGGTGGTCTCCAAGGTGGCGAACTTCTCGATCGACCTGCCCGAGGCCACGGTCGCCATCCAGGTCTCCGGGACCTTCGGCTCCCGCCAGGAGGAGGCCCAGCGCCTCGGCCGGGTGCTGCGCCCCAAGGCGGACGGCCACGCGGCGCACTTCTACTCGGTGGTCGCCCGGGACACCGTGGACCAGGACTTCGCCGCCCACCGGCAGCGCTTCCTGGCCGAGCAGGGCTACGCGTACCGGATCATCGACGCGGACGACGTGCTGTAAGACGACGTGCTGCAGGACGACGTGCTGTAGGACGACGTGCTGTAGGACGACGTGCTGTAGGACGACACGGCCCGGAAGGCCTCAGTACCGGACACCGTCGCGCCCGAGGAAGATCACGCGCGCGGCGGTGTCCAGGGCGATCCCGACGTTGCGGACGGCGGTGCTCAGCGGGTTGCGGTGGCGCCCGGAGACGGCGGTGGCGCCGGACGGGCCGGATCGGGGGGTGCGGTTCGTGGTGCTCATATGTCAACGGTAGGCACCCGGACGGCCCCCGGCATCACTCCAAAGGCCGTATCCGCAGGTGCGGGGGTCGTCCTCCCGGTGTACGGGGGACCCCGGGGCGGGGGTAGGGCGAACCCCGAGACCCGAACGGCTGGAACCCCGGGACGGACGGGTCTAAGATCGTCCGTCTGCCCCTCCCGCACCGTGGTACCTGCTGAAGTCCCGCAGGCAGCCGGGGGAGGTGCCGGCCGGTCGGCAACCGGTCGGACGTACCCACCGTGAGCTCCTACGATCCGCTGCGCCCACCACCGGGGCAGCCGGGAAGGTTCGCTGTGCCCGCCACCTCCACCACCGACCCCCTCCAGCGCGAACGCGACCACCTGGCCGCCTCCCGGGCCGCGCTGCGCGCCATGCGCGCCGACGTCGAGTCACTGGACATCCGCGACGTGACCGGCTCCTGGGTCACCACCGTCATCCTCCAGAACCAGATCGAGGCCAGGATCGCCGCTCTGGCCGACCTCTCGCACACCCCGCTGTTCTTCGGCCGCCTCGACTACCTGCACGCGATCAGCGAGGAGCTGTCCGAGGGCAGCGGCGGGGAGAGCTTCTACATCGGCCGCCGGCACGTCCACGACGCCGACGGCGACCCGATGGTGATCGACTGGCGCGCGCCGGTCTCCCAGCCGTTCTACCGGGCCAGCCGCACCGAGCCGATGGACGTCGAGCGCCGCCGCCGCTTCGGCTACACCGGCGGCGAACTCACCGCGTACGAGGACGAGCACCTCACCGACCCGGCCGAGACCGAGCAGGCCTCCGCCCTGTTGGCCGCCGAGATCGAGAAGCCCCGCGTCGGCCCGATGCGCGACATCGTCGCCACCATCCAGCCCGAGCAGGACGAGATCGTCCGCGCCGATGTCACGGGCACCATCTGCGTCCAGGGGGCGCCGGGCACCGGGAAGACGGCGGTCGGCCTGCACCGTGTCGCCTACCTGCTGTACGCGCACCGCGAGCGCCTGGCCCGTACCGGCACGCTGGTCATCGGGCCGAACAACGCCTTCCTCTCGTACATCGAGCAGGTGCTCCCGGCCCTCGGCGAGCTGGAGGTCGCCCAGGCCACCGTCCAGCAGCTGGTCGGGCACGTCGAGGTGCGGGGCGAGGACAGCCCGCAGGCGGCCCGGCTGAAGGGCGACGCCCGGATGGCCGAGGTGCTGCGCCGGGCGGTGCGGTCGGGCATCACGCTGCCCACCGAGCCCTGCGTGGTGGTCCGCGGCTCCCGCCGCTGGCGCGTTCCGGCGTACGAACTGACCGAGATCATCGAGGAGTTGAAGGGCCGCGAGGTCCGCTACGGCGCCGCCAGGGACGCCCTGCCGCAGCGCATCGCGCACGCCGTGCTGCTGAAGATGGAGCAGGGCGGCGAGGCCCCGGACGACCGGGTGCAGGACGCGGTGGCCCGCAACACCGCGGTCAAGGCGGTGGTCAAGGAGTGCTGGCCGCCCGTCGACCCGGCGAAGCTGGTCCTGCGACTGCTCTCCGATCCGGCGTTCCTGGCCGAGTGCGCCGAGGGCGTGCTCACCGCCGAGGAGCAGCAGGCGGTGCTGTGGCCCAAGCCAGGCCGCTCGGTGAAGACGGCCCGCTGGACGGCGGCCGACGCCGTCCTGGTGGACGAGGCGACCGACCTGGTGCAGCGCACGCCCTCGCTCGGGCACGTGGTGCTGGACGAGGCCCAGGACCTCTCCCCGATGCAGTACCGCGCGGTCGGCCGCCGCTGCACCACCGGCTCGGCGACCGTCCTCGGCGACCTCGCCCAGGGCACCACCCCGTGGGCCACGGCGAGTTGGCCGGAGGCGCTGCACCACCTGGGCAAGCCGGAGGCGCACATCGAGGAGCTGACCAAGGGCTTCCGGGTGCCGGAGGAGGTCATCGCCTACGCCTCCCGGCTGCTCCCGGCGATCGCCCCGGGCCTGGCCCCGGCCTCCTCGGTCCGCGAGATGCCCGGCTCGCTGACTGTTCGTCAGATCGCCGAGGGGGACGGCACGGAGGCGGTCCTGGACGCCTGCCGGGAGGCGCTGGAGCACGAGGGCTCGACCGGCCTGATCGCCGCCGACGCCCGGATTCCGGGGCTCTCCGAGGCGCTGACGGCGGCCGGCCTGCCGCACCTCTCCCCCGGCACCGAGACCAGCGCCGAGGCCCGGCTCACCCTCGTCCCGGCCTCGCTGGCCAAGGGTCTGGAGTACGACTACGTGGTGCTGGACGAGCCGGCCGCGGTGATCGCCGGCGAGCCGGACGAGCGGACCGGCCTGCGGCGGCTGTACGTGGCGCTGACCCGTGCCGTCTCCGGGCTGACGGTGCTGCACGCCGAGCCGCTGCCCGAGCAGTTGCGGTAGTACGAGGAAGGGCCGGCCCATCGGACCGGCCCTTCCGGGCGGGGCGTCAGCCGTCGATCAGCGCCCGCCACTCGGCGACCTTGGCCGGGTCCACCGCCGTCCGCCAGCCGTCGGCCCGCACCGCGCCGCCGACGTGGAAGGCGTCGAAGCCCTCCGCCCGCAGCTCCTTCAGGTGCTCGGCGCGCAGGCCGCCGCCGATCAGGATCCGCTGCCGGTAGCCGGGTTCGCCGGCCCGGGCCAGCTCGGCCGACAGCACCTTCCGCCCGGCGTCCACCCCGGCGGCCGTGCCGGAGGTGAGGAAGGTGTCCAGGCCGGGCAGTTCGCCGACGGCGGCCCGCAGCGCGGCCCGGTCGGCACTGTGGTCGATCGCCCGGTGGAAGGTCCAGCGGCAGCCGGCGATCGCCTCGGCGACGGTCGTGGTGGCGGCCAGGTCGACGGCGCCCTCGGCGTCGAGGAAGCCGAGGACGAACTCCTCGGCCCCCTCGGCCCGCAGTGCGGCGGCCCGGGCGCACAGCTCGTCCACGTCGCCGGGGGCGAAGCCGTCCCGGATCCGCAGCATGACCCGCAGCGGGAGGCCGACGGCGGCCCGGATCCGGCCGAAGTCCTCGACGGACGGGGTGAGCCCGTCGGCGGCCATGTCGGTGACCAGTTCGAGCCGGTCGGCGCCGCCCGACTCGGCGGCCTGGGCGTCCTGGGGCGTCAGCGCGATGACTTCGAAAATTGGTCTAGACATATTCGACAGCCTGCCACATCCGTCCACCCCCGGCGACCCCCGGTGATCCGTTCCGGTCACCGGGGATCGGACCGCCCCGCCGGGGATCACGCCCGTCCCACCGGGGATCGGACCGCCCCACCGGGGATCAGGCCGCCCCGCCGGGGATCAGGCCGTCAGCCGCCCGCCCGGCCCCTTGCGCCGGGCCACCAGGACCAGCGCGACGGCCGCCGCCACCGTCGCCACGGCCATCGGCAGCAGCTTCCAGACCCCGCCCTCCTGCTGCCAGAGCCCGTGCAGGTTGACGCTGAAGGTCCACGGCAGCGCCGCCAGGCCCGCGACGGCCACCGGGTAGCGGTCGCGCACCACGGCCAGCGCCATCAGCAGCGGCACGGCGATCATCAGCGCCCGCCACAGCGGGTCCAGCTCGTACCAGCTGGTGTAGACGTTGTCGGTGAACGCCGCGAGCGGGGCCAGCACCGCCGCCGCCAGCAGCAGGGCCCGCTCCCGCCAGGTCGGCACCGGCAGTACGTCCTTCGGCGCGGCCAGCAGCACCAGGGCCCAGAGCACGAACGGGCCGTCCCACTGGAAGGCGTAGAGGAAGTCCCAGAGCGGCTGGGGGGCGCCCGGAGCGCTCGCCACCACCGCGAGGTCCACCACGGCCGCCAGGGCCGACACCACCGCCAGCAGCTTCGCGGCCGTCCACCGCCCGGCCAGCGCCGCGCCGGCGGCGAGCACCGCCGCCACCAGCAGCGCCCAGTGCGGCAGCAGGTACCGCAGCCCCGACCCCTCGTCCGAGGCGCCGGACGTGAGGTAGCCCAGCAGCACCTGCCCCATAGCCAGCCCGCCGGCCGCCCCGGCCACCAGTGGCGCGGCCAGCGTCGCCAGCCGCCCGCCCCGGGACGTCGAGGTCAGCCCGGTCCGCATCCGCAGCCCGTACGCGCCCAGGTCGAACAGCTCCCGGACCTTGTCGACCGGGCCCACGCCGTCCGTGGTGTCGGCGAAGACGACGATCAGCTCGTCGCCCCGCTCGCGGCGGTAGCGGCCCGGGTAGAGCGCCAGCGCGGTCCGCACCGCGACGGTCGCATCACTCATGCGAAGGCCCCCCTGACCCTCGGCCTGGCAACGGAGACGGACAGCCGGCGCTCGGCCTCGGTGGCGACGGCCCGCAGCCGCTCCGCCTCGGCGGCCAGCGCGCCCCGGCCGGCGTCGGTCAGCGCGTAGCTGCGCCGGGCCCGGCCGTCGACCACCTCCTCGGCGGCGACCTCGATCAGGCCCTGCTGAAGCAGCCGGTCGAGCGCCCCGTAGAGCGTTCCGGTGCGCATCTTGACCCGGCCGTCGGAGATCGCGGAGACCTCTTGGATGAGCGCGTAGCCGTGCCGCGGGGCATCGGCCAGCGCGGTGAGCAGCAGCAGCGTGGGCTCCTGCATGGCACGTTCAGTCATGCGTCTACATATATCGCCGACCGGCACATCCCGTCCATCGGAACCGGACCGCCCGCCGGAACCCGGACCGCCCGCCGGAACCGCCCGACAGAATGGGCCGCATGGCCACCGCACCCGAAGACCTGCTCACCGCCTGGACCGCCCTGCTGCACCGCTGCGGAGCGACCACCGACCCGGAGCCGTACGGCCGGGAGCTGCTGCGCCGCTGGTCGGAGCCACAGCGCCGCTACCACTCCGTCGCGCACCTGCGCGCGGTGCTGGGCCACGTCGACGAGCTGGCCGGGCACGCCGCCGACCCGGACACCGTCCGCCTCGCCGCCTGGTTCCACGACGCCGTCTACCGCCCCGACCGCACCGAGAACGAGGAGCGCAGCGCCGCCCTGGCCGTCCGCGCCCTGACCGCCGCCGGCCTGCCCGCCGAGCGGGTCACCGAGGTCGAGCGCCTGGTGCTGCTCACCGTCGACCACGACCCGGCCCCCGGCGACCGCGACGGCGAGGTGCTCTGCGACGCGGACCTCGCCGTCCTCGGCGGCACCCCCGAGGCGTACGCGGCGTACGCGGCCGCCGTCCGCGAGGAGTACGGCTTCGTCCCCGAGCCGGACTTCCGGGCCGGACGGACCGCCGTGCTGCGCCACTTGCTCGCGCTGCCCGCGCTCTACCGCAGCCCGGCCGCCCGGGAGCGCTTCACCGGGGCCGCCCGGACCAACCTGACGGCCGAACTCGACACCCTCTGAAGACCCGTACGCCGGTCAGCCCCAGCGCGACCTCAGCCGGTCCCCGGCGGCCAGTCCCCCCGTCACCGAGAAGACCCGCCCCATGACGGCCCACCAGGCGTCCTGGTCGCCGCCCAGCAGCTCGACCACGGCCCACCACAGGGCGATCCCGCAGCAGGCCCCCACCACACCCCAGAACCAGTGCTCGATCGGGCGCCCCGCGGGGCCCCTCGCACCACGCCTCGTTCCCCGTCCCATACGGCGCACCGTACACAGGGGCTAGGACAGCTCCCCCACCGGTGCCACCACGACGCCCCGCTTGCCGCACACCCAGTGCGGCTCCGGGCCCAGCTCGGGCTCCACGCCCAGCGCGTGCGGGTCCCCGTCGGCCGCGCAGTCGGTGCACAGCGGCCAGCGCCCGTACGCCTCCAGCAGCGCGTCCTGGACGTCCTGGGCGACCAGCCCCAGCACGTACTCGGTGCCGTCCGGCCACTGCTCCAGCCACCAGCGGCGGTGCGTCACCGCCTGCTCCACCAACGAGACGACGGCGGCGTCCGCCACGTCCCGCGCGGTGAGGTCGGCCAGGATCAGTGCCCGCGCGTTGTGCAGGGCGGTCTCGATGTCGTCGGAAGCCATCCCCCCATTGTCCGGCACAACGCCGCGTGGGCGGCTCCCCGAAGGGAACCGCCCACGCGGACGAGAACCAGCCGATCCGATCGAAACGATCAGGATCAGAAGTCCATGTCACCGCCCGGCATGCCGCCGCCGGCGGCCGCGGCGGCCTTCTCCGGCTTGTCGGCGATGACGGCCTCGGTGGTCAGGAACAGCGCCGCGATGGAGGCGGCGTTCTGCAGCGCCGAGCGGGTGACCTTGGCCGGGTCGATGATGCCCTCGGCGACCAGGTCGACGTACTCGTTGGTGGCGGCGTTCAGGCCGTGACCGGCGGGGAGGTTGCGCACCTTCTCCACCACGACGCCACCCTCCAGGCCGGCGTTGGTCGCGATCTGCTTGATCGGGGCCTCCAGCGCGACCTTGACGATGTTGGCACCGGTGGCCTCGTCGCCGTCCAGCTCCAGCTTGTCGAAGGCGACACCGGCCTGCAGCAGCGCGACGCCACCACCGGCGACGATGCCCTCCTCGACGGCGGCCTTGGCGTTGCGGACGGCGTCCTCGATGCGGTGCTTGCGCTCCTTGAGCTCCACCTCGGTGGCCGCGCCGGCCTTGATGACGGCCACGCCGCCGGCCAGCTTGGCGAGGCGCTCCTGGAGCTTCTCGCGGTCGTAGTCCGAGTCGCTGTTCTCGATCTCGGCGCGGATCTGGTTCACGCGGCCCGCGACCTGCTCGCTGTCGCCGCCACCGTCGACGATCGTGGTCTCGTCCTTGGTGATGACGACCTTGCGGGCGGTGCCCAGCAGGTCGATGCCGGCGCTCTCCAGCTTGAGGCCGACCTCCTCGGAGATCACGGTGCCACCGGTGAGGATGGCGATGTCGCCGAGCATGGCCTTGCGGCGGTCACCGAAGCCCGGGGCCTTGACGGCGACGGACTTGAAGGTGCCACGGATCTTGTTCACGACCAGGGTCGACAGGGCCTCGCCCTCGACGTCCTCGGCGATGATGACCAGCGGCTTGCCGCTCTGCATGACCTTCTCCAGCAGCGGGAGCAGGTCCTTGACCGAGCCGATCTTGGAGTTGGCGATGAGGATGTACGGGTCCTCGAAGGTCGCCTCCATGCGCTCCAGGTCGGTGGCGAAGTAGGCGGAGATGTAGCCCTTGTCGAAGCGCATGCCCTCGGTGAGCTCAAGCTCCAGGCCGAAGGTGTTGCTCTCCTCGACGGTGATGACGCCTTCCTTGCCGACCTTGTCCATGGCCTCGGCGATCAGCTCGCCGATCTGGGTGTCAGCGGCGGAGATGGAGGCGGTGGAGGCGATCTGCTCCTTGGTCTCCACGTCCTTGGCCTGGGCCAGCAGCTGGTCCGAGACGGCGGCGACGGCCTTCTCGATACCGCGCTTCAGGGCCATCGGGTTGGCGCCGGCGGCGACGTTGCGCAGACCCTCGCGAACCAGGGCCTGGGCGAGCACGGTGGCGGTGGTGGTGCCGTCACCCGCGACGTCGTCCGTCTTCTTGGCGACCTCCTTGACGAGCTCCGCACCGATCTTCTCGTACGGGTCCTCCAGCTCGATCTCCTTGGCGATGGAGACACCGTCGTTGGTGATCGTGGGGGCGCCCCACTTCTTCTCCAGCACGACGTTGCGGCCCTTGGGGCCGAGCGTGACCTTCACCGCGTCGGCGAGCTGGTTCATGCCACGCTCAAGGCCGCGGCGAGCTTCCTCATCAAAGGCGATGATCTTGGCCATCAGAAGTGGTCCTCCGGGACACGGTCGACTGCTCGGACCAAGGGGTGCCCGCGACGGACGGCCCTGGTGCGCGGAGGTCCATTCCCTGCCGCTCCCGGGGGCCTCACCGACCCGGTCCGCTGTCACTCTCACACTGTGAGTGCTAACGCCAATGATTAGCACTCACGGTGGTCGAGTGCAAGCCCCACCGACGATCCGCGAGCCGCCGCCGGAGCCCTCCGGGAACGCCGTCGAGGCCGTCGGGGAACGCCGACGGGCCCGCACGACACGAGTCGTCCGGGCCCGTCGAGAAGCGAGTTGGTCACCAGCCGTGGGGCCGCGCCGAGCTCCTGGGGTCGGAAGGGGTCAGACCGCCGCGCGGACCATGTCCGCCTGCGGGCCCTTCTGTCCCTGAGAGATCTCGAACTCGACCCGCTGGCCCTCCTCGAGGGTGCGGTAGCCGTCCATCTGGATCGCGCTGTAGTGGACGAAGACGTCCGCACCACCGTCGACCGCGATGAAGCCGTAGCCCTTCTCCGCGTTGAACCACTTGACGGTGCCCTGAGCCATTCCGAACTCCCCTAGTGCTGTGCTGGCCCTTCACGGGCCCGCAGGTCGCGGGCCCGGGTTGGTTTGAAGGCCGGCCCGGGGAACCCCCCCTGGGCGCAGCCGTGCACGCCGCAGTCCTCCGCGCAGGACGCCAGGCGGCTTCCGGCGAGCGGGTGATTGCGTCGACCGCCGCTGAATGTATCCGGATCGACGCCCTCTGCAACAGGGCCAGCCGCCGGTAATTCCGCCGGGGTGTCAAGGGACAGTACGGGCCGAATCGGAATGATCTCGGCATTCCGCGCCGGACATAGCGGACGAATTACGCAAATGACCGCAGGAATTCTGACATCGGCCTGACATGTTTCACTCGCCGGTGCCACCGGCCGAACGCCCTGGGGGCGGTGCAGCACGCCCGGAAGAAGCGCGGGCGAAAAGGAAACCATGTTCCCAGTCGAGCGACACTCTACTCCGACTCGACCCGAAAATATTCCCGCCGAAATGCCGACGGCCGTCCGCGCATACGGAGAACGGAATTCCGTACGCACGGACGGCCGCGGGATTCCCGCGACGGACGCGACGGCTCAGCAGCCGCCGGCCACCGCCGGGATGATCGAGACGCCGGCGCCGTCCTTGATCTCGGTCGCCAGGCCCTCGGCGAAGCGCACGTCGTCGTCGTTCACGTAGACGTTCACGAAGCGGCGCAGCTTGCCGGTGTCGTCCAGGATGCGGGCGGAGATGCCCGGGTGGTTCGCCTCCAGGTCGGCGATGACCTCGGCCAGGGTGGCGCCCTCGGCGGTCACCTCGGCGGCGCCGCCGGTGTAGGTGCGCAGGATGGTGGGGATGCGGACGTTGGCGCTCATGACGCTCCTATCGGGTGGTTCGTGAAGTCGTTCAGGCGGAGGCGAGGCCGGCGGCGCGGAAGGCGTCCAGCGTCGGGCGGATGACGGCGGTCATCCCGGAGTCGGAGACGGCGTCCAGGGTCTTCAGGCCGTCGCCGGTGTTGATCGCGACGGTCTCCTTGGCCGGGTCCAGCTGACCGGTCTCGACGAGCTTCTTCAGCACGCCGACGGTCACCCCGCCCGCGGTCTCGGCGAAGATGCCCTCGGTCCGCGCCAGCAGCCGGATCGCCGCCACGACCTCGGCGTCCGTGACGTCCTCCACCGCGCCGCCGGTGCGGCGGGCGATGTCCAGCACGTACGGGCCGTCGGCCGGGTTGCCGATCGCCAGCGACTTGGCGATGGTGTCCGGCTTGACCGGCTTGATCACGTCCCGGCCGGCCTTGAACGCGGCCGACACCGGCGAGCAGCCCTCGGCCTGGGCACCGAAGATCTTGTACGGCCGGTCCTCGACCAGGCCGAGCTTGATCAGCTCCTGGAGGCCCTTGTCGATCTTCGTCAGCTGCGAGCCCGAGGCGATCGGGATGACGATCTGCTCCGGCAGCCGCCAGCCGAGCTGCTCGCAGATCTCGTACGCCAGCGTCTTCGAGCCCTCGCCGTAGTACGGCCGCAGGTTCACGTTGACGAAGCCCCAGCCCTCGCCGGCCGTGTCGCCGATCAGCTCCGAGCAGAAGCGGTTCACGTCGTCGTAGTTGCCCTCGATGCCGACCAGCTCACCGCCGTACACCCCGGCCATCACGACCTTGCCCTGCTCCAGGTCGTGCGGGATGAACACGCAGGACCGGAACCCGGCGCGGGCCGCCGCGGCGCCCACCGCGCCGGCCAGGTTGCCGGTGGAGGAGCAGGACAGCGTGGTGTAGCCGAACGCCCGGGCCGCCTCGATCGCGCAGGCGACCACCCGGTCCTTGAAGGAGTGGGTCGGGTTGCCCGAGTCGTCCTTGATGTGCAGCTGGGCGGTGAACCCGAGCTCCCGGCCCAGGTTGTCGGCCTTCACCAGGGGGGTCCAGCCCGGGTTCAGGTTGGGCTTGGAGGCCACGTCGGCCGGGACGGGCAGCAGCGGCGCGTAGCGCCAGATGGAGGCGGGACCGGCCTCGATCCGCTTGCGCAGCTCCTCGGCGGCCTCGCTGCCGAACTCGTAGGCGATCTCCAGCGGGCCGAAGCACTCCAGGCAGGCGAAGCTGGGACCGAGCGGGAACCGGGTGCCGCACTCCCGACAGGACAGGGCGGCGGCGGGGCCGAGGTCGACGGAAACAGGTGCGGCAGTGTCGCTAGCCATGATGGCGAGGCCTCTCTCCTCATCTTCCCCGCGGCGCGGTCGCGCCACAGGCCGGAATTGGCACCTGTCCCGCCGGGGCCTGTCGAGACAGCCGCGCGAGAAGGTTGCCGGGACGTCAACGGGCCGTTCCCTCAGTCCCTCTGGATGAGCTTGTGAAATTGTGGTGGTGCTCAACGGCGACCCCGACGTGCAAAGGTCCGACCGCTGTACGAAGACTGTATCCGAAGGCGTCAATCCTGAACGGGACCGTCCGCCACGCGAGATGACCCGTTCCACCCGACCCCGCCGAGGAGACTTCCGTGCCCGCCGAACCGACCCCCGAGCTCCTCCCGCAGGCGGCGTCCTGGCTGAGCCGACGCTCCTGGAGCGCGGCCGACCGGCCGGTCGACACCCTCCTCGCGGCCAAGGAGCGCACCGGCCGCACGGTCAGCGTGGTCCTCCCCGCCCTGGACGAGGAGGCCACCGTCGGCGACATCGTCCGCACCATCCGGCGCGAGCTGATGGAGCGCCTCCCACTGGTCGACGAACTCGTCGTGGTGGACTCCGGCTCCACCGACGCCACCGCCGCCGAGGCCGCCGAGGCCGGCGCCCGGGTCGAGCACCGCGACGCCATCCTGCCCCGGCTGCCCGCCGTCCCCGGCAAGGGCGAGGTGCTCTGGCGCTCGCTGCTGGTCACCCACGGCGACATCGTCTGCTTCGTGGACGCCGACCTGCGCGAATTCGACCCGGCCTTCGTCTCCGGCATCGTCGGCCCGCTGCTGACCGACGAGTCGATCCAGCTGGTCAAGGCCATGTACGACCGCCCGCTGGAGTCGGAGGGCGCCGTGCTGCCGGCCGGCGGCGGCCGGGTCACCGAACTCGTCGCCCGCCCGCTGCTGAACCTCCACTGGCCGGAACTCGCCGGTTTCGTCCAGCCCCTCGGCGGCGAGTACGCGGCCCGCCGCTCGCTGCTCGAACGACTGCCCTTCCCCACCGGCTACGGCGTCGAACTCGGCCTCCTGGTCGACGCCCTGGAGCTGGCCGGCCTGGACGCCCTGGCCCAGGTGGACGTCGGCGTCCGGCACCACCGCCACCAGGACGGCCAGGCCCTCGGCCGGATGGCCGCCACCATCTACCGGACCGCCCTCGAACGCCTGGACCGCAGCCACCGCCTCAAGGCCTCCGCCGACCTGGTCCACCCCCAGCTCACCCAGTTCACCCGCGACCCGCTCAGCCGCGCCTTCACCGCCCACACCCACCCGGTCACCGCCCAGGAACGCCCCCCGATGCACACCGTCCCCGAGTACGCCACCCGGCACTGACGGGTTTGCCACGCCGGGGCCCCGGCAACATCCCAACCATGGGCGATCTCACGACCAACCGTTCGAACGCGACCGGCACCGCCCCCGTCCTGGTGGCTTCCAACCGGGGACCGGTGTCCTTCAGTACCGCCGACGACGGCACGCTGACCCTGCGGCGGGGCGGCGGCGGCCTGGTCTCCGGCCTCTCCGCGATCGAGGACCCGAACGCCGTCTGGGTCTGCGCCGCCCTCAACGACTCCGACCGCAGAGCCGCCGCCGAGGCCCCCCACGGCCGCCTCGACCTGGCCGGCCACGAGGTCGGCGGCCAGGCCGTACGGATGCTGGACCTGGACCCGCGGACCTTCGCCCGCGCCTACAACGGCGTCGCCAACTCCACCCTCTGGTTCGTCCACCACCTGCTGTACGCGACGCCCACCGCGCCCGCCTTCGACGCCGACTTCCGCACCGAGTGGGCCGCCTACCGGGCGTACAACGAGGCCTTCGCCGAGGCCCTGGCCGCCGAGGCCGCCCCGGACGCCGCGGTCCTCGTCCAGGACTACCACCTCTCGCTGGCCCCGGCCCTGCTCCGCGCAGCCCGTCCCGACCTGCGGATCGGCCACTTCTCGCACACCCCGTGGGCCCCGCCCGAGTACTACCGGCTGCTGCCCGACGACGTCGCCCGGGCCGTACTCACCGGCATCCTGGGCGCCGACCGGGCCGGCTTCCTCGCCGAGCGCTGGGCCCGCGCCTTCGCCGCCTGCTGCGCGGACGTGCTCGGCGCCACCGTCGACCACGAGGCGCTCACCGTCACCTTCGAGGGCCGCACCACCCGGCTCGGCGTCCACGCCCTCGGCGCCGACGCCGACTTCCTGCGCGAGCGCGCCCACCGTCCCGACGTCGACGAGCGCCTCGCCGCCCTGCGCGCGGCCGTCGGCGAGCGCCGCACCATCGTCCGGGTCGACCGCACCGAGCTCAGCAAGAACATCGTCCGCGGCCTCCAGGCCTACCGGCACCTGCTGCGCACCCGCCCCGAGTGGCACGACCGGGTGGTGCACATCGCCTTCGCCTACCCGTCCCGCACCGACCTGGCCGAGTACCGGAACTACACCGCGCAGGTCCAGGAGCTCGCCGAGGCCATCAACGCCGAGTTCGCCACCCCCACCTGGCAGCCGCTGATCCTGCACGTCGACGACGACTTCCCGCGCTCCCTCGCCGCCTACCGGCTGGCCGACGTCGCCCTGGTCAACCCGATCCGCGACGGCATGAACCTGGTCGCCAAGGAGGTCCCGGTCGTCTCCGACCACGGCTGCGCCCTGGTCCTCTCCCGCGAGGCCGGCGCCCACGCCGAACTCGGGGACGACGCCCTCACCGTCAACCCGTACGACGTCATCGCGACCGCCGACGCCCTGCACGCCGGCCTCGCCATGAGCCGCGAGGAGCGCGCCGACCGGACCAAGCGGCTGGCCGCCGCCGCCACCGCGCTCCCCCCGCAGCAGTGGTTCCTGGACCAGCTCAACGCCCTGTGAGCCTCAGCGCGCTGTGAGCGCCCGGCCCAGGGTGTCCAGCAGTTCCACCACGCCCTCCGGCCCGGCGACCACCAGGTCCGCCCGGTCGGCGAGCTCCCGCACCGGCGCGTCCCCCACCGCGCCGGCGCACACCAGCACCCCGGCCAGGCCCTCGCCGCGCAGCTTCTCCACCGCGGCGAAGGCCGCCACGTCCCCCAGGTCGTCCCCCGCGTAGAGCACCGAACGGGCTCCGCGCTCCCGCAGGAAGCCGGTCAGCGCCGCGCCCTTGTCCACCCCCGGCGGCCGCAGCTCCAGGACCAGCCGTCCGGGTTCCACCACCAGCCCGTACGAGGCGGCCAGCTCCTCCACCGGCGCCCGCAGCAGCTCCAGCGCCTCCTGCGGCCGCGCCGTGCGCCGGGTGTGCACGGCCACCGAGCGCCCCTTGTCCTCCACCCACGTCCCCTCGGGCGCCCCCACCCGGGCCAGCGCCGCCGGCAGCTCCGCCCGTACCCGCGCCACCCCCGGATGCGCCTGCGGCGCCGTGAGCTCCCCCGCCTCCCAGCGCTCGGCGCCGTAGTGCCCCAGCACCACCACGCCGGGCAGGTCGGCGAACCCGCCGTACTCCACCGCCAGGGCGGCCGGCCGGCCCGTCACCACCACCACGGCGCCGACCGCCGGAGCCAGCCGCCGCAGCGCCCCGGCCACCCCCGGGTGCGCCCGCGCCTGCCCCGGATCGGCCACGATCGGCGCCAGCGTCCCGTCGAAGTCCAGCCCGACGACGGCGTGCTCGGGCGCCGCCAGTACGGCCCGGACCCCGTCCCGGCCGGCCTCGGTGCCCGGTACGAACATCTCTTGAAAGCCCATACCGAAGCCCCTACCCCGGAGCCCGCCGCTCCGCACCCGGCGGACCGGTCAGCGGGCCGCCCGCCGTGCCTCCCGGATCCGGTGCAGCCGGTTGACCAGCACCGGCGCGTGCGCCAGCGCCTCCTCCCGGTCCAGCAACGCGTTCAGCAGCTGGTAGTACCGGGTCGGGGAGAGTCCCAGCTCCTCCCGGATCGCCCGCTCCTTGGCCCCGGCCGTACGCCACTGCCGCCCTTCCAGCGCCAGCACCGCCCGGTCCCGCTCACTCAGCTCGCCCGGCTCGCCCATCGAGAACACCTCCGCCCACCGCTACGGAGTGTCATTCTCCCGCGCGAGCCCGACACACCCGGCTCGCCCATCGAGAACACCTCCGCCCACCGCTACGGAGTGTCATTCTCCCGCGCGAGCCCGACACACCCTGCTCTCCCCGCCGGGCCCGCGCCCGCACTAACGTCGCCCCATGACCACGCCGAGCTTCGCCCTGCACATCCCGACCGCCGACCTCGAACCCGACCCGCTCGACCCGTCCCAGATCGTCTCCGGCACCCCCGAGGTCACCGGCCGGGTGCTGTCCGAGTCCGCCGACGGCCGCCAGCTGCGCGGCCTGTGGCAGATCACCCCGGGCGTGGTCACCGACGTCGAGGCCGACGAGATGTTCGTGGTGCTCAGCGGCCGGGCCACCATCGAGATCGAGGGCGGCCCGACCCTGGAGGTCGGACCCGGCGACTGCGCGGTCCTGCGCGAGGGCGACCGCACCACCTGGACGGTCCACGAGACCCTCCGCAAGGCCTACGCCATCACGCTCCCCTGACGCGCGCCCACCCGGACCGGGGCTCAGTCCCGGTCCTACTTGCGGACCTTCGCCGCCTCCTGGGCCGCCGCGTCCTGCAGGGCGCCGAGCGCCTGCTTCGGGTCGCCCGTCACCGCCTGGCCGATCCCCGCCTTGATCCGGTCGCTGACCACGCCCCAGGCCGGGTCCCCGAACGGGTAGAAGCTCGCGTTGGTCAGCCCGACCGCGAACTGCTTGAGGTCCTCGTGCTTCGGGTCCGCCGTCATCTGGTCGAAGGCGTCCTGGGTGACCGGCAGCAGGTTGTAGCGCTCGTCGAACTTCAGCTGGTTGTCCTTGCCGTAGACGAAGGACAGGAACTTCTTGATCTCGTTCTTGTGCCCGTTCGCCTTGAACGCCATCATCCAGTCCGCGACCCCGAGGCTCCCGGTCCGCCCCACGCCGTCCTTCTTCGGGATCGGCGCCGTCCCGAACTCGATGTTCCCGGCGGCGGCCATCCGCAGCAGCGTCGGGTGCCCGTTCAGCATCGCGACCTTCCCGGCCGCGAAGTCCCGGTACACCGGGGTGCGGTTCACCTTGCCCGGGTCCGGGTACGTCAGGCCGGTGGCCACCAGGTTGTTCTTCAGCCAGCCGAACGTCGCCTGGTTCTTGTCGCTGTCGATGGTGTAGTTGCCGACGTCGTCGGAGATGCTGCCGCCGCCGCTCAGCGACCACAGCATCGACTCGGCCGGCGCCTCCTCCGGCCCCAGCGGCAGCCCGTACGGGACCACTCCCGGCACCTTGGCCTTGATCTTCTCCGCGTCCTGCCGCAGCTCGTTCCAGGTGGCCGGCGGCTGGGTGATGCCGGCCTGGCGGAACATCGCCTTGTTGTAGAAGAGCACCCGCGAGGAGGACACGAACGGGATCCCGTACTGGGTGCCGAGCACCTGGCCGGTGTGCGAGAAGGTCTCCAGGAAGTCGGCCTGGGTCTCCAGCGAGAGCACGTCGGACGCCGGGTACAGCCGGTCCGCGGCGACCTGCTCCGCGAAGCCGCCGGTCTGGAGCAGGTCCGGCGACTTGCCGGCCGCGATCATGTCCTCGACCTTCTTGCCGATGTCGGTCCAGCTGTCCACCTCGACGCTGACCTTGATCTTGGGGTTGGCCGCCTCGAAGTCCCTGGCGACCTCGTCCCAGTAGAGCTGGGAGCTGGTCTCGACGCTCTCCCCGTAGTCGGCCGCCACCAGCTTCAGGGTGACGGTCCCGTCGTCCTGCCCGCCGCACGCGCTGGCCGCGATGAGCACCAGTGCTCCGGCCAGCGCACCGCCGAGCACACGGGTGGGAACGTGGGCGCGCCTGTTCAACGCGGGTACCGCCTTCGGGGGATGCGGGAGGGGGGACACCGGCCGGAACGGGGGTAAATCCGGCGGGGGCGGCGCAACACTGCCAAACCCGCCCTCCGCCGGTCCACGTCAGCGGCCCGGCCCGCCCGAGGAGTTACCGAAGTGCCCGGAGTCGTTGCACGATGCGCAACACGGCCGCCGCCCGCACGCCCCGGCCGCGCCCCACGTGCTCCCGGTGCTGCCGGAGCAAAGCCCCGCAGACTCCGCAGCTGCGACAAAGCTCACCCAATATGGACCAGACCAATCCGACAACTGGACTAGACCTCTTCGACCCGACCAAGGGAAACTGTCCCCCGTGAAGCACGTCATCGCACTCGATGTAGGCGGCACCGGCATGAAGGCCGCGCTGCTCGCCCAGGACGGCTCCGTGCTGTTCGAGGCACGCCGACCGACCGGGCGGGAGCACGGCACGGACGCCGTCGTCGCCGCCATCCTCGACTTCGCCACCGACCTGGCGGACGAGGGCCGCAGCCGTTTCGGCGTCGCCCCGCTCGCGGCCGGTGTCGCCGTCCCGGGCACGATCGACGAGAAGAACGGCATCGCGGTCTTCTCCGCCAACCTCGGTTGGCGCGACCTGCCGCTGCGAAAGCTCCTCGGCGAGCGGCTGGCCTGCGCCGACGGCGGCGCGATGCCGGTGGCCCTCGGCCACGACGTGCGCTCCGGCGGCCTGGCCGAGGGCCGGCTCGGAGCCGGTCGAGGCGTCGACCGCTTCCTGTTCGTCGCCCTCGGCACCGGCATCGCCGGCGCCATCGGCGTCGAAGGCCGGATCGAGGCCGGCGCGCACGGCTACGGCGGCGAGATCGGCCACGTCAAGGTCCGCCAGGGCGGCCCGCGGTGCGGCTGCGGCGCCCTCGGGTGCCTGGAGACCCTGGCCTCCGCCTCCGCCGTCTCGCGCGCCTGGGCCGAGGCCAGCGGCGACCCCGACGCCGACGCGGCATCCTGCGCCGCCGCGGTGGACGCCGGGGACGACCGCGCGGTCGCGGTCTGGCAGCGGGCCGTCGACGCCCTGGCCGACGGCATCGTCGTCGCCCAGAGCCTGCTCGACCCGTCCACCGTGATCGTCGGCGGCGGGCTGGCCGAGGCCGGCGACACGCTCTTCACTCCGCTGCGCGCGGCGGTCACCGAGCGACTGACCTTCCAGATGCCCCCGAAGGTCGTTCCCGCCATGCTCAAAGACACCGCCGCGTCCCTGGGCGCGGGCCTGCTCGCCTGGGATCTGCTCTCCTTGGAGGTGACCGCGTGACCACCGCGGACCGTGACCGTACTGCCCTGGCCGGCGCCCGACTGGTGCTGCCCGGCGGCGTCGTCGAGGGCGACCGCCTCGCCGTCGAGGGCGAGCGCATCGCCGGCCTCGGCGGCGACACCGCGCCCGGCGACCTCGACCTGACCGGGTACACCGTCGTGCCCGGCTTCGTCGACCTGCACGTCCACGGCGGCGGCGGCGCCGCGTACACCTCCGGCATCGCCGAGGAGGCGCTGCTGGCCGCCCGGACCCACCTGGAGCACGGCACCACCACCACGGTGGCCTCCACCGTCACCGGCGAGATCGACGAGGTCGCCCGCCAGGCGCACGTCCTCTCCGAACTCGTCGAGGACGGCGTCCTGGCCGGCATCCACTTCGAGGGCCCGTTCATCTCGCCGGGCCGCTGCGGCGCCCACCGCCCCGACCTGCTGCGCGACCCCGACCCGGCGCTGGTGCGCAAGCTGGTCGACGCCGCCCGCGGCCACGCCACGATGGTCACCCTGGCCCCCGAGCTGCCCGGCGGCCTGGACTCGGTGCGGATGCTCGCCGACCTCGGCGTGATCGCCGCCGTCGGCCACACCGACTCCGACTACGCCACCACCCTGGCGGCGATCGAGGCCGGCGCCACCGTCGCCACCCACCTGTTCAACGCCATGCCCGGCATCGCCCACCGCGCCCCCGGCCCGATCGTGGCGCTGCTGGAGGACGAGCGGGTCACCGTCGAGCTGATCAACGACGGCGTGCACCTGCACCCCTCCGTGCTGGACCTCGCCTTCGGCACCGCCGGCGCGAGCCGGGTCGCCCTGATCACCGACGCGATGGGCGCGGCCGGCATGGGCGACGGCCTCTACCCGCTCGGCCCGCTGCAGGTCGAGGTCAAGGACGGCGTCGCCCGGCTGGTCGAGGGCGGCGCGATCGCCGGCTCCACCCTCACCCTGGACGTGGCGTTCAAGCGCGCGCTCACCGTCAACGGGCTGAGCCTGAACCAGGCCGTCGAGTCGCTGTCCGCCACCCCGGCGCGGCTGCTCGGCCTGAGCGACTCGATCGGCTCGCTGGAGGCCGGCAAGTTCGCCGACCTGGTCGTGGTCGACTCCGGGAGCTACGAGCTGGTCGCCGTGATGCGCCGCGGCCGGTGGGTCCTCGGCGGCGAGAAGTTCGGGCGCGTGAAGTCCGTCTGAACGACGCCGACGGCCGCCCTCCCCCTCGGGGACGGGCGGCCGTGTCGTGTCCGGGGGGGCCTCAGCCGCCCGGCTCGATGACGATCTGGTCGACCAGGATCGACGTCCCGGCGGGCACCGTGAAGGACACCGAGTTCGGCCCGGCCTGGAACTGCGGCAGTATCCAGGTGGTGAACCAGGAGGACGCCGGGTCCTTGGGGGCACCGTACGACCTGTAGGTCACCCCGCTCGGCCAGTCCTTGCCGTTCACCGTGGCGCCGCCCTTGAACTCGCCGCTGCCCGTGTAGTTGTAGTGCACCGTCAGCTTGTACGTCCCGGCCGTGGCGACATCGCCGGACCAGGTCACCGTGCCGCCCGGCTGGAGGGTGAGGTAGCTGCCGTCAGTCGACTTGGCGCCCTTCACGGCGTTGGCGGACGGCGCGTTCTGCCCCTGGAGCTGGCTCACGTCCACGGTCGTCGGGCCGGATACGGGGGCCCCGGTCGCCGTCGGCGAGGCACTGGGCGCGGTGGTCGACGGCGCCGCGGTGCTGGGGGCCGGCGGGGCGCTGCTGGCGGTGCCGCCCTTGGCGTCCTTGTCGCCGTCGCTGTCCCCGGTGGAGAGCGCTATCCCGGCGCCGATCGCTATCGCCGCGATCACGGCGACCGCGCCGATCACCGCGCCCTTGCTCCGGCCGCTGCTGCGCGGCTCCTCGCCCGGCTGCGGGCGGGAGTGCTCGGCGTAGCGGTTCTGCTGGGCGGGCGCGCCACCGTACTCGGGCTGCTGCTGCGGCGCGCCGGGCGGACCGCCGTACGGGGCCTGCGGCTGGCCGCCCGGGTACCCCTGCGGCGGCATGCCCTGCTGGCCGTACGGCTGCTGCGGCGGCTGCTGTTGCTGCTGCGGCGCCCGCGGCGGGTAGCCGTAGCCGTACTGGGCGCGCCCGACCTCCATCGGGCGGTTGTACGACGTGCGCGGGACCCCCTGCTGCGGCTCGGCCGGCTGCCCGGTGGAACCGTCGGCCGGGCGGTAGAGGTAGCCGAACGGGTCGTCGTCCTGCGGGGCACCGCCCCCCTGGCCCTCGGGCACTCCGTTGCTGCCGGCGGTCGTCACGGTGGTCTGCTCCCCCATCCGGTGCGCCGCCGGCTGCGGGCGGCGCAGATCATGGACGCTGTCGTACCGGGAACCCTACCTGCCGTACGTGACAGCGGGAAAAGAACCCTTGACAACTCACGGGTAACCCGGCCCGACCAGCGCGAACCCGGCGCTCGGGGGACTCACCAGCGGGTGACTAACCCGCGCGCCGGTGCGACCGGTCCCCGCGCGCCCCGCGCACCGCACCACCCCGGGCGCGCTTCTCGTCGTACATCCGCTCGTCCGCGGTGTGCAGCACCTCCTCGATGCTCATCCCGCAGCCGGCCCAGCCGACCCCGAGGCTCACCCCCACCCGCATCGCCCGTCCGTCGATCCGCATCGGCGGGATGATCGCGCCGCGCAGCCGGTGGGCCAGGTCCTTGGCCTCCTCGCGGCCGATCCCGTCGGCCAGCACCACGAACTCGTCGCCGCCCAGCCGGGCCACCGTGTCGCCGTCCCGCACGGCCTGGCTCAGCCGACGGGCGACCTCGACCAGCACCGCGTCACCAGCGTTGTGGCCGAACCGGTCGTTGATCGACTTGAAGCCGTCCAGGTCGCAGAAGAGCACCGCGAGCCCCTTCTCCACCGCCGCCCCGCCGCCGGAGCGGAACGGCACCGACCAGGCCTCGCCGCCCGGCCCGTACTCGGCCGGGACCACCGCGTGCACATGCTCCCCGTAGCCCGGTCCGATCGCCTCCGACAGCCCGTAACCGTGCACCGGCCCGGCGTACGGGTCCGTGCCGGCCGGCCCGTCGTACGCCCGGTGCGCGCCGTGGGCGTCGGCCGGGTAGCCGTACGGCTGCTGCGGACAGGCCGCCTCCACCTGCCCGGCGGCGCCGACCAGCTGCGGCTGGGGGCAGAGCCGGCGGGCCAGCCGGGCCTTGAGCTCGGCGCCGTTCGGCAGCCCGGTCAGCGCGTCGTGGCTGGCCCGGTGGGCGAGCTGGAACTCGTGCCGCTTGCGCTCCTCGATGTCCTCGACGTGGGTGAGCAGGAAGCTCGGGCCCTCGGCCGCGTCCGCGACGATCGAGTTGCGCAGGCAGACCCACTGGTAGCCGCCGTCCCGCCGGGACAGCCGCAGCTCGGCGCGGCCGCTCTCGGCGCTGGTGCGCTCCAGCAGCGCCCGATCCTCGGGGTGCACCAGATCGGCGAAGCTCTGCTGGCGCAGCACCGCCCGGGGCCGGCCGAGCAGCCGGCACAGCGCGTCGTTGACCCTGGTCAGCTGGCCGCGCCCGGCGCCGTGCAGCTCGGTGATCGCCATCCCGCTGGGCGCGTACTCGAAGGCCTGACGGAAGCTCTCCTCGCTGGCTCTCAGCGCCTGCTGCTCCTTCTCCAGCCGGGCCAGCGCGCGCTGCATCTCGGCCCGCAGCCGGGCGTTGCCGATCGCGATCGAGGCTTGCAGCGAGAACATCTCCAGCGCCTCGCGGGTCCACGCGCCGGGCCGCTTGCCGCTGCGCGGGCGGTCCACCGAGAGGACGCCGAGCAGGTCGCCGCCGGCGCTGTACATCGGGGCGAGCAGCCCGTCGGCGGGGTGCCAGTCGTTGGCGTACACCGGCAGCGGGCCGTCCCCGATCCAGCGCGGGATGTCGCTGGCGACGGCCCAGCCGCGGTCGTACGGCAGGAAGCGCAGGGTGCCCCAGTGGTCGCTGACGCCGAGCAGCCGTTCCCAGGACTCCCGGGAGCCGACCTGGCCGAGCAGCACGGAGGGGCCGCCCATCGGGCTCTCCTCCAGCTCCCAGACGGCCGCCACCACCAGGTCGCCGTCCGGCCGGACCAGGCTGACCGCGGCGGCGTCGAAGCCGAGCCCGTGCACCGCGCCCTCGACGACGGCCTGGAGGGTGCCAGCGAGGCTGCGGGCAGCGTTGAGGTCCGCCACGACCCGGTGCAAGGTGCGGAGGGTCGCGAGACGGACGTACGGCTCCGACTCGGCTTCCATGCGGGGGCTCCCCGGCTTCTTCGGATAGTTCTTGATTGGTTATCGTCCGATTGCCAGAAGAACTGAATCACAGGGAGCACAGCGCTCGGCACGCTCGGTCAGCAATAGGCCGTCACTTGTGACTTAAATCACACAACACTAATGCGCCCTTAATCAGTTCATCCGTCCCATAGCGGGACATAAGGTCCCATCGGAACATTTCTCGTGGTCGACCGCATTGACCCCAGGCTGAAGCCGACTGCACCCGCCGATCCGGCCGCTTCACTCCTGAGAGTGAGTTCGGCCACCGGGCGCAACCCTTCGGCCGGTCCCCCGGTCCTACGACCAAGGCCCGATGCCGTTTCTCCGGTACGCCGACTACCGTGCGGTACGTGTACCCGTCCCCGCAGCCCGAAGCTGCCCCCCACGCCACGCCCGACGAGTTCCGGGCAGCTCTCTCCCAGCTCGCCGCCGGCGTGAGCCTGGTGACCGTCCACGACCCGGACGACGGGGAGGACATCGGCATGACCGCCACGTCCTTCCTGTCCGTGTCGCTGGATCCGCCGCTGGTGCTGATCTCGGTCCGCGAGGACTCCCGGATGGACGAGGTGCTCGGCCGGGCGGACACCTGGGCGGTCTCGGTGCTGGCCGAGGGCCAGAAGACGATCGGCTCCCGGTTCGCCATGAAGGGCCGGCTCAGCGACCGACTGCTGTTCGCGGACACCGCGCACCGCCGCGGCGCGCACACCGGCGCCCCGCTGATCGACGGCGCGCTGGCCACCGTCGAGTGCCGCACCGAGCAGCGGATACCCGCGGGCGACCACACCCTGCTGCTCGGCCGCGTCCTGGAGGCCGTGGTGCCCGACCCCGGCGGCCGCCCGCTGCTCTACTTCCGCGGCGGCTACCGCGCCCTGGGCTGAGCCCTACTCGCCACCGCGCGGCGACCGGCGGCCCTGCTTCAGCTCGGAGCGGCGCCGCTTGTTGTCCAGCCGCCGCTGGACCATCCCCCGGCTCGGCCTGGTCGCCCGCCGGGCCTTCGGCGGCGGCGCGCACGCCTCCGTGAGCATCGCCGACAGCCGGGCCGCGGCCGCCTCCCGGTTGCGCCACTGCGAGCGGAACTCCGAGGCGTGGACCACCAGCACCCGGCCGTCCACCAGCCGCCCGGCCAGCCGCTCCAGCGCGCGCTCGCGCCACACCTCGGGCAGCGCCCTGGTCGCGGCCAGGTCGAAGCGCAGCTCGGCCTTGGAGTCGGAGGTGTTGACGTGCTGGCCGCCGGGACCGGAGGAACGCGAGAAGCGCCAGACGAGCTCGGCGTCGGGGACGACCACCGACCCCCGTACGCGGATGGGCTCGGACATGCCCCCATCATCGCGCGCCGCCCCCTCGCGGTCACCCGTTTATCGGCGGCCCGCCCGCTCCCCGGCCCCGGTTCGTCCGGCGCGCCGCGAGCCCCGACAATGGCCTACGTGATCGAGCTCGGCTACTCCCTCTCCAACCGCTTCCCCGACCCCCCGCAGACGGACTACCGCACCGCGTCGGTGAAGACCCTGCGGTACGACCTGTTCTGCGGCGACGTCTACCTGGACGGCGACGACGCGGGGGTGTCCACCGCCTGGGGCTGGGTGCCGGTGCTCGACTTCGCCTGGGCGCTGTGCGACATCGCCGAGCAGCTGGACCGCGACCCGGACGGCAGCCGCGCCGCCCGGGTGCAGACCGCCGACCTCGACTTCACCCAGAACACCGAGCTGCTGCGCTTCGCCCGACGCTTCAACTGGGTGGAGGTCACCGCGACCTGGCTGCCGGACGAGCCGCCGGTGGTGGTCCGGCACAGCGACCTGCGGCGCGAGGCCCGGGACTTCCTCCAGGACACCCTGGCCGATCTCTTCGACATGCACCCCGACCTGGCCGACAATCCGACCATCTGGTCGCTCCAGGGCCGGTTCCGGAGGATCTGACCCCGGCTTTGCCCGCGCTTTGCCCTCCCATTGACGCCGCGGCCGACGCCCGAACCGCGTCCGCGAAGAATTCACCGGCCGGCGCGGAACCAAGCCGCCGGAGAACCGCGTTGTCCCGGGGAAAAGCGAACGAAGCGAACGAAGGGACAGCAATCGCCATGCCAGTGAGCCTCTCCAAGGGTGGCAACGTCTCGCTGACCAAGGAGGCCCCGGGCCTGTCCGCGGTCACCGTCGGCCTGGGCTGGGACGTCCGCACCACGACCGGTGCCGAATTCGACCTCGACGCCAGCGCGCTCGTCCTGGACGCGGGCGGCAAGGTTCTGTCGAACGCGCACTTCATCTTCTTCAACAACACCAGCACGCCGGACAACACCGTCGTGCACACCGGCGACAACCGCACCGGCGAGGGCGCGGGAGACGACGAGTCGATCAACGTCAACCTGGCCGGCCTGCCGGCCGAGGCCGCCAAGATCGCCTTCCCGGTCACCATCTACGACGGCCTCGCCCGCGGCCAGAACTTCGGCCAGGTCCGCAACGCCTACATCCGCGTGGTGAACGCCGCCGGCGGCGCCGAGATCGCCCGCTACGACCTCTCCGAGGACGCCGCCACCGAGACGGCGATGATCTTCGGCGAGCTCTACCGCAGCAACGGCGAGTGGAAGTTCCGCGCCGTCGGCCAGGGCTACGCCTCCGGCCTGGCCGGCATCGCCCAGGACTTCGGCGTCCAGCTCTGACGCGGCGCCGAAGAACGGCGCGGGAAGTCGGACCGACTTCCCGCGCCGCGGCGTTTCACACGTCTCCCGGGCCTCAGCGCGAGGCGCGCAGCTCCGGCAGCTGGATCAGCTCGGTCTCGTCCTCCGGCGTCAGGTCCACCACGGTCGGCTCGCCCTGCTCCGCCCGCTCGGCCGGCTCCGCCGCCCGGGCCTCGGCCTCGGCCTTCGCGGCCACCGCCTCGTCACCCACCACGTCGGCCAGGTCGGCGCGCTCGCCCAGCTCGGCGACGCTGCCCACGGCCGCCGCCGGGGCCGCCGGGCGCACCGCGGCGGCCGTGCCGCGACCGAAGAAGCTGAAGCCCTGCCCGCGCGCCTGCCCGGACTGGGCCAGCCGCGGCCGCTGCCGCTCCACCGGCGCGGGCGCCGCGCCGGCGGCGGCCGAAGCGGCCGGCGCCCCGCCCAGCTGACCGACCGTCGCCGTCAGCGCCGGACGCGCCGCCTCGGACCGCGCCGGAGCCTGACCCGCCGGAGCCTGCCCCGGGGTGGGCACCGAAGGCGCCACCGGAGCCGGTACGGCCACCGGCACGGGCGCCGGAGCCACCGGGGCCGCCGGGGCCGCCTGCGGCTCCCTCGCGGGCGCCCGCAGCGCGACCTCCGCGCCCGCCGTACGCGCCCGCCGCTCCTCCTGCTCCGCCGCGCGGCGCTCCAGCATCCGCAGCACGGACGCCGCCCGCACGAACGCGGCCGGGCTGGCCGGGTACTTCGGACGGCTCGCGGCGAGGGCCCGCTGGGTCGCCTCGGCCTCCTTGAGCGCCTGCTCGGCCACCGCGACGGCCCGCTCGCGCAGCAGCCGGGCGATCTCGGTCTCGGCCTTCGCCAGCCGGGACTTCTCCGCCGTCAGCCGCCGCCCGAACCGGGTGGCCCGCTCCTCGGCGACCTCCGCCGCGTACTCGGCCTCGGCCAGCTGCTCCTCGAACCGCTCCTCGGCGCGCAGCCGCTGGGCCGCGGACGTCTCGGCGGCCGCCCTGGCCGCCTTGTCCCGCTGGCGCAGCAGCAGCGCGGTGCCGAGCACCGCGATCACCGCCGCGACGCCCACCGAGCGCACCAGGACGGTGTCCTGACTGAAAAGCAGAGCGGCCAGTGCGGCGACCAGCAGCACGCCGGCGGCGGTGGGGGGAAAAGCCCGGCCGAGGACGGAGGAATGACGGTGGCGTCCGCGAGACATGCCCAAGAAACTAGCGTGCGAATTGGGGGCGTGTCAGCCCAGGGTCCCCTTCAGCCCTTGACAGCGCGCCGGCTTTACCGCCCGTGCCCGGAATCTCACCCAAGATCACCGGAAAAGCCCAGTTCAGCGGTGTGACGCCGCCGGACCGCCCGGATCGTCGTGGTTCTCCGGCAACTTGCACACGTGCTGGATCCAGAGCGCCGCCGCGATCACCGCGGCCCCCGCCAGCACCGAGAGCCCGGCCGTCACGGCCTGGTCCTTGCGGGCCGACACGTCCAGCTCGCCCAGCAGGTGGATCCCGGCCCCCGCGTAGATGCCGGTGACCACCGAGGAGACCAGCGCGCTGGCCTGCCCCAGCACCACCGCCCGGGCCGCCAGCAGCGGGTCGACCCCCTTCGCGCCCGGCTGGCGCTCGCGCACCGCCTTCAGCCGGGCCCGCAGCGACAGCGCGGTCGCCAGCAGGATCACCGCCACCGCCGCCAGCACCACCGGCGCCGCGGCCGGCACCGCCGGCAGCGTGTCCACCGAGGCCCACAGCTTGGAGCCGGCCCAGGACAGCGCCGTCGTGGCGGCGGTGATGCCGATCAGCAGGCGCAGGCGAAGCAGCTTCACTCGGAGGAGGTCCTTCCCGGGTACCAGAACCGGCCGGCCGCCCGGCGGCCCGGCACGTCGACGCCAAGCCACCGTACCGGGCCCGGCCGGGCGGGCACCCGCGCGAACGGCGGGCACCTACTCGTACGGCCGGGCCCCCGGCCGAGTTCCCTGATCAACGGCCCCGGCCGACGGCCCCCGGCCGAGGAGCGAGGGCTACTCCGGCAGCGTCAGCCGGATGTCCTCACGGCGCTTCACGCCCTGGGCGTCCGGGCCGCCCAGCGCGGCCAGCAGCGCGTCGACCCGCCCGTGTCCGGGCACCTCGGCCTCCGGCTCGGCGTCCAGCCACGGGGCGAGCACGAAGGCCCGCTCGTGCGAGCGCGGGTGCGGCAGCAGCAGCTGCGGGTCGTCGCTCAGCACCCCCTCGTAGGCCAGGATGTCGACGTCCAGGGTGCGCGGGCCCCAGTGGACGGTGCGCACCCGCCCGAAGGCGTCCTCGATGGCGTTGCCGCGCTCCAGCAGGTCCCGCGGGGGCAGCGAGGTGCGCAGCAGCACGACCGCGTTGTAGTAGTTCGGCTGCTCCTCGGGGCCGCCGACGGCCTCGGTCTCGTACACCGCGGAGACGGCCTTGATCTTCAACCCGGGCGTGTCGGCGAGCGCGTCGACGGCACCCTGGAGGGTGTCCAGCCGGTTGCCCAGGTTGCTGCCGAGCGCGATCACCGCGAGGTGCTGGCTGTGCAGCGTGGTGTCCGCGGAGTCCACCCGGCTCTCCAGGTCGAACGCGTTCGGCGTGGCGGTCGGGTCACTGCTGTTCATCGAAGAAATCCCTCTGCATCGGATGCCGGGCGCGCGGTGGCGGTCATGCGCGGCCCCGGTGGATGGTCACGGTCACGTCGTCGAACGGCACGGTGATCGGGGCGTCCGGCTTGTGCACGGTGACCTCGACCTCCTCGACCGCTTCGTGCTTCAGGCACTGGTCGGCAATGCGCTGGGCCAGGGTCTCGATCAGGTCGACCGGGTCCCCGGCGATGATCGCGGTGACCTCCTCGGCCACCAGACCGTAGTGCGCGGTGCGGGTGAGATCGTCTCCGGCCGCGGCGGGGCGGGTGTCCAGGAACAGCACAAGGTCGACCACGAAGGTCTGCCCCTCGATGCGCTCGCGCTCGAAGACGCCGTGGTGGCCCCGGGCTCGCAGACCCCGCAGGGTGACGCGGTCCAGCAAACGAATCACTGCTCCCAGTCGGACGGGCCCCACCCGGAGAAAGGCATGGACGGGCAGGGCGAAGGCGGGCAGCACGCCCGCCACTCCGTTTCGAATCTACCCGCGAGCACGGACAACGCCTGACCGTCCTACCCGGCACGAACCGACGCCACGCGCGCCGAAATGGCAATTGACGTGAACGTTCGGTGACCACTCGGAAATTCCGGATGACTTCTCGTCACGGAATTTCCGAGACCGCCGGAATCAGCTCTCCTCGTCGTCGTCCCCGCTGGTCAGAACGGGTGAGCCGTGATGCGACCAGAGCTTCCACCCGGCGGGAGTACGACGGAACAGATTCGTCGACACGACCTTTCCGCCGACCAGTGGGCCGAGTTCTCCCTCCTCCTCCGCCTCGCCGCCGGACAGGATGTTCTCGGTACACGTGACAAGGGCCACATCGCCGTGCACCTCGGCCTCGACATCGGTCAGGAAGAACTGGATGTACTCCGTGTTCATCATGATCAGCATGTACGAGCGGGTCACCTGGGCCCGGCCGCGCAGCACCGGCCAGCCCGGGTGCACGCAGACCACGCCGCCCTTGTCGTCGGCGTACTCGGCGCCCAGCCAGGCCTCCTCGACCGCCTCGACGTCCCCCCGCTCCAGCGCCTCGTAGAACGCCCGGTTCGCCGCGAGCACCGCCTCCAGATCCGCCTCGCGGGCCTTTCCGGCCGTACCGCCGCTCAACCTGCCGTCACCTGTCACGAACCCTCCCTCACCCCAGCCGCGCCGCGTGCTGCCAGGCCGCGACCACCCGGACGGCATCCGCCGTGCCGGACACATCGTGCACCCGCACCGCCCAGGCCCCGGCCCGGGCCGACAGCACCGACACCGCGGCCGTCGCGTCGTCGCGCTCCCGGGCCGGGCGCAGTTCCCCGGTTGCCGGGTCGGCGAGCAGCGTACCCAGGAACCGCTTGCGCGAAGCCGCCACGAGCACGGGACGGCCGAGCGCGATGAGCGCGTCCAGCCGGCCGAGCAGCGCCCAGTTGTGCTCGGCCGTCTTGGCGAAGCCGAGCCCCGGGTCGAGGATCAGCTGGTCCTCCTTCACCCCGGCCGCCAGCAGCGCGTCCACCCGCTCGGCCAGCTCGGCGACCACGTCGCGCACCACGTCGCCGTAGACGGCCATCCGGTCCATGTCGACGGACTGCCCGCGCCAGTGCATCACCACGAAGGGCGCGCCGGTCTCGGCGACCACCCGGGCCATCGCCGGGTCGGCCAGCCCGCCGGAGACGTCGTTGACGATCGCGGCGCCGGCCTCGACGGCCCGCTCGGCGACCGAGGCGCGCATGGTGTCCACCGAGACCAGCACCCCGGCGTCGGCGAGCTCCCGCACCACCGGGATCACCCGGCGCAGCTCCTCCTCCTCGGGCACCCGCTGGGAGCCCGGCCGGGTGGACTCGCCGCCGACGTCCACCAGGTCCGCGCCGCGGGCGCGCAGCGCGAGACCGTGCGCGATCGCCTTGGCTGGGTCGTGCCACATCCCGCCGTCCGAGAAGGAGTCCGGCGTGACGTTGACCACGCCCATCACGGCGCAGCGGCCCAGCCGCGGCAGACCGGCCGGCAGGGAGAAGGACGGCGAATCGTTCATGTCTCCCATTATCGGACGGGGCCCCCGCCGAAGAAGATCGGCGGGGGCCCCGTGGGCTGCGCGGACGGGCCTCAGGCGGCCTCGGTGACCTCGCGGGTCGAGGGGACGGGCATCAGCCCCTCACGCTGGCGCTTGCGGCCGAAGCGCGGCATCCCGAGGGTGATGAAGGCCTCCGCCTGCATCGCGGCGAAGCCGATCCGCGGCAGGTCCCGGGTGTTCGGGAAGACCAGGAAGCGCGGCTCCCACTCGGGCTGGAACTTGGCGTTGAACTTGTACAGCGACTCGATCTGGAACCAGCGCGACAGGAACACCAGCAGCCCGCGCCAGGCGCGCAGCACCGGGCCGGCGCCGATCCGCTCGCCGCGGGCCAGCGCCGAGCGGAACATCGCGAAGTTGAGCGACACCCGGCGCACGCCCATCGCCGGCACCGCCTGGAGCGCGGCGACGATCAGCAGCTCGTTCAGGCCCGGGTCGGCGGCGCGGTCGCGGCGCATCAGCTCCAGCGAGATGCCGTCCGGCCCCCAGGGCACGAAGTGCAGCACGGCCTTCAGGTCGTCGCCCTCCTCGCCCTCCTCCGGGGCCTTGTGGGCGGTGACCACCACGCACTCGTCGTCCAGCGGGTCGCCGAACCGGCCGAGGGCCATCGAGAAGCCGCGCTCGGTGTCGGTGCCGCGCCAGCGGGCGGCGGCGTCGGCGATCCGGTACTTCTCCTCCGCGGTGAGCTCGGAGACCCGGCGCACCTTGCAGGAGTAGCCGTTGCGCTCGATCCGCTTGACCATCTGGCGCACGTTGCGCATGGCCCGGCCGGCGAGCGAGAAGGCCGCGGTGTCGACGATCGCCTCGTCGCCCAGCTCCAGCGCGTCCAGGCCCGCCTCACGGGTCCAGACCTCGCCGCCGACCTCGCTGCACCCCATCACGGCCGGCACCCAGGCGTGCTCGCGGGCCTCGGCCATGAACACCTTGATCGCGCCCGGCCAGGCCTCGACGTCGCCGACCGGGTCGCCGGAGGCCAGCATCACGCCGGAGACCACCCGGTAGGAGATCGCGGCCTTGCCGGTGGGCGAGAACAGCACGCTCTTGTCGCGGCGCAGCGCGAAGTAGCCGAGCGAGTCGCGCTCGCCGTGCCGCTTGAGCAGCTCGCGGACCTTGTCCTCGTCCTCCGCGGTCAGCTCGGGCTTCGGCTTGCCCGGACGCAGCGCCAGGTAGGCGGTGGTGAAGGCGGTCAGCAGGCCGAGCCCGCCGAGCAGGTAGGCGACCAGGTCGGACACCCGGTCGTTGTCGTACCGGACCGGACCCTCGAAGCCGAACAGCCCGTACGCGACGTGCTCCAGGCGCCCGGTCAGGCCCGGGTGGCCGATCTCGTACTTGGTCCGGGTGCTCACGATCAGCAGGCCGAGCAGCACGCTGAGCAGGCCCATGACGACCAGGTTGGCCACCGCCCGCCACCGGGTGCGCGGGTCCGCCTTGGCGTAGAACTCGCGCTGGTGGAGCAGCATCACGACCAGGACCACCAGCGAGACGACCGCCGGGCCGATCTGGTGCCAGCGCACCACGTGCAGGGCGATGCTGACCGGCAGCAGCACGCAGACCGCCCGCCAGGCCCGCCGCTTGCGCCGGCGCAGCGCGTGCGCCAGCGGCACCAGCAGGATGCCGACCATCAGCGTGCCGACCGCCGCCAGGCTCGTGGTGCCCCCCGGCAGCTGCCCGGCGACGGTGTGCACCTTGGTGTGCCTGAGCTTGGGGAACACCGCGCTGGCGATGTCCACGAGCCCGATCAGCAGACAGGCGTAGCCGACCGCGCCCGGGAGCCAGGCCCTCGGTACGGCCGCCGCCTGGTTGCGCAGCGTCTGGAGGCCGCGACGACGGCGCGGCGGCTGCTCGGGGCTCGGCTCAACGGACACGGGAACACTCATGGAAGCTCAGCGTAGGGGCTGCGGTGCGGTGTCCGGTCACTCCGGGGGAGGACGCGTGATGGACCTTCATGCCTATTCCTTCATCAGGCAATGCGCATACCAAGGACCGGGAAACCGTGGGTAAACCGGGGCCGTGGTGGCGCTGCGGGTTGAGCCGGCGGTGGGAGCCGGAGGTCCGCCGCCGCGTGGCGCGGCAGGACCCTCCGGGACGCGTTACGTACGGTGGACGCCGCATTCTAGGGCGCCGGTTGCCTGCGAATTTCCCCGCCCCTACCGGCCCACCCGGGCGTCCGGACAGCCTAGCCGCGGTGGCCAGGCCCGACGGCCCGCCAGACGATGAAGCTCACACCGACAGTGTCCCACCGGAAGGCACACGGTATGGAACTGACCAGCGAAGCGCTGGTGGTCTCGCTGCTCGCACTCGGCGCTGCGGCACTCCTGACGACCCTCTGGGTCTGGCCCCGGCTGGCACCGCAGCGCCCGCTGCCGGTGCTCGGCCGGATCGGGCTGCTGACGGCCGTTCAAGTCTCGGTCCTGGCGGTGCTCGCGCTGTCGGTGAACAACTCCTTCGGGTTCTACACCTCCTGGCACGACCTGCTCGATCCGGGCGGCGCCAAGCTCGCGCTGACGAGCAACGAGAACCACAAGGGCGCCCCGGTCGGCGACGCGCTGGTCCAGCCCACCACCGAGGGCGGCCTGGAGACCATCACCAACCTGCCGAAGGGCACGCCCGAGGAGGTCGGCAAGGTCGAGTCGGTCCGGGTCAGCGGCAAGGCGACGGGCTTCTCCGACCAGATGTTCGTCTACCTGCCGCCCGCGTACTTCGACCAGAAGCTCGCCCTGGTCCGCTTCCCCGTCCTGCTGGCCATCGCCGGCTACCCGGGCACCACGCTGAACCTGCTCCACGAGCTCCCCCTCGCCCAGACCGCGATCGAGCTCCAGCGCACCGGCAAGATGCCGCCGACCGTCGTGGTGATGGCCCGCCCGGCCGTCGTGCCGTCCCGGGACACCGAGTGCGTGGACGTCCCCGGCGGGCCGCGCACCGAGACCTGGTTCGTCAAGGACGTCCCCGAGGCCATCCGCGGCAGCTACCGGGTCGGCCGTACGGCCGGCTCCTGGGCGACCATCGGCTACTCCACCGGCGGCAGCTGCGCGCTGCGCCTGGCGATGCGCTTCCCGGACGTCTTCGGCAGCGCGGCGAGCCTGCACGGCGACTTCAACGTCCGCCAGGACAACTACACCGGCGGCGACCTCTTCAACGGCGACAAGGCGCTGACCCAGCAGCACGACCTCGGCTGGCGGCTCCAGAACCTGCCGGTCCCGACGCTCAACCTGCTGGCGGTCTCCACCCGCACCGAGAGCGACTACCCGCAGACCGTCCAGTTCGTCGAGCAGGCCACCCAGGTCGCGGCGGCCAACCCGCAGTTCAGGATCGACTCGCTCTACCTGGACGACGGCGGGCACAACTTCGACAGCTGGACCAGGGAGCTGCCGGCCTCGCTCGAATGGCTGGGCTCGCACCTCGGCTAGGTAGAGCGGGTGATTACCCGCCGGTCGCTCCGGACGGCCGGCGGCCCGGGGGAACGTATCGCGACCGCCCCTCGGCCCCCGACGGGCGCCGCCCCGGATCCGTGCAGGAGGCACCGTGCTGAGCACCCGCTCGCTCTTCAACGAGATCTACCGGAACGACCAGGCGTACCAGCTGTTCTGTAGCATCGCGGCCGGCGGCGAGGACCAGGGCGGCTGGGAGAACGAGCGGATCACCACGCTCACCCGGGACCCGGTCCTCGCCCCCAAAGTCGCCCGGCACGGTGCCGACGAGCGCAAGCACGGCCGGATCTTCACCCAGCTGCTGCACAAGCGCGGCCTGCCCAAGCTGCCGGTGCCGGGCGAGGCCGACTACTGCATGCTGCTGGAGCGCCAGGGCGTCGGCCTCTCGCACGAGCGGCTGAACAGCGACGTCCCGCTGAGCGACCGCGAGATCATCACCTACCTGGCGCACAGCCGGGTCACCGAGCAGCGCGCCGCCGAGCAGATGCGCCAGCTGGTCCGGGTCTACGGGGACAACCCCGAGCTGGGCCGGGCGATGCGGATGATCTCCGCCGACGAGGACAACCACCTCGCCTACTGCCACGAGGAGCTGCTGCGGCTGCACGCCGCCGGGCACGGCCCGTACATCCGGCACGCCCTGGAGACCAGCGCCCGCGGCGAGATCCGCACCCACCGGGACGTCGGCCTGGCGGTCGCCTCCCGGATGGCCCGGATCCTGCGCTGGCCGCGCTGGCAGCTCGCCCTGGTCACCCTCGGGGTCCACGCGCTCTACCTGTACGACCGCGCCTACGGCTGGCGCCGGATGGTCGCCCTGCGGATGCCGGAGCGCCGCAACGCCCTGGGCACCCCGGCTCCGCCGCACGCGGAGCGCGAGGTGCTCTGAGGACGTCCTCAGCGACCGATGATGAGGCTCATCGCCTCGGCCCGGGTGGCCGGGTCGCGCAGCTGGCCGCGCACGCAGGAGGTGATGGTCTTGGCGCCGGGCTTGCGGATGCCGCGCATCGACATGCACATGTGCTCGCACTCGACCACGACGATCGCCCCGCGAGGCTCCAGGATCCGCATCAGCGCGTCGGCCACCTGGCTGGTCAGCCGCTCCTGCACCTGCGGCCGGCGGGCGTAGACGTCGACCAGCCGGGCGAGCTTGGACAGCCCGGTGATCTTGCCGTCGGTGGACGGGATGTACCCGACGTGCGCGACGCCGCGGAACGGCACCAGGTGGTGCTCGCAGACCGACGTCAGCTCGATGTCCTTGACCAGCACCATCTCGTCGTGGCCGAGGTCGAAGGTGGTGGTGAGGACGTCCTCGGGCTCCTGCCACAGGCCCGCGAATATCTCCTGGTAGGCACGGGCCACCCGGGCCGGCGTCTCCAGCAGGCCCTCGCGGTCCGGGTCCTCCCCGACGGCGAGCAGCAGCTCGCGGATGGCGTTCTCGGCCCGCTTCTGGTCGAAGGTACCGACGGCGGGCGGACCGTCGAGCGTCACCGGATCGATCATGCGGGCCTCGCTTAGTGTGGGAAGACTCTGGCTGAACAGCACGGATGCCGCGCCTCCAGGGTACAAACCCTGGTGACGCGGCATCCATTCCGTACGGAAGCGGGGATCAGCCCTCGGTCGGCGGCTCGATGACCGGCCGCGGCGGAAGCTTCACGATGTCCACCGGGGCACCGTCCACGGAGGCGGCGCCGTTGGTGAGCGCCAGCTCCTTCGGGGACTGCACCGGCGGACGGGTGGACGGCGTACGACGGGAGGAGCCCGTCCAGGCCGGCCGGGTCGGGCGCTTGACGATCGTCGAGAAGATCTCGGCGATCTGCTCCTTGTTCAGGGTCTCCTTCTCCAGGAGCTCCAGCACCAGGTTGTCGAGCACGTCGCGGTTCTCGACCAGGATCTCCCAGGCCTCGTTGTGCGCGGTGTCGATGAGCTTCTTGACCTCTTCGTCCACCAGCCCGGCGACCTCTTCCGAGTAGTCGCGCTGGTGGCCCATCTCACGGCCCAGGAACGGCTCCGAGTTGTCGCTGCCGAACTTGATGGCACCGAGGCGCTCGGTCATGCCGTACTGGGTGACCATGGCCCGGGCCGTCGCGGTGGCCTTCTCGATGTCGTTCGAGGCGCCGGTGGTCGGGTCGTGGAAGACCAGCTCCTCCGCCGCGCGCCCGCCCATCATGTAGGCGAGCTGGTCGAGCATCTCGTTGCGGGTGGTGGAGTACTTGTCCTCGTCCGGCAGCACCATGGTGTAGCCGAGGGCCCGACCGCGGGACAGGATGGTGATCTTGTGCACCGGGTCGCTGTACTGGCAGGCCGCCGCGACCAGGGCGTGACCGCCCTCGTGGTACGCGGTGATCTTCTTCTCCTTGTCGGACATGATCCGCGTGCGCTTCTGCGGACCCGCCACGACGCGGTCGATCGCCTCGTCCAGGATGCCGTTGTCGATCAGCTTCTTGTCCGAGCGGGCGGTCAGCAGCGCCGCCTCGTTCAGGACGTTCGACAGGTCCGCACCGGTGAAGCCGGGGGTGCGCTTGGCGACGGCCGACAGGTCGACGTCGGGCGCGATCGGCTTGCCCTTCTGGTGCACCTTGAGGATGTCCAGTCGGCCCTGGAGGTCGGGGCGCTCCACCGCGATCTGGCGGTCGAAGCGGCCCGGGCGCAGCAGCGCCGGGTCCAGGATGTCGGGGCGGTTGGTCGCGGCGATCAGGATCACGCCGCCCTTGACGTCGAAGCCGTCCATCTCGACCAGCAGCTGGTTGAGGGTCTGCTCGCGCTCGTCGTGGCCGCCGCCGAGGCCCGCGCCGCGGTGCCGGCCGACGGCGTCGATCTCGTCGACGAAGACGATCGCCGGGGCGTTCGCCTTGGCCTGCTCGAAGAGGTCGCGGACGCGGCTGGCGCCGACACCGACGAACATCTCGACGAAGTCCGAGCCGGAGATGGAGTAGAACGGCACCCCGGCCTCGCCCGCGACGGCGCGCGCCAGCAGGGTCTTGCCGGTACCGGGCGGGCCGTAGAGCAGCACGCCCTTGGGGATCTTGGCGCCGACGGCCTGGAACTTGGCCGGCTCCTGGAGGAACTCCTTGATCTCGTGGAGCTCCTCGACCGCCTCGTCCGCGCCGGCGACGTCGGCGAAGGTGGTCTTCGGGGTGTCCTTGGTGAGCAGCTTGGCCTTGGACTTGCCGAACTGCATGACCCGGGAACCGCCGCCCTGCATCTGGTTCATCAGGAACAGGAAGACCAGAACGATGATCACGATCGGGAGCATCGACAGCAGCAGGCTGACGAAGGTGCTCTGCTTCTCGGGGCTGACGGTGTAGCCCTCGGCGAGCGTGCTCGGGTCCTTGTCGTTGACCTGGGCCTGGAGCTTGTCGGCGATGGCGACGCCCTGGTCGCCGATGTACGAGGCCTGGAACTTGGTCCCGGACGGGGTCTTGCCCGTACCGGAACTGGGCAGCGTGGCGCCGTCCTTCAGCTGGATCTTGATGGTGTTCGAATCACCGGTGGTGATCGCCGCCGACTTGACATTGTGCGCGTCGATCGCCGCGACCACCTGGCCGGTGTCCACCGTCTTGTAGCCGTTCGAGTCCGAAACGACCTGCATCAGTACGATGACGGCGAGGACGGCCAGCACGATCCACATGATCGGCGCACGGAAGTATCGCTTGACGTCCATCCATGCGGGGCGTTGCCGCCCCGTCCCTCCTGCCACTCAACGGCGCCGCGGGGCTCAGGGCCGCCGGCGCATCCGGTTGATGCTCATGTGAAGAGCGGTTTATTGGACCGTACCGCAGTCGGACCCACCCATGGCGGGAGCACGGCGACACGGTTTGGTTCTCTGTCCCCCGGAGCAACGGGCGGGAACGGCTCACTGTTCCCGCCCGTAGCCCGAACGGGCCTCAGCCGCCGTAGACGTGCGGCGCGAGGGTGCCGATGAAGGGCAGGTTGCGGAGCTTCTCCGCGTAGTCCAGGCCGTAGCCGACCACGAACTCGTTGGGGATGTCGAAGCCGACGTACTTCACGTCGATCTCGACCTTGGCCGCGTCCGGCTTGCGGAGCAGGGCGCAGACCTCCAGGGAGGCCGGGCCGCGCGAGCCCAGGTTGCCCAGCAGCCAGGACAGCGTCAGACCGGAGTCGATGATGTCCTCGACGATCAGGACGTCACGGCCGGCGATGTCGGTGTCCAGGTCCTTCAGGATGCGCACCACGCCGGAGGACTTGGTGCCCATGCCGTACGAGGAGACGGCCATCCAGTCCATGGTGACCTGCGAGTGCAGGGTCCGGGCGAGGTCGGCCATGACCATCACGGCCCCCTTGAGGACGCCGACGATCAGCAGGTCCTTGCCTGCGTAGTCCCGGTCGATGCGCTCGGCCAGCTCCAGGAGCTTGGCGTCGATCTCGTCCTTGCTGATGAGCACCTTCGCGAGGTCAGCGCCCATGTCGTTCTGGTCCACCGGGGATACGTCCTCAAACGTTCGGGGTTTGTGTGGCCGGCGGCCGGCTACCCCGGGGCATGCCTCGCCCGTCAGTCACCCTGCCGCCGAAAGACCAGCGTGCCACACCTGCGGGTGGCCTCGACTCCCCCGGGTAGGTGCAGCGGGCCCTGTCCGCGCCATCCGGTGACCAACAGGTCGATCGTCTCCAGGTGCCGGGCGAAGAGGTCCCCGGCCGGACACCCGGCCCGCAGCGCGGCCCGGCGAAGCACCCGACGGCGCACGGCGGGCGGCAGTTCGGCCAGTTTCGCGACGTCCAGGGCGCCGTCGCCCGTACGGAGGTCGCGTTCGGCCAAAGAGGCCCACTGGTCGAGGGCGTCGGCGTCGTCGCGGAACAGCCGGGCGGTACGGGCCAGCGCTTCGACCACCCCGCCGCCCAGGTGCTTCTCCAGGACCGGCAGCACCTCGTGGCGGACCCGGGAGCGGGTGTAGGCGGGATCACAGTTGTGCGGGTCGTCCCAGACCGGGATCGACTGGGCGGTGCAGGCCTGCCGGGTGGCCGCCCGGTCCAGCTCCAGCAGCGGGCGGCGGTAGCGGCCCTTCTGGGCCGGCATCCCGGCCAGCGAGCGGGCGCCGGAGCCGCGGGCCAGGCCCAGCAGCACCGTCTCGGCCTGGTCGTCCCGGGTGTGGCCGAGCAGCACCGCGACCGCGCCGTGGCGCTCGGCGGCCTCGTCCAGGGCGGCGTAGCGGGCGTCCCGGGCGGCGGCCTCCGGGCCTCCGGCGCGGCCGACCCGCACCGGGACCGCCTCCACCGGGTCGAGGCCGAGCGAGCGCAGCCGGTCGGCCACCTGGGTGGCGCGCTCGGCGGAGCCGGCCTGGAGGCCGTGGTCGACGGTGACGGCGCCGACCCGCAGGCCGATCTTGGGGGCCTCGAAGGCGGCGGCGATGGCCAGCGCCATCGAGTCCGCGCCGCCGCTGACCGCGACCAGGACCAGCGGCGAGCCGGGCGCGGCGGGCGTGCGGGGCAGCCCGGAGGGGTGGCGCGCGGCGTTGCCGATCAGGGTGGTGCCGACCGCGGCACCCACCAGTGGCGCCTCGGCCGGGCGCTCCCGGGGCCGGCGCACGGGCGCGGTGAAGGTGGAACCGGCCTCGGCGGCGAGGTCGGTGAGGGTACGGCGAACGGCCAGGCGTATCGCGGCGACGGCGGGGTGAGGGCCCACGGCGGACGACTCCTCGGCGGAGGGGGGACAGGACGTGCGGTGGACGCGGCGGGACCGCGCACCCGCGTAGCGCCCTGTTACCGGGCGCTCACAGATGGTGGCAGATAGTGGCCACCAGGTATGCCCCCCGCGCGCCCGGTACGACCACCGTCCCACGTTCGGGTGAATGAAGAAACGCTTCTTCACCCGTCGTCCGGCTGATTGGGCCACCCGTACGAGCGGGTCGGACGGGCGCGCGCCGCTTGCCGCACGGCTCGCGGCGCGCCGTCACCACCGCGCGGTCAGTGGGCCACCCGGGCCACCCAGGCGGCCGGGTCGTGGATCTCCTCCTTGGTCGGCAGGGTGTTCGGGGAGGTCCACACCCGGTTGAACCCCTCCATGCCGACCCGGTCCACCACCCCGCGCACGAACACCGCGCCGTCCTGGTACTGGCGCAGCTTCGCGTCCATGCCGAGCAGCCGGCGCAGCAGCAGGTCCAGCCGGTTGGCACCGCGGTCCCGGCGCTGCTGGAACTTCTCCCGGATCTCGGCGACCGTCGGCACCACGGCCGGCCCGACGCCGTCCATCACCACGTCCGCGTGGCCCTCCAGCAGCGACATCACGGCCGTCAGCCGGCCGAGGATCTCGCGCTGCGCGGGCGACTGGACGATCTCCAGCAGGTTCCCGGACGAGGCGCTCTCCCGGCCGCCGCCCGGCAGACCGCCGAACGCGCCCGCCGCGTCCCGCAGCCGCTCCAGCAGGGCGCCCGGGTCGACGTCCGTCTCGGCGAGGAAGGCCTGCACCTCGGACTGGATGTGGTCGCGCAGCCACGGCACCGCGGTGAACTGCGTCCGGTGCGTCTCCTCGTGCAGGCAGACCCAGAGCCGGAAGTCCGACGGATCGACGTCCAGCTCCCGCTCCACGTGCACGATGTTCGGCGCCACCAGCAGCAGCCGGCCCGGCCCGGGGCCGTCCGGCCCCAGCCGGGGCTTGTCGAACAGCGCCGCCGGGCTGTCCGGCGCCTCCAGCGGGGGTTCGGCCGGCGCGAAGGTCTCGTACTGGCCCAGCACCTTGGTGGCCAGGAACGCCAGCAGCGCCCCGACCTCGATCCCGGTGGCCTTCTCCCCCACCGCGCCGAACACCCCGGCCGCCGCGCTGTTCGCCCGCCGCGCCTGGAGCTTCTCCACCAGCGGCTGGACGACCGTCCGGAAGCCCGCCACATTGGCCCGCACCCACCCGGGGCGGTCCACCACCAGCACCGGCGTCGCCGCGGCCTGGGACAGGCTCGACGAGCGCATGCCCGTGAACGCCCGCACGTGCTCCTCCGCCGCCAGGGCATGCCGACGCAGCTCGGCGACCACCGCCGCCGCTTCCTCCCGGCTCACTTCCGGCCCCGGCCGCACCAACCTGGTCGCGGTTGCGACCGCGAGGTTCCAGTCGACCATGTCAGCACCGCCACTCGCGCTCGTCATGCCCTCACCGTACGTGCTCCCCACCACCAACGGCAGCCACCCGCCGCAGCCGACCGCCACACCGCCGCGAAGCGCTCTTCCCCCCGGTACCGCGAGCCGCCCCGGGTCAGCGGCAGCCGCAGGTGGTCAGGCGGGCGGCGAGGCGGTCCATGGCGGCGCGGGCGGTGTCGGCGGGGGCGGTGGTGCGGGTCATGACGGCGAAGGCGAGGAGGCGGCCGTCGGCGTCGACGGCGGTGCCCGCCAGGGTGTTGACGCCGCTGAGGGTGCCGGTCTTGGCGCGGATCAGGCCGGCCGCGTCGGCGGAGCCGGACCCGGAGCCATAGCGCTTGTCGAGGGTGCCGGTGAAACCGGCGACCGGGAGGCCGGTGAGCACCGGGCGCAGCGCGGGCTGCTGTTCGGAGGCGGCCAGGGCGAGGAGGCGGACCAGGACGGCGGGCGGTATCGCGTTGCCCGGGTGCAGGCCGCTGCCGTCGTTGAGGACCGCGTTGCCCATCGGCACGCCGAGCCGGGTGAGCTCCTGGCTGACGGCGGCCGCCGCCCCCTCGAAGCTCGCCGGCTGGTGGGCGGCGACGGCGACCTGACGGGCGATCGCCTCGGCGAGCTGGTTGTCGGAGGTGGTCAGCAGGCGTTCGACCAGCCGGGCGACGGTCGGCGAGTCGACCTCGCCGAGGACGACCGTGCCGGGGGCGCTCGGCGCGGGGGCGGGCGAGGCGGCGGGCTTGGCGCCGCCCGTCACGGTGATGCCCTGCGCCCGGAGCAGCGCGGCGAAGGCCTCGGCGGCGGCCGCCGCCGGGTCGGCGACCCGGTCCGGCGCGTCGTCCCGGCTCTTCGGGTCGACCCTGCCCTCGTCCACCATCAGCGGCTGCACCAGGGCGATGTTCTGCGCGTCGTGGTTCCGGTGCTGCGGGTTGCCGCCGTACATCGACAGGTCGTAGTCCAGCCGCACCTCGGTGGTGCCGAGGCTCCTGAGGGTGGCGGCGGTCCGCTGGGCGAGGACGTCCAGGGAGGCGGGGGCGGTGTCGGCGTCGGCCGGCTGCCCGCCGATCCGCACCTGGTCGGCGGGCAGCGCGGTGAGCGTCGGGTCCCCGCCGCCGACCAGCGTGATGGTTCCCGGGTCGGCGCCCCGGACCACCCGGGTGGTCAGCCGGGTGTCGCCCGGGATGAGCGACAGGGCCGCGATCGAGGTGGCCAGCTTGGTGGTGGAGGCGGGGGTCGCCGGGGTGTTCTCCCCCGCGCCGTACAGGAGTTGCCCGGTGGCGGCGTCCGCGACGGCGAGGGTGACCTCGCCGAGGCTCTTGTCGGCGAGGGCGGTGGCGAGCGCCTGCTGGAGGCCCTGCGCGGTGGGCACGGCCGTGCCCGGGCCGCCGTCCACGGCCGCCAGGACGCCGACGGGGGCGGGCGGGGGAGCGGTGGGCGCGGCGGACGGCTGGGCGTGCGCACCGCCCGCGGCCAGGACCGTACCGGCGACCAGCAGGCCCGCCCCGAACAGCCCCGCGGCCGTCCCCCCGCGGCGGCGCGCCGCCCCTCCCCCTGCTCCCACCGACCGGCCCCTTTCCCAAGCACTCACTCCCGTAGGAGACACTTGGATTCTGTCAGTCCCTACCTTGGAGGAACCGTTGGAATTCGACGTCCTTATCGAAATCCCTAAGGGCTCTCGCAACAAGTACGAGGTCGACCACGAGACCGGCCGTCTGCGGCTCGACCGGATGCTCTTCACCTCGACCCGCTACCCGGCCGACTACGGCTACGTCGAGGGCACCCTCGCGGACGACGGTGACCCGCTGGACGCCCTGGTCATCCTGGACGAGCCGACCTTCCCCGGTTGCCTGATCAAGTGCCGCGCCATCGGCATGTTCAAGATGACGGACGAGGCCGGCGGCGACGACAAGCTGCTCTGCGTCCCGGCGACGGACCCGCGCTGGGAGCACCTGCGCGACATCCACCACGTGTCGGAGTTCGACCGCCTGGAGATCCAGCACTTCTTCGAGGTCTACAAGGACCTGGAGCCGGGCAAGTCCGTCGAGGGCGCCGACTGGGTCGGCCGCGCCGAGGCCGAGGCCGAGGTCACCGCTTCGATCAAGCGTCTGGCGGAGCAGGGCGGCCACTGAGCCGTCGTTCCGATCTCGTTCGATGCCAGGGCAGTTCGAGGTAGGTCGGGACAGTCTGGGGCCGGGGTTCACGGATTCGTCCGCGGGCCCCGGCCTCGCCCGTTTCCGGGGGCGAGTCCGGGGCCGGGTCCAGGGGTGGTCCTCCGGGCCGGTCAGTCGTCCAGCCGGAAGCCGACCTTGAGGCACACCTGGTAGTGCTTGATCCGGCCGTCCTCCAGGTGGCCCCGGACCTGCGAGACCTCGAACCAGTCGAGATGGCGCAGCGTCCGCGAGGCCCGTTCCACCCCGCAGCGGATCGCGGCGTCGACGCTCTCGGTCGAGGACCCGACGATCTCGGTCACCCGGTACACGTGGTCGGTCATGGCGGACTCCCTCCGCGGTGCGACGGCCCCCGGTCCACCGTGCACCGACCGGGAGCCGCCCGCACCCCGGAGAGCGTCAGAACGCCGCCCGCACCTCGCCGACCGGCACGCCGCCGCCGTGCAGCGGGGCCGCGCCGATCCGCTCGACGGTCTCGTCCGCCCCGGTCACCCCGAGCCGGCGCAGCGCGGCCGCCAGCACCGGGCCGCGGGCCCGCTCGTTGCCGTCCTCGATCTTGAAGGCCAGCGCCCGCCCGTCCGGCAGCGCCACCACCTGGACGGCCTCGGCGCCCATCTTGGACAGCGCGCCCGGCACCGCCCGCATCAGCCAGGTGTCGGCCCGGCGGGTGCCGGCCACGTACTCGGGGTGGGCACGCATCGCGTCGGCCACCCGGCGCTGCTCGGTGCCCTCGGCGGCCAGCAGCAGGGCGCGGTAGCCGCGGGCCAGGCCGGTCAGCGTGACGGCCAGCAGCGGCGCGCCGCAGCCGTCCACCCCGGCGTGGGCGGCGCTCTCGCCGGTGCCCTCCTCCAGGGCCTCGCGGGCCAGCCGCTGGATCGGGTGGGCCGGGTCGAGGTAGCTCGCGGTGTCCCAGCCGTTGGCCACGCAGGCGGCCAGCCAGCCGGCGTGCTTGCCGGAGCAGTCCATCAGGATCGGCGCGCGGCCGCCGCCGGAGGCGAGCAGCAGTTCCGCCTCGGCCTCGTCCAGGGGCAGGTCGGCCGGCGTGCGCAGGGCCGACTCGTCGAGCCCGGCGGAGCCGAGGATGGTCCGCACGCCACCGAGGTGAAACGATTCTGCGGAGTGGCTGGAGGCCGCCAGCGCCAGCAGCTCGCCCTCGATCGCCAGCCCGGCCCGCAGCGTGGCCACCGCCTGGAACGGCTTGGCGGTCGACCGCGGGAAGACCGGCAGGTCCGGGTCGCCGAGCGCGAACTCGACCGATCCGTCGGCCGCGAGCAGCACCAGGGAGCCGCGGTGGCGGCCCTCGACGAAACCGGAGCGCACGACCTCGGCGAGAACGGGCGCGGTGACGGACTGGGACATGACGGATGAGCCTTCCGGGGGCGAGGGTGGGGCCGGGAGGAAGCCGGGCCCACCGCCCGCGGTGGCTCACCCGGTCAGAGCGGCCCCCCTGCGAGCAGGTCGTCGACCCGCGCTTCCCCATCACGGTACCTGCGGGTGATTTCGGCACTGCAATCGTCGGCCGTACGAAGCAGCCGCTGGCGCCGTCCGGACACCTCGCGCTCGTGCGCCCGCAGCCGCTCCAGGGCGGCCAGCAGCTCCTCGGCCGGGTGGGCCGCCAGGTCGGCGAGCTGGACGTCGCCCATCAGCGCGTCCGCCTCCAGCTGGGACTCCTGGGTGCGCGGCGGGCCGAGGGTGACGTGCCGGGCCGAGAGCCGCACGCTGGAGGGCGCGTCGGCCAGGATGGCCGGCAGCCGGTCCAGCAGGTCCCCGGGGTCCGGGCCGAGGCCGGACGCGCCGACCGTACGGACCGGGCCCACGCCGGGCCGCCGGTCGAGTTCGGCGCGCAGGATGTCCATCCGCCCGTGCAGCAGCCGCCGCAGGTAGGACAGGTCGGCCTCCAGCTCCAAGGTCTCCCGGCGCAGCACCCGCAGCTGGTCCAGGCCCAGCCGCTCCAGGTCGGGCTCGTCCTCCGCGCCCGCCGCCGGGCCGTACGGGCCCCCGAGGGCCTGCGCCACCGAACCGGACCGGTCCCGCGCCGCGCTGCTCGCGTCCATCACCCAACCACCTGACGTCGTCCGATCCCGCCCGCTCGCGGCACCCCGTCGCTGCCGCCGGTCCGTCCCGTCCCCCGACGGGCCGCGCGTCCACCGGTGGGCGGGCGGCCGGCCCGGCGCGGCGGACCTCCTGGCGCCCCGGACCTTCGTACGGTCCACCAGCGTGCCACCCCTCCCGGCGCACGCGCACCGCCCGTGCACCCGAACGGCCCCCTGGCGAACGGGGGTGGCTGATATGACCGGCCCTTTCCGCAGGAAGAGCGGCGCCCGATTCAGCGCAGGCGCGTGCGCCACGGCGTGCAGAACCTCCGTGCGCGCCCCTGGTGTGCGCCGTGAAGGGCCGCCGGGGAGTCCTCCGAGGGCCCTCCGGGGGCCGTACGGCGCTCCGGCACAATGGGCGGCATGCGAGCAGTGGTGCAGCGAGTGACCGAGGCCCGGGTGACCGTGGCCGGTGAGACCGTCGGCGCGATCGAGGGGCCCGGACTCTGCGTCCTGGTCGGCGTCACCCATGACGACACCCCCGCCAAGGCCGCCCAACTGGCCCGCAAGCTCTGGACCCTGCGGCTGCTGCCGGCGAACGACGAGGGCGTCGAGCAGTCCTGCTCGGACCTCGGCGCGCCGCTGCTGGTGATCAGCCAGTTCACCCTCTACGGAGACGCCCGCAAGGGCCGCCGTCCCACCTGGAACGCCGCCGCCCCCGGCCCGGTCGCCGAGCCGCTGGTGGACGAGGTGGTGGCCCGGCTGCGGGCGCTGGGCGCCAAGGTGGAGACGGGCCGGTTCGGCGCCGACATGCGGGTGGCGCTGGTGAACGACGGCCCGTTCACCGTCCTCGTCGAGGTCTGATCCCCGCTACCGCACGGGTCACTGCGGGACGATCACGTCCTGGGTGCCCGGCACCGTCCCGGCCAGCAGCACCGCGTCCACCGGGACGTTGCGCTTGACGATGGCCAGCGCGATCGGCCCCAGCTCGTGGTGCCGGGCCGAGGAGGTCACGAAGCCCAGCGCCCGCCCGTCCGGGTCGGCGGCCAGCCGCACCTCGGTGCCGTGCGGGGGCAGCGTCTCCTCGGTGCCGTCCAGGTGCAGGAAGACCAGCCGGCGCGGCGGGCGGCCCAGGTTGTGCACCCGGGCGACGGTCTCCTGGCCGCGGTAGCAGCCCTTCTGGAGATGGACGGCGGTGCGCAGCCAGTCCACCTCGTGCGGGATGGTCCGGTGGTCGGTCTCGAAGCCCAGCCGGGGCCGGTGGCCCTCGATCCGCAGCGCCTCGTACGCCCAGACCCCGGCCGCCGGACCATACCCGGCGGTGAGCCGCTCCAGCTCGCCGCGCGGCACGAACAGGTCGCGCCCGTACGGGAGTTCGCGGACGGCGGCGACGCCCTCGACGGAGCCGGTGGAGCCGGCCGGCAGGTGCACCACGGCGTACTCGGCGGTCGCGTCGGCGACCTCCACCCGGTAGAAGAACTTCATGCTCTCCAGGTAGGCCACCAGCGCCTCCTGGGTGCCCGGCTCGACGTGCGCCCAGGTGGTGGTGCCGTCGTCCACCAGGTAGAGGGCGTGCTCGACGTGCCCGTTCGGGGAGAGCACCAGCGCCTCGGCGGCCTGCTGCGGCGGCAGCTCGCTGACGTGCTGGGTGAGCAGCAGGTGCAGCCAGGAGAGCCGGTCCGATCCGGTGACGGTGACCACGCCGCGGTGCGAGAGGTCGACGAAGCCGACGCCCTGGGACAGGTTGCGTTGCTCGCGGAAGATGTCGCCGTAGTGGGCGGCGACACCCTCGTCGGCCCCCTCGGCGGGGACGGCTCCGGGCAGGGAAAGCAGCGGGCTCTTCACACCGGTCATACCGGCCAGCTTACGGCCGCTCCCCGGCGAGCTTGGCGGTGCAGTCGGCGCAGCGGCCGAAGATGGCGAAGTGCTTGAGGTCGGTGTCGAAGCCGTGCCGCTCGCGCAGGCTGTCGATCAGCGGCTGGGCGATCTCGGTGCCGGTCTCGGTGACCTTCTCGCAGTCCCGGCAGACCAGGTGCAGGTGGTGGTGGCGGCCGGCCAGGTGGTAGGTCGGGGCGCCGTGGCCGAGGTGGGCGTGCGAGACCAGGCCGAGCTCCTCCAGCAGCTCCAGGGTCCGGTAGACGGTGGAGATGTTGACACCGCTGGCCGTCCGGCGGACGTGGCAGAGGATGTCGTCGGGGGTCGCGTGGTCGAGTTCGTCGACGGCCTCCAGCACGAGCTGCCGCTGCGGGGTGAGCCGGTAGCCGCGCTCGCGCAGGTCGGCCTTCCAGTCGCCGGAGAGCTGCCAGTCGGTGGTGCCGGTGTCCGCCACGATTGCTGTCCCTGCCAAGGTCGGGGGTCCTGATGCAAGTGTAGGGACCGGCCCTATGGCCGGTCCCTACCTCGTGCACGGAAAGTGCCGGCCGCCCGACCGGTCACCGGTACCGGTCGTTCGCCGATTCCTCGAAGACCGTTTACTTGAAGAAGGCGATGCCGTCGTCCGGCAGGTCGTTGATGTCCTTGATCAGCTGGGCCGGGCTGAGCACCTTCTTCAGCTGCGCGGACATGTACGGGCGCAGCGGCACGTTCGGGGCGGCCTTCTCGCCGACCCAGAGCAGCTCGCCGTTGACGAAGCCGTACAGCCGCTTGCCGCCGGAGTACTCCGGCGAGCCCTCGATCCGGGCCACCGCGTCGGTCGAGACGTCGACCTGCGGCTTGCCGTCGGCGAGCTCGCCGTACCAGATCTCGACCGTGCCGTCGTCGCGGACGGAGGAGATCTCGATCCCGCGGACGCCGCTGGTGCCGTCGTGGTTGCTGGTGATGCGCCAGAACGCGTGCTCGTTCTCCAGCGGACGGACCTTCTCGCCCTCGTTGTCCAGCACCCAGGTGCGGGAGCGGAACTCCAGGAAGGGGCGGCCGTCGTGCCGGATCACGATCTCCTGGCCGAAGTTGCACTTCTCCGTGCCCGGGAAGTCGTAGACGCCCGCGCCTTCCCAGGTGCCGAGGAGGAAGGCGAGCGGCACGACGTCCTTGTGGAGGTCAGAGGGGATCTCGATCATGTTCCTGGTCGCTGTCGTCGTCGGTGTGGGACTGCCTCAACCGTACGGCAGGCTCAGCGCTGGCCCTGGTACAGCTTCATCACCGAGAAGATGGCGAACCAGGTGATCAGCACGGCCATGAGGGCCAGCAGACCGTCGAAGAAGATTTCCAGACCGGACACGGGGGGCTCCCAGGCGGCGACAGTGTGGTGGATTTTGCTCCGCTCACTCTATCCGGCGGCCTCCGGGCGGTCGCGGTGAGCCCCACCACGTCGCCTTTCGCGCCGTCCCGCCGCGGCTGCCCAAGCTTTGTCCAAGGCTTCCGGGGATGCCGGACGGGCGGGGCGGCGGGCGCTCTATGGTGGCGCCATGTCGAAGAAACTGGTCATCAAGGTCACCGCAGGAGCGGACGCGCCGGAGCGGTGCTCGCAGGCGTTCACGGTGGCGGCGGTGGCCGTCGCCAGCGGGATCGAGGTCTCGCTGTGGCTGACCGGGGAGTCGTCCTGGTTCGCGCTGCCGGGCCGGGCGGCGGAGTTCGACCTGCCGCACGCGGCTCCGCTGCCGGACCTGCTGGAGTCGATCCTGGCGGCCGGCTCGGTGACGCTGTGCACCCAGTGCGCGGTCCGGCGCGGGATCGAGCAGAAGGACACCGTCGAGGGCGTCCGGATCGCGGGCGCCCAGGTCTTCGTCAGCGAGATCATGGCGGACAACGCCCAGGCGCTCGTGTACTGACGCCTACGGGTGTTCCTCGTGGTCGGGGCGGTCCCGGTCGTGGCCGGGCTCGTCCCACTTCGGGTCGTCCCAGCGCGGGTCGTCCCACCAGTCGTCGTCCGGGTCCCGCTTGTTGGCGAACACCGCGGCGGCGGGCGGGATCACCATCGCGACCACGCACATGCCGATCGCCGCGCCGACCGAGAAGAACCGCACCACGCCCCAGGCCGTGACGAACAGGCCCAGGCACACGCCCATCATGGCGAAGTAGTAGCGACGCCGCCGCCTTCCCTGCACCCCTCCACGGTACGGCCGAGGGCCCCTGCGCGGCAGGGGCCCTCATCGATCACTCAGGCTCAGACCGCGATCGCGACCTCGACGGCGGTGCCCTGGGAGGCCACCACCTGACGGTCCACGGTCTGGCCCGGCACCAGCGCGCGCAGGGTCCACTTGCCCGGGCGGGCGAAGAACCGGAACTGGCCGGTCGCCGAGGTGGGCACCTCGGCCGTGAACTCGTTGTTCTCGTCCAGCAGTCGGACGTAGCCGTTGACCGGCTCACCGTCGCGGGTCACCGAACCCTGGATGATCGTCTCGTTCGCCACGTCAACTCCTGCCAGGTCCGGGCCGCCGGCCTTCGCACCGCACATGTCTGTTTTCCCTTCTTACGGTCGAGCCGGGGCTCAGTTGCTGCCGAGCTCGATCGGCACGCCGACCAGGCTGCCGTACTCGGTCCACGAACCGTCGTAGTTCTTGACGTTCTCCTGGCCGAGCAGCTCGTGCAGCACGAACCAGGTCAGCGCGGAGCGCTCGCCGATGCGGCAGTAGGCGATGGTGTCCTTCGCCAGGTCGATGCCCTCGGCCTCGTACAGCGCCTTGAGCTCGTCGTCGCTCTTGAAGGTGCCGTCGTCGTTGGCGTTCTTGGCCCACGGGATGTTGCGGGCGCTCGGCACGTGGCCGGGGCGCTGCGACTGCTCCTGCGGGAGGTGGGCCGGGGCGAGCAGCTTGCCGGAGAACTCGTCGGGCGAGCGGACGTCGACCAGGTTCAGGGTGCCGATGGCGGCGATCACGTCGTCGCGGAAGGCGCGGATCGAGGAGTCGACGGCCTGCGCCGTGTACGCGGTGGCGGGGCGGGCCGGCACCTCGACGACCAGGTCGCGGGAGTCCAGCTCCCACTTCTTGCGGCCGCCGTCCAGCAGGCGGACGTCGCCGTGGCCGTACAGCTTGAAGTACCAGTAGGCGTAGGAGGCGAACCAGTTGTTGTTGCCGCCGTACAGGACGACGGTGTCGTCGTTGGCGATGCCCTTGGCGCTGAGCAGCGCCTCGAAGCCGGCCTGGTCGATGAAGTCGCGGCGGACCGGGTCCTGGAGGTCCTGCTTCCAGTCGATGCGCACGGCGTTGCGGATGTGGTTCTTCTCGTACGCGGAGGTGTCCTCGTCGACCTCGACGATGACGACCTTCGGGTCGTCCAGGTGGGCCTGGACCCAGTCGGCGTCGACCAGGACGTCGCTGCGGCTCATGGTGGTGTTCTCCATCCGAGGGCGGTTGTGCGGAAGGTGCTGCTCAGGAGAGTGCTGAAGAGGTGCCCGGAAAGGGTGCGGTCCGAAATCCTGTCCGAATACCGGGACGAGGGGTGGACCGGCGACCGGGCCGGGAACTGCGGGGTACATCGGCGAAAACCCGCTCACAGAGCCGGGCGCGGTCGCCGGGAAGATCGGCGGCGGGCGTCAACTGCCCTGCCGGGATGCCGAGTCAGCGCATTCGACACAGACAGGCGGCCACGCGGCACAGGTCTACCGCCCGCCGCTTCGTGAGGTCCGTCTGTCGCTTCATGCCGACGATGCTAGGGACACCGAAGGCCCGCTGTCATCAGCGTATCGAATAGTGGGATCGAAACGATCGGATGATGGGATTTGGCCTGGGCTTGGCCCGTCGGGGCCCGGCCACGGGCCCTCGGCAGGCCCTCCGCGGGCCCGTACGGGGCCGAAACGACACCGCTCCGCGGTCCGCGCTGGACAGCGCGTCTCGCGGAGCGGAACGTTTCGGCGGACGGGCCGCCGTGCGGTGGCTCAGCCCAGCAGCTTGACGTCCTTGCCGTCGAAGGTCAGCTGGAGGCCTTCCGGCAGCGGTGTCACCCCGCCGCTGCCGCCCTCCTGGTCGGCCAGCTTCAGCCCGGCCGGCAGCGAGTCCAGGGTGAAGCTCATCGGCTCGATCTGCTGGTTGGAGAAGCCCGCCACCATCCCCGCCAGCGAGCTCAGCTGGAAGCCGTCCACCGTGACGGTGTTCCCCTTGTTGTGCACGCTGCCCTCGCCGATCGCGATCGGCCCCAGCGAGGCCTTGATCTTGCCCGGCCCGGCGTAGCCCAGGGTCAGCCGGGAGTTGCCGCCCACCGGCAGCTTGACCCCGTGCAGCAGCTGGGAGGCGGGCGGCAGCAGCTGGGCGAGGTCCGGGTAGGAGATCACCCCGCTGCCGGTGCCGCCGGCCACCGTGGCGCTGTTCATGCTGTCGCTGACCTTGACCCCGGAGAGCCTGGCCTTGAACGAGTGCAGCGCCACCTGGTGGCTGCCGTCGCCGACGGTCAGGCCGTCGGAGGAGATCCGGACGTCGTCCAGCTTCATCGACAGCACCTGGGTGAGGAACGGGAAGCCCTCGATCGAGACGTCCGGGCGCTGGCTCATCCGGCCGCTCTTCACGATCCGGTCGGCGGCCTCGTCCTCGGCCACGCCGACCGCGATCCGGTCGGCGCCCAGCAGCAGGCCGGAGAGCACCGCCAGGCCGATCGTGGCCTTCAGCCATCCGCGCATCGTGTCCCCCGTCGTCTCCGGTCGTCCTGTGTCGTTGCGAGTCGTTGCGTGTCGTTCCGTGGCGGACGCCGGACGCGCCCGCTCTCGCACGACCGTACGACGTCCCGCCCCGGACCATGGTTCCGGGGCGGGAATCCGCGCCGGGCGCCGGATCAGGCCGGCAGGCCGGTGGCGAGCCAGATCAGCGGCGCGGCCACCGCCAGCGGCAGCGCCACGCCCGCCGTCATGTGCACGAAGCGGGACGGGAAGTCGTACGCGGCGACCCGGCGGCCGACCAGCGCACCCAGCCCGGCCAGCGCGCCGAGCGCCACCGGCGCCCCGACCGCCAGGCCCAGCGCCACCGCCGCGACCAGGCCCAGCACCGGCCCCAGCTGCTTCGGACCGGGCAGCGGCGCCGCGGCCAGCAGGGTGGCCAGCGCCACCGCGCCCACCCCGGCCGGCACCCAGCCGGCCAGCAGCAGCGTGGTGCACAGCGCCGTCACCACGGTCGCCGAGCCGAGCACGGTCAGCGCGTAGAACCGCTCCTTCGGGTCCGACGGACGGAACGTCTGGAGCACCAGCACCAGCAGGAAGAACCCGCCCAGGGTGCCCACCACGGCCGCCACGCCGCCGTCGGAGTCCGCCAGCAGCACCGCCGCGTCCGCGGTGAGCCCGGCCAGCGCGGCGAGCAGGATGCCCTGCCGGGCCGGCCACATGCCGTTCAGCCGGAACCAGCCGGCCGCCGTCAGCAGCTGGAGCAACGCGACCACCAGGGCCAGCGCGACCTGGCCGAGGGCGGCGCCACCGGCCAGCAACGCGGCCGCGCCGGCCGTGATCAGGGCCGGCTGGAGGCCCGGGTCGATGATCGGCGAGCCGGTCCGGCGCGGGCCCGCGGGCGGCGCGACGGGAGCGGGGGCAGCCGGCGGGCCGGGGACGGCCGGGCGCTTCAGCGTCATGGTCGGCGGATCGAAGCCCTGGGCCGGCTGCTGTGCGGGAGCGGGCCGCGGCGCCGGGGCGGCGGCCGGGGCGGCGTGCCGGGCCCGGGGCCGCGGCGGCTGCTGGAGCTGGATCGTCGGATCCGGCTGGGGCTGCACCGGCTGCTGCGACCACTGCTGCTGCGGCTGCTGGTGCGGCTGCTGCTGCGGCTGCTGGTGCTGGTGCTGGGGCCGCATCGGCTGCGGCTGGTGCTGAGGCTGCTGGTGACGCTGAGGCTGCTGGTGACGCTGGGGCCGCTGTGACGCGGCCGGCATCGGACCGGACGCCGGCACCGGCGGCAGCAGCGCGGTGGCCGCGGCGTCGTCCAGCGGCGGCACGGGCGGCAGCAGCGCCGTCGCCTCGGCGTCGCCCGCCGCCGGCACCGGCGGCAGCACGGTGGTCGCGGCCGGGTCGTCGAAGGTCGGCACCGGCGGCAGCACCGTGGTCGCCGCCGCGTCGTCCACCGGGTAGCCGTACGGCGGCTGGTACCCCGGCTGCTGCGGCGGGAAGTGCGGCCGCTCCTGCGGCCACTCGCCATGACCGCCGTGGTTCGGGTTGTTCATGTTCGTCACGCCGCTCAGCCTCCCGCGAACGGCGGGAGGACCTCGACCGTCCCGCCCTCGGTCAGGGCGACGGCCGCATGGTCCCGCCCGCCCACCTGCGCCCCGTCGACCAGGTACGAGCAGTACCCGAGCAGCTCGACGAGCTTCGGCCGGTCGGCGTGCCGCTCCCTGGCCGCCGCCAGCGCCTCCGCCAGGGTCGCCGCCTCGTACGGCTCCTCGGCCAGCCCGGCCTCGGACTTCGCCGCCGCCCAGTAGCGGATCGTCCCGCGCACCCGGGCGCCGCTCGCGGGCTCGGTGGTCGCACCCATCGGGCCACCCCTTCTCGTCGTCCTCGCCCGGCCCCGGTGACCCGGTCCGGCTCGCCACCACGGCGGCCGCCCGACCACCCGAACGATGGACCCGGTACAGCGCCGACGATGCGCCTCCCATGATGGCGTGTCCGCCACCACGGACGGCAATCGCCCTCGCCGGACGGACACGGAGCGTGCACCGCCCTCCTACCGGGACGCCACCGGAGGGCGCACGACGCTGTGGCCAGCCTCACCAGGCGTACGCCCGATTTGTACGAACCGCCGGATTCGCGCACTCCCGACACCGGGGCCCGGTCGGCTATTCTCAACCACCAACGAGGGATCCGGGCAGAGTCGCCCCCGGGTCCTTTTGTGCTTCCAGGACGCCAGTACGGACGTTCTTGCGAATCGTCGGCCCACCCCCGGCGCGCCGCAGGAACCGCCCCCGCCCGACGCGGCACAACGACGTGCCCCGGCCGGCCCGGGGCGTCGCCACCCGGCACCGGGCCGCCACCCGGCACCGGACCAGACCGGAGGGTTACGGTGATGAACAGGGCAGCAACGGTGCGCCAGGGGTCAGGCGACCCCGGGTGGACCCGCCGCACCCCGCACGCCGTCCGCTCCCCCGGCCCGCCGTGGGCAACCGTCCTCCTCCCCCCTTCCTCAGCACCTGCGCCATCCGGCTGTGGCGGCAGCCGTCAAGCGACCGCGACGAACCGGAAAGGGGACCACCGGGTATGAGTTCTCTCCTCCTCCTCACCAACGCGCTGCAACCCTCCGCCGAGGTACTGCCCGCCCTCGGCCTGCTGCTCCACAACGTCCGGGTGGCCCCCGCCGAGGGCGCCGCCCTGGTGGACACGCCCAGTGCGGACGTCATCCTGGTCGACGGCCGGCGCGACCTGCCGCAGATCCGCAGCCTGTGCCAGCTGCTGCGCTCCACCGGCATCGGCTGCCCGCTGATCCTGGTGGTCACCGAGGGCGGCCTGGCCGCCGTCACCGCCGAGTGGGGCATCGACGACGTCCTGCTGGACACGGCCGGCCCGGCCGAGGTCGAGGCCCGGCTGCGGCTCGCCCTGGGCCGGCTCCAGGTCGCCACCGACGACAGCCCGATGGAGATCCGCAGCGGCGAGCTCTCGGTCGACGAGGCCACCTACTCCGCCAAGCTCAGGGGCCGGGCGCTCGACCTCACCTTCAAGGAGTTCGAGCTGCTCAAGTACCTCGCCCAGCACCCCGGCCGGGTCTTCACCCGGGCCCAGCTGCTCCAGGAGGTCTGGGGCTACGACTACTTCGGCGGCACCCGGACGGTGGACGTGCACGTCCGACGGCTGCGCGCCAAGCTCGGCGTGGAGCACGAGCAGCTGATCGGCACCGTGCGCAACGTCGGCTACCGCTTCGTCGTCCCGGAGAAGCCCGAGAAGGGCGAGCGCCCGGAGCTCTCCGCGCGCCCCTCCACCCCCCTGGACGCATGAGACCGGAAGCCGGGCGGACCACCCCCCGCCCGGCTTGTCCGATTCCGTCCCACAGCCGCCCACAGGCCCGTCGTAGCGGGCCCCAGGGCCCTCTGCCGCCCCGGAGACCACACGCGTAGACTCCCCCCGTGGCCAAAGTGACGCGCGACGATGTAGCCCGGCTGGCTGGTACCTCGACCGCGGTCGTCAGCTACGTCATCAACAACGGACCGCGCCCGGTCGCGCCCGCGACGAAGGAGAAGGTCCTCGCGGCGATCGAGCAGCTCGGCTACCGGCCGAACAGCGTCGCCCAGGCGATGGCCTCGCGCCGCACCAACCTGATCGGCATGGTCGTCCCGGACGCCCGCCAGCCGTTCTTCGCCGAGATGGCGCACGCCGTGGAACGGGCCGCCTCCGAGCGCGGCAAGCTCGTGCTGATCGGCAACTCCGACTACGTGGACGACCGCGAGGTGCACTACGTCCGCGCCTTCCTCGGGATGCGCGTCTCCGGCCTGATCCTGGTCAGCCAGGGCCCCTCGCAGCGCGCCGCCGAGGAGTTCGCCGCGATGGAGGGCGCCAAGGTGGTGCTGCTGCACCGCCGGCCCGAGGCGATAGACGACGTCGCGGTGGTCACCGACGACGTGGCCGGCGCCGAGGCGATCGTGCGCCACCTGCTGGAGGTGCACGGACACCCGTACGTCGCCTGCTTCGGCGGCCCGGTCGAGTCCCCCGCCCCCGGCGACCCGGTGATCGACCACGTCGAAGGCTGGCAGCGCGCCATGGACGCGCACGGCATCCCCACCGAGCCGCACCTGATCGACGCGCCCTTCCACCGCTACGGCGCCTACGACGTCGCGCTCGACCTGCTGCGCTCGCCGGACCGGCCGCGCGCCGTCTTCTGCTCCACCGACGACCAGGCGATCGGCGTGCTGCGGGCCGCCCGCGAGGTCGGCCTGCGGGTCCCGGAGGACCTCGCGGTGGCCGGCTTCGACGACATCCCGGAGGCCGCACTCGCCGACCCGCCGCTGACCACCGTCGCCTCCGACCGCGACGCGATGGCCCGGGCCGCCGTGGACCTGGTGCTGGACGACTCGCTGATGGTGCCCGGCTCCGACACCGAGCGGGTCCGCACCTTCCCGTCCCGGCTGGTCATCCGCCGCTCCTGCGGCTGCCCCGGCGAGGCCCCCGGCCGGCCCGTACCGGAGTAGCCGGGTCCGCTCGGCAGGCGGCCTGACCAGGCTTTATGAGAACCCAACGGGCTTCTCTCCCCCTTCTGAGCCCGTTCTCATGCGCTCCTCATGCACCGGGCGGAGCTTGTTCCGCATGAGCGGACAGCAGCATCACCCCAGCGAGCAGTACGGCCCGTACGAGCCCCACGAGCGGTACGGCGCCCACCAGGCCCACGGCGCGTACGGGACCGACGAGCGGTACGACACCCACCAGGCCCACGAACCCCGGGTGATCGAGGGCACCGTGCTCGGCGTCGGGAACGGCGCCCCGTCCGGGTACACCCACCGCGAGGACCACTCCGACGGCGGCTACGACGGACCGCCGCCACCCCCGCCGATCCCGCCCGAGCCGCCCACGACCCCCGCCCCGGGCTCCCCCGAAGGCCCCGGCCACCACGGCAGCCGGGCCCGGCGCGGACTGCTGCGCGGCCGGCTCGCCCTGGTCACCGCCGTCGCCGCCGTCGCCGCCGTCCTCGGCGGGGTCACCGGCGGGCTGATCGCCGCCGACCGGCAGAGCCCCGACAACCGCGTCGGCACCATCGCCAGCCCGGTCTCCGCCCGCTCCGACGGCAGCGCCAACGTGCCCGCCATCGCCGCCACGGTCTCGCCCAGCACCGTCCAGATCACCGTCAAGAACGCCAACGGCACCGCCACCGGCACCGGCGTCGTCCTGAACACCGACGGACAGATCCTCACCAACTACCACGTGATCGCCACCGCGGCCGACGGCGGCCGGATCACCGTCACCTTCAAGGACGGCTCCACCGCCCAGGCCACCGTCACCGGCACCGACAAGTCCCTCGACGTCGCCGTGATCACCGCGACCGGCGCGAAGAACCTCACCCCCGCCGTCCTCGGCGACTCCGCCTCCGTGGCGATCGGCGACCCGGTCGTCGCCATCGGCAACCCCGACGGCCTCACCGGCACCGTCACCTCCGGCATCATCAGCGCCGAGAACCGCGACGTCACCGTCCAGCTCGACGAGGGCACCACCCGCGGCAACGGCGGCTTCGGCCTCCCCTTCCTGCCCGGCACGCGCGGCACCGCCCCGCAGTCCGGCAACGGCAGCAGCACCACCTACAAGGCCTTCCAGACCGACGCCGCGCTCAACCCCGGCAACTCCGGCGGCCCGCTGATCAACGCCAACGGCCAGGTCATCGCCATCAACTCGGCGATGTACGCGCCCAACGGCTCCGGCTCCTCCGGCGGCGGCGAGGCCGGCAGCGTCGGACTCGGCTTCGCCATCCCGATCGACGCCGTCAAGCAGGTCCTGCCGAAGCTCGAAGCCGGCCAAAACCTGTGAGACACACGCGCTGGGACGGACAATTGCTCCCAGCAGGCACTCCAGCTGGCCCTCCACCGACGAGAAAGGGCACCCGCCCATGACCCCGTCCGCCGACGACCGCACCACCGCCGAGGCCGCCCACCCCTGCGCCCGGCTCCTCGTGGTCGACGACGAACCCGCCCTCCGGGACGCCCTGGAGAGCAGCCTCGCCTTCGAGGGCTACGAGGTCGCCACCGCCACCGACGGCTACGAAGCCCTGGAATCCGTCGAACGCGACCGGCCCGACCTCGTCCTGCTGGACATCATGATGCCCCGGATGGACGGCCTCACCGCCGTCCGCCGGATGCGCTCGCGCGGCGACACCGTCCCGGTGCTGATGCTCACCGCCCGCGACGCCGTCGGCGACCGGGTCACCGGCCTCGACGTCGGCGCCGACGACTACCTCGCCAAGCCCTTCGAACTCGACGAGCTGCTCGCCCGCGTCCGCGCCCTGCTGCGCCGCAACGCCCTCGCCGCCGAGGCCGCCGCCCGCGCCGCCGCCGAGGACGAGAGCGAGGTGCTCGCCTTCGCCGACCTGCGGATGAACACCGCCACCCGCGAGGTCACCCGAGCCGGCAAGCCGATCGAGCTCACCCGCACCGAGTTCATGCTGCTGGAGATGTTCCTCGCCCACCCCCGGCAGGTCCTCACCCGCGAGCAGATCCTCAAGGCGGTCTGGGGCTTCGACTTCGAGCCGTCCTCCAACTCCCTGGACGTGTACGTGATGTACCTGCGCCGCAAGACCGAGCAGGGCGGCATGCCCCGCCTGATCCAGACCGTACGCGGCGTCGGCTACGCCCTGCGCCCGGCCGCCGGTTCCGGCGCGTGAACAACGTTCCGCCCCCTCCGCTGGCCCCGCCACTGGCTCCGCCCCGCACGCCGGGGCGGAGCCGCCGCCTGGTCCGCTGGTTCCGCTCGCGCTCGCTGCGCAGCCGCCTCACCTTCCTGAGCGCGGCGGCGGTGGCGGTGGCGATCGCGCTGTCCGCGCTGGCCTGCTGGTTCATCGTCGAGAAGCAGCTGTACGGGCAGGTGCGGGCGGACCTCGCGAGCGCGCCCTCTGGCGCGCCGGGCAAGAAGCTCACCTGCTTCGACACCCCGGAACACGCGCTGGAGCGCCAGCCCGTCGGCAACTTTCCGGAGAACGGCGTGGCCGCCGCACGGGACACCCAGTTCCTCGCGCTCGGGAGGGGGGTCTGTCTGCTTCCCGGCGCCACCAAGGCGATCGTGACCGTGCCGAAGGACTCGGCCGCCTTCGCGCTCAATCCCGGCCAGTCGGTCATCCGCGAGGGCCGGTACACCAACGGGGAGCCCGCACTGGTCCGGCTGACCTCGGACGACCATTACACGGTGCCGGTCGTCGTCATGGTGGCCGCCTCCACCCAGCCCATCGAGGACTCCCTCCGGGGCCTCGCCATCCTCCTCGGCTCCGTCTCCGCCGGCGGCATCCTGCTCGCCGCCCTGGCCGGCCGCCTGGTCGCCCGCTCCGCCCTCAAGCCCGTCGACCAACTCACCGAAGCCGTCGAGCACATCGCCCGGACCGAGGAGGTCGGCACCACCATCCCGGTCCAGGGGGACGACGAGATCGCCCGCCTGTCCACCTCGTTCAACTCGATGAGCACCGCCCTCGCCAACTCCCGTGAGCGGCAGACCCGGTTGATCGCCGACGCGGGCCACGAGCTGCGCACTCCGCTGACCTCGCTGCGCACCAACGTCGACCTGCTGATCCGCAGCAACGACACCGGCCGCCCGCTGCCCGCCGCGACCAAGACCAAGCTGCTCGGCAACATGAAGGCGCAGATGCAGGAACTGACCGTCCTGATCGGCGACTTGCTCCAGCTCTCCCGCCCGGACACCCCGAAGAGCGGCCCGGCGCCGACCGTCGTCGCCCTGCACGAGATCGCCGGGCGGGCCGTGGAACGGGCCGAACTGCGCGGCCCGGGGCTGGTCTTCGAGACGAGCACCGAACCCTGGTACGTGCACGGCGACGCCGCCGGACTGGAACGGGCGGTGATCAACCTGCTGGACAACGCGGTCAAGTACAGCCCGCCCGGCGGCACCATCGAAGTCCTGCTCCGGAAGGGCGTGTTGACCGTCCGCGACCACGGGCCCGGCATCCCGCCGGACGAGCTCCAGTACGTCTTCGACCGGTTCTGGCGCTCCCCCTCCTCCCGCCAACTGCCGGGCTCCGGGCTCGGGTTGTCGATCGTGGCGCAGAGCGTCCGGGAGGCGGGCGGCGAGGTCACCCTCGGGCCGGCCGCCGACGGCGGTCCGGGCGCGCTGGCCACCGTCCGACTGCCCGGCGGCCCCGCCCCGGAATGACGGAAGGGCGGGTGGGGAGCGCCCCGACAGCGCCCCCACCCGCCCTCCTCAGGGCCGGCTCACGGTCAGTCGATGATGCTGCCCGGGCCGATGATCTTGATCCGGTCCTGCGCCGGAGCCTGGAGCGGCGAGGCCGCCGAGCTGTGGGCGCTCAGGTAGGCCACGAAGACGTCCAGGTCCGAGGCGCCGACCAGCTTGTCGGTGCCGGCCGCGAAGGCCGGGAAGCCGTCGCCGCCGCCGGCCAGGAACTCGTTCGCCGCGACCCGGTAGGTGGCGGCCGGGTCGACCGGAGCGCCGTTCAGCCGGACCGAGTCCAGGACCACCCGGTCCGCGCCGGTCTTGCGCATGTCCAGGGTGTAGTGCAGGTTCGACGAGATCTGGAGGATCTTCGGCGCCGCGTCGTTGGAGCCGCTGACCTGCTGCTGGAGCACCTGGATCAGCTGGGCGCCGGTCAGCGTCTTGACCTGCATCATGTTGGTGAACGGCTGGACGGTGAACGCCTCGCCGTAGGTCACCACACCGTCGCCCTCGGCGCCGGAGGCCTTGTAGACCAGGTCGGAGCGGATGCCGCCGGGGTTCATGAAGGCGACCTGCGCGCCGCCCTTGTCGGCCGGGGCCAGCCCGGCGAGCTGCGAGTCGGCGATCAGGTCACCGAGCGGCTTCTCCGGGTCGCCGCTGCCACGGCCGTTGACGTCCGCGGCGATGTAGCCGACCGGACGGTTGGCGATCGGGGCGGCCAGCTTGGAGTAGTGGTCCACCAGCGCCGTCATGTCGGGCGCCTTCTCGACCGTGCGGCGCACGACGTGATTCTCGGCCTTGACCGAGGGGCGCACGATCTCGCCGGTGGTCTTGTCCAGCTTCATGTCGATCTCGGTGAACAGCCGACCGAAGGAGGCGGCACTGGTCACCGAGCGCGGCACGCCGTTCGGGTCCGGGATGCTGCACGCGTACGCGTTGTGGGTGTGGCCGGTGACGATGGCGCCGACCGCCGGGTCGATCTTCTTCGCCATGTCGACGATCGGGCCGGAGACGCCCTGGCCGGCCGCGCCGCAGTCGTAGTTGTAGACGCTGCTGGCCGGGTAGCCACCCTCGTGGATCAGCGCGACGATCGAGTTGACGCCCTTGGCCTTGAGCTCGGCGGCGTACTTGTTGATCGTGGTGACCTCGTTGGCGAACTTCAGGCCCTTGACGCCCTCGGCGGTCACGATGTTCGGCGTGCCCTCCAGGGTGACGCCGATGAAGCCGATCTTCACGCCCTGGGACTTGGTGATCCAGTACGGCGCCAGCAGCGGCTTGCCGGTCTTCTCGTCGGTGACGTTCGCCGACAGGTAGTTGAAGTTGGCGCCCTTGAACTTGCGGCCGGGCTCGTAGCAGCCGTCGGTCGGGTGGCAGCCGCCGTCCTGCATCCGGCGCAGCTCCTGCGCGCCCTCGTCGAACTCGTGGTTGCCCACGGAGGTGACGTCCAGGCCGAGCTTGTCCATCGCCTCGATGGTCGGCTCGTCGTGGAAGAGCGCCGAGGTGAGGGGGCTGGCGCCGATGATGTCGCCGGCCGCGACGGTGATCGAGTCGTCGGCCGGGATGCGCGCCTTGCGCAGCTCGGTGGCCAGGTACTCGATGCCGCCGGCCGGGGTGGCGACCTCCTTGCCGGTGGCCGGGTCGATCTCCTTGATCGTGCCGGACGAGCCGGCCGGGGGCTCCAGGTTGCCGTGGAAGTCGTTGATCGCCAGCAGCTGGAGGTCGACGGTCTTGTGGGCCTTGGCGTCGGCGGCCTGAGCGGCCGTCGGCACGACCACCGTGCCGAACAGACCTGCGGCGGCGACGACGGCGAGCGCCGTCCGTCGGGATCTGACGGTGAGCATGAAGGGTTCCCCTGCACCTCGGAGGAGCACCGGCTGCGGACAGCATCGGCGTACGGGCATGTGTTGCGACTGCGAAGCCTATGGTCAACGCGCGTAGCCGTCAGGACGTCGGACGTAACAAGAGGATTACCTCCTGACGAACCGCCGCCGTCCGCCGGGGTGCGAAGCCGGCGCCGGCCCCCGGCGAAGCCGGTGCGAAGCCCGTACGGAGCCGCCGGGGAGCCGGTGCGGGCGCCCCGTCAGACCCCCGGCTCGGCGGCCAACTGCCGCTCCGCGCGCACCCGTTCGGCCACCGCGTCCTCGGTCATCGCGCGGTCGGTGTAGACCAGCGGGCGCTCCGCCTCGGTGATGATGTGCTTCACCACCTGGACGTTGCCGTTGACATCCCAGACCGCGATGCCCGGCGAAAGTGTGGGAATGATCTCCACCGCCCAGCGCGGCAGGCCCAGCACCCGGCCGGTGGCCCGCGCCTCCTCGGCCTTCTGCATGTAGATCGTCCGGGTGGAGGCCATCTTCAGGATCGCCGAGGCCTCCTTGGCGGCCGCGCCGTCCACCACGTCGGACAGGTGGTGCACCACCGCGACGAAGGACAGGCCGAGCCGGCGGCCGAACTTCAGCAGCCGCTGGAACAGTTGGGCCACGAACGGACTGTTGATGATGTGCCAGGCCTCCTCGACCAGGAAGATGCGCTTCTTCCGGTCCGGCCGGATCCAGGTGTGCTCCAGCCACACCCCGACGATCGCCATCAGGATCGGCATCGCGATCGAGTTGCGGTCGATGTGCGAGAGGTCGAAGACGATCAGCGGCGCGTCCAGGTCGATGCCCTCGGTGGTCGACCCGTCGAACATCCCGCGCAGGTCACCGTCGACCAGCCGGTCCAGCACCAGCGCCACGTCCAGGCCCCAGGACTGCACCTCGTCCACCGCCACGCCCAGCGACTCCACCGAGGACAGCTCGGGGTTGCGCAGAGTGTCGATGATGTCGTCCAGCACCGGCTGGCGATCCTTCACCGAGGCCACCACATGGGCGTGCGCCGCCTTCAGCGCGAAGCCCGCCCGCTCCTCCAGCCCACGCCCCATCGCCACCTCGACGATGGTGCGCAGCAGCGACAGCTGGCCGGTCTGGGTGATCGCCGGATCCAGCGGGTTGAGCTTCACCCCGCCGTCCCGAGCCGCCATCGGGTCCAGCCGGATCGACTTTATGCCCAGCGCGTTGGCGATCAGGTTCCACTCGCCCACACCGTCCTCGCCCTGCGCGTCCAGCACCACGACCTGGCGGTCGCGGAACCTCAACTGCCGCAGCACGTACGTCTTCTCCAGCGCCGACTTGCCGTTGCCGGACTCCCCGAGCACCAGCCAGTGCGGGGCCGGCAGCTGCTGCCCGTACAGCTGGAAGGGGTCGTAGACGTACCCCTTGCCGCTGTACACCTCGCGGCCGATGATCACGCCGGAGTCGCCCAGCCCCGGAGCGGCGGTGGGCAGGTAGACGGCCTGCGCCTGGCCGGTGGACGTGCGCACCGGCAGGCGGGTGGTCTCCACCTTGCCGAACATCAGGCTGGTGAACGCCTCGGAGAGGTTGCCGAGGGCCATGTGCGGCCTCCTGACGGGTCAGCGGTGGACGGACGTGCGGACGGGCGGACGTGCCGGTCGCTCAGCGGCGGATGCCGGTGGCGAACGGGAGGGTGTTGACGAAGGCCCGGTGGTGCTCGCGGTCGCACCACTCCAGCTTGAGGTAGCTCTTGCCGGCCGAGGCCCGGATGGTCCGCTTGTCGCGGGCCAGCGCGTCGGGGTTGCGCGAGGAGACCGTGATGTAGCCGACCAGGTTCACCCCGGCCGCACCGGAGGCCAGGTCGTCACCGCGCTGGTCCACCCGGCCGGTGTGGGCCAGGTCGCGCGGGTCGACCGTACGGTTCATCTTGGCCGCACGGCTGGCCTCGGCCTCGTCGTTGGTCTTCTCGGTCAGCATCCGCTCGATCGCGACGTCGGTGGGCTCCAGGTCCATCGTCACCGCGACCGTCCGGATCACGTCCGGGGTGTGCACCAGCAGCGGCGCCAGGAAGTTCACGCCCACCGGGGTGAGCGGCCACTCCTTGATCCACGCGGTGGCGTGGCACCACGGCTCCCGGGTCGCCGACTCCCGGGTCTTCGCCTGCAGGTACTGCGGGTTGGTCGCGTCCAACTCGGCCGGCCAGGCGTTGCGCCGGGACATCGCCTGGATGTGGTCGATCGGGTGATCCGGGTCGTACATCGAGTGCAGCAGCGAAGAGAGCCGGGCCTGGCCCAGCGGCTGGCGCACCCGGATGTCCGCCTCGGCCAGCCGGGCGCAGATGTCGGTCAGCTCGCGCGCCATCACGGCCGCCAGCCCCTCGTCGTCCCGCGCCCGCCGGCCACCGACCCGCTGCCCGTCGACACTGCGACCCATCGCGTGCGCCTCGGCGGCCAGGTCACGGGTGTAGTGCATGCAGGCCACCAGATACGCCCGGTGCTGCTCCGAGGAGGTCGACACCATCGACTGGAGCTGGTCGTACGAATCCTGCAACCAGCGCGGCGAAGCCGGGTCGCCGCGCCGCTCCACGTCCTTGGCGTGCGCGTCCGGGTCCGCCGGCAGCGTCCGCGCCAGGATCTGGAGCCGGGTCACGAAACCATCGCCGTTGGCCACGTGCTTCAGCAGCGTCCCGAAGCGGTCGACCAGCGCCTCCTGGTCCTCCGAGTCGCGCAGCCCGACGCCCGGGCCCTCGATCTCGATCGCGGCCGTCACCGTCCGCCGCTCCAGGTGCATCAGCACCCCGACCTCGTCCGGCCCGAACGGCGCCGTCAGCCAGCGCAGCCGCCCCACCCCGGGCGGCGGACCGACCTCCACCTCCCGACCGTCCAACCGGGTGCCGGCGTCCATCACGTCCGAACGCCACACCGCCCGCCCGCTGCGAACCGTCCGACGGTAGGTGCGGCTGATCTCCACCCACTTGTAGAACGTCCGCTTGCGGTACGGCACGTACACCGCCGCGATGGCGAGCGCCGGCAGACCGACCAGCCCGCCGATCCGCAACGGCAGGATCGGCATCATCAGGCCCCAGAGCATGCCGAGGAAGGCCCCGAAGATGATCAGCATGATCTCGCCGGACTCCCGGTTCCGGCCGATCGGCGCGTTCGGGCGGGCCTTGCCGATCAGGTAGGTGCGGCGCTGGTGCACGTACGGCTGGGCGTACTGGGCACCGTACTGGCCGAGCGGTTCACTGCTCACTTACCCGTCACCCTCCCTTCGCTGGATTGCTGTCACGGATCGGAACCGAAGCCGACGGCGGCCCGGCCTGCTGCGGCGGGGCCGGCGTCCGGCCCGCGTGCGCGGCGATGCCCGGCGCGACCGAACCGCCGCCGGCACCACCACCGCCACCCCCGCCGGCCCCCTGCGGACCGCGGTCGCCATGGGTGCTGATGCCCTGCTTCATCAGGTTCGCGGTCCCGTTGATCATCGCCGAACCCGCCTGCACGGCGTTGGCCCGGGCCCCCCGCAGGTTCAGCATCTCGTCGCCGAAGCCCGGCACGAAGCGGTAGACCGCGGCGCTCGCGAAGATCGACAGGAACAGGATCGCCAACCCGGACAACACCCGGGCGAAGTCGTCATCGGCCCCGGCCCCGGTCGCCACCGCACCCGCCAGACCCAAGATGACCACGATGATCGGCTTCGCCAGGTCCACCGCCAGCATCACCCCCGCCCAGCGCCGCACGTGCTTCCACAGCTGCCGGTCCACCAGCCCCGCGTACACCGCCGTACCCAGCAACGCCCCGACGTACAGCATCGCCGCCCGGATCAACAGCTCGATCCAGAGCACCGCCGCCGCCAGCACCGCGACCAGCGACACGATCACCAGGATCAGCGGACCGCCGCCCACATCCCCCTTCTCCAACGTGTCGGCGAACCCACCCAGGTACGACCCGGTGTCCGTCTTCGTCCCGACCGCTATCGCCTTGGTCAGCCCGTCCGTCACGCTCACCACGGTGAACAGGATCAACGGCGTGAACGCCGACGCCACCACCGTCAGCCACAGGAAGCCGATCGCCTCCGAGAACGCCGTCGTCAACGGCGCCCCCCGCACCGCCCGCTTCGCCACCGCCAGCAGCCACAGCACCAACGTGATCACCGTCGACACGGCGAACACCACGGCGTACTGCTGCAAGAACGACGCATTGGTGAAGTCCACCTGCGTCGTCCCGTCGATCGCCCCCGACAACTTCCGCACCACCCACGCCGCGGCCTGCGCACAACTCTTGGCCAACGACCCGAGCGGATCGGTCACGGTGCCCACGGTGCCACTCCCGGGGATGACGACTGCGCCCCCAGGAGCACAGCCCGCATCACTGCCAGGAATCGGAAGATCGACTTTCTGGCAGGTCGGAGTGGCTGTCGGCGACGGTTCGGCGAACACCGTCTGAGCCGCCGACAGCGCCGCCACCTGCAAGGCGGTCAGCACGCCGACGACGGTGCCCACACGGCGGCGTGTGCCGGAACGGCGTGAGGTCTGGTCAACGCGCAAAGCGGTACCCCCCGAATTGCTGGACGGCGCCGGTGATCTCGTCGGCGGTGGCTGCCTGCTGGTCTCCCGGCATCGGCGCTGGGCCCTGCCTGCTGGTGAAGTCGGTGAGCTTCCAGTCGCCGCCCGTCCAGTGCAGCGAGAGCGTGAGGGTGAACCAGTTGGTGGTCACCGGTTGGACGGAGCGCTCGCCGGCGAGGCCGGTGAGGCCGGTGCACCACACCTCGATCTTGGCGTCGCCGTCGTTGTAGCCCGCCGTCTTGGTGCCGACCGGGACGGTGCGGCTGACGAAGGTGAGGCCCTTGGGGGCGCGGCCCTGGGCGTCGAGGCCGTAGCGGGTGGCGGTGTCGCCGCCGAAGCCCTGGTCCAGCCGGCTCTGGAGGCCCGCCAGTGCGCCCGGGTCGGCGATGGTGGCGACGATGCCGTGGCGACTGTCGGTGCGGAACATGTCCGCGGAGCCGATCGCCACCGCGTAGTTGGTGGCGGCGGACTGGGCGCCCTGGTCGGTGTGTGGGAAGCCGGACGCGATGCCGTTGACGGTGGTGCCGACGGGCTGGTCGCCGCTGGGGGCGGGGCCGGCGCCGGAGGCCGCGCTGGGGGCGGCCCGGTCGACGGAGGCGCCTCCGCCGTCGTTGCCGGCACCGGATCCGGTGCCGGGTGTGACGCGGTTGGCGATGGCGATGGCCACCACGAGCAGGGTGACGACCACCAGGACGGTCAGCAGGGCGCGCAGTGGGCGGGACTGACGGTAGGTCGGCTGGGGGAAGGGCTGTTCACCGACCGGCAGCCGCGTACGGGTGTGCGGCTGGTCGTCGGACAACGGCACGGCGGCCCTCCTGGTGCGGGGAGCCGGGGCGGCTCCGGGGGCCCTCCGCCCGTGGCGGGCGCGGACGGGGGGTGGGGACGGGGGTGGATTCCTGGCGGGGCGGCCGCCGGAGTGGGGTCCGGACGGGGATCCGACCTCGGGCCGGCCTCAAGGCCGAAAACCGGCGACCGAAGGCCCAAAGCCCGACCGAAGGACAAACCGGACAGACAGGCCGAACGAGCTGTCAGATCGTCAGATCGCCATGCCGTAGACAATGGTGAACAGAGTGCCGAGTGATCCGATGATGAACACGCCGGTCAACCCGGCGACGATCAGCCCCTTGCCCTGTTCGGCGCCGAAGCTGTCGCGCATCGCGGTCGCGCCGATCCGCTGCTTGGCCGCACCCCAGACCGCGATGCCGAGGCAGACGAGGATGGCGACGGCCATGATCACCTCGACCATCACCCGGGCCTCCGACCCGAGGGTCGCGAACGGCCCCCAGTCCGGGGCGATCCCGCCGATGATGGTGTCGATGTTCGGCTTCTTGGGGGGGTCCTCGGCCAGGTGGCCGACCGCATAGGTGTGCACGCTGCTCAGCTTCATTTCCATCTCACCGCCCGATCAGGCAAATTCAAGGGCCCGGACCCGTCCCGCGCGAAGGGTCGGTACCTATTCTTGGCCAGATCTGATGTCGACTTGGCTACTTCTCGCAGATTGGTCGTGAGGCGCCGGGCATGTGCGCGAGGATGTACACCGTACGAAGGATAGCGCTCACTGTTCGTATCTCTGATGATTGCGGTGAGCAACGCCTTCCGGGACACTTCGACTGACGATTCGTCGGGATGGTGCTGATGGTACTCCGGAAGGCCGGGACGGCCGCCGCCGCTGCGGGAGTTGTCGCGTTCGGGTTCATCGGGCTGGTGACGATGGGGACTTATGCGGCAAGTGGGACGCCGCAGCAGTCGGCGAATCGTTCCGCCCTCTCTCCCGGGACGGTCCCCGCGGCCTATCAGGAGGCGATCCAGAAGTGGGGCTCGCTCTGTGCGGCGATCTCCCCTCCGATGCTCGCGGCGCAGCTGTACCAGGAGAGCGGGTTCGACCCCAGGGCCAGGTCCGGGGTCGGGGCCGAGGGCATGGCGCAGTTCATGCCGGGCACCTGGGCGACGTACGGGACGGACGCGGACGGGGACGGGCGCAAGGACGTCTGGAACCCGTACGACGCGATCGCCTCGGCGGCGGTCTACGACTGCGCGCTCGCCAAGGACGTCGCGAACGTCCCGGGCGATCCGCAGGCCAACGTGTTGGCCGCCTACAACGCCGGGCCGTACGCGGTGACCAGGAACGGGGGCATCCCGCCGTACCGGGAGACCCAGGGCTACGTGCGGAACATCCAGGCGATGGCCCGCAGCTTCACCGCACCGGCGGCGCCGAGCGCGCCGTTGGAGGTGTCCCCGCAGTCGTCGGCCGCGATCTACTTCGCCCAGACCAAGCTCGGCACCCCGTACCTGTGGGGCGGTGAGGGCCTGCCCTCGCAGAACGGGCGGTTCGACTGCTCGGGGCTGACCCAGGCCGCGTTCGAGAGCGTGGGCATCCAGCTGCCCCGGGTGGCCAACGACCAGTGGTACGCCGGGCCGCACCCGTCTCGCGATCAGCTGCGGCCGGGGGACCTGGTGTTCTGGGCGACGGACCTGAGCGATCCGCGGAGCATCCACCACGTCGGGATCTACGTCGGCGGCGGGTACATGATCAACGCGCCGCACACCGGGGCGGTGATCCGCTACGACAAGATCGACAGCCGGGAGTACATCGGCGCGACCCGGGTCACCACGGACGGCGCCCAGGCGCTGCCGACCCGCAACAACGAGGGTGCGGTGAACGCCCCGACCCGCCCGGGCTCGACGGCGACCGTTCCCTCCACACAGGCCCCCACACAGGCCGCGACGCCCGCCACACCCGCCCGGGCCGCCCAGGCGGCCCCGCCCGCGCCGGCCGGGCCGAGCCCCGCCGGCGCGGGGCGGTAGGCCCGGTGCGGCCGTGACCTGTGTGCGCGCTGTGGACGCTGAGTCAAGTTTCGATAACCGCGCGTTTCCGTGGAACGCTGTGCCCCGGAAATGACGTTTCCTCCGGTGGCCCATCGTCAGCTCCCCGCACCGGGCGGGCCCCGGCCACGACGATCAGGTGCAGCGGACCAGAAGGAGGTGCGGCGTGTCGACGCCGCTTGCCGACACGACCAACCCCGACCTTGAGCTGCTCTACGCCGTCAACGGCCTGGCCAAGCGCTCCCCGCAGTGGCTGGACCACCTGGTCTCCTGGGTGGGTGAGTACGGCATCCTGATCGGTTTGGCGATGCTCGGCCTGGTGGCCTGGCTCCAGGCCAGACGCCGGCCGGACGCGCCGGTGGCGATGGCCGGGCTGCTCTGGGTGCCGCTCTCGGTGGCCGTCGCCGAGCTGGCCAACCTGCCGATCGCCGCGATCGTGAACCGTCCGCGCCCCTTCGTCGACCACCCCGGGCTGCTGGTGCTGGTGGACGGCAAGGCCGACACCCACTCCTTCGTCAGCGATCACTCGACCATGACCATGGGCGTCGCGGTGGCGCTGTTCCTGGTGAACCGCAGGCTCGGCTGGATCGCCGGTGGGCTGGCCCTGCTCCAGGGCTTCTGCCGGATGTTCATGGGCGTCCATTACCCGACCGACGTGATCGGCGGCTTCGCGCTCGCCGTCGCCGTGGTGCTGCTGCTGGCACCGATCGCGATGGCGGTGCTGGTGCCGTTCTGCCACGCGCTGAGCCGGACGGCCGTCGCCCCGCTGATCCGGGCTTCCGGGCAGGACGGCGCGGCCCGCGCCGGAGCCGGGACAGGTGCCAGGGCCGGGGCCGGTGCGCGCGGCCGTCGGCGCGGGGCGGTACGGGCCGGGGAGCAGCCGCCGGAGTCCGACCTCGCGGCCTGAGGCAGGCCGGGACCGAGGGGACCTGACGGGACCCGACGGGATCAGTCCGGCTCGGCACCGCTCTCGGCGAGGTGCTCGGCCCCCTCACGGCGGGCCAGGTCGCGCGAGCGGCGGGCCGGGGAGTACCAGCCGCAGCTACAGGTCGCGAAGGCGAAGGAGCCGCGTTCGCTGACCACGAGGTGGTGTTCGGGCATCCGGGTGGTGCCGGGCGCGGCCGGCAGCTCACTGTGCACGTGGTTCACCGTAACGCGCCCGGCGGCCCTCGCGCGACGCACCCGGAACACCGGCACCCGTAACCCGTCGCGCCCCAACTCGTTTGCCCGGAAAGAGCTCTGCCACCCGGTGGGGTGCGGCGGGGCATCGGGCCCTAGGGGGTTGTCGCGAGGATGAAGATGACCGACCAGCAGCGCACCGGACGGCCGGGGTGCCGTCCGGGTCCGCACCTGCGCTCGGCGGCCGGGGCCGCCCTGCTCGCCGCCGCCCTGACCGCGGGGGCCGTCGGCTGTTCGGCCGGCTCCGGCGGCGGCTCTTCCGACCAGCGATCGACGGCCCCCGACCAGCTCGCCGCGGACCCGCTGACGGCGGTGCGCAACGCCGCCGACATCACCGGCCGCACCGGCTCCGCGCACACCGCGACCGAGCTGGTCACCGAGTCCGCCGAGAAGAAGGCGTCGTTCAGCGGCACCGGCGGCTACGACTACGTGAAGCGGATCGGCCGGCTGGAGGTCCAGGTGCCACCGGGCGCGGCGACCACCGGGAAGATCGTCGAAGTGGTCCTGCCGGGCACCGTCTACCTCCAGAACAGCGGCGCCAAGGTCCCCGAGGGCAAGTGGGTCAAGCTGGATGTGCGTCAGCTGCCGGACGGGAACCTGGTCAGCAGCGGTGCCACCGACCCGGCCTCGGCGGCGGGGGCGCTGCGCGGGGCGCAGAAGGCGGAGGCGGTCGGCACCGAGACGGTCGACGGCGTCGCGCTGCACCACTACCGGGGCACCCTGGACCTGGCGAAGGCGGCCGAGGCGACCGGCGGGCAGGGCGGGGCCGGCCTGCGGATGGGCGCGCAGACCTTCACGGTCAAGGAGGTCCCGTACGACGCCTGGCTGGACGACCAGGGCCGGCTGCACAAGGTGGTCGAGGTGTTCACCTTCGCCGGGGTGGCCGGGTCGAAGGAGCCCAAGGACCAGGTGAAGGTGACGTCGACGACCTCGCTGCGGGATTTCGGCAAGCCGGTGGAGGCCGCCGAGCCCCCGGCCTCGGACATCTTCCAGATGAAGCCCACGGAGAGCCCCAAGTAGCGCGGGTCATCCGCGCCCCGGGCCCCCGGGTAGCGCTCCGGAGCCGGGGCGAGACGGGGCGCCGACGGGGCGGGTGGCCGTCCGGGGAGCGACGGCCACCCGTTTCGGCGGCGCCGAGATGGCCCGTCCGTGCCATGTGGACGGGCCCCGAAGTGCCTAGGCTGGATTCCGGGTGGCTGCCGCCCGGGCGGGCGAGGCACTGAAGGGGTGGTGCAGGTGGTGTCGTCCACGGGCGGCCGCAGCGGCGGCCACGACGACGCGGCCCTCGACGAGATCGATCTGGCCGGCGAACTGATGATCGCCGCGACGGCCAGCTCCGGCGACCGGCTGCCGACCGAGCGGATCGACGAGGTGCTGCTGGACCGGTCCGACCCCGGGCGGGGCGACCGGGACGCCGAGGGCTGACGGGCCGACGGGCGCCCGGTTCAGCTGCGCAGCAGTCGGCTGATCGCGGCGGTGGCCTCCGCCACCTTGGCGTCCAGCTCGGCGCCGCCCTCCTCGGCGGCCGCGGCGACGCAGTGCCGCAGGTGCTCCTCCAGCAGGGAGAGCGCGAAGGACTGGAGCGCCTTGGTGCTGGCCGAGACCTGGGTGAGCACGTCGATGCAGTAGACGTCCTCGTCGACCATGCGCTGGAGGCCGCGGATCTGGCCCTCGATCCGGCGAAGCCGCTTGAGGTGGGCGTCCTTCTGCGCGCTGTAGCCGTGCGGGCCGTGGCCCCCGCCGTGTCCGGCGGCCGCGGGCGCGGCGGCGTGGCCGGCGTGCGGGTCGCTCCCCTGCGCGTGCTCCGGCTCGGTGCGCGCTTGCGTCGTGGTCATCGGCCCGCCTTCGTCTCTGTGCCTGGTGGCTGCGTCGGCCTCCAGTGTCCAACACCGGGGCCTCGCGTGGTGTTCCGGCGGCCCACCCGGCATGTGCCGCGGTGCCCGGGCGGGGGCGCCCGGCGGTTCACCCGTCTGAGCGGCGCCCCGGTCTTCCGCGCGCACGACGGGGACAATCCGGGCGAGGTTCCGTCAGACTGGGGGCCCGTGTCCATGCGTCGCGGTGCGGCCCGGATCAGCCGGTGCGGCGGCCGAACGGAAGGGGAGGTTCCGGCTCCTTCCCCGACACCCCGTTTGCGTGATTGCGCTTGGTTGCACCTAGCATCGTTCAGTCCCTACCCCGCACATCGGAGATTTCCGTGCGTTTTAGCCTGACCCCGAAGGAGACGAGCTTCTACGACATGTTCGCCGCCGCGGCGGAGAACCTTGTCGTCGGATCGAAGCTCCTTTTGGAGCTGCTGGGATCAGACGTGTCGGCCCGCGCGGAGATCGTCGAGCGCATGCGCGCCGCCGAGCACGCCGGGGACGACACCACCCACGCCGTCTTCCATCAGCTGAACTCGTCCTTCATCACGCCCTTCGACCGCGAGGACATCTACAGCCTCGCCTCGTCGCTGGACGACATCATGGACTTCATGGAGGAGGCCGTCGACCTGGTCGTCCTCTACGACGTCCAGACCCTGCCGAAGGGCGTCGAGCAGCAGATCGAGGTGCTGGCGCGCGCCGCGGAACTCACCGCCGAGGCGATGCCGAACCTGCGCAGCATGTCCAACCTCACCGAGTACTGGATCGAGGTCAACCGGCTGGAGAACCAGGCCGACCAGATCCACCGCAAGCTGCTCGCCCACCTGTTCTCCGGTCAGTACGACGCCATCGAGGTCCTCAAGCTCAAGCAGATCGTGGACGTCCTTGAGGAGGCGGCCGACGCTTTCGAGCACGTCGCCAACACGGTGGAGACCATCGCCGTCAAGGAGTCCTGACCCTCGTGGACATGGCAGCACTCATCGCCGTCGTCGGCGTTGCGTTCTTCTTCACGTACACCAACGGCTTCCACGACTCGGCGAACGCGATCGCCACCTCGGTCTCCACCCGGGCGCTCACCCCCCGGGCGGCGCTGGCGATGGCCGCGGTGATGAACCTGGCCGGCGCGTTCCTCGGCAGCGGCGTGGCGCACACCGTCTCCAAGGGGATCATCGCGACGCCCGTCGGCAACCAGGGGATGGCGATCCTGTTCGCCGCCCTGGTCGGGGCGATCGCCTGGAACCTGGTCACCTGGTACTTCGGACTCCCGTCCTCCTCCTCGCACGCGCTGTTCGGCGGCATGGTGGGCGCGGCCCTGGCCGGCGGCGTGGACGTGATCTGGAGCGGGGTGATCGACAAGATCGTCATCCCGATGATCATCTCGCCGGTGGTCGGCCTGGTCGGCGGCTTCCTGGTGATGCTGGCGATCCTGTGGATCTTCCGCCGGGCCAACCCGCACAAGGCCAAGCGCAATTTCCGGGTCGCCCAGACCGCTTCGGCCGCCGCGATGGCGCTGGCCCACGGCCTCCAGGACGCCCAGAAGACCATGGGCATCGTGGTCCTGGCCCTGACCATCTCCGGCCACCAGTCCGGCAACGGCATCCCGGTCTGGGTGAAGATCTCCTGCGCGACCATGCTCTCGCTGGGCACCTACGCGGGTGGCTGGCGGATCATGCGGACGCTCGGCCGCAAGATCATCGAGCTGGACCCGCCGCAGGGCTTCGCCGCCGAGGCCACCTCCGCCGCGGTCATGTACATCACCTCGTTCGTCTTCAAGGCGCCGATCTCCACCACCCACGTAATCACCGCGGCGATCATGGGCGCGGGGGCCACCAAGCGGATCCGCGCGGTGCGCTGGGGCGTCGCGAAGAACATCGTGCTCGGCTGGTTCATCACGATGCCGGCGGCCGCCATCGTCGCAGCGCTGATGTACTGGTTCGTCCACCTGTTCTGGGGCTGACGGCCCCGAAGCAGCGAGGAACGAACAGGGCCCGCCCCCACATCTCGGGGGCGGGCCCTTCTTCATGTCCCGCGGCGGCACCGCCATGCAGCACCACGGGACAGCTCGCGGTCCGTCACGCGTCTCGGCGACGCCCGTGACGGGGGGCCGGTCTAGCCGAAGCGGCCGGAGATGTAGTCCTCGGTCGCCTGGACGGACGGGTTGGAGAAGATCCGCTGGGTGTCGTCCAGCTCGATCAGCTTGCCCGGCTGGCCGACGCCGGCCAGGTTGAAGAAGGCGGTGCGGTCGCTGACGCGGGCCGCCTGCTGCATGTTGTGGGTCACGATGACGATGGTGAACTGCTCCTTCAGCTCCCCGATCAGGTCCTCGATGGCGAGGGTGGAGATCGGGTCGAGCGCCGAGCAGGGCTCGTCCATCAGCAGGACCTGGGGCTCGACCGCGATGGCGCGGGCGATGCACAGGCGCTGCTGCTGACCGCCGGAGAGGCCGGCCCCCGGCTTGTTCAGCCGGGTGTGGACCTCCTTCCAGAGGTTGGCGCCCTTCAGCGAGCGCTCCACCACCTCGTCCAGCACGGACTTCTTCTTCACGCCGGCGAGCCGCAGGCCCGCGACCACGTTGTCGTAGATCGACATGGTCGGGAACGGGTTCGGGCGCTGGAAGACCATGCCGATCGAGCGGCGCACGGCGACCGGGTCGACGTTGGAGGCGTACAGGTTCTCGTCGTCCAGCAGGACCTTGCCCTCGACCCGGGCGCCGGGGATCACCTCGTGCATCCGGTTGAGGGTCCGCAGGAAGGTGGACTTGCCGCAGCCGGAGGGGCCGATGAAGGCAGTCACGGAGCGGGGCTCGATGCTCATCGAGATGTCCTCGATGGCCTTGGTGGTGCCGTAGTAGGCCGACAGTCCGCTGACGTCGATGCGCTTGGCCATGATCGTTGCTTCTCTCGTCTGTCTCGTACGTCAGTCGGTCGCTCAGTGTCCGCCCTTGGGCGAGCGCCAGCGTGCGATGCCCCGGGCGATGAGGTTGAGCCCCATCACGAAGGCGATCAGCACCAGCGCCGCACCCCAGGCACGGGCGTAGCCGTAGTCGTTGTTGACCTGCGAGTACTGGAGCCAGATGTACATCGGCAGGGACTGCTGCGGTCCGTCGAACGGGTTGCTGTTGATGGCGTCCGCGCCGAAGACCAGCATCAGCACCGGGGCGGTCTCGCCCGTGATGCGGGCGACCGCGAGCATCACGCCGGTGGTGATGCCGCCGATCGCGGTGGGCAGGACGATCCGCAGGATGGTCTTCCACTTCGGCACGCCGAGCGCGTAGGAGGCCTCGCGCAGCTCGTTCGGGACGAGCTTCAGCATCTCCTCGGTGGACCGGACCACGACCGGGATCATCAGGATCGCCAGGGCGAGGCTGCCGGAGAACCCGGAGTAGCCGAAGCCCAGCGCGAGGTTCCAGAGCGAGAGGACGAACAGGCCGGCGACGATCGACGGGATGCCCGTCATGACGTCGACGAAGAAGGTGACCGCCTTGGCGAGCGGGCCGCGGCCGTACTCGACCAGGTAGACGGCGGTCAGCAGACCGATCGGGGCGGCGACGGCGGTGGCCAGGCCGACCTGCTCCAGGGTGCCGATCAGCGCGTGGTAGATGCCACCGCCGGGACCGGACTGGATCACGCCCTTCATCGAGTGGCTCAGGAAGTTTCCGTTGACCACGCCGATGCCCTGCTGGATGGTGTAGGCCATCAGCGAGACCAGCGGGACGACGGCCAGGATGAAGGCGACCCAGACCACCGAGGTGGCGAGCCGGTCCTTGGCCTGCCGGCGGCCCTCGATCCGGGCCGAGAGGACGTAGCTGATCAGGACGAAGAGCAGCGCCGAGATCAGGCCCCACTGAAGGTGGCTGGCCAGCCCGCCGGCCGCGCCGATCCCGCAGCCGAGGGCGATCGAGCCGAGCGCGACGCCCGCCGGGGCCCACTTGGGCAGTCGGTTGGCGGTCAGGGGACGGCCGACGGGCCGGGCGTCCTCGATGACGACGGTGGCGGTCATGCGTTGGCCCCCGAGTACTCCTTGCGGCGGGCGATGATCAGTCGCGCGGCACCGTTCACCAGCAGGGTGATGACGAACAGGACGAGGCCGGAGGCCATCAGCGCGTCTCGGCCGTTCTCACCGGCCTCGGCGAACTTCAGCGCGATGTTCTGCGCGAAGGTGCCGCCGCCGGCGTCGAGGATGTGCAGCGACAGGACGTTGCTGGCGGAGAGCACCACCGCGACCGCGATGGTCTCGCCGAGCGCGCGGCCGAGGCCGAGCATCGAGGCCGAGATGATGCCGGGGCGGCCGAACGGCAGCACCGCGGTGCGGATCATCTCCCAGCGGGTCGCGCCGAGCGCGAGCGCCGCCTCCTCGTGCATCCGCGGCACCTGGCGGAACACCTCGCGGGAGACCGCGGTGATGATCGGCAGGATCATGATCGCCAGCAGGATGCCGACGGTGAACAGGTTGCGCGGGGTGCCGGTCCTGGTCTGGTCGAAGATGTACGTCCAGCCCAGGTACTCGTTGAGCCAGCTGGTCAGGCCGTCCATGTGCGGCACCAGGAAGAGCGCGCCCCACAGGCCGTAGACGATGCTGGGGACGGCGGCGAGCAGGTCGACCAGGTAGGCGAAGGGCTGGGCGATCCGGCGCGGCGCGTAGTGCGAGATGAACAGCGCGATCCCGATGGCCACCGGGACGGCGATCACCATCGCGATGATGGCGCTGACGATGGTGCCGACGGCCAGGACGGCGATGCCGAAGACCGGCTTCGGGGCGTCCGGCGTCCACTCGAAGGTGGTGAGGAAGTTGCCTTCGTTGGTGCTCAGGGCCATGACCGACCGCCAGGTCAGGAACGCGGCGATGGCGCCCATGATGACCAGCAGCAGGATGCCCGAGCCCCGGGCGAAGTTCAGGAAGATCTTGTCGCCGACCCGGCTGTCGCGCGGCCGGCGTTCCCTGCCTCGCGGGGCGGCAGGGGAGGATGAAGTCATTGGTCTACTCCGGTCTGGTGGCGCCGCCCCGGAAGGGGGTCGGCACCATGGCGGCGGTGCCCCGGACGTGGTGCTGGATGTGGTGCTTTCCGGTGGGGCGGCCCCGGCCCCCCTCGCTCACGGGGCCGCCCCACCGGGGGCCTGATCGGATCAGGCCAGGGCGGTGATGGCGCCGTTGACCTTGTCGGTCAGGCTCTTCGGGAGCGGGACGTAGCCCTTCTCGCCGATGGCCTTCTGGCCCGCGTCACTGGCCGTGTAGGTCAGGAAGGACTTCAGGGTGTCGAGGGTGTCGGCCTTGTTGCCCTTGTCGCAGACGATCTCGTAGGTGACCAGGACCAGCGGGTAGGAGCCCTCGTCCTTGGTCGCGTAGTCGAGCTTCAGCGCCAGGTCGGCGCCGGTGCCGGCGATCTGCGCCTTGGCGAAGGTGTTGGCGGCGTTGGCGGCGGTGGCCTCGACCGGCTTGGCGGCACCGGTGTTGATCGCGGCGCTCTTCAGGTTGTTGCTCTGGGCGTAGGCCAGCTCGGCGTAGCTGATCGAGTTCTTGACCTGCTTCACCTGGGCCGCGACACCGGCGCTGCCGTTGGCCGACTGGCCGTTCTTGCCCGCCCAGGCCTTGGCGGCCGGGTAGGACCAGGCGCCGCCGCTGGTGGCGGCGAAGTACTTGGTCAGGTTCTCGGTGGTGCCGGAGTCGTCCGAGCGGTGGAAGGTCTGGATCTCCGCGTCCGGCAGCTTGGCGCCCGGGTTCAGGGCGACGATCGCCGGGTCGTTCCACTTGGTGATCTGCGAGTCGAAGATCTTGGCGGCGGTCGGGCCGTCCAGGACCAGGTTGTCGACGCCGTCGATGTTGTAGACCAGCGAGATCAGGCCACCGACCATCGGCAGGTCGATGCCCTGGCCGCCGGTGCAGACCGCCTTGGAGGCGTCGACCTCGGCCGGCTTCAGGGCCGAGTCGGAGCCGGCGAACTGGATCTTGCCCTGGTTGAACTGCTGGATGCCGGCGCCGGAGCCGCCGCCTTGGTAGTTGATCGTGGTGCCGGAGCAGGCGGCGTTGAAGCTGGTCTTCCAGACGTCCATCGCCGCACCCTGGGCGGTCGAACCGGCGGAGATCAGCGAACCGGCCTTGCCACAGTTGATCGCGCCGGCGGGCGCGGCGGAGCCGCTGCCGCCGCCGGTCGCGGTCGTGTTGGTGTTGTTGTCCGACCCGCACGCGGTCAGCGACAGCGAGCTGACGAGCGCCACGGCACCGATCGCGAGGGCCTTGGTGCGGCCGTTCCGCTGGAGCTTCACAGGGGTTCCCTTTCTGTGGCATTGCCCTTCGCACAGGCCGTACGAGTACGGCTGAGCACGGGTTTTGCTGTGGTCCGGGGCCTGTTCGGCCCTCCGGTGGTCCCGAAGTTAGGCCGGGTAAGTGACACGACAGCCGGTCACAAGTGAACGGAGAGTGAACCTCGAACGGATGGCAGGAAACTACACCAGGTAGTAACGGTTGCGTCACGGCAAGGGCGCGGGGAGATCACTTCCACCGTTCCTTCACACCGCTGCCGCTCCGGCCGCCCGCACCGGCCTGGCACCCAGGAGCGCCAGCAGGGCGTCCACCAGCACCCGGTCGTGGTCATGACTGAGCCGCGCCCGGGCCTTTCCGGCCGGCAGCCACTCCAGCCGGTCCACCTCCCGGTTGGGCCGGAAGGACCCGCCCGACGGCACCGCCGCCCAGTAGCGGACCTCCTTCGCCCTGCCCTGCACCCGGTAGTGCCGGGCGGGCAGCTCCGGGCCCAGCAGACAGCGGAACCCGGTCTCCTCCCGGACCTCGCGCAGCGCCGCCTCGGCCATCCCCTCGCCGGGTTCGAGCTTGCCCTTGGGCAGGCTCCAGTCGTCGTACTTGGGCCGGTGGATCACCGCGATCCGCGGCCGCCCCAGCCGGCCGCTCTTCTTCAGCCGGCCCGGCAGCCACAGCACCGCGCCCGCCGCCAGCACCACGGGGGCCGCGGTCCCCACCTCAGACCGTCCGGGGTGCGGCGGAGTGCTCCCAGGCGTCGGCCGGCAGGAGCGCCAGCCAGCCGTCCGGGCCGGGCGGCAGGTCGGGCCAGCGGCGGCCGACGGCGTACCGCGCCGACTCCACCTCCAGCCGCTGGTCGGCGTGCACCACGCCCAGCACGTACGCGGTCGCCGGGGTGATCCGCGGGGTGCGCGCCGCGGTGGCGGCGGTGGTCGCGGCGTCCGCCGCCTCCTGCTGCCGGGCCAGCACCGCGTCCAGCTCGTCCAGTTCGGAGAACGGGCGGCCGCACACCTCCAGCGCGTACCGGGCCCGCTTCACCAGGATCCGCAGCCGGGCCCAGGGCGCGTCGTCGGCCGCCAGCGCGGTGTCCGCGTCCGTCGCGCCACGGGCCGCCGGCACCGTGCCCAGTCGGCGCAGCCCGTCCCCGCCGTACGGCGTCGCGGCCCGCTGGAGCGGCAGCTTCTGGGCGCCCGCGGACAGCGCGGCGAACGCGGCGGCGGCCTGCGGCAGCAGGACGGCGGGGGCGCGGCCGGCCGCCGACTCCAGCAGCGGCGCCTCGCCGACCAGCAGGGTCATCCGGTCCGCCAGGGCGTGCAGCCGGGCGGAGCGGAGCTCCTGGAGCACGGAGGAGTGGGCCCTGGTGCGGGCCAGGGTCAGCTGCCGGTCCAGCAGTGCCCGCGCCTTGGGGGCGCCCGCGTGGCCGGCCAGCATGCCCGTGCCCTCCGGGTCGGTGCCGCTCAGCGAGTCCAGCGCGCCCAGCAGCCGGGCCGAGCGGCGGACGTAGCCGGGCTCCAGCGCCAGCAGGTTGAGCAGCCAGCGCAGCTCGGTGCGCGACTCCTGAGCCCAGACCTGCTCGAAGACCGAGCCGAAGGTGTGCAGCAGCCCGCCGATCCGCCGGACGGACCGCAGCAGGTCCGAGGTGCCCGCCGACGGGACGAGCGAGGCCGTCCCCGGTCTGGCGCCGACCTCGCCCACCGCCAGCGGCAGGGCGCGCAGGAACGCGCCGGCCTGGGCGGTGAGGTGGCGGGCAAGGATGTCCCCGGCGGTGGCTGTGGTGGCCGCCTGGGCCGTCATCGGCGCTTCGGTCATGGCGTGGTAGATCCCCGTTCCCCCGGGGGCGCTCCCCCGAAGCTGGTGGCCGACCGCCGGAACGGGTGTCCCCTGTCCGTTCCGGCGGCTTCGCATCAGTGGACGTGTCAGCGCGAGGCGGCTGCCCTGCGGCGCTGGCGCGAATCGATCAGCAGGTCCTGGACGTGTCGCAGTGCCCGGCCCTCGCCGTCCTGCGAGTGACGGGTCCAGGCGCCGTCCGCCCCCAGGTGCCAGGACTCGGTCTCGTCCGACACCCCGAGGTCGATGAGCCCGGACAGCTCGGCGCGGTGCGCCGGATCGGTGATCCGCAGCAGCGCCTCGATCCGGCGGTCCAGGTTGCGGTGCATCATGTCGGCGCTGCCGATCCAGACCTCCGGATCGCCGTTGTTGCCGAACACGAAGACCCGGGAGTGCTCCAGGAAGCGGCCCAGGATGCTGCGGACCCGGATGTTCTCGCTCAGCCCCGGCACGCCCGGGCGGACCGCGCAGATCCCGCGCACCCAGACGTCCACCGGCACCCCGGCCTGGGAGGCCCGGTACAGCGCGTCGATCACGGCCTCGTCGACGATCGAGTTGACCTTGAGCTTCACGTAGGCAGGGCGGCCCGCCTTGTGGTGGGCGATCTCGCTGTGGATCCGGGAGACCAGGCCGTCCCGCAGGCCGCGCGGGGCGGTCAGCAGGCGGCGGTAGGACTCGCGGCGCGAGTAGCCGGAGAGCCGGTTGAACAGGTCCGAGAGGTCCGCGCCGACCTGCGGGTCGGAGGTGAGCAGACCGAGGTCCTCGTACAGCCGGGCCGTCTTCGGGTGGTAGTTGCCGGTGCCGACGTGCGAGTAACGGCGCAGGGTGTCACCCTCCTGCCGGACCACCAGCGACAACTTGCAGTGCGTCTTCAGCCCGACCAGGCCGTACACCACGTGACAGCCGGCCTCCTCCAGCTTGCGGGCCCATTTGATGTTGGCCTGCTCGTCGAAGCGCGCCTTGATCTCGACCAGCACCAGCACCTGCTTGCCGGACTCGGCCGCGTCGATCAGCGCGTCCACGATCGGCGAGTCACCGGAGGTGCGGTACAGGGTCTGCTTGATCGCCAGCACGTCCGGGTCGGCGGCGGCCTGCTCCAGGAAGGCCTGCACCGAGGTGGAGAAGCTGTCGTACGGGTGGTGCAGCAGCACGTCCCGCTCACGCATCGCGGCGAAGATGTCCGGCTGGGAGGCCGACTCGACGTCTGTCAGCCCGCGGGCCGTGCCGGCCACGAACTTCGGGTACTTGAGCTCCGGGCGGTCCAGCTCGGAGATCCCGAACAGCCCGGTGAGGTCCAGCGGCCCGGGCAGCGGGAAGACCTCCGCCTCAGTGATGTTCAGCTCCCGCACCAGCAGGTCCAGGATGTAGGGGTCGATCGACTCCTCGACCTCCAGCCGGACCGGCGGGCCGAAGCGCCGCCGCATCAGCTCCTTCTCCAGGGCCTTGAGGATGTTCTCGGTGTCGTCCTCCTCCACCTCCAGGTCCTCGTTGCGAGTGACGCGGAAGGCGTGGTGGGCCAGCACCTCCATCCCCGGGAAGAGCTCCTCCAGGTGCGCGCCCATGACGTCCTCCAGTGGGACGTACCGCTGGGGCGAGGCCTCCAGGAAGCGGGCCAGCGACTGCGGCACCTTGACCCGCGCGAAGTGCTTGTGCCCGGAGACCGGGTTGCGCACCACGACGGCCAGGTTGAGCGAGAGTCCCGATATGTACGGGAAGGGGTGCGCCGGGTCGACGGCCAGCGGGGTCAGCACCGGGAAGATCTTCTGCCGGAACAGCGTGTGCAGCCGGGCCTGTTCCTTCTCGGCCAGCTCCGACCAGCGGACCACCTCGATGCCCTCGGCGGCGAGGTCCGGCAGCACCTCCTGCTGGAAGGCGGCGGCGTGCCGGGCCATCAGCTCGCGCGAGCGGGTCCAGATCAGGTCCAGCACCTCGCGCGGCTGGAGGCCGGACGCGCTGCGCTGGGCGACGCCGGTGGCGATCCGACGCTTGAGGCCGGCCACCCGGACCATGAAGAACTCGTCCAGGTTGCTGGCGAAGATCGCCAGGAACTTCGCCCGCTCCAGCAGCGGGATGCCCGGGTCCTCGGCCAGTTCCAGGACCCGCTCGTTGAACGCGAGCCAGCTGCGCTCGCGGTCCAGGAAACGGCCCTGCGGCAGTGCTTCGAACTCGTCCTCGTCCGTGGCCGGCAGCTCCGGCGGAACGCCCAGCGCGCCGGACATCCGGGCCGTGGGCGACAGCGGGGCAGAGACGGGGCGGGGGATGCTCATGGGCTCCAGCTCCTCCAGCAGCAGGACGACGTCCGGACGCGAATGGCTCTGCGGGCCGTCGCCCTCGCCCCGGGCCGGACCCGGGGACAGCGCCCACCCTCCGGGCGCGGTCTCTACAGGACCGGCCGTTGCGTGGCGGTCGACTCTGCACGAGCGAGACACTACGGACTTCATCCTGTGATCTTCGCGGCAGCAATTGAATCCACGGTAAACACCGCATGGCCAGGAGGAAAGCTGAGTCGGTCGGAGCAAGGGGCGGCGCCGTCCCGTCCCTCGCCCACGACCGCTCGGGGGCCGTCCGCGACGGTCAGGACGGCCGGTTCGCCCGGTACGGGGCTCGGTACATGAGGTCCACCTCGTGAATGGTGAATCCCAATCGTTCGTATACCCGCACGGCGGCCGGATTGTCAGCGTCGACGTAGAGGAGAACGGTTTCGAGTCCGCGCTCGCCGGGGCCGGTGCCGGTCAGGTGGCGCAGGCCCGCCGCGGTCAGCGCGCGGCCGAGGCCGCTGCCCTGCTCGGCCGGGTCCACCCCCACCACGTACACCTCGCCCAGCTCGGGCTCGGTGGCGGTGGTCGGGTGCACCTTGGTCCAGTGGAAGCCGACCACCTTGTCGTCCCGGGTGGCGAGGAAGAAGCCGGCCGGGTCGAACCAGGGCTCGGCGATCCGCTCGGCCAGGTCCTGCTCGGTCCAGGCGCCCTGCTCCGGGTGGTGGGCGAAGGCCAGGGCGTTCAGCCGCAGCCACTCGGCGTCGTCCTCCCCCGGACGGAAGGTGCGGAGCTCGATGCCCTCGGGGACGGCCACCGCCTCGGTCTGCCGACCGGTGCGACGCATCTGCCGCAGCTCGCGGACCAGCTCGGCGCCGTACGCCCCGGCCAGGTGCCGGGCCGCCGGATGGCCCCCGTGCACCCAGAAGTCCACCGCGTCCCGCCCCGCCCGGTGGGCCTGCTCCAGTACGGCGTCCACCAGCGGGCGGGCCAGGCCGCGGCCGCGGGCGGCCGGGTCGACCACCAGCTCGGCCGCCGGGTTGGCGGTCGGATTCTCCGGCACTTCGAGCTGGCCGTAGCCGAGGACGGCCTCCGTCCCGGTCCCGGTCTCTGCCTCCGCCTCTGTCTCTGCCTCGATGAGGTGGATGATGCCCGGGCGCGGAGTCTCCGCGTTCCTCAGCCGGAGCCGGCCCTGCTCGGACACGGCGGCCCGACCGTCCACCACCTGGGCCTCCGCCAGCACCCGCACGGCACCGTCACGCTGCTCGGGCCGGAGCACATCATTCGCAATGACCGCTGTCTGATCGTCCATGCAGTGACAATACGTCGACAAGCCCCCGGAAATGCGAAGAACCCCCATCCGGATCCCGGATGGGGGTTCTTCAGAAGAATTGTTCGGCAGCGTCCTACTCTCCCACAAGGTCCCCCTTGCAGTACCATCGGCGCTATGAGGCTTAGCTTCCGGGTTCGGAATGTAACCGGGCGTTTCCCTCACGCTATGACCACCGAAACACTATGAAACTGTGCACCGCACACCCGGATTCGGGCGGGTCGTTGTTTCAGAACAACACAGTGGACGCGAGCAACTGAGGACAAGCCCTCGGCCTATTAGTACCGGTCAACTCCACCCCTCACAGGGCTTCCATATCCGGCCTATCAACCCAGTCGTCTACTGGGAGCCTTACCCTCTCAAGGAGGTGGGAGTGCTCATCTCGAAGCAGGCTTCCCGCTTAGATGCTTTCAGCGGTTATCCCTCCCGAACGTAGCCAACCAGCCATGCCCTTGGCAGGACAACTGGCACACCAGAGGTTCGTCCGTCCCGGTCCTCTCGTACTAGGGACAGCCCTTCTCAACACTCCTACGCGCACAGCGGATAGGGACCGAACTGTCTCACGACGTTCTAAACCCAGCTCGCGTACCGCTTTAATGGGCGAACAGCCCAACCCTTGGGACCTACTCCAGCCCCAGGATGCGACGAGCCGACATCGAGGTGCCAAACCATCCCGTCGATATGGACTCTTGGGGAAGATCAGCCTGTTATCCCCGGGGTACCTTTTATCCGTTGAGCGACGGCGCTTCCACAAGCCACCGCCGGATCACTAGTCCCTACTTTCGTACCTGCTCGACCCGTCAGTCTCACAGTCAAGCTCCCTTGTGCACTTACACTCAACACCTGATTGCCAACCAGGCTGAGGGAACCTTTGGGCGCCTCCGTTACCCTTTAGGAGGCAACCGCCCCAGTTAAACTACCCACCAGACACTGTCCCTGATCCGGATCACGGACCCAGGTTAGACATCCAGCACGACCAGAGTGGTATTTCAACGGCGACTCCACAACAACTGGCGTTGCTGCTTCACAGTCTCCCACCTATCCTACACAAGCCGAACCGAACACCAATATCAAGCTATAGTAAAGGTCCCGGGGTCTTTCCGTCCTGCTGCGCGAAACGAGCATCTTTACTCGTAATGCAATTTCACCGGGCCTATGGTTGAGACAGTCGAGAAGTCGTTACGCCATTCGTGCAGGTCGGAACTTACCCGACAAGGAATTTCGCTACCTTAGGATGGTTATAGTTACCACCGCCGTTTACTGGCGCTTAAGTTCTCAGCTTCGCCCCACCGAAGTGGAGCTAACCGGTCCCCTTAACGTTCCAGCACCGGGCAGGCGTCAGTCCGTATACATCGCCTTACGGCTTCGCACGGACCTGTGTTTTTAGTAAACAGTCGCTTCTCGCTGGTCTCTGCGGCCACCCCCAGCTCAGAGTGCAAGACTCGTCACCAGGAATGGCCCCCCTTCTCCCGAAGTTACGGGGGCATTTTGCCGAGTTCCTTAACCATAGTTCACCCGAACGCCTCGGTATTCTCTACCTGACCACCTGAGTCGGTTTGGGGTACGGGCCGCCATGAAACTCGCTAGAGGCTTTTCTCGACAGCATAGGATCATCCACTTCACCACAATCGGCTCGGCATCAGGTCTCAGCCTCAATGAGTGACGGATTTGCCTATCACTCGGCCTACACCCTTACCCCGGGACAACCACCGCCCGGGCTGGACTACCTTCCTGCGTCACCCCATCGCTCACCTACTACCCCGTTGGGTCACCGGCTCCACCACTTCCCTTTGCCCGAAGGCTCCAGGACGGCTTCACGGGCTTAGCATCAAGAGGTTCAGCGTTGGCGCTTCAAAGCGGGTACGGGAATATCAACCCGTTGTCCATCGACTACGCCTGTCGGCCTCGCCTTAGGTCCCGACTTACCCTGGGCAGATCAGCTTGACCCAGGAACCCTTGGTCAATCGGCGCAAGAGTTTCCCACTCTTGTATCGCTACTCATGCCTGCATTCTCACTCGTATACCGTCCACGACTGGTTTCCACCGCCGCTTCACCCGGCACACGACGCTCCCCTACCCATCACAGCAGGCGTTGGCCCTTCATGCTGCAATGACACGACTTCGGTGATGTGCTTGAGCCCCGCTACATTGTCGGCGCGGAATCACTTGACCAGTGAGCTATTACGCACTCTTTCAAGGGTGGCTGCTTCTAAGCCAACCTCCTGGTTGTCTCTGCGACTCCACATCCTTTCCCACTTAGCACACGCTTAGGGACCTTAGTCGGTGTTCTGGGCTGTTTCCCTCTCGACCATGGAGCTTATCCCCCACAGTCTCACTGCCACGCTCTCACTTACCGGCATTCGGAGTTTGGCTAAGGTCAGTAACCCGGTAAGGCCCATCGCCTATCCAGTGCTCTACCTCCGGCAAGAAACACGTGACGCTGCACCTAAATGCATTTCGGGGAGAACCAGCTATCACGGAGTTTGATTGGCCTTTCACCCCTAACCACAGGTCATCCCCCAGGTTTTCAACCCTGGTGGGTTCGGTCCTCCACACGGTCTTACCCGCGCTTCAACCTGCCCATGGCTAGATCACTCCGCTTCGGGTCTTGGGCATGCAACTCAACCGCCCTATTCGGACTCGCTTTCGCTACGGCTACCCCACACGGGTTAACCTCGCTACACACCGCAAACTCGCAGGCTCATTCTTCAAAAGGCACGCAGTCACGGCCCACCAGCAAGCTGATGAACGACGCTCCCACGGCTTGTAGGCACACGGTTTCAGGTACTATTTCACTCCGCTCCCGCGGTACTTTTCACCATTCCCTCACGGTACTATCCGCTATCGGTCACTAGGGAATATTTAGGCTTAGCGGGTGGTCCCGCCAGATTCACACGGGATTTCTCGGGCCCCGTGCTACTTGGGAGATGAGCAAGCAAGCCGTACAGATTTCGTCTACGGGGGTCTTACCCTCTACGCCGGACCTTTCGCATGTCCTTCGACTACCCATACGGTTTCTGACTCGCCCAGCCGCCGGCAGACGACTGAAGCTCATTCCCACAACCCCGCATTGGCAACCCCTGCCGGGTCTCACACCAATACGGTTTAGCCTCATCCGGTTTCGCTCGCCACTACTCCCGGAATCACGGTTGTTTTCTCTTCCTGCGGGTACTGAGATGTTTCACTTCCCCGCGTTCCCTCCACACTGCCTATGTGTTCAGCAGCGGGTGACAGCCCATGACGACTGCCGGGTTTCCCCATTCGGACACCCCCGGATCAAAGCTCGGTTGACAGCTCCCCGGGGCCTATCGCGGCCTCCCACGTCCTTCATCGGTTCCTAGTGCCAAGGCATCCACCGTGCGCCCTTAAAAACTTGGCCACAGATGCTCGCGTCCACTGTGCAGTTCTCAAACAACGACCAGTCACACACCCTCGATGATCCGAAGACCACCTCAAGTGAGGCCGGCACTGAGACAACGGTTCAACCCGTTCCCTCAGGACCCAACAACGTGCCCGACACAGTCAATCCCAGAACGCGTTCCACGCCGAAGCAGTACTAACCTCTGGTCTCTTCCTGTGCCGAATAGTCAACGTTCCACCCATGAGCAACCGTGCAGGACATTCGCCTGCAAGCGGCTATGTGCTCCTTAGAAAGGAGGTGATCCAGCCGCACCTTCCGGTACGGCTACCTTGTTACGACTTCGTCCCAATCGCTGGTCCCACCTTCGACGGCTCCTCCCCTTACGGGTTAGGCCACCGGCTTCGGGTGTTACCGACTTTCGTGACGTGACGGGCGGTGTGTACAAGGCCCGGGAACGTATTCACCGCAGCATGCTGATCTGCGATTACTAGCAACTCCAACTTCATGGGGTCGAGTTGCAGACCCCAATCCGAACTGAGGCCGGCTTTTTGGGATTCGCTCCGCCTCACGGCATCGCAGCCCTTTGTACCGACCATTGTAGCACGTGTGCAGCCCAAGACATAAGGGGCATGATGATTTGACGTCGTCCCCACCTTCCTCCGAGTTGACCCCGGCAGTCTCCTGTGAGTCCCCATCACCCCGAAAGGCATGCTGGCAACACAGAACAAGGGTTGCGCTCGTTGCGGGACTTAACCCAACATCTCACGACACGAGCTGACGACAACCATGCACCACCTGTATACCGACCACAAGGGGGCACCTGTCTCCAGGTGTTTCCGGCATATGTCAAGCCTTGGTAAGGTTCTTCGCGTTGCGTCGAATTAAGCCACATGCTCCGCTGCTTGTGCGGGCCCCCGTCAATTCCTTTGAGTTTTAGCCTTGCGGCCGTACTCCCCAGGCGGGGAACTTAATGCGTTAGCTGCGGCACCGACGACGTGGAATGTCGCCAACACCTAGTTCCCAACGTTTACGGCGTGGACTACCAGGGTATCTAATCCTGTTCGCTCCCCACGCTTTCGCTCCTCAGCGTCAGTAATGGCCCAGAGATCCGCCTTCGCCACCGGTGTTCCTCCTGATATCTGCGCATTTCACCGCTACACCAGGAATTCCGATCTCCCCTACCACACTCTAGCCTGCCCGTATCGAATGCAGACCCGGGGTTAAGCCCCGGGCTTTCACATCCGACGCGACAGGCCGCCTACGAGCTCTTTACGCCCAATAATTCCGGACAACGCTCGCACCCTACGTATTACCGCGGCTGCTGGCACGTAGTTAGCCGGTGCTTCTTCTGTAGGTACCGTCACTTGCGCTTCTTCCCTACTGAAAGAGGTTTACAACCCGAAGGCCGTCATCCCTCACGCGGCGTCGCTGCATCAGGCTTTCGCCCATTGTGCAATATTCCCCACTGCTGCCTCCCGTAGGAGTCTGGGCCGTGTCTCAGTCCCAGTGTGGCCGGTCGCCCTCTCAGGCCGGCTACCCGTCGTCGCCTTGGTAGGCCATTACCCCACCAACAAGCTGATAGGCCGCGGGCTCATCCTGCACCGCCGGAGCTTTACACCAACCCCCATGCGGAGGAAGGTCATATCCGGTATTAGACCCCGTTTCCAGGGCTTGTCCCAGAGTGCAGGGCAGATTGCCCACGTGTTACTCACCCGTTCGCCACTGATCCACCCCGAAGGGCTTCACCGTTCGACTTGCATGTGTTAAGCACGCCGCCAGCGTTCGTCCTGAGCCAGGATCAAACTCTCCGTGAATGTTTACCCGTAATCGGGTCGACACCCGCGTTGAGCGGCACGGCAACCACCGGAATAGGGCGGCCCCGCGCACTGCGTCCTCGCTAGTGTTTTACTTCAAAAGGAATCTCCAACCCCAGGAAACCTGAGGCCGGGGATGTCAACATATCTGGCGTTGACTTTTGGCACGCTGTTGAGTTCTCAAGGAACGGACGCTTCCTTCGGACTGCCTTCCAGCAGACCCTCCGGGCTTCGTTCTTTCGTGTTCCCAGCTTATCAGACGTTTTCCGCTCCGTTTTCCGGAGTTTCATTCATCGGATTTCCCGAACTGGTCGAGGTCACTTTCGCGACGTCCACCACATTACCGCATTTCGAGTTTCACTCGAAATTCACTCTCGCCCCGTCGGCGGCAACGCCGCCGAACCCATATTCATGGGGATCAGAGTGAGAGTGGGTCTTGCTGAATGAGGTGGCCGCTCCAGCGACTCGTTCAACACTAGGCCACCTGGACGACGTCGTCAAACGTCGAGGGCCGGATCTGTCCAGATCCGGCCCTCGACGCTCTGAGCCGCAGGTCAGAGCAGGTGCGCTTTCAGCCAGGCGTCAGCCGACCGGTCAGCCGGCGGCGACCAGTTCCACCGCTGCGAGGTTCCGCTTGCCGCGCCGCAGCACGAGCCAGCGGCCGTGCAGCAGGTCGGCCTCGGTCGGCACGGCCTCCTCGTCCGTCACCTTGACGTTGTTGAGGTAGGCGCCACCCTCCTTGATCGTCCGGCGGGCGGCCGAGCGGCTCGGCGACAGGCCGACGGCGACCAGCAGGTCCACCACCGACTGGAGCTCGGGCACCTCGGCCTTCGGAACCTCGGCCAGGGCGGCGGCCAGGGTCGGGGCCTCCAGGTCGGCGAGGTCGCCCTGGCCGAACAGTGCCTTGGACGCGGCGACCGCGCGCTCGTACTGCTCCGCGCCGTGTACCAGCGTGGTGAGCTCCTCGGCGAGAGCGCGCTGGGCGAGGCGGGCGGCGGGGCGCTCGGTGGTCTCGCGCTCCAGCTCCTCGATCTCCTCCTTCGAGCGGAAGCTGAAGATCCGCAGGAAGGTGGGGACGTCCCGGTCGTCCGCGTTCAGCCAGAACTGGTAGAAGGCGTACGGGGTGGTCAGCTCGGGGTCGAGCCAAACGGTGCCGGACTCGGTCTTTCCGAACTTGGTGCCGTCGGCCTTGACGATCAGCGGCGTGGCGAGCGCGTGGACGGACTTGCCGTCAGCCTTGCGGATCAGGTCCGCGCCGGCGGTCAGGTTGCCCCACTGGTCGCTGCCGCCGGTCTGCAGGGAGCAGCCGTAGCGGCGGTTCAGCTCCAGGTAGTCCATGCCCTGGAGGATCTGGTAGCTGAACTCGGTGTAGCTGATGCCGGCGTCGGAGTTGAGCCGTCGGGCGACGGCCTCCTTGGCGATCATGTTGTTGACCCGGAAGTACTTGCCCACGTCACGCAGCAGGCTGATCGCCGACATCCCGGACGTCCAGTCCAGGTTGTTGACCATGCGGGCCGCGTACGGGCCCTCGAAGTCGAGGAAGCGCGAGATCTGGCCTCGCAGGCGCTCGACCCAGCCGGCCACCGTCTCGGGGTCGTTGAGCACGCGCTCGGCGGTGGGCTTCGGGTCACCGATCAGGCCCGTGGCGCCGCCGACCAGACCGAGCGGGAAGTTCCCCGCCTGCTGGATGCGGCGCATGGTGAGGATCTGCACCAGGTTGCCGAGGTGCACGCTGGGCGCCGTCGGGTCGAAGCCGCAATAGAACGTGACCGGGCCGTCCGCGAACGCCTTGCGCAGTGCGTCCTCGTCAGTGGACAGGGCGATCAGCCCACGCCACCGCAGCTCGTCGACGATGTCCGTCACGGTCACGATTCTCCTTCGATCGGGCGTCCGCCCGGCGATGGCCCGGTTCGATCGGGTCCCGGGTCGGTACGACTCCAGCCTGATAGAGCCTACGCGGTCCCGGCCAGCGAGTTTTCCCCGAGGCACCCCGACGGCACCCCACAGGCACTCTGCAGGCATCCCGCTGACACCGCCGGGCTACCTCTCGTGGCCCCCGCCCGCTCCCCCACGCCCCTCCCCCGATACCGGAAATTCCGTTGTTCGACGGCTGTGGGCCCATTCAGAGTGGTTCCACCGCCGTGCGGCGGCAGTGACGTGTGTGGAGACGGTCGTGCCGCCGTGGCACGCCCGCGGGAAGGGTGTGCCGAGTGCGCAACACGCTGGTTCTGAACGCGAGCTACGAGCCCCTGACGACGGTGCCGCTCCAGCGCGCCGTCGTCCTGGTGCTCCAGGACAAGGCGGTGGTGGAGCAGGCGCACCCGCTGCGCTCGATCCGGGGGGCGGGCATGGCCCTCCCGGTGCCACGGGTGATCAGACTGCAACGGTACGTACGGGTGCCGTTCCGACAACAGGCTCCGTGGTCGCGGCGGGGTGTCCTGGCCCGGGACCAACACCTGTGCGCGTACTGCGACCGGCGAGCCACCACCGTGGACCACCTCCAGCCCAGGTCTCGCGGTGGCGCTGACAGCTGGATGAACACCGTGGCGGCGTGCGCGGAGGACAACCAGCGCAAGGCGGACCGCACACCGGAACAGGCCGGGATGAGGCTGCTGCGCCGCCCGTTCGTGCCGACGCCGCAAGCCAGCCTGATGCTGGCGCTCGGCCTGCGCGACTCGGAGGCCCGGGACCTCGCCGACTGGCTGCCGGCCGTAGCAGGTCGGCCCGTCTCCGCGGCGTGAGGCGTCGCCGGAGAACGCCGGGAAACGAGGACACTCTCGACCTGAAGGCACTCTCGATCCGAGAGCGGCGGCGGGTGGGGGCGACGGTGCGCGGGGAGAGGACCGAGGGCCTCAGTCCTTCGCCCGGTACTCCGCCGCGGTGCCGTAGTTGGCCGAGTGCTCGGGCACCACGACCACCTGCCCGCCGCCGATCAGCACCCGTCCGGAGATCAGCAGCGAGCCGGTGCCCAGCGGGAAGTTCCCGCCAACGGCCTCCTCGCCGCCCGCCAAGGGGAAACGGCTGAGGCGGGCGGGCTGGTCGCGGCGCTCGTCGGCGGCGAGCACCAGTGATCCGCCGTCGACGCCGACCGCCCGGACGGCGCCCTTGGCGGCGGTCGGCACCTTCCAGCGCTGCTTGCCGGTGTCCAGGTCGTAGCCGACCGCGGCCACCGGCCCGCTGCCGTTCGACGGGGCGAGAGTGGTGACCATCGTGCGGCCCTCGAAGTACACCTCGGGAGTGGCCGAAAACGCACCGTGGGCGACATCGAGCCGACCGCTGTCGCCGACCACCGGGATCTCGGCGGCCGGGTCGCCGCCCGGACCCCAGGCGAACACCCGGTCGTTCTCGGGCTTTTCCCCGGTGGTGAGCACCACGGACGGCTCCGCGGACAGCACGGTCACCGTCTTCGGCTGGTTGTTCAGGCCCCGCCACCAGCTGACCTTGCCGTCCGCGACGTTCAGCGAGACGGCCTGGTCGGTGGGGGTCGAATCGGCGCAGGAGGAGGCGACGAGCACGGTCTTGCCGCTGACGCCGCCGGAGAGTGTGCAGAACCTGCCCTGCCCGGTGTACTGCCAGACGTCCTTCCCGTCGACCGACTCCCAGGCCAGCGCCCGGTCGTCGCCGACGGCGACCACCTTGTCCTCGGTGACTCCGACCTGGGCGGAATAGACGCCCTTCGTGTCCGAGAGGGTCTTGGTCCAAGCGGTCTTACCGGTCTTGGTGTCCACGACGGACAGCAGGGCGCAGGGGCCCTTCGGATCGCCCTGCGGACGGAACAGCGCCGCACCCAGGCCCGCCTGGTTCACTCCCGCCGACAGCCCGCACGGGACGGCCCCGGCAGCCGGCGGCTCCACCGACCAGGTCGGCTTGCCGCCCGTCCGGTCGTACGCGCGCACCCCGGAACCGTCGGCCCGGACCACCGCGTCGGCCAGCAACCAGCTGCCGATCAGGGTGTCGTCGCTCGCGGACGTACCGGCCGCGGCGGGCTGCGCGGCCCACGTCCGGGTGTGCGCCACCGCGAAGCCCGGCTCACCGCCGCTGCTCGCCGCCGCGCTGCCCCCACTCTCGGCGCCCACCATCAGCCCGGCCGCCACCAGCACGCCCAGCGCGGCCACCCCGGCACCGGTCCGCACCAGCAAGGCCCTGCGGCTGGGCACGTGTTCGCCGGTCAGCACCGCGTCGGCGGCCTTCCGGGCCTTCGCGGAGAGGGATGAGCCGACATCGGAGCCGGAGGTGCCGCCGGCGGCACCTCGACGGGTGGCGGCCCGCGACGACGCGGCGGGAACGGCCTGGGGCTCGGAATCCCGTGACAGAGGAGCCACCTCGGGCTTCTCCGGGCCGGGCGCGGGCGCCGCCTCGGCCTCCTCGATGCGCACGTAGCCGTCCGTCGAGTACTCCGCCCCCTCCGGGACGTACAGCCCTTCCCCGGCAGGTTGAGGAGAATCGGCGTACGGCAGGTAGGGGTGTTGCTGCTGCGCGTGGTCCGGGTACTGCGGATACGGCTGGTACTGCTCCTGGCCGCCGTACTGGCCCTGGACGTGGCCGCCTTCGACGTGGCCGGTCCGGCCGTACCCGTTCTGGCCGTATCCGCCCTGGTCATAGCCGGTCTGGTCATAGCCGGTGTACCCGTGCCCGTAGGCGTCCCGGCCGAACTGACCGTACTGCGACTGCTGCTGCCCGTACTCGGCCGAGCCGTAGGCCGACTGTTGCTGCCACTGCGACGGCTGCTGCGGCGTCTGCTCCTGCTCGGAGGATTCGCCGTACCCGCCGTTCTGCCAGTCAAGGTGGCCCTGGGGCTGCCACGGCTGCTGGGAACGGGCGTCTTCGAAGGGCTCCTGCGCCATCCGTTCCGTCCCTCCCGAGCCCTGCCTGCCTGCCTGCCGATGCGGCAGTCAGCATCTCACGCCCACCCGAAGGCGCGGGCCGGGCCCTCCGCCGCACGGCCCGGCCCTCTCGGTCGAGCCGTGTCAGGCCGCCGACTCGGCGCGCAGGGCCTCGTCGATCCGGGCAGCGAGAGTGAAGTCCAGCCCGGTGAGGCCGCCGGCGCTGTGAGTGGACAGGACGAAGCGCAGAGTGCGCCAGCGGATGTCGATGTCAGGGTGGTGGTCGAGCGCCTCGGCCTGTTCGGCCACCGCGACCACCACCCGGATCGCGGCCGGGAAGTCCGGGGCGTCGGCGCTGCGGACGATGCTGTCGGCCTCCCGCGTCCACTGGGGCAATGCTGCCAGCGCCGCCGTGATCTCGTCCTCGTTCAGCCGTGCCCTGCTGCTCATCGCCGCGCTCCTGGTGGCTCGTCGGTCCGGGTGCCGGGACTCCGGGATGTCCGGGATTCCGGTGTCAGGCGACCTTCCGGCGCGGACGGGTCACCAGCTCGCCTCCGCAGTTGGGGCAGGTGGCGGCCATGGCCTCGGTGCAGTCCGAGCAGAAGGTGCACTCGTAGGAACATATCGAGGCGGCGCCGTCGGCGGTCAGCGACACCGCGCAGCGCTCGCAGGTCTCACGCATCTCCAGGGCCATGGCACCATTCTCCGATCTTCATGCGGACTGACGGTCACTCAATTGAGCAGCAGCTTGGTGACGGCCGCAAGGCCGACCACCACGATGACACCACGCAGCACGGTCGGCGAGAGGCGGCGGCCGACCTTCGCCCCGACCAGGCCACCGACCAGTGAGCCCGCCGCGATCAGACCGGCCGCGGCCCAGTTCACCGTCGACGTGAACAGGAAGAAGAGCGCGGCAACACCGTTGACGATCATCGCCAAGGCGTTCTTCACCGCGTTGATCCGCTGGAGGTCCTCCTGGAGCAGCATGCCCATCAGCGCCATCAGCAGGACGCCCTGCGCGGCACCGAAGTAGCCGCCGTAGATGCCGGTGAGGAACACCCCGACCAGCAGCAGCAAGCTGCCGTCCGGATCACCGCCGGGGCGGCGACGGGCGGCGACGACCTTGGCCACCCGAGGCTGAATCACCACCAGGACGAGCGCGAGCAGGATCAGCACCGGGACGATCGCGTCGAAGGCGCCGCTCGGCAGCTTGATCAGCAACAGCGCGCCGACCAGCCCCCCGAGCAGCGAAGCACTGCCCATGCGCAGCACTCGACGGCCCTGGCCTGCCAGTTCGCGGCGGTAGCCGATCACGCCGCTGAGCGAACCGGGTACCAGACCGAAGGAGTTGGAGACGTTGGCGGTGACCGGTGGGATGCCCACGGCGAGCAGGACCGGGAAGGTGATCAGCGTCCCGGAGCCGACGATCACGTTGATCATCCCGGCGCCGGCACCGGCCACCAGAACGGCGATCGACTCCCAGAGCGTCATGGGTCACCTCTCCTCTCGGTCCTGTCCGAGGGATCATGCCGGACCGCCTCGCGGACCGACCAGACCCGCCCACGATTCGGGATGCACGCCACAGCGCCCGGTGCGGGGGCTTCCGCACCGCGAAAGGCCGGAGGCCCGCCACCTCTCGGCGACGGGCCCCCGGCGAAGCACGATCCGACCGGTCACTCCGGGTCGATCTTCGGGTACTCCCGCGCCGGGTCCACCCGGGGACGGGCGGCACCCTTCTCGGTGTCCACCGGCCGCGGACCGGACGCCGGGTCGAGCGGCACCTGGGTGGCCGCCGGGGCCGCCTGCGGGACGCTGGGCGCCGCGACCGCGCCGCCGTTCACCCCGCCGTTGCCGGTCAGACCGGTGAAGGCGCCACCGAGGCCCTTGAGCGCGTCGCCGACCTCGCTGGGAATGATCCAGAGCTTGTTGGAGTCGCCCTTGGCCAGCTCGGGCAGGGTCTGGAGGTACTGGTAGGCGAGCAGCTTCTGGTCGGCGTCACCGTCGTGGATGGCCTCGAAGACCGTGCGGATCGCGGCCGCCTCACCGTCCGCGCGCAGCACCGCGGCCTGTGCCTCACCCTCGGCCTTGAGCACCTCGGCCTGCTTCTCACCCTCGGCCTTGAGGATCTGGGCCTGGCGCTGGCCTTCGGCGGTGAGGATCGCGGCGCGCTTGTCACGGTCGGCGCGCATCTGCTTCTCCATCGAGTCCTGGATGGAGGTCGGCGGCTCGATCGCCTTCAGCTCGACGCGGTTGACCCGGATGCCCCACTTGCCGGTGGCCTCGTCCAGGACGCCGCGCAGGCCGGCGTTGATGACCTCGCGCGAGGTCAGGGTGGACTCCAGGTCCATCGAACCGATGATGTTGCGCAGTGTGGTGACGGTCAGCTGCTCGATCGCCTGGATGTAGCTGGCGACCTCGTACGTCGCGGCGCGGGGGTCGGTCACCTGGTAGTAGATGACGGTGTCGATATTGACGACCAGGTTGTCCTGGGTGATCACCGGCTGCGGCGGGAACGGCACGACCTGCTCGCGCAGGTCGATCCGGTTGCGGACGCGGTCGATGAACGGGACGACGATGTTCAGCCCTGCGTTGAGCGTCCGGGTGTAGCGGCCGAAGCGCTCCACGATCGCGGCGCTGGCCTGCGGGATGACCTGGATCGTCTTGATCAGCGCGATGAAGGCCACCACGACCAGGACGACCAAAACGATAAGGACGGGTTCCACGGACTCTCCCCTAGACGACCAGGGCGGTCGCGCCCTGGATTTCGACGACGTCGACCTGCTGTCCAGGCTGGTACACCTGGCCCGGGTGGAGCGCACGGGCCGACCAGATCTCGCCGTTCAGCTTGATCCGCCCGCCCTCCCCGTCGACGGTTTCCGCGACGACCGCGGTGGCGCCCTGGAGCGCCTCGATGCCCATCTTGACCTGCGGACCCTTCTCCAGCTGCCGACGGGCGATCGGGCGGACGAAGACCACCATCGCGGCCGAGACCGCGACGAAGGTCAAGGTCTCCAGGACCACTCCCCCGCCCAGTGCGGCCACGCCGGCGGCGACCAGCGCGCCGACCGCGAACATGGCGAACTCAGGCACCGCGGTGAGCACCAGCGGTATGCCGAGCGCGGCGGCGGCCAGGAGCCACCAGATCCAACTGTCCACACGTCCATCCTAGGGAGCGAAGGCCTTCGAAGCGGACAGTTCCCGCAGGTCGACGGACGGAAACCGGTCGCGCGTGCGACCGGTTTCCGACGACCTTCCGAATGACGGACGGACAGGGCCTCAGCCCAGCGGCAGGCCTTGGGCCGACCAGCGGTCTCCGTGCCGCTCCAGGGTGAGCGGCAGGCCGAAGCACTTGGAGAGGTTCCGGGCGGTCAGCTCGGTGTCGATCGGGCCGGCCGTGAGCACCTTTCCCTGGCGGATCATCAGGACATGGGTGAAGCCGGGCGCGATCTCCTCGACGTGGTGGGTGACCATGGCCATCGCCGGGGCGAACTCATCCTGGGCGAGCGCGCCGAGCCGGCGGACCAGGTCCTCGCGGCCGCCGAGGTCCAGGCCGGCCGCGGGCTCGTCGAGCAGCAGCAGCTCAGGGTCGGTCATCAGGGCGCGGGCGATCAGAGTGCGCTTGCGCTCGCCCTCGGAGAGGGTGCCGAACTTGCGGCCGGTGAGATTGGCCATACCGAGGCGGTCGAGCAGAGCGAGGGCGCGGGCCTCGTCCGACTGCTCGTAGCTCTCCTGCCAGCTGACCGTCATGCCGTACGCGGCGGTGAGCACGGTCTGGAGCACCGTCTGCTCGGCCGGAAGCTTGTCGAACATGGCGGCACCGGCCAGGCCGATCCGGGAACGCAGCTCGAAGACGTCGATCTCGCCGAGCTTCTCGCCCAGAACCGTGACCTTGCCCGAGGTCGGGAACAGGTACGACGAGGCGATCTGCAACAGCGTGGTCTTGCCGGCACCGTTCGGGCCCAGGATGACCCAACGCTCGCCCTCGGAGATGGACCACGAGACCTGGTCGACCAGCGCGCGCCCCTCTCGGACCACGGATACGTCCACCAGCTCCAGCACGTCGCTCATGCCTATGCCTTCCCCAAAAAACAAGATTCTCGGCCGTCGGTGCGGGCGGCGAGCCTACTCCGGCAGCCGGTGGGCACGGGATGGGTGCGCCGCACACGCATGGGCAAACCTACGCCACGCGGATGACCGCCGATTCCGTAGGCTGGCCGGATGCTCGCGACTCCTGCCGACAATCCGTACGAAGAGCCCCGTTCGGGGCGGCTCACCGCATGGGGCAATGCCCTGCTGGCGGGACTGGTGCCTCCGGATGACGCCGCTGCGGCCGTCTTGGGCGCGGACGAGACCCATCGGGTGACCGGGCTGCCCGGCGACGAACCCGGCGAGCAGCATGGGCTGACCTGGGCGCTGGGCCGGCTTCGGGTGCTCGGCGTGAAGGGCCTGCGTCTCGCGCTGCCCTCAGCCGGGCATCCGCTCGGGCTGACCGGCCCGAGGGCTTTCAACGAGCAGGCCATGGCTGCGGGCGAGGCCGTCCTGGCTGTGGGTGCACCGCTGGGACTGGTGCCGGAGGTGCAGGTGTACGGCCCTGCCGGTGATCGCTCGGCCACCGTGCTGTGGCACTGTTCCACGGTCAACGAGGCACCGCCGGCGGACGTACCTTCGCTGCACGAAGCCGAACGTGAGCTCGCGGACGGGCTGCGAGAGGCCACCGTCATGCTCACCCGCCTCGATGTGGCCGGCGCAGGGCCTGAGGCCCTGCGCGCCCTCGATGCCTACCGTCGTCAGGGCCACAGCAAGCTGCTCGCCCCCGGTTACCCGCCCCGGGCGGTCCGCGTCCTGGAGTCGGCCCGTCAGGTGTCCGCCCTGCTGTCGATCGCTTCCGGCGGGCACGGCGCTGCCGTCAGCGCCTCGGAGATGGCAGCCCGCCAGTCCGTCCTGGCCCCGCTGCGGCGCACCACCCGGCGCGCCCAGGTGGCCGCCTACAACGCCCTCGTCGACGAGCGAGACGACCGCTGAGAGCTGCTGGGCTCCGGGGGCAGCGGCGAGCGCGATCACCTCGGCGCGCTCGTACCTGCCGTCGGGCCCTACGGCCAGGTCTCCCCTCGCCGTGGCGGCCGCCAGTCGGCACTGCGGCCACCCCAGGACTTCGGCTGCCTCCTCCACCGAGTAGCTCTCCGCAAGCCGCTGATGCAGCGCCTCGGCTGCGGCCCGCGCTGTGGCCGCAGCCTTGCGGATACGTTCCATGACGACCTGCTCCACCGCGGCATGCTGGACGGCGGCCAAAGCCTCTCGGCTGTACGTCGGCCAGCCTCGGTATCCGCCGCACGGTCGGAGCTCCCCTGCGGCGGCAAGCCGCCTGACGTCCTCGGCGATCACCAACAGGCCGGTGGTGTGGCACAGAACCGTGGCCGCTTTGGTCGCGCCCATTGGCGGGACCGCGCCCAGCGCGAGGATGATCTCCTCGGCACGGGCCTTCAGTTGCATCTCGACGAGGGCCGACCATGCACCGCTACCGAGGTCCGGCTCGGGGATCAGTTCACGTTCCCGTGCCAGGTTGAACTGCCAACGCCGCATCCGCAGCCGACACCTCAACAGCTCAGGCCCGTAGGACTCCCGGTCGTCCCGGACTGCCGTCCGCGTCGAGTTCGCTCTGCGCCCGACGGGCTCTACCGCACAGGAGTCCGTTCGCGTCTCCTGGCATCCGGACAAGTGCCCGTCGGGCTCCCACCCTCCTCTTCTGCCCTCGGCGGCAGATCTCGACCCGGGCCCGGACAGCGGAGGTTCGTCGACCAGACGGCACGTCAACTCAAACTCATCGGCGAGCACGGCAGGCCCGCACCCATGGCGCATCGCGTCCACTCGGCCCTCCCTCGGGATCGGTGTCGGCGGTCAGCCTGACACAGCCGACTGACAACACACCACCGCAATTCGGACCACCTATGCCGAACGGCACATGCCGGACCCCCGTTTGGTCCCCTTCGTGGCCAAAACCCTGCTGATCGGCACGGCGTTCGCACTGGGTTCTCGCGCCCCGTCGCACTACCCCTCGCGGGTCTCCCCATGACGAACAGCCCAGAGCGCCGCCTGAGTTCGGTCGGCCAGGTCCAACTTCATGAGGATGTTGGACACATGGGTCTTCACCGTCTTCTCGGAGAGGTGCAGGCTGCGGGCGATCTCGCGGTTGGAACGGCCGTCGGCAATGTGGCCGAGCACTTCGCGTTCTCGCTCGGTGAGAGTTCCGCCTCGGCCCTGCGGAGCGCGCGGGCCTTCGTCGGAGAGCAGTGCTTCGGCCAGCTCGGGCTGGAGCAGGACATGGCCCGCGTGCACCGATCGGATCGCCCCTGCCAACGCCTCCGGGTCCACGTCCTTGTAGACGTAGCCGGCCGCACCGGCCCGCAGCGCGGGAACCATCGTGCGGTGCTCGGTGAAACTGGTGACGATCAGGATCCGGGCCCGGCTGCCCTCCCCTTTGAGAGTGCGCAGCGCCTCGATGCCGTCGACACCAGGCATCTTGAGGTCCATCAGCACGACATCGGGGTCGAGTTCACGCGCCCGCTCGATGCCCTCTGCCCCATCGGCCGCCTCCCCGACCACCTCGATGTCGTCCTGGACCTCCAGGAAGGTGCGCAGCCCACGTCGGACCACCTGGTGGTCGTCGACCAGAAGGACACGGATCGACGGTGTGCTCTCAGGCACCGGGGACCTCCATCTCGACTAGCGTCCCCCGGCCGGGGGCCGACTCCAGGGTGAGCGTGCCGCCGACAGCGGCCGCGCGGTCGCGCATCGAGACCAGGCCCAGGTGGCGACCGGCCCGACGAACGGACTCCGGATCGAAGCCGCGCCCGTCGTCGCGCACCCGCAGTACGGCGCCGCGCGCGGGCGTCCCGGCCAGGGTGACGGTGACTCGGCGGGCGCCGGAGTGGCGCAGCGCGTTGTGCAGCGCCTCCTGGGCGACCCGTAGCAGTGCGGCCTCCTGGGCCGGCGGCAGCGCCCGGACACCATCGGCGGCGAAGGCCACGTCGGCGGCGTGTGCCCGGTCGAGGACCTGCACCTGGGAAGCGAGGGTGGCGCTCAGCCCGTCCTCCTCCAGAGCGGCGGGACGCAGCTCGACGACGACGGCGCGCAGCTCGTCGGCGGCCTCGGCGGCCAGCCGGGCGACTTCGGCGAGCTCGGCGCGGGCGCGGGCCGGGTCGCGGTCGACGAGCTTCGCGGCGGCCTTGGCGGTGAGCCGGAGCGAGAAGAGCTTCTGCGAGACGGCGTCGTGCAGATCGTGGGCGATCCGGGCACGCTCGCCGGCGAGTGTGAGCTCACGGCTGCGTTCGTACAGCCGGGCGTTGGACAGGGCGAGAGCGGCGTGCGCGGCAAGGATCCGCAACAGCTCCTCGTCGTGGTCGGTGAAGAGGCCGCCGCCACGCTTGTTGGCGAGGAAGATGACACCCATCACCTGCGGCTCGTCCTCGGCCGCGTCGGTGTCCAGGATCGGCATGCCCAGGAATGCGTCCATGTCGGGGTGGGCGGCGGGCCACCCTTCGAAGGCGGGTGCCTTGCGGACGTCCACGAGCCGGGTGGGCCCGGTTTCGTGCAGCATCGCGGCGAGCACTCCGTGCTGCCGGGGCAGGGGGCCGATCGCCCGCCACTGCTCGTCGGTGACGCCGTCGACCACGAACTGGGCGAAGCCGCCATGGTCGTCGGGTACGCCCAGGGCCGCGTATTCGGCGCCGAGCAGGCCGCGGGCGGAGGCGGTGATGCGGCGCAGCACCTCGCGGACCTCCAGGTGTCGGCTCATGGCGAGCAGCGCCTGGCTGACGGCCTCGATCCCGGACAAGCACGGTTCGCAGGCGGGCAGCGGGCCCCAGTGGGCCCGGTGGTCTCCGGTGGTGCTGGGCATACCGCCAAACTACCGCCGTAGGAAGCAGCGCCGCGTCCGCCTGTGGCCGCCCCGGGCCCAGGTCCGGGGACCTAGGCCTCAGGGCCCTCAGGGCCCTCCCGGAACGGCACGGGACCGCCCGGAACGCCGAGGGGCGGCCCTCCCCAGTGGGAGAGCCGCCCCTCGGCCTGTCGGAGAAGGACTCAACCCTTCTGCATGACCTCGGGCTCGTGCCGGCGCTGGAGCCGGGTCACGAGGACGCCGATGACGATCGAGATGGCGATCAGCACACCCGCGTCGATCGCCCACTGGGCGACGCTGTGCTTCCAGAGCGGGTCGTAATTGGGGTTCTGGAAGTCCTTGTTCCAGGGGCCCATGAGCACGGACAGGTCGAGCGTGGTGGACACGACGCCAGTGCCCCAGCGGGCGGGCATCAGCCAGGCGGCCTGCTCCAGTCCGGGCTTGCTGAAGATCTGGAAGAGACAGCCGGTGAAGACGACCTGCACGATGGCGAACATGACCAGCAACGGCATGGTCTTCTCGGCGGTCTTCACCAGTGCGGAGATCATCAGGCCGAACATCATCGCGGCGAAGCTCAGCAGGATCATGCCGATGGTCATCTCGATGACCGGCAGGTTCTTGACGATCAGGCCGTGCTCGGGGAGCTTGCGCGGCAGGAAGCCGACGGCGGAGATGATGGCGCCCTGGATCACGCTGAAGAAGCCCAGCACGATGATCTTGGACATCATGTACGCCGAGCGGGAGAGCCCGGTGGCTCGTTCTCGCTCGTAGATCGCCCGCTCCTTGATCAACTCACGCACCGAGTTGGCCGCTCCGGAGAAGCAGGCTCCGATCGCCAGGATCAGCATGATCGTCGCGGCGCCGCTGTTGAGGTGGAGCTGCGTCTTGGGGTTGGGTGCGAGCCCCGGTTCGTTGGGGATCAGCACGCTGACCGCGCCGATGACGGCGGGCAGCAGCACGGACAGCGCGAGGAAGCCGCGGTCCGAGGCGAGCACCGACATGTAGCGACGCATCAGCGTCCACAGCTGTGAGCCCCAGCTCTGCGGCTTCGGCGGCTTGACGGCCTCCTGGGCGACCTGGGCGTGCTGCACCTCGCCCGCCTCCGCGGTGGGCGCGGAGTACTGCTGGTAGTGCACGGAGCCCCGGTAGCGGCCGGCCCAGTCGTGGTCCGGGTAGTTCTCGAAAGCCTGGAAGACGTCCGCCCAGGTCTCGTACCCGAAGAAGTGCAGCGCCTCGTCCGGCGGACCGAAGTAGGCCACCGAACCGCCCGGCGCCATCACCAGCAGCCGGTCGCAGAGTGCGAGTTCGGCCACCGAGTGGGTGACGACCAAGATCGTGCGGCCGTCGTCGGCGAGGCCGCGCAGCATCTGCATGACCTCGCGGTCCATGCCCGGGTCGAGGCCCGAGGTGGGCTCGTCCAGGAAGATCAGCGAAGGCTTGGTGAGCAGTTCCAGAGCGACCGAGACACGCTTCTGCTGGCCGCCGGAGAGTGCGGTGATCTTGTTGTCGGCGCGCTTGTCCAGGCGCAGCTCGTACAGCACCTCGTCGATCCGGGCCTCGCGCTCGCGGGCCTCGGTGTCGCCGGGGAAGCGCAGCTGGGCCGCGTACTTGAGGCCCTTCCGGACGGTGAGTTCGCGGTGCAGGATCTCGGACTGCGGCACCAGGCCGATGCGCGAGCGGAGCTCGGCGAACTGCTTGTAGAGGTTGCGGCCGTCGTACAGGACCTCGCCTCGGTCGGCCGGGCGGTAGCCGGTGAGGGCGCGCAGCAGCGTGGACTTGCCGGAGCCGGACGGGCCGATGACCGCGACCAGGGACTTCTCCGGGACGCCGAAGCTGACGTCGTTGAGCAGGATCTTCTTGGCGCCCTTGTGCTCGACCTCGACGGTCAGGCGGCGGGCGGAGAAGGAGACCGCGCCGGTGTCGACGAACTCCTGGAGCTGGTCGCCGACCAGGACGAAGCCGGAGTGACCGACGGTCAGCCGGTCCTGCGGGCCCATCAGCTGACGCTGCACCCGCTGGCCGTTGAGGTAGATGCCGTTGTGGCTGCCGAGGTCGACGATCTCGTAGCGGCCGTCCGGGAGCTGACGCAGCTCGGCGTGGTGGCGGGAGACCTGGAGGTCGGACACCACGATGTCGTTGTCGAGCGCACGGCCGATCCGGACGGTGCGCATGGCCGACGTCAGGTTGCGGATCATGGTCGGCTGCGGACCGCCGTCCCCGTGCCGCGGCGGAGCCGGGAAGCCCTGCTGCGGGAAGCCGCCGTGCTGGGGCTGCTGCCGCGGTGCCGGCTGCGCCTGCGGCGGCGCGTACTGCTGCTGCGGGAACGCCTGCTGGGCCTGCGGCTGACCGGGCCAGGCCTGCTGCTGCGGCTGCTGGTACGGGTCGTGCTGCGGCCAGCCCTGCTGCGGGCCGGGCTGCTGCGGCGTGGGCACCGGGCCGCGGCTGGTGGCGGCCTCGTGCATCGGGGTGGCCTGCGGAGCACTCGCCTGCGGTACACCGGCATGCGGAGCACCGGAGTGTGGAGCGGCGGCGTGCGCTGGTGCGGAGAAGCCGAGCCGGGGGCCGTTCTCCGGGTTGCCGAGGTTGACCACGGCACCGGGGAACAGCTGGGCCTGCATGGTGCGGGCGCCGGCCACGTACGTTCCGTTGGTGCTGCCGTGGTCGTCCAGCTGCCAACCGCTGCCGTTGAAGCTGATGGTCCCGTGCTGCCAGGAGACCCTGGCGTCGTCGAACAGGAAGTCCGACTGCGGGTTGCGCCCGATGGTGTAGGACCGCCCGGGCTCCAGAGTCCGCTGCTGTCCGTTGATCTCAATGACGAGTTGCGGCACTGCTCGCCTGCCCCGCTCTCTCGGTTCCCCCGAATTGTGGCCCCCGGCCGGGGGTGCGATGTTCCTCTGACTGACGGGGGGAATCATTCCAGCCCGCCGACCGCCGGTGAAAGCCACCCCGGGTGACTGTGACCAGGCTGCTACCGACCCCGGAGCCGCCGCGTCCCGCGAGGTGGGACGGGTGCTCCCGGGCCACCTCGCGCCCGGTAGCGTGGGAGGCACCATGAACGCATCGCCCCTGGCCGCTGAGCCTCTCCCCGCCGCCCAGCACCGGACCACGGACGAGCGCACCCTGCTCGTCAAGGTGTTCGGCAAGGACCGCCCCGGCATCACCGCCGGACTCTTCGCGACGCTGGCCGGTTTCGGCGTCGACGTCATCGACATCGAGCAGGTCGTCACCCGCGGCCGCATCACGCTGTGCGCCCTGGTCACCCCTCCTACGGCACCCGGCGCCGAGGGCGGCCTGCGGGCCACCGTCCACCGCTGGGCCGACGAGCAGAAGCTGCAGGCCGAGATCATCTCCGGTATCGGTGACAACCGGCCGCGCCGCGAGGGCCGCTCGCACGTCACGGTGCTCGGCAACCCGCTGACCGCCGCCGCCGTCTGCGCGCTCACCTCCCGGATCACCGCCTCGGGCGGCAACATCGACCGTGTCTTCCGACTCGCCAAGTACCCGGTGACGGCGGTCGAGCTGGCCGTCTCCGGTGTGGCCACCGACGAGCTGCGGGCCGCGCTGGCCCAGGAAGCGGCCACCCAGCGGGTGGACGTCGCGGTGGTCGCCGCCGGTCTGGAGCGCCGGGCCAAGCGCCTGGTGGTCATGGACGTCGACTCCACGCTCATCCAGGACGAGGTGATCGAGCTGTTCGCCGCCCACGCGGGCTGCGAGGAGAAGGTCGCCGAGGTGACGGCGGCGGCGATGCGTGGCGAGCTGGACTTCGCCGAGTCGCTGCGCGCCCGGGTGGCGCTGCTGGCCGGGCTGGACGCCTCGGTGACCGAGAAGGTGCGCGCCGAGGTCCGCTTCACCCCGGGCGCGCGCACCCTGATCCGTACGCTCCAGCGTCTCGGCTACCAGGTCGCGGTGGTGTCCGGCGGGTTCACCCAGGTCACCGACCACCTGGTGGAACAGCTGGGGCTGGACTTCGCGGCCGCGAACACCCTGGAGGTGGTGGACGGCAAGTTCACCGGCCGGGTGGTCGGCGAGATCGTGGACCGGGCGGGCAAGGCCCGCTGGCTGGCCCGCTTCGCCGAGCGGGCCAAGGTGCCGCTGGAGCAGACGGTGGCGATCGGCGACGGTGCCAACGACCTGGACATGCTGAACGCGGCCGGTCTCGGGGTGGCCTTCAACGCCAAGCCGGTGGTGCGCGAGGCCGCCGACACCGCGGTGAACGTGCCGTTCCTGGACACCGTGCTGTACCTGCTGGGCATCACCCGCGAGGAGGTCGAGGCGGCCGACGCCCTGTACGGCACCCCGACCGAGTAGCACCCGATCGGCTCTCCGAGGGGCGCGCGGACGATCCGCGCGCCCCTCAGGTGCGTTCCCCCGGTCGTCAGTCCTGCGGCGTGTAGTACGAGACCAGCTCGGCCACACCCGGCTCGACGCCCTTCCAGGAACCGCTGAAGCTCAGCACCGCGATCGCCGCCGTCGGGAAGCCTCCGAGCCGCAGCCGTTCCAGCGCGTCCCGGTCACCGGCGTCCCCGGCCAGCACCTGGGTCAGGCCCAGCACACCCGGGTTGTGTCCGACCAGCACCAGGTCCGAGTACTCCTCCGGGGTCTCCTGGAGCACGGCGATGATCTCACCGGGGCTGGCCTCGTAGACCCGGTCCTCGTACACCGTCTTGCGGGCGCGCTTGGGCAGCTCGTGCGCCGCCAGCTTCCAGGTCTCTCGGGTGCGCAGCGCGGTGGAGCAGAGCACGTAGTCGGGGTTGATGCCGGAGTCGACCAGCCAGCGGCCGGCGTCCGGGGCCTGGTGGCGGCCCCGGTCGGCCAGCGGCCGCTCGTGGTCGTCCACCCCGTTCGGCCAGTCGGCCTTGGCATGGCGGAGAACGATGATCCTGCGGGGTGTGTCGGCGCTCATACCCAGCAAGCTTGGCAGAAAAGCGGCCCGGGGGCGCGATGCTCCCGGATGCCGCCACTCCGAGGGACGACGAGTGTCATCACGCCCCGTTCACCAGGGCGCCAGGTGGCGTACGGGCGTCCGTCAGCCCATCGAGGAGGCGACGGTGGCGATGACCGACACCAGCACCGCGATGGCGACGATGGCGAGGGCGATACGGCCGAGCTGCTTGCGGCCGTCGGTGGGATTGGGATCGAGAACGGGCATGTCCGGAATTCTTCCATCCCGAACATGCCCGCCATCCGCTGGCCCCGCCGTCTTGGCCGGGCCTTGACCTTCCCTCTCAGAGCGCGGTCCGGCCTTGGCCTTCCCCGACAGAGCGCGACCTCGGTCTGCACCACCGCGCCCCGCCTCCCGCCGTCACGCCCCCGTGGTGGACGCCTACGCCTCGGCCCGACCCGCCGACCGAGCCGGATGCACCGCCTCGTCCTCGATGTGCCGGGCCCGCGCCGCGCGCAGGCCGAACAGCATCTGCGGCACCAGCAGCAGTGCCAGGAAGCCCAGCGGCCAGTACCACTCGCCGGTGACCTGGTAGATCCGGCCGATCAGGATCGGGCCCGGGACGGAGATCAGGTAGCCGACGCCCTGGGCGAAGACGGACAGCTGCGCCACTCCGCCCGCGGTCCGGGCACGCAGCCCGATCATCGTCAGCACCAGCGGGAAGGCGCAGTTGGACAGGCCCACCAGGACCGCCCAGACCCACGGCGCCCCGGCCGGGGCGAGGGCAAGTCCGGCGTACCCGGCGATGCCGCAGGCGGCCAGCACCACCACGAACAGGCGCTGGTCACCGCGCCGGGCGGCCAGGTTGGGCAGCACGAAGGAGACCGGCACGCCGATCACCATGGTGACCGCGAGCAGCACCCCGGAGGTGCCCTTGTCGATGCCCGAGTCCTGGAAGATCTTCGGCAGCCAGCCCATCACCACGTACGCGCCGGTGGCCTGGAGGCCGAAGAAGCCGGCCAGCGCCCAGGCCGTACGGCTGCGGGTGATCGGCAGCCTGGCGGGGGCCGCCGCGCCGCCCGCGCGCTCACCGCGTTCGCGCCTGGCGATCAGCACCGGCAGCCAGAGCAGCAGGGCGAGCGCGCCCAGGGCGGCCCAGACGCCCAGGCCGTAGCGCCAGTCGCCGCCCAGCGTGCTGGTCAGCGGCACGCTGACCAGGGCGGCGAGCGCGGTGCCGGCGGACAGTGCCATGGAGTACAGGCCGATCATCGGACCGACCTTCTCCGGGAAGTACCGCTTGATCACCACCGGCAGCAGCACGTTGGAGACCGCGACCCCGGCCAGGGCGAGCGCGGTGAACAGCAGGAAGACCGCGGTGCCGCCGGCGAAGGATCGGGCCAGCACGCCCGCGGTGATAGCGCCCATCCCGGCCGTGATCACCGCGATCGGGCCGATCCGGCGGGCCGCGGCGGGCGCGGCGAAGCCGAACAGCGCGAAGCACAGCGACGGGACGGCGGTGAGCAGCCCGGCGAGCGTCGGGTTCATCCCGAGGTCGGTGCGGACCTGGTCGAGCAGCGGCCCGAGGCTGGTGACCACGGGGCGCAGGTTGAAGGCGGCGGCGGCGATCGCGACGGCGAACAGCCAGCCCAGGTACTTGGTGGAGCCGGCGGCGGGCCGCTCGTTCGGCTGTGGCGGGGCCTCGGTTCGGGAGGAGGAAGCGGTGGTGTCAGCTGCGGGCATGAGGGTCATCATAGAATGATGGGATGAATTGATGCACCCTGGAATTGGCATGATGTTCCGACCGTTCACGTTCATCCACCGGCCACCTTCCACCCAGGCCCCACCCGAGCCGTAGTCGCAAGGAGTCCCCGTGGCGCTGTCCTCGCCGAGGCGCACCCCGCTGTCCGATCAGGTGATCGCACAACTGCGTGCCCAGATCACGTCCGGGGAGTGGCAGGTCGGCTCACGCATCCCCACCGAGGCCGCCCTGGTCGAGCAGCTCGGCGTCGCGCGCAACACCGTCCGCGAGGCCGTCCGCGCCCTCGCCCACAACGGCCTGCTCGACATCCGGCAGGGCTCCGGCACCTACGTGCTGGCCACCAGCGAGCTGGCCGGGGTGATGCACCGCCGCTTCGCCGACGCCGACCAGGCCCAGGTCGCCGAGCTGAGAGCCGCGCTGGAGACCTCCGCCGCGGGCCTCGCCGCCCACCGCCGTACCGCGCGCGACCTCGAACTGCTGGACGGCTCGCTGGCCCGCCGGGAGAGCGCCTGGCACTCCGGCGACGCCGAGGACTTCGTCCAGGCCGATGCCGCCTTCCACCAGGCCGTGGTGGCCGCCGCCCACAACGACGTCCTGCTCGCCGTCTACGCCGACCTCGGCGAGGTCACCCGCGAGCACCTGCGGCACGACGTCGGCCCCGAGCTGATCGCCGAGCGCTACATCGGCCACCACACCATCCTGGAGGCCATCCGGGACGGCGACGCCCAGCGCGCCTCGGTCGAGGCCGGCCGGGCGATCGGCGCCTGCGCCACCGCCGAGGTCTGAGCAGCCGAGGTCCGGGCACCCACCCATCCGCCGAAACGCCCCACCGCCGAAACGCCGCTGCCCGGCCCTCCCGCGAAGGAGGACCGGGCAGCGGCGTACGGCAGGAGCGTCAGGCGCCGATGGCGTGCAGACCGCCGTCGACGTGGACGATCTCGCCGGTGGTCTTCGGGAACCAGTCCGACAGCAGCGCGACGATGCCGCGGCCGGCCGGCTCCGGGTCGCTCAGGTCCCACTTCAGCGGGGAGCGGTGGTTCCAGGTGTCGGCCAGCTCGCCGAAGCCCGGGATGGACTTGGCGGCCATCGAGCCGATCGGACCGGCCGAGACCAGGTTGCAGCGGATGTTCCGCTCGCCCAGGTAGCGCGCCAGGTAGCGGTTGGTCGACTCCAGGGCGGCCTTGGCCGGGCCCATCCAGTCGTACTGCGGCCAGGCGAACTGCGCGTCGAAGGTCAGGCCGACCACCGAACCGCCGTCCTGCATCAGCGGCAGCAGCGCCGTGGTGAGCGACTTCAGCGAGTACGCCGAGACGTGCATCGCGGTGGCCACGGACTCCCACGGGGTGTCCAGGAAGCTGCCGCCCAGCGCGTCCTGCGGCGCGAAGCCGATCGAGTGGACGATGCCGTCCAGGGTCGGCAGGTGCTCGCGGACCTGGTCGGCGATGCCGGCCAGCTGCTCCGGGTTGGAGACGTCCAGCTCCAGCACCTTGACCGGGTGCGGCAGCTTCTTGGCGATCCGCTCGGTCAGGCTCGGGCGCGGAAAGGCGGTGAGGATGATCTCCGCGCCCTGCTGCTGAGCGAGCTTGGCGGTGTGGAAGGCGATGGAGGACTCCATCAGCACACCGGTGATCAGGATCCGCTTGCCTTCGAGGATTCCACTCATGATCAGTGACCCATGCCCAATCCGCCGTCGACGGGAATGACGGCTCCGGTGATGTACGCGGCCTCGTCCGACCCGAGGAACCGCACGGTGGAGGCGACCTCGGCGGGCGCCGCGTAGCGGCCCAGCGGCACGCCCGCGACGATCTCCGCGCGGCGCTCGTCACTGAGCACGGCGGTCATGTCGGTGTCGACGAAGCCGGGGGCGACCACGTTGACGGTGATGTTGCGCGGGCCGAGCTCGCGCGCCAGCGAGCGGGCGAAGCCGACCAGGCCGGCCTTGGAGGCGGCGTAGTTGGCCTGGCCCGGCGAGCCGGAGAGGCCCACCACGGAGGAGATCAGCACGACGCGGCCCTTCTTGGCGCGCATCATCAGCTTGGAGGCGCGCTTGACCACCCGGAAGGTGCCGGTCAGGTTGGTGTCCAGGACGGAGGTGAAGTCCTCCTCGGACATCCGCAGCATCAGGGTGTCCTTGGTGATGCCCGCGTTGGCGACCAGCACCTCGACCGCGCCCTGCTTCTGCTCGATCTCGGTGAAAGCGGCGTCCACCTGCGCGGCGTCCGTGATGTCACAGCGGACCGCGAGGACGTCGTACTTGGCCAGCGCCTCGGGCACCTCGCCCGAGCGGCTGGTGATGGCCACCTTGTCGCCCGCCTCGGCGAAAGCCTGGGCGATCGCGAGGCCGATGCCCCGGTTTCCTCCGGTGACGAGAACCGAGCGGCTCAACGATCCACCTCTCTCCGTGTGTGAGCACGTACACAGGAACGCGTACGCAGTGTGACGCTATCGGGCGCTCGGCGGTGGCGGCGCATCGGGCCCCCACAGCGCCGCACCGATGGATCTGTCGCAATCCGACAAATCCTTACCCGCCGGGGCCACACGGTGGCGGACATCGCCCAGGCCGGGGCGCCGCCCGGATCGGGGCGACTGTACGGGAACAACACGGACAGGCACACCCGTTGCCCCCGTGGTGCCGGCCGGCCCGGGATCGGCCGTACCGATCCCCGACCATCCCGGCGAGCGACGAAGGCAGAGCGGATGACCAAGGCACGCCCCGGGAGCACCCACCGACGCGGACGACTGCTGGCCCTCACCGCCCTGGCGGCCGGCCTGAGCGCGGCCGCCTGGGCGCTGCGCGACATGCCGGCAGCGTTCGGGCGACGGCCGGACGGCGAGCGCGAGGAGCGGGTGCGCAACTCCCCGCAGTACCGCGACGGCGTCTTCCACAACGCGCCCTCCACCCTCGCCCGCGCCGCCGGGGCGCCCGGCTTCGACGGCGCCACCGCCCGCCGGATGCTGTTCGAGCGGGCCGGCCGCGTCCCCGACCACCCGGTGCCGACCGTGCGCCCCGCCACCCCGCCCGGCCCGGCCGCCGAGGGCGTGGAGGTCACCTGGTACGGGCACGCCTCCGCACTGGTGGAGATCGAGGGCTTCCGGGTGCTGCTCGACCCGGTCTGGAGCGAGCGCTGCTCCCCCGCCGCGCACGTCGGCCCCAAGCGGCTGCACCCGGTGCCGGTGGAACTGGAGGAGCTGCCGCCGGTCGACGCGGTGCTGATCTCGCACGACCACTACGACCACCTGGACATGGCGACGGTCAAGCGCCTGGTGCGCAGCCAGTCCGCGCCCTTCGCGGTGCCGCTGGGCATCGGCGCCCATCTGCGCCACTGGGGTGTCCCCGAGCACCGGATCATCGAACTGGACTGGGACGAGACCTGCACCCTGGGCGACCTGGTGCTCACCCTGACCGCCGCACACCACTTCTCCGGCCGCGGGCTGACTCGCAACACCACCCTGTGGGGCTCCTGGGTGATCGCCGGCCCGCGCCGCAAGGTCTTCTACACCGGCGACTCCGGCTACTTCGAGGGCTACGCCCGGATCGGCGGGCAGCACGGCCCGTTCGACGCCGCGCTGGTCCAGATCGGCGCCTACGACGCGGCCTGGGCGGACATCCACATGACCCCCGAGGACGCCGTGCTCGCGCACCGGGACCTGACGGCCGGTCTGCTGGTGCCCGTCCACTGGTGCACCTTCAACCTGGGCCTGCACCCGTGGTCCGAGCCGATCGAACGACTGGTGAAGGCGGCGAAGGAGCAGGCCGTACCGCTGGCCGTACCGCGTCCGGGCGAGCGGGTGGACGTCGACAACCCGCCGGAGCCGGACGGCTGGTGGGAGACCGTCGGCTGACGGCCCCGCCACTCGTCGGCAGGCGTGGGCGGTACCGGCCGAAAACGCGGCGCAGTGGTCGAAATGCGCTGGCCGGAAACCCGGTGGACGGGAAATGATGCGGTGCGGGCGCCCCTGCGCGTCCGCACCGCCACCCTCCGCGACCTGGGAGCCCGATTGCCTCCGATCCTTCCGGCCGACAGCTCCGGCGCCCCGCACGGGCGCGCCGTCGACCCGCTGTTCCTCGCCCTGCCGCTGCGCTCCCTCGCCGACGCCGCGCTCACCCGGGCCCGCGAACTGGGCGCGAGCCACGCCGACTTCCGCCTGGAGCGGATCCGCAGCGCCTCCTGGCGGCTGCGCGACGCACGTCCGGCCGGCACCTCCGACAGCGTGCGGCTCGGTTTCGCCGTCCGCGTGCTGCTGGACGGCGCCTGGGGCTTCGCCGCCGGTGTCGACCTCACCCCCGGCGCGGCGGCCGAGGTCGCCGCGCAGGCCGTCGCGGTGGCCCGGCTCTCCGGCGGGATCAGCCGGGCGTCCGGCTCCACCGAGCGGGTCGAGCTGGCCGACGAGCCGGTGCACCGGGACGTCAGCTGGGTCTCCGCGTACGAGCTCAACCCCTTCGAGGTGCCGGACGCCGAGAAGACCGCGCTGCTCGCCGAGCGCAGCTCCCGGCTGCTGGCCGCCGCCGGGGTCTCGCACGTCCAGGCGGCCCTGGAGACCGTCCAGGAGAACAAGTTCTACGCGGACACCGCGGGCACGGTGACCACCCAGCAGCGGATCCGGGTCAACTCCGAGCTGGAGGCCACCTCGGTCGACGAGCGCACCGGCGCCTTCGACTCGATGCGCACCCTGGCCCCGCCGGTCGGCCGCGGCTACGAGTACCTGACCGGCACCGGCTGGGACTGGGACGCCGAACTCGCCGAGCTGCCGGTCCTGCTGGCCGAGAAGATGAAGGCGCCGAGCGTCGAGGCGGGCCGCTACGACCTGGTCGTCGACCCGACCAACCTCTGGCTGACCATCCACGAGTCGATCGGCCACGCCACCGAACTGGACCGCGCCCTCGGCTACGAGGCCGCCTACGCCGGCACCTCCTTCGCCACCTTCGACCAGCTCGGCTCGCTCAAGTACGGCTCCGAGCTGATGCACGTCACCGGCGACCGCACCGCCGAGCACGGCCTGTCCACCATCGGCTACGACGACGAGGGCGTGGCCACCCAGTCCTGGGACCTGGTCAAGGACGGCGTCCTGGTCGGCTACCAACTCGACCGCGCCATGGCCGGGCTGAAGGGCTTCGAGCGCTCCAACGGCTGCGCCTTCGCCGACTCCCCCGCGCACGTCCCGGTGCAGCGGATGGCCAACGTCTCGCTCCGGCCCGCGGCCGACGGCCCGGACACCGAAGGCCTGTTCGCCGGCGTGGAGAAGGGCCTGTACATCGTCGGCGACCGGTCGTGGTCGATCGACCAGCAGCGCTACAACTTCCAGTTCACCGGACAGCGCGCCTACGCCATCAAGGACGGCGAACTCGCCGGACAGGTCAAGGACTTCGCGTACCAGGCCACCACCACCGACTTCTGGGGCTCGATGGCCGCGGTCGGCGGCCCGCAGACCTACCGGCTCGGCGGCGCCTTCAACTGCGGCAAGGCGCAGCCCGGCCAGATCGCGGCGGTCAGCCACGGCTGCCCGTCGGCGCTGTTCCGCAACGTCAACGTGCTCAACACCCAGCAGGAGGCGGGTCACTGATGACCGCGAAGCAGCCCCACGAACTCGTCGAGCTGGCGCTCGGCCTCTCCCGCGCCGACGGCTGCGTGGTGATCGCCGACGAGACGTCCAGCGCCAACCTGCGCTGGGCGGGCAACGCGCTGACCACCAACGGCGTCACCCGCGGCCGCAGCCTCACCGTGATCGCCACCGTGGCCGGCGCCCAGGGCACCGCCTCCGGTGTGGTCTCCCGCTCGGCCGTCACCGCCGACGAGGTGGAGGGCCTGGTGCGGGCCGCCGAGGAGGCCGCGCGCGCGGCCGGCCCGGCCGAGGACGCCCAGCCGCTGATCGCCGACCAGCCCTCCTCGCCCGGCTTCACCGAGCCGCCCGCCGAGACCTCCATCGAGGTGTTCGACGCCTTCGGCCCGGCCCTCGGCGAGGCCTTCGCCCGCGCCGCCGCCCAGGGCGAACTGCTGTACGGCTTCGCCCGGCACGGGGTGACGTCCAGTTACCTGGGCAGCTCCACCGGCCTGCGGCTGCGCCACGACCAGCCCACCGGCATGGTCGAGATCAACGCCAAGACCGCCGACCTGTCCAGCTCAGCCTGGGTGGGCGCCGGCACCCGGGACTTCACCGACATCGACGTCGCCGCCCTGCACGCCGAGCTGACCAAGCGGCTCGGCTGGGGCGCCCGCAAGGTGGACCTGCCGGCCGGGCGGTACGAGACGCTGCTGCCGCCCGCGGCCATCGCCGACCTGGTGGTCTGCCTCAACTGGGCCTCCGGCGGCCGGGACGCCCACGAGGGCCGGACGGTCTTCTCCAAGCCGGGCGGGGGGACCCGGCTCGGCGACAAGCTCAGCGGCCTGCCGCTGACGCTGCGCTCCGACCCGTACGAGCCCGGTCTGGAGGCCGCGCCGTTCGTGCTCGCCCATGTCAGCGGCGAGGACGTCTCGGTCTTCGACAACGGCCAGCCGGTCGGCGCCACCGAGTGGATCCGCGAGGGCGTGCTGAACGACCTGATCACCAGCCGCCACGCGGCCGCCCTCACCGGCCTGCCGCTGCGCCCGGCGATCGACAACCTCGTGCTGGAGACGGCGGACCAGGAGTCGGCGCCGACCCTGGACGAGATGATCGCCCGCACCGAGCGCGGTCTGCTGCTCACCTGCCTCTGGTACATCCGCGAGGTGGACCCGGCGACGCTGCTGCTCACCGGCCTCACCCGGGACGGCGTCTACCTGGTGGAGAACGGCGAGGTCGTCGGCGAGGTCAACAACTTCCGGTTCAACGAGTCCCCGGTGGACCTGCTGGACCGGATCACCGAGGTGGGCCGCACCGAGCGCTGTCTGCCCCGCGAGTGGAACGACTACGTCACCCGCACCGCGATGCCACCCGTGCGTGTCGCGGACTTCAACATGAGTTCGGTCAGCCAGGCCTCTTAGCCGCTGACCCACGGGGGATACGAGAGACATGATGGACGAGAAGCGCCTGGTCAGGTCGAGCAAGATGCTGTCGCGCGTGCTGCGGCACGAGCCCGCTCTGGTGGGGGTCACACCGGACGGGTCCGGCTGGGTCCGGGTCGACGAACTGCTCGCCGGGTTCGCCGCGCGGGGCAGGCCGCTCACCCGGGACGAGCTGGACCACATCGTGGCGACCAACGACAAGCGCCGCTTCGGCTACTCGCCGGACGGTCTCTCGATCCGCGCCAACCAGGGCCACACGGTGGCGGTCGACCTCGGTCTGGCCGCCGCCGTGCCGCCGCCCGTGCTCTACCACGGCACCGCCGACCGGCACCTGGCGGCGATATTCCGCGAGGGCCTGCGTCCGATGGCCCGCCGGGACGTCCATCTCTCGGCGGACACCGAGACGGCGACCAAGGTCGGCGCGCGGCACGGCCGTCCGGTGGTGCTGACCGTGCACGCGTCGGCGATGGCGGCGGCCGGCCACGAGTTCCGGCTCAGCGAGAACGGCGTCTGGCTGACCGACGCCGTGCCCCCGCGGTACCTCTCCCGGCGCTCGTAGGCCTGTCCGACGACTCCCGCCGCGCCGCGCCGGCGCCCACGCGAACCGAAGGGCCTGTCCGCTCCGCCGGACAGGCCCTTCGCGCACCCGGGCGGGTGGGTCCGGCGCACCCGGTCTCGTCGCGGCCCCGGTCCGGGCGTACCGTGAGGAGGCCGCGCGGCCAGGCGCGCGGGTGCGCGACGAGGGCGGTAGGACACATGGGCAAGAGCGCCGACGGCGGGCGGGTCTTCCGGATCACGGGAGCGCGCAGCAGCCTCACCGAGGACGTCCGGGGGCGCCAGCGCCGCTACGTCGTCTCGATGCTGGTCCGTACGGCCTGTGTGCTGCTCGCGGTGGTGCTCTGGGACGTCCAGCGGGTGCTGGCGTTCACCGCACTGGCGGGCGCCGTGCTGCTGCCGTACTTCGCGGTGCTGATCGCCAACGCTGGCCGGGAGCGGGCCCCGGGGCTGCCGAGCACCTTCGACATCCCGCTCGACACCCCGCTGATGCTCGGCCCCGGCGGGACGGGTGGGGCGGGTGCGACAGCCGGTACAGGAGAGGCAAAGCCCTCGGCCACCGATCCTTCACAGGACGTGGACTGACCGTCCTTTTCAGGCCAGTTCGCCCCTGTCCGGGCCGACGAAAGCTCAAAAGAAGCTCAGATTAATCATGCAAGACCTCCCCATCCGAGGGTGGTGGCGTGACATACTGCGTACGCGCTCCGCATCCCCCGTCGGAGCGACGGACCGACGCCGGGCGGCTCCCCCCGTGGCTGCCCGGCGTCGCCATGCCCGGCTCCGGCCGCGCTGAGGGCGTGACAGACTGGCGGTGCAGACTCACCCGCCAATCGTTGAGGACGGCCCGATGGACACCCCGCAGACGCCGATCTGCTCCGCCAAGGGCTGCCGGGCGGACGCCGGCTGGGTGCTGGTGTGGAACAACCCCAAGCTGCACACCCCGGACCGCCGCAAGACCTGGCTCGCCTGTGACGAGCACCGCGAGCACCTGTCCCAGTTCCTCGGGGTGCGCGGCTTCCTCAAGGAGGTCGTCGCCTTCGCCGACTGGACCCCCGAGGCCGCCGAGGCCACCGAGAAGCCGGCCTGACCTCCGAGAGATCGGCCTGGCCCCAGAGGCGGTCCGGCTCGGAGAAGCCGGTCTAGCCGCCGATCGCCGACATCGGCCGGTCGGGCTGGAGGAACTCCGGGTCGTCGATTCCGGCCCCGGCCTTCTTGCCCCACATCGCCGCCCGCCACAGCGCGGCCAGCTCCGCGTCGTCCGCGCCGGAGCGCAGCGCGGTGCGCAGATCGGTCTCGCCGGTCGCGAACAGGCAGTTGCGCACCTGGCCGTCGGCGGTCAGCCGGGTGCGGTCGCAGGCCCGGCAGAACGGACGGGTGACCGAGGCGATCACGCCCACCCGGGCCGGGCCGCCGTCCACCAGCCAGCGTTCGGCGGGTGCCGCGCCCCGGCGCTCGGACGGCTCCGGGGTGAGCGTGAAGCGGGCCCGCAACAGCTCCAGGATCTCCGTCGCGGTGACCATCGACGCGCGGTCCCAGCCGTGCTGGGCGTCGAGCGGCATCTGCTCGATGAAGCGCAGCTGGTAGTCCCGCTCCAGGCACCAGGCCAGCAGGTCGGCCGCCTCGTGGTCGTTGACCCCGCGCATCAGCACCGCGTTCAGCTTGACCGGCGCCAGCCCGGCGGCCTCGGCGGCGGCCAGCCCGTCCAGCACGTCCTGGTGGCGGTGGCGGCGGGTGAGGGTGTGGAACACCTCGGGGTCGAGAGTGTCCAGTGAGACGTTGACCCGGTCGAGCCCGGCCTCGCGCAGCGCGGTCGCGGTGCGGGCCAGCCCGATGCCGTTGGTGGTCAGCGAGAGTTCCGGGCGCGGTTCCAGTTCGGAGCAGGCGGCCACGACGGCGACCAGCCCGGGGCGCAGCAGCGGCTCGCCGCCGGTGAAGCGGACCTCGCGCACGCCCAGGTCGCGGACGGCGACGCCGACCAGCCTGACGATCTCCTCGTCGGTCAGCAGGTCCGGTTTGGCCAGCCACTGGAGGCCTTCCTCCGGCATGCAGTAGGTGCAGCGGAGGTTGCAGCGGTCCGTGAGGGAGACCCTCAGGTCGACGGCCTGTCGTCCGAAGGTGTCGAGCAGCACGTGCGTCCTTCCCCGAGATGCGGCCGGCCCGGCCACCGTCACGGCGGGCCGGGCCAGCATAGTCATCGTCGGACGGTCAGTGGGCGCCCAACCCGGTCAGTGAGCGGACCTCCAGTTCAGCGTACTTCGCCGGGTCGGGACGTTCCTTGGACAGCAGGGTGCCGATCCAGCCGGCCAGGAAGCCGGCCGGGATCGAGACCAGGCCGGGGTTCTCCAGCGGGAACCAGTGGAAGTCGGAGTGCGGGAAGAGCGAGTTCTTCGCGCCGGAGACCACCGGGGAGAAGACCACCAGGGTCACCGAGGTGATCAGTCCGGCGTAGACCGAGCTGACCGCGCCGACGGTGGTGAAGCGCTTCCAGAACAGCGAGTAGAGCAGGGTGGGCAGGTTCGCCGAGGCAGCGACCGCGAAGGCCAGGGCGACCAGGGCGGCGGTGTTGAGCTTGTCGGCGAAGAGGCTGAGCACGATCGCCACCGCCCCGATCGCGACCGCGGCCCACTTCGCCGATGACACCTCCTCCTTCTCGGAGGCCTTGCCGCGCCGGATCACGTTGGCGTAGAGGTCGTGCGCGAAGGAGGCCGAGGAGGCGAGGGTGAGTCCGGCGACCACGGCCAGGATGGTGGCGAAGGCGACCGCCGAGATCACCGCGAGCAGGATCGCGCCGCCGGTGGTGCCGGTGCCGCCGCCGAGCGCCTCGGCCAGCTGCGGGGCCGCGGTGTTGCCCGCCGCGTTCGCCGCCTTGATGGCCTTGGGGCCGACCAGCGCGGTCGCGCCGAAGCCGAGCGCCAGGGTCATCAGGTAGAAGACGCCGATGATGCCGATCGCCCAGAGCACCGACTTCCGGGCCGCCTTGGCGGTGGGGACGGTGTAGAAGCGGACCAGGATGTGCGGCAGGCCCGCGGTGCCGAGCACCAGTGCGATGCCGAGACTGATGAAGTCGAGTTTGGCGGTGCCGCTGCCGTACTTCTGCCCTGGTTGGAGGAAGGCCTCGCCCTTGCCGCTGGCGCTCGCCGCCGCGCCGAGCAGTTCGGAGGGGTTGAAGTGGTACTTGGCCAGCACCAGGACGGTCATCAGCGCGGCGCCGGCGATCAGCAGCACCGCTTTGACGATCTGCACCCAGGTGGTGCCCTTCATTCCGCCTATGACCACATAGACGATCATCAGCGCGCCGACGCCGACGATGGTCCAGCGCTTGGCGGCGTTCCCCTCGGCTCCCAGCAGCAGGGCCACCAGGGTGCCGGCACCGACCATCTGGGCGAGCAGGTAGAAGATCGACACCACGATGGTGGAGACGCCCGCCGCGGTGCGCACCGGGCGCTGGCGCATCCGGAAGGCGAGTACGTCCGCCATCGTGAAGCGGCCGGAGTTGCGCAGCGGTTCGGCGATCAGCAGCAGCGCGACCAGCCAGGCGACCAGGAAGCCGATCGAGTAGAGGAAGCCGTCGTAGCCGCTGAGCGCGATGGTCCCGGCGATGCCGAGGAAGGAGGCGGCGGACATGTAGTCGCCGGAGATGGCCAGGCCGTTCTGGAAGCCGGTGAAGCCACGGCCGCCGGCGTAGAAGTCGGAGGCGCTCTTGGTCTGCCGCCCGGCCCAGACGGTGATGCCGAGAGTGGCCAGGACGAACAAGCCGAACAGGGCCATCGTCAGGCCGCGGTGCTCGGTGGCGGAGCTGGCGAGCACGGTCATTCGGCGGACTCCCGGGGGGCGTGGACGACGGCGCCGTGCGCGTCGCGGATCGCCGCGGCGGCCGGGTCGATCCGCCGGTCCGCGTAGCGGGCGTACCAGGCGGCGATGGCGAAGGTGGTCACGAACTGGAGCAGCCCGAGCAGGAGGGCCACGTTGACGTGCCCGAGGACCTTGGTGCGCATCAGCCCGGGGGCATAGCAGGAGAGCAGGACGTAGAGCAGGTACCAGAGCACGAAGCCGATGGTGACGGGGAAGGCGAAGCTCCGGAACGAGCGCCGCAGGGTGCGGAACTCCTCGCTGTCGTCGATGAGTCGGGCTTCCGTGGCGGCGGTGCTGATCGGCGGCGAATCCACTCTCGCCTCACTCCTTCGGCGTACGTTGTCGCACGGGTGGGGGATGATCGAACGTGAGGGGCATCACATGCCCATTGCGCGCCGCGCAATGCTAGGAGCGTCCTGCCCGCCCCGGAAGGGGTTGACCGCGATCAGTCGACCGTTCACCCTCTCGCACCATCCGATTGGCCGAAAAGCAGTCCATCTGGCGACAACGGCACCGAGCGGCAGCCACATCGGGCGACAGCGGCACCGGGCGCCAACGGCACCGGCCCGTGCCGCACCCCACGCGGGGCGGCACGGGCCGGTGCCACGAAGGCCGACGCCTCAGAACGCGATCCGCACCTTCAGGGCCGAGCGGTCGTCCATCGCGCGGTAGCCGTCCGGAACGCCGTCCAGGTCGACGGTGCGGTCGAACACCAGGCCCGGCTCGATCGCGCCCGAGAGCACGTCCGGCAGCAGCTCGGGGATGTACGCGCGGGCCGGGGCGACGCCGCCGTTCAGCGAAACGTTCCGGCCGAACATCTGGCCGATGTCGACGCCCGCGCTGCCACCGTGCGGCACCCCGACGTAACCGACCGCGCCGCCGTCCCGGGCGATCGAGATGGCCGTACGCATCGACTCCTCGGTGCCGACCGCCTCCAGCACCGCGTGCGCGCCCTGACCGCCGGTCAGTTCCTTCACCGCCTCGACGGCGGCCTCGCCGCGCTCCGCCACCACGTCGGTCGCACCGAAGCGGCGGGCCAGTTCGGTACGGGCCTCGTGCCGGCCCAGCGCGATGATCCGGCCCGCGCCCAGCCGGTGCGCCGCCAGCACACCGCACAGGCCCACCGCGCCGTCGCCGACCACGGCGACCGTCGCGCCGGGCCGCACCCGCGCCGAGACCGCCGCGTGGTGCCCGGTCGCCATCACGTCGGACAGCGCCAGCAGCCCGGGCAGCAGCTTCTCGTCGCCCGCCGCCTCCTTCGGCAGCTTCACCAGCGTCCCGTCCGCGAACGGCACCCGCACCGCCTCTCCCTGGCCGCCGTCCGAACCGACCTGCCCCCAGAACCCGCCGTGCGGGCAGGAGGTCTGGAGGCCTTCGAGACAGAAGTCACACACCCCGTCCGACCAGACGAACGGAGCCACCACCAGGTCGCCCTTGGCGAAGCCGCGCACCTCGGCGCCGACCTCCTCGACCACGCCCAGGAACTCGTGCCCGATCCGCTGCCCGGCCACCCGCCGCGCCACCCCGCGGTAGGCCCACAGGTCGCTGCCGCATATACAGGCGTTGACCACCCGGAGCACCACGTCCGTCGGCTGCTGGATCACAGGGTCCGGTACGTCCTCGATCCGGATGTCGTTGGGGCCGTGAATGACGGTGGCGCGCATGGCTTTTCCTTAGCTGAAACGATCTTGACCAGGTATACGACACCCCCCGCCGGTCACCTTATTCCGGCAGGTCGGTCGGACCGTTCCGGCCGGAGCCCCCCGCCCGGCCCCTTATCCTGTTGGACCATGCGACCGATCCAGACCGAGACGTACGGAGCGCCGCGGACCGCCCCGGTTCCCGCCCAGCGCTCCGCCGCCCCCGCCGAGGGCTTCGCGGTCGTCGACGTCGAGACCACCGGCCTCGGCCGCTCCGACCGCGTCATCTCGGCGGGCGTCTACCAGCTGGACGCGGACGGCGACGTCACCGACCACTGGTACACCCTGGTCAACCCCGAGCGGGACCCGGGCCCGGTCTGGATCCACGGCCTGACCGCCGATCTGCTCTCCTCCGCCCCGACCTTCCCCCAGATCGCCGACGAGTTCGCCACGCGCCTGGAGAACCGCGTCCTGGTCGCGCACAACGCGCTCTTCGACTGGAACATGATCTCCCGCGAGTTCTCCCGGGCCGGCCTGCGCGCCCCGGTCGAGCAGCGGCTGTGCACCATGGTCCTCTCCCGCGACCTTCGCCTGCCGCTGCCCAACGGCAAACTGTCCTCGCTCGCCGCCCACTTCGGGGTCCAGCAGCGCCACGCCCACAACGCCCTGGACGACGCCCGGGTGCTCGCCGAGGCCTTCCGCCCCAGCCTGCACCTCGCCCGCGACGGCGGGGTGCCGCTGCCGCTCCAGCACTGCGTGGCGGTCACCGACCTCGGCGAGGAGGAGCCCGCCACCCCCGGGCGCAGCGGCTGGACCGGCGCCACCTACCGCCAGAGCAAGAAGCGCCCGCCCTGCCCGTACCCCAACCCGGGGCGCTGGGAGGACGGCAAGCCGCTGGTCCAGGGCATGCGGGTGGCCATCAGCGGCGACACCGCCACCGACCGCGAGGTCCTGGAGGACCGCGCGGTCGAGGCCGGGCTGCACATCGCCGGCTCGGTGAGCCGCCTCACCAGCCTGTTGGTCACCAATGACTCGGACAGCTGGAGCGGCAAGGCCCGCAAGGCCCGAGAGGTCGGCACCCCGGTGGTCGGCGAGGACGCCTTCCTCCAACTGCTGCGCGAGGTCGCCCCGCACCCCGGTGCGTGAGCCGCTTGTGAGGTCGGCGTACCGTTCCCATGTGTACCGATTTCTGCTGACCCGACAGTGGCTGATCACCATGCTGATCGCGCTGCTGCTGATCCCCGCGACGATCAAGCTGGGCTTCTGGCAGCTGCACCGCCACGAGGCCCGGGTGGCCCGGAACGAGCTGATCGGCCAGGCCCTCACGGCCGCGCCGGTCCCGTTCGACACGCTCTCTCCGACGCCGGGTTTCGCGGTCCCCAAGGACCTCACCTGGCGCACCGCGACCGCCATCGGGGAGTACGACCCGGCGCACGAGTTCGTGGTCCGCAAGCGGACCGACTCCAGCGGGACCATCGGCTACTTCGTGGTGACCCCGTTCCGGCTCTCCGACGGCAAGGGAACCGTCCTGGTCAACCGCGGCTGGGTCGCCTCCGGTGCCGGGGCCGCCGACTACCCGCCGGTTCCCACCGCCCCCACCGGCGAGGTCTCCCTCACCGGCCGCCTGCGCGCCGAGGAGACCTACGGCGCCAGCGGTATCAAGGACCGCTCCGGCCTGCCCGACCGCCAGTTCAACCTGATCAACACCGACGAACAGGCCAAGCGGACCGGCGCGTCCCTGCTCGGCGGCTACCTCGAACTCACCGGCACCGCGCCGGCCCCGGCCGACCAGCCCCAGCTGATCCCCGAGCCGAACCACTCCGACATCGGGCCGCACATGGCCTACGCCGTCCAGTGGTGGCTGTTCACCGCGATGATCCCGGTCGGCGTCTGGGTCCTCGCCCGCCGCGAGGCCAAGGACCGCGCCAAGCAGGCCGCCGAGGCCGAGGTCCCGCTGGACGCCGTCCCCGCCTAGAGCGCGTCCGGCCCTAGAGCACGTCCGCCAGCTCCCTGAGCAGCCGCGCCTTCGCCCGCGCCCCGACCACCGACCGCACCGGCTGCCCGTCCCGGAACACGATCAGCGTCGGCATCGACAGCACCCCGTACGCCGCCGGGGCCCGCGGGTTGCGGTCCACGTCCACGGTCACCACCCGCAGCCGGTGCGCCTCCTCCCGCGCGATGTCCGCCAGCACCGGCGCCATCATCCGGCACGGCGGGCACCAGTCCGCCGTGAAGTCCACCAGCACCGGCCCTTCGGCCGCCAGCACCTCCGTGGCGAACGTCTCGTCCGTCACCGCCGGCACGCCCGTGATCCGCACCACCGTCTACTCCTTCACCAGTTCACACAGCGGCGGCAGCTCGGTGGCGGCCAGCTCGTCCCGGGCCTTGCGCGCCCGCTCGAACTGCCCCGCCACCCGCGCCCGCACGTCCTGGAGCCGGGCGACGCACTCGTCCAGCTCCGCCAACTTCCGGCGGTACACCTCCAGAGAGGCCGGGCACGAGTCCCCTTCCGGGTGCCCCGCCCGCAGGCACTCCACGAACGGCCTGGTCTCCTCCAGTCCGAACCCGAAGTCCTGCAGCATCCGGATCTCCCGCAGCAGCCGCAGATCACCCTCGTCGTAGGCCCGGTACCCGTTGCCCGCCCGCCGGGCCGGCAGCAGTCCCAACTGCTCGTAGTACCGCAACGCCCGCGTGGTCGTCCCCGCCCGCTCCGCCAACTCCCCGATCCGCATGCCGAACCACTCCTCCCGCACGTCCGGCGACGACCGTAAACCTTCCCCCGGGCGTCAACGCCAGCCCCCTCCCGGGAGCCGCGCCCCCGGACACACCCGCCCGCCACCCGGCCCGGCAAGATGTCTCCCATGGATCTCGGACTGAAAGACCAGGCCTACATCGTCACCGGCGCCACCCGGGGCCTCGGCCTCGCCAGTGCCCGTGAACTCGCCGCCGACGGCGCCCGGGTGCTGATCAGCGGCCGCACCCAGAAGGCCGTCGACACCGCCGTCGCCGAACTCGGGACCCTCGGCACCGCCCGGGGCCTCGTCGCCGACAACGCCGACGCCGACACCCCCGAACGCCTGATCGCCGAGGCCCGGGAGCACTTCGGCCGTCTCGACGGCATCCTGATCAGCGTCGGCGGCCCCCAGGCCGGCCCGGTCGAGACCACCCCCGAGGAGGCCTGGCGCGACGCCTTCGAGAGCGTCTTCCTCGGCGCCCTCCGGCTCGCCCGCGCCGGCGCCGCCGCGCTCTCCGACGGCGGGGTGATCGCCTTCGTGCTCTCCAGCTCGGTCCGCCAGCCGATCCCCGGCCTGGGCATCTCCAACGGCCTGCGCCCCGGTCTCGCCATGGCCGCCAAGTCCCTCGCCGACGAACTCGGCCCCCGCGGCATCCGCGTGCTCGGCCTGCTCCCCGGCCGGATCGACACCGACCGGGTCCGTGAGCTCGACGCCCTCGCCCCCGACCCGGACGCCGCCCGCGCCCGGGCCGGCGCCGCCATCCCGCTCCGCCGCTACGGCGCCCCCGAGGAGTTCGGCAAGGTCGCCGCCTTCCTGCTCTCCCCCGCCGCCTCCTACCTGACCGGCGTCATGGTCCCCGTCGACGGCGGCGCCACCCGCCCGCTCTGACCCGGTCCGCTCCCCTCCGGCCGTTCCACTCCCATTGCTCCACTCCCCCTACTCCACTCTCGACGGCCGCCGCCCGCGCCGAGCCCGCCCGTGCCGGGGCTCGGCGGGGGCCGCCTGCAGGACCCGGATCCGCAGATCGGCCGGCAGCTCGGCCAGTCGCAGGCTCCCCCGGGCGTCTCTCCGGGGCCCGTCCTCGAAGTGCTCCACCAGCGCGGCCGGATCGCCGCCCGGTCTCAACCGCACCGCCCCGCGCAGCCGCGGATGCCCCGGCGCCCGCACCAGCCGCACCCCGGCCCGCTCCACCTCCGGCAGCACCGCCGTCCCGTTCTCCAGCGCCTCCTCCAGCGCCCGCGCGCCGACCCGCAGCCGTAGCCCGCTCACCCCCGGCGTCGGCACCGCGATGCTCGACAGCCCGGTGCGCCTCAGCTGCGCCACCAGCCACCACGCCGTCCCCGCCACCAGTACGGACAGTCCGCCGATCACCGTCGGCCACCACCAGGTCGACGCCACCCATCGCCCCCGGGAGCGCGCGCTGACCACCGGCTGGTCCGGCGAGGTGAGCGGCCACCACTCCGGCGGACGGACGCCCAGCCGCCGGTACAGGTCGAGTCCGCCCGCCAGCACCAGCACCCCGACGGCCAGCAGCACCGCCCCCACCACCCCCAGCAGCACCCGGTTGACGACCGACCGCCTCACCCCGCCGCCCCCGCCCCCGGCCCCGCGCCACGGGCGGCCCCGCGCGCCGTCCGCACGTCCAGCCGCGGCGGCCGCCCCAGCCCCACCCGCGCCAGCTCGTCGCGCAACTGCCGCTGCACCAGCGCCGGATCGGCCACCCCCTCCAGTGAGACCCGCACCCGCCGCCGCCCGACCCGGATCCGCAGCCGGTCGATCCCGTCCAGCCCCGCCGCCCGGTCCGCCAGCAGGTGTCCGACCCCGGCCCGGTCGATGGCCGCGGTCGTCCCCCCGTAGGGCCGCAGGGCGAGCCACCGACGGGAGCCGGGTGCGACGGCCAGCCACAGCAGCCACCCGCCGAGCACCGTCACCGCTCCGGCTCCCACCAGCACCGCCAGATCGTCGAGGTGCCGCGCCGCCAGCTCGTCGGCGATCTGCGCCCGCCACCGCCGGGCCGGCTGCCCCACCCGCACCGCGACCACGTCGTACAGCAACGCCCCCGCCACCACCAGCACCCCCGTGGCCACCACCGCCGCCGCGGCCGTACGGGATGCCCGCAGCCTGCGGGCCTTCCTCGGCCGCGGGTCCGATGCCGCCTCCGGCTCCGGCGCCGGCTCGTCCCGCGCCCCGGGGTCCTGCGCGCTCACGAGGTGCTCCCCGTCACCAGCTTCTCGACCACGACCACCACGTCCGACACCCTCGTCCCGGTCAGCCCCGCGACCCGTTCGGCGATCCGCTCCCGCACCGCGCCGGCCAGCGCCGCGATGTCCGACGGGAAGGGCAGCTCGACCGCGACCCGGACGGTCACCGTGCTCCCCGGTACGGTCACCGAGACCTGCGGCGGCGCCCCCTTCTCCCGCCCGGCGGGCCAGGCGCCGGCCAGCACCTCCCGGGTGGCCCGGGCCGCGATCCGGGCGTACACCCGGTCGGCGACCCGCAGCCGCCCTCGACGCCCCGGCGCGGGAACCGAAGCGGTGGCGGAGGCGGGCGCGGCGGCCGCCATCAGCGGCGCCGGTCGCGGCCGCGGAGCAGGTCTCCCAGGTCGCCCAGCTCGATGTCGCCCTCCAGCAGGCGCCCGGCCACGAAGCCGACCAGCCCGAGCGCGGCCACCAGCAGAAAGGCCGCGAAGCCGCCGAAGTACCCGGCGAAGCCGAGGGCCATGCCCACCACCAGGCCCACGATGGCCAGGTTCATCCGCTACTCCCTCGTCTCCCGCTGCCTCGTCCGGTCCGGCCCCCGCTCCCCCTGACGTCCTACTTGAGCTTCGGCCGCTGCCCGGGCGTCGCCACCGGCTCCTCTTCCTCCTCGTACTCGGGTTCGTCCGGGAGGTGGACGTCGTTGACCGCGATGTTGACCTCGACGACTTCCAGGCCGGTCATCCGTTCGACCGCGCCGATGATGTTCTCCCGTACCTGGCGGGCGAGTTCGGGGATGACCACGCCGTACTCCACCACCAGGGCGATGTCGATCGCGGTCTGTTTCTCGCCGACCTCGGCCTTGATGCCCCGCCCGACACTGGGCTTGCCGCCAGGCACCCGGTCCCGCATCGCGCCGAAGGTCCGGGCCAGCCCGGAGCCGAGCGCGTGGATTCCGGTGACCTCGCGGGCGGCCATCCCGGCGATCTTCTCCACCACACCGACGGCCAGCGCGGTGCGGCCGCGCTCCGCCGACGGCGTGGCGCCGCCGACGGCGCCCGGCGGCGAGCCGGGGGTCGGCGCACCGCCGCTGCCGGGGTGCTTGTGCATGGTCGCGGGCGTCGGAGTGTCAGGCATGGGCGCATCTCCCGTCGTGCGGGTCCAGCTATATCGCAAACCTCCACAACTCTGGCATTTCGCCACGATCCCCGCCCGTCGAGCGGCGGCGGCCCGACCCCGGGTAACGGACAGGGCCCGGCCCCGGGGTGGTCCCCCGGGGCCGGGCCCTGCGTCGATGCCGTACGGTCAGTCGCCGATCCCGGCGAGCTCGCGCAGCCGACGGGCCTGCGCCGCCCGTTCGGCCGAGCGCTGCTCGTCGAAGGAGCGTCCGGCGGCTCCCTGCAGCAGGGCCTTGGTCTCGATCACCGCGCCGCGCGGGGCGCCCAGCAGGGCCGCCGCGAGGTCACGGGCGGCACCGTCCAGCTCCTCCCCCGGGACGGCCAGGTTGGCCAGCCCGATCGCGGCGGCCTCCTCGGCGCCCACCCAGCGGCCGGTCGCGCAGATCTCCAGCGCCCGCGCGTAGCCGACGAGTTCGGTGAGCGGCTTGGTCCCGGCCAGGTCCGGGACGAGGCCCAGCGAGGTCTCCTTCATGGCGAACTGCACGTCCTCGGCGACCACCCGCAGGTCGCAGCCGAGGGCCAGCTGGAAGCCCGCGCCGACGGCATGGCCCTGGACGGCCGCGATGGAGATCAGGTCCGGACGGCGCCACCAGGTGAAGGCCTCCTGGTACGAGGCGATGGCGTCGTCCAGCTCGCGGTCGGTGGACGCGGCGAGCTGCAGGAAGGTGGGCTCACCCGGGATGCCCTCGGCGGTGAACATGGCCCGGTCCAGCCCGGCGGAGAAGGAGACCCCCTCCGCGCGCAGCAGCACCACCCGGACGCTGCCGGGCAGGTCACGGCCGGCGTCGGTGAGGGCGCGCCAGAGCGCGGGCGACTGGGCGTTGCGCCGCTTGGGCTGACACAGGGTGATGACGGCGAGTTCGCCTTCGATCTCCAGGCGGACGCCGTCCCGCTCCCAGCTCGGGGCCTGCGGGTCGGTGGCGGGGGCGGTCATGCGGGGACCTCCGGTGGCGAGGGACTTGGCTACCGGAGAGTAACAAAACTCGACGCGCGAGGGCAGGGCCCCGGCCGGGAAAGATCGACGGGCCCGCCGGAATCGGCGAAGAACGAAAGGAAAGAGCGATGAAAAGCCGAAAAGGGGGCGAGTCGCCCCCGGACATGACGATCGGCGGCCGGTCCACACGATCCGAGGGCGGACACCCAATCGATGACCGATTGTCGTCTCCTCGACCGGCGTCCTGCCGCCGCGCCATTCAGCCCCTCAGCTGACGAACCGTCAGGACCCGGCCCCGGCAGTCGCCTTGTTCTTGCCCCGCGTGGCACCGCCGCGGCCCCGGAGAATCACTCCGGACTCGCTCAGCATGCGGTGCACGAAGCCGTACGAACGACCGGTCTCCTCCGCGAGAGCGCGAATGCTCGCCCCGGAGTCGTACTTCTTCTTGAGATCGGCCGCGAGCTTCTCACGCGCGGCACCGGTCACCCGGCTGCCCTTTTTCAGAGTCTCGGCCACCCGTGCCTCCTCGTAGCGTTGCTCGGTCAGATTCCCATGATCACCCATCCCTCTCGTCCTGGCCACCCATTCGACAAGGTCCATGTCGCAAAAGGGTGGTCAGCCGGTGGTGATCCGAGCGCATCAGGGCGCTCACACAGAGTGCACGCCCCCGGGCGGATAGCGCCGTTCGCTGCGAAATAGCTGATCAGCAGCGTCGGCCCGCCACGATCACGTGGCGGGCCGACGGAAAGTCCTTAAACGGAATCCGGGTCTACTTCATTCCCAGACACGCCGAAAGGACTAGATATTCTCATCCGAATAGCGGATGTCGTGTCTACTTCCGGTCAGGCCAAGGAGACCAGATCGGCGTACGACGGGTTCCACAGGTCCTCCACGCCGTCCGGCAGCAGGATGATCCGCTCCGGGTCGAGCGCCTCGACCGCGCCCTCGTCGTGGGTGACCAGCACGACCGCGCCGGAGAACTCGCGCAGCGCGCCCAGGATCTCCTCGCGGCTGGCCGGGTCGAGGTTGTTGGTGGGCTCGTCGAGCAGCAGCACGTTGGCGGAGGAGACCACCAGGGTGGCCAGCGCCAGACGGGTCTTCTCCCCGCCGGAGAGCACCCCGGCCGGCTTGTCGACGTCGTCGCCGGAGAACAGGAAGGAGCCGAGGATCTTGCGGATCTGCACCAGGTCGGTGTCCGGGGCGGCCGAGCGCATGTTCTCCAGCACGCTGCGGTCCGGGTCGAGCGTCTCGTGCTCCTGGGCGTAGTAGCCGATCTTCAGGCCGTGGCCCGGGATCACCTCGCCGGTGTCCGGCTCCTCCACCCCGGCCAGCATCCGCAGCAGGGTGGTCTTGCCGGCGCCGTTGAAGCCCAGCACGACGACCCGGGAGCCGCGGTCGATCGCCAGGTCGACGTCGGTGAAGATCTCCAGCGAGCCGTAGGACTTGGACAGCCCGCTGGCGGTCAGCGGGGTCTTGCCGCAGGGGGCCGGCTCCGGGAAGCGCAGCTTGGCGACCTTGTCGCTCTGGCGCACCTGCTCCAGTCCGGACAGCAGCTTGTCGGCGCGGCGGGCCATGTTCTGCGCGGCCACCGTCTTGGTCGCCTTGGCGCGCATCTTGTCGGCCTGGGCGTTGAGGGTCGCGGCCTTCTTCTCGGCGTTGGCCCGCTCGCGCTTGCGGCGCTTCTCGTCGTCCTCGCGCTGCTGCTGGTACTGCTTCCAGCCCATGTTGTAGACGTCGATGCAGGAGCGGTTGGCGTCCAGGTAGAAGACCTTGTTGACGACCGTCTCGACCAGGTCGACGTCGTGCGAGATGACGATGAAGCCGCCCTTGTACGTCTTCAGGAAGTCCCGCAGCCAGACGATCGAGTCCGCGTCCAGGTGGTTGGTGGGCTCGTCGAGCAGCAGCACGTCGGAGTCCGAGAAGAGGATCCGGGCCAGCTCGACGCGGCGGCGCTGACCGCCGGAGAGGGTGTGCAGCGGCTGGTTGAGGATGCGGTCCGGCAGGCCCAGCGCGGCGGCGATGGTGGCGGCCTCGGCCTCGGCGGCGTACCCGCCCTTGGTGAGGAACTCGGTCTCCAGCCGGGCGTACTTCTTCATCGCGTTGTCGCGGGTGGCGCCCTTGCCGTTGGCCATCCGGTCCTCGTTCTCGCGCATCTTCTTCAGCACGGTGTCGAGGCCGCGGGCGGACAGGATGCGGTCCTTGGCGAGGACGTCCAGGTCACCGGTGCGGGGGTCCTGCGGGAGGTAGCCGACCTCTCCCGAACGGGTGACGGTACCGGCGGCGGGCAGGCCCTCCCCGGCCAGCACCTTGGTGAGGGTGGTCTTGCCGGCGCCGTTGCGGCCGACCAGGCCGATCCGGTCTCCGGCGGCGACCTTGAAGCTCGCGGACTCGATCAGGATCCGGGCACCGGCGCGCAGCTCTAGGGCGTTGGCGGAAATCATGGCTGGGAACTACTCCTGGGACGTGGGCGGGCGGCCGGGCGGGATGGACCCGGGGCCGAGGCAGCGTGAGGGGGGCTTCATCGGCGGTCGGCGCGACCCTCGTGGCGCCGCCGCCCGCTATTGCCCGGAGAAAATAGCCATGGCGGCAAGTCTACCGGGCCCCGGGCTACCCCCAACGGAGTAACGCCCACGGCCGGACACCGGCCCGCCGCCCGTGGCGCCCGGCCCGCCGCGGCTACTGCGGCTGCGCGTCCGGCTGGTCCCCCGCGGGGGCGTCGGTGTCCGCCGGGGCGCCCGGGGCGGCGTCCGCGCCCGCCGGGGTCTGCGGAGCCGTCGGGGTCGCCGGGTCCGCCGCCGGGTCCACGCAGCCGCCCTGCGGCCGGACGGCGGCGAACGGCGCGTCCAGGCTGCCGCAGGCCGTCTCGGGCGCGGCCGCCTTGGTGTCGTACACCTTGGGCGGGACGATCGGGCCGTCGGTGATCTCCACCCGGCTGCGGTCCAGCACCTTGGCCGAGACCGCCGGACCGGTGCTCATCGCCCAGCCGTTGCTGTCCAGCCGGTAGCCGGTGATGCCGCCGGAGACGGGCTGCCCGGCACTGTTGGCGCAGGTGCGCGGGATGAGCACGGCGTAGTCGGTGTGGACGGTGCGCAGCGGGTCGTAGACGCAGTTCCCGGAGGGCCGGTCGTTGTAGCGCAGGTCGCCGTCGGCGTCGCGCAGGCCCATGGTGAGGTTCGGCGTGACCAGGGCCAGCCAGGGCGATCCGTCCCGCTGGACGGTGTGCAGCGCGGCCGCGGCCCGCTGCTTGGCGAGCGCCTTGCGCTGGGCGTCGGTCCGCTTGTCGGCGCCGGGCTCGCCGTCGCCGCGCAGCCAGTCGGCCAGGCCCGGCACCGCGCGGTGCCAGCGCACCTCGTGGTCGCCCGGGCGCACCGAGGTGACCATGCCGTCGTCCCAGACCACGATGGCGTTGTCCCCGGCCATCGCCAGGTAGAGCGCCTCGGCGCCCTCGCGGCGGTAGGACCAGGCCTGCTCGCCGGTCTGCTTGTGGAAGGCCTCCAGGCCCGGGCCGACTCGGAGGTCGAGGTCGGCCGAGCTGAGGGATTCGGAGTTCACCGGCGTGGCGCCCGCGTCGCCCGGCCCCGCCACCCGGTCGCCGAACGGCACCGGCTTGTTCGCGTGCGCCGCCGCTCCGGCCGCAAGGACCAGCATCACCGCCGAGGCAGGGAGGATCGAGCGGGGGGTCAGTACACGCAGAGGCTTCCAGGACACGGCCGGAGCGTACCTTTCGGGGGGCGCGGGAGTCAGCCCGGTTGTACCGCGCGTCCGTCCGGCCGAGCGCGCGCCCGGCCCCGTGCGCCGTCCCCGTACGACCGCCCGCCCACCTGCGCCGTCGGGGCTTTCGGCCGCTCCGGAGGGCTTGCCGAAGCGGGCCGGACGGGCCCGGCGGGACCGTTACGGAGCTGTGACCTGATCTTCGGCCGCCGCCGGTTGCGGCAGACGGCGTTCGAAGAGCGCCCACTTTAGGGTGACATCCGGGTTTTTCGTCCCTCGTCGGGCCTACTGTCGGCGAGCGGGGCGCCACGGTCCGTCCACGCCGAGACCGTGCGCCCCGCCCATGCGACGTCCGGAGGAGAGACCATGCGAATCGGCCGCTTGACGCTGGCCGCCGCCACCCTGCTGCTGATGGCCACGGCCAGCGTCCCGGCCGGGACGCCGTTCAGCCAGACCGAACGGCACACCCTCTCCTCGGAGGCCATCGAGCCGCGCGGGGCGGCCGCCCGTCCGCCGGTCCAGCGGCCGAAGCACGAGCCGCCGTTCGGCGCCTTCGTCGGGTCCTGGGACGACCACATCCCGCAGATCAGCCGGTACGCCCGGTGGCTGGGCGACGCGAACATGCAGGTCGGCCACACCTATCTGGCGGGCAACGGCTGGAGCGACATCGAGGGCGAGCCGCTGGTGCTCGGCCTGTGGTCGCAGTGGCGGCAGGCCGACTCGTCCCGGCTGCTGGTGCTCGGGGTGCCGATGCTGGTGCCCAGTGAGGCGGACGTACCGGACGGCGAGGTGGCCAGGCTGCTCGGCGAGGGGGCGCGCGGGGACTACGACGGGCACTTCCTCAAGCTCGCGCGCCGGCTGGTCGCGCTGGGCGGCGCGGACACCGTGCTCACTCTCGGCTGGGAGATGAACGGCACCACCTACACCCACCGCTGCAAGCCCGACCCGTCCGCCTGGAAGGCGTACTGGCGGCGGATCGTCGGGGTGATGCGCTCGGTGCCCGGGCAGCGGTTCCGCTTCGACTTCGCGCCCAGCCGGGGCCTGGACGCCATCCCGTGGACCAGGTGCTACCCCGGCGACGACGTGGTCGACATCATCGGCATGGACAGCTACGACCAGCCCGCCGGGGCCACCTTCGACGACTACGTGCGCGAGCCGTACGGCCTCCAGGACCAGGTGGAGTTCGCCGCCAAGCGCGGCAAGCCGGTCTCGTACCCGGAGTGGGGGCTGTTCCGCAACGGCGACAACCCCGAGTTCGTGCAGCGGATGGTCGACTGGATCCGCACCCACGACACCGCCTACCAGACCGTCACCGACTACTGTCCGCACGGCTTCTTCCAGTGCGAGCGCAATCCGCGTTCGGCCGCGGCGTTCAAGCAGCTGATGTCCGGCTCGAAGGGGGCGCCGACGGAGGTGGCACCGGCGCCCGCCGCGCCGCCCGCCGCCCCTCCGGTCGCCCCGGCGGCGCCGGTCCCGCCCGGGCCGCCGAACGCGCCCGCCGCGCCGAGCCGGGCGGCGAGCCCGTCGGCCCGGCCGTCGGCGCATCCGTCGGCGGGCAGGTCGGCGAGCCCGAAACAGGCCCGGCACTGAGCTGTCCGCCGGGCGGTCAGCCGGGCGTTCGGCTGCGGCGGCGGGCCAGCAGCGCCTCCTTCAGCCGGGGGAAGCGGGTACGCAGCTGATGGGCCGCCGCCTGCCGGGCGCGCACCGCCCCGGCCCGGACGGCGGCGGCCGGTGCCGCCCCCGCCGGGCCGAGCAGCAGCCGCTGGTTGGGCAGCTGGTCCGGTCGCCAGCGCTGCTTGTACGGCTCCTGGCCGCGCAGCAGCCCGAGCACCGGGACGCCCGCCGCGACCGTCTCGTCCAGCGCCGCGCTGAACAGCAGCCCGGCGATGTCCAGCCGCTCGCGCAGCACCGGGTGCGCGCCGTACATGTACAGCCCGCCGAAGGACGGGCAGAGCAGCAGGAGGTTCACCGCGACCAGCCGGCCGTCCAGGTGGAACTGGTGGACGGCGGCCCTGCCGCTCGCGACCAGGCCGGTGGTGGACTCGGTCAGGTGCCGGGCGAACCGCTCGGTGCGGTGCTCGGGGGTGACGCCGCGCGCCTGCCACTGGAGGAAGTGCAGCTCCAGCAGCCCCTCCAGCGCCTGCGGCACCTCGGCCACCGGGGTCGAGCGGACCTTCACCCCGGCCTCCGCGATCTTGCGGAGCTTCACCCGGCTGCGCTGGGCGGTCTTGCCGGGCACCCGCTTGAGCAGCCGGTCCATCGGGACGGCCGGCAGGTACTGGCAGAGCGAGTCCTGGTAGCGGCGGCGGCTGCCGCGCCAGTGCTCGTACACCCGGTGCACCGCCGCCTCGGGGTGCACCTCGCGCAGTTCCAGCCAGTGCCAGGGGCGGGTGAGCGGGAGGGCCGCGGCGAACTCGGCGGCGGCGCGGTCGGCGCACTCGTCGTCGAGCAGGACGTCGGTGTAGTCGATCAGTCCGTCGCCGAGGCCGGTCAGGCCGCCGAGCGCGCCGCCCCGCTGGAAGGCCCCCGCCCCGACCAGCCGGCCGTCCCGGCGGACCAGCACCACGAGCAGCCGGCCGGGGCGGCCGTAGTGGCGCCACCAGGAGCGCTGCCAGTCGGCGGCCTGGAAGAAGGTGGCGCTCCGGCAGCGGGCGGCCAGGTCGTCCCACTCCTCGGCGAGGGCGTCCAGGGCGTCGTCCTCGCCGCGCAGTTCGGTGGTCCAGGCCGGGGCGGTCGCCTGGGCGGGCAGGCCGACTCTGCGGGTCTCGGTACTCACCGGCCGCTCCCGGCGGCGGTCTTCTCCTTGGCCGGGGGCTGGGCCTTGGCGGCGGGCTGGGCCTTGGCGGCGGGCTTCCCTTCGGGGGAGGTCTTCTCCTCGGCGGGGGGCTGTTCCTGCGCCGGGGACTGCTTCTTCGCGGCGGGCTGCTTCGTCCCGTCGGGCGCGGCGGCGGGCTTCTGAGCGGCCTTCCGGTCGGTCCTCTCCTCCGCCTTCGTGCCCTCGGGCTCGGCCTCGGTCCCGGCCTGGGGTTCGACCTTCGCCGCGGTCTTGGCCACGCTCTTGGCCTTGGGTGCGGTCTCGATCTCGGGCTCGGCCTTGGCCGGCTCCCCGCTGCGCGGGCGCGGTGCGGTCGGGGCCTTGGCCGGCGCCGGAGCGGCGGCGGGAGTCGCGGGGACCTCTGCGGCCTCCGCCGGCGTCTGGGGCACCTCGGGGCTCCCGGCGGCCTGCGCCGTCCCGGCCGCGCCCCGGCGGCGGGTCATCATCGCCAGCGAGCCCAGCAGCAGCCCGGCCGCGCCGCCGACCGCGATGTCCAGCTTGGCGGAGGGCGTGGTCGGCTTGTCCGGCGCGGCGGCCGGGGCCAGCGTCACCAGCCGGACGTTGGTGTCCCGGCTGCTGGTGTTGGCGAAGGCGACCAGCGAGCGGGCCACCGCGTCGGCGGTCCGGGCGGCGTCCTGGGCGCGCCGCCCGGTGCCGGTGATCTCGATCATCGGGGCGTCCGGGGAGGTCGTCCCGTGCACCAGGGTCTCCAGCTCGGTCCGGCTGTGGCCGGTCTCGGCGGCCGCCACGGCGAGGACCTGCGGCTGGCCGGCCAGTCTGCCGTACGCCTGGGCGAAGTTGGTCGCGAGCGCGGCCTCCCCGGGGTTCTGCGCGACCACGAGGACGTAGGCGTTGGCGGTGTACGACGGGTCCGCGACGACGGCGTACCCGCCGCCGGCCACGGCGCCCAGCGGAACCGCGAGCGCCACCGGCCACCAGCGGCGGACCAGGCGGCGGGCGGCGCTTCGGCGCAGTGTGGTCAGCGGTGTGGTCATCGGTGTGGCTCCTTGGGTCTGGTACGGCGGTTCCGGCGGTGGCGGGCGGTCAGCCGCGGGCCAGCCGGTCGTAGAGGGCGCCCAGGTCGGCGGCGACCCGGACGATGTCGTAGTGGCCGACGGCCGGGGGGTGCGGCAGCGGGTCGGCGGTGTGCCCGCTGAGCGGCCGCAGGTCGCGCAGCGCGGCGGCGTAGGCGGCGGGCTCGGAGGGGATGCGGCGGGCCTGCGGGGCGGCGCTGGGCGGCAGTTCGTCGAGCGCCGGGCAGGCGCTGTGCCGCACCGGCAGTCCGGCCGCGAGGCCTTCCAGGACGCCGAGGCCGAAGGTCTCGGCGGCGGAGGGGGCTGCCAGCACGTCCAGGGCGGCCAGCAGTTCGGGCACGTCGTCGCGCTCGCCGGCGAGCACCAGCCGGTCCCGGACGCCGAGTTCCTCGGCCCGGCGCTCCAGCGCGGCGCGCTCCGGACCCTCGCCGACCAGCACCAGCCGGGTGGCCGGGTCGAGGTCGGCGAGCGCCTCGACCAGCACCTCGAAGCGCTTGCCGGGGACGAGCCGTCCCACCCCGCCGACCACCCAGCTCCCCGGCGGCAGGCCGAGTTCGGCCCGCAGCCGGCGGCGGGCGGCGGCCCGGTCGGCGGGCGGGAGGAGGTAGCGGGAGGGGTCGAGGCCGTTCGGGATCAGTTCGATCCGGGCCGGCGGGACGCCCCAGGAGCGCAGCGTCTGGGCGACCTGGCGGGAGACCGCGACGGTGGTGCTGCCGAGCCGTTCGGCCGCCAGGTAGAGGCCCTTGACGCCGCGGGTGACCGGGCGGCCCTCGATCACCCCGGCGTGCAGCGAGTGCTCGGTGGAGACCACCGCGCGCACTCCGGCCAGCCGCGCGGCCAGCCGGCCGTACAGCTGCGCCCGGTAGAGGTGGGTGTGCACCAGGTCGTAGTGGCCGTCCCGGACCAGCCGGACCAGCCGGGGCAGCGCGCCGAGGTCCCGGTTGCCGCTCATGCCGAGGTGGTGGACGGTGACGCCGTCGGCGCGCAGCGCGGCGGCGACGGTGCCGGGGTTGGTCAGGGCGAGCACCTCGCACTGCTGGTGCGCCGGCAGGTGCCGCAGCAGCAGGTGGAGTTGGCGCTCGGCGCCGCCGGAGGCCAGGCCGGTGACGATGTGCAGCACCCTCATGGCCGGCGCCCCTCGCGCGCGTGGCGCAGCTCGGTGACGGCGTCGCGCAGCCGGTGCCGGCCCTCCTTGGCGCGCAGCCGCCAGGCGCCGTCGCGGTCGCCGACGTAGCAGCGGGGCAGGGCGAAGCGGCCGGTGAGCGGGGAGTGGGCGATGGCGCAGGCGTAGTCGTATCCGGCGTCGCGCACGGCGAGGGTGGCGGGCAGGTCGACGGAGCCGTACGGGTAGCAGAAGCCGGTGACCGGGCCGCCGACGGCTTCCTCCAGCAGGCGCCGGCTCTCCCGGGTCTGGACGGCGAGGGCCTCGGTCGGCAGGCCGGACAGGGCCCGGTGGCTGAGGCCGTGCGAGCCGATCTCCCAGCCGGCGGCGGCGAGTTCGGTCACTTCCTGGACGGTGAGCAGCTTCTTGCGCGGGCCCTTCGTGTCCCAGTCGTTGGCCCGGCCGAGCAGGTCGGCGACGACGTACGCGGTGGCGGTGAAGCCGTACGCCTGGAGGATCGGCACCGCGTACCGGGCGAAGTCGGCGTAGCCGTCGTCGAAGGTCAGGCCGACCAGTCGGTCGTCCCGGCCGAGGGCGCGGGCGCGCATCAGTTCGCGGACCGAGACGCCGCGCCGGCCGCGCCGGTGCAGCCAGGCGATCTGTTCGGCGAACCGTTCGGGGCTGACGGTGAGCCGGTAGGGGTCCTCCTTCTCGACCGCCACCGAGTGGTACATCAGGATCCACGGCGAGGCGCAGCCGGGGGTGGGTGGTTCGCCTGCCGGGCGGCTCCTGGGCAGTGGTGCCAGGTTCGGCGGTGCGTCGCTGACGCTCGCCTGGGCCGAACGGACGGTGCCCCGTTCATTGTCCATGGGGACGCTTCCCTTCTTCGGCGACGGTTGCCGGGTTCCGGACGGGCTTCAGGGCCCGGGCGACGGCGAGGACCGGGCCGCGCACCTCGCGGGCGCCGAGCCCGGTGCCGAGGGCGGCGAAGGCCAGCGCCACGGTGAGGCCTCCGAGGAGGGTCGAGAGCAGCGGGTCGGCGGCCAGGCCGGCGGCGGCGGTGCCGAGCAGGGTGGCTCCGGCGGCGGCGATGACCAGCCGGGCGTGGCCGCCGAGCACCCGGGGCAGCCGCAGCGGGATGCCGCGCAGGACCAGGCCGCGCAGCAGCAGGGCGGCGACGGCGGTGATGCCGGCCGCGTTGCCGGCGGCGAGCCCCAGGGCGCCGAAGCGGGGGGTGGCGAGCAGGCCGGTGGTGACGGTGACGCCGAGGCCGAGGACCATCGCGGCGGCCGGGTACCAGTCCAGCAGTCGGCGGCGGCCGTCCTCGGTGCCCGGGTCGTCGGCGCGGCGGACCACCGGGCAGAGCGAGAAGTACGGGCGGATCATCACACCGATCAGTGCCTGGGCGGGCAGGCCGAAGCTGTACACCCGGATGACGTCGGCGGTGGCGGCGGTGTCGTGCGGGCCGAAGGCGCCGCGTTCGAAGAGCAGCGAGACCACCGAGGGGGCGCAGGCCACCAGGCAGGCGGTGCCGAGCAGGACGACGGCGGCCGCCTGGCCGAGGTCCTTCTCCACCCGGTCACGGGCGGCGGTGAGGTCTCCGGCGGCGAGGGCCCGGGCGACCAGTGGGAAGGTGATGGTGCAGATCAGGATGCCCGCCGTCATGGCGAGTTGGGAGACCTTGGCGGCGTAGTTGAGGTGCGAGATGGTGCCGGGGGGCAGCGCCGAGCCGAGGTAGCGCTCGACGAAGACCTGGGCCTGGCGGATGAGGGTGAAGGCGGCCACCGGCAGCAGGGCGAGCGGCATCAGTACCAGGGCCCGGCGGGAGCGGCGGCTGCGGCCGGCGCCGCTGCCCGTTCCGGTGCCGGACGGGCCTTGGCGCAGCCGGCGCAGGAACGGGCCGATCAGCAGTCCGGCCATCAGCAGGCTGCCGGCCGCGACGCCGAGGGCGGCGGAGCGCACGCCGAGGACGGAGTGGAGGCAGAGCAGGACGGCGAGGATGCCGAGGTTGTGGGCGACGTAGATGCCGGCCGGGGCGGTGAAGCGGTGGTGGGCGCGCAGCGCGGCGGCCAGGTAGCCGGCCACGCCGAAGGGCAGCACGGTGATCGCGGTGATCCGGGTGCAGGTGACGGCGAGGGCCGGGTCGGGGAGGCCGGGGGCGAGCAGGTCGACCACTCGCGGGGCGCCGAGGGCGACGGTCAGGGCGAGGCAGCCGAGCGCGCTCAGCAGCCAGGGCAGGGTGGCGCGGACCAGTTGGCGGACCGGGTCGGGGGCGTCCGGGTCCTCCTCGCGCAGCACCAGGGCGAGGGCGAAGGCGGGCACCATGAGGAAGGACATGGCGTCCTCGATCAGCAGGGGTGCGGCGGTCTCGGGGACGGTCCAGGCGACCAGGAAGGCGTCGGTGCCCTGGTTGGCGCCGAAGTAGCGGGCCAGCAGGAGGTCGCGCAGTAAACCGAGGCCGGAGCCGGCGGCGCTGAGGACGGCGGTGATGCCGAAGGCCTTGGCGAGGAAGCCGCGCCGGGGGGCCGGGTGGGGCGCCGGGGCCGAGCCGTCGCCGTGGCCGCCGGCGGGGGCGGTGCCGCGGGGGGCCGGAAGGGAGGAGGCCAGGGCGGCGGGCCGGTCGGTGGTCACCGGGCCGCTCCGGTGGGCGCGTCGCCGGGGTGCTCGGGACCGTTCGCGGCGGCGCGGGCGGCGAGGCCGAGGACGACGGAGGTCAGCACGGTGGTGGTGCCGCCGATGTCGGCGTACAGGAAGTCGAACAGCACCCAGGTGAGCAGGGCGAGTGCGGCCGGCCCGGAGCCGCGGCGGTGACGCAGGCAGCCGAGCAGGAGGGCGAGGAAGAGCGCGGCGTAGGCGGTGATGCCGATCAGGCCCTGTTCGCTGAGCACCAGGAAGTACATGTTGTGCGGGGAGAGCAGCGGTTCGCGCTGGAAGCCGATGGTGGCGTCGGCGGCGTCGCTGCCGGAGGACAGCCGCAGCGGGGCGTGGCTGTCGCGCAGTTGCTGGAAGGCCTTGGGTCCGGCGCCGTGCACGGGGTGGTCCTGCCAGATCCGTACGGCGGTGGCCCACAGGTCGTAGCGGTCGGAGACGGACTGGTCGGGGGCGGCGGAGACGGAGCCGATCGAGCTGAGCCGTTTGGTGACGCCGGAGCCGCCGAGGTCGAGGCCGCCGACCAGGACGACCCCGGCGGCCAGGCCGAGGACGGCGCCGCGCACCAGCAGCCGGGCGTCGACGCGCAGCAGCAGCACGGTGGCGGCGAGGCCGGTGGCGATCCAGCTGCCGCGGCTGAAGGAGACGGCCAGCGGGAAGGCGAGGAAGGCGGCGGCGGCGAACATCGCGCGGCGCAGCGGGGCGTTGCCGCCCGGGCCGCGCTCGGCGAGGGCCAGGGCGAGGGCGGCGAGCAGCCCGTAGCTGACCACGCTGGACATCGCCATGATGTCGAGCGCGCCGAAGGTGCCGACGGCCCGGATCGGCTGGCCGGTGTAGGAGGCGCCGGTGCGGGTCAGGTACTGCTCGGCGCCGACCGCGCCCTGGATCAGCGCGGCGAGGACGAAGGAGCCGAGGACCAGGCGCTGGTCGGTGCGGTCGCGCAGCGAGCAGAGCACGGCGGCGGGGACCAGGACGAACACCTGGGTGAGCCGGACGAAGCCGGTGACGCTGGCGGCCGGGTCGGTGGAGCCGATGGTGGCGACGGCGGCGGCGGCCACGACGGCGCCGAACAGCGCGCAGGTGGTGCGACTGATCGCGGGCAGCCGTCCGCGCAGCAGGTTGAGCGCGGTGAGGGCGACCAGGGCGAGCGAGGCGAGGTCGGCGGCGGTGACGTGGACGGCGGCGGCGACGTCCTTCTCCCCCGTGGGCACGCAGACCAGCAGGACGGTGGCGGCGGCCAGCGGGCTGGTGCGGTTCGCGAGGGCGTGCAGTGCCTTCGGTAAGGCGGGGCGGGGGAAGGCGGGCAGGGTCAGGGCCACGCGGGGTCAGCTCCCGTCCGGGCGGAGCACCAGGGCCGCGGTGCGGCACAGGATCTTGACGTCCTGCCAGAGGCTCCAGCTCTCGATGTAGCGGTTGTCGAACCGGGCCCGGTCCTCGATGGAGGTGTCTCCGCGCAGGCCGTTGACCTGGGCCAGGCCGGTGAGGCCGACCGGGACGCGGTGGCGGTCGGCGTACTCGGGGTAGGCCTGGCCGAACCGCATGACGAAGTAGGGGCGTTCGGGGCGCGGGCCGACCAGGCTCATGTCTCCGCGCAGGACGTTCCACAGCTGGGGCAGCTCGTCCAGCGAGCTCTTGCGCAGCAGCCGTCCGACGGTGCCCATCCGGTGGTCCTGGGAGATGTTCCAGCGGGTGGCGGACTCGTGCTCGTTGTTCGGGCGCAGGGTGCGGAACTTGAGGACGGTGAAGACCCGGCCGTCCAGCCCGGTGCGCTGCTGGCGGAAGAGCACGCCGGGGCCGGTGTCGAAGCGGACGGCGAGGGCGCACAGGGCCAGGACGGGGGCGAGCAGCAGCAGGCCGATCGCGGCGGCGGTGACGTCCAGGGCGCGTTTGACGGCCCAGCCGGGGCGGCGCCTGGCCGGGCGGCCGACCCGCAGGCAGGGGAAGCCCCACAGGTGGTCGCCGCCGGAGATCGGGGCGGTGGGCAGCGAGCCGTACTCGCGCAGTGCGGGCACCAGCCAGACCTGGCAGCCGAGCCGGGCGGCGTCGCGCAGGGTGGCGGCGGTCTCGGCCTCGTCGGCGCCGCCGGCGGTGGCGATCACGTGCTGGACGCGGTGGCGGCGCACCTCGCGTTCCAGTGCCTCGCGGCCGCCGAGCACCGGCAGGTCGGTGTCGCCGAGTACGGGCAGGGCGGTGTCGCCGGGCAGCAGCGGCTGGTCGGCGTCGAGGAAGCCGACCGGGCGCATCCCGTACTCGCGGTGTTCGCGCAGGGCGGCGGCGACCCGGCGGCCGAGCCGGCCGGCGCCGAGCACCAGGACGGCGCCGGGGTGGCCGCGGCGGATCCGCCGGACCAGGTGGTAGAGGACGGCGCGGCCGACGGTGGCGATCACCAGTTGGGCGCCGAGCAGGACGGTGAGCCGGGCGGGGGTGGCCGGGCCGCAGTCGGGCCAGCGGCCGCCGAGGCAGGCGGTCAGGGTGACGGCGAAGGCGGCGGCGACCACGGCCCGGGCGGCCAGTGCGGGCAGTTCGTCCAGGACGGACAGGGTGAGCCGGGTGCGGTAGAGGCCGGCGGCCAGGTTGAGCAGGAGCAGCAGGGGCAGGACGGCGGGGACGCCGAGCAGCGGGTCGAGCGGGGCGGCCGGGTCGACGAGGCGGTTGGCGATGCCGGCGGCGGAGCACAGTGCGATGGTGTCGGCCTGGACCAGGGCGAGCGACAGGGCCAGCCGGGCGCGGACCGTGCCGCGGGGCCGGTGCTGCGGCGGGACCGCGCGGGAGTGCGCGGCTTGCGCCGGGCGGTCGAGCAGCCCGGTGCCGGGTCGGCGGGGACCGAAGAGGGGCCCGCCCGCTCGCGGCACACTGTCGTGGTCAATGGTCATCAGCGCACGATCTCCCCTGCTGTGTGCCCGGGGTGACGCTGCCCCGGCACCGGTTGGCGCGGGGCGGCCGTCCCGGCTCGATGGGCGCGGTCCTGACAGCACCTGCTGCCGCTGGTCGCTTTCGAATGTCCGGTGGCGGGGCCGATCACTTCGGTGCCGACGGCCGAGGAATCGGTTGCGAGGGGCTCAGCCGTGAAATTCCGGCACGGAATTTGAACGAAGCAGGCGAAATCCGACAATACAGAACCAGGCGGTACAGGACGGAAGTTGACTTGCCGTTTCATTCCAGCCGCCCATTAATAGGTATTTCGGATATGACGCCTCGCCCTCGATATCCGGTCGAGGGTGCGAATACGACAGCGCCGGAAACGGCGGGCATTCACGGCATGTGAAACGATCAGATCCGCGCCGGGACACGGGCCCCACGGCGCCCCGACGCCGGGCCGGCGCCCAGCAGGTGGCGGTACAGGACGTCCACCTGTTCGACCACGGTGCGCACGTCGTGACGGCCGACCACGTGGTCGCGCAGCCGGGCGCCGCGCCGCTCGCATTCGATCGGATCGGACAGCGCGTCCCCCATTCGGGTGGCGAGGGCATCCGGGTCCTCGGGCGGCACCACCGCGTGCGCGAGTTCGGACGGCGGCAGGCACTCCCGGGCGCCGGGCACGTCGGTCAGCAGCACCGGACGGGCCGCCGCCATCGCCTCCAGCGGGGCCAGCGCCATCCCCTCCCAGCGCGAGGGCAGCACCACCAAATCGGCCGCCGCCAGCCACGGGCGCGGATCCGGCACGTCCCCGACCAGCCGGACCCGGGACGGCTCGACGCTCTCCCGCACCAGCTCCGCGATCCGCTGCTCCTGCGGCCCGCCGCCGACCAGCGCCAGCCGGGCCCGCGGCACCCGGCGCAGCACCTGGGGCCAGGCGGCCAGCAGCACGTCCTGGCCCTTCTGCCGGCACAGCCGCCCGACGCACACCGCGAGCGGGGCGTCCGGGGCCAGGCCGAGCGCGATCCGGGCGGCGCGGCGGTCGGCGGGCGCGTAGTGGCGCACGTCCACGCCGTTGGGCACCACCGCCCAGTCGGCGTGCACCCCGGCCGTCACGCCGTCGGCCCGCTCCTGGACGCTGACGCACAGCACCCGGTGGGCCCAGCGGGCGGCGAAGCGCTCCCAGCGCAGGGTGGCGGCGGCCAGCGCGCCGTCGACGGCGGCGAAGGACCAGGCGTGCGGCTGGAAGACGGTCGGCACCGCGCCCCGCACGGCGAGCCGGCCGGCCAGTCCGGCCTTGGCGCTGTGCAGGTGGACCACGTCGGGCGCGGCCGCCCGGACGATCCGGCGCAGCCGCCAGGCCTCGGCGAGGGTGCCCGGGCCGGGCGAACGCCGAGCGGGCCAGTCCTGGACCAGCGCGCCCGCGGCGGCGGTCTCCGCGGCCAGCCGCCCGCCGTCCGGGCAGGCGACCAGCACCCGGTGGCCGGCCTCCCGCTGGCCCCGGACCAGGTCGGTGACGACGCGGGCGACTCCGCCGTCCACCGGCTGGGAAATGTGAAGGATCGTCATATGCACGGCGGCGAGCCTAGGGTGGCTCCGCCGTGCCGGAAGGCCGCTGTCACCCACAGGTGGCGGTTCGGCCACCCGTACGGCTTTCGGCTCGTACGGGAGACCGAACCGCTCGAATTCCCGGGCGATTCGATCGCTTCGGTGGATTTACCCGGGTGAATCGCGCGGGTGGCGATTCCGGGGGCTCTTCCGGGGGTCTTCCAGGGGGCTTCCCGGGCTCTTACGAGGGGGAGCCTCAGCGGACCTCGGCGGCGAGGTTGGCCAGCACCTGGTCGTGGATCCGGTTCAGGCCCTTCGGGGCGAAGGTTCGCTCGAAGAAGCCGCCGATGCCGGTCGCGCCCTGCCAGGTGGCGGACACGGTGACCTTGGAGCGGCCCTCGCCGACAGCCGAGACCGTCCAGGTGATCACCATGCTGGAGTTGGCGTCCTTCTCCACCAGCTGGTCCGGCTTGGGCGCCGAGACGGTGAACAGGCAGTCGCGCACCCGCTTCTCGGTGGCCTGGAGCTTCCAGTGCACCTGGGTGCCGGCTCCGGTGCCGCCGACCCGCACCTCGTACTCGCTGTACTGCGCGGGCAGCAGCTTCGGGCGGGTCACCTGGTAGTCGGCCAGCGCCTCGTACACCCGCTCGGGGGCCGCGTCGTAGACCCGCTCGGTGGTGGCCTGCACCTGTCCCATGACCTTGCTCTCCTCGTGTGGTGGGTACCGCTCTGTCCGGCAAGCCAATCACAGGGTCGCGCCCACGACGCGGCGGGATAGGGTGACCGGTGTGCTCGATCTGGTGACTGCTGTGCGCTACGTCGATCCGCTGCGGGCCGGTGGCTCCGTCCCCGGCGTGGTGGAGACCGACGACCTGGGGACGTACGTGGTCAAGTTCACCGGGGCCGCGCAGGGCCGCAAGGCGCTGATCGCCGAGGTGATCGTCGGTGAACTGGCCCGGCGCCTGGGCCTGCGGGTGCCGGAGCTGCGACTGGTGGACTTCGACCCGGCCGTCGCCGCGGACGAGCCGGACACCGAGATCCAGGACATGCTCAAGGCCAGCGCCGGCCTCAACCTCGGGATGGACCTGCTGCCCGGCGCGCGGGACTTCCGGCCGGGGATGATCGCGGTGAACTCGGCCGAGGCCGGCCGGGTGGTCTGGCTGGACGCCCTGACCGGCAACGTCGACCGCACTGTGCACAACCCCAACCTGGTGGTCTGGCACGGTCGGCTCTGGCTGATCGACAACGGCGCCGCGCTGATCTTCCACCACCGCTGGGCGGGGGCCGAGGCGGCGGTCGGCAAGCGGTACGACCTCAGTGCGCACGCGCTCGGCGGCTCGGCCCCGGACGTCCGGCTGGCCGACGAGGAGCTCGGCCCGCTGGTCACCGTGCCGCTGCTGGAAGAGGTGCTGGCACTGGTCCCGGACGAGTGGCTGGCCGACGAGCCCGGCTTCGACTCGGCGGACGCCGTCCGGCACGCGTACGTCACCCACCTGGCCGCCCGGGCGGTGCTCTCCGAGCAGTGGCTGCCGGAGGGCTTCGCCACGCCCGAGCAGCTGCGCGAGGCGGAGCGGCGACAGGCGGCCCGGAGCCGGGCCGGACGGCCGGCCTGGTTGCAGGAGGTGCCGGACCTGCACGGCAAACCCTCCGTGGAGACGGTCTGGGAGCACCACTTCGACGAGGAGCCGTCCGACCTGGACTAGGTCGAATGTGGGCTGGTCCTATCTGGACCGGGTCCGATGTGCGCTGATCCGATGAGCCGACCATCGGGGCCACGAACGCGGCCGGGGAGCGGGACCCTGTGGTCCCGCTCCCCGGCTCTACTGTTCAGAGGTGTCCGCGGTCAGCGCGTCAGCGCCACCACTGGACCGCCTTCTCGGCGTTGACCAGGCCCGCGCCGTAGAAGCCGTTGTCGTTCGTCTTGCCCTCGCACTTCGCGGTCCAGGCACCGGCACCGCCGGGGTTGAACTCGCCCTTCGGGCACGGGACGGACTCGGCGTGGGTGGTCAGCATCTCGGTCAGCTCGTCCGGGCTGGCCCACGGGAAGGTGCTGGCGAGCAGCGCGACCACGCCGGTGACGTGCGGGGTGGCCATCGAGGTGCCCTGCATGTAGCCGTACTTGCCACCGGGGATGGTGGACAGGATGCGGCCGTCCTTGTCCGGGGTGTTCGGGAACTGGAAGCGGCGGTCGCCACCCGGCGCGGTGACGGTCACGACACCCTTGCCGTAGCTGGAGTAGTACGCCTTGACGCCGTCGGAGCCCACCGCGGAGACGGCGACGACGCCGGGCAGCTCGGTCGGCAGCGAGAGGCAGTCGTTGGTGACCGGGCGGGTGCCGGGGGTGGTGTCGTCCGGGCTGGCCACGTCGACGGTCTTGTGCGCCAGGTCGATGTTCTCGTTGCCCGCGGCGGCGATGTTGAGGACGCCCTTGCGCTGCGAGAAGGCGACGGCCTTGCGGACGGCGTCCGAGATCGCGGCCTGGTCCTTGTCCGTCTTGCAGTTGAACATCCACGGGTCGACGAAGTAGCTGTTGTTCGTCACCTTGAAGCCGTGCTCGCCGGCCCAGACGAAGCCGCAGACCGCGTTCTCCGGGTAGATGAACCCGCCGTCGTCGACGACCTTGACGGCGGCCAGCTTCACGTTCGGCGCGACGCCGACGATGCCCTTGCCGTTCTTGGCGGCGCCGATGGTGCCGGCCACGTGGGTGCCGTGGTCGCTGGTGGTCGGCTGCCAGGCCTTCCAGTCGGTGTTCGGCTTGCCGTCGATGCAGGAGACCGACTGCGAGGCGTCCACGTTGGCGGCCAGGTCCTCGTGGGTGGCGTCGATGCCGGAGTCCAGCACGCCGACGGTGACGTTGCGGCTGCCGAGCGAGATCTTGTGCGCCTTGTCGGCGCCGATCTGACGCATGTCCCACTGGTAGGACTCGTACGGGTCCTCACCCGGGGCGGCCGCGGCGGCGGGCTCGGCGGCGACGTCGGCCTTGCCCTGGTCCGAGGCCTGGATGCCCTTGGTGCGGCTGGCGCCGACCGACTCGACCCCGCCGGCCAGGCGAAGCTTCTCGGCGAACTTGGTGTCGGTCGAGCGGGCGACGACGACGCCGATCTGCTCGTACGACTGGACCACCGTGCCGCCGAGGCCGTTGATGGCCTTCTCGACCTTCTGCACCTGACCGTGGTTGGCCTTGGTGTTGACGACGTAGCTCATCAGCGGACCGGTCGTCGAGTCGGCGACGGGCGCCGCGACGGCGGTGCCGGCCGGCAGCGCGAGGGCACCGGCGGTGGCGAGCACGACGCCGACGGCCGCGTACCGGGTACGGCTGATCCGAGGAACACGCATGAGGGTTGGCCTCCCGAGTCGTCAGGCGGCAGCTGCGATGGGCAGGTGCGCCAGGGAATGACCGGGACGCTAATGAATATTTGCTTATAAGCGCAAGAGGTAGTCATCTAATCGTCACATGTTGACCATCAGTTGAGATTAGAGAGGCTCGTTTCAACAGGCGCAACAGAGCTCAAGATTGTTAAAAAGTGATGGTTCGCCGACGTGCGGCCGCTGCTACCACGGCGTCGGTCACCAGCGCGGACTGTGCCGTTACAACGCGTACAACCGACGCGCGTTGTCGGCCCCGACCATCCGCGCCACCCGCTCGGCGTCGGCCGCGGAACAGGCATCGTCGGCCTGCCAGCCGGCCAGCACCGTACCCAGTCCGTACCGGAACTGACAGGTGCCCACCACATACAGCTCGGGCAGCCCGTAGGCGTCGGTCGAGAACAGCAATTTGCCGAACGGGGCCAGCTCCAGCATCTCGCCCAGCACCGCGGCCACCCGCGGCCCGGTGTAGGAGGCCGTCAGCCCGAGGTCGGTGTACACCGTCGGGAAGGCCTGGGCCAGCCAGGCGGCCTGCCGGTGGTACGGATAGCCGTGCAGCAGCACCAGCGGGACGCCGCTCGGCTCGGCCGCCCGGACGAAGTCCGTCAGCAGCGACGGGTCGGCCCGGTGCAGGGTGAGGTCGGGATCGCCGAAGCCGGTGTGGAGTTGGAGCGGCAGGCCGAGATCGGCGCAGACGTCCACGGCCGTCCAGAGCAGGTGGCGCAACAGCACCGGGTCGGTCAACCGGCCGCTCCCGCCCCGCAGATGGGCACCGGCCGCGGCCACCACGGCCGCACCGGTGGGGCGTTCGGCGGGGACGGCCAGGCCGTGCCGGTAGGCGAGCACCGACTTGACCGCGACGGCCCCGGCGGCGGCCGAGGCGAGCGCCTGCGCGACGGCCCGCGGCCAGGCCTCGGCGCCGGCCGTCACCGCCTCCGCCACCCACTCCAGCCGGACCACCTCGCGCACCGACGCCCCGGCGGCCTCGGCGAGTTCGGCCGGCGGCAGCAGCCCGTAGCCCGCGGCGGCGGTCAGCCCGGTGTCCACCAGGCAGGTGTCCAGCCCGGCCGCCGCCAGCAGCCGCCGGGTGGCCTCGGCCGCGCCCAACTCCCGTCGGCGGGCCAGGTAGTCGGCGGCCGGGGCGTGCGCCGGTAGGCCGAGCACGGGCGGGCACCAGCGCCGCACCGCCAGGCCCAGCGCGCTGTCGAAGGGCGAGCAGCCGGGCGCCGGCGGACGGTCGGACTCCGTGAGCAGCCCGGCCAGGGCCTCATCGGTCAGCTCGGCCGCCACCACGCTGTGGCAGTGGTGGTCGACCAGCCCCGCCCCCTCCTGCCAGGCCGCCCCGGGCCCCTCCGGCCGGGCCACCGCTCAGTACCGCCAGCGGGTGGCCGCGACCAGCTCCTCGGGCGTGACGGCCGCGTACTGCTCCTCCTCCGCCCGGCGCACCGCCAGCACCGCCTGGTACAGCGGCTCGCCGAGCGCCTCGCGCAGCACCCCGGAGCGCTCGTACGCGGCGATCGCCTCGGCCGGGCTCGCCGGCAGCCGGGGCACCGTGCCCGGCTCGGCCGCCGCCGGATCCCCGGTGAACTCCGGTGGCAGCGCTCGGCGTTGGTCCAGTCCGGCGAGACCGGCCGCGATCACCCCGCCGACCGCCAGGTACGGATTGGCGCTCGCGTCGAAGCACTTGACCTCGGCGTTGGCGGCGGCGGCCCGCTCCCCGGTGGAGCCGGTCACCAGGCGCAGCGCGGCCTCCCGGTTCTCCAGGCCCCAGCACTGGTAGGCGCCGGCCCAGTGCGAGGGCACCAGCCGCAGGTACCCGGCAGGGCTGGAGCAGCCCAGCACCAGCAGTTCGGGCAGCGCGTCGAGCACCCCGGCGAGGAAGCCCTCGGCCTCGGCGGTCAGACCGTGCGGGCCGGGACCGCCGTGGCCGAGGTTGCGCCCGTCGCGCCAGAGGCTGAGGTGCAGGTGCCCGCCGTTGCCGACGCCGCCGGCCTCGACCACCGGGGCGAAGGAGACCCGCAGGCCGTGCCGGGCGGAGACGGCGCGGACGGTGTGCCGGACCAGGACGGAGGTGTCGGCGGCGGCGATCGGGCCTTCGGCGGCGACCGAGACCTCGAACTGGCCCTGGGAGTACTCGGGGTGGATCTGGAGGACGCCCAGCCCCTGCCGGCCGAGGGCGCCGAGGACGTCGCGCAGGTAGTCGGAGAGGTCGGTGAGCCGGTGCATCCCGTACGCCGGGCCGTACGTCGGGTACCGCGGCTCCTCCTGGGGGGAGCCGGCCAGGGCGACCGTCCACTCGACCTCGATGCCAGCCTTGAGGCTCAGGCCGCGCTCGGCTGCCGCGGCCTCCATCCGGCGGGCGAACAGCCGTTGGCAGCCCGGGTGCGGGGTGCCCGCCTGGGTGTACCTGTTCCCCGGGGCCCAGGCCCAGCCGGGCTGGGCGGCCAGCGGGACGGTCCGTTCGAGGTCCGGGTAGAGCCTGAGGTCTCCGGTGGGGCCGCCGATGATCGGGCTGGTGGTGATCGCGTCGTCGGCGAGGAAGACGTCGAAGCAGGGCGCGGTGCCGATGCCCCACTGCGCGGCGTGCGTCAGACCGCCGAGCGGCACGGCCTTGACCCGGGTGATGCCGGCGTTGTCCACCCAGGTGACGGCGATCGCCTCGACGGCCCCGGTGCGCAGCCGGTCGGCGACTTCCTCGGCGCGCTCGGCCCGTTCGGCGCGCGGTGGCAGCGCGACGGCCGCGATGGGCGCCGCGGCGGCGGTGCCGGGCGGTCCGTCGGTTCCGGGCGTGCTGGGGCCGGTGGCGGTTCCGGGGGTCATGCCCTCATGCTGCCCCGCCGACCGGGGTCCGGTAACTCCCCTATCGGGTGGTCATCTTGGCGCCGCCGTTCATCCGTTCACCCGTTCGGGGCGAACCTGGCGGTCAACTCCCCCGCAGTGATCCGCTCCAGGGTGTCCGGGGCGGCGTCGGTCGGGCCGGGGTAGAGCCGGTACAGCGTCCCGTGCGCGTCGGCCGGGGCGGGCACGTCGGCGTGCACCAGGGCGGCGAACGCCCGGGCGCCGTCGAGGCGTTCGGCGATCAGCCGGGCGGTGTCGTCCGGGGCCTGTTCGGTGCGGTGGTCGCTCGCGTGCGGGCCGCGCAGCCGCTCGGCGAAGTCGGCCACCGACTCGCCGGCGCCCCGGCGGTAGTGGTCGAGCGTGCGGCCCGCGCGGTCGCGCACCAGCACTTCGGGGCTGCCGGCCGCGGCGGTGGCGCAGGCGAGGTCCCAGAGGGTGGCGCGGGTGCCGGCGGCGAAGTGCCGCAGGACGTCGGAGGCGAGGGAGCCGATCCGCTCCCGGTGGCGCAGGACGTTGTGGAACCCGGGGTCGGCGCCGACGTTGAGGTCGGTCCAGGTCTGGGTGCGCCGCCGGAGGTCGACGATCATCGGCACGCAGATCCGGGCGTCCCCGGCGAGGTCGAGCCGCTGGCGCAGCTCCTTGGGGCGGAAGGCTCCCTTGTGGCCGCGGGCCGCGTCGGCGGCGCTGAGGGACATGAAGCCGGCGAAGGCGTCGGTGAGGTCCTCGAAGGGGACGTCGTTGTAGCTGAACACGACGACCACGGCGTAGCGGGCGCCGGACTCGCCGAGGACGGGCAGGTCGAGGTCGACGAACTCGGTGGCGCCGTGGGGCGGCGGGGCGGTGGTGAAGTCGCCGGAGTGGACGGCGGCGCGCGGGCCGACGACCAGGCGGGTGTAGTCGCAGAGGTCGACGAACCGCCAGTCCTCGTCGTAGAAGGCGACGGACAGGTCGAGATCGACGCGCTGGTTCCGGCGCTGCATCCAGTGCACGAACAGCCGCAGGTGGTCCCCGTCCGGGAGCGGCTGCACGCTGCCGCGCGGCACCGCGACCAGGGTCTTGGCGCTGGCGCGTTCGGCGAAGGGCACCACCAGGTCGGCGAGGCCGGCGTCGAGCACGGCCACCTCGTGGCGCTCGGACCGCCCGGCGCGGCGCAGCAGTTCGGCTTCGATCAGGGTGCAGACGGGCGCGCTGAGCGCGGCGGGGACGGGGACCCCCCAGTCGGGGCGGGCGTGCGCGGAGGCGACCCGGCCGCGCGGGAAGTACAGCCGGCGCTCGCCGGCCTCGCGCGGGGCGCGCAGCCGCCCGTACGCGCCGAGCAGTGGGCCGGGGGCGACGGCGCGCAGGGCGCCGGGCAGGGCCTCGGCGAGTTCGACGGGCAGCGGTTCGCCGGGGAGCCAGGTGGCGTGCACCCGCAGCAGGTGGTGCAGTCGGCGCGCCAGTTCGCCGGGGCGGGTGGCCAGCAGCCGGACGGCGGCGGGCAGATCGCCCTGTTCGAGGGCGTGCTCGACCCGGGAGGCGAAGGTCTCGACGGTGAGCCGGGTGTGGCCGCCGGGCGTCCGGCGCACCCGTAGCGGGGCGGGGGCCTCGCGCAGCTTCGGGCCGAGGCCGTGCAGGTCGAGATCGCTCTGGCGCAGGACGGCGAAGGCGGCCGCGGCGTACGGGAAGCGGGCCTGGTGCTCGTACGGGTGCAGCAGCTCTCCGGCGCGCAGCCAGGGCTGGCGGTGGCGGCGCAGGTCCTCGGCGAGGGTGCCGGCCGGGAACGCGTCCAGGACGGCGAGCAGTTCGCGGCGCAGCGGGCGGGGCAGGCCCCGCAGGCGCAGGGTGCGGGCGGTCTCGGGCAGCAGGTCGGGTTCGGCGCCGGACCACGCCCAGATCAGCCGCAGCACGTCGGTGGCGGTGGTGAGGTGGGTGGCGAGCAGGGGGCGGGTGGCCTGCCGGTCGCGGCGCAGCAGGGTGGCCAGGACGGTGGCGCGGGTCTCCCGGACGGGGATCTCGGCGGGCAGCCAGTCGGCCGGGTCGGCGGTGGCGTGGTCGAGCAGCAGGGCGAGGTCTTCGCGCTCCTGCGGGTTGAGCGGGGTCTGGCGGGCGAGCAGGGTGGCGAGTTCGGCGCCGGCGACCGCGGCGGCGGCGCCCGTGCCGGCCAGGCGCAGCGGTTTGATCAGGCTGCCGGGGGCGAGGTCGCGGGCGACGTTGCGGGCGGACCTGGTGTCGAGGGAGAGGTAGCGTTCATCGTCGCCGAGCGGGGCGTGGCAGTACGGGCAGGTGCGGCCCTGGCCGACCGCGACGAGTTCGTCGTAGCAGTCGCCGCAGAGCAGGTGGGCGCAGGGGGCGAGGGCGCCGATGCCGGCGTCCAGGCTGCTGCGGTCGCAGACGAAGCAGATCTGGCTGTTCTGGCAGAGCAGGTAGCCGCGGATCGTGGCGGAGTAGGTGGCGTGGGCGTGGCGGGGCACGCCCTTGGGGAAGCCGCGGAAGAGCGGCTTGTGGCGGCGGTCGGCGCCGAGCATGTCGTCGAGCTGTTCGAGCAGGCGGGTGCCGGTGTCGGCGAGGTCGCCGGGGCGCAGTCGGGCGAGGGCGGTGCGCAGGTCGCGGGTCGGGGCGTAGCCGCGCTGGGCGAGGTCGGTCTCCAGGACGACCAGGCCCTCGGCCGTCCGGGGCTGTGGTTCCCCGGGGCCGGCGCCCGGGTCGACCCGTACGGCGCCGTGGCGGCGCAGCAGGTAGGTGTCCAGGCCGGTCTCGGCCGGCGCGGCGGGCTTCTGCTTCTTCACTGCTCTTCCCCCGGTGGGTATGACAAAGCGGGGGCGGAGAGTGGGCGCACTCGGTTCATTTCGCAGATGAGAGAAGGAAGCACGCCGCGGAGCCGCCCCCGCGTCGATCACCCTAGCGAACGCCTTCGGCGGGCCTCGAACGGTTTTCCGCGCGTTTTCCTTCTCCGCCCCCTTCCTACTGGCGAGTAGCTTCGTTACAGTGGCCGGACGCGCACCACCGCCGGGCTTCGGGAGCCGCACCGGCGGCAGGCAGCGACCGCCGTTTCCTCCGGCGCTCGCGCGGCGCGCTTTCACCGGCCGGGGCCGCGGACCGCGGCGGGCCGGGTTCCTCCTCGCGTCAGAGCCGCTTCCTTCACTTCCGAGCGCCTGAGCACCACGGCACATCCACAGTTCGGCCGGAGCGGACCGGCCGCCGTCCGGATGCGTCGGCACCCCGTCATCTCCCCAGCCCCCGCGCGTGAACCCTCCTCCGGCGGCGGCCGCCCCCGGGCGTCCGGGCGCGGCGGCATGCCCGCCGGAGCACGCGCGGGCCCTTCATGACTAGGAGTCAGGACATGGAGCGTCCCTTCCCCACCGTCGCCGTCGTCGGCCTCGGCACGATGGGTGCCGGCGTCGCGGTGGCGGTCGCCAAGAGCGGCCGCCGGGTGATCGGCATCGAGGCGGGCGAGGACTCGGCCGCCCGGGCGCTGGCCCGGATCGAGGAGGCCACCGCGCGCGCGGTGGACCGCGAGCGGCTGACCGAGGAGGAGCGCACCGGGCTGCTGGCCCGGATCTCGATCGGCCACGAGCTGGCGGCGGCCGCCGGGGCCGACCTGGTGATCGAGGAGGTGCCCGAGCAGCTGGAGCTGAAGCGGGAGGTCTTCGCCGAGCTGGACCGGATCTGCCCGGAGACCACCGTGCTGGCCACCGGCACCACCGCCCTGTCGGTGACCCGGATCGCCGCCGCGACCGCCCGTCCGGACCGGGTGCTCGGCCTGCACTTCTTCAACCCGGTGCACAGCATGAAGCTGGTCGAGGTGGTCCGCACCGTGCTGACCTCCCCGCGGACCGCCGAGGACGCCACCGCCTTCGCCCGCGACCTCGGCAAGGAGCCGGTGGCGGCCGGCGACCGGGCCGGCTTCGTGGTGAACGGCCTGCTGTTCGCGTACCTCAACCAGGCCGCCGCGATGTTCGAGTCCAAGTACGCCTCGCGGGAGGACATCGACGCCGCGATGCGGCTCGGCTGCGGCCTGCCGATGGGCCCGCTGGCGCTGCTCGACCTGATCGGCGTCGACACCGCGCGCACCGTGCTGGGGGCGATGTACGAGCAGTCCAGGGACCGCCTGCACGCGCCCGCCCCGATCCTCGGCCAGCTGGTCGCGGCCGGGCTGCTGGGCCGCAAGAGCGGCCGCGGCTTCTACACCTACGAGGCGCCGGGCTCGTCCCGGGCGGTGGACGCGGCCACCGGGCCGGCCCTGCCGAAGGGGCCGGGCCGCGAGGTGCGCAGCGTCGCCGTGTGCGGCTCGGGGACGATGGCCACCGGCATCGTCGAGGTGTTCGCCAAGGCCGGGTACCCGGTGCTGCTGGCCGCCCGCAGCCAGGAGAAGGCCGAGGCGGCCAAGGCGCGGCTGGCGAAGTCGCTGGCCCGCTCGGTGGACCGGGGCCGGATCACTCCCGAGGCGCGGGACGCGGCGCTGGGGCTGGTCACCCCGGTCGGCCGGTACGAGGCGCTGGCCGAGGTGGACCTGGTGGTCGAGGCGGTCGCCGAGGACCTGGCCGTCAAGCGGGAGCTGTTCGCCGCCCTGGACAAGGTCGTCAGGCCCGGCGCGGTGCTCGCCACCACCACGTCCTCGCTGCCGGTGATCAGCTGCGCGACCGCCACCTCGCGGCCGCAGGACGTGGTCGGCATGCACTTCTTCAACCCGGCCCCGGCCATGAAGCTGGTCGAGGTGGTCTCCACCGTGCTGACCGCGCCGGACGTCACCGCGACCGTGCTGGAGCTGACCGCCGGGGTCGGCAAGCACCCGGTGGAGTGCGGTGACCGGGCCGGCTTCATCGTCAACGCGCTGCTCTTCCCCTACCTGAACGACGCGGTGCGGATGCTCCAGGAGCACTACGCGACGGTGGACGACATCGACACCGCGATGAAGCTCGGCTGCGGCTACCCGATGGGCCCCTTCGAGCTGCTGGACGTGGTCGGTCTGGACGTCTCGCTGACGATCGAGCAGGTGCTGCACCAGGAGTTCCGCGAGCCCGGCCTGGCCGCCGCGCCGCTGCTGGAGCACCTGGTCGCGGCGGGCTGCCTGGGCCGCAAGACCGGCCGCGGCTTCCGCGACCACGCGCGCCGGTGACCACGCCCCAGGCGCGCGGCGGCGCGGCGGCCGGGAACGGCGCCCCGCCGTACGGCTCCGCGCCCTCCGCCGCGCCCTCCGCGTCCTCCACGCGCCCCGGCTGGAGCCCCGGGACGGTGTCCTCCCGCTGGCCCCGGCCGACGGTGACCGGCCCGGTCGCGCCGGTGCACCGGGGAAGGGCCGTGGCCGCGCCGTCCGGGCCGTGTAGCGTTCCGGACATGGATCGGGTTCAGTCAACCTCCCCGCAGCACCCCGCCGGGCCGCACGGCGGCGCCGACCGGACCGCCCCCTCGACCGGGGGCACCGGGCCGGAAGCCGGGCCGGGCAGCCGCCGGGCGGCGGCGCAGCGCCAGCAGATGCGCCAGGACCTGGCCACGGCCGCGATGGAGCTGTTCGCCTCGCAGGGCTACGAGGAGACCACGGTCGACCAGATCGCGGCCGCCGCCGGGGTGGCCCGGCGCACCTTCTTCCGGTACTTCCGGTCCAAGGAGGAGGCGATCTTCCCGGACCACGACGACACCCTGGTGCGGGTGGCCGACCTGCTGGCCAGCGCCGAGCCGGAGGAGCACCCGCTGGACGTGGTCTGCCGGGGCATCAAGGAGGTGCTGCGGATGTACGCCTCCACCCCGGGGGTGTCGGTCGCGCGGTACCAGCTGATCCGTCAGGTCCCGGCGCTGCGCGAGCGGGAGATCGCCGTGGTGGCCCGCTACGAGCGGCTGTTCACCCGTTACCTGCTGGGGCGCTTCGACACGAGCGAGTCCATCCCGTCCGGCTGGCAGCGCGGCGGCGAGGACGACTCGATGCTGGCCGAGGTCTCGGCGGCGGCGGTGGTCGCGGCCCACAACCACGTGCTGCGGCGCTGGCTGCGGGCCGGCGGCCGGGGTGACGTGGAGGCACAGCTGGACCACTCCTTCGAGGTGATCCGGCGGACCTTCTGGGCCGCCAGCGCACCGGGTGCCAGGCGCCGCGGATCGCTGGTGGCACCGGGTGCCAATGGGACCCCGGGTGACGGCGGGGCGGAGAGCGCACTGAGTGCCAGCCCCGGAGGTGAGGTACTCATCACAGTCGCCAGGACGGACGCCCCCCTGGACGTCGTGGTGGACAGCATCCGGGCCGCACTGAGCGGCGCCCGCGGCGCCTAGCCGCGGCGTTTACGCAGGTCAGAGCAGTATCGAGGGCCCGCGCCGAATCGTCGGCGCGGGCCCTTCGCATGCCCGCGCAACGCGCGTCGAGCGGCTTCCAAGGCTGCGGGAATTCCTGGCACCCGGCGTCTTTACGGCTGGCACAGGGTGCCACTACCTTGTTACTCACCAGTCGCGGCGCCGCGGCTCCCCACCACGGCGCGCCGTCGTCCGGCGTTCCCACACCCCGGGAGCAGAGCCAGACCCGCCCGGTCCACCCCGGGCCCAGCCTGACCCGCCCACCACCCACCTCAGCGAAGCCGGTGTCCGCTCCCGGCTCCCCCAGACGCCCTGTGCCCCTCACACAGGTACGCCTTCGGAGGCAGCCATGCAGGAAATCCTCGACGCGATCCTCAACCCCGGCACCACGTCGGCGGACTTCGCGGCAATCAAGCTCCCCGAGTCCTACCGAGCGGTGACGCTCCACAAGGACGAGGAGCAGATGTTCGCGGGCCTCGACAACCGCGACAAGGACCCCCGCAAGTCCCTTCACCTCGACGAGGTGGCCCTGCCCGAACTGGGCCCCGGCGAGGCCCTGGTCGCCGTCATGGCCAGCGCGGTGAACTACAACACCGTGTGGAGCTCGATCTTCGAACCGGTCTCCACCTTCGCCTTCCTGGAGCGCTACGGCCGGCTGTCGCCGCTGACCAAGCGCCACGACCTGCCGTACCACGTGGTCGGCTCCGACCTCGCCGGCGTGGTGCTGCGCACCGGCGCCGGGGTTAACGCCTGGAAGCCGGGCGACGAGGTCGTCGCGCACTGCCTGTCGGTCGAGCTGGAGTCCGCGGACGGCCACAACGACACGATGATGGACCCGGAGCAGCGCATCTGGGGCTTCGAGACCAACTTCGGCGGCCTGGCCCAGCTGGCCCTGGTGAAGACCAACCAGCTGCTGCCCAAGCCCAAGCACCTCACCTGGGAGGAGGCCGCCTCCCCCGGCCTGGTCAACTCCACCGCCTACCGCCAGCTGGTCTCGCGCAACGGCGCCGGCATGAAGCAGGGCGACAACGTGCTGATCTGGGGCGCCAGCGGCGGCCTCGGCTCGTACGCCACCCAGTACGCGCTGGCCGGCGGTGCCACCCCGATCTGCGTGGTCTCCAACGAGGAGAAGGCGCGGATCTGCCGGGCCATGGGCGCCGAGGCGATCATCGACCGCTCCGCCGAGGGCTACCGGTTCTGGAAGGACGAGAACACCCAGGACCCGCGCGAGTGGAAGCGCTTCGGCTCCAAGATCCGCGAGTTCACCGGCGGCGAGGACGTGGACATCGTCTTCGAGCACCCCGGCCGGGAGACCTTCGGCGCCTCGGTGTACGTCACCCGCAAGGGCGGCACCATCGTCACCTGCGCCTCCACCTCCGGCTACATGCACCAGTACGACAACCGGTACCTGTGGATGTCGCTCAAGCGGATCGTCGGCTCGCACTTCGCCAACTACCGCGAGGCCTTCGAAGCCAACCGTCTGATCGCCAAGGGGAAGATCCACCCGACCCTGTCCAAGGTCTACTCCCTGGAGCAGACCGGCCAGGCCGCCCTGGACGTGCACCACAACAAGCACCAGGGCAAGGTCGGCGTGCTCTGCCTGGCCCCGCAGGAGGGCCTGGGCGTGACCGACCACGAGCTGCGCGAGAAGCACCTTCCTGCCATCAACCTGTTCCGCGAGCTCGACGAGCGGAGCATCCGACCGAACAGGAACGTGTGAGACCGCTGCGATGACCGATCCCCAGAAGCGCGACCGCCCCTGGTTGATGCGCACCTACGCGGGCCACTCCACCGCGAGCGACTCCAACGCGCTCTACCGGCGGAACCTGGCGAAGGGCCAGACCGGCCTGTCCGTCGCCTTCGACCTGCCGACCCAGACCGGCTACGACTCCGACCACGTCCTCGCCCGCGGCGAGGTGGGCCGGGTCGGCGTACCGGTCGGCCACGTCGGCGACATGCGCACCCTGTTCGACGGCATCCCGCTCGAACGGACCAACACCTCCATGACGATCAACGCCACCGCGATGTGGCTGCTGGCGCTCTACCAGGTGGTCGCCGAGGAGCAGGGCGCGGACATCGCCACGCTCACCGGCACCACCCAGAACGACATCGTCAAGGAGTACCTCTCGCGCGGGACGCACGTCTTCCCGCCCGGCCCGTCGGTGCGGCTGATCACCGACATGATCGCCTACACGGTCGGCAACATCCCCAAGTGGAACCCGATCAACATCTGTAGCTACCACCTCCAGGAGGCCGGGGCCACGCCCGTCCAGGAGATCGCCTACGCGATGTGCACCGCCATCTCGGTGCTCGACGCCGTGCGCGACTCCGGCCAGGTGCCGGCCGAGCGGATGGGCGACGTGGTCGCCCGGATCTCCTTCTTCGTGAACGCCGGCGTGCGCTTCGTCGAGGAGATGTGCAAGATGCGCGCCTTCGCCCGGCTGTGGGAGAAGGTCACCCTGGAGCGCTACGGCGTCACCGACCCCAAGCAGCGCCGCTTCCGCTACGGCGTCCAGGTCAACTCGCTCGGGCTGACCGAGGCCCAGCCGGAGAACAACGTCCAGCGGATCGTCCTGGAGATGCTGGCCGTCACCCTCTCCAAGGACGCCCGCGCGCGGGCCGTCCAGCTGCCCGCCTGGAACGAGGCGCTCGGCCTGCCCAGGCCCTGGGACCAGCAGTGGTCGCTGCGCATCCAGCAGGTGCTGGCCTACGAGTCGGACCTGCTGGAGTACGGCGACATCTTCAACGGCTCCGAGGTCGTCGAGGCGAAGACCGCCGAGCTGCTGGCCGGCGCCGAGGCGGAGATCGCCAAGGTGCTGGAGATGGGCGGGGTGATCCCGGCCGTCGAGTCCGGCTACCTCAAGTCCAACCTGGTCGCCTCGCACGCCGCCCGGCGGGCCCGGATCGAGTCCGGCGAGGACAAGATCATCGGAGTGAACTGCTTCGACACCACCGAGCCGAGCCCGCTCACCGCCGACCTCGACACCGCGATCATGGTCGTCGACCCGGCCTCCGAGCAGTCCGTGCTCGCCGCCCTGGAGGCCTGGCGCGCCGAGCGCGACGAGGCCGCCGCCCAGGAGTCGCTGGCCGAGCTCAAGCTCGTCGCCGCCACCGACGCCAACCTGATGCCGGCCACGCTCGCCTGTGCCCGGGCCGGCGTCACCACCGGCGAGTGGGCCTTCGCCCTGCGCGAGGTCTTCGGCGAGTACCGGGCGCCCACCGGCGTCGGCGGCGCGCCCGTCGCGGTCGCCGCCGAGCCCGGCGGCGAGCTGGAGCAGGTGCGCGCCGCGGTCGCCGCGACCGCCGAGGAGCTGGGCGCCGGCAAGCTGCGCCTGCTGGTCGGCAAGCCCGGCCTGGACGGGCACTCCAACGGTGCCGAGCAGATCGCCGTACGGGCACGCGACGCCGGGTTCGAGGTGGTCTACCAGGGCATCCGGCTGACCCCGGAGCAGATCGTCTCGGCCGCCGTCGCGGAGGACGTGCACTGCGTGGGCCTGTCCATCCTCTCCGGCGCGCACAGCGAGCTGGTGCCCGACGTCCTGAAGCGGCTGCGCCGCGCCGGGGTGGAGGATGTCCCGGTGATCGTTGGTGGCATCATCCCGGCAGCGGACGGCGAGGCCCTCAAGGCCGCCGGCGTCGCCGCCGTGTTCACCCCGAAGGACTTCGGCATCACGACCATCATCGGCCGGATCGTGGACGAGATCCGGCTGGCCAACAAGCTCCAGCCGTGGACGCCCGCACCGACCGCGGCTACGAACTGACCAGCTGACCAGCTGACCACTGGGAAGGAACCCTCGATTCTTATGACTGCAGTCAACCGTCTGCGCCCGCGCCGCTCCTGCCTCGCGGTGCCCGGCAGCAACCCGCGCTTCCTGGAGAAGGCCCAGGGCCTGCCGGCCGACCAGGTCTTCCTCGACCTGGAGGACGCCTGCGCCCCGCTGGTCAAGGAGAGCGCCCGCCACAACATCGTCGACGCGCTGAACAACGGCGACTGGGGCGGCAAGACCCGGGTCGTCCGGGTCAACGACTGGACGACGCACTGGACCTACCGCGACGTGATCACCGTGGTCGAGGGCGCCGGCCCCAACCTCGACTGCATCATGCTGCCCAAGGTCCAGGACGCCGAGCAGGTCAAGGCGCTCGACCTGCTGCTCACCCAGATCGAGAAGACCATGGGCTTCGAGGTCGGCAAGATCGGCATCGAGGCGCAGATCGAGAACGCCAAGGGCCTGATCAACGTCGACGCCATCGCCGAGGCCTCGCCCCGGCTGGAGACCATCATCTTCGGCCCCGCCGACTTCATGGCCTCCATCAACATGAAGTCCCTGGTCGTCGGCGAGCAGCCGCCCGGCTACGGCGCCGACGCGTACCACTACATCCTGATGCGCATCCTGATGGCCGCCCGCGCCAACGACCTCCAGGCGATCGACGGCCCGTACCTCCAGATCCGCAACCAGGAGGGCTACCGCGAGGTCGCCCGCCGCTCGGCCGCCCTCGGCTTCGACGGCAAGTGGGTGCTGCACCCGGACCAGGTCGCCGCCGCGAACGAGATCTACTCGCCCGCGCAGGAGGACTACGACCACGCCGAGCTGATCCTCGACGCGTACGACTACTGCACCTCCGAGGCGGGCGGCGCCAAGGGCTCCGCGATGCTCGGCGACGAGATGATCGACGAGGCCAGCCGCAAGATGGCGCTGGTCGTCGCCGGCAAGGGCCGGGCCGCGGGCATGCAGCGCACCACCAAGTTCGAGATCCCGGAGGCCTGAGGCCATGCAGTTCGGACGCACCTACGAGGAGTTCGAGGTCGGCGCGGTCTACAAGCACTGGCCCGGCAAGACGGTCACCGAGTACGACGACCACCTCTTCTGCCTGCTCACCATGAACCACCACCCGCTCCACATGGACACCAACTACGCCGAGAAGACGACGGACTTCGGCAAGAACGTCGTGGTGGGCAACTACATCTACTCGCTGCTGCTCGGCATGTCCGTCCCGGACGTCTCCGGCAAGGCGATCGCCAACCTGGAGATCGAGTCGCTGCGGCACATCGCGCCGACCTTCCACGGCGACACGATCTACGGCGAGACCACCGTGCTCGACAAGTGGCCGTCCAAGTCCAAGGACGACCGGGGCATCGTGTACGTCGAGACCAAGGGGTACAAGCAGGACGGCACGGTCGTCTGCGTCTTCCGCCGCAAGGTGATGGTGCCGACCGAGACCTACACCAAGGAGCGCGGCGGCGAGCAGCCCGGCCGTCCGACCCCGCTGACCTGATCCTCTCCCCTATATAGAGACCCCGGACGGGGAGGCCGCCGTCATCGGCCGACCCCCACCCGGTCGGGGGCCCTGCTGCCGCAGCCACGCCGGCAGGGCCCCCGGAAATCCCCCCCCCCCGCCCTCTTCAGACATTCCGGAGCCGCACGATGGGACGCCTCGCACAGACCGACGGCCTCACCGAGATCCAGCGGGACATCCTCGCCACCGTGCGGGATTTCGTCGACAAGGAGATCATTCCGGTCGCGACCGAGCTGGAGCACAAGGATGAGTACCCGGCCGCCATCGTCGAGGGCATGAAGCAGCTCGGCCTGTTCGGCCTCACCATCCCCGAGGAGTACGGCGGCCTCGGCGAGTCGCTGCTCACCTACGCCCTGGTGGTCGAGGAGATCGCCCGCGGCTGGATGTCGGTCTCCGGCATCGTGAACACCCACTTCATCGTGGCGCACATGATCAACGCCCACGGCACCCAGGAGCAGAAGGACCACTTCCTGCCCCGGATGGCGGCCGGCGAGATCCGCGGCGCCTTCTCGATGTCCGAGCCGGGCCTGGGCTCCGACGTTTCGGCCATCTCCACCAAGGGCGTCAAGGACGGGGAGTTCTACGTCCTCAACGGCCAGAAGATGTGGCTCACCAACGGCGGCACCTCCACCCTGGTCGCGGTCCTGTGCAAGACCGACGAGGGCGGCAGCACCCCGTACAAGAACATGACCACCTTCCTGATCGAGAAGGAGGCCGGCTTCGGCCCGAACCCCAAGGTTCCCGGCCTGACCGTGCCCGGCAAGATCGAGAAGATGGGCTACAAGGGCGTCGACACCACCGAGCTGGTCCTCCAGGACGTCCGCGTCCCGGCCGACCGCGTCCTCGGCGGCGTCCCGGGCCGCGGCTTCTACCAGATGATGGACGGCGTCGAGGTCGGCCGCGTCAACGTCGCCGCCCGCGGCTGCGGCGTCGCCCGCCGCGCCTTCGAGCTCGGCATCTCCTACGCCCAGCAGCGCACCACCTTCGGCAAGAAGATCGCCGAGCACCAGGCGATCCAGTTCAAGCTCGCCGAGATGGCCACCAAGGTCGAGGCCGCCCACCAGATGATGGTCATGGCCGCCCGCAAGAAGGACAGCGGCGAGCGCAACGACCTCGAAGCCGGCATGGCCAAGTACCTCGCCTCCGAGTACTGCAAGGAGGTGGTCGAGGACGCCTTCCGCATCCACGGCGGCTACGGCTTCTCCAAGGAGTACGAGATCGAGCGCCTCTACCGCGAGGCCCCGATGCTGCTCATCGGTGAAGGTACTGCGGAGATCCAGAAGATGATCGTCGGGCGCCGGCTGCTGGAGGAGTACCGGATCGCCGACTGACCTCCGGGCCGCCCGCCGACGGTCCACCAGGCCGGGCGGCCCCCTCGAACCGCCGGTCGACGGGCGTGCGGGCCCGTCCCGGCGGAGCGCCGTGCCCCGTCATGGGCCCGGCCTGGTCCGCCTGGGTCCGGCACGGCCCTCCCGAAGCGGCCGCAGGGCGTACAGCTGCAACGACGCGCCCTGCGGCCGCTTCCGCACACCCGCTTCCGGCCGCCACGCCCGTTTCGCCTTCCGGGTTCCGTCGGCGCGCCCGTTGAGACAAGAGTCACCAGCCTTGTCCGGTCCCTTGGGAACCGGACCGGGTCGAGCTACGGTCGTAGAGGTGGACGCGCGCACGCGCCGCCACCGGACACATGAACGAGCAGGCGGGTTGCCCACCCACCGTGTGCTCCCGATAGCATCCACCGGGACAGCAAGCCGTCCCTCTATTACCGATCCCGCGGTGGCCCCCGTCCAGCGGCCATGATCCCCCGCGACAAAGGTCTTCGATGCCCATCAGCCCGTCCCCTCACACCTCCGTCACGGACCGCGATGCCCTCGCAGCCCCGGCGGCCGGTCGGCGACCCCGCGTGACCATCGCGCGCGGAGCCACCCCCTGGTTCGTCCCCACCCTGGCCACGGCCGCCGTGACCACCGCCCTCACCCGGCGCAGCGGCAAGTGGGCCCTGGCTGCGGTACCCGCCTGTGCGCTCGGCGCGGGCATGCTGTGGTTCTTCCGCGACCCCGAGCGTGAGATCGGCACGGGCAGAGTGATCTCCCCGGCCGACGGCGTGGTGCAGAGCATCGACGCGTGGCCGGACGGCCGCACCCGGGTCGCGATCTTCATGAGCCCGCTGAACGTCCACGTCAACCGCGCGCCCCTGCCGGGTACGGTGACGTCGGTCGAGCACGTCGCGGGCGGCTTCGTCCCCGCGTTCAACAAGGACAGCGACCAGAACGAGCGGGTCGTCTGGCACTTCGACACCGAGCTCGGCGACATCGAGATGGTCCAGATCGCGGGGGCCGTGGCCCGCCGCATCGTGCCGTACGTGGACGCCGGAACCAAGGTCGAGCAGGGCGACCGGATCGGCCTGATCCGGTTCGGGTCCCGGGTCGACACCTACCTGCCGGCCGGCGTCGAGGTCGGCGTCGAGGTCGGCCAGAAGACCACAGCCGGGGTGACGCGCCTTGACCGTGACTGATCCTGAGACAATCGTCGGCCTGGACGACGAGGAGACGGCCCTGCGCCGCCGCCGCTGGGCGCGCGACCGCGAGCTGCGCGCCCCGCGCTCTCCTCAGCACCTGTCCACCGCCGACTTCCTGACCCTGGGGAACGCCGTCTGCGGCTTCCTGGCGATCTACTCGATCACCACCGGGGTCCTGGTCCCGCACATCACCAACCCGGACGCCGCTCCGGACCGGCACAGCGCCGCCACCGCGGTCACGCTGCTGCTGATCGGCTCGATGTGCGACCTCTTCGACGGCCTGGTGGCGCGCAAGCTGCGCTCCTCCGCGCTCGGAGCGGAACTGGACAACCTGGCGGACCTGATCAGCTTCGGCATCGCGCCGGCCTACTTCGTCGCGGTCTGGGGCATGGTCTCCCAGGGCTCCAACAGCAAGCTGTCGGCGCTCATCGCCATCACGGTGCTGCTGGCGGTGGTCCTGCGGCTGGCCCGCTTCTCGGCCGTCAAGATGCGGCCCGGGGTGTTCCAGGGCATGCCTTGTCCGATGGGCGCGATGACGGTGATCGCCATCGTGCTGCTCGACCCGCCGTTCCTGCCCGGTCTGCTCGCCATCTTCGGCGCCGCCTACCTGATGGTCAGCCGGATCGAGTACCCGAAGCCCCAGGGGCTGCTGGCCACCGCCACGCTGTGCTGGGTCGTCGTCGCGATCGGTTGCCTGGCCGCCTGGGCGACCGGGCTGCCGGGTGGTGACACGCTGATGCACATCGGCGCGTTCGCCCAGATCACTCTCGCCGCGATGGCGCCGCTGCTGGTCATCCGGCGCAAGGTGGGGCAGAAGGTCGGCGACGTCCGCGCCCGGCGGGCGGAGTCGCGGCTCGGCTGAGTCCCGACGCAGTCACAAGAACGCAGTCATAAAAGTCAGGGCCCGGAACCTCTTGGTTCCGGGCCCTGACTCATTCGTCGTAGGACTCAGGCGCCGCCGGTGTGCACGCTGAACGCCGAGCGGCGGGCCGCCCGGGCCACGCCCGGGTCCGGGTGCACGCCCGAGACCGCCGTCAGCACCGAGGCCGCCCGCGGATGCCCGGACTGCCGGGCCCGGGCGAACAGCCGGACCGGGTCTCCCGCCGAGGCGCCCTCGACGTGGCCCACCAGGAGCTCCGTCTCACCGTGGTCGAGCACCGCGGCCGCGGTGTCCACCCAGAGCCAGGCCGCGTCCACCGCGCCCAGCACGTCCGCCGGGGCGACGCCCTCGTCCGCGCGCTCCGCCAGCCACAGCAGCGCGTAGGGGCGCAGCACCGGCTCGTCCACCGCCGCGCGCACCGCCTGCTCGGCCGGTCCGCCGGCCACCCGCAGCGCCTCGAACGCCAGTCCGCGCACCAGGGCGTCGTCGCCCTGGGCGGCCTCCAGCAGCTCGGCCACCGCCCGGTCGGCCGGCCGGGCCGCGACCCAGGCGCGGAACTCGGCCCGGGCCGGGCCCGGCGAGTAGTCCGCACAGGCGTTCAGCAGTTCGAAGGCGCTCTGCTCGATGTGCCCGGCCGCGGTCTGGGCGACCGTGCAGATCTCCTCCAGCTTCGCCCGCACCGCCCAGTGGCCGAGCGGTGAGAGCTCAGCGGCATCGTTCCTGCGGGTCAGGGCGCCGACGGCGGCCAGGCCGTCCAGCATCCAGTCCAGGACGGCGGCCACGTCCGAGGGCGCGGCCGGGGTGTCGATCTGCGGCTCGCGGCAGGTGCCGCGGACGGCGGAGACGGCCGAGGCGGCGTGCGGCACCGGGGACAGTCCGGGGCCGCCGAGGCCGGTGCCGACCCGGCGCTCGTCCAGGCCGCGGCGCAGCAGTTCCAGCAGCTCGCTCTCGGGGACCGGGCCGTCCACCAGGTGGAGGAAGGAGAGCAGCTGCGGCGCCTGGTCCACGGCCTGTCCGGCCAGCATCGCGAACACGCCGCGCAGCGCGGCGGGCGGCACCGGGGCGAGCAGGGTCCAGGCGTCGAACAGCGCCGACCAGCCGCGGATCACGGCCTCGTCGTCGTGCTCCCAGGCGTGCAGGCGCCAGCCGGGGCCGGCTCCGCCGTCGCGGGCCTCCACCAGGCCGACCAGCAGTGCCTGCCCCCATGACTTGGCGGCGGCGCCGACCGTCATGGCCAGTGCCCGGCCGGCCGCGCGGGCGTCGTCCGGGAGCAGTTCGCCGCGCTTGTCGACCTCGGCCAGTTCGCCGGCCCAGCGGGCGATCCGGACGGCGTCCACCAGCATCCGGCGGGCCAGCGGAGCCAGCTCGGCGGGTGCCGGGAAGCCCTCCGGCACGGGAACCCGGCCTCGCCCGGGAGCCGGAGCGGGCCCTCGTCGCCGGGGTACTCCGTTACGGGGGACACCCGCCCCGCCCGGCCTGCCACCGGCGGGCCGTTGGGCCGTTCCGGGGAGACGGGTCACCGTCGCACCGGTACCGATCGTCGGCGGGAGCGGGGCATCACGGTCGCGCGGGTTCCGAGACGTCACGTCGAGCAGTCTTCCCCTTGCACCGGCCTTCTGTCACATCCGGTTGTCCGTACGACCGGGCGACCGGCGGTGGCACCTCCGCAAGATCGGGCAACAGCGGCAAACCGCCTGGCTGGAAACGTGTGGTCTGGTCATGCCACATCGGGCAGTCCGGTCGCCCGGAATGTTCGATCGGTCACCGTGCGTAGGGGTGGGGGCCGGGGTGTCGGGCACATTTTTGCCCCTGGCAACGGGATGGTTTACGCGCGGGAAATCCGCTCCATCGACTCCCGCCAGGGCTGTCCAGCCCGAATCCGGACGGAAACCGGGCGGACAAGGGGAGGCGTACTGCACGAGAAGTCGGCGGATCCGACTTCTCGCGGCCGCCCGATGGAATGGAGAAACGTTCACGCACGGGCGGGGGGAAGTGCGCCGGAATAGCCGACGGGACCCAGCCGAAACCGCCCGTTCGACCGGGGGGCGGAACGAGAACCCGAGCGGGGGGCGGAACGGGCGCTAAAGGAGCGGCGTGAGCCAGCGGCGGAGGAGTTCGGTGTAGTGGTCGGGGGCGGTGTTCCAGAGGGTGGCGTGGTCGGCACCGGGAAAGGGCCGAAGGCTGACCACGTCGTGGCGGACGGCGGCCAGCTTCTCGGCGGTGCGGAAGGGAGCGATCCGGTCCTCGGGGCTGTGCAGCAGGAGGGTGGGGACGCGCAGGTCGGTGCCGTCGGCGAGGCGGCCGAAGTCGGCGAGGTCGACGCCGGTGCGGCCCTCGGCGGCGAGCGCGCCCAGCTCCGCGGCGACGCCCCGGTAGCCGGCCCGGGCGGCGTCCCGGCGGGCCGAGGCCGGGAGATCGAGCACCGGCGAGTCGAGGACCAGGCCGCGGATGGCGTGCGACCAGGCCGAACGGGCCGCCGTCTGGAGGACCATGGTGGCGCCCAGGGACCAGCCGTACAGGATCACCTTGCCCGCGCCGCCGTCCAGCGCCAGCCGTACCGCCGACTCGATGTCCCGCCACTCGGTCTCGCCGAAGTGGCTCAGCCCGTCCGGGGAGGCGGGGGCGCCCTGGTCGCCGCGGTAGGTGACGGAGAGGACGGGCAGGCCGAGCCGGTGGAGGAGGGGGAGCACCGGGAGGGTCTGCCCGCGGTCGGCCTCGGGACCGTGCACCAGGATCACCCAGGTGCCGCGTTTGCCGTCGAGCCGCCAGGCGGGCAGGGAGCCGAGCTCGCCTTCGGCGGCGGTGTCGGTGAAGGCGAGGCCGAGCGCCTCGGCGGGGTCGCCGAGCAGAACACGGGGTGTGAAGCGGACCTCGGTCCCGGGGGTGAGGGTGCCGCGCTCGGCGCGGACCAGCCGTCGGGTGACGCCCCGCTCGTCGCTGTGCAGGATCTCCTCCACGACCGCGTGCCCGCCGTCCCCCCACTCGACCGCCCAGCGGCCCGGGCGCAGGCTCGCCGGGCCGCGGGTGAAGGTGACCCGGCCGGGAGCCAGGTCCCGGACCAGGACCGGCCCGGACTCCCGGGCGGCGGTCGCCGGACGGACCAGCCGCTCGGAGGCCCGACGACCGACCACCAGCACGGCTGCCCCGACCGCGGCGGCCGCCACGACGGCGGCGGTTCCCCAACGCATCTCGCTCCCCTGCTCTGTTGTTCACGTGCTCCGCTGTTCACGTGGCCTGTTGCTCACGTGCCCCGCTCTTCACGTGCTCCGCTGCTCACGTGCCCGCTGCTCACGGACCGGACGGTGTTCGTGCACCAGTTCACCGGCATACCGCCCGCCCGGCCACCGGACTGGGCCGTTCGGGTCACCGGGGGCGGCCCGACGACATGGGAAGAGGCACCGGGGAGGTGCCGGAAAGGTGCTGAGGAGGCGTCGGAAACGAACGGTGCGTCGGTGACGATCCCACCGGCCGTCAGCCCCGCCCGCGTGTGACCAACCCCTCCGTGACCTCGGTTGACTCCCGCTTCGAGCCCGTGATGGGATCCTGAGGCCAAACGGAGGCATGGAGAGGAAGCCGGTGGAATTCCGGCGCGGTCCCGCCACTGTCACCGGGAAGCACGCTCGGAACAACGCCACGGCGGCCGTCGAAGGCCGCTGGAAGGCTCCGGGAGTGCGTTCGACCCGGAAGCCAGGAGACTCTCGCCCCCGTCACGTCGATCCAGGGCGCGGACCCTGAGTGAGGACACGCACGCGATGCAGGCTGCCCCGCCCTGCCGGACGCCGAGCTGCCTTCCGCCGTGCGGCCGATGACCCCGCTGACGCCGTCTCCACGCCCGCTGGTGCCTGCTCCCCGCCCACTGGCGCCTGCTCCGCGCCCGCTGACCCGCGCCGTCGCCTTCGCACTCGGCGCCGTCGCGGGTTACGCCGCCGACGCCCGCTTCGCCGACCCCCGCCGGGGCCACCCGGTGGCCGTCTTCGGCAGCGCCGCGACCCGGCTGGAGCGACGGCTGTGGCGCGACGACCGGGCCACCGGCGCCGGGTACACGGCGCTGTGCGTGGGCGCGGTCGCGGCGGGCGCGCTCGCCATGGACCGTACGGTCGGCCGACGCCCGCTGGGCCGGGCGGCGCTGGCGGCGGCCGCGACCTGGACGGTGCTCGGCGGCACCTCGCTGACCAGGGAGGCGCGCACCATCGGCCGTTCGCTGGCCGCCGACGACCTCGCGGCCGCCCGGGAGCGGCTGCCGCACTTGTGCGGACGGGACCCGAGCGCGCTGGACGGGCAGCAGATCGCCCGGGCGGTGGTCGAGTCGGTCGCCGAGAACACCGCCGACGCCGTGGTGAACGCGCTGACCTGGGGCGCCCTGGCCGGCACCCCCGGCCTGCTGGCCTTCCGCGCCGTCAACACCCTGGACGCGATGGTGGGCCACCGTTCGCCGCGCTACGCCCGCTTCGGCTGGGCCTCGGCCCGGCTGGACGACCTGGCGGGCTGGCCCGGCGCCCGGCTGACGGCGCTGCTGACGGTGGCCGCCGCGCCCGAGCCCCGGACCGCCTGGCGGGTCTGGCGCCGGGACGGCTCCGCGCACCCGAGCCCGAACGCGGGCCAGGCGGAGGCGGCGTTCGCCGGCGCGGTGGGCGTCCGGCTGGGCGGGACGCTCCGGTACGGAGAGCGGGTGGAGGACCGGCCGGTCCTGGGCGCGGAGCTGCGGCCGGTGACGGTGGACGACATCGAGCGGGCCTGCGCGCTCTCCCGGCGGGTGGGCGCGCTGGCGCTGGGCACCGCGGTCGCCGGGCACGTGCTGCTGCGCACGCTCCTGAAGAAGAGGGGACGGGTATGACGAACGCGCTGCTGGTCGCTGGGACGACCTCGGACGCGGGCAAGAGCGTGGTGACGGCCGGGATCTGCCGTTGGCTCGCCCGCCAGGGCGCCCGGGTCGCGCCGTTCAAGGCGCAGAACATGTCGCTCAACTCCTTCGTCACCGCCGACGGCGCGGAGATCGGCCGCGCCCAGGCGATGCAGGCGCAGGCCGCCCGGGTGGAGCCGGAGGCCGCGATGAACCCGGTGCTGCTCAAGCCCGGCGCGGACGGTCGCAGCCAGGTGGTGCTGCTGGGCCGGCCGGTCGCCGAGGTGGGCGCGCTGGACTACCGCGAGCGCAAGCCCGTCCTGCTGGAGCGCTCCCTGGAGTGCCTGGCCGATCTGCGCCGCCGCTACGACGTGGTGGTCTGCGAGGGCGCGGGCTCGCCCGCCGAGATCAACCTGCGTGACCGCGACATCGCCAACATGGGCCTGGCCACGGCCGCCGACCTGCCGGTGGTGGTGGTCGGGGACATCGACCGCGGCGGGGTCTTCGCGGCGATGTACGGGACGCTGGCGCTGCTGTCCGCGGAGGACCAGCGGCACGTGGCGGGCTGGTTCGTCAACAAGTTCCGCGGCGACGCGCGGCTGCTCGCGCCCGGCCTGGAGATGCTGCGCGAGCTGACCGGCCGTCCGGTGCTGGGCACCCTGCCGATGCTGCCCGGACTCTGGCTGGACGCCGAGGACTCGCTGGACCTGTCCACCGTGGTGGAACGGACGGACGGACGCGGGCCGCTCGGCGCGGACGTGCTGCGGGTGACGGTGGTGCGCTTCCCCCGGCTGTCCAACTTCACCGACCTGGACGCGCTCGCCCAGGAGCCCGGCGTGCTGGTGCGCTGGGCGACCAGGCCGGAGGAGCTGGCCGACGCCGACCTGGTGGTGCTGCCCGGCACCCGAGCCACCGTCGCGGACCTCGCCTGGCTGCGCGAGCGGGGCCTGGAGTCGGCCCTGCGGGCGCGGGCGGAGGACGGACTGCCGATCCTCGGCGTCTGCGGCGGCTACCAGATGCTGGCGCACTCGATCGTGGACGAGGTCGAGTCGAAGGCGGGCGCGGTCGAGGGGCTCGCGCTGCTGCCGACGCGGGTGCGCTTCGGCGTGGAGAAGGTGCTGGCCCGGCCGGTCGGCGAGGCGTTCGGGCAGCGGGTCGAGGGTTATGAGATCCACCACGGGGTGGTGGCGGTCGAGGGCGGGGAGACCTTCCTGGACGGCTGCCGGATGGGCTCGGTGTGGGGCACCACCTGGCACGGCGCGCTGGAGAACGACGGGTTCCGCCGCGCGTTCCTGCGCGAGGTCGCCAAGTCGGCCGGCCGGGCGTTCGTCCCGGCGCCGGACACCTCCTTCGCCGCCGCCCGCGAGGCCCGGCTGGACCGGCTGGGCGATCTGATCGAGGAGCACGCCGACACCGACGCGCTGTGGAAGCTGATCGAGGGCGGGGTGCCGGCGGCCGGATCACTGCCGTTCCTCCCGCCCGGGGCCCCTGGGAGTGACGCATGAACCGGGTACGACAGGAATGGGGTACGGCATGAGTGACGTCCGCTATCCGTTCACCGCGATCGTCGGCATGGCCGACCTGCGGCTCGGACTGCTGCTGAACGCGGTCTCCCCGGCCGTGGGCGGCGTGCTGGTGCGCGGCGAGAAGGGCACCGCGAAGTCGACCATGGTGCGCGCGCTGGCCGGGCTGCTGCCGGCCATCGCCGCCGTGGACGGCTGCCGGTTCGCCTGCGACCCGGCCACGCCCGACCCGCAGTGCCCGGACGGCCCGCACGACTCCGCCGGGGCGCACGAACGGCCGTCCCAGCTCGTCGAGTTGCCGGTCGGCGTGGCCGAGGACCGGATCGTCGGCTCGCTCGACCTGGAGCGGGCGCTGGCCGAGGGCGTCAAGGCCTACGAGCCCGGACTGCTCGCCAAGGCGCACCGCGGAGTGCTCTACATCGACGAGGTGAACCTGCTCCAGGACCACGTGGTGGACCTGCTGCTGGACGCCGCCGCGATGGGCCGCTCCTACGTCGAGCGCGAGGGCGTGTCGGTGCGGCACGCGGCCCGGTTCCTGCTGGTCGGCACGATGAACCCGGAGGAGGGCGAGCTGCGGCCGCAGCTGCTCGACCGGTTCGGCCTGACCGTCGAGATCGCCGCCACCCGGGACCCGGTCGAGCGCGCCGAGGTGGTCCGGCGCCGGCTCGCGTACGACGCGGACCCGGCCTCGTTCGCGGCCCGGTTCGCCCAGGAGGAGCGGGATCTCGCCGAACGCATCACCGCCGCACGGGAGTTGCTGCCCAAGGTCGAGCTGACCGAGGTGGCACTGCGTCAGATCACCGCTGTGTGCGCCGCGTTCGAGGTGGACGGGCTGCGCGCGGACATCGTGATGGCCCGCACCGCCGTCGCGCTGGCCGCCTGGGACGGGCGCACCGAGGTGCTGGAGGAGGACGTCCGCAAGGCCGCCCAGCTGGCACTGCCGCACCGCCGCCGCCGCAACCCCTTCGACGCGCCCGGGCTGGACGAGGAGCAGCTGGACCGGACGCTGGAGGAGCACGCCCAGCAGGACGACCCGGAGCCCGAGGGTGACGGGCCCGGCCCGGACGGTGACGGCGGCGGCGATGGCGGCAGCGACGGTGGGCCGGAGGGTGGTCCGGACGACGGCGGTCCCGGTGGCGGGCCCGACGGTGGTGGCGTCCCCGAGCCGTCCGACGGCGGGCAGCAGGCGACGGCCCCGGAGGCGTCCCCGGACGCCGCCGAGGAGCCCGCGCAGCAGCCCGTGCCGGCCCAACACCCGGCCCCCGCACGGGAGTCGGCGCCGGTCGCGGCCTCGGACCCGTACCGCACCCGGCTGTTCACCGTGCGGGGCACCGGGCACGGCGCCCAGGGCCGCCGCTCCCCCGCCGAGACCAACGGCGGGCACACCATCCGCGCCCGCCGCCCGCAGGGCGCGCTCGGCCGGCTGCACCTGACCGCGACCCTCCAGGCCGCCGCACCGCACCAGGCGGCGCGCGGGCGCAGCGGTCGGGCGCTGGTGCTGCACAAGGACGACTTCCGCGAACAGGTGCGCCAGGGGCGGGAGTCCAACCTGGTGCTGTTCGTGGTGGACGCCTCCGGTTCGATGGCCGCCCGGCAGCGGATGGCCGCCGTCAAGGGCGCGGTGCTGTCGCTGCTGATGGACGCCTACCAGCGCCGCGACAAGATCGGCATGATCACCTTCCGGGGCGCGGGCGCCGAGTTGGCGCTGCCGCCCACCTCCTCGGTGGAGGTCGGCGCGGCCCGGCTGGAGTCGCTGCCCACCGGTGGGCGGACCCCGCTGGCCGAGGGCCTGCTGCGGGCGCACGAGGTGCTGCGGGTCGAGCGGCTGCGCGACCCGAACCGGCGCCCGCTGCTGGTCGTGGTGACCGACGGCCGGGCCACCGGAGGGCGGGACGCGCTCGCCCGATCGCGCCGCGCCGCCGCGCTGTTCGCGGCGCAGGGCACGGCGAGTGTGGTGCTGGACTGCGAGTCCGGACCGGTCCGCCTGGGTCTGGCCCGTACGCTGGCCGGACTGCTCGGCGGCACCGCCGTCAGCCTGGACGAGCTGCGCGCCGAGGGCGTCGCCTCGCTCGTCCGCGAGAGCCGTGCCGAGGACCGTTCCACGAACCGTATTGCCACGTCGATGCGAAAGGCGGCCTGAGCCGACATGCCCAAGGGTGTCCCTGAGAGCGTTCCCGACGACGGCCTGACGACACGTCAGCGCCGTACGCTGCCGATCACCGCCGTGCACACCGGTCCGGGCAAGGGCAAGTCCACGGCCGCGTTCGGCATGGCGTTGCGGGCCTGGAACCAGGGCTGGCCGGTCGGGGTGTTCCAGTTCGTGAAGTCCGCCAAGTGGAAGGTGGGCGAGGAGAACGCGCTGCGCGTGCTCGGCGCCTCCGGCGAGGGCGGCACCGTCGACTGGCACAAGATGGGTTCCGGTTGGTCCTGGATCCAGCGCTCCGCCGAGCAGGAGATGTCCAGCGAGGAGGCCGCCAAGGAGGGTTGGGAGCAGGTCAAGCGGGACCTCGCGGCCGAGACCTACCGCTTCTACGTGCTCGACGAGTTCACCTACCCGATGCACTGGGGGTGGGTCGACCCGGACGAGGTGGTGGCCGTGCTCCGGGACCGCCCGGGCAGCCAGCACGTGGTCATCACCGGGCGGTACGCGCCCGAGGCGCTGACCGGATTCGCCGACCTGGTCACCGAGATGACCAAGGTCAAGCACCCCATGGACGCGGGCCGCAAGGGCCAGCGCGGCATCGAGTGGTAGACCGTCGCGAGCGGTAGTGCGCTGAGAGCGGTAGTGCGTTGAGAGTGGCGGAGCGTTTCAGAGTGGCGGAGCGTTTGAGAGTGGTAGAGCATTGAGCAACATCCCCCGCCTCGTCGTCGCCGCGCCCTCCTCGGGCGCCGGCAAGACCACCGTCGCCACCGGCCTGATCGCGGCACTCGCCGCGCGCGGGCTGGCGGTGTCGCCGCACAAGGTCGGCCCCGACTACATCGACCCGGGCTACCACGCGCTGGCCGCGGGCCGTCCGGGTCGCAACCTGGACGCCTTCATGTGCGGGCCGGAGCGGGTCGCGCCGCTGTTCCTGCACGGCGCGGCGGGGGCGGACGTCGCGGTGGTCGAGGGGGTCATGGGCCTGTTCGACGGGGCTTCCGGGCGGGGGGAGTTGGCCTCCACGGCGCACGTCGCCAAGCTGCTGCGGGCGCCGGTGGTGCTGGTGGTGGACGGCTCCTCGCAGTCCCGCTCGGTGGCCGCTCTGGTGCACGGCTTCGCCTCCTGGGATCCGCAGGTGCGCCTCGCCGGGGTGATCCTCAACCGGGTCGCCTCCGACCGGCACGAGCAACTCCTGCGCGAGGCCCTGGAGGAGGGCTCCGGCGTGCCGGTGCTGGGCGCGCTGCGCCGCTCGACGGCGGTCGCCACACCGTCCCGCCACCTCGGGCTGATCCCGGCGGTGGAGCGCTCGGCGGAGGCCCTCAAGGCGGTCGCCGACATGGGCGAACTGGTGGCCTCCTCGGTCGACTTGGACGCCCTGCTCGAACTGGCCAGGACGGCACCGGAGTTGGACACCGAGCCGTGGAGCGCGCCGGCCGAGGTCACCCCGGTGGCCGGGCGGCCGCGGATCGCGGTGGCGGGCGGCGCCGCGTTCTCCTTCTCGTACGCCGAGAACACCGAACTGCTCGGCGCGGCGGGGGCCGAGGTGGTCCCGTTCGACCCGCTGCACGCCTCGGCGCTGCCCGAGGGGACGGCGGGCCTGGTGATCGGCGGCGGCTTCCCGGAGCTGTACGTGCGCGAGCTGAGCGGCAACGCCCCGCTGCGCACGGCCATCTCCGCCTTCGCGGCCGCGGGTGGGCCGATCGCCGCCGAGTGCGCGGGACTGCTTTACCTGGGGCGGGAGTTGGACGGCCTGCCGATGTGCGGGGTGCTGCCCGTCGACGCCCGGATGACCGAACGGCTCACCCTCGGCTACCGGGAGGCGGTCGCCCTGCACGACTCGCCGCTGGCCCCGGCCGGGACGAGGCTGCGCGGCCACGAGTTCCACCGCACGGTCTGCGACCCGGGCGCGGGCGAACTCCCCGCCTGGGGCTGGCGCCTGCCGACCGGCCCGCGCACGGAGGGCTTCGCAGGCGGCAACGTGCACGCCTCCTACCTGCACCTGCACTGGGCGGGCGCCCCCGCGCTGGCGTCCTCCTTCGCGGCCGCGGCGGCGACCTTCGCGGCGGGGGCGGCGTAGGCCACGGCTTCGGCACGCAACCCGGCGACATCGCGGGGTGGGCGGCTCTAGGCCGCGCGCATGCATGTGATCGTTCTCAACGGCGGGTCCAGCTCCGGCAAGTCGAGCATCGCCCGGTGCCTCCAGGAGCTGCTGCCGCAGCCGTGGCTGCACCTCGGAACGGACACCCTGGTCGACGCGCTGCCGCCCTCGCTGCGCGAAGGCGGTGAGGGCATCGGCGGCGTGGAGGACGGGGACGGCGCGGTCGAGGTCGGTCCGGTGTTCGCCGCGCTGGACGTCGCCTGGTCGGTCGGGGTGGCGGCGATGGCCCGGGCCGGGGCCCGGATCGTGGTGGACGAGGTGTTCCTCGGCACCACCGCCTCGCAGGCCCGCTGGCGGACGGCACTGGAGGGCCTGGACGTGCTCTGGGTCGGCGTGCGCTGCGATCCGGCGGTGGCCGCGACCCGGGAAGCCGCGCGCGGCGACCGGGTGACGGGGATGGCCGCCGCGCAGGCGGAGGCGGTGCACCAGGGGGTCGTCTACGACCTGGTGGTGGACAGCTCGCGGGCCTCCGCGGCGGACTGCGCCCGGGCGGTGGCCGAGCGGGTGACGGCCGACCGTTCGTAGGTCCGGCTGGGGACTACTCCCAGTCGAGCAGTGCGGCCAGGTAGCAGGCCACCTCGTCGCGCAGCTCCTCCGGCGACGGGATGTGCCAGTGCCCGCTGCCCGCCGTCGCGTTGAACAGCACCCCGTCGCACCAGCGGATCAGACGGCGGGCGTCCGCCGTCGGGTCGGCCGAGCCGCACCGGGCGAGCAGCGTGGCCGCGATGTCGGCGAAACGCCCACCCAACCGGTCGTAGACGGCGCGCAGTTCGGGCCGCCGGGTGGCCTCCAGGGCGAGTTCCAGACGCGCCAGGGTGAGCCGGCGTCCGCTGGTCAACGCCTGGTGGAGCAGGTCGGCGCCGACCTGGACGAGCAGCTCCCGCGCGGCGGCCGGGGCGGGCGCCGCGACTTCCGGGGCGGGCATCGCGGCGGCTGGGGAACCTTCGGTGAGGACCGGGTAGTCCTCGGTCTCCCGCTCGACGATCCGGGTGAGCGCGAGTTCGAGCAGCGCGGCCCTGGTGCGGGCGAGGTTCGAGGTCGAGCCGGCGGGCAGACCCGCCTCCTCGTCCACGGCACGGTGGGTCAGCCCGCGCAGGCCGCGCTCGGCGATCAGGGCGATGGCGGTGTCGGCGACCAGGGTCGGGCGCGGGGGCGTCAGGCGCGGAGACGTCATGGGTCCGATCATGGCCTCTCTCCTCGGGCGTTCCCAATTCACTACAGCGGTAGTGCCACGCAGACTACATCCGTAGTACGGTGCTGGCGGGTGCTCACTACGGATGTAGTCAGAGGAGAGGAGCCCTCCCATGGGCCGACAGCAGAACGGGCAGCAGAACAGGCAGCAGGACGGTCGACCGGACGGCAGCCAGGGCACGACCCGGCAGGCGGTCGTCATCGGCGGCGGAATCGGCGGGCTCACCGCCGCCCTCGCCCTCCACCGCCAGGGCATCCCGGTGCGCGTCCACGAGCGCGCCGACTCCCTCGAACCCGTCGGCGCAGGGCTCGCCCTCGCCCCCAACGCCCTGCGCTCCCTCGACCGGCTCGGCGTCGGCGAGCGACTGCGCGCCCTCGCCACCCCGCACCCCGCCATCGGCCTGCGCCACCCCTCCGGCCGCTGGCTGGCCCGCACCAGCACCTCGGCGTTCGAGGCCTACTTCGGCGACACGATCGCCGCCGTCGCCCGCGCCGACGTCATCACCGCCCTGGTGGAAGCCCTCCCGGCGGACACCGTCCGCACCGGCTCCCCCGCCATCCTCGTCACCCCCGGCAGCGCCACCGAACCCGCCGTCGTGCGCACCAGCGACGGGGAGCAGGAGGCCGACCTGGTCGTCGCCGCCGACGGCCTCCGCTCCGCGACCCGCGACCGGCTCTTCCCCCGGCACCCCGGCACCCGCTACAGCGGCTTCACCACCTGGCGCGCCATCGTCACCCCCGGCCGCCGCCCGGACGCCGCGGGCGAGGTGTGGGGCCGCGGGCAGCTCGCCGGCATCGTCCCGCTCGCCGACGGCCGGGTCTACGTCTACGGCGCCGCCCTCGCCCCGGCCGGCGAACGGGCCGCCGACGGGGACGAGCGGGCCGAACTCCTACGCCGCTTCGGCGCCTGGTGCGCCCCCGTACCGCAGCTGTTCGCCCTGGCCGAGCCCGACCGCGTGCTGCGCCACGACGTCTGGGACCTCGCCGATCCGCTGCCCGCCCACCACCGCGGCCGGGTCGCTCTCCTCGGCGACGCCGCCCACGCGATGTGCCCCTTCCTCGGCCAAGGCGCCTGCCAGGCCATCGAGGACGCCGTCGTCCTCGCCTCCCCGCTCACCCCCGCCACCGACCCGGCAGCCGCCCTGCCCGGCTACACCGCGGCCCGCCTCCCCCGCACCACCGCCGTCACCGCCGCCTCCCGCCGCATCGGCGACCTCGCCGCCCTCCGCTCCCCCGCCGCCACCCTCCTGCGCACCACCGCCCTCACCCTGGCCGGCCTCCTCCCCGCCCGCGTCCTCCTCAGCCGCTCGGCCCCGACGTACAGCTGGCAGCCCCCGGCCCTGGGCGACGCGGCGTGAGAGCGGTCGGCATGCGGTGAGCTACCCGTCGGTGTCCTTCGGGTGCCTCGGCGAGGCGTAGACGAAGCGGACGGTTCGGGCCGGCTCGTCCACCAGGTACCGCACCCGACCACCGGCGGTCACCTCGTACTCCCGCTGCGGCAGCTCGACACCGCCGAAGACTCTGGCCGCCAGGCGCCCCCGCAGCCGGTGCTGCCGGTCAGGGTCCCGCGTCGAGAGCGGATCCGCCCGCAGCGACTCGAAGCAGCGGCGGGCGTTCCCGGGCGCTTCGGCACACAGCTCGCTCCAGCCCTTGGCGGCCTCGCTGGTGCCGAACCGGAGCCGCCACTCACCGGCGACGGGTGGCGGCGGGACGTCGTCGCCGCGCTTGGGGCTCACGGCTCGACCACCTCGCCGTGATCGTCGCCGCGCTTGGGGCTCACGGCTCGACCACCTCGCCGTGATCGTCGCCGGGAAGGGGCCTGGCGAGTTCGGCAGCCAGTTCCGGATCGGCGAGGACTCTGGCCGTGGCACGCCATTCCGCTATCACGCGGTGCAGACCGGCGTGCACGTCCAGCTCGACCACGTCACGCGTCGCATCGACGAGGTCGACGACGAACTCACGGACCTCCCCGGCCGACAGGTGCCTCACCCAGGGGAAGACCACGGGAAGCGCCAGCAACACGGTCCGCGCCCCCTCGTCGCTGGCGATCAGCGCGGCGAACAGGCGCGTGGTGACGTCCGCCGTCTCCTCGCGCTGACGGTCGTGGCGCTCGGTGGTGAGGTACAGGTCCTCGCCGTCGCGCCGCGTGACGCGCACGCGCTGGGCCCGCTCCACGGTGTCCGCAACGCGCTTGGAGTTCTTGGAAAGTTCTGAGAACGACACGGTGGGGATCGACATGACTCGACCATGGTTCGGAATACATTCCGAAGTCAATCGCCATCGAGCCCACAGCGCAGCCGATGTCAGCGGGTGTCGCGACAATGCGCGCCATGAGTGACGCCGCCCCTCCGGTCATCGCCGAGTACTGGGACGCGGCCGCGCCGGCCTTCGACGGGGAGGCCGGCCACGGGTTGCGGAAGGAGGCGGCGCGGGCCGCCTGGCCGCGGCGGGCCGGGGCCGAGCAACTGGCGGCGGCCGTCCGGCCGTTGGTGTCCGAGCTGCGGGTCGAACCGCTCGGCGGGGAGGCCGAGCTGTGGGGCGGCCGAGCTGTGGGGCGGCCCGGTGGACGACGAGCGGTACGCGCTGGTGGCGCGCCACTGCGCGGCCCTCAGGGGATACGCCTCACGGGCGCCGCCCGCCGAAGACGGCGCTGAACGGATCGGCCCGGCAGCAGGCGACACAGCGCAACCGGGTGTAGATCGACACCGCGCCCATGAAGACGTCCTCGCGCCCGTCGGCCGGGGACTCGGAGGCGGCCGGCTTCCCGCAGTCCAGGCAGGGGCGCCGGGGCCGGGCGGCGACGGAGCAGTCGCGGCAGATCAGGTGGGTCGGGTGCTCGGCGTGGACGACGACGGGCTGCGGCCCGCCGTACAGCAGGTGGTCGCACCACGTGCAGGACTCGTCCGCCTGCGAGGCCAGCATCCGGGCCCGGGTCTCCTGCTGCCACTTCGCCGCCTTCTGCACCGGCACCTTCACCGGCGGCCCCCACCCGGCGGCGGCGAGCCACCGGGCGCCCTCCACCCCGGCGGCGCGCAACTGGTCGTCGACGGCGATGTCCCTGGGCGTCTTCTCTTTCATCGCGGATCGCGGTCCTCTCCTCCGGTGGGCTTCCACCGGAGACAACGCGGCCGGGACACCCCCGGACACGCGGAACCCGCCTTGCGGGGCGTCCTCCGGCTCAGAGGATCGGCCCGGCGCCCCCGTCTGCGATGAGGAGCCTGCGGACCGGGCCGGCGGGTCAGCCGGTGGCGCGGATGTAGATGTCGGCGGCGCCGGCGAGGCCGCCGGGGATGGTGGCGACGTAGATGCGGCGGGCGGTGGGGGCGTGGGTGGGGAGGGTGGTGGGGGGTGGGGTGGGGGTCCCGGTGGGGGTGGGGGTGGGGTCGTCGGGGGTGGGCTCTTCGGGGGCAGGGGACAGCTCGGGGGCGGGGTCCGAGGGGTCCGAGGGGTCCGGGTCGGCGTCCGGGGAGGGGAGGTCGGTGGGGGTGGGGGCGGGGGTGGCCGACGGGGTGGGCGTGGGTGGCGGCGGGGCGTCGGGGAGTTCCGGGGCCTCGGCCGGCTCGTCGCCGCCGAGGGCGGCGAGCAGGTCGGCCGGGAGGGGGGCGACGGCGCCGGGCGAGGGGAGGTCGTAGGCGCTGAGGAAGTCGCCGAGGCCCGGGGCCTTGCCGCCGCCGAGGCGGTAGTGGAGGTAGGCGACCGGGGCACCGTCGGAGGTGTGGGTGTAGACGGCGCCGACCGGGACGTAGAAGCGGCCGGCCCCGGGGTGCTGGGAGGGGTGGAGGCCGGCCAGGCGTTCGGCGCGGTCGCGGTCGGTCTCGCGGCCGGTGCGGCCGACGGTGAGCGCGTTGACGCCGCGCACCACGAGGGCGGCGCCGACGGACACGCAGAGGACCAGCCCGACGGCGACGGTGCGCCGCAGGACCGGTCGGCCGTGCAGGGCGGGCCAGGAGTCGGTCACCATGCGCTCGGGTGGGATGCCGTCCACGGTTGTCTGTTCCCCGTTCGATCAGAACGCTCGATCAGGGCATCTGATCAGGACGTTCGTTCGAAACGCCTGATCATGACGCCACACTCTGCTCGACGTGGGACCGTAGCCGAGAGTTCCTCAGCCGAGGTAGGCGGGGGCGACCGCGGCCCTGGTGACCGGCCGCGCGCTGCCCGAGCCGTCCGCCGGGACGGTCCACAGGTCAGCACCGTAGTCGCCGGGCAGGGCGTAGACCAGGGCGCCCTCGGCGGACCACAGCGCCTGGTCGTCGATGTTGCGCTGCTCGGCGGTGGCGGTCTCGGCCATGGTGGCGAGGTCGAGCACGTACAGCCGCCACGGGGAGTCGGCGGGCAGGCCGGGGACCCGCTTCTTGTACGCGACGCGGGTGCCGTCCGGGGAGAGCGAGGGGCATTCGACGTTGTCGTGCAGGGCGGTGAGGGTGCGGGCGGTGAGGTCGCCGCGGACCAGGTGGGTCTTCCCGGCGCTGGCGAGGGTGGCGTAGAAGGTGGTGTCGTCGGCGAAGGTGACGCCCCAGATGTTGATGTCGTGCGCCTGGTACGGGTGGCCGTCCAGGAGGACCGCGAAGTCCTCCAGGTTCTCCCGCAGGTTCCAGTCCCTGACGTCCACGATCGAGGTGCGGGTGGAGAAGTCGCTGCCCGCGTACGAGTCGCCGCTGACGAAGACCGTCCAGGCGGCGAGGTGCCCGGACGGCGAGACCCGGGAGCGGGTGGGGATGCCGGCCGCCGGGAAGGAGCGCAGTTCGCGCAGGTGGCCGTCCAGGACCACGGCGCGGTAGGTGTCCTCCAGCGTGCCGCGCTGGGCCTGGAGGCAGATGCCGGTGCCGGCGGCGGCGTGGAAGCGCAGGCACTGGACGCCGGAGGCGGTGCGCGGACCGTCGGGGCGGTCGGCGGGGACGGTGGTGATCTCGTCCCGGTGCGGACCCCAGGCCATGTTGCGGAACAACAGCTGTCGTTCGCCGGACTGCACCTGTAGTGACACCGGGCCGGGTTCGACGGAAGGCCCGCCGGGCTGCGCCCGGTCCCGACGGGCGGTACGGTCGGCGGCGTGCAGGACGGCTCCGGTGCCGACCGCGCCGAGCAGCACGACGGCGACCAGCAGGATGATCATCCTGGTCCGGTTCGGCAGGTTCATCGGGTCTCCTCCGCGGTCTCCTCCAGGGCCTTCCGGGCGTTCTCAGCGCCGGGCCGGCGCAGCACCACCGCCGCGCCGAGCACGCACAGCGCCAGCGCCCCCGCCGACCAGCCCAGCGCCGCCGGGCCGCCGACCGCGCCCCACAGCGCGCCGAACAGCAGCGAGCAGGCGAACCGGGCCAACGCCTGCCCGGTGCCGACCAGGGCGAGCCCGGCGCCGCGCTGCTCGGCGGGTACGGCGTCGGCGGCCGCGGCGGCGAGCACGCCGTCGGTGGCCGCGTAGAAGGTGCCGTGCAGCACCAGCACGCAGAGCGCCACCGGCACCCCGCGCAGCGGCGAGAGCAGCAGTCCGTACGCCAGCAGCAGCACCCCGTGCCCGGCGAGGAAGAGCCGGTGGCGGCCGATCCGGTCGGCGAGCGCCCCGAGCGGGACGGCGAGCAGCAGGAAGGCGGCGGCGGTGCCCAGCGGCAGCAGCGGGAACAGGCCGACGTCCAGGTCCAGCCGGCGCTGGACGAGCAGGTAGAGGAAGGAGTCGCTGACGGTGGTGAGGCCGAGCAGGACGGCGCAGAGCGTCAGCCGGCGCAGCCCCGGCAGCCTCAGCAGGGCGAGGCCGGCGCGCAGCGTGGGCGGCCCGGTCGGCACGTCGTCGCCCTGCTGCCGGTTCGGCACGAACAGCAGCAGGATCAGCACCCCGAGCGCCGCGACGCACGAGCTGACCGTGAACACCGCGTCGTAGCCGTGCCGTTCGCCGCCGTCGGCGAGCAGCGGGCCGCCGGTCAGCCGCAGCACCAGGAAGGCGGTGAGCGGGCCGAGCAGGGCGCCCGCCGTGTCCATCGCCCGGTGCACGCCGAACGCCCGGCCGCGGTGGGCGGGTTCGGTGGCGAGCGAGATCATCGCGTCCCGGGGCGCGGTGCGCAGGCCCTTGCCGGTGCGGTCGACGGCGATCACGGCGCCGATCAGCGGGACGGTGTGGACGAGCAGCAGCAGCGGCCGGCACAGCGCGGACAGCCCGTAGCCGACGGCCGCGACGGCCTTGTGGCGGGCGGCGCCGTCGCGGCCGCGGCGGTCGGAGAGATGGCCGCCGACCAGCCGGACCAGGGCGCTGAAGCCGTTCTGGATGCCGTCGAGCAGGCCGAAGCCGAGCGGCGAGAGGCCGAGCCCGGTGAGCAGGTAGAGGGGCAGGACGGCGGTGACCATCTCGGAGGAGATGTCGGTGACCAGGCTGACGGTGCCGAGGGCGAGGACCGCGCCGGGCACGGCGCCCCGCCGCGCCGCACCGGACGCCGGTTCGGCGGACGCCGGTGCGGCGGACGCCTTCGAGGTGCGGGAGTCGGCGACGTACACGGGCGTCAGCTCCCGATGCGGAAACTGCCGGAGCTGCCGAGGGTGCGCGGTCGTGCGAAGGCCATCGGGTCCTCCGGGTGTCGGGGTTTCCTGGGTGGCGGGAGCGCCGAAAACAGTAGGAGCACCACAGTGTCGTGTACCGCACAAGACAAGTGAAGAACAGGCGAACAGCTGCCGCGATTGACCCGTTCCGCCCGGCCGTGGTGGGATCGCCGGAGCTCGGGACGAAAGGGTGCAGACGTGAGCGGACGGGTCGCCACCGCCCCGCGCACCCTGGTGGTCGGGATCGGCGCGAGCAGCCGCGCCGAACGGACCGAGGTGCTGCGACTGTTGGCCGACACCCTCCGGGAGGCGGGCCTGGACCGCTCCGCCGTGGCCCGGCTGGCCACCGTGGCGGGCAAGGCGGACCATCCGGCGGTGCGCTGGGCGGCCGCGCACCTCCCCGGGGTGCCGGTGGACGAGCACCCGGCCGAGGCCCTGGCGGGCGTGCCGGTGCCGAACCCCTCCGCCCTGGTCGGTACGGCCGTCGGCACCGCGAGCGTGGCCGAGGCGGCGGCGCTGGCGAGCGCGCCGGGCGGCCGGCTGGTGATCGCCAAGCGGAAGTCGGCGGCGGCGACGGTCGCGATCGCCCGGACCGCGCCCAGCCCGTACCCGCCGCACCCCACCCGCCCGACCGAACCCGAACCCGAGCCCGAACCCCCGCAAGGAGACCCCGCGTGACCGCCCCCGAACCCGACCTGCGCCACCACGGCGACGCCGAGGTGCGCGCCGACGGGCTCGGCCTGGTCGACCTCGCCGTCAACGTTCGCACCGGTACGCCCCCGACCTGGCTGCGCGAGCACCTCGCGGCCACCCTCGGCGACCTCGCCGCCTACCCCGACCAGAGCGCCGCACGCGCCGCGGTGGCCGCCCGGCACGCCCGCCCGGTCGAGGAGGTGCTGCTCACCTCGGGGGCAGCGGAGGCCTTCGTCCTGCTGGCCCGGGTCTTGACGCCACGTCACATCGCCGTCGTGCACCCACAGTTCACCGAGCCGGAGGCGGCACTCCGGGACGCCGGGCACCGGGTGCACCGGGTGCTGCTCTCCCCCGAGGACGGCTTCCGGCTGGGCGCCGTGCCCGAGGAGGCGGATCTGGTCGTCCTCGGCAACCCGACCAACCCGACCTCCGTCCTCCACCCCGCCGAGGCCGTCGCCGCGCTGGCCCGGCCGGGGCGCACCCTGGTGGTGGACGAAGCCTTCATGGACACCGTGCCGGGCGAGCGGGAGTCACTGGCCTCCGTCCGCGACCTGCCCGGCCGGGTCGTGGTGCTGCGCAGCCTCACCAAGACCTGGGGCCTGGCCGGGCTGCGGATCGGCTATGTGCTCGGGCCGGCGCCGCTGATCGCCGACCTCGGGGCCGCCCAGCCGCTCTGGCCGGTCTCCACCCCGGCGCTGGCCGCCGCCGAGCTGTGCAGCGGCCCGGCGGCGCTCGCCGAGGCGGACCGGGCGGCGGCCGAACTCGCCCTCTGGCGCGAACACTTGGTGAAGGGCCTGGCCGCGTTCCCCTCGGTGCGACTGTACGGCGAACCGGCCGCCTCCTTCGTCCTGGTACGGCTGCCGGACGCGGCCGCCGTCCGACAGCGGCTGCGCGCGCACGGCTTCGCCGTCCGGCGCGGGGACACCTTCCCGGGGCTGGGCGAGGAGTGGCTGCGGATCGCCGTCCGGGACGAGGCGACCACCGACCGCTTCCTCGACGCCCTTGAGGCCGTGCTCGGTTCGGCCTAGCCGCCGCGCCCGGTTCGGCCTAGCCGCCGCGCCCGGTCCGGCCCGACACCGAACCGCGGCCCGGCACCGAACCGAGCCCCAGCGCGAAGCCGCGCTCAGTCCAGCGCGAGCCGGTCCCCGGTCCGGATCGTGCCCGGCACCAGCACCTGGGCGTACACCCCCGCGCAGGGCAGCGCCGGCATGCCCGCCAGCGGCACCACCCGGTTCCGCTCGGCCGGGATGCGCAGCGCCTCGGCGCGGCGGGGCAGCGGTCCGTGCCGCAGGGTGGGGACGGCGCAGCGCGGGGTGGGTGCGAGGACCCGCAGCCGCAGCGTCGGCCCGATCGTCAACTCCCGCCCCACCCAGGCGTTCTCGACGTACCCCTCGCCCTCGGTGCGGATCACCAGGTTCGGCCGGTAGCGCTCGGGCTCGCTGCCGGTGGCGTGCAGCGTCGAGGTGGTGATCAGGTGCAGCGGGGCGAAGTCGAAGAAGCCGCCGTCCGGTGCGGCGCGGCCCAGCTCGTTGACGGTGAAGTCGGTTTCGGCCGCGATGCCGCGGGCCAGCACCTCCTCCGGTACGGCCCGCTCGACGGTCGCGCCGGGCGGGCGTTCGGCGATCAGCGCGACCTCGCGGCCGAGCGCTTCGGAGAGCTCCCGCTCGTCTGTGCCGCGCCCGTCCGGGCCGGTGATCGCCGCGCCGCCGCCGGCCGTGGTGCGGGCCGTGTACCCGAGCAGGGCGGCCCAGAGCCGGGGGTGCTTGGCGCTGGCCACCCGGCCGGTGGCCAGGTCGAGCAGTGCCCGTTCACGGTCGCCGGTCAGGCCTCGGCCGGTCACCTCGGCCCGGTCCAGCTCCTCACCCAGCAGGCCCTTCACCGGGTAGCGCCGCAGCCGCTCGACCGTGCCGGCCGTCGGGTGCCCGGTCACGCGGCGGCCGCCCATTCCCGCAGTTTCGCGAAGTCCTCGGCCAGCAGGCCGATCCGGGGGTTGACGTGCAGGGCGAGCGCCGGCCCGGGGTGGTGGGTGGCGATGAACTCGGCGTCCTGCGGGCCGAGTTCGTCGTCCACCCAGACGAACGGTCGCCCGGCGGCCCAGGCGACCACGTCCCTGGTCTTCCAGTGCAGGCCGTCCGCATTCTCGCCGAACAGGTCGGACCATCGGATGTACGGGAGTTCGGGCAGGCCGATGTGCGGGCCTATGTGGGTGTTCGCCTCGCCCATCCATCCGGTGGCCCACACCAGTTCGTACGGCAGCGCGAGCAGCTCCTCGCCGTGCGACGGGTTGAGCCAGACCCGCAGCGGCTTGACCCGGGCGGCGGGAGGCTTGGCGTGGCGGGCGCGGGTCGCCTGCCGGGCCTGGACGGCCGCCAGGTGCTCCTGTTTGGCCACCCACCAGGCGGGGCGCAGCCGGTGGGTGTCGTAGCCCTCGGGCTTCCGTTTCGGCGCGGCGTAGGGGTTGAGCGGTCCGTCCACGTCGAGCAGGAGCAGGGGCTGCTGGGTCATGCACGAATTCTCGGTCCGGGCGCGGGTGCTTGACCAGCGATTTGCAGGTCACGATCCCGCCCACGACGCCCGTAGTCCGCGCCCGCTCACGACGCCCGTGGTCACCTCGAATCCGACAACGCCCGACGCCCACGACGCCCGTAGTCCCCCTCCCGTGCGGGAGGGGGACTACGGGTGTCGTACGGGTGCCTCAGGGGCGGCGGATCAGACCTGGCCGGCCTTCTCCAGGGCCTCGCAGCAGGTGTTGATCAGGAGGCGGGTGACGACGTACGGGTCGACGTTGGCGTTCGGGCGACGGTCCTCGATGTAGCCCTTCTTCTCCACCTCGACCTGCCACGGGATGCGCACCGAGGCGCCGCGGTCGGAGACGCCGTAGCTGTAGACGTTCCACGGGGCGGTCTCGTGCTTGCCGGTCAGGCGGGACTGGATGTCGTGGCCGTACTGGTTGACGTGCTCCAGCACCTTCTCCTGGGAGGCGCCGAGCGCCTCGCAGGCGGTGATGATGGCGTCGTAGCCCTCGCGCATCGCCTTGGTGGAGAAGTTGGTGTGGGCGCCGGCCCCGTTCCAGTCGCCGCGGACGGGCTTGGCGTCGAGGGTGGCGTCGATGCCGAACTCCTCGGCGGTGCGGTACAGCAGGTAACGGGCGACCCACATGTCGTCCGAGGCGGTCAGCGCGTCGACCGGGCCGATCTGGAACTCCCACTGGCCGGGCATGACCTCGGCGTTGATGCCGCAGAGGGCCAGGCCGGCGTCGATGCAGCGGTCCATGTGCAGCTCGACGATCTCGCGGCCGAAGACCTCCTCGGCGCCGACACCGCAGTAGTAGCCGCCCTGCGGGGCCGGGTAGCCGCCCTCCGGGAAGCCGAGCGGGCGGGAGCCCTTGAAGAAGGTGTACTCCTGCTCGATGCCGAAGATCGACTCCTGGGCGGCGTACTTCTCGGCGACCTCGCGCAGCAGGGCGCGGGTGTTGGACACGTGCGGGGTGCCGTCCGTCTCCAGGACCTCGCAGAGGACCAGGATGTGGTCGCCGCCGCGGATCGGGTCCGGGATGACACGCACCGGGTCCAGCACGCGGTCCGAGGCGTGGCCCTCCGCCTGGCTGGTCGAGGAACCGTCGAAGCCCCAGGTGGGGATCTTGTCGGCGTTGGGAAGGACGCGAGTCTTGGAGCGGAGCTTCGCGGTCGGCTTGGTGCCGTCGATCCAGATGTACTCGGCCTTGATTGCCACGGCGTGTCCCTCGCATTGCTGGCTGGTGGGTGCCCGTGAAGAGTCGCAAGCCGCCGTTTCCCGGTTGTTCCTCTCATGTAACGCGCATGTGAACCAACCGTCCGCATTGGCACCGTCACGGAGCGGGAGTGCCGGGAGTGGCACTCCCGCCCCTTCGGGTGCCGTCGGTAACGACGGCTTCGCAGGTCAGTGACGGCGGGCGTGCGCGGCGCGGCGGCGCCGGGTGGCCCAGAGCGCGGCCGCGCCGCCCGCGACCAGGGCGCCGGCCCCGGCGGCGAGCGGTCCGGTGGCGCTGCTGCCGCCGGTGGTCGCCAGCCGCTCCGGCTTCTCCACCGCGGCCGCCGGGACGGCGCTGCGCGAGACGGTGGTGTCGGCGACCGATTGGGCCGCGGGCGCGCCGGTGGACGCACCGGGGGCCGGGGTGGCCACGGCACTCGGGGCGGACGGGGCGGCGGTCGGCCCGCCGGGCTTCTCGCAGCTCACCGAGGCGACGGTGACCTTCCCGGTGACCTTGGCGACGTTCAGGTTCAGCGGGTTCACCTCCACCTGCACCTCCAGGGCCGAGGCGGCGGCGGTGGTCGTGGTGACGGTCTTCTTGGAGAACTCCACCGAGACACTGCCGATCAGCGGCACGTCCACCTTGGTCGGGCCGTACAGGCCGACGGTGACCGGCTTGCCGAGCACGCTGAGCTTGACCGGTGCGACCACGTCCGCGGTCGGCTGCCCGTCCACCGGGCAGGTCGCCTCGGCGCTCATCGCCTCCAGGCCGAGCAGCGCGGTGGCGGGCAGCCCGGGGGCGTGCACGTTCGCGTTGACCAGCTTGACGGAGGCGGTGGCGCCCTTGGCGTCGACGCGGGTGACGGACCTGCCGACGTCCGCCTTGACCAGTTCGACCGGGCCGGTCTGGTCGACGCCGGCCACCGTGGCGGTCAGCATCGAACCGTCGCGCTGCGCGGGCGACTCCACCTTGTTCAGCGCGATGTTCACCGGGATGTCCACCGCCTTGTTCAACAGGCTGACGTCCAGGTCGACTTCGGCCGTGACGGCGCGCGCCTTGCCGGGCGACGGGGCGGACGACGGAGCAGACGACGGAGCGGACGACGCGGCCGGCTCGGCGGCCTGGACGGGCGCGGCGGTGAGCAGCGTGCTCGCCACCACGGCGGTGGCAGCGGCTATGGAAACGATGCGTCGAGAAGACATGGCGGTACCCCCACACGGATGGAACGATGAGCCGCCAGTCTTCTCAAACAATCTGTCACATGAGTAACACAGAACGTTATTTCACTCGTTGGGGTGAGATTGGCGTTCCGCACTGACTCAACTCTGCTACGGCAGCCGCCAGTCCACCGGCTGCGCCCCCTGCCGCACCAGCAGCTCGTTGGCCCGGCTGAACGGCCGCGAGCCGAAGAAGCCGCTGTTCGCCGAGTACGGGCTCGGGTGCGCCGACTCGATCGCCGGGACGTCCCCCAGCAGCGGCCGCAGGTTGCGGGCGTCACGCCCCCACAGGATCGCCACCAGCGGCCCGCCGCGCGCCACCAGCGCCCGGATCGCCTGCTCGGTGACCTCCTCCCAGCCCTTGCCCCGGTGCGCGGCCGGCTTGCGCGGCGCGGTGGTCAGCGCCCGGTTGAGCAGCAGGACGCCCTGCTTCGTCCACGGGGTGAGGTCACCGTTGGACGGCTGCGGCAGGCCGAGGTCGTTGCCGTACTCCTGGTAGATGTTGATCAGGCTCGCCGGGATCGGGCGGACCTCCGGCGCCACCGAGAAGCTCAGCCCGACGGCGTGGCCGGGCGTCGGGTACGGGTCCTGTCCGACGATCAGCACCCGCACGTCCGCCAGGGGCTGCTGGAACGCGCGCAGCACGTTCGGCCCGGAGGGCAGGTAGGTACGGCCTGCGGCCAGTTCGGCGCGCAGGAAGTCGCCCATCTCGGCGACCCGTCCGGCGACGGGTTCCAGGGCGGCGGCCCAGCCGGGCTCGACAATCTCGTTCAGTGGACGCGGTGCCATGGGCGCCACCCTATCGGCCTACACCGACAGGACGTTCAGCGGATGATCATGTGATCGCGGCCCCTCCGACCAGGCCCGGACGGGGCCGACGGGACTACCCGACCGGCCGCCCCCGCAGCACCACCAGCAGCGGGTCCGCGAGCACCCGGACGTCCGCCCGCGGGTCCTGCGCGTACACCACGAAGTCCGCCGGCGCGCCCTCCTCCAACCCGGGGCGGCCCAGCCACTCGCGCGCTCCCCAGCTCGCCGCCGACAGCGCCTCGGCCGGGCTCAGCCCCGCCCTGACCAGCTCCGCCACCTCGTCCGCGACCAGCCCGTGGGCCAGCGAGCCACCCGCATCGGTACCGACGAACACCGGGATGCCGGCGTCGTGCGCGGCGCCCACGGTGGCGTACCGGCGCTCGTGCAGCCGCCGCATGTGGGCCGCCCAGGCCGGGAACTTGGCCTCGCCGCCGGCCGCGAGGTCCGGGAAGGTGGCGATGTTGACCAGGGTCGGCACGATCGCCACCCCGCGCTCGGCGAACTGCGGGATCAGCTCCTCGGTCAGCCCGGTGGCGTGCTCGACGCAGTCGATGCCGGCCGCCAGCAGGTCGGGCAGCGACTCGGCGGCGAAACAGTGCGCGGTGACCCGGGCACCCTCCTCGTGGGCCGCCGCGATCGCCTCGGCGAGCGCGTCACCGGGCCAGCAGGCGGCGAGGTCGCCGCGCTCGCGGTCGATCCAGTCGCCGACCAGCTTCACCCAGCCGTCCCCGCGCCGGGCCTCGGCCCGGACATAGGCGGCCAGGTCGCCGGGCTCGATCTCGTGCGCGTAGTTGCGGATGTAGCGGCGGGTGCGGGCGATGTGCCGGCCGGCGCGGATGATCCGGGGCAGGTCCTCACGCTCGTCGATCCAGCGCGTGTCGGCGGCCGAGCCGGCGTCGCGGATCAGCAGGGTGCCGGCGTCCCGGTCGGTGAGCGCCTGCTTCTCGCTGGTCTCGGCGTCCACCGCGCCGTGCTCGTCCAGGCCGACGTGGCAGTGCGCGTCCACCAGACCGGGCAGCACCCAGCCGGTCACCGTCCGGACGTCCTCGGCGGTCGGCGGGCGGGTGAAGCTCACCCGGCCGTCCACCACCCAGAGTTCGTCCCGGACGTCCTGCGGACCGACCAGCACCCGACCCCGCACGTGCAGCACCGCTCCATCGCTCATGGCCGCACTCTACCGACGGGCGGGTTCCGTGTGAGCAGTCACGATGCGGCAGACTCGTTTCCGCACCCCGCCCCCGGTCCGCCACCTCCGACCGGCCACCCCCGTCCGAAAGGCCCCCGAAGACGTGAGTCCCTTCCTCGACCTCCCCCCGCTCAGCGCCGCCGAGTTCGCGGCGATCGAGGACAAGGTGGCCGCCCTGCTGCACACCGAGGCCGATGTGATCGTCACCCAGGGCGAGGCGCTCCTCCCCCTGGAGGCCGCGATCCGCGGCGCCGCGCACCCCGGGTCCACCGCGCTCAACATCGTCACCGGCCCGTACGGGCAGACCTTCGGCAACTGGCTGCGCTCCTGCGGCACCAAGGTCGTCGACCTGGCCGTGCCCTTCGACAGCGCGGTGAGCGCCGCGCAGGTGGCCGAGGCGCTGGCCGCCAACCCGGAGATCGACTTCGTCTCCCTGGTGCACGCCGAGGCCGCCACCGGCAACACCAACCCGGTCGCCGAGATCGGCGCCGTGGTCCGTGAGCACGGCGCGCTGCTGATGCTCGACGCGGTCGCCTCCGTCGCCGCCGAGCCGCTGCTCACCGACGAGTGGGGCGTCGACCTGTGCGTCATCGGCGGCCAGAAGGCGATGGGCGGCCCGGCCGGGGTCTCCGCCGTCTCGGTCTCCGAGCGCGCCTGGGAGCGGATCGCCGCCAACCCGGCCGCCCCGCGTCGCTCCTACCTGTCGCTGCTGGACTGGAAGGAGCGCTGGACCGACGCCGGCCGCGCCGTCCTGCCGCACGCCCCGGCCCAGTTGGAGATGCTGGCGCTCGGCGCCTGCCTGGACCGGATCGCCGCCGACGGCCTGCCCACCGTGATCGCCCGCCACCGCGCCGCCTCCGCCGCCACCCGGGCCGGCGTCCGCGCGCTCGGCACCCTGGCCCCGTACGTCGTCGAGGACGCCCACGCGGCCCCGGTCGCCACCACCCTGCGCACCCCGGAGGGCGTCGACGCGACCGCCCTCGCCGCCCGCCTCGACCCGGCGCTTCCCGTCCAGCCGGGCGGCGGCGCGCTGGCCGGCTCGATGCTGCGGGTCAACCACTACGGGCAGGCGGCCGCGCTGGACACCGTCCTGGCCTGCCTGTCGGCCCTGGCCGGCGCGACCGGCGCCGACCCGGCGCCCGCCCTGGCCGCCGCCGAGGCCGCCTGGGCCGCGGCCGTCCAGGCCTGACGAAGGCCGAGCCGGGCCCGATCGCACGACCACACGACGCGGCCCCCGGAGGAGAGATCCTCCGGGGGCCGCGCTCGTTCAGTGCCCGTTGACGTCCACCACCTCGACGCCCCGGATGTTCCGCTCGATCTCCTCCGCCGACAGCGCGATCGCCAGCGCCCAGTAGTAGACGACCAGCGAGAACACCACCACCACGGCGATGTCCCACCACAGCGGCAGATTCCCCCGCGCGCCCACCCCGAAGGTGCCCTGCCAGGAGATCAGGCCCATCCCGACCAGGTAGACCGGCAGCCACTGCCCGGCCCGGAAGTCCATCCGGGGCGCGTTCGGCACCCTCTTCGAGCGCGCGTACCAGGAGTACCCGCCGAGCAGCAGGTAGCCGATCACGATCGCCAGGCCGAGCCGCCACAGGGTGTCCCAGCCGGACCAGTAGATGACCAGGCTGGCCACCACGAAGGCCAGCGGCGAGACCACCGAGCCGCCGGGCAGGTGGTAGGAGCGCTCCATCCCCGGCAGCCGCTTGCGCAGCACCCCGAAGGCCAGCGGGGCGCCCGCGTACATCAGCACCACCGCCGAGGTGATGAAGCCGACCAGCCGCTGCCAGCTCGGGAAGGGCAGGAAGCAGATCACCCCGGCCGCCCAGGCGATCAGCAGGCCGAGCCAGGGCACCGCGCGGCTGTCGGTGGACTGGAGCGCCCGCGGCGCGTAGCCGTTGCGGCTCAGGCCGTAGGTGACCCGGGAGCTGGAGGTGATGTAGACCAGCCCGGTGCCGGCCGGCGAGATCACCGCGTCGATGAACAGCACGGTGGCCAGCCAGCCCAGGCCGATCAGGGTCGCGAGGCCGGCGAACGGCCCGCTGATCCCGGGGTATTCGAGGGTGCTCCAGCCCTGGGCGAAGGTCTCCGGCGGCAGCGCGCCGATGAACACCACCTGGAGCATCACGTAGACGACCGTGCCGATGACCACCGAGCCGAGCACCGCGCGCGGGATGTCCCGGCGCGGGTTGCGGCTCTCCCCTGCCCACTGGATGGCCTGCTCGAAGCCGAGCAGCGCGAAGATCACCCCGCTGCTGCTGATCGCCGCGAGCACGCCCTTGGCGCCGTCCGGCGCGAAGCCGTGCACGGAGAAGTTGGAGCCGTGGAACTGGGTGATGCCCAGCGCGAAGATGGTCAGCACCGGGATGGCGACCTTCCAGACGGTGGCCGCGCTGTTGGTGTGGGCGAGCAGCCGTACGCCGAGGAAGTTGACCGCGACGAACACCCCGAGCAGGACGGCGGCGACGACGAACCCCCAGCTGGTCAGCGTCAGGTTCTTGTGCAGCAGTCCGTCCGCCCAGCTCCAGTGCTGGGCGTAGTTGATCATCGCCTGCACCTCGATCGGCGCGATGGTCGCGGCCTGGAGCCAGGTGAACCAGCCGAAGGACATCCCGGCGAACCCGCCGAAGGCGTAGTGGGGGTAGCGCGCCGTGCCGCCCGCCACCGGGAACAGCCCGCCCAGTTCGGCGTGGACCAGCGCCAACAGCACGATCGCCACCGCGCCGATGCCCCAGGACAGCAGCGCGGCGGGCCCGGCCGCCACCGCCGCCTTCTGCGCCCCGAACAGCCAGCCGGAGCCGATGATCGCCCCGACCGAGGCCCAGAGCAGTCCGATGACGCCGACCTCGCGCCGCAGCCCGGTGTGCCCGGAGGCGGGCGGATTGGAGGAGGAATGGGCCATGGCCGATCGCCTCTCGAAGCAGGAGGAATTCCTCCGACAGTGCCGCAGCCCCGCCTCCCGCCGACCCCGAAACGCCCCGCACCCCGCGCCCCTCACCCGAACAGCCCGCCGGGTGCGGCCTGGACAGCACAGTTCCCGCGGCGTTCACCTGTCGGGCACGTGGAACTCACCGGGGGCAGGCAGGCTCCCGATCGGGATAGAAGTTGGCTATACAACTTCACCCAACACGACAGCCGTAGTGCCGCCGAGGAGAAGACCGATGACCGAACTGCCAGCGTATTGGCTGCGCGACAACTGTCCGTGCGCCGAGTGCCGGGACCCGCGCAACGGGCAGAAGCTGTTCCAGATCGCCGACCTGCCCGAGGATCTGGCGGTCGCCGGGAGCGGCGAGACCGACGGCCACCTGGAGGTGCTCTGGTCGGACGGACACCGCTCCCGCTACCCGCTGGAGTGGCTCGACGGGGCGGACGAGGGCGATGGGCGCACCGAGCGGGGCAAGCGGCTCTGGGCGGCGGCGGACTTCGCCGACGGGATCCCGGAGGCGCCCTGGGAGGCGTACCTGGCCGACCCGGCCCGGCAGGCCGCGGTGCTGACCGCCGTACGGAGCGAGGGCTTCGCCGTGCTGCGCGGGGTGCCGGCCGTGGAGCGGCAGGTGCTGCGGGTGGCGGAGAGCTTCGGCCACGTCCGGGTCACCAACTACGGGGAGCTGTTCGACGTCCGGGTCGAGCCGGCCCCCAACAACCTCGCCTTCACCAGCGCCGCCATCACCCCGCACACCGACAACCCGTACCGGGACCCGGTGCCGACCCTCCAGCTGCTGCACTGCCTGGAGAACTCCGCGACCGGCGGCGACTCCGGGCTGGTGGACGGGTTCCGCGCCGCGGCGGTCCTCCGGGAGGAGGCGCCGGAGGCGTTCGACGTCCTCACCCGCACGCCCGTCCCGTTCGTCTTCCGCGACCGCCGCACCGAACTGCGCGCCGACCGCCCACTGATCGACGTGGACCCGCTCGGCCGGATCCGCGAGGTGCGCTTCAACAACCGCTCGATCGGCACGCTGCGCGGAGGCGACCTGGGCGCCTTCTACGCCGCGTACCGCCGCTTCGCCGCGATCACCCTGCGCCCCGAGCTCCGGCTCACCTTCCGCCTCGGCCCCGGCGACTGCCTGGTCTTCGACAACACCCGCCTGCTCCACGCCCGGACGGCGTTCCGACAGGACGGCCACCGGCACCTCCAGGGCTGCTACGCCGACCTGGACGGGCTGAGCAGCACCCTCGCCGTACTGCACCGCCGCGCCGCCGCCCTGGACGCGATCGCCACCCTGTTCGCGGGCGAGGGCGCCGGGGAGTACCTGGGCGAGGAGGTCACCATGGCCGAGCACATGCTCCAGGCCGCCGCTGCCGCCGAGGCCGCCGGGGCACCCGCGCACTTGGTCGCCGCCGCGCTGCTGCACGACGTCGGACACTTCCACGGAGCCCTGCACGGACGGGATCTGATGGAGGGTCAGGACAACCGGCACGGCGACACCGGCGCCGACTGGCTGGCCCGCTGGTTCGGCCCGGAGGTCACCGAGCCGGTCCGGCTGCACGTGGCCGCCAAGCGCTACCTGTGCGCGGTCGAGCCCGGCTACCGGGAGCGGCTCTCCGCGGCCTCCGAGTACACGCTGAGCGTCCAGGGCGGCCCGATGGACGAGCGCCAGGCCGCCGCCTTCGCCGAACTCCCGGGCGCGCGGGACGCGGTGGCCGTCCGGCGGTGGGACGAGCAGGCCAAGGCGGCCGGCGCCCCGACCCCGGACTTCGCCCACTACCGCCCGCTGCTCGCCGCGCTCATGCGGTGAGCGACGCGCCCATGCGGTCAGCGGCGGGCCCACGCGGTGAGCGACGCGCCCATGCGGTGAGCGGCGGGCTCACGCGGCAGGCTCAGTCCAGCTCCCGCGCGTGCCGCGAAAGCGCCGAGGTGGCAAGGGAGTTGTGCACGCTGAACGCCACCGTCCCGGGCAGGTAGCGGTCCTGGGACCACTCCACCGGCGTGCCCGTCGGGTCGGTCGTGCGCCGCCGCTCGCGCAGCAGCGGACCGCCCCGGCGGCAGCCCAGCAGCCGGGCGTCCTCGGCGTTGGCCGCGACCACGTCGATGGTGTGGTCGGCGTCGGTGAACAGGATGCCGTGCTCGCGCAGCACTTCGGTGTGCGAGACCACGTCCGGCGGCAGCTCGGCGACGATCTCGCCGACCCTCGGCGGGTAGACGGTGCGCTCGACCATCACCGGCGTGCCGGACAGCGTCCGCAGCCGGACGATGACGTACACCTCGGCGCCCGGCTCCAGGCGCAGTTGCTCGCGCTCGGCGGCGTCGGCCGGGCGGCGCACCAGCGAGTCCAGGATGCCGCCGGGCTCCTCGCCCATCGAGTACGCCCAGTGCGTGAAGCTGAGCAGTTCGGAGAAGCTCTGTACCCGGGCGCCGCCCAGCACCACCCGGCGGGTGCCGCGGCGGGAGGTGACCAGTCCGTCGGAGCGCAGCACCGCGAGGGCCTGGCGGACGGTGCCGCGGGAGACGCCGTACTGCTCGGCCAGCGCCCCCTCGGCGGGCAGCCGGCCGGCCTCGCCGTACGCGCCGGTGGTGATCGCCTCGCGCAGGTCGGCGGCGACCTTCCGGTACAGCGCGCCGGGGCGTTCGGCCGGGTTCGCGGCCGGGCGTTCTCCGGCGGCCGAGTGGTCTCCGACGGCCGGGTGCCCCACGGCCTGGGAGCGCTGGGGATCGGTTGCCACGTCAGTCAATGTCCCTCCTGGGGCGGTGTCCTGCGCAGCCGTACTGGCGCGGACTGCCCGACCTTATCCCGCTGCGCCTTCGAAGCATCGCACCGAACGGATCACGCTCCGATGGCCTGATTCCACCGTTCCCGCAGCCGACCCCGGTTCTGGGCCGTCCGTTCACCTTCCCGTCACCGGGCTCCGGCGTACTTACCTCTGTCAGCGAAGTTGGCTAGTCAACTCGGACGATGACGATCGGTCTCTCACTCCGGCCAGCCCGCCGCTCTTCGCGAGACCCAAGCCCGCGGAACCCCCCGCGCAGTACGCCCCCTCATCAGGAGACTTCCCCGTGACCGTGCACCGCGCCCGCACCGCCGCCTTCGCGGCTGTACTGACCGCCGCCGCACTCTCCCTCACCGCCTGCGGCTCTGCCGGGTCGAGCGCCAAGTCCGGCGACACCGCGGGCGGCAAGAGCGCCAGGACCGCCACCTCCGTCGCCGACTTCGGCGGCATGGACGGCCTGGTCGCCGCCGCCAAGAAGGAGGGCAAGCTGCACGTCATCACCCTGCCCCGGACCTGGGCGAACTACGGCAAGCTGATGGACGACTTCAAGGCGAAGTACGGCATCGAGATCGAGGACGAGAACCCGGACGGCACCAGCCAGGACGAGATCAACGCGGTCACCTCCCGCAAGGGCCAGGACCGCGCCCCCGACGTCCTCGACCTGGGTTCCGCCTTCGCGCTCAGCGCCGCCAAGCAGGGCCTGCTGGCCCCGTACAAGGTGACCGACTTCGACAAGATCCCGGCCACCATGAAGAACGCCGACGGCATGCACTACAACGACTACGGCGGCTACATGGCGATCGGCTGCGACGCCAAGAAGGTCTCGGTCTGCCCGAAGACCTTCGCCGACCTGCTGAAGCCCGAGTACAAGGGCATGGTCGCCCTCAACGGCAACCCGACGAAGGCCGGTGCCGCCTTCGGCGCCGTCTACGCGGCCGCGCTCGCCAACGGCGGTTCGCTGGACAACATCCAGCCCGGCATCGACTTCTTCGGCAAGGTCAAGCAGGCCGGCAACTTCAACCCGGTCGAGGTCACCCCGGCGACCATCGAGAAGGGCGAGACCCCGATCACGATCGACTGGTCGTACCTGAGCGCCGGCTACGCCGACAAGTTCCGGGACAAGGGCATCGACTGGCAGGTGGCCATCCCCTCGGACGGCTCCTACGCCCAGTACTACAACCAGGCCATCAACAAGGACGCCCCGCACCCGGCGGCCGCCCGCCTGTGGCAGGAGTACCTGTTCAGCACCGAGGGCCAGAACGGCTTCCTCGGCGGCTACGCCACCCCGGCGCTGTTCGACTCCATGAAGGCCGCCGGCACCCTGGACACGGCCGCCGCCGCCAAGCTGCCCACCGTCGAGAAGCCCTTCACCACCTTCCCGACCCAGGAGCAGACGGACGCGGCCAAGAAGACCGTGACCGAGAACTGGGCCAAGGCGATCGCGGGCTGACCTGAGATGACCACGGCACCCACCCCGGTGCCGGCCACCGCCTCCGCCGCCCACAGCGGCGGAGGTGCCCCGGCCGGCTCCGTCACCCCCGGCATCACGGCCCACCAGGCCACCGCGGCCGACAAGGCCCCCCGCCCCGGCAAGCGCCGCGGCAGCGGCAGCCGCGCCTGGCTCGCCGCCCTCCCCCTGCTGCTCTTCTTCCTGATCGGTTTCGGCCTGCCGGCCGTGGCCATCGCCATCGGCGCGTTCACCACCTCCTCGGACGCCCCGGACGGCGGCGGCACCTTCACCACCGACAACCTGACCCACTCCCTCCAGGGCGCCTACTGGACGGCCCTTTGGGGCAGCGTGAAGCTCTCGCTGCTGACCGCGCTGATCGCCACCGTGGTCGGCCTGCCGCTGGCCCAGGCCGTGGCGACCTCCCGTCTCCGGGTCTTCCGCGAGGCCGTGATGTCCGCCTCCGGCGTGCTCGCCAACTTCGGCGGCGTCCCGCTGGCCTTCATGTTCGTCGCCACCCTCGGCAACTCCGGCGAGGTCACCAAGAAGCTCGGCCTGACCGAGCACGGCTGGAACCTCTACTCCTTCTCCGGCCTGTCGGTGGTCTACCTCTACTTCCTTGTCCCGCTGATGGTCATCACCATCACGCCGGCGCTGGAGGGCCTCAAGGTCCAGTGGCGCGAGGCCGCCGCCAACAACGGCGCCACCGGCGTCCAGTACTGGCGGCACGTGGCGCTGCCCGTCCTGCTGCCCTCGCTGCTCGGCGGCTTCGTGCTGCTGTTCGGCGCCTCCTTCGCCGCGTACGCCACCGCCGAGGCCATGGTGGGCAGTTCGGTCCCGCTGATCTCCATGCAGATCGGCGACGCGCTGTCCGGCAACGTCCTGGTCGGCCAGGGCAACCTCGCCCTCGCCCTCGGCCTCGACATGATCGTGGTCGCCTGCCTGGTGATGGCCGTGTACCTGCCCCTTCAGCGCCGGAGTGCCAAGTGGCTCGCCTGATCAATCGCATCCGTTTCGGCCGCGGCCTGGTCCTGCTGCTCTGCGGGATCTACTTCGCGGTGCCGATGGCCGCCTCGCTCTGGTTCAGCGTCGACGACAACAAGGGCGGCACCACCTTCCGCGCCTACACCGAGCTGCTGAACGCCCCCGGCTTCACCGACAGCCTGGTGCTCAGCCTCGAACTGGCCGCCGTCACCGTGGTGGTGCTGCTGCTCCTGCTCGTCCCGGCGGTGCTCGCCGCCCGGCTCGGCGCGCCGAAGCTGCGTCCGGTGATCGAGATCATGTGCTCGATGCCGCTGGTCGTCCCGGTCGTCGCGCTCACCACCGGCATCATCGGCGTGCTGCGCTGGGGCCCGGACTACCTCCAGGACACCCCGCTGTTCCAGACCGTCGTGGCCATCCAGGACCCGAAGTTCCCGATCGTCCTGGTCATCGCGTACGTGCTGATGGCGCTGCCGTTCGCCTACCGGGCGATCGACTCCGGGCTGCGCGGCGTGAACGTGGCCACCCTGGTGGAGGCCGCCCGCAACTGCGGGGCGGGCTGGCTGCGCGCGGTGTTCACCGTCGTCCTGCCGAACCTGCGCAGCGCGCTGCTGAACGCCGCCGTGCTCACCGTCGCCCTGGTGCTCGGCGAGTTCACCACCGCCTCCATCCTCGGCTTCACCCCCTTCTCGGTGTGGATCAACTCCAACGGCAAGAGCGACGGCCAGATGTCCGTCGCGGTCTCGATGCTCAGCCTGCTGATCGTCTGGCTCGTCCTGCTGCTGATGTCCGCCGTCGGCCGCGGCCGCAAGAGCGCCCGGTCCTGAACCACACCCCCGTTTCCAGGAGTTACCAGCCATGACCACGGCCACCGCCCTCGCCGACGGCGTCTCGCTCTCCCCCGGCAGTGCCACCGTCGAATTCCGTTCCCTGCGCCGGGCGTTCGGCGCCACGACCGCCCTGGACGGCCTGGACCTGACCGTCCACCCGGGCGAACTGCTCGCCCTGCTCGGCCCGTCCGGCTGCGGCAAGACCACCGCGCTGCGCATCCTGGCCGGCTTCGAGCAGCACGACTCCGGCGAGGTGCTGGTCGACGGCCAGGACATCACCACGATCCCGGCGCACAAGCGCGACGCGGGCATGGTGTTCCAGTCGTACAGCCTCTTCCCGCACCTGACCGCGCTGGACAACGTCGCCTTCGGGCTGCGGATGCGCGGCACCGGCAAGGCCGAACGCCGTTCCCGCGCCCACGAGTTGCTGGAGCTGGTCGGCCTGCCGCACCGCGCCGAGCACTACCCGCACCAGATGTCCGGCGGCCAGCAGCAGCGCATCGCGCTCGCCCGGGCGCTCGCCCTCCAGCCGCGGGTGCTGCTGCTGGACGAGCCGCTGTCCGCGCTGGACGCCAAGGTCCGCCTCCAGCTGCGCGAGGAGATTCGGCGCCTCCAACAGGAGTTGGGCATCACCACCCTGTTCGTCACCCACGACCAGGAGGAGGCGCTGTCGATGGCCGACCGGGTCGCGGTGCTGCGCGCCGGCAAGCTGGAGCAGTGCGCCACCCCGTCCGAGCTGTACGGCCGGCCGGCCACCGCGTTCGTCGCCGAGTTCGTCGGCACCATGAGCCGCATCCCGTGCACCCGCACCTCGGACGGCGTCGAGGTGCTCGGCCGCCGGCACGCGGTGGACGGCGACATCCCGGCCGGCGGTGAACTCCAGGTGCTGGTCCGCCCGGAGAACGTCGTCCTGACCCCGGCCGAGGACGGCCCGGCCCTGGTGGTCACCGCATCCTTCCTCGGCGCCGTCACCCGGCTCACCGTCCGCCTGGACGACGGCACCGAGGTCAAGGCCGACCTGCCCACCGAGGCCGCCGCCGCGCTGCCGGCCGGCGCCCGGGCCGCGCTCACCCTGCCGGAGCGCCCGGTACTGGTGGACCGCCGTACGGCCTGAGAGCCTCGTACCTCCTCGCTCCGCCCGCCGGAGCGCCGAAGAAGCGCCTGAAGAACCGCTCGCAGAACCACCGAAGGTACCGCCATGCCTGAAACCCCCGTATCCACCCCCCTGCCCGCCGCCGTCCTCTTCGACATGGACGGCACCCTGGTCGACACCGAACAGCTGTGGTGGCAGAGCGCCGCCGAACTCGCCGAGGAGCTCCACCACCCGCTCACCGACCAGGACGCCCCCGAGGTGCTCGGCCAGGCCGTCGAGCACACCGCCGCCCACCTGCACCGGGTCAGCGGCACGGCCCTCGGCGAGGCCGAACTCGCCGCCCGGCTCGGCGAGTCCTTCGCCGCCAAGGTCGCCGCCGAGACGGTGCCGCGCCCCGGCGCGCTCGCCCTGCTGGCCTCGCTGCGCGACGCCGGGGTGCCCACCGCGCTGGTCTCCGCCTCCCCGCGCCGGGTGGTCGACCTGGTGCTGTCCGCCATCGGCCGGGACTGGTTCGCCGTCACCCTGGCCGCCGAGGACACCGCGCGCACCAAGCCCGCGCCCGACCCCTACCTCGCCGCCGCCGAACGCCTGGGCCTGGACCCGGCCGTCTGCCTCGCCGTCGAGGACACCCCGACCGGGGTCGCCTCCGCCGGCGCGGCCGGCTGCGCCGTGCTCGCCGTGCCGTCCACCCCGACGCCGATGCCGCGGGGCGAGCGGATCACCCTGCTCGCCAGCCTGGAGCTGGCCGACCTCGCCCTGCTCGGGAAGCTCGCCGGGGCCGACGCGGTTCGACCCTGACATGCCCTATCTCCTGCTCGCCCTGGCCATCATCAGCGAGGTCTGCGCCACCAGCTGCCTCAAGCTCACCGAGGGGTTCACCCGGCTTTGGCCGAGCCTCGGCGTCGGCGTCGGCTACGTGCTCTCCTTCCTGCTGCTCGGCCGCGCGCTCAAGCACATACCGGTCTCGGTCGCCTACGCCGTCTGGTCCGGGGCCGGCACGGCGGCGGTCGCCGGGATAGGCGTGGTCGCCTTCGGCGAGTCGCTCGGGCGGCTGCAGTGGCTGGGGATCGCGCTGGTGATCGTCGGGGTGGTCGTGCTCAACCTCAAGGGCGGCCATTCCTGACGTAGCGGCAGCCATCAACTCGCCTGCCGGGGCGGGAAGTCGGGCACACCGACCGCCCGCCCCGGCCGCGTTCGCTACGGTGTCCCCCATGACGGACCCCCGACCCCATCACTACCGCTTCGTCCACCGCGAACTCGCCCGCCAGGTACTGGAGTTCGGACCGCGCGTGGCCACCCCGACCCCGGACGGCGGCAGCCTGCTGCCGGTCGTCGCCCAGATCTGGGAGGACCTCGGCACCACCCTGCCGCCCGAGGACCGGCTGCCCGCCCACGGCCTCGACTGCCGCCATCTGTCGGTCGACGGCCACCACATGCTGCTGGTCGCCCTGCCCGCCCCGGTCGGCGCCACCGAGGCCCACTTCGCCGCCGCCGTCCACCCGAAGGGCGCCAGGGCGGTGCGCTATGTGACCCTGGAGCACGCCCTCAGCCCCTTCGACGGCAGCCCCGGCACCGTCCTCGGCGAGTGGACCGCCGACAGCCACCTCAACCACGGCCCGGGGCCCTCCCCCGTCGCCGAACTGTTCGTCGCCGCCGTCGTCCAGCTCGTCACCCCGAGGAAGCGCGGCTTCTGGCGCCGCTGAACGGCCTCCGGGCCAGACCCCCACGAGACCTCCGCACGAGACCCCCGTACGGGTACACCTCCGGACCGGGCCGCCGACGTCAAGAAGGCGTCGACGGCCCGTAAAGGTCCCGTGAGGGGCGCCCCCCGGCCCCGGCTCCGGTGATCACCCCGGGTCGGCGAGGGCTATGCTCGCCCGGTCCGACAATCGACGCATCGGGGGGCGAAAGTGGCCGACTTCAAGGTCAGTACCGAATTCCTCGCCAAGCTGGCCCAGGACCTCAAGGGGTGTGGCGACGAGCTCGAACAGGGGCTCAAGGCCTTCGAGGCGGCCGGCCACACCGGCACCGGCTTCGACTTCCTGGACGAGGCCTGCGGACACTTCAAGGACAAGTGGCAGTTCGGTCTGAAGAAGGTCCGCGAGTGCGTCAAGGTCCTGGACGAGGGCCTGGAACAGGTGCAGAAGAACTACGACGGCACCGAGCAGAGCATCGTCAAGGCCCTCACCCCGGCGGGGCAGTCGTGAGCACCCCGGCGCCCGCGGCGCCCGACTGGTCCGGCCTCGGCTTCGACCCCACCCCCGGCGACTCCGCCGCCGTCACCGCGCTCAGCAACGGCCTGCGCCGGGTGGGCCAGCACCTGACCGGCGTGCACACCACGCTCGCCCAGATCACCGCCAACGAGGGCGCGTGGACGGGCGACGCGGCCCAGCAGTTCTCCAAGCAGTTCCAGAAGCTCCCCGGCTACCTCCAGGACGCCGCCGACTCGATCACCGACGCCTACACGGCGCTCGACGTCTGGTACAAGGCGCTGACCGAACACCAGCCCAAGGCAGCCGAGTTGGCCGCCGCCGCGGTCGCCGCCAAGAAGAAGAAGGACGAGGCCGACCGGGCCCACGGCGCAGCCGCCGCCAACCCCGACCTCCAGCTGGCCGGCCGCTACTTCCCCGACGACGCCGGCCTGGCCGCCGCCGAGAAGCGCTACACCGCCGCCAAGAGCCACCTGGACGCGGCCGCCGAACTGCTCAACAGCGCCACCACCGAGCTGGCAGGCCTCCGGACGCAGGCCCACGAACTCGCCGGCACCCACCGGGCGGACGCCAAGAAGACCGCCGAGGCCGTCCGCAAGGCCGCCGACAGCAAGGCCCCGCCGGAGCCGGGCATGCTCAGCAAGATCGGCAACTGGTTCAAGAACCACGGCGCCGACCTGCTGACGGTGGCGGCCGGCGTCTGCGGCGTCGCGGCGATCTTCTTCCCCGCCTTCGCGCTGCCGGCGATCCTCTTCAGCGCCTCCGCCGCGCTCGCGCACGGCGCCCAGTACGCCGCCAAGGGCCAGCTGTGGCCGCCACAGAACAACATCGGCAACTGGCTGACCCTCGGCGGCGACGTCCTCGGCGCGATCCCCGGGGTGGGCGTCGCGGCCAAGGGCGTGACCGCCGCCCGGGAGGCCGTCGCCGCCGGCGAGGGCGTGCGCGGCGTGGTCGCCGCCGGATCCACCGAGGTCCGGGCCGCCTCCCGGGCGATCGACCCGGCCAACCCGCTCTTCACCCAGGGGATCGAGAAACCCGCCATGTACTTCGGCGTCTCCAAGTCCGCCGCGATGGACATCGCCGACGGTGTCCAGGCCGCCACCACCGTCGGGCTCAACGCCCCGACCGCCTACGCGCTCACCCAAGACAACCCGAGCGACAACCTCGCCGGCGCCGTCAACTACACCACCGGCGGCAACAGCGTCCTCGGCTCGGCCGGCATGATCGCCGGCGGCGGCAAGGCCAACGTCATCATCGGCAGCGTGTCCACCGTCGGCAACCTGCTCGGCATGACCGGATGGGCGGCCGGCTATGGCCGCTGAGACCACCGGGGCCGCCGCCCCGCCGCTCTGGCTCGACCTGCCGGCCGGCTTCACCGCGATCGACCTGGACGAGGACCTCGGCGACCGGATGGCCCGCGCGGCGGAGCAGATCGACGCGCTCTTCCCCGACACCGGGGCCGAGCAGAAGCTCGCCGCCGTGATCGCCTCCGAGACCGCGCTCCAGGCCCAGCTGCGCGAGGGCGTCGTCCACGTGTCCAGTTGCCTGGTCCGGGCCGAGGACGGCGAGCCGATCCACGGCATGTTCGCCGTCTTCCTCCGCCCGCAGGACCTCGGCGAGCCGGGCAGCTACCCCTCCCGGGTCGCCGCGGAACTGGCCGAGGCCTGGCCGGACGCCGACGTCGGCGTGGTGGACCTGCCGCTCGGCCGCGCCGCCCTGGCCGCCCGCGAACTGACCGTCCCGACGCCCGGCGCGGTCTGGGGCGTGCCCGAACCGACCGTCAGCACGGTGCGCCAGCTCGAACTGCTGATCCCGCACCCGTGGAGCCCCTACGTGGTCGCGGCCGTCTTCACCACCGAGGACATCGACCACTGGGACGAGTGGCTGCCACTGATCGCCACCGCCTACCGGGGCATCTCCTTCCACCCGCCCCGGGACGAAAGCAGCGACGAACTGCCGCCCGAGCAGTGGGACAAGATCCGGAAGGCCTTCGGGTGAGCGGCACCGAAGCCCCGCGGCCGAGGACGGAGCCCCGCCGGGGTTCCGTCCCGCTGACGACCGCCCTCGCGCTCGCCGCGCCGCTGTCGCTCGTCGGCCTCACCGCCGCCTACGGCTCGTACGGCTGGCCGGCCGGCCTGGGCGTCCTGGTGGTCGCCACCGCCGCCCTGTCGGCGGGCCTCGGCCGGCTGGCCGGCCGCTGGCGCGGCTGCCTCGCGGTCCTGATCGTCCCGTTCCTGCTGTTCATCGGGGCGGCGGCGACCAAGAACGTCCGCGACGACCTGACGCTGAACACCGGCTCCACGGTCACCGCCCACGTCACCGACAAGGAACGCACCACCGGGACCCGCGCCCAGTCCTGGGACTACGCCCTGGCGGCCCCCGACGGCACCCCCGTCCCCGGCGGCCGGCTCAACCAGCGCGACCAGGACCTCCGGATCGGCGACCAGGTCACCGTCCGCTACGCCCCCGACGGCACCGCCCGCCCCAAGCGCCCCGAGCAGATCGACCTGGGCACCGACCTCTTCTGGGCCGGCGCCGTGCTGCTCGGCGCCGCCCTCGCGGTGGTCGCCGTCGGCGTCCGCGCCCGGCCCGCCGGCCCGCTGCGCGAGCGCCTCACCGCCCTCGCCCGGGCCGCTCGCGTCCGTGCCTCCCGCCTGGGCGCCGTCCGCACCGCCCTGGTCTGGGGCGCGCTGTCCGCCGGCTGGCTCGCGCTCCTCCTGCTCGCCCGGCACACCGTCGGCGGCCCGCTTCCCCTCGCGCTCTTCCTCCTCCACTTCCTCGCCCTCGTCACCTGCGCCGCTCCCCTCCTGGAGAAGCCGACGGCCAAGCCCGCCGCGGCCCTCCTCGGCACCGGCACCGGGTTCCTCCTGCTGGCGCTGTTCCTCTGATCGGATGGCCGCCACCCGGTCCGACCAGGGCCCTCGCGGCGGCCCGCGCCGCCTCGGCGGCGCCGGCTTCTCGTACGCCAACGGCTTCCTCGACTTCGGCATGCTGATGGTCCGGCGCGGCAACCGGCGCACCCATCTCTCCCCGGAGCCCGTCACCGGCCTCGGCACCGCCGTCCTGGACGCCCTGGACGAGCGCGGCTGGGCCGCGTTCCACGCCTTGGCCGGAAACGACTGACCCGCGGCGGGCAGGCGTCGCACACCGACGCCCGCCCCACCGCGGGTCCGCCCGATCAGCCCAGCAGCGCGGGCAGTTCGGCGATCGAGCCGAGCACGTGGGTCGCGCCGTCGGCCCGCAGCCGGGCCTCGTCGTGGGCACCGGTGAGCACACCGGCCACCACCGAGGCGCCGGCCCGGGTGCCGGTCAGCATGTCGTAGCCGGTGTCCCCGGCGACGGCGATCTGACGGACCGAGTCGGTGCCGGTGCGCAGCAGCGCGGTGAGCACCATGTCGGGGTACGGGCGGCCGCGGCCGGCGTCGGCGGGGCAGAGGGTGAGGTCGGCGATGGACTGCCAGCCGAGGGCGTCCAGGATGCGGTCCTGGGTGGTGCGGGAGAAGCCGGTGGTGAGCACCACCTTCCGGCCCTGGCCGCGCAGTTCGGCGATGGCCTCGGCGGCGCCGGGCAGGGGGGCGCAGTGGCCGGCGTCGACCAGGTCGTCGTAGGCGGCCTCGAAGGCGGCGTTGGCCAGCTGGGCCTTCTCCTCCTCGCCGAACAGGTGCCGGAAGACGGAGATCTTGGATTCGCCCATGGTGGCCCGCACGTGGGCCAGCATCGGGTCGAACTCCGGGCTTCCGGTCTCGACGCCGAGCTTGGCGGCGGCCGCGGTGAAGGCCTGCTCGACCAGGCCGTCGTCGGCGACGGTGGTGCCGGCCATGTCGAGGACGACCAGGCGGATGTCGGTGGTCACGGCAACGCTCCTTACAGGTTGGCGAGTTCGGCGGTGGTCTCGGCGATGGCGGGCGAGCAGGTCATGCCCCGGCCGCCGGGGCCGGTGACCAGCCAGACGCCGTCGCGCACGCGCTCGCGGTGGACGACCCGGGTGGAGTCGACGCACTGCGCGTACACCCCGGCCCAGCGGCGGCGGATCCGCGGCAGCGGGCGGCCGAGCAGGTCCTCGACCACGCCGACCAGGTGGTCGTACGGGTCCTCGACGACGTCGAAGCCGAACGGCTGGTCGTACTCGTGGGTGTCGCCGATGGTGAGGCCGCCGTCGCGGCGCTGGACCATCAGCAGCTGCATCTTGTGCTCGGCGGCGACCGGCGGCTGCGGCTGGGTCTCGCGCAGCCGGTCCAGGGCGGTGCCGGCGAAGGCGGGGTAGTAGCGGAAGCTGTCGCCGTCGGCGACGGAGGTGGTCAGGGTCTCGCCGAGCGGGTCGGTCTGCATCATCTGGAGCCGCACCCGGCGCACCGGCAGTTCGGGGGCGAGCTCGCGGACCAGGCCGCCGAGCCAGGCGCCGGTGCACAGGACCACCAGGTCGCCGGTGTGGACGTCGCCGTGGTCGTCGCGGACGGCGTTCTCGCCGATCACCTCGCGCACCTCGCGGCCGGGCAGGAAGGTGTACCGGCCGGTGGACTCCAGGTAGCGGCGCAGCGCGGGCTGGGCGGTGCGGGGCTCGACGGCGGCGTCGCGCTCGCACCACAGGGCGCCGAGCAGCTTGCCGCGCAGGGCCGGGTTGGCGGCCCTGGTCTCGTCCGCGCCGAGCAGCTTGTAGCCGCGGGAGGCGGCGTCGGGCAGGGTCAACGCCTGCTCAGCGACGGCGAGTTCGGCCTCGGTGCGGATCGCGGTGAGCGATCCGTTGGCCCGGAAGCCGAGGTCCGGGACGCGGGAGCCGATGGACTCCCACAGTTCGCGGGCCCGCAGCGCGGTGTCCAGTTCCTCGCCCTGCGCCCGGCCGCTGACCCAGACCAGGCCGAAGTTGCGCACCGAGGCGCCGCGCGCCTCGCTCTCGCGCTCCAGGTGGACGACCTCGTGGCCGCGCCGGACTGCCTGCCAGGCGTGCATGGTGCCCAGCACGCCCGCTCCTACGACGATGACTCTCATGCGTCCAGGCTGATGCGCCCAGGTGTCCGAGGGACGTCGGGATGTCGTCCCGCAGATGAACCACCCGGGAAGTTGTACAGACAACCCATGACTTCTAGGGCCGGACCACCCGCGCCCGCAGGTAGTTGCGCCGCCCGTGGTTCGGCTCGTCCACCGCCGTCAGCTCCTCCACCTGGAACCGGTACAGCGCCGCCGCCCCGCCCCCGGCGAGGTACTGCTTCCGGGTCTCCTCGTCCGGCGCGAAGGACGGGTACCGGCCCTGGTACGCGGCCAGCGCCGCCTCGGCCTGCCGCCCCCAGGCCTCGCCCGCACTGCCGGTCAGCTGGAGGCCGCGCAGCTGCTCGCCGAAGACCGGCGGCGGCAGGAAGACGGTGGCGGCGGCCCTGGCCTCCTCGGCCAGGTGGTGGCTGTGCCGGGTGGAGCGCTCACTGACGAAGTAGAGGACGAGGTCGTCGTCGTACGCGAAGAAGGCCAGGTTGGCGTGCGGGCCCCGCTCGTGACCCGCGGTGGCGAGGGTGAGCACCATGGCCTCGGCCAGCAGCCCCTCGACGCCCTGGTGCGGTGAGCCGCCCGGCCAGTCCCCCTGCGTGATGTCGAGTCGGTACGGCATTCGGCACTCCCCTCCGCTGGCACGCCACGGCGTCCGCGCGCGTCCGAGCGCGTCCGAGCACGACTGAGCACGACTGAGCCGGGCGGGCGCCTCCCGCAGGAGGCTCCACGCCCGGCTCACATGCTCCACCCGCCGTCCGAGACCGGACAAGGGGCGGGCCGACTACGGCTGTCGTTACGCCGACTACGGCTGTCGTTACCGCGACGCGCGGTGCGACGGGTACGCGCGGGCCACCACCGGCAGCTCGCCCGGCCCGAGCAGCGGCCGCAGCGCGCTCGCCCGCATCCGGTCCACCAGCGGCCCGCAGCGGCCGGCGAGCGGCGTCAGCACCACGGCGGCCAGGATCCCGACCAGCGCGCCCACCGCCACGTCGTGCGGGTAGTGCACGCCGACCCAGACCCGGGAGGCGGCCATCAGCACCGCGAACAGGCCGGCCACCCAGCCGAGCCGGCGGTCGACGAACCAGAGCGAGGCCGCGGCGGCGAAGGCGATCGTCGAGTGGTTGCTCGGGAAGGACCAGTCACCGGCGGCCGGGCAGGTCTCCAGCGCGAGGCTGCCGGGGATCTGCGCGCACGGACGGAGCTCCTCGACGGAGCCCTTGAAGACCGAGTTGACGGCGTACGCGACGACCACGATCACCGGCGAGGCGAGCACCTTGGCCATCACGGCCGAGTCCGCGCCGCGCGCCCGCCACCAGGCGTAGAGCATGAAGACCGCGAACAGCCCGAGGCCGATCGCGGACCACAGCTTGATCAGCTCGTCCAGCCAGTGCGGGGCGGACTGCGCCCAGCCGTTGACCCGGGTGTACAGGCTGCCGTCGATGCCGCTGCCGTCGTACACGGCGAGCGCCCGGGAGGACATCACACGTCACCTCCGTGACGCCGCGCCTTACGGGCGCGGAACAGTTCGAGAACAATGGGGAGCACGGAGACAACTACTACCAGACCGATGATCGGCAGTAGGTACTGGTCGATGCCGGGGATCGACGACCCGAGCCCGTACCCGGCGAGCACCACGCCGACCGTCCAGAGCGCACCCCCGGTGACCTGCCAGAACGTGAACGTGCGGACCGGCACGTCCAGGACGCCGCAGAGCGGGTTGAGCACCGTGCGGACCACCGGGATGAAGCGGGCGAGCACGATCGCCTTGCCGTGGCCGTACTTGGCGAGCAGCTCCTCGGCCCGGGCGACGCCCTCCAGCAGGCTGCGGCGCCTGGTCCGGCCGAGCAGCGCCCGGCCGCCGCGCCGGCCGATCAGATAGCCGACCTGGGCCCCGCCGAGCGCGCCGACCAGGGCGGCCGGCAGCACCTGCCACAGCTCCAGCTGTGGGCCCTTGGTGGCGCCGGGCACGCAGAGCAGGCCGGCGGTGAACAGCAGCGAATCCCCGGGCAGGAAGAAGCCCACCAGCAGGCCGGTCTCGGCGAACAGCACCACGGCGATGCCGAGCGCGCCGAACGCGGCGAGCAGTGAGGACGCGTCCAGCGGGTTCACCGCGAGGTGAACGGCCGGATCGGCGAGGAACTGGAGCAAGGCCGACGGACCTCCCGTACGTTGGAGGGCGGTTCGCATCGGAACCCGCCCGGACCGTCTACAGTTGCGTAGACGGTCTACATGACTGTAGACGAAACTTGGAGGAAGCGCCGCCATGCCCGACGTACCGTCCGCCCGCCGGCCCGCCGGGGAGCTGGAGGCCGAGGTACTGGCCGCCCTCTGGTCGGCCCGGCAGCCGATGACGCCGCAGGACGTCCAGGCCGCGCTCGGCGGGGATCTCGCCCGCACCACCATCGCGACGATCCTGGCCCGGCTCTTCGACAAGGGGACGGTCGAACGCACCCGGGCCGGCCGCGCCTACGCCTACACCCCGACCGTCCAGGACACCGCCGGGCTCGCCGCCCGCCGGATGCACACCGAGCTCGGCCGCGAGGCCGACCGCTCCACCGTACTGGCCCGCTTCGTCTCCGACCTCTCCGCCGAGGACGAGCAGCTGCTGCGCGACCTGCTCGGCGACGGCGCACCGGAGGCCGGCCCGGCGGGGGCGGGCACCTCGGGGGCAGGCTCTTCGGGGGCCGGCTCTTCGGGGGCCGGCTCTTCGGGGGCGGACGACCGATGATGCTCTCCGTCTGGGTCCCGCTGCTGCTGCCCTTCCTGGCCGCCCCGCTGGCCCGCCGCCTCGCCGAGGCGCTGCCGCCGCGGGCCGCCGCCTGGATGCTGGCCGGCAGCGCCGCCGTGCTGGCCGGCGGCACCCTCTGCTCGCTCGGCCTGCTGGCCGCCGCCGGGCTGCTCCAGCTCCCGCCGGTCGCCACCCTCGGCCACCTCTCGCTGCCCTGGCTCACCGCGGCCGCGCCCGACGCACCGTTCGCGGCCGCCCTGGCCGCCCTGGCGCTCCTCGCGCTCGCCGCACTGGGCGTGCGCACCGCCCGCCGGCGGGTCCGGGAGCTGCGCACCGCCCGGGCCGCGCTCCCGGTCACCGCCGACCGGCATCCGGACGTGCGCCCCCCGCGCGCCTCCGTGCGCTGGATGCGCCCCCAGGCTCGGCTGGCCGCCCTGCTGCGGCCCGCCGACCACCCGCTCACCGTCCTGGACGACGAGTGCGCCGACGCCTTCGCGCTGCCCGGCCGACTGGGCGAGCCCGGCCGGATCGTGGTCACCTCCGGCATGCTGCGCGCCCTCGACGGCCCCGAGCGCGCCGCGCTGCTCGCCCACGAACGGGCCCACCTGACCGCCCGGCACCACGTCTTCCTCGCCCTCGCCGAGCACGCCGCCGACATCCACCCGGCGCTGCGCCCGCTGCGCGCCCCGCTCGGCTACCACCTGGAACGCTGGGCCGACGAAGTGGCGGCCGCCCGGGTCGGCGACCGCGCCGTGACCGCCCGCGCGGTCGGCCGAGCCGCCCTGGCCGCCAGCCGCTCCCCCTGGCCGGCCCGCCCCCGGCTGGTCGCCGCCGCCCACTCCGGCCCCGTCCCGCGCCGGGTCGCCGCCCTGCTCCGGCCCCGCCCGGCCACCAGCCCCGGCACCTGGCTGCGGGCCGCCGCCGTCGCCCTGGCCGCCTGCCTGGCCCTGAGCACCGGCGCCGCCCTGGAGGCCACCGCCGACCTGCACCACGCCGTGGAGGCCGCCCAACAGAGCCCGGACACCCAGCGCTGACCCGCCCCCGGTCCGGGCGGCGGAGGCCGCCCGGACCACGGTTCCACTCCTGCGCCCACGACCGGGCCCGCGTCTCCATACCGCCCGGTATGCGGACTTTCCCGACCCCGTCCCCAACGACCCATCACACCCGTACGCTTTCGTCAGCGCGTCGGCCCCGGCGCGTCCTCGAACGGTGGCGAGGAGCAACGCGCGTGCGGCAGACCGGACGGCAGTCCCGACGACCAGAGCGCCGCACCCCGCCGACCGCGGCGGAACTGGCCAAGGTCCACGACCGCACCCTCGCCGACGCCGCCGCCCGGGAACTGGCCGCCCCCGCCCCCGCCCTCGGCGAGGAAGACGGCGCCCCCGGCCCGCTCGACCCCCGCCCCGAGATAGGCGACTCCTGGGCCCGGCTGCGCCGCCTCGGCCTGGACCCGGACACCGGCGCCGCCGCCGTCCTGCTGGGCCCCGGAGAAATCGAACAGCGGCGCCGCACCAGCGGGCTCGACCCCGTCCTGCCGGTGCTCCGCGAGACCCTGATCGACGTGGCCGGCGCGGCCCCGCTGCTGCTGGCCGTCGCCGACGCCGAGGGCCATGTGCTCTGGCAGGAGGGCGAGCGCGGCCTGCGCCGCAGCGCCGACCGGATCGGCTTCATCACCGGCGCCCGCTGGATCGAGGAGAGCGTCGGCACCAACGGCATCGCGGTCGCCCTGCGCGCCCGGCGCCCGATGCACGTCCACTCCGCCGAGCACTACCTGCGCAGCCACCACTCCTGGACCTGCCTCGCCGCACCGATCCGCGACCCGGGCACCGGCCGACTGGTCGGCGCGATCAACCTGAGCGGCCCGGCGCACACCGTCCGCCCGCACCTGCTCCAGCTCACCGCCACCGCCGCCCGGCTCGCCGAGACCGAGCTGCGCGCCCACCGGCTGGAGGCGCTGCACCAGCTGCGCACCCTGGCCGCCCCGCTGCTCGCCCGGGTCGGCGGCCCGGCCCTGGTGGTGGACGCGGCCGGCTGGACCGCCGCCGCGGCCGGGCTCCCGCCGCCCAGTCGGCTGCGGGTGCCCAGCGAGGGCTGGACCCCGGCCGCCGTGCACTGGGTGCCCGGCCTCGGCGAGTGCGCGCTGGAGCCGCTCGCCGACGGCTGGCTGGTGCGCCCGCTCCGCTCCCCGGTGGAGGACGACTCCGGCACGGTGACCGCCGAACAGGCCGAGGGGGCCCGGCTCCGGCTCGACCTGCGCCGCCCGGACCGCCCCGAGCTGTCCGTCCGGGGCGCCGCTGACAGCTGGTCGCACCCGCTCAGCCCGCGCCACGCCGAACTGCTGCTGCTGCTCGCCACCGGGCGCGAGGGCAGCACCGCCGCCCAGCTCGCCGAGGCGCTGTTCGGCGACGCGGGCCGGACGGTGACGGTCCGCGCCGAGCTGTCCCGGCTGCGCCGCTATCTGGGCGGACTGCTGGCCCACCGGCCGTACCGGATAACCGAGTCGGTGCTGGTCACGGTGGACGGGCCGGACGACCCGTACGACCTGCTGCCCGCCTCCTCGGCCCCGGCCGTCCGGCGGCTGCGGGTCGCGCTGGCCGCGGGGACGGCCCGACTGCCCGGCTCGCCGCTGCCGCCGCTGCGCGGGGAGCGCCGCTGACGGCCGGTCGTCAGCCCTGGCCGCCCGCCAGCAGCGCGGCCAGCTCGTCGTCGGTGGGGCCGCAGCTGCGCTCCCGGTCCTCGGAGACCAGCGCGTAGGTGCGGTCCAGCCAGTCCTGCACCCGGGGCTTGGACGCCTCCAGCAGCGCGCTGCCGTGCGGGGACTCCAACGCCAGGTGCAGCGTCGAGCCGTGGCACGGGCAGTACGCCGGCCACAGCTTGACGTCGCCGTGGCCGCTCAGCGTGCGCAGGCCGTCGCGCAGCAGTTCGCGCGAGAACACCCAGTCGGCCTCGTCCGGCCGCCCCAGATGGAAGGTCAGCAGCACCTCGTACGGGCGCGCGGCGTCGAACCGGAACCGCGTGCGCACATCGCCGACCACCTCCTCGCCCAGCGAGATGCGCAGCGTCAGCACCTCCTCCACCGCCGCCGGAGCGGCGGTGGAGCCGTCCCCATCGCCGCCCGTGGGGGTGGCGGCGAGGGGTGCACTGGAGGCTGCGGACAGCGGGTCGGGCGACATGACGGTCTCTCCGGGACGGCGTGGGATGCCTTCAGCCTGCGCCACGCCCGGCGGACCGGGCAAGGGTTGCAAGGGGGTTGCAATAACCCCCGTCCGGGGCAGCCACCCCTTACCACTCTTGTCAGACGGAACGTCAACTTCCGTACGTCAAAGGGGTGTCCACGAAGTGGATGGCGGCTGACCACCATGCGGTCGCCCGCTGGTACGCTCTCCCCCTTCCCCGCGCGGGCCCGCGGCGGAGCCCGCCTTCGACGGGCGGAGCGGGGCCCGGCGGCGGCACGTGGGAGAATACGGCGACCGCGACGGCGGCTTCGGGGAGGAGGGGTCCGGTGGCTGGGCGCGAAGACACCGCGCGAGACGTGCGGCACGAACCCGCACAACAGGGGCGACACGGTCGGCCACGCCCGTTCGGCGGCCTGTTCCGGCTGCCCACCCTGCGCTTCTCCGGCGCCGCGATGGCGATGTCCACCGTGGTCGGCATCAGCGTCGCCACCACCCTGCTGCTCAACCAGCAGCAGGGTGTCGGCCGGGACGTCCTGCGGGTCGGCACCACCCCGCCGCCCACGCCGGGCACCGATGACCAGACCGAGGCGGCCTCGGCGCAGACCCCGACCGACGGCGCGTCACCGCCCTCGCGCCAGGTCGCGGGCCGCCCCTCGACGCGCCCCACGGCCCCCGCGACGGTCGCGGCCACCCCGGCCGCGCCCCGTACGGCCGCGCCCGCCGCACCCGCCGCGCCCGCCGCGCCCCAGACCGGCGGCCAAGCCGGTGGCCGGCCCCATGGCCAGACCGGCGGTCAGGCCTCGGCCGGGCAGGGGGCGCCGCTCTCCGGCACCCAGCTCACCGGGGCCGAGACGGACGCTCCCGATCCGGTCGCCACCTCCCCCTCCGACCCGACGCCGCACCCGGCCGGGCCGAGGCCCGCCGAGCCCGTCCACCCGGGGCCGGCACCGGTACCGGTACCCGCCGGGCCCAGCCCGGACTCCACCGGCAACGCGAAACTCCCGACGCCTTACTCACTGCCCGACCCGGACTCCGCGCCGGACCCGGGCTCCCTCCCCGGCCCGGATTCACTGCCCGGCCCGGACGCGCTGCCCGACTCGCTCACCCCCGGGGGCGGCCAGGGCGCCGACCACGCGCTGTCCGGCACCGCCGCGGCCTCCCCGCTCGGCCGGGCCGGCCTGCGGCACCAGCTGACCCTCGACGTGACCGAGCGGGTCACCGTGTTCCAGGCCGAATTCCGGCTCGCCCCGGGCGAGTTGGCCCCGGGCACCGGCACCGCCTGGACCGACCTGCCGGGCGCCGTGGTGACGGCCCAGCAGGAGCGCGGCACCCTCGTCTACCGCTTCACCGCCCCGCCCGGCACCGACGTCCAGCCCGGCCGCTACACCTTCGGTGTCCGCGGCGCCCGGCAGAGCGCCGACCCGTCCACCGGGGCGCGCAAGGCGGCTCCGGCGGAGAGCTGGAGCGTCTCCGCCTTCGCCCTGGACCGCCCCCGGGCGGTGGCCGCGCTCGGCGCCTTCAGCCACGCGGCGGCGCCGACCGGCGAGCCGACGGCCTCCTCGCCGTCCGCCGCCCCTCGGATGTCCTCGGCGCGCTGACCGGCCGAGGGCCGGATGTCACGGTCATCCGACGATCCGACAGTCGGCCGTTCGGACGGGCGCATCGCCGCACCCCTGTTCGTTACTGTGACAGCACCCGGCCCGGCGCCCCCTCACGGCCCCGGCCTGGCCGTCGTTCCACACCCGAGGAGGAGTCCGTGTCCACCGTCCTGACCCAAGGCGGCAACACACCGCTGACCGCCGCGCGAGTGACCGTCGAGGTCAGCGCGCCCAAGGCGCTGGACGTGTCCGGCCTGCTGCTGACCGACGCCGGCAAGGTCCGCTCGGACGACGACTTCGTCTTCTTCAACGCCCCGAACGGCCCCGGCGTCAGCCACCGCCCGGCCACCGCCGGCGCCCCCGACGCGATCACCGTCGACACCCGGGCCGTCCCGGCCGGGATCAACAAGATCGTGGTCACCGCGAGCCCCGCCGACCAGGTCTCCACCTTCGCCGGGACGGAGCCCACCGCCACCGTCCGCGACGCCGACACCGGCGAGGTCCTGGCCACCTTCACCCCGCCCCGGCTGGGCCTGGAGACCGCGCTGATCGTGGTCGAGGTCTATCTGCGCGGCGGCGTCTGGAAGGTGCGCGCGGTCGGCCAGGGCTACGCCAACGGCCTCGCGGGCATCGCCACCGACTTCGGCGTCACCGTCGAGGACTCCCCGGCCCCGGCTCCGGCGGCCGCCCCGGTCACTCCGCCGGCCCCGACCGCCCCGCCGACCGCCCCGCCGGCCCCGGCCACCCCGCCGGTACCGGCCGCAGCGACCACCGCCGTCGACCCGCGGATCGCCCTCGCCACCGGCCAGACCACCATCCCGGCCCCGCCCGCGGCTCCCCCGACTCCCCCGGTCCCCCCGGCGCCCGCCGCTCCCCCGGCCGCGCCGCCCGCGCCCGCCAAGGTCACCCTGGACAAGGGCCGGGTCAGCCTGGTCAAGGGCAGCTCGGTCTCCCTGGTCAAGAACGGCCGCCCGTTCCTCTCCTCGGTCCGGATGGCCCTCGGCTGGAAGTCCGCCGCCCGCGGCCGTGACATCGACCTGGACGCCTCCTGTCTCGCCTTCGACGCCGGGCGCAAGCGGCTGGAGACGGCCTGGTTCATGAAGCTGAACATCTTCAACGGCGCGATCTCCCACTCCGGCGACAACCTGGTCGGCGGCGAGGGCGGCGACGACGAGGTGATCACCGTCCACCTGGAGGGCCTGCCGGCCGAGGTCCACGGGCTGGTCTTCGTGGTGAACTCCTTCTCCGGCCAGAAGTTCACCGATGTGCGCGACGCCTACTGCCGGCTGCTGGACGCCCGGACGGAGGAGGAGCTGGTCCGCTTCGACCTCACCAACTCCGCGCCGTACACCGGCGTGATGATGTGCAGTCTGGTCCGCCGCCCGAGCGGCGAGTGGGAGATGACGGCGCTCGGCGAGTACGTCGACGGCAAGACCGCGCGGGCGATGATCGAGCCCGCCGCCGCGATGCTGTAAGCCCACAAAGTCAACGCCAGGCACCATGGATTCACCCTCCCGAGGCATCAAGCCGTCCACACGGCGACTCGATTGACTCTCAGGAGGGTGAATCCGCACTCTCCCCCCACCCGAGGAGGAGAGCCGTGCCATCCTTCCTGTCCCGCCTCGCCGTCACCGGCACCGCCGCCGCGCTCGCCGCCGGGCTGATCACCCCGACCACCGCCCAGGCCGCCGCCCGGCCGGACGACCGCGCCGGCACGCTGCGCTGGGCGGCCCTCGGCGACTCCTACACCGCCGGCGTCATCGAGGCCACCGGCGACGAGACCGCGCCACTGGACGGCTGCGCCCGGACGGTCAAGTCCTACCCCGAGATCATCCGCCACGACCTCGGCTCCCTGGTCGACCTGCGCAACGTCAGTTGCAGCGGCGCCACCACCGACAGCGTCTACGCGAACGCGCAGTCCCCGCTCGGCCGCCCGCTCCCGCCTCTCGGCAGCGACCCGGACGCCCCCTACCCGCCCGTCCCGCCGCAGATCGACGCCGTCGACCCGGCCGCCGACGTGGTCACCGTCGGGATCGGCGGCAACGACCTCGGCTTCGTCGAGATCCTCAAGGGCTGCATCGAACTCGGCGCCACCCAGCTCGGCCAGGGCACGCCCTGCAAGGACAAGTACGACGCGAGCCTGCCCGGCCGCTTCGCCGGTCTGCGCGCCGGATACGACTCGATGCTCACCGCGCTGCACGCCAAGGCCCCGTCCGCCCGGGTCCTCACCGTCGGCTACCCGCACCTCTTCCCGGAGAACGCCGGCCTCTGCCAGTACGGCAACCTCCTGCAGTTCGGCACCTTCACCACCGGCGACGTCGACTGGGCCCGCACCGCGGTCGTGGAGCCGCTCAACGCGCTCATCGCCCAGGTCACCGCCGCCCACGGCGCGCGCTTCGTCGACCTCTACCCCGCGAGCGCCGGCCACAGCGTCTGCGACGCCGACCACTGGCTGGACGGCGTGCTGACCAGCATCATCCCCCTCAAGTACGCCGTGGTGCACCCCAACGCCGACGGCCAGGCCCACACCGCCGCCCTGGTCGAGGACGCCGTCCTCGCCGGCTGACCGCCACCCGACCGGGGGCTACATCGGACCGCACGTCATGCACCGCTACCTATAAGGGAGTTGCTACTCCTCGATCGCCCCGCCGACCCGCCGCAGATGCTTCCGGAAGCTGTATGACGGGTCGGCGGCGCGTCGCTCCAGGTACTCGTCGAAGGCGGTCTGCCGGCGCAGCGTGTCCCCGGAGGAGATCCGCTCGGCCTGGGCGCGCTCGGTCCGCGCGATCGCGCCGGCCGTCTCCAGCACCTCGGCGACCCGGTCGGCGGGGACGAACAGCACCCCGTCCGCGTCGGCGAACACCACGTCCTCGGCGCTCACCGGGTGCGGCCCGAACTTCGCGGACAGCAGCGCCTCCGGCTCCCGGCCGTCCAACCGCAGCGGGCCGAGCGGCAGCGCACCGTAGCTGAACACCGGCAGCCCGATCTCCACCAGTTCCGGGGTGTCCCGGTGCAGCCCCCACACCACGATGCCGGCCACCCCGGCGGCCCGCGCCTCCAGCACCGCGAGGTCCCCGATGCAGGCCTCGTCGGTCCGCCCGCTGTTGTCGACCACCAGCACGTCCCCGTCCCGGGCCGCCGTGTACGCCTCCAGGAACACGTCCACGCTGCCGTAGTGCCGCACCGGCAGCACCCGCCCCGCCACCCGGCCGCCGCCCGCCACCGACGCGATCCCCACCGGCGCGACCCGCACCTCCACCCCGAGCCGCACACACGCATCCGCCACCAGCGGCGTGGACAGCTCCGCGAAAGCCTTCAGCATCCCCAACTCCTCCATCCGAAAAGCCAGTTCACAGCGGCACCGATCCTATGCGCCGAAGCCCCCGGCGACCTGGAAACGCACGACGGCCCGCACCCCCCGTCAGGGGTGCGGGCCGTTCGCCGCGGGCGCCCGCGTCAGCCGCGGGTGGCCATGGCGCGCAGGAAGAAGGTCAGGTTGGCCGGGCGCTCGGCGAGGCGGCGCATGAAGTAGCCGTACCACTCCTGGCCGTACGGGAGGTACACGCGCATGGTGTTGCCCTCGCCGGCGAGGCGCAGCTGCTCCTCCGGGCGGATGCCGAACAGCATCTGGTACTCGAAGGAGTCCCGCTTGCGGCCGTTCCACTGGGCCAGCTGGCCGGCGATCTTGATCATGTTGGGGTCGTGCGAGGCGATCATCGGGTAGCCCTCGCCCGCCATCAGGACCTTCAGGGCCCGGACGTACGCGAGGTCGACCTCGTGCTTGCCCTGGAAGGCGACCGACTCGGGCTCCTTGTAGGCGCCCTTGCACAGGCGCACCCGGGAGCCGGGGCCGGAGAAGTCGCGGCAGTCGGCCTCGGTGCGGCGCAGGTAGGCCTGGAGCACGACGCCCACCCAGGGGAAGTCCGCCCGCAGCTCACGCGCGATGGACAGGGTGGAGTCGGTGGTGGTGTGGTCCTCCATGTCGAGGGTCACCGTGGTGCCCGCGTCGGCGGCGAACTCGCAGATGCGGCGGGCGTTCTCCAGCGCGATCTTCTCGCCGTCCACCGGGAGGAACTGGCCGACGGCCGACAGCTTGACCGAGACCTCGGCGCCGGCCGCGAGGCCGGTCTCCTTGAGCGCCTTGAGCAGGTGCTCGTAGGCCTCGGCGGTGCCGGCGGCCTGGGTGGCGTCCTGGGTGTCCTCGCCGAGGTGGTCCAGGGTGACCTTGCGGCCGGTGGCGATCAGGTCGTCGGTGGCCGTCACGGCGTCGTCGAGGACGTCGCCGGCGACGAAGCGCTCGACTATCGCGTGGGTCGGCGGGAACTTCTCGACCACGGTACGGACCTGCGGGGACCGGGAGGCCGCGAGAAGGGCGGAACGGAGCATCGTGACTCCTGGAGCTGGTGTTTCCAAGGATGGCAGAGGGGCCGGGGCGACGGGTGGGTGGGCCGCCGCCCCGGCGGGCGACGCCCGGTTGCGGGACCGGGCGTCGCGGGTGACCGATGGCTACTGGACGAGCCGGCTGGTCGGAAGGGCAGGTCAGCCCATGTGCGGGTAGCGGTAGTCGGTCGGCGGGACGAAGGTCTCCTTGACCGAACGGGTGGAGGTCCAGCGCGCCAGGTTCTGCTTGGCGCCGGCCTTGTCGTTGGTGCCCGAGGCCCGGCCGCCACCGAAGGGCTGCTGGCCGACGACGGCGCCGGTCGGCTTGTCGTTGATGTAGAAGTTGCCGGCCGCGAAGCGCAGCTTGTGCATCGCGTCCTGGGCCGCGGCGCGGTCCTGGGAGATGATCGAGCCGGTCAGGCCGTAGGACGACACGGACTCCATCTGGGCCAGCATCTCGTCGTACTTCTCGTCCTCGTAGACGTACACGGCGAGGATCGGGCCGAAGTACTCGTCCTTGAAGTACTCGCTCGACGGGTCCTTGCAGACCAGGACGGTCGGGCGGACGAAGTAGCCCACCGAGTCGTCGTAGGTGCCGCCGGCCAGGACCTCGACGGTCTCGTCGGCGTGGGCGCGGTCGATGGCGCCCTTGTTCTTGGCGAAGGAGCGCTCGTCGATGACGGCCGACATGAAGTTCGACAGGTCGGTGACGTCGCCCATGGTGAGGCCGTCCACCTCGGCGGCGAACTCGTCCTTCAGGCCGGCCCAGATCGAGGCCGGGACGTAGGCGCGGGACAGCGCCGAGCACTTCTGGCCCTGGAACTCGAAGGCGCCGCGGGTCATCGCGGTCTTCAGGACCTTCGGGTCGGCGGACGGGTGGGCGACCAGGAAGTCCTTGCCGCCGGTCTCGCCGACGATCCGCGGGTAGGTGCGGTAGCCGGAGATGTTGTTGCCGACCTCGCGCCACAGGTGCTGGAAGGTGGCGGTGGAGCCGGTGAAGTGGATGCCGGCCAGCGCGGGGTGCTTGAGCGCGACCTCGGAGACGGCCAGGCCATCGCCGGTCACCATGTTGATGACGCCCTTGGGCAGGCCGGCCTCCTCCAGCAGCTGCATCAGCAGGTGCGCGGAGAACTGCTGGGTCGGGGACGGCTTCCACAGCACCACGTTGCCCATCAGCGCGGGCGCGGTCGGCAGGTTGCCGGCGATCGCGGTGAAGTTGAACGGGGTGATCGCGTAGACGAAGCCCTCCAGCGGGCGGTGGTCGCTGCGGTTCCACACGCCGTCCGAGGAGATCGGCTGCTCGGCCATGATCTGGCGGGCGAAGTGCACGTTGAAGCGCAGGAAGTCGACCAGCTCGCAGGGGGTGTCGATCTCGGCCTGCTGCGCGGTCTTGGACTGGCCGAGCATGGTGGCGGCGGCCAGGGTCTCGCGCCAGGGGCCGGCCAGCAGGTCGGCGGCCTTGAGGAAGATCGCGGCGCGCGAGTCGAAGGAGAGCGCCTGCCAGGCCGGGGCCGCGGCCAGGGCAGCGTCGATGGCGTCCTGCGCGTCGGCCTGGGTGGCGTTGCGCAGGGTGCCGAGCCGAGCCGCGTGGTTGTGCGGCTGGACGACGTGGATCTCGGTGCCGGCGCCCATGCGGCGCTCACCGTTGATCGTCATGGTCAGCTGGACCGGCTCCTGGCCGCCCAGCTCCTTCAGCTTGGCCTCCAGACGGGCCCGTTCCGGGCTCCCGGGGGCGTAGCTGTGGACCGGCTCGTTCACCGGCGCGGGGACCTGGGTCACAGCGTCCATAGAGCGCACGCTCTCCTTCGTTCAATGCGGGGGGATTGCCGGAGCGGGTCTCACACCGGCCACAGCACGAACGCTATTCCTGGCCGGCGGGCCACATGATTGGCCGGGCGGCTAAATTCCCCCGTACGGCGTTGTCCGGCCCGACGAACAGGGTCACGCCCGGGTCACGAACCATCCCCGGGCACCCCATCGTTCACACCTCCCGGCACCTCCTCGCACCACCGGCTCACGCCCCCGGCTCGCGGCACGGGCTCACGCCCCGGCGCTCGCCTTCCGGCCGTTCACGCCGGCCTCCTCGGGTGCCTCCGGCCGGCGGGCGAGCAGATCCGTCGACTCCGCGACCGGCAGGGCCGCCGGCAGGCTCAGGGCCACCCCGGACACCGGGTACTCGCCCCGGGGCTCGGTTCGCGCATCCAGTCGTCGAGCTCCGCCCTGCCCTCCGCCGTGAGGGCGCAGACGGTGCGCTCCGGCCGCCGGATGTCGCGGACGGTCTCCCGTTCGGCGACGAACCCGGCCTCCCGCAGCTGCTCCACGACCCCCGAACTCTGTCCGTCCGGCTAAAATCGACCACACACCGTTGTCCGAGCGGATGAAGGAGGACCGGCGTGACCACCCCCGGCCTACCGCTCCGTCAACTCCTGATGTCCCTGGGCGAACCGCTGGTCGAGCTGCAGGCCGCCCCGCAGGGCCTGGACGTGCCGGTGCGCGACGTCGCGATCCTCGATCCGGAGGACCCGCCGACCGCCGCCCCCGGCGAGCTGGTGCTCGCGATCGGCGCCCGCGGCCGCGCCGCCCTGCCCGCCCTGCGCGCGGCCGGCCGGGCCGGTGCCGCCGCCGTCGCGGTCAAGCTGGACGGGCCCGGACAGGCCGACGCGCTGCGCGAGGCCGCCACCGACGCGGGCGTCGCCCTGCTCTCGGTGCGCCGCGAGACCCGCTGGGAGCACCTCGACTCGCTGGCCCGGGCAATCATCGCCGGCCCGGACGCCCCGGACGCCCCCGGCGCCCCGGAACCCAACGCGGGCGACCTCTTCTCCCTCGCCCAGACCGTCGCCGTGCTCACCAACGGCATCGTCTCGATCGAGGACACCTCCAGCCGGGTGCTGGCCTACTCCCGCTCCTCCGACTCCGACGAGGTCGACGACCTGCGCCGGCTGTCCATCCTCGGCTGGCAGGGCCCGGAGCCGTACCTGTCCAAGCTCCGCGAGTGGGGCATCTTCCAGCACCTGCGCAGCTCGGACGCCCCGATCGCGGTCGAGCCGCACCCCGAGCTGGGCCTGCGCCGCCGCCTGGCGGTCGGCATCCGGGCCGGGGCGCAGCCGCTGGGCACCATCTGGGTGCAGGAGGGCGCGCAGCCGCTGGCCCCGCTGTCCGAGCAGGCCCTGGTCGGCGCGGCCCGGGTCGCGGCCGCCCAGCTGGTGCGCCGCCGCCGGGAGCTGTCCGCGGACGTCCGGCTCACCCAGACCCTGCTCACCGGCCTGCTGGAGGGCTCCACCGGCCCCCAGTCGCTCGCCACCCACCTCGGCCTGGACCTGCGCCGCCCGGCCACCGTGCTGGCCTACAGCGCCCACACCACCGACGCGCTGCACCGCGCCGACGTCACCGGCCTGATCTCGGTGCACACCGCCGCCCGGCACCGCACCGCGCTGCTGGCCCCGATCGAGTCCCGGGTGTACGTGCTGCTGCCCGAGCTGCCGCCCGGTCTGCCGATGTCCACCGTGCGCGACTGGGCCTCCGGAGTGGTGTCGGCCGCCCGGGAGCACCTGGGCGTCCCGCTGCGCGCCGCGATCGGCTCGACCGTCGACGGCCTGGCGCAGGTGCCGGACTCCCGCGCGCAGGCGGACCGCATCCTGGACGCGATGGGCCGCGGCGGGGTGGACCTGGACGTCGCGGCGCTGATCGACGTCCAGGCGGAGGTGCTGGTCAGCGAGATGCTCGCGCTGCTCCAGGAGCGCTCCGGCCTGCGCGACCCGAGGCTGACCGCGCTCACCGAGTACGACCGCCGGCACGGCACCCGGCTGGCCGAGTCGGTGCTGGCCTGGCTGGACGCGCTCGGCGAGGTCCGGGTCGCCGCGGACGCGCTGCACATCCACCCCAACACCCTGCGCTACCGGGTGCGCCGGGCCGAGCAGTTGACCGGCATCGACCTGGCCCAGCCGCAGCAGCGCCTGCTGGCGATGCTGCAACTGCGGCTGCCCGCGGACGAGTAGTCCGCGGGCAGCGCTTGACGGCCCGTCAGTTGCCGTAGCCCTGGCCGCGCTTGTGCTCGTTCAGCCGGCGCCACGGGCCGCTGATGGCCAGCTGGATGCCCGGGGTCTGGATGTTGGCGAACAGCGTCTTGCCGTCGTCCGAGAAGGTCACCCCGGTGAACTCGCTGAACTCGGGCTTCTCGGCGGTGCCGATGTTCAGCTCGTTGCGGGCGATCGGATAGACCAGCCCGTCCTCGGTGGCGCCGAACAGGTGCGAGACGCCCTCGCCGTCCTCGCAGATCACGATGCCGCCGTACGGCGAGACGGTGATGTTGTCCGGGCCGTCGAAGTTGTCGTGGTCGCCCCAGACGTCGCTGTTGACGCCCAGCAGGACCTTCAGGGTGATGGTGCGGCGGTTCGGGTTGTAGAACCAGACCTGGCCGTCGTGCTGGACCGGGCTCTCCGAGCGGGCGAAGCTGGAGACGAAGTAGAAGCCGCCGTCACCCCACCACATGCCCTCCAGCTTGCGGGCGCGGGTGACCTCGCCGTCCTTGAACTGCTTGCGCACCGAGACGCTCTTGGCGTCGCGGTCCTGGACCTTGACCCAGTCCACGCCGTAGATGGTGCCGACCTTGGTGGCGCGGGAGAGGTCGTCGACGAACTTGCCCTGCGCGTCGAAGACCTTGAAGGCCTCCAGCAGGCCGGCGTCCTCGGCGAGCCCCCGCAGCTTGAAGCGGCCGTGCTTGAAGCCGGCCGGCGGGGTCCAGCGGAACAGCAGGCCGTTCGGGTTCGAGGCGTCCTCGGTCAGGTAGACGTGACCCTTCTTCGGGTCCACCACGACGGCCTCGTGGGCGTAGCGGCCGAAGGCCTTGATCGGCTGCGGGTCGCGGTTGTAGTCGTCGTCGAACGGGTCGACCTCGAAGACGTAGCCGTGGTCCTTGGTGAAGCCGTTCTTGCCGGCCTTGTCCTCGGTCTCCTCGCCGGACAGCCAGGTGCCCCACGGGGTCACGCCGCCGGCGCAGTTGGTGGCGGTGCCGGCGATGCCGACCCACTGCTCGACCGAGCCGTCCCGCTTGGCGTGCACGATGGTGCAGCCGCCGGCCGCGCCTGGGTCGTAGACGTGGCCCTCGATCAGCGGCACCGGGTGCGGCCAGTTGGCGCGGGCGCCGGCCAGCTCGTGGTTGACGACCATCAGGTTGCCGCCGCGCTCGTCCTCGAAGGCGGAGGTGCCGTCGTGGTTGCTCGGGGTGAACTCGCCGGTGCGCAGCTTGGTGACGCCGGCCCGGTTGAGGACCTTGTACGTGAAGCCCTTCGGCAGGGACAGCAGCCCGGCCGGGTCCTGGACGAGCGGGCCGTAGCCGACGGCGGTGCCGGCGGCCGAGTTGGTCCCGGCGGCCGCGGCGGCCGGGGCCTCGCCGCCGGCCGGGGCGGCGATCGCGCCCGGGGCGCTGGCCAGCGCTTCGGCGCCGCCGGCGATCAGCACGCCGGCCCCGACGAGGGTGGAACGGTTGACGAAGTCCCGGCGGGACAGCGACATGGCAGCAACTCCTGACGGATGAGCGGGGGCGTCGGTGCGGGATGCCGACGCCCAGCAGGCTCCGCCGGTGGGGTGAACCGGGCGTGACGCCCCGCCCACGCCCGGGCGGCCATTTGCCGACCGATGACCTTCACATGACCTCGGCTTTACTCACCCGGTGGTCAGCTCCGCGCCGCCCGCCACTGCTCCCAGGCCGACAGCCACAGCTGCTCGGCCAGCCGCTGCTCCTCCCAGACGCCCGCCCCGCCGCCGACCGGCCGCTCCCGGCGCAGCCGCTCCCAGGCCTGCTGCGCCGGCAGGCTCGCCACCTCGCTCGCGAACACCGTGTACCGGACGACCTCCTCGACGGCCGCCGCGCCCTCCGCCGTGCCGACCAGCCAGTGCGTGTGCTGGGAGAGCCGGTCGAGGTGGTTCACCATCGAGGTCACCGCCGCCACCGCCTCCTCCCGGGTCTCGGTGGCCAGCCGCATCTGCTGGCGCACCGCCGCCTCCCAGCGCACCGCGCCGACCTCGCCGCGCAGCCCGCGCGGCAGCCTCGGCGTGCGCCCGACCCGCACCTGCGCCTCGATCGCCGCGGACTCGGCGACGGTCTGCGCGATCAGTTCCCGGTGCGCCTCCAGTCCGGCGGCGGGCGGCAGTTCGCGCTCCTCGACCGGGACGTGCCGGGCCCGCCGGGCGGCCAGGTCGCGCAGCAGCTCGGTCCGTCCGCGCAGGTAGTGCTCGAAGTCGCCGATCGAGCCGAGCTCCACCGCCCCGGGGGCGACGCCGCGCCCGCACACCGTGACGGTCGATCCGCCGACCCGCAGCCGCCCGGCCCACACCGGCGCCGGTTCGGCCGCCACCACGAAGCCGAGCTCCAGTACCGGCCGGTCCTCGTGCACCTCCACCGCGCGGGGCTCGCCGTCCACGGTGATCCACTCGCGCAACGCCCGCACCCGGCCCGGCCCGTCGCCCTCGTCGATGCCCAACTGCTCGTAGAGGCGGTCCCGTTCGTCCTCGACCAGGTCCTCCAGCTCGGGCAGCCGGTCGCACCGCTCGGCTCCCGGCCGGTAGGTGCGCACGGTCACGTACGGGCCGGCCGCCGAGCGCCAGTCGCCGCACTGGACCTCGACCCAGCGCAGCTCACCGGCGGAGGTCTCGAAGGCGGCCAGCGCCGCACCGGCGGGAGCCGGTCCGGCGGCCACACCGTAGACCGGGAAGTCGGCCGCCGCCAGGGTCCGGCGGGAGAACTCCTCCTGGACGGCGAGCTGTCCGGCGATCTGGCCGTCGCGCTGACCGTCGCACTGGTCCGCCGACCGGCCCTCGACCCGGCCCGCCGGACGGTCCGCGAGCCGCTCCCTGGGCTTCTGGTGCCTGCCGCCGCTCTCCCGCATCATCCTGTGCCGCACCCCCGACTCCTCGCACCCGCACGCTTACGCCACCTTACGTGCCCGCAGCTGCCGGGTCATCAGCTCCACCTCCGGACGGCGGCCGGGCCGTGTCAGGCGGCCCGGTTGTCAGCCGCCCTCCCTAACCTGGCGGCATGACAGCACAGAACGACGCAGCCCAGGACCGCACCGAGCAGGGCGCCTTCCCCGCCCGGATCAGCATCGTCACCCTCGGGGTAACCGACCTCGACCGCAGTGCCCGCTTCTACGAGGCCCTCGGCTGGAAGCGCTCCGCCGCCTCCAGCCCGGAGATCGTCTGGTTCCGCACCGCCGACTCGGCACTCGGCCTCTTCCCCACCGAGGAGCTGGCCGCCGACGCGGGCGTGCCCGCCACCGGCGAGCCGTCCTTCCGCGGCGTCACCCTCGCGGTGAACCTGGAGTCCCCCGCGCTGGTGGACGCCGCGCTGCGGACGGCGGTCGAGGCCGGCGCCGTGGTGGTCAAGCCGCCGGTCCCGACCGACTGGGGCGGCTACTCCGGCTACTTCGAGGACCCGGACGGCCACCTCTGGGAGCTGGCCCACAACCCGTTCTTCCCCTTCACCGAGGACGGCTCGCTGGACCTGCCCTGACGCCGGCTCTCGGAACGCGCGCTAGCCCTTGGAACGCGCCTTGAAGGCCGCCTTGCGCGCCTCCTTGGCCAGCGCCCGGTCCGGGTGCAGCTCCCCGATCGCCTCCAGGACGTCCGCCGCGTACGGGTGGTCGACCCGCCACAGCTCGCCGAACCACGCGGCCGGATCGCCCTTCACCGGCAGATCGGTGATCAGGTCGCGCAGCATCGCCGCGTCGCCGCCGCTGTCCAGCAGCTGGGCGGCGAAGGTGTCGACCACCGTCCACAGCGCCATCGCCCGGTCCGGCACCGGCACGTCCGTCGCCCCCTGCGCCGTCAGCCAGGCCCGCGCCGCGCCGCCCAGCTCCCGGTCGTCCAGGACCTCCCGGACGGCCGGCTCCGCCGGCGACCCGAGCAGGTTGAGCGCCGAGACGCAGAGCATCCGCCGCAGCGGGCCGAAGCCGTCGGCGCCGCGCGACGCCGCGAGCAGCTCGCGCGCCGCGGCCACCGGCTCCCGACCGGCGACCCACACCCGCAGCTCCTCCTCCGGCAGCACGTTGGCCGACTCGCACACCGCGCGCAGCAACTCGGCCGCGTCACCCTGGGCCAGGTCGCCGACCAGCGGCGCGTCGTAGCCGTCCTCCAGCAGCCACTGCCGGATGCCGTACTGGCCGAGCGGGGTGAGCCGGACCAGCCCGAAGCGGGCCGACTCCTCCTCGTCCAGCGGCTCCTCGCCGACCACGGCGGGCTCCTCGCCGTCCTCCTCGTCGAACAGCTCGGGGTCGATCGGGCGGTACTCCAGCAGGCCGAGCTCGGCGAGGTCGCCCAGCATCGGGTCCAGCGCCACCATCACGTCCGTGATGTCGCCGAGCAGCTCCTCGCTGGGCTCCTCGCCCTCCGGGACCACCAGCAGCGCGGCCAGCACGCCCAGCGGCACGGTCTCGTTGCCCGGCTCAGCGAAGGCGGTGGTCTCGTAGAGCACCTGGAGGGCCTCGTCCAGCAGCTCGGCGGCCTCGTCGCGGGCCTCCTCGACCTCGGAGAGCCCGTCCTCGTCCTCCTCGACGTCCCCGGCGGGCTCGGCCTCGCCATCGGCCTCCGGCTCGGTCTCCTCCGGGAAGGAGTCCGCCTCGACGGCCAGCTCCCGGACGATCCCGGCGGCGGTCAGCCACAGCTCCAGGACGGTCTCCGGGTCCCCCTGCTCGGCGGGCTCCAGGTCCGGGCCGGGGACGGCGACGTGCTCGCCCTGCGCGGTCGTGCCGAGCTCCACCAGGTCCAGGTCGCAGGCCAGCGACCAGGCCCGCAGCGCCTCGATCTCGGCCTCCTCCGGCACCTCGCCCTCGGCCGGGGCCAGGCCCAGCAGCCGGGCCGCGGGCGCCCGGTCCGCCTCGACGAGGTCGCCGAACTCGTCCACCACCCGGTGCGGGGCGGCCCAGCGGGCCAGCGCCAGCGCGTACCCGAACATCGGCACGGCCTTCGCCTGCTCGGCCAGCTCGGGCTCGGCGGGCAGCTTCACCGGCGGGACGAGCACGGCCGCGTCGTCCATGTCCTCGTCGTCCAGCCCGTGCGCGGCGAACGCCCCGTAGAGGTCCTGGAGCTCCAGGTCGGCGGGCAGCACCGCCTCGGCCGCACCGTCACCGGCCGAAGTCCCGGTGTTCTTCCGACGTCGTCCGGCCATATCCCTGCGCTCTCCCTCAGCCAGCGGTCAGCCCAACAGCGCCGCGTACCGATCCATCGCCTCAGCGTATCGGTCGGGCACCCCCGGCGCCCGGCCGTACGGGGCGCATACAGGGGCGCGCGCCGTGGGCGTACGCCCACCCCTTATCCTTCGCTCTGGTACCGCGCACACCCCGCGCGGACCACCGGGGCAACGAAGCCCAACCACCCTCCACCCGACCCCGGGCCGGAGGGGCCCTCTTCAGCTCACCTCGCCCCACCAGGGAGCCCGAACCGCGGCCACCACCACAGCGCCTCCGGACGGGCGCGCCGGCACATCCCGCCGACCCCGGTGGAGCCCGGCCACAGGAGACCCCTGCCATGGCGGACCTCTCCCCCGCCGGCTCCGGCCTGCGCACCGCGCAGCTCGACGGACGCCGACTGTCGGAGGCCCTGCTTCCCCTGGAGCTCGCGCCACGCGCCCAGCTCCAGCTCGCCGCGATCAGCCGCTGGAACGCGCTGCGCGGTGTCCGCGTCGGCCTGGTGGCCGCCGCCCTGCTGCTGATGCTGATCGGCGCCAACCTCGCGACACCGATCTACTCGCTCCTCCAGCAGCGGATGGCCTTCACCCCGCTCGACACCACCATCCTCTTCGCGGTCTACGTGCTCGCACTGCTCCCGGTGCTGGCCATCGTCGGGCACTGGTCCGACCACCTCGGCCGCCGCGCCCTGATCCTGCCCGCGGTGGCACTGTCCGCCCTGGGCGACGTCGTGTTCGCCACCGCCGACGGCTTCTGGCAGCTCGCCGCCGGGCGCGCCGTCCAGGGCATCGCCGTCGGCCTGGCCACCGGCGCCGCCGGGGCCGCCCTCGGCGACCTGCTGCCCGACCGCCCCACCCTCGCCGCCAAGATCACCCTGGCCTGCTCGGCGGGCGGCGTCGCACTCGGCCCGATCGTCGGCGCCCTGCTGGCCGGCGGCTCCGACCCGCTGGTGACACCCTTCCTGCTGCACGCCATCGCCCTGCTGGCGCTCTGCGTGCCACTGGCCCTGCTCCACCCCCGGATGCCCGGCCAGAACCGCCCGCCGGCCGCGCCGCCCCGGATCACCACCCCGACCCACCTGCGCCCGCAGCGCCTGCGCCTGCCGCGCACCGGCCGCCGCGAATTCCTGCACGCCGCGATCGCCGGATTCATCTCCTACGCGGTGTTCGGCGTCTACCTCAGCCTGGCCCCGGCCTTCGCCGCCACCCTGCTGCACACCGACTCCAAGCTGGTCGGCGCGATCGTCGCCGCCCTCCTGCTCGGCACCTCGGCGGCCACCCAGCTGATCGTCCCGCCGACCTCCGACCGCGTCGTCACCGCCCTCGGCATGACCGGCCTGGCCACCGGCCTCGGCCTGGTCGTCGCCGCCGGCTACACCGGCACCCCCGCGCTGCTCTTCATCGGCAGCGTCCTCGGCGGCATCTCCCAGGGCATCGCCTACCGCTCCCTGTTCACCAGCGCCGTCGCCGCCATGAACCCGGAACGCCGCGGCTCCGAACTGAGCTCCCTGTGGATCATCGTCTACCTCGGCAGCTCCGGCCCCATCATCGCCCTCGGCGCCCTCGTCCAGCGCTACGGCCTCCTCCCCGCCGTCAGCGGCTTCACCGCCCTGGCCGCCCTCCTCTGCGCCGCCCTCGCCATCGCCGTCGCCCGCAAACCCAAGCCGACGGCCTGACGCCCGCTGTACGACGAACGCCGCTGCCCGGGACTACTTCCGTAGTCCCGGGCAGCGGTGCTTCGCCCGCCTCCAGGTGAACACCCGCGCGCCATCTTGCTGAGTTGAGAAAGTCCGCCGCCGTTCCCCACCATCCACCCCCCACCCGCCTCCCGGCGGGTGCCCGCCCCGAGCCTCGCCGCGTGCCGCCCCGCCGGGCGGCACGCGGCTACTGGACGCCCGGGCGGTCCGCAAGGCGCCCCTGCTCCCAAGTCTTCCGTCTGTCAGTGCTGATCTCGACGCCAAAGGGCTCCGGCAGCAAGACCGGCTCCCCGAACTTCCACTCGCCCAGCATCGCGGCGGCAGCCCAACCACCGGTCGCAGATACGCATATGCGGCAGCAGGTTGGCGACTCATCCCGAATCCCGGCTCCTCCGCCTGGCGACCAGGGGCGATGCTGCCGGACACGGTTGGCAAAAGGTGGGTCCTGATCTCCGCCCCGCTGGATGTGATCCAGCGGGGCGGAGCGCCGCCAGGTGGAAGGTACGGACAAGGGCGTATCGGTGAGCCACCCGTAGAGCTGTCGGTCAGGCAGTGAGCATGATGTCCAGGTACGCCTGCACCGGCTCGAAGAGCCCGTACGGCACGAACTCGGGGATTTCGGCGAGGGCCACCCACGCGAGCTGGTCCAGCTCCTCCGTGTCGACCACCTCGGCAGTGCCACTGACGGCCTCGCAGGCCGTGTACGACATCAACCGACCGGTCTTCGGATGCACCCGCTCGCCCAGGAGCTTGACGACAGCCACACTCAGTCCGGTCTCCTCCGCCGTCTCGCGGACGGCGGCGTCCTCGGGCGACTCGCCAGCCTCGATCTCGCCGGCCGGGAACTGCCAAGAGAGTTGGCCCTCGCTCACCCGCCGCCTCACCATCAGGACGCGGCCTTCATGGACCACGATCGCGGCGGCAATACCCGGGCGTTCCTCCGCAGTCTGCTGCGTCACGTCTGCTCCTCCACGGCGGCCAGGATGGGTGGGAAGATCGTATCCGCGTCGATGAAGCGGGTCACTGAGTTTCGAGGAACCCACATCACGTCGACGTTCTCGACAGCGTCGCTGTTGGTTGCCTCACCAGCCAGGTACTCGCACAGAAAGTACTCGCACAGCACGCCCGTCACGGGGTGGACACGACTGCCGAGGCTCCTGCGGACGGCACAGTGAACCCCGGTCTCGTCCAGCGTCTCCCGAACGGTCGCGGTCTCCGGCTTCGCGCCGGGCTTGATCACCCCAGCAGGGAACTGCCAGGTAATCCCGGACGCGTCGCCGTCGCGCCGACAGACCAGCAGCACGTCACCCTGTCGAAGGACAACCGCGATGGCCACCCGCAGGGCCTGTGCAGCTGGCGTGCCGGATTCGGAGGCTCCGTCGCCGCGTTCTTTCGCTGCCAGGAGGGCGAAGCGCTGACGAGCCGCGTCGGAAGCTCTTTCATGCGCGACGTCGAGGAGCTGCTGCATCTCGGCTCGCGGTACAACGGAGGAGTCAGCGTGCCATGTGGCCACCGTTCTCACCGCGATCCCGAGCTGATTGGCGAAAGCCTCGTTGGTGAGGCGGAGGGCGGACTGGAGCAGACAGGCGTAACGACCGCTCCAGACCTCGATGACGTCCAACGCCGTTCCCTCTCCGTCGTGGTCGCTGGCAGTGCAGAAGGCGCGCGTCGAAGATGCACATCGACTGCACTGGCGCTTCATCGCTGCGCGGCCAGGATGCCGGAAGACTTGCAGTCGACACCCCAAGGCCAGGCTCACCTAGGAAACTTGAGTTCTGGGAAGCGCCCGGGGATAGCAGGACACACACGCCGACCCGCCGGAGATTCTAGGTGAGGACCAGAAGCAGGACAGCGAATTGGGCGATTGCGCCCGCGCGATCGCCGTGCCGACAGGGCGGCGGATCGAACGCCATCGAACCCTCGCAGGGTTCACCCGTTCGGGGGGTAGCCCGGAGTGCCGAAAGTGGTTCGCCGACGCCGGTAACCTCAGTTCATGACGGGCTGACTGTTCGTCATGTATGGATGCCAGAAAGCTGAAAGGGAACTGATGGCCGAGGACCAGGTCCACACGGTCGAGCGCACGCTCGTCCTGCTCAAGCCCGACGCGCTGGTACGCGGCCTCGGCGGGAGGATCATCTCGCGCTTCGAGGACGCCGCGTTGAAGATCGTCGGCGTCAAGATGAAGTGGATGGACGAGGAGTTCACCCGCAAGCACTACTTCGACCTCGAAGAGCGGCTCGGGGCCGAGGTCTACAACCTCATGGCCACCTTCATGCAGCAGGGGCCGGTCATCGCCCTGGTGCTGGAAGGCTACGACGCCATCGCCACCGTTCGGAAGATCGTGGGCAGCACCTACCCGAACCAGGCTCCGGCTGGCACGATCCGCGGTGACCTCTCGCACATGAGCTCCGCGGGCAGCGTGGCAGTCGGTAAGGCCGTGGCCAATCTGGTCCACGCCTCCGGCAACAAGGAGGAAGCCGCGCAGGAGGTCGAGCTGTGGTTCGACAAGGACGAACTGCACGAGTACCGCACGCTGGCTGAGATCTTCACCAACTGACGGCAGGTCGCGGCGTCACGCCTGAGGCGCCGCTGCGTTGACCGCCACCGGGGCACCACCATCTGATCTGAGAGGGCACCATGACCAACCAGACCCGCCTGGCCTCCGCCGAGGAGCTGGAGTCGATCTTCCAGCGCGAGCTGGCGACCGACCGCTGGGCGGCCACCGAGACCGCCTATGCGCTGGCGGTCCGCCTCCGGGACGCCGGCGACTGGCCCAAGTCCCGCGAGTGGGTGCAGCAGTGCCTCCAGCTACTGGAGGGTTTCCCGAGCGAGACCGAGGACCAGGCGGCGACCACCCGCGTGGCGGTCGGCGGTGTTCCGCTGCCGAACTACCTGCACGCCGGTGTGATCTGCGAGCGCTTCGGCGACCTGGGCTGATCCATCTCGGGTGGTGCGGCTGGTGAGATGACGGTCGGCCGCACCACCCGGCACCAACTCCATACCGCCCCATCCGAACCAGCCAGGGGCCGCCCCACCTTGGTTCGGCTGGATCCGCCATGCCTGAAACGAGGAGACACGACCGTGGCTGTCGAGATCGAGATGCGCGCCCGCTTCGACAAGGAGACCCATGACCAACTCATGGACCGCCTGAGGCAGGACGGCGAAGACCTGGGCGACGACGCCAAACACATCTACTTCTACGTGCTGCCCGAACAGTTGCTGAAGGTCACGGACAACACCGCCGCCGGCACCGCCAAGATCACCCTCAAGGGCGGCAAGATCGGTCAGGGCGCGGCCTTCCCCGAGACCGAGTTCGCCATCGCCCGAGAGGATGTCCCGGCTGCCGTGAAGGTGTTCAACGCGCTCGGCTTCGAGCCCGCGATGCACGAGGCGTTTAACTTCCGGCACAACTTCCGCTACGAGGGCGTGGAGATCGCGCTCAAGTGGAGCGAGGCGTGGGGCTACCACGCCGAGTTCGAGGTGCTGCTCGACGAGGGTGCCTCGGATACCGCCCGCGACGAGGCGTCCGCCCAGATCGTCGACGTCGCCTTCGAACTCGGCGTGACGCTGATGAGCGAGCAGGAGCTGGCCGACTTCGCCGCCGCCTTCGAGGCCGCCGAGCAGGAGCGCAAGGCGCGCGAGGCACAGGCCACGCCGATTCGGTAGGAGCCCCTCACCGCGGTAGACCACCAGAAAGGGGTGGGCAGAGATGAGCACGACCCCGGCAACCACGAGCCTGGTCGACCTGGCTACCCGAAGGCAGCTGCCGCACCACCAGTACATGGACCCGGCCACCGTTGAGTGGATCAAGGCCAACCGGCCGGACCTCGGCACGGCCTGGCTACCGACCCTGCGACCGGTCTCGAAGCAGTTCCTGGGCCGGTCCGCGCTTCCTGCATCGTGGCTGGCGGAGCCTCGTCTCCAGGATTCACTTCACGGTGTCCGGCACAGCATGCGGACCGCCGCGCTGGCCGCCCTGCTCGCAGAGATCCACGGGCTGGACGACGCCGACACCTCCACAGTCGTCCTGGCCGCCGCCGTCCACGACTGCCAACGCCTGCACGACCAGGACGACTGGGGCCACGGTGCCCGGGCTGCAATCTGGCTGGCTGCCAACGCCGACACCGTCTGGACTCACTTCGGCGCGGTTGCCACGCCCCGGCGGATCATCCAAGCAGCGACCGCCATCCGCCTGCACGACCTGCCGTACGACGCTTTCTGCCCGGACGATCGAGCTGACTACGCCCGCGCCGAACTCATCTGCGACCTGGTGAAAGCCGCCGACGCGCTCGACCGTTACCGTCTGCCGAAACTCAGCTGGTGGCCCGACGCGCGGCACGTTCGTGAGCCAGCCTTCGACCAGCTCCGCGCCGTCGCCTTCGACCTCGTCGTCATCTCCGAGACCGCGCACCTCGCCGGAGCCAGCAGCCCCGAAGCCGTCCGGTTCGCGCTCTCTGAGAAGGGACTGGTGTAGCCGTGAACCTCCGCGACGCCTACGACCTCTGGGCCGACGCACACGCCTTCTTCGACTCCGCGTTGCTGTCCGACACCGGGCACAACGACCCGCTGACGGCCCACACGGCCGCCTGGCACAAGCGCCTGACCGACGAGACGCCGAACGGCAGCCTGCTCCGCAAGAACGCACTCTTCGACAGCCTGAGCAGCGACTGCAAGCTGCACCTGCTCCACGTCACCCACGCTCTGGAGGAGATCAGCGAGGAGGGCGTGCTCTACCCCTCCGGCGGATGCCTCGTCGGCAGCATCTACTGCGCGCCGCTCACACTGACCGAGCACGGCTTCCGCATGCACAACCTGGCCGCCTATGTCCTCACCAAGGAGGCCCCGGCCTCCCTCGCCAAGGTCGGCCCGAGCGGGCGCACGCCCACGCCGCTGATCTTCGAGATCACCGCGCCGCCCCAGGCGTACCGCGGATTGGCGGGCGTGGACTACCTGCGGCTGGGCTCGATCCACCTGCAGATCTACACCGACCTGGAGTACCTGCTCAGCAAGACCGAGCGGCACCACCTGCGCGAGACCGTCGTTGGCCGGATCAAGAACTCGGCCGCGTTCCTGGCTCTGGCCGCCAGCATCGTTTACCAGGGCTCGACCGTGGCCACGGAGGGCTTCCTGCAGTTGCTGGATGCGGCCATCCCCCGGCTGCCGATCCTCGGCTACCTCTACTTCGAGGCCCTCGCCGAGTACCTGATGCTGCACTCCACCTCCGTACGGACCCGGCAGCTGGCCGACCTTGGGGAGTTCAACAACTGGCTCTACAAGGAGATGCTGTTCGCCTCCTTCCCGGACATGGCCGGCAAGTTCAACCTCGCCAGGTTCCGCCCCCGCCCACAGCAGCTGGCGGCACTCCTGTAGCGGGTGGACCCCACCATCGACGCTGACCACGCCCGCGCCTACATGGTCGAGAGGATCAGCTACCTCGTCGCCGCCCGGCTCTTCACCAGCGGCCAGGTGCCCGAAGCCTGGCACCGCACACGCTGGGAGTTCGACAGCCTCGCCACCCAGCTCGGCCCGCTGCTCGGCCACCTCATCCACCGCGAACTCCGCAGCTTCGGCCGCTACCCCGACTTCTACTTCTACTTCGACCAGCACAAGGCCCTACAAGCCTGGAACTACTGGAACCACATGGACATCGTCGTGCCGTTCAACGGCACGATGCCCAAGGGCGAGATCGGCATCAACCCGGCCTACCCGAACCTGGACTACCGCGTCTGGCGTGCCGAGCCGGACGACGCCGGACACCTTCACCCGACCGAGCAGCTGGCACTCAGCATCGCGCCGCGCCTGGTCGACATCAAGTACACGCTCATGCGCAACAGCAGCCGCTGACCGCTGCCCCACACCCCTCGACGACCGATCGCAGAGGAGACGCATGCCCACCCCCGGCCCCACCTCATCCATCGCCGCCTGGCCGGCGCCCATCCAACCCGCCGAGGCGCTCTTCACCGAGATCTACCGCACCAATCACTGGGGATCTCCCGAGTCGGTCTCCGGGCCCGGCTCCGAGATGCGCCAAACCCAGGCCGTCCGGGCCGCCCTCGCCGCGGTGCTCGCGCACTACCCGATCCGCACCGTCACGGACGCCGGATGCGGCGACGTCAACTGGATCCGCCACGTCGACGGATTCGACCGGCTGGACGCCTACCTCGGTCTCGACGTCGTCCCCGACCTCGTCCAGCTCAACCAGGAACGACACGGCAGCGAGCGCGTTTCCTTCCGCCAGGCCGACCTGGGCAGGGACGACATCCCGGGAGCGGACCTCGTCATCGCACGGGACTGCCTCGTCCACCTCACACACCACGAGGTGCTCACGTTCCTCGACCGCGTGGCCACCAGCAGCTCGACGTACCTGCTCGCCACCACCTACGTCGGCCTCGCCGAGAACCGCGACACCACCGACACCCACTGGCGCCCGCTCAACCTCCAGGCGGCCCCGTTCCACCTCCCCGAACCCGTCGAGCACTTCGACACCGACTTCACGGACGACGGCCGACACCACCCTGGCAACGGGCTGAGCCTGTGGACGATCGGCCAGCTCAGCTCCCGCACCACCTGACCCTCACCCCAGGCAACCCAGGAAGCGAGAAACGATGACTCCGCATGATCAGCAGGTAATCGCTCTGCGTGCCGAGCTCGACCAGGCGCTCAACTCACCGGCGACCACGCACGGCCTCGCCCGCACCCTCCGGGCGGCCATCAAGGAAGTCGAACTGCACCGCCACCACCGAGCCAGCGTCGCCACCCTGCCCGACGGCGTCCTCAAGCCTGGCCCCACCAGGGTCCAGATCGGCGGCGGCGGACACCGCATCGACGGCTTCTTCAACATCGACATCGTCCCGCCGGCCGACCTCCTGTGGGACGTGCGCGAGGGCATCCCACTCGCCGACGCCAGCACCGAGACGATCTTCTCCGAGCACTTCCTGGAGCACATCGACTACCCGCGCTCCGCCAAGCACTACGCCCACGAGGCTCACCGCATCCTCGCCCATGGCGGACAGCTCATCACCGGCGTCCCCGACGCCGCCTTCGTCCTGAACCAGTACCCGGCACCGCCGAACCAGGCCGCCGAGATGATCGAGCGGTGGTACGCCAGGCGGCAGTGCCGAGGCGACATCAACACCTACCTCGACCTCATCAACTACGTCTTCCGCGACCAGGACGACGACCCGATCTACAACCCCCACTACTGGGCGTACGACCACGAGAAGCTCGCCCAATTCTTCACCGAGGCCGGCTTCAAGACCGTCAAGCCGTGGACCTTCGACCCAACCATGGCCAACCCGAAGCGCCAGTGGGCCAGCGTCTACGTGATCGCCACGAAGTAGCCTTCGGACATCGTGAGCAGCGCCCAGCGCGTCCACGCCGCCCTGCACGGCGACGGCCGCCGCAGCGGCAGCGGCGCAGTAGCTGGTCTGCGCGAGGAGATCGAGGCCTTCACCGCCACCCCGACCTCGGTCCTCGTCCGGTGACTCCACGGATAGGCTCCGCAGCCATGACCCCAGTTCACCTGACCGGCCCCACCCTGGCACTGCGCGAGGTCGAAGCCGAGGACACCGACGACCTCCTGGCCATCTACGGCGACCCCGAGGCCACCCGGCACCTCAGTTTCGAACCCCGCACCCGTAAGCAGGTCGAGGCGATCACCGCCCGGTCCATCGACTCCGCGCACGCCACCCCGAGGACCGAGTTCTGCCTCGCCGTCACCCGCCTCGGCGAACACCGGCTGATCGGCTACGCGCGCCTGGCCACCGAACCGCAGCAGGCCGCCACCATCGGCTTCGCCCTCCACCCGGCGGCGTGGGGCAAGGGCCACGGCACCGAGACCGTCCACCTGCTGTGCGCGCTCGGTTTCAACGTCCTCGGCCTGCACCGCATCTGGGCCGCCCGCTCCCCACTCAACGAAGCCTCCGCACGGACCCTCCTGCGCGCCGGAATGACCGAGGACGGCCGCATCCGCGACCACGTCTTCGTCCACGACGCCTGGCGCGACTCGATCACCTACTCGATCCTGGAACACGAATGGGCACCGATCGACGGGCTTGACACGATGAGCGCGCTCGACCGCTCCGCCGCCCCGCCCGGCGGCGAGACCGTACCGGGGAGGTGAATCCGGGGTGACCAAGCTGGCCGTGCCGAACATGGTGATCACCGAGTTTGTGCGGGGCCGGCAGCGGCGTACGCGGCAAGTACCAGCATGGGTGGTCCGACCTGGACGTCTTCGTCGTCGCCGAACCAGGACACCCTTCCTAGGCTTCGACAGGCTCCCGCCCCACCACCGAGACCGTCGCGCCAGGAAGAGACCACCATGCAGCACCGAGTCCGCGCCGTCCTCCTCACCCCGAACAACACCACGCTGCTGATCAAGCGCATCCGCCCCGGCATCGCCCCGTACTGGGTGATCGTCGGCGGCAAGATCGAGCCGACCGACGCCGGCCCCGAGGAGGCCCTGCTGCGGGAGGTCCGCGAGGAAATCGCTGGCGAGGCGGAGATCATCAGCCTCCTCCACACCATCGAGACGGACGACGAGCGTCAGGACTTCTACCTCACCACCATCGAGAAGTGGAGCTTCGAGGACCGCACCGGCCCCGAGTTCAGCCAAGAAGGCCGCGGCGAATACGTCCTCGAAGAGATCCCCCTCACTGCCGGGTCCCTCGACGCGATCAACCTCCTACCCAAGGAGATCAATGCGGTCCTCCGCGAGGCGATCGGACGCGGGGATCTGACCGGTGGGTTCATCAGTGCACCGGCCTGCTGCCCGGAGCAGGGCAAGTAGCGCCACCCCCGAACCACCCCGGGCCCGCGCCAGCCGTGCGGGCCCGGCCCGACCCTCGAAAGAACGAAGCCCCTCATGGACAGCATCACCTTCGGCCGTGTCACCGTGACCCTGCCCCACCTGGACGAGCCCGGCCTGTACCTGTCCAACGTCACCGCCCTCGACTCCGCCCGGGGCATCGTCCAGGACTTCCAGTACGGTGACGCCGACCTGCGGGACCTGGATCTCGCCGAGACCCGTCTCGTCACCGGCCGCGTCTCCAACCTGCGGGTCGACCGCATGCGGCTCGACCAAGTCCGCCTCGACTCCGTCGAGTTCGACACCTGTGACCTCGCCGCCACCCGCATCACCGACAGCAAGCTCTCCCGGGTCGTCTTCCGCAACTGCAAGATCATGGGCGCCGGGCTCATCGACATGGCCCTGGACAACGTCCTCTTCGACAACTGCAAGCTCGGCTACGCGACCTTCGAGCAGATCCGCGCCACCGGGGCGGTCGTCTTCTCCAAGTGCGCGCTCACCGAGGCGTCGTTCACGGGTTGCGACCTCGGCGATGCGGTCCTCGACGCCTGCGACCTGCGGCTGACCGAGTTCGGCCGGGGCAAGTACCAGGGCCTCGATCTGAGGGGCAACGAGCTCACCAGGCTGCGGGGCATCGCCAACCTCGGCAAGGTCCTCATCGACCGTACCCAGCAGGCCGAGCTCGCCGAAGCCCTGGTCGCCGAGCTGGACGTGACCTTCGCCGACAACCTTGACGACCAGTAGCCCCAACCGTCCACCGCCGCGTTCTGGCTCGGCCACTGGCCGCGCGGCGCCCTGGCCTCGCTGATCTGACACCGACCCGCGCAAGCCGCTCCACTGTCCATGGCGGTGGCAGCGCCGCCCCCGATCCCCATTCACGTAGGAGACTTCCATGGCTGCTGCGCCGCCGCAAAGCCCCCGTCCGGCCACGTCTCGGCTGCCGACCGGGCCGACCTTCGACCAGGAGCTGTGCGGGCTCGTGCTCGACACCGCACCTCGCCTGTTCGCCGTTGTCCAGGTGTGTGGCGAAAGCCTCCCGGGCGCCGACGGGTGGATCGCGGCCTGGGGAGTCGCCGACCACAGCGGGCAGGCGCACGTGTTCAGCATCGACGGGCGGGCGCGGATGACCCTCACGTCTCCCGATCGGGCCTTGCGCCACTTCGCCGGGCGACCGGGGATCACCGCACGGCTGGTCTGGCTGGCGCAGCCGAGTGCGGCAGCGGTGGATCGGACCGAAGCCGCCTGACCGCGACCTGCCGGCGCGAGCGGGCCGTGATGGAGGCGGCGGGATCGGGTCTCGGGGCCGACCCAGCCGGGCGACCCGCGCTGGCCATGCGCTGAATGTCGCGAACGCCTCACGCCGCGTCCGAACCCACCCTCCCGCCGCCTCCGGATTCCGAAGAGGTCCGCGCAGCGGTGGCCGGCGCGAGCCATGCCGACCTCGCCCACGCCCTGCTGCCGGGCCTGCCCACCCCGATGCACTCGGCGGCCGCCGTGCTCCGCTACCGCCTGGAACACAAGATGCCGCCCGCCCAGCCCATCGCACGGCCACCGGCCCGGTACGCCGAGTGCGCCAAGTGCCACGACCCCGTGCCCCGGCCTGGCATCTGCCGCCCGTGCGCCGGCCTGACAACCCGAACCCTCACGGTCGGCCAGGGGGCGGACGTGGCAGCCGCGGGTGCCGCCCGAGTCCGAACCGCCCTGCGCTCCGCGATGCCCGGGAGTCGACCTGCAGCCTCGCCGCCTGAGACACGCGGTCCCACCGGTCCGAGGGGGTCCTGCGGGTACGTCGCCCTACTCCACCAGCGCCGCGCACCGCCTGGCCGGGCGGTGCGCGGTGAGGACGGGGGCGGGCACCCGCCGGCAGGCGGGTGGGCCGGTCCGGGGCGGCCTTCTCCTATGGAGTCCGAAGAGGAGTCGGGGTCGCCGTGGGGATCCAGGTCGGTGTGGTCGTCGGGACGTGCGTCGGGTCCGCCGCGGGGATCCAGCTCGGCGAGGTCGTCGGAACGTACGTCGGCGCCGTCCCCTGAACGTGGTTGCCGTCGGACGTCGTCGACGACGTGGGCCCCGTCGTCCCCGTGGGCGCCGATCCGCCGTGGGCGCCCGACGTGCCCGCCGGGGCGCCGGGGGTGCCGCCGGGCGGCAGCGTCCCCGTCCGGATTCCGGTGGGGTCGGCCGTCGCACCGGCCGTGGGGTCCGACGTCGGGTCCGACGTCGGGTTCGACGTGGGATCGGCGGTGGGATCCGACGTCGGGGTGGACGTGGAGGTGGAGGCCGGGCCGGTGCTGTGGTGCCCCTGGGAGAAGGCGACGGGCAGCCCCACGCAGACCCCCGCGATCAGCAGGAGGGAGCCGCCGGCCATGAGGGCCGCCCGGGTCCGGCGCCGGGCCCGCAGAAGGGACTGCAGGCGCGCGTGGTGCTCGGGTCCGAAAGGGATGTGCACCTGGGTGTCGCGCATCATGCGTGCCAGCTCCTGTTCGAATTCATCCATGGGTTTCCTCCCTCACCTCACCGGCTCGTCGACCTCGGTCAGAGCTTCCCGCAGTCTCGCCACCCCGCGCGCCGTCAGGGAGCGGGCGGTGCCCACCGGGCAGCCCATCACCTTGGCGACCTGCGCCTCCGGGAGGTCCTGGTAGTAGCGCAGGACGACCGCGGCGCGCTGCCGGGCCGGCAGGAGGGCGAGTGCGCTCTCCAGGCGGGTGCGTTCCTCCACGACGGCGGCCAGGTCCTGGCTGCCGGCCGTCTCGGGCAGTTCCCCGGTCGGGCGTTCGCCCCACCAGCGCCGACGGGCCGAGCGGGCCGCCGCGCGCACCAGGATCTGACGCAGATACGCCTCGGGAGCCTCGTCGGCGACCCTCGGCCAGGCGGACCACAGCTTGAGCAGCCCCTCTTGGAGCAGGTCCTCGGCCCGGTGCCGGTCTCCTCCGGTGAGCAGGCGCGCGAGGTGGAACAGCGCCGACCAGCGGGCCTCGACGAACTCATCGAAACCGTCTGCTCGCGACTGCCTCATCCAGCACCGCCTTTCCGTCCTCCGAACGCCTGCACCTCTTGAAAGGCACTGGCCACCGGCCCGCTATGCACCTCCGCCCTGTGGGTTGGGTCACATGTCCCGCACATCCCGAATGTCCCGACGTCCGCACGTCCGCACGTCCGCACGTCCCGCGCCGCTCACGCGCGGAAACGCCGCTGCCCGGGACCACCGAAGTGGTCCCGGGCAGCGGGCTGACGGTCGAAGACCTCAGACGTTGAAGCCGAGCGCGCGGAGCTGGTCGCGGCCGTCGTCGGTGATCTTGTCGGGGCCCCACGGCGGCATCCAGACCCAGTTGATGCGCAGGTCCTGGACCAGGCCGTCGGTGGCGGTCTTGGCCTGGTCCTCGATGACGTCGGTCAGCGGGCAGGCCGCCGAGGTGAGCGTCATGTCGATGGTGGCCACGTCGGACTCGTCGATGTGGATGCCGTAGATCAGGCCCAGGTTGACGACGTCGATGCCCAGTTCGGGGTCGACGACGTCCATCAGGGCCTCGGTCAGGTCCTCGACCGAGACCGTGCCGGCGGTGGTGCCGACGATGATGCCGGGCTGCTGCTCCTGCGCAGCGGGGGCCTCGGCGGCGGTGGCGTCGGTGGTGGTGGTGCTCTCGTCACTCATGGTCTTGTCCTCCTCTGCGGGTTCAGTCGTTCGCGGCGGGGTTCTGGGCGAGTGCCTGGGCGGTGGCGTCCTTCCAGGCCATCCAGCTGAGCAGGGCGCACTTGACCCGGGCCGGGTACTTGGAGACGCCGGCGAACGCGACCGCGTCCTCCAGCACCTCCTCGTCGCCCTCGCCCTGGCCCTTGCTCTGCATCAGCTCCAGGAAGGCCTCCTGGACCGCCTGCGCTTCGCCCACCGTCTTGCCGACCACCAGGTCGTTGAGCACCGAGGCGCTCGCCTGGCTGATCGAGCAGCCCTGCGACTCGTACGAGACGTCGGTGACGGTCGAGCCGTCGAGCTTCACCCGCAGGGTGATCTCGTCGCCGCACGTCGGGTTGACGTGGTGCACCTCGGCGTCGCCGTCCCGCAGCCCCTTGCCGTGCGGGTTGCGGTAGTGGTCCAGGATGATCTCCTGGTACATCGAGTCGAGCTTCATCTCATCCTGCCCGTCAGCCGAAGAAGTTCCGGACGTGGTGCAGGCCGTCGATCAGCGCGTCGACCTCGCCCGGCGTCGAGTACAGGTAGAACGACGCCCGCGTGGTCGCCGGAATTCCGTACCGCAGGCAGACCGGCCGCGCGCAGTGGTGGCCGACGCGCACGGCGATGCCCTGCTCGTCCAGCACCTGGCCCACGTCGTGCGGGTGGATGTCGCCGAGGGTGAAGGAGATCGCGGCGCCGCGGTCCACGGCCGTGCGCGGACCGATGATCCGCAGGTCCGGGACCTCCAGCAGCCGCTCGACCGCGTACTCGGTGATCGCGTGCTCGTGCGCCGCGATCTTCTCCATGCCGATGCCCTGGAGGTAGTCGATGGCCGCGCCGAGCCCGACCGCCTGGGCGATCGGCGGGGTGCCGGCCTCGAACTTGTGCGGCGCCGGGGCGTAGGTGGACGAGCCCATGGTGACGGTCTCGATCATCTCGCCGCCGCCGAGGAACGGCGGGAGGTCCTCCAGCAGCTCGTGGCGGCCCCAGAGCACGCCGATGCCGGTCGGGGCCAGCATCTTGTGGCCGGTGAAGGCGACGAAGTCGGCCTCCAGCGCCTGGACGTCCAGCACCATGTGCGGCGCGGCCTGCGAGGCGTCGATGACGACCAGCGCGCCGACCGACTGGGCCTTGCGGACGATCGTCTCGACCGGGTTGACCGTGCCCAGCAGGTTGGAGACCAGGGTGAAGGAGACCACCTTGGTCTTCTCGGTGATCAGCTCGTCGATGTTCGACAGGTCGAGCCGGCCCTCGTCGGTCAGCCCGAACCACTTGAGCTTCGCACCGGTGCGCTGCGACAGCAGCTGCCACGGGACGATGTTCGAGTGGTGCTCCATCTCCGTGATGACGATCTCGGAGTCGGCGTCCACCCGGTACGGCTCGTCGGCCCAACCCAGCATGTTGGCAACGAGGTTGAGCGACTCCGAGGCGTTCTTGGTGAAGATCACCTCGTTGCGGCTCGGCGCGTTGACGAAGGCCGCGACCTTGTCCCGGGCACCCTCGTACAGCGCCGTGGCCTCCTCGGCGAGCACGTGCACGCCGCGGTGGACGTTGGCGTTGTGCCGCTCGTAGTAGGCGTTGAGGGCCTCCAGCACCTGGCGCGGCTTCTGCGAGGTGGCCGCGTTGTCCAGGTAGACCAGGGGCTTCTCGTCGTGCAGCACCCGCTGGAGGACCGGGAAGTCCTTGCGGATGGCGTCGGTGTCGAGCAGTCCCGTGAACGGATGCGTCACTCGGACGCGCCCCCCTTCACATACGCCTCGTAGCCCTCTTCCTCCAGCTTGTCGGCCAGCTCGGCACCGCCGGACTCGACGATGCGGCCACCCGCGAAGACGTGGACGTAGTCGGGCTTGATGTACCGCAGGATGCGGGTGTAGTGGGTGACCAGCAGGGTGCCGACCTCGCCGGTCGAGCGGACCCGGTTGATGCCCTCGGAGACGATCCGCAGCGCGTCGACGTCCAGGCCGGAGTCGGTCTCGTCGAGGATCGCGATCTTCGGCTTGAGCAGCTCCAGCTGGAGGATCTCGTGGCGCTTCTTCTCACCGCCGGAGAAGCCCTCGTTGACGTTGCGCTCGGCGAAGGCCGGGTCCATCTGGAGGGCGGCCATCGCCTCCTTGACCTCCTTCACCCACAGCCGCAGCTTGGGGGCCTCGCCGCGGACGGCGGTGGCGGCGGTGCGCAGGAAGTTGCTGACCGAGACGCCCGGGACCTCGACCGGGTACTGCATGGCCAGGAAGACGCCGGCCTTGGCGCGCTCGTCGACGGACATCTCCAGGACGTCCTCGCCGTCCAGCAGCACCGAGCCACCGGTGACGGTGTACTTGGGGTGGCCGGCCAGCGAGTAGGCCAGGGTGGACTTGCCGGAGCCGTTCGGGCCCATGATGGCGTGGGTCTCGCCCTGCTTGACGGTCAGGTCCACGCCCTTCAGGATCTCGCGCGGGCCGTTCTCGGCTTCCACGGAGACGTGCAGGTCGCGGATTTCAAGGGTTGCCATGTGTACTCAGGACTCCTGGTTGACGGAGACGAGCACATCGTCCCCTTCGATCTTTACGGGGTAGACAGCGACCGGCTTGGTGGCGGGCAGGCCGGAGGGCTTGCCGGTGCGCAGGTCGAAGCTGGAGCCGTGCAGCCAGCACTCGATCATGCAGTCCTCGACCTCACCCTCGGAGAGCGAGACGTTCGCGTGCGAGCAGGTGTCGTTGATCGCGAACACCCCCTCGTCGGTGCGGACGACGGAGACCGGCACGCCGTTGAGGTCGACGCGCTTGGGAACGTCCTCCTGGAGGTCGCTCAGCGCGCAGGCACGGAGAAAGGTCATCGCGCTCAGACCGCCGATTCCAGCTCGGCGTCGATCTTCTCCATGAGCTGGTCCTGGACCTCGGCCACGCCGATCTGCTGGAGCAGCTCGGCGAAGAAGCCGCGCACCACCAGGCGGCGGGCCTCGTCGGCCGGGATGCCGCGGGCCTGCAGGTAGAACAGCTGCTCGTCGTCGAAGCGGCCGGTCGCCGAGGCGTGGCCGGCGCCGACGATCTCGCCGGTCTCGATCTCCAGGTTGGGGATCGAGTCGACCCGGGCGCCGTCGGTGAGCACCAGGTTGCGGTTGAGCTCGTAGGTGTCGGTGCCGAGCGCGGCGGCGCGGATCAGCACGTCGCCGACCCAGACGGCGTGCGCGTCCTGGCCCTGGAGCGCGCCCTTGTACGCCACGTTGGACCGGCAGTGCGGCGTGTCGTGGTCGATGATCAGGCGGTGTTCGAGGTGCTGGCCGGCGTCGGCGAAGTACAGGCCGAACAGCTCGGCCTCGCCGCCGGGGCCCGCGTAGTTGACGCGCGGGTGCAGGCGGACGAGGTCGCCGCCGAAGGTGACGACCACGGACTTGTACGAGGCGTCGCGGCCGACCAGCGCGTTGTGCTGGGCGACGTGCACGGCGTCGCGGTCCCAGTCCTGGACGGAGACGAAGGTGAGCTTGGCGCCGTCGCCGACGAGCAGCTCGACGTTGGCGGCCCGGGTGCCGGCGCCCGAGTGGTTCAGCACCACGACGGCCTCGGCGAACGGCTTGACGTCGATCACCACGTGGGCGAAGCGGACCCCGCCCTCGCCGCGCACGTCGATCTTGACCGGCTCGGTCAGCACCGCGCCCTTGGGAACGGTGACCACCAGGGCCTGATCGAAGGCGCTGAACGCCTGCGCGGCGACCCGGTCGACCGGCGTGCCGGTCTTGCCCAGACGGGCGTCGTCACGGCCGACGGTCTCGGCGGTGACGCCGTCCGGCAGCGCGAGCTCGACCTTGTCGGTGCCTTCGCCGTCGCGCCCGACCTGGTCGGCGGCGGTGCCGTCGTGCAGCCCGCCGAGGCGGTGCAGCGGGGTGAACCGCCAGTCCTCCTCGCGGCCGGTGGGCACCGGGAAGTCGTTCACGTCGAAGGACGGCTTGACCGCGACGCGCGCGTCGATCGGCTGCTGGACCGCGGTACGGCCGGTGCCGGGGCCGGCGAGCTGCGCGCCCGCGCCGGCGGTGCCGACCTCGATCGAACCGGCGGTGGTGGAGCCGGTGGGGGTGTTGACGTCAGCCATGGCTGTCGTGGTGCTCTCTTCCTCGAAAACTCGAAAAGTAGGTGGGCGGTCTACGGCCGGACGTCAGCCGACCGCGCCCTCCATCTGGAGCTCGATCAGCCGGTTGAGCTCCAGCGCGTACTCCATCGGCAGCTCACGCGCGATCGGCTCGACGAAGCCGCGGACGATCATCGCCATCGCCTCGGTCTCGGTCAGGCCGCGGCTCATCAGGTAGAACAGCTGGTCCTCGCTGACCTTCGAGACGGTCGCCTCGTGGCCCATGGACACGTCGTCCTCGCGGACGTCCACGTACGGGTAGGTGTCCGAGCGGGAGATGGTGTCGACGAGCAGCGCGTCGCACAGCACGTTGGACTTGGCGCCGTGCGAGCCCTCGCCGATCTCGATCAGACCGCGGTAGGAGGTCCGGCCGCCGCCGCGCGCCACCGACTTGGAGACGATGTGCGAGGAGGTGTTCGGCGCCATGTGCACCATCTTGGCGCCGGCGTCCTGGTGCTGGCCCTCGCCCGCGAAGGCGATCGACAGGGTCTCGCCCTTGGCGTGCTCGCCCATCAGGTAGACGGCCGGGTACTTCATGGTGACCTTGGAGCCGATGTTGCCGTCGACCCACTCCATGGTCGCGCCCTCGTACGCCACGGCGCGCTTGGTGACCAGGTTGTAGACGTTGTTCGACCAGTTCTGGATGGTCGTGTAGCGGCAGCGGCCGCCCTTCTTGACGATGATCTCCACGACCGCGGAGTGCAGCGAGTCGGAGGAGTAGATCGGCGCGGTGCAGCCCTCGACGTAGTGGACGTACGCGTCCTCGTCGACGATGATCAGCGTCCGCTCGAACTGGCCCATGTTCTCGGTGTTGATCCGGAAGTAGGCCTGGAGCGGGATGTCCACGTGCACGCCCTTCGGCACGTAGATGAACGATCCGCCGGACCACACGGCCGTGTTCAGCGCGGCGAACTTGTTGTCGCCGGCCGGGATCACGGTGCCGAAGTACTCCTTGAAGAGCTCCGGGTGCTCCTTCAGCGCGGTGTCGGTGTCCAGGAAGAGGACGCCCTGCTCCTCCAGGTCCTCGCGGATCTGGTGGTAGACGACCTCGGACTCGTACTGGGCGGCGACACCGGCGACCAGGCGCTGCTTCTCCGCCTCCGGGATGCCGAGCTTGTCGTAGGTGGCCTTGATGTCCGCCGGCAGGTCCTCCCAGGACTCGGCCTGCTTCTCGGTGGAGCGGACGAAGTACTTGATGTTGTCGAAGTCGATGCCGGTGAGGTCGGAGCCCCAGGTCGGCATGGGCTTCTTGCCGAACAGCTTCAGGCCCTTGAGCCGGAGGTTCAGCATCCACTGGGACTCGTTCTTCTTCGCGGAGATGTCGCGGACGACCTCCTCGCTGAGCCCGCGCTTGGCCGCGGCACCGGCGGTGTCCGGGTCGGCCCAGCCGTACTCGTAAGTGCCCAGGCCCTCAAGCTCCGGGTGCGAAACGGTGTCAGTCATGCGAGCTTCCTAACGCGCGGACGCAGAATCTTCGGTGGACGTACCGGCAGTCGGCACCGCATCGGAGCCGCGGCCCGAAGGGCGCCGGGCGGACGACGATGCGGCACCGGATGCCGGCACATAGGTGGTGCAGACCCCGTCGCCGTGGGCGATGGTGGCCAGCCGTTGCACATGGGTGCCCAGGATCTGGGAGAAGACCTCGGTCTCCGCCTCGCAGAGCTGAGGGAACTGCTCGGCGATGTGCGCGACCGGGCAGTGGTGCTGACAGAGCTGGGCCCCCGCCGGGGCCTTGGCCGCGGCCGGCGGGACACGCCGCACCGTGGCAGCGTACCCGTCCGCGCTCAGCGCCTGGGCGAGCGCCTCGGTGCGCTCTCCGGCGGCCGCCAGGCGCAGCGCTTCCAGGTACCTCTCGGCCTGCTTGCCGAACCGGGCGCGGGCGAAGGCGGCGACCGCCTCCTCGCCGGCCTTGCCGCCGCCCACCGAGTCCGCGATCCAGCGCAGGGCGTCGGCCGCGAGCTGGTCGTACGCCTGGTAGAAGGCGTCCCGGCCCGCGTCGGTGAGGGCGAAGACCTTGGCCGGACGGCCCCGGCCCCGGGTGCCGTAGACCCGCTGCTCGCGGGACTCGACCAGGCCGGTGGCGGTCAGCCCGTCGAGGTGGCGGCGCACGGCGGCGGCGGTGAGGCCGAGCCGGCTCGCCAGGTCGGCGGCGGAGGAGGGGCCGTGGTCCAGGATCGACCGGGCGACCCGGTCCCGGGTGGCCCGGTGGCCCTCCAGCAGCACCTCGGCCGCCGTCACGGGCACGTCGCAGGAGGAGGCCGACTCGGCCTCCTGCTGCTGGGCGTGCTCGCGCATGTTTTTCACAACACCAGTGTTGCGTAATTACTTCCGCCGGGACAAGCCGTGATCCATGCCTCATCGGTGTCATCTGTCACGCAGGCAAGCCTTACCTGGCCTGCGGAAACGATCATCGAGCCGCCGTCCGGCCCGTGCGTCAGGCCCTCTTACACTCGCCGGTATGCACTCCGAACCCGCGGTCCAGATCGCCGGGCTGGTCAAACGCTACGGCGACAAAGTCGCGGTGGACGGCCTCGACCTCACCATCCCGGCCGGCGCGATCACCGCCGTCCTCGGCCCCAACGGCGCCGGCAAGACCACCACCATCGAGACCTGCGAGGGCTACCGCCGCCCCGACGCCGGCACCGTTCGCGTCCTCGGCCTGGACCCGGTCGCCCAGAGCTCCGCGCTGCGGCCCCGGATCGGCGTCATGCTGCAATCCGGGGGCGTGTACGCGGGCGCGCGCGCCGTCGAGATGCTCCGGCACACCGCCAAGCTGCACGCCCACCCGCTGGACGTGGACGCCCTGGTCGAGCGCCTCGGCCTCGGCTCCTGCGGCCGCACCACCTACCGCCGGCTGTCCGGCGGCCAGCAGCAGCGGCTCGCCCTGGCGATGGCCGTGGTCGGCCGCCCCGAGCTGGTCTTCCTGGACGAGCCCACCGCGGGCCTCGACCCGCAGGCCCGCCGGGCCACCTGGGAGCTGGTCCGCGATCTGCGCCGGGACGGCGTCACCGTGGTCGTCACCACCCACCACATGGACGAGGCCGAGCAGCTCGCCGACCGGGTCGCCATCGTCGACCGCGGCAAGGTGATCGCCGACGGCACCACGGAGGAGCTCTGCCGCGACGGCGCCGAGAGCGCGCTGCGCTTCGACGGCCCGGCCGGCCTCGACCTCGGCCCGCTGCTCAAGGAGCTGCCCGAGGGCGCCACCGCCACCGAGACCGCCCCCGGCAGCTACCGCGTCGAGGCGCCCGTCGACCCCCGGCTGGTGGCCACCGTCACCGGCTGGTGCGCGGCCTCCGGCATCCTGCCCGAACGGCTGTCCGTCCAGCGCCGCAGCCTGGAGGACGTCTTCCTCGACCTGACCGGACGGGAGCTGCGTTCGTGAGTGAGCGAAGCGAGCGAACCATCAAGAGGTGCGCACGGTGCGAAGCGCCTGCCGAGCGGAGCGAGGTGGACGCATGAGTGCCACGGACTACTCCCCCAAGCCCGGCGCCGCGCCCGTCGGCCGGATGCTGCTCGCCCAGACCGCGTTCGAGACCCGGATGCTGCTGCGCAACGGTGAGCAGCTGCTGCTCACCGTGGTCATCCCGACCGTGCTGCTGGTGCTGTTCTCCGCCGTGGACATCGTCGCGGTCGAGGGCCCCGGCAAGCGGGTCGACTTCCTGGCCCCCGGCCTGCTCGCGCTGGCCGTGATGTCCACCGCCTTCACCGGCCAGGCCATCGCCACCGGCTTCGAGCGCCGCTACGGCGTGCTGAAGCGGCTCGGCGCCAGCCCGCTGCCGCGCTGGGCGCTGCTGACCGCCAAGACCGGCTGCGTCCTGGTGACGGAGGCGCTGCAGGTCGCGCTGCTGTCGGTGATCGCGCTGGCCCTCGGCTGGTCCCCGCAGGGGAACCTGCTGACCGTCGCCGCGCTGCTGGTGCTCGGCACCGCCGCCTTCTCCGGGCTCGGCCTGCTGATGGCCGGCACCCTGAAGGCCGAGGCCACCCTGGCCGGCGCCAACCTGGTGTTCATCCTGCTGCTGCTCGCCGGCGGGGTGATCGTGCCGCTGGGCAAGTTCCCGGACGCCGTACGGTCGGTGCTGGAGCTGCTGCCGATCTCGGCGCTCTCGGACGGCCTGCGGTCGGTGCTCCAAGCCGGCGCCGGGGTGCCCTGGGCGGACCTCGGCATCCTGGCCGGCTGGTCGGTGCTCGGCCTGGCCGCGGCGGCCCGCTTCTTCCGCTGGGAGTAGCCGCAGGACCAACGCGCGACGCCCCTCGGCCTGTTGAAGGCCGAGGGGCGTCGCGCGTTCAGCTCACTGGGCGTCAGCTCTCGCTGCCGCCACGGCGCTTGCGGGCGAGCAGCACCAGCGCGCCGCCGACCAGCAGTACGCCGCCACCGGCCGCCGCGATCATCGGGGTCGCGTCGCTGCTACCGGTCTGGGCGAGCGCCGGCGCGCTGGAAGTCGGCACCGGGGCAGGGGTCTTGCTCGGGGTGGGCGTGGCCGACGGGGTCGGGGTGGCCGGAGGGGTGACCGGCGGAGTCACCGGCGGGGTCGGGGTGGGCGTCGGCGTGGGCGTCGGCGTGGGGGTCGGAGTGGGGGTCGGGGTGGGAGTGGGGGTCGGAGTCGGGGTGTGGCACGGCTCGATGGTCTGGGTCTCGTCGATGTTCCACCCCTTCTCGGCCGGGGTCTGCGTGGTGGCGACCACCAGGTGCGCCTTGATCGGGGCGTTGTGGTCCTTCACCGGGAAGGTGCCGTGGAACTCCGCGGGGAAGGCCTTGGCGTCCAGGACCTTCTCACCGTCGATGGTCAGGCTGACGGTGTTCTTCACGTCGGCCTTGGGGCTGTAGTTGATCAGGTCGACCACGACCTTGTCGCAGGTCACCGTCCAGGTCGGCACGTGCGCCGAGGCGCTGCCGGCCAGCACCATGGGCAGTAGAAAACCGGCCGCGGCCGTTCCGGCGAGTGCCGTAGCGCCGATCGCGAAGTGCCGCTGCTGTCGCACCATTACCTTGTTCCCCTCCGAACGCTCTTGTGCAGCAGGCGTGTTGAGTGGTTCGCGGTGGCCCGCTACGACTGTCCGGGGGACTCTACCGGCACTCCCGCATCCCGCTACACCCCGCCGTACGACCGGATTTCGACTGTCCGTCCGTCTTCCGATGTGCATGCCCAGCCCATCACAGCCGTCACCTCGCAGAACGTGGATTCGGTGAAGCCGAATGAACTTGGTCGCTTTCAAGACAGAATGGCGCCCCCGGTGATCGGCTTCAGTCACCAGGGGCGCCATTTCGGTCAGTCGACGAACTCCCGTCGATCAACCAGGCGTGGTTCAGGCCTTCTTGGCCGCCTTGCGCCGTGCGGCCACCACGATCGCACCGCCGGCCGCCGCCACGACCGCGCCGCCGATCGCCAGCGGCACCACCGGGCCGGAGCCGGTGTGCGCCAGGTCGCCGCCCGCGTCGGGCCGCGCCGACGGGCTGCCCGACGCCGTCGGAGCGTTCGTCGAGCCACCGGCCGACGGACTGGCCGAGCCGCTCGCGCTGGGCGCGCCGCTCGTGGAGGCGGACGGGCTGCCCGAGGGGCTCGCCGAACCGCTCGGGGAGGTCGGCCCGCTCGGCGTGGCCGACGGCGACCCGCTCGGCCCGGTCGGCGGCACCGTCGCCGGGCCGGACGGGGTCGGGACGGTGCCCGGCAGGCAGCCGGTGAACGGGTAGTGGTGGGTCTCCGCGCCGGCGGTACCGGTCAGCGACGCGGCGATCACCGAGCCGTTGATCGGCGCACCGCTCGTCGGCGGCTTGCCGTTGGCATCCGGGGTGTTCAGCCATACGGCGGCGTTGGGCGCCAGCACCGTCCCGGCCCAGGCGGCGTCGTTCTTCTTGGTCACCTTGGTCGCGGTCGGGAAGTTCCACAGCAGCTTGGAGCGGATCGCCCCGCCCGACGCGCTCTGGCTCTTGTCGTCCAGGACGAAGGCCGACGTGCCCGCGTCCCAGAGGAAGAAGCCGCTCGTCCCGGCCGCCGCCATGTCGTACGAGCCGCCGGTCACGTTGACCACGGTCACCGACCCGACCGGAACCTTGATGTACACCTCCTTGGCGCCCTGGAGCTTCGCCGCGTCCACGGTGAAGCTGTTGTACTTCGCGTCCCCGCCGGTGAACGTCAGCTTGCCGCCCTCGGCCTGGACGGTGGCACCGGCGGTCTGCGGCACGGCGGCCAGCGAGACCGAGGCGGCGCGCAGCTTGGCGAACTCGGCCTTGAAGTCGATCGGCGAGGCGCCCTGGGCGATGGTGCCCGCGTGGGCCTGGACGACCGCGCCGTCGGCCTTCGAGCCGTAGACGCCGTTGCCCTTCATCACCTGGGTGTTGTGGCCGGTGATCTTGCCGGCCACCACCAGGGCGTTCTTGCCGGGCAGGGCGTCGACCTCGGCCGCGGTCAGCTCCTGGCCGACCGAGAAGCCGCCGGTGAAGTCGGCGTTGCCGCCGACCGCGACCGCGCCCTCGGCGTCGGGGGTGTGGGTGTCGTCGCCCTCGATGAACTCTCCGTAGAGGTTGGCGACCCCGAGGCCGCGGCACTCCTGGCCGGGGTCGGCGGCGTGGGCGACGGGGGTGATCAGGCCGGCCAGGGCGAGCGAGCAACCGACGGCGAGCGCGGCGGCGGAAGTGGATATGCGCATGTGCAGATCTCCGCTTACGTGCGGGAAGGGTGGGGGGAGCGGTCCGAAAAGGTATGGACCAACCCGCACTCTTTCGGCCAAATGAGTGAATGGTCAAGACCAATTCATTCCTTGACCGAACCACCCTGTTTTGTCCGCGTGTCGCCCCTCCGCGTGTCGCCCACCGCCGACCCCGCGCCGTCCCGCCGCCGGCCCCGCCGCACCCCCGCGCCGCCCCGCCGTGCCGCCCGCGCCCCGCCCCAAGATCGCCTGTAAGGCCGCCTACGATTGACCCCGTGCCTAACCCCTTCTCCCTCCTCGCCGAGCGCTGGCAGCCCTCCGCCGCGATGGTCCGACGCGCCGCGTTCGCCGCTCTGGCGATGAGCGTGGTGATCGTCGTCACCGGCGGCGCCGTCCGGCTCACAGCCTCCGGCCTCGGCTGTACGACCTGGCCCCGCTGCACCGACGAGAGCCTGACGCCCACGGCCGAGATGGGCTTCCACGGCGTCGTCGAGTTCACCAACCGGATGCTCACCTACGTGCTGAGCGCCGCCGTCGGCTGGGCGATCCTGGCCGCCCGCTGCCACCGCCCCTGGCGGCGCGGCATGACCAAGCTCGGCTGGGCGCAGTTCTGGCTGGTGATGAGCAACGCCGTGCTCGGCGGCATCACCGTGCTGACCGGTCTCAACCCGTACACCGTGGCGCTGCACATGATCGCCGCGATGGCCCTGGTCTGGGTCGCGCTGCTGATGTGGGAGCGGTCCAAGGAGGGCGACGGCCCGGCGAAGCTCTCGGTGGCCCGGCCGATCCACCAGCTCTCGTACGTCCTGGTCACCGTGGTCGGCCTGCTGGTCGCGGCCGGCACCCTGGTGACCGGCGCCGGCCACCACCCCGGCACGCCCAAGGACAACAAGATCGTCCCGCGCATCCCGATCGACTACGACCGGCTCGCCCAGTTCCACGCCGACTTCGCGTTCGTCTCGGTCGGCCTGGCGATCGCGGTGATCTTCGTCTTCGCCGCCGTGAAGGCCCCGCAGCCGGCCCGCGCCCGGGCCAAGGAGCTGCTCGCCGTCCTGCTGCTCCAGGGCGTGCTCGGCTTCGTCCAGTACTTCACGGACGCCCCCGAGCTGATGGTCGGCCTGCACATGTTCCTCGCCACGCTGACCTGGATCGCCGCGCTGCGCATCCCGCTCGCCCTGCGCACCCGCGACGACCTGGCACCGGCCGACCGGCTGCCCGCCCGGGCCCCGCAGCCGGCCGCGGTCTAGCGGTCCGGGAACCGCCCGCCACACACCACGACGGCCCGGCCTCCCCCACACGGGGGAAGCCGGGCCGTCGCCGTGTCCGGAGAGCTCAGCCGCCGAGCTGGATGCCGGCCATCCGCTTCCACTCGTACGGGCCGGTCTTCACCTTGAGGCCCAGCTCGCCCTCGAAGTCGTCGTGCAGGGTCAGCCCGGCCAGCTCCGCGGCCCGGCGCCCGACGGCGTAGCTGGGGGCCACCTGGTCGCCCCAGGCGCCGTCCGCGCCCACCACCACGATCCGGGTGGCCACGGCGCCGACGTACTCGACGACCGCGTCGGCGCTGCCCCCGTGCTGCCGGGCGAAGCTGGTCAGGTTCTTGGCGATCCGCTTGGCGCGGCGCTCGGTACGGGCGTCCGCCGCGGCGGCGGTCTCAGCAGGACTCATGCCCGCATGCTACCCACCGGTAGCGGAGCTGGCGACGGGACCACCCTGTGCACCGGGCCACATCGCGAAAGCACCCCTGAACACACGAGAGCCCCGGTCCATCGGACCGGGGCTCTCGTCGAAGAAGTCCTACTTCACGAACGGGTCGACCGCGCAGACCACCATCAGCAGCGACAGGTAGGTGATCGACCAGTGGAACAGCCGCATCTCCTTGAGCTTCGCGCCCACGATCCCGGCCTTGGCCCGCCCGTACAGCGCGTGCGCCTCGCGCAGCCACGCCCCGCCCAGCAGCACCGCGGCGACCGGGTACAGCCAGCTCATGTGCCCCAGCGGCCAGAGCGCCAGCGAGGTCGCCACCATCACCCAGGAGTAGACGACGACCTGCTTGCCGACCGCCACGTTGCCCTTGACCACCGGCAGCATCGGCACGCCGGCCCGCTCGTAGTCCTCGCGGACCTTCATCGACAGCACCCAGGTGTGCGGCGGCGTCCAGAAGAACACCACCAGGAACAGCGCCACCGCGGCCCAGGAGACCGAGTTGGTCACCGAGGACCAGCCGACCAGCACCGGCATGCAGCCGGCGATGCCGCCCCAGACGATGTTCTGCGAGGTGCGCCGCTTGAGCCCCAGCGTGTAGACGAACACGTAGAACAGCAGCGCGCCCAGGGCCAGCCAGGCGGACAGCCAGTTGACCCCGACGCCCAGCAGCAGGGTCGACACGATCGCCAGCGCGATGCCGAACACCAGCGCCTCGCGCGGCGACACCATCCCGGTGACGATCGGCCGCCGCTCGGTGCGCGACATGACCGCGTCGATGTCCCGGTCGATGTACATGTTGAGGGCGTTGGCGCCGCCTGCCGAGAGGTAGCCGCCGACGACGACCTTCAGCACCAGCCACAGGTTCGGCACGCCCTGCTGGGCCAGGAACATCACCGGCACGGTGCTCATCAGCAGCAGCTCGATGATCCGCGGCTTGGTCAGTGCGACGAACGCGCCGACACGGGCCCCGAAGGGCCGGTGCGCAGGAGTCGCCCCGGTGACCCCGGCGGGACGGGTTTCGACGGCGGTCACTAACACCCCAACTGAAGATGAATCTTCGCAGGCGTCCACAGGAACGAAGGGTCCCGAATCGTCCGCTCTGCGCGTACCACGACACCATAGACGCTCCATATAACCCATCCCGCTCCGGGGTCCCCCGGCGAGGCGGATCGCACACCCCCGGGTGAACCCGCCGGGCGGGGCCGTCGGGCGCCCCCGGAGGGGCCCCGCTAGCCCTTCCTGACCATCGGAGCGGCGCCGGTTCGAGAATCGGGAGAGTCTGGGATAAAACCAGTCGGACCTCAGCGGGAATCTGACTGGGTAATTACCGGTTCTCCCAGCACGGAGGGTGAGGCTCGGCCCGGACGGTAGGCTCGCACGCAGAAGCGGGATCTACCCTCCGTGACCGGCACCACCCAACGTCGGGACCACAGCGTCGTGGCCGACCCGGTCCCCTATTCACGGGGTCACTCTTCACAATGGAAGGAGCCCTGAGACAGGGTGAGCACTGCGCCGACGAACGCATTCGAGTGGACCGACCTGGACGAGCGCACGGTTGACACCGCGCGGGTACTGGCGATGGACGCCGTCCAGAAGGTCGGCAACGGACACCCCGGGACGGCGATGTCGCTGGCCCCGGCCGCATACCTGATCTTCCAGCGTTTCCTGCGCCACGACCCGACCGACCCGTCCTGGGTCGGGCGCGACCGTTTCGTCCTCTCCCCCGGGCACACCAGCCTGACCCTCTACACCCAGCTCTACCTGTCGGGCTACGGCCTGGAGCTGGACGACCTCAAGGCCTTCCGCGTCGCGGGCAGCCGCACCCCGGGCCACCCCGAGCACGGCCACACGGCCGGCGTGGAGACCACCACCGGCCCGCTCGGCCAGGGCATCGCCAACGCGGTCGGCATGGCGATGGCCGCCCGTTACGAGCGCGGCCTGTTCGACGCGCAGGCCCCGGCCGGCGAGTCCCCCTTCGACCACACCATCTGGGCGATCGTCTCCGACGGCGACCTGGAGGAGGGCATCTCCGCCGAGGCCTCCTCGCTGGCCGGCCACCAGAAGCTGGGCAACCTGGTCGCCCTCTACGACGACAACCACATCTCGATCGAGGGCGACACCGAGACCGCCTTCTCCGAGGACGTCCTCAAGCGCTACGAGGCGTACGGCTGGCACGTCCAGCGGGTGTCCCCGAAGTCCAACGGCGACATCGACGTGGCCGTCCTGGCCGACGCGCTGGCCGCGGCCAAGGCCGAGACCTCCCGTCCGTCGATCATCGCGATGCGCACGATCATCGCCTGGCCGGCCCCGGACGCCCAGAACACGGCCAAGGCGCACGGCTCCGCGCTCGGCGCCGCCGAGATCGCCGCCACCAAGAAGGTCCTGGGCTTCGACCCGGAGAAGACCTTCGAGGTCAGCGACGAGGTCATCGAGCACGCCCGGCTGGTCATCAAGCGCGGCAAGGCCGCCCGTGACCAGTGGCAGCAGTCCTTCGACGCCTGGCGCGCCGCCGACGCCCAGCGCGCCGCCGAGTTCGACCGCATCCAGGCGGGCGAGCTGCCCGAGGGCTGGAAGAAGAGCGTCCCCACCTTCCCGGCCGGCAAGGACGTCGCCACCCGCAAGGCCTCCGGCGACACCCTCAAGGCTCTCGGCGCGGTGATCCCGGAGCTGTGGGGCGGCTCGGCCGACCTCGCGGAGTCCAACCTCACCACCATCGACGAGGACAGCTCCTTCCTGCCCGAGGGCAACCCGCTGAAGTCGGCCAGCCCGTACGGCCGGACGATCCACTTCGGCATCCGCGAGCACGCCATGGGCTCGACCATGAACGGCATCGCCCTGCACGGCAGGACCCGCGTGTACGGCGGCACCTTCCTGGTCTTCGCCGACTACATGCGCCCGGCCGTCCGCCTGGCCGCCCTGATGAAGCTGCCGGTGACCTACGTCTGGACGCACGACTCGATCGGCCTCGGCGAGGACGGCCCGACCCACCAGCCGGTCGAGCACCTGGCCTCGCTGCGCGCCATCCCGGGCCTGGCCATGGTCCGCCCGGCCGACGCCAACGAGACCGCCGTCGCCTGGCGCACCGTCATCGAGCGCCAGACCAGCCACCCCGGCCCGGTCGGCCTGGCCCTGACCCGCCAGGGCGTCCCGACCTACGACCGCGAGGTCTTCGGCTCCGCCGAGGGCACCGCGAAGGGCGGCTACATCCTGGCCGAGGCCTCCACCGGCGCCCCGCAGGTGATCCTGATCGGCACCGGCTCCGAGGTCCAGCTGGCCGTCCAGGCCCGCGAGGTGCTGGAGGCCGAGGGCATCGCCACCCGCGTGGTCTCGCTCCCGTCCTTCGAGTGGTTCCAGGAGCAGGACCAGGCGTACCGCGACAGCGTGCTGCCGCCGTCGGTCAAGGCCCGCGTCTCGGTCGAGGCCGGCATCGCCCAGGGCTGGCGCGAGCTGGTCGGCGACCACGGCCGGATCGTCTCGCTGGAGCACTTCGGCGCCTCCGCCGACTACAAGGTGCTCTTCGAGGAGTTCGGCATCACGGCCGAGCGCGTGGTGGCCGAGGCCCACAACGCCCTGCGCTCGCTCGAAGCCGTCAACCGCTAGCGGCACCCCCGGCCGGGCCCGAGACCCGCACGTCGAAGGCCCGGCCCCATTGACCACCACCACGAAGCAGAAGAAACAAGGGACTGAAGCACCATGACTGACGCACTGAAGCGCCTCAGCGACGAAGGCGTTGCGATCTGGCTGGACGACCTCAGCCGCAAGCGGCTGAACTCCGGCAACCTGGCCGAACTGGTGCAGAACAAGCACGTGGTGGGCGTCACCACCAACCCGACCATCTTCCAGAAGGCCATCGCCGGCGCCGGCGACGACTCCTACGACGGCCAGCTGCGCGATCTCGCCGTCCGCAAGGTCACCACCGACGAGGCGATCCGCATGATCACCACCTCGGACGTGCGCGACGCGGCCGACGTGCTGCGCCCGGTCTACGACGCCTCCAACGGCCGCGACGGCCGGGTCTCCATCGAGGTCGACCCGCGCCTGGCCCACGAGACCGCGGCCACCGTCGCCGAGGCCAAGCAGCTGTGGTGGCTGGTCGACCGCCCGAACGTCTTCATCAAGATCCCCGCCACCAAGGCCGGCCTGCCCGCGATCGCCGAGGTCATCGGCAAGGGCATCAGCGTCAACGTCACGCTGATCTTCTCGCTGGAGCGCTACAAGGCCGTCATCGACGCCTACCTGACCGGCCTGGAGTCCGCCAAGGCCAAGGGCCTGGACCTCTCCCAGATCGAGTCGGTCGCCTCCTTCTTCGTCTCCCGCGTCGACACCGAGATCGACAAGCGCCTGGACAAGGTCGGCGGCGAGGCCAAGAACCTGCGCTCCAAGGCCGCCCTGGCCAACGCCCGCCTCGCCTACCAGGCGTACGAGGAGGTCTTCGGCAGCGTCGACGGCAAGACCGCCGGCAGCGCCCGCTGGAAGGCTCTTGAGGCCGCCGGCGCCAAGCCGCAGCGCCCGCTGTGGGCCTCCACCGGTGTCAAGGACCCGGCCCTGCCGGACACCCTGTACGTGACCGAGCTGGTCGCCCCCGGCACCGTCAACACCATGCCCGAGGCCACCCTGGACGCCACCGCCGACCACGGCGTGGTCACCGGCAACACCATCGTCCCCAACTACGCGGACGCGAAGGCCGTCCTGGACGCGATCGCCGCCGCGGGCGTGGACTACGACGACGTCGTCCAGCTCCTGGAGGACGAGGGCGTGGAGAAGTTCGAGCAGTCCTGGAAGGAGCTGCTCGACACCGTCACCGCCTCGCTCGCCGCCTTCGCCGACGAGAAGTGACCCCTGCTCACAGCCAGCGCACGAAAGCGGAGCCCATCACGTGAGCACTGATTTCCCGGAGTTGACGCCGGTATCGGACGTGGACGACCTCCCGTCCGCCCCCGTCAACCCGCTTCGCGACCCCTCCGACCGACGGCTCCCGCGCATCGCGGGGCCGTCCGGTCTGGTCATCTTCGGGGTCACCGGCGACCTGTCCCGCAAGAAGCTGATGCCGGCCATCTACGACCTGGCCAACCGCGGTCTGCTGCCGCCGGGCTTCTCCCTCGTCGGCTTCGCCCGCCGCGAGTGGGACGACGAGGACTTCGCCAAGGAGGTCCACGACGCGGTCAAGGACCACGCCCGCACCCCGTTCCGGGAGGAGGTCTGGCAGCAGCTCGCCAAGGGCATGCGGTTCGTCCACGGGACCTTCGACGACGACGAGGCCTTCGACAAGCTGCGCGAGACCATCCAGGAGCTGGACAAGGCCCAGGGCACCGGCGGCAACTTCGCCTTCTACCTGTCCGTCCCGCCGAAGTTCTTCCCGACGGTCGTCCAGCAGCTGAAGAAGCACGGTCTGGCCGACCCGCCGCAGGGCTCCTGGCGCCGCGCCGTCATCGAGAAGCCCTTCGGCCACGACCTGAAGAGCGCCCAGGAGCTCAACAAGGTCGTCCACGAGGTCTTCCCCCGGGACGAGGTCTTCCGGATCGACCACTACCTGGGCAAGGAGACGGTCCAGAACATCCTGGCGCTGCGCTTCGCCAACCAGATGTTCGAACCGATCTGGAACCGGTCGTACGTCGACCACGTGCAGATCACCATGGCCGAGGACATCGGCATCGGCGGCCGGGCCGGCTACTACGACGGCATCGGCTCCGCCCGTGACGTCATCCAGAACCACCTGCTCCAGCTGATGGCGCTCACCGCCATCGAGGAGCCGGCCTCCTTCCACCCGAAGGCGCTGGTGGCCGAGAAGCTCAAGGTGCTCAGCGCCGTCAAGCTCCCGGCCGACCTCGGCCGGCACACCGTGCGCGGCCAGTACGCGGCCGGCTGGCAGGGCGGCGAGGAGGTGGCCGGCTACCTGGACGAGGACGGCATCGACCCCGAGTCCAAGACCGACACCTACGCGGCCATCAAGCTGGAGATCAACAACCGCCGCTGGGCGGGCGTCCCGTTCTACCTGCGCACCGGCAAGCGCCTGGGCCGCCGGGTCACCGAGATCGCGGTCGTCTTCCAGCGCGCCCCGTACCTGCCCTTCGACTCCTACGCGACCGAGGAGCTGGGGCAGAACGCCCTGGTCATCCGGGTCCAGCCGGACGAGGGCGTGACGGTGCGGTTCGGCTCCAAGGTGCCGGGCACCTCCTTCGAGGTCCGGGACGTCACGATGGACTTCGCCTACGGCGAGTCCTTCACCGAGTCCAGCCCGGAGGCGTACGAGCGGCTCATCCTCGACGTGCTGCTCGGCGACGCCAACCTGTTCCCGCGCCACCAGGAGGTCGAGCTCTCCTGGCAGATCCTCGACCCGATCGAGGAGTACTGGGACACCCACGGCAAGCCCGCCCAGTACGCGGCGGGGACCTGGGGCCCCGTCGAAGCGGACGAGATGCTCGCACGAGACGGCAGGAGCTGGCGCCGGCCATGAAGATCGACCTCACCAACACGACGTCCAGCAAGATCAACGCCGCGCTGATGGAGGCGCGCCGGGCCCGTGGCTCCGGCGCCGCCGGCATGGTGCTCACCCTGGTGATCGTGACCGACGAGGGCAGCGCCTACGACGCCCTCAAGGCCGCCAACGACGCCTCCCGCGAGCACCCGATGCGCACCCTCGCGGTGATCAAGCGCGCCGGGCGCTCGCCCCGGGCCCGCGCCGAGACCCGGCTGGACGCCGAGATCCTGGTCGGCTCCGACGCCGGCTCCGGCGAGACGGTCGTCCTGCGGATGCACGGCGAACTCGCCTCGCACGCCCAGTCGGTCGTCCTGCCGCTGCTGCTGCCGGACGCCCCGACCGTCGTCTGGTGGCCGGACAACGCTCCGCTGCACCCGGCCCAGGACCCGCTGGGCGCGCTCGCCCAGCGCCGGATCACCGACGCCGTCACCGCCGAGTCCCCGGTCGGCCAGCTCGCCCAGCGCTCGCAGGCCTACACCCCGGGCGACACCGACCTGGCCTGGACCCGGATCACCGGCTGGCGCTCGATGCTGGCCGCCGCGCTGGACCAGCGGCCGTCCACGATCGTCTCCGCGGTCGTCGAGGGCGAGTCCTACAACCCCAGCGTCGAGCTGCTCGGCCTCTGGCTGAACAACCGGCTCCAGGTGCCGGTCGAGCGGGTCGTCACCAACGGCCCCGGCATCACCGCGGTGCACCTGCGCACCAAGGACGGGGACATCACCCTGGACCGCCCGGACGGCCTGCTGGCCACGCTGTCCATGCCCGGTTCGCCGGACCGCCAGGTGGCCCTCAAGCGGCGCGAGACCTCGGAGCTGATCGCCGAGGAGCTGCGCCGGCTGGACCCGGACGACATCTACGCGACGGCCGTGCGCACGCCCGTCGAGCAGCTGCACGAGCCGGAGAACGCCGAGATCGAGGCGGCCGAGAAGGTCGCCCGGGAGGTCGCGGAGGAGGCCGTCGAGGAGGCCGCCGAGGCGGCCGTGGCCAACCCGGAGCGGGTGACCGCCGGCTCGGCGGACCGCAAGCCCGGCCGCAAGGCCGCCGGCAAGCGCACCGCCAAGGAAGCCGAATGACCAACGCGACCCCGCAGCTGGTCGTCCACCGGGACAAGGAGCTGATGGCCCAGGCGGCCGCGGCCCGGCTGATCACCCGGATCGTGGACGCCCAGGCCGCCCGCGGCAGCGCGTCGGTGGTGCTCACCGGCGGCCGCAACGGCAACGCCCTGCTGGCCGCGATCGCCGCCTCCCCGGCCCGCGACGCGGTCGACTGGGGCCGGCTGGACCTGTGGTGGGGCGACGAGCGCTTCGTGCCCGCCGCCGATCCGGACCGCAACGCCGTCCAGGCCCGCGCCGAGCTGCTGGACGCCGTCCCGCTCGACCCGGCGCGGGTGCACGAGATGCCCGCCTCGGACGGGGAGGACGGCTCGGACGTGGAGGCCGCCGCGGCCCGCTACGCCGCGGAGCTGGCCGAGGCGGCCGAGCCGGGCGACCGGTCCGGCGTCCCGGCCTTCGACGTGCTGCTGCTCGGCGTCGGCCCGGACACCCACGTCGCCTCGCTCTTCCCCGAGCACCCGGGTGTGCGGGAGACCGAGCTGACCGTGGTCGGCGTGCGCGGGGCCCCCAAGCCCCCGCCGACCCGGGTCTCGCTCACCCTCCCGGCGATCCGCTCCGCCCGTGAGGTCTGGCTGCTGGCGGCCGGCGAGGACAAGGCGGGCGCGGTCGCGCTGGCCCTGTCCGGCCCCGGCGAGCTCCAGGCGCCCGCCTCCGGCGCGTACGGCCGCAGCCGCACCCTGTGGCTGCTGGACCGCGCCGCCGCGGAGAAGATCCCGCCGCAGCTCTACCCGCCGGCCTCCGCCTGACGGAGCGGCAACGCCGAAGGGCGCCACCGTCGTTCGACGGTGGCGCCCTTCGCGGTATTCGGACTCAGATCTCGCCGCGCAGCTTCGCCAGCGCCTCGGCCAGGATCGCCTCGCCGTCGGCGTCGGTGCGCCGCTCGCGGACGTACGCGAGGTGGGTCTTGTACGGCTCGTTGCGCGAGGGTGCCGGCGGGTTGTGCTGGTCCTGCCCGGCCGGGAAGCCGCAGCGCGGGCAGTCCCAGGTCTCCGGGATGGCCGCTTCGGCCGCGAAGCTGGGCCGGGTCTCGTGCTTGTTCGCGCACCAGAAGGAGATCCGGTTGCGCGGGGCGGACTCGCCGCGCTCCGCCTCGCCCATCGGGCCGGCCCCGACCCTGCTGCCACGGATGGCATTGCCACTTGCCACGGTCTGACTCCCTGCGTACTGGTGCGCCGACCCGCCGCGGTGCGCGTCGGTGGCGAAAGTCGTCCTAGTGTAAGCAGGAGTTAAGCATCCGCCACCATCGCCTCCGCACCCGACCGCTCCAGGATAGGCGCTCGGGAGACGGGGCGTCAGGAATACGTCAGACCGAGGTCTTCATCAGCAGGCCGAGGACGATGATGCTGGCGAACCAGCCCAGGCCGACCACGACGGTGATGCGGTCCAGGTTGCGCTCGGCCACCGCCGAGCCACCGCCGGTGGACATCGCGCCACCGCCGAACATGTCCGACAGGCCGCCGCCCTTCCCCTTGTGCAGCAGCACCAGAAGGATCATCAGCAGACTGAAGATGATCAGGGCAATCGAGAACCCGAGAACCACGACGGGACCAACTCTCTCGTATCTTCGGCGAAGGGGCCGGGCCGCGTACGGCGGTCCGGCCCCAAAGCCTACGTTGCTGCGGCGGCGTTAGCCTACTGCCTGCTCACGGTAGCGCACGATCTTGACGAACTCCTCGGCGTCCAGCGAGGCGCCGCCGACCAGACCGCCGTCGATGTCGGGCTTGGCCATCAGACCGGCCACGCTCGACGACTTCACCGAGCCGCCGTACAGCACCCGGACCTTGCCGGCCAGCTCGGCGTCGTACAGCTCGGCGATCCGCTGGCGGATCGCCGCGCAGACCTCCTGGGCGTCCTCCGGGGTGGCCACCTCGCCGGTGCCGATCGCCCAGACGGGCTCGTACGCGACCACGATCGACTCGGCCTGGTGCGCCGGGACGTCGGCCAGGCCGCCGTCCAGCTGGGCCAGGGTGTACTCGACGTGGGTGCCGGCCTTGCGGATCTCCAGCGGCTCGCCGACGCACAGGATCGGGGTGACCCCGGCGCGGTAGGCGGCCTTCACCTTGGCGTTGACGATCTCCTCGTTCTCGCCGTGGTACTGGCGGCGCTCGGAGTGGCCGATCACCGCGTAGGTGCACTGGAGCTTGGCCAGCATCGGTCCGGAGACCTCGCCGGTGTAGGCCCCGCCGTCGTGCTGCGAGATGTCCTGCGAGCCGTACTTGATCTTCAGCTTGTCGCCGAAGACCAGGGTCTGCACCGAGCGCAGGTCGGTGAACGGCACCAGGACGGCGACCTCGACGGCCTCGTAGTCCTTGTCGGCCAGCGCGAAGGCCAGCTTCTGGGTGTGCTGGATGGCCTCAAGGTGGTTGAGGTTCATCTTCCAGTTGCCCGCCATCAGCGGGAGACGGTCGGTCATGTGTTTCAGTCCTCCAGAGCGGCGAGACCGGGGAGGGTCTTGCCCTCCAGGTACTCAAGGCTGGCGCCGCCGCCGGTCGAGATGTGTCCGAAGGCGTTCTCGTCGAAGCCCAGGGTGCGGACGGCCGCGGCGGAGTCGCCGCCGCCGACCACGGTGAACGCGTCGCTGTCGAGCAGGCCCTGCGCGACGGCCTTGGTGCCGCCCGCGTAGTCCGGGTGCTCGAAGACGCCCATCGGGCCGTTCCAGAACACCGTGCCCGCGTCGGCCAGCTTGGCCGCGTAGAGCTCGCGGGTCTTCGGGCCGATGTCCAGGCCTTCCTGGTCGGCCGGGATGGCGTCCGAGGAGACGGTCGACGGGTTCGCCGGAGCCTTGGTCTTGAGGTCCGGGAAGTCGGCGGAGACCAGGACGTCCACCGGCAGCACGAACTCGACGCCGCGACGCTCGGCCTCGGCCAGGTAGCCGAGGACGGTCGGGATCTGGTCCTCCTGGAGCAGCGAGATGCCGACCTCGTGGCCCTTGGCCTTGAGGAAGGTGTACGCCATGCCGCCGCCGATCAGGATCCGGTCGGCCTTCTCCAGCAGGTTGTCGATGACACCGAGCTTGTCGGAGACCTTGGCACCGCCGAGCACCACCACATACGGGCGGGCGACGTCCTCGGTGAGCTTCTTCAGCACGCCGACCTCGGTGGCGATCAGGTCGCCGGCGGCGTGCGGCAGCAGCGCGGGCAGGTCGAACACCGAGGCGTGCTTGCGGTGCACGGCGCCGAAGCCGTCGCCCACGTACAGGTCGGCCAGCGCGGCCAGCTGCTCGGCGAAGGCCTTGCGCTCGGCGTCGTCCTTGCTGGTCTCGCCGGCGTTGAAGCGCAGGTTCTCCAGCAGCGCGACCTCGCCGTTCGCCAGCGCGGCCACCACGGCCTCGGCGCTGTCGCCGACGGTGTCGGTGGCGAAGGCGACGTCCTGGCCGAGGATCTCGCCGAGGCGCTTGGCCGCCGGGGCGAGCGAGAACTTCGGGTCCGGCGCGCCCTTGGGGCGGCCGAGGTGCGAGGCGACGACGACCCGCGCACCGGCCGCCGCCAGCTTGGCGATGGTCGGCGCGACGGCGCGGATCCGGCCGTCGTCGGTGATCGTGTCGCCGTCCAGCGGCACGTTCAGGTCGGCGCGCACGAAGACGCGCTTGCCTTCGACACCGGCTTCGATGAGCTCTTCGATGGTCTTCACGGGGATTCGGTTTCTCCTGGGGAGATGGTTGATGCGCAGAGGCGGCACGGCGCAGGGGCCGCCTGAGAAGTCCTTGAGCGCGGAACGAGGGCCCGGTCGGCACCGCACGCCGTCCGGGCCCTCGCCCCTACATCACGTCAGCTCCCGCAAGGTCAGAGCTGCCCGCCGACGAGGGTGACCAGGTCGACGACCCGGTTCGAGTAGCCCCACTCGTTGTCGTACCAGCCGAGCACCTTGACCTGGTTGCCCTGGACCATGGTCAGGCTGGAGTCGAAGATGCAGGAGGCCGGGTCGTTCACGATGTCGGAGGAGACGATCGGGTCCTCGGTGTAGGCCAGGATGCCCTTGAGCGGGCCTTCCTGAGCGGCCTTCTGGAAGGCCGCGTTGACCTCGTCCTTGGTCACCTCGCGCTCCAGGGTGACGACCAGGTCCGTGATGGAGCCGGTCGGGACCGGGACGCGCAGCGAGGTGCCGTCCAGCTTGCCCTTCAGCTCCGGCAGGACCAGGGCGGTCGCCTTGGCGGCACCGGTCGAGGTCGGGATGATGTTCTGCGAGGCCGCACGAGCACGGCGCAGGTCCTTGTGCGGGAAGTCCAGGGTCACCTGGTCGTTGGTGAACGCGTGGACGGTGGTCATCAGACCCTTGACGATGCCGAAGCTCTCGTTCAGCACCTTGGCCATCGGCGCCACGCAGTTGGTGGTGCAGGAGGCGTTGGAGATGATGTGGTGGTTGGCGGCGTCGTACTTGTCGTCGTTGACGCCCAGCACGATGGTGACGTCCTCGTCACTCGCGGGCGCCGAGATGATGACCTTCTTCGCGCCGGCGGCGAGGTGCTTCTTCGCGGCCTCGGCCTTGGTGAAGATGCCGGTGGACTCGACGACGATGTCGGCGCCCAGGGCGGCCCACGGGAGGTTGGCGGGGTCACGCTCGGCGGTCACCTTGAAGGTGTGGCCGTCGACGGTGATGCTGTCCTCGGTGTGCGAGACCTCGCCCGGGAAGGTACCCAGGGTGGTGTCGTACTTGAGCAGGTGAGCCAGGGTCTTCGTGTCGGTGAGGTCGTTGACACCGACGACCTCGATGTCCGCGCCCTGAGCCTTGACCGCGCGGAAGAAGTTGCGGCCGATGCGGCCGAAGCCGTTGATGCCTACCCGGATCGTCACGAACCGATCTCCTCGTTAGGTACGCCGGGGGCGCAGCCCCGGCGGGGGTGAGATTTGGGAAGTCCCCGACCGCCTACGACCCTACCCCTCCGGGGCCTGGGACGGCACATCGCGCCGCCTCGTGAGACTGGGCGTGGCGCGGCCGAAACCCGGTTTCCGGCCGTCCGGCCTTGATCCGCCGGGCAGTTGGTCTCGGGCCAGTGGTCTCTACCAATTTCGGAGTGTCGACAAGTCCGCGCGGGTGCCCGTGAACGCCGACGGCCGGCGCCCCCCGAGCGGGGCGTCGGCCGTGTGGTCGTCACGCAGCGTGAGCGGGAACCTCAGTTCATCGCCATCTCGTCGGTGATGCTGGCCTCGGTGCTCGGCAGGCCGAGCTCGGAGGCGCGCTTGTCGGCCATCGCCAGCAGTCGGCGGATCCGGCCGGCCACCGCGTCCTTGGTCAGCGGCGGGTCGGCGAGCGCGCCCAGCTCCTCCAGCGAGGCCTGCTTGTGCTGCATCCGCAGCTGGCCGGCCGCCGCCAGGTGCTCGGGCACCTCGTCGCCGAGGATCTCCAGCGCGCGGGCGACCCGGGCGCCGGCCGCCACCGCGGCGCGGGCCGAGCGGCGCAGGTTGGCGTCGTCGAAGTTGGCCAGCCGATTGGCGGTGGCGCGCACCTCGCGCCGCATCCGGCGCTCCTCCCAGGCCAGCACCGACTCGTGCGCGCCGAGCCGGGTGAGCAGCGCGCCGATCGCGTCGCCGTCGCGGATGACCACCCGGTCCACGCCGCGCACCTCGCGGGCCTTGGCCGGGATGCCGAGCCGGCGGGCGGCGCCGACCAGGGCGAGGGCGGCCTCGGAGCCGGGGCAGGTGATCTCCAGCGAGGAGGAGCGGCCCGGCTCGGTGAGCGAGCCGTGCGCCAGGAAGGCCCCGCGCCAGGCCGCCTCGGCGTCGCAGGTGGCGCCGGAGACGACCGCCGGGGGCAGGCCCCGGATCGGGCGGCCGCGGCCGTCCACGAGACCGGTCTGGCGTGCGAGCAGTTCGCCGTCCTTGACCACCCGGACCACGAAGCGGCTGCCGCGGCGCAGCCCGCCGGGGGCCATCACCACGAGGTCCGAGGAGTGCCCGAAGATCTCCAGCAGGTCCTTGCGCAGCCGCCGTGCCGCCGCTCCGGTGTCCAGCTCCGCCTCGATCACGATGCGGCCGCTCACGATGTGCAGCCCGCCCGCGAACCGCAGGATCGCCGACACCTCCGCCTTGCGACAGCAGGCCCGGGTGACCGGGAGCCGGCTGATCTCGTCCTTCACCGCTGGAGTCATCGCCATGGCCCGATCCTTCCATGTGTCCGGAAAATCCGGTCGTACGCTGCCGCCAACAGCTCGGGGTCGTGTCGCGGCGTCCCGTCGGTGCGGGCCACCGAGCCGAGCACCAGAGCGGCGCCCATCCGTTCGGCGGCCTTCTCCAGTCCGTCCAGGTCGGCCTGGCCGAAGGCCCCGCCGGTGACGGCGCGCTCGTCCACCAGGATCGCATCCACCGCGAGCTCCGGAGCGTGGTCGGCGATGACCTCCAGGTGGCGCTGGGGGGTGAAGCCCTCGGTCTCGCCGGGCTGGGGGGCCAGGTTGAGGGTGAGCAGGCGGCGGGCGCGGGTCTCGGTGAGCGCCTTGGCCAGCTCGGGCACCAGCAGGTGCGGCAGCACGCTGGTGAACCAGGAGCCGGGGCCGAGCACCACCCAGTCCGCCTCCCGTACGGCGGTGACCGCCTCCGGGACGGCCGGCGGGCCGTCCGGCAGCAGCCGGATCGACTGCACGGTGCCGGGGGTGGCCGCGACGTCGGCCTGGCCGCGGACGGCCGTCACCTCGGTGGGGCGCAGCGGGTCGTGGCCGCGGACGGTCGCCTCGATGTCCAGCGGCACCGCCGACATCGGCAGCACCCGGCCCTGGACGTTGAGCAGCCGGCCGACCCACTCCAGCGCGGCCACCGGGTCGCCCAGCTTCTCCCAGAGCGCGACGATCAGCAGGTTGCCGACGGCGTGGCCGCCGAGCTCGCCGTTGCCGGTGAAGCGCTGCTGGATCACCTCGGACCAGGTGCGGCCCCAGTCGTCGTCCCCGCACAGCGCGGCCAGCGCCTTGCGCAGGTCGCCGGGGGGCAGCACGCCGAGTTCCTCGCGCAGCCGCCCGCTGGAGCCGCCGTCGTCGGCGACGGTGACCACGGCGGTGAGGTCGCTGGTGAGCCGGCGCAGCGCGGACAGCGAAGCGGACAGGCCCTGCCCGCCGCCGAGCGCGGTGATCCTGGGCGCCGGATTGGCGCGGGCGGGACTGCTGCGCGGACGACTCGGCGCCGTGGCCCGGGCCGGGCTGCCCGCCCGGTCACCGGTCCTGCTCTGCGGCTGCCGCCCGGGCACGTATCCCGCCACACATCACCTCACGTTCCTCGGCCCGCCGACCACTCCGCCGGCGGGCCCGGCAGGGAGGCGGCGGTTACTCCCGTCCCATGTCACGGTGGACGAGCACCGTCTCGACTCCGTCGGCGATGAGACGCTTGGTCAGACGCTCGGACATGGCGACGCTGCGGTGCTTGCCACCGGTGCAGCCTACGGCAAGCGTCATGTAGCGCTTCCCCTCGCGGCGGTACCCCTCGGTGATGATGCGCAGCAGCTGGGCGTAGCCGTCCAGGAACTCGTTGGCTCCGGGCTGCTGGAACACGTAGTCGGCGACGTCCGCGTCGGTGCCGGTGCGGGCCCGCAGTTCGGGCACCCAGTGGGGGTTGGGCAGGAAGCGGCAGTCCACCACGAGGTCGGCGTCGACCGGCAGGCCGTACTTGAAGCCGAAGGACATCACGGTGGCGCGCAGTTCGGGCTCGTCGTGGTCGGCGAACTGGGCGTCCAGCTTGGCGCGCAGCTGGTGCACGTTGAGGTTGGAGGTGTCGATCACCAGGTCGGCCTCGCCGCGCAGGTCGCGCAGCAGGTCGCGCTCGCGGGCGATGCCGTCCACGATCCGGCCGTCGGCCTGGAGCGGGTGCGGGCGGCGGACGCTCTCGAAGCGGCGCACCAGCGCCTCGTCGGAGGAGTCCAGGAAGACGACCCGCAGCCGTACGCCGCGCTTCTCCAGCTCGTCCAGCGAGGTGAGCAGGTCGTCGAAGAACTGTCGCCCGCGGACGTCCACGACCACGCCGATCCGGGCGACGTTGCCCTGGGAACGGGCGCCCAGGTCGACCATGGTCGGGATCAGGGCCGGCGGCAGGTTGTCCACCACGAACCAGCCGAGGTCCTCCAGGCACTTGGCGGCGGTGGAGCGGCCGGCTCCGGACATGCCGGAGATGATCACCAGCTCCGGCGCGTTCTCGGCCACGTCTGACACGGTCACTTCGGTTCCCCGCTCTCGGTCTTTCTGCTGGGGAGAACGCGCACGGCACGGCCGCCCTTCCCCGGCCCGGGCAGGCGGGCGGGGCCGGGGCGCACCGGCTGACGGGCGTCGGCCGTCATGGCGTCTCCTGGGATGGTGCGGTCTGGGGTGCTGCGGCCACCGGCTCGGCGGCCCGCTCGGCCCCGTCCTCGATGATCTCGCCGGTCGCGGTGTTGACCGCGGGTGCGGCGGGTGTACGGGACGACAACGCCTCCGCAACAGTCTGCGCGGTGCGGCGTCCGATGCCGGGTACCTCGCAGAGCTCGTCCACGGTGGCGGCCCGGAGCTTCTTCAGCGAGCCGAAGTGCTTGAGCAGCGCCCGGCGGCGAGTCTCTCCGAGGCCCGGGACGGAGTCCAGTTCCCCGGCGGTGAGTCGCTTGGAACGCTTGTTGCGCTGATAGCTGATCGCGAAGCGGTGGGCCTCGTCGCGCACCCGCTGGAGCAGGTAGAGGCCCTCGCTGGAGCGGGGCAGCACGACCGGGTCGTCCTCGCCGGGCAGCCAGACCTCCTCCAGGCGCTTGGCCAGGCCGCACAGCGCGACGTCGTCGATGCCGAGTTCGTCCAGGGCGCGCTTGGCGGCGGCGACCTGCGGCTGGCCGCCGTCGACGACCAGCAGCTGGGGCGGGTAGGCGAAGCGCTTGGGGCGGCCCTCGTCGTCCCGGGTGCCGGCGGCGCTCTCGGGCTCGTCCTCCTCGGGGACGGCCCACTCGCCGGTCTGCTCGCGTTCCTGGAGGTAGCGGCGGAAGCGCCGGCCGATCACCTCGTGCATCGAGCGGACGTCGTCCTGGCCCTCGAAGCCCTTGATCTGGAAGCGCCGGTACTCGCTCTTGCGGGCCAGGCCGTCCTCGAAGACGACCATGGAGGCGACCACGTCCTCGCCCTGGAGGTGGGAGATGTCGTAGCACTCGATGCGCAGCGGGACGGAGTCCAGCTCCAGCGCGTCGGCGATCTCCTGGAGGGCGCGGCTGCGGGTGGTGAGGTCGGAGGCGCGCTTGGTCTTGTGCAGCGCGAGCGCCTGCTGGGCGTTGCGCTGCACGGTGGCCATCAGGTCCTTCTTGTCGCCGCGCTGGGGGGTGCGCAGGTCGACCTGGCTGCCGCGCAGGCCGCTCAGCCACTCGCGGACCGGCTCCGACGGCTCGGGCAGGGCGGGGACGAGGACCTCGCGCGGGACGGACTCGCCGCCGCCGTAGAGCTGCTGGAGGGCGTGCTCGACGAGGCCGGCGGTGTCGACGTCCTCGACCTTGTCGGTGACCCAGCCGCGCTGGCCGCGCACCCGGCCGCCGCGGACGTGGAAGATCTGCACGGCGGCTTCGAGCTCGTCCTCGGCGACGGCCAGCAGGTCGGCGTCGGTGGCGTCGGCGAGCACGACGGCGTTCTTCTCCATCGCGCGCTTGAGGGCGCCGATGTCGTCCCGCAGCCGGGCCGCCTTCTCGTACTCCATGTCGGCCGCGGCCTCCTGCATCTGCTGTTCCAGCCGGCGCAGGTAGTTGCCGGTGCGCCCGGCCATGAAGTCGCAGAAGTCCTCGGCCAGCGCGCGGTGTTCGTCCGCCGTGACCTTGCCGACGCAGGGCGCGGCGCACTTGCCGATGTAGCCGAGCAGGCAGGGCCGGCCGACCTGGCGGGCGCGCTTGAAGACGCCGTTGGAGCAGGTGCGGACGGGGAAGACGCGCAGCAGCAGGTCGACCGTCTCGCGGATCGCCCAGGCGTGCCCGTAGGGGCCGAAGTAGCGCACGCCCTTCTTGTGCGCCCCTCGCATCACCTGGACCCGCGGGTACTCCTCGTCGAGGGTGACGGCGAGTTCCGGATAGCTCTTGTCGTCGCGGTACTTGACGTTGAACCGCGGGTCGTACTCCTTGATCCAGGAGTACTCCAGCTGGAGCGCCTCGACCTCGGTGCCGACCACCGTCCACTCGACCGAGGCGGCGGTGGTCACCATGGTCGCGGTGCGCGGGTGCAGGCCCGCCAGGTCCTGGAAGTAGGAGGACAGGCGCGGGCGCAGGCTCTTGGCCTTGCCGACGTAGATGACCCGGCCGTGGGCGTCACGGAACCTGTAGACGCCGGGGGAGGTCGGGATCGCACCGGGCGCGGGGCGGTAGGTGCTCGGGTCAGCCATGGGTCCACCGTACCGAGTGGGGACGGGGCCGCGGGGCGGAGATCGTCAGGTGGGACCGGGGAGGTCGGGCGGCGGTCAACTGCGTCAGCTCGGGGTCACCTTGAGGTTGCCGGCCTCGACCGTGACGGTGTAGGCGGGCAGCGCGGTCTTGGCCGGGCCTTCCTTCACGGTGCCGTCGGCGGCGGCGAACCGGCTGCCGTGGCAGGGGCAGAGGATCTGGTCGTTCTTCACCTGGTCCACCAGGCAGCCGGCGTGGGTGCAGCGGGCGTCGAAGGCCTTGTACTCGCCGGCGGTGGGCTGGGTGACCACGACCTTCTGCTCGCGGTAGACCTTGCCGCCGCCCTCCGGCACCTCCGAGGCCGGCCCGAGGTCGACCGGGCCCTTGAGGGAGCCCTTGGCGGGGCCCTTCTCGCCGGCGGAGGAGGCGCACCCGGTGACCGCCACGGTGCCGCCGGCCGCCAGGGCCGCGGCACCGCAGAGCAGGGTGCGGCGGGAGGCGGTGGGGCTGGTCTCGGGGGCCTCGGACATCGGTGCGCTCCTACGGTCTTCTGCTGCGGTGGGGAACCACGGAAGTCTATGCCGCGCACACCCCGCCGCTCCCGGGACGTCCCTGGCTGTCAGGGGGTCCGGGAGCGGCGGGGTGAACGGGCGGGACTACTTCTTGGCGGCGGCCGCGCGCTTGCGCGGTGCCCTCTTCGCCGGGGCGGCGACCGGGGCGTCCGCGAACTCGCCCGGCAGGATGTCCCGCAGGAACTTGCCGGTGTGGCTCTCCGGGGCGGCCGCGATCTGCTCCGGGGTGCCCTCGGCGACGACCATGCCGCCGCCGGAGCCGCCCTCGGGGCCCATGTCGACGATCCAGTCGGCCGTCTTGATCACATCGAGGTTGTGCTCGATGACGATCACCGTGTTGCCCTTCTCGACCAGCCCGCTGAGCACCTTGATCAGCTTGCTGATGTCCTCGAAGTGCAGACCGGTGGTGGGCTCGTCCAGGACGTAGACCGTCCGCCCGGTGGAGCGCTTCTGGAGCTCCGAGGCGAGCTTGACGCGCTGCGCCTCGCCGCCGGAGAGGGTCGGCGCGGACTGGCCGAGCCGGACGTAGCCGAGGCCGACGTCGTTGAGCGTCCGCAGGTGGCGGGCGATCGCCGGGACGGCCTCGAAGAAGGCCAGCGCCTCCTCGATCGGCATGTCCAGCACCTCGGCGATGGACTTGCCCTTGTAGTGGACCTCCAGCGTCTCCCGGTTGTACCGGGCGCCGTGGCAGACCTCGCACGGCACGTAGACGTCCGGCAGGAAGTTCATCTCGATCTTGATGGTGCCGTCGCCCGAGCAGTTCTCGCAGCGGCCGCCCTTGACGTTGAAGGAGAACCGGCCGGGCAGGTAGCCGCGGACCTTGGCCTCCTGCGTCTCCGCGAAGAGCCGGCGGACGTGGTCGAACACCCCGGTGTAGGTGGCCGGGTTGGAGCGCGGGGTGCGGCCGATCGGCGACTGGTCGACGTGCACCACCTTGTCCACCTGGTCGGTGCCGGTGATCCGGGTGTGCCGGCCGGGCACGCTGCGGGCGCCGTTCAGCTCCCGGGCGAGGTGGGTGTACAGGATGTCGTTGACCAGCGTCGACTTGCCGGAGCCGGAGACACCGGTGATCGCGGTGAGGGTGCCGAGCGGGAAGCCGACCGTGACGTCCTTGAGGTTGTGCTCGCGGGCGCCGTGGACGGTCAGCTGGCGCTTCTTGTCCCGCTCGCGGCGGGTGGCCGGGATCGGGATGGACCGCTTGCCGGAGAGGTACTGGCCGGTCAGCGACTCCTTGTTGCCGAGCAGCTCCTTCAGCGAGCCGGAGTGCACCACCTTGCCGCCGTGCTCGCCGGCCCCCGGGCCGATGTCGACCACCCAGTCCGCGGTCTTGATGGTGTCCTCGTCGTGCTCGACCACGATCAGGGTGTTGCCGATGTCGCGCAGCCGCACCAGCGTCTCGATCAGCCGGTGGTTGTCCCGCTGGTGCAGGCCGATGGACGGCTCGTCCAGCACGTACAGCACGCCGACCAGGCCGGAGCCGATCTGGGTGGCCAGCCGGATGCGCTGGGCCTCGCCGCCGGACAGGGTGCCGGCCGCGCGGTCGAGCGAGAGGTAGTCCAGGCCGACGTCGACCAGGAAGCGCAGCCGCTCGTTGACCTCCTTGAGGACCCGCTCGGCGATCCGCTTGTCCCGGGCGTTGAGCTTCATCGCGCCCAGGAACTCGGAGCAGTCGCTGATCGACATCGAGGAGACGTCGGCGATCGACTTGTCCTGGACGGTGACGGCGAGCACCACCGGCTTGAGCCGGGTGCCCTGGCACGTCGGGCAGGGCACCTCGCGCATGTAGCCCTCGAAGCGCTCGCGGCTGCTGTCGCTCTCCGCCTCGGTGTGCCGGCGCTGGATGAACGGGATCGCGCCCTCGAAGCCGGTGCTGTACGAGCGCTCGCGGCCGAAGCGGTTGCGGTAGCGGACCTCCACCTGGTGCTTGTGCCCGTGCAGCAGCGCCTTCCTGGCGCGGGCGGGCAGCCCGGCCCAGGGGATGTCGGTGCGGAAGCCGAGCTCCTCGGCGAGCGCGTCGATCAGCCGCTGGAAGTACTCCTTGGCGTGCCCGGCCGACCACGGGTGGATCGCGCCCTCGTCCAGCGAGCGCTCCGGGTCGGGGACGACCAGCTCCGGGTCGACCTCCATCCGGTTGCCCAGGCCCGAGCAGTCCGGGCAGGCGCCGAACGGCGAGTTGAAGGAGAACGAGCGCGGCTCCAGCTCCTCGAACGAAACGTCGTCGTACGGGCAGTAGAGGTGCTCGGAGTACATCCGCTCGCGCTCGGGGTCGTCCTCGGGGAGGTCGACGAAGTCGAGCACGACCATGCCGCCGGCCAGCCGCAGGGCCGTCTCCACCGAGTCGGTGAGCCGGCGCTTGGCGCTGTCCTTGACGGTGAGGCGGTCGATCACCACCTCGATGGTGTGCTTCTCCTGCTTCTTGAGCTTCGGCGGCTCGGCGAGCTGGATCGTCTCGCCGTCGACGCGGGCGCGGGAGTAGCCCTTGGACTGGAGGTCGGCGAAGAGGTCGACGAACTCGCCCTTGCGCTCGCGCACCACCGGGCTCAGCACCTGGAAGCGGGTGCCCTCGGTGAGCTCCAGCACCTTGTCCACGATCGCCTGCGGCGACTGCTTGGCGATCGGGCGCCCGCAGTGCGGACAGTGCGGCTTGCCGATCCGGGCGAACAGCAGGCGCAGGTAGTCGTAGACCTCGGTGATGGTGCCGACGGTCGATCGGGGGTTGCGGTTGGTGGACTTCTGGTCGATCGAGACGGCCGGGGAGAGGCCTTCGATGAAGTCCACGTCGGGCTTGTCCATCTGGCCCAGGAACTGGCGGGCGTAGGAGGACAGCGACTCGACGTAGCGGCGCTGGCCCTCGGCGAAGATCGTGTCGAAGGCGAGCGAGGACTTGCCGGAGCCGGAGAGGCCCGTGAAGACGATGAGGGAGTCGCGGGGCAGGTCGAGCGAGACGTTCTTGAGGTTGTGCTCGCGAGCACCGCGGACGATGAGGCGGTCGGCCACTGCTTCTGGCGCCTTTCTCCGGTGCGAGAGGGCTTGCGTCGGGATGTGCTGCTTCTTCCAGGATGCGGCAGCCAGCCTATAGCTCAGACGTTCGAATATCGACCTTGTCCAGCCGGGACCACCCGAACGAGTGAAGCCCGCCTCGGGACCGTCCGTACCCGTACCGAAAAACCCCTGCTCAGAGGCCGGATTCGGCGATAGCGTCGCAGGGTCAACGAGCGAAGCCCCCACGGGCAACGCCCCGTCGCACACAGAAGGCAGATCCGATGACCGACTCGCAGCCGACCGACTCGCAGTCCGCCGCCGCCTCCTGGCTGAGCCAGGTCGAGGAGAGCACCGAGCGCCTGCTGACCACCGTCGCCGCGCTGAAGCCCGAGGCCCTCGCCGAACCCTCCGGGCTGCCCGGCTGGACCCGCGGCCACGTGCTGGCCCACCTCTCCCGCAACGCCGACTCCCTGGTCAACCTGCTGACCGGTGCCCGCACCGGCACCGACATCCCGCAGTACGCCAGCGACGAGGCCCGCGACCAGGGCATCGAGGACGACGCGCCCCGCCCGCTGGAGGTCCAGCTCGCCGACCTGCGCGACTCCCACGCCCGCTTCGCCGAGGCCGCGGCGCTGATGGGCCCCGAGGACTGGGCGGCGACGGTCAGGCACCGCTTCGGCTACGTCTTCCCGGCCCACCAGATCCCGGCCAAGCGCCTGGTGGAACTGGAGTTCCACCACGTCGACCTGGCCGCCGACGACTACACCCCGGCGCGGTGGCCGGAGTCCTTCGCCGTCGCCCAGTTCGGCCGGATCGCGGCCGCGCTGGCCGGGAACGCCGACCTGCCCGCCGTCTCCCTCGCCGCCGAGGACACCGGGGACCGCGCCGTGATCGGCACCGGCGCCCCCGCGCTGACCGTCGAGGGCCCGGTCCGCGCCCTCACCGCCTGGCTCTCCGGCCGCTCCGACGGCGCCGACCTGCGCCGCACCCCCGACACCGCCCTCCCCCAGCTTCCCCCGATGGGCTGACGGGGCGAGGATGATCCCAAGAGCCATCGGAGAGGGAGCGAACGGATGACGTACCACGGAGCGGTCAAGGTCGGCGGACCGCCGGACGTGCGGGAACTGGCCCACCTGATGATCACCAAGGTGGCCGTCGGCCCGTACGACAACAACGCCTACCTGCTGCGCTGCCGGGCCACCGACGAGCAGCTGCTGATCGACGCCGCCGCGGACGCCCCGGCGCTGCTGGAGACCGTGGGCGACGAGCTGGGCACCGTGGTCACCACCCACCGCCACCACGACCACTGGGGCGCGCTGGCCGAGGTGGTCGCCACCACCGGCGCCCGCACCGCCGCCGGCGAGCACGACGCGGAGGGCATCGAGGTCCCCACCGAGCTGCTGCTCGCGGACGGCGACACCCTGCGGGTCGGCGAGGTCGAGCTCACCGTCCGCCACCTGGTCGGCCACACCCCGGGCGCCATCGTGCTGGTCTACGACGACCCCCAGGGCCACCCCCACGTCTTCACCGGCGACTGCCTCTTCCCCGGCGGCGTCGGCAACACCTGGGGCGACCCGGAGGCCTTCCGGACCCTCTACCGGGACGTCACCGAGAAGATCTTCGACGCCCTCCCCGACGAGGCCTGGGTCTACCCCGGCCACGGCAACGACACCACCCTCGGCGCCGAACGCCCCCACCTCGACGAGTGGCGCGAGCGCGGCTGGTAGGCCCGCCCCGCCCAACGGCCGAGGCCCCCGCGACCGGCAGTGGTCGCGGGGGCCTCGGCACGCTCTCGGCGGATCAGGCGTCGAGCTTCTCGCGGTCGGCCTTCTTCGTGGCCCGGAGGCTGGTGAAGGTGGTGACCGCCAGCACGAGCACGATGAAGCCCAGGGCGAACGGGATGCCGATCTCCGGGGCCCAGGTCGCGCCCGACTCGTGGGCGGCGTGCAGCACCAGCTTCACGCCGATGAAGCCGAGGATCACCGACAGGCCGTACGAGAGGTGGACCAGCTTCGTCAGCAGGCCGCCGATCAGGAAGTACAGCTGGCGCAGGCCCATCAGGGCGAAGGCGTTGGCGGTGAAGACGATGTACGCGTCCTGGGTGAGGCCGAAGATGGCCGGGATCGAGTCGAGGGCGAACAGCACGTCCGTGGTGCCGATGGCCAGCATGACGATCAGCATCGGGGTGATCAGCCGGCGGCCGTTCTCCCGGACGAACAGCTTGGTACCGCGGTAGTCCTCGGTGGCCGGGAAGCGGCGGGTGATCGCCTTGAGGGCGCGGTTCTCCTCGAAGTGCTCCTCCCCCTCGTCCTCGGCGCGGGCCTCCTTGATCAGCTTCCAGGCCGTCCAGACCAGGAAGGCGCCGAAGATGAAGAACACCCAGGAGAACTCGGAGACCAGTGCCGCGCCGCCGGCGATGAACACCGCCCGGAGCACCAGCGCGATGATCACACCGAACATCAGCACGCGCTGCTGGTAGATCCTGGGCACCGCGAACTTGCCCATGATCAGGATGAACACGAAGAGGTTGTCGACACTGAGCGACTTCTCGGTGATGTAGCCGGCGAAGAACTCGCCCGCCGGCTGCCCACCGGAGTGCCACCAGAGGAATCCGCCGAAGAGCACCGCCAGGGCGACCCAGACGGCCGTCCAGATCCCGGCCTCCTTGATCGAGACCTCGTGCGGTTTGCGCCCTCCGATGAAGAAGTCCGCCACGATCAGTGCGATCAGCACCAGGATCGTGGAGACCCACATGGTCATGGAAACGTCCACTACTGCTCCTCCGGCAGGTAGGCGAGACAGTCATCGTCACTGCCGGAGGTCTCTTCCGCCCGTCGGGCCAGCGCCCCGGGGTGCCGCGACGGGCACCCGTGATGACGGGGTCGACTGTCGAGGAATACTCCCCTCCGCTGCCAGCGAGAGTAACAGCCGACCCAAGAGAAGGTAAAGAAGGTAAAGACCCCGGGGAATCCCGGAGGCTCTCGGCGGCTAGAGGTACGGCTCGATCGCCGGCAGCAGGTCCTGGAAGGTGCGCCCCTTGGCCGGCGCGCCGATCGCCTGCATCTCCCAGCCGCCGCTGCCGTCCCGGACCACCTTGGCCATGATCTGCCCGGTGTGCGGCCCGCCGCCGGTCAGCTCGTAGCGGGCCAGCTCCAGCCCGGTGGCCTCGTCCACCAGCCGGCAGTGCGCCCGCTGCACCTCGGCGAAGGTCTGGCCGGTGTACGAGCTCACCGTGAACACCACCTGGGTGATGTTGACCGGCACGTGCACCAGGTCGACCAGGATCGCCTCGTCGTCCTCGGCCCCGGCGCCGCCCTCCAGGTTGTCGCCGGTGTGCCGCACGGAGCCGTCACTGCTCTCCAGGTGCGAGAAGAACACCACGTCGGACGGGGTCCGCTCGGCGTACAGCAGCGCCGAGGCGTCCAGGTCGACCTTCCGGGTGCGGCTGCCGAACAGCCCGCGCTTGGGGGCGGCCTGCCAGCCGAGGCCCATCCGAACCACCGACAGGGCGCTGCCCGGCCCCTTCTGGAGGCTGACCTTCTGCCCCTTGGCCAGGTTCACCGACACGACGTTGTCCTCTCTGCCGGCCGCGCGGTCACACCCGCGCGGCTCCACGGTGGAACACCCCGTCGCCGTCCCCCGGCTGAGGCCCCCTCTGCGTACGGCCCGCCACCCCGTCCCGAGGGCTCGGTGCCGCAGGCAAGCCTAGGGCCTGCTGCACCCCCGGCTCCCCGGGGTTTCCCCGTTTGTGGCAAGCCTGAGACACCGCCGGGCTTGACCGGTGTCATTCCGGCCAAGCCCGCGGTTTCCCCGCGCGTGCGGCTACGCCACACCGGCCTCGCGCATCTGCCGCAGCTCCTTCTTCAACTCCTTGACCTCGTCGCGCAGTCGGGCCGCGACCTCGAACTGGAGGTCCGCCGCGGCGGTGTGCATCCGGTCGGTCATCTCCTGGATCAGGTCCGCCAGTTCGGCGGCCGGCAGGGACTTGCCCTGCTTGCGGTCCGCGCCCAGCGCCGGCACCGCGGCCTTGCCCTTGCCGCCCTTGCCCTGGTTGCGGTAGCCGGTGGCGAGCAGCTCGTCGGTGTCCACGTCCTCGCGGGCGAGGGTGTCCAGGATGTCGCCGATCTTCTTGCGCAGCGGCTGCGGGTCGATCCCGTGCTTCTTGTTGTAGGCCTGCTGCACGGCCCGGCGGCGGTTGGTCTCGTCGATGGCCTTCTCCATCGACGGGGTGATCCTGTCCGCGTACATGTGGACCTGGCCGGAGACGTTGCGGGCCGCGCGGCCGATCGTCTGGATCAGCGAGGTGCCGGAGCGCAGGAAGCCCTCCTTGTCCGCGTCCAGGATCGCCACCAGCGAGACCTCGGGCAGGTCCAGGCCCTCGCGCAGCAGGTTGATGCCGACCAGCACGTCGTACCGGCCCGCCCGCAGCTCGCGCAGCAGCTCCACCCGGCGCAGGGTGTCCACGTCGCTGTGCAGATACCGGACCCGGATGTCCAGGCCGAGCATGTAGTCGGTGAGGTCCTCGGCCATCTTCTTGGTCAGCGTGGTGACCAGCACGCGCTCGTCCCGCTCGACCCGGGTGCGGACCTCGTGCACCAGGTCGTCGATCTGGCCCTCGGTCGGCTTGACGATCACCTCGGGGTCGATCAGGCCGGTCGGGCGGATGATCTGCTCGACCTGGCCGTCGCCGCGCGACAGCTCGTACGGGCCGGGCGTCGCCGACAGGTAGACCGTCTGACCGATCCGGCCCAGGAACTCCTCCCACTTCAGCGGGCGGTTGTCCATCGCGGACGGCAGCCGGAAGCCGTGCTCGACCAGGGTGCGCTTGCGCGAGGCGTCCCCCTCGTACATCGCGCCGATCTGCGGGACGGTGACGTGCGACTCGTCGATGACCAGGAGGAAGTCCTCCGGGAAGTAGTCGAGCAGGGTGTTCGGCGCGGAGCCGGGCTCGCGGCCGTCGAAGTGCATCGAGTAGTTCTCGACGCCCGAGCAGGTGCCGATCTGGCGCAGCATCTCGATGTCGTAAGTGGTGCGCATCCGCAGCCGCTGGGCCTCCAGCAGCTTGCCCTGCTTCTCCAGCCGGGCGAGCGTCACCTCCAGCTCCTTCTCGATGCCGGAGATCGCGCGCTCCATGCGCTCGGGGCCGGCCACGTAGTGCGAGGCGGGGAAGACGTAGACGGAGTCGTCCCGGCTGATGATCTCGCCGGTGAGCGGGTGGAGGGTGTAGAGCGCCTCGATCTCGTCGCCGAACATCTCGATCCGGACGGCGAGCTCCTCGTAGACCGGGAAGATCTCGATGGTGTCGCCGCGGACCCGGAAGGTGCCGCGGGTGAAGGCCACGTCGTTGCGGGCGTACTGGATGTCGACGAAGCGGCGCAGCAGGTCGTCCCGGTCGATCTCCTGGCCGACCTTGAGCGGCACCATCCGGTCCACGTACTCCTGCGGGGTGCCGAGGCCGTAGATGCAGGACACCGAGGCGACCACGACCACGTCCCGGCGGGTGAGCAGCGAGTTGGTCGCCGAGTGGCGCAGCCGCTCGACCTCCTCGTTGATCGAGGAGTCCTTCTCGATGTAGGTGTCCGTCTGCGGGACGTACGCCTCCGGCTGGTAGTAGTCGTAGTACGAGACGAAGTACTCGACCGCGTTGTTCGGCAGCAGCTCGCGGAACTCGTTCGCCAGCTGCGCGGCCAGCGTCTTGTTCGGCGCCATCACCAGGGTGGGCCGCTGCAACTTCTCGATCATCCAGGCCGTGGTGGCCGACTTGCCGGTGCCGGTGGCACCGAGCAGCACGACGTCCTTCTCCCCTCCCCTGATCCGCCGCTCCAGCTCGGCGATCGCCGCCGGCTGGTCACCGCTCGGCTGGAAGGGGCTGACGACCTCGAAGGGCGCCACGGACCGCTCAATACTCGTGATGGGACGCACGCCTCCACCGTACGACCCACCACCGACAAGCGGGTGCTACTTGGCGCTGTCGCGGGCGAGGGCGACGAGGCGGGAGATGGCGCGCAGGTACTTCTTGCGGTAGCCGCCGCGGAGCATGTCCTCGGGGAAGACCTGGTCGAAGGGGAGGCCGGAGGCGGTGATCGGCAGCTCGCGGTCGTACATCCGGTCGGCCAGCACGACGAGGCGCAGGGCGGTGGACTGGTCGTCGACCTGCTTGACGCCGCGCAGGCAGACCGCGGTGACGTCGTCCAGGAGCGCGCCGTAGCGGCTGGGGTGGACGGCGGAGAGGTGGGCGAGCAGGGCGTCGAAGTCGTCCAGCGAGGCGCCCGGGGTGCGGGCGGCGGCGGCCTCGACGGCCTGGTCGGTGTACGGCGGCGGGGCGTCGGGCAGGCCGCGGTGGCGGTAGTCCTGGCCGTCGATCCGCATCGGGCGGAAGTGCGCGGACAGGCCCTGGATCTCGCGCAGGAAGTCGGCGGCGGCGAAGCGGCCCTCGCCGAGCTTCTCCGGCAGGGTGTTCGAGGTGGCGCACAGCTTGACGCCGTTGTCGACCAGCCGGCCGAGCAGGGTGGAGACCAGCACGGTGTCGCCCGGGTCGTCCAGCTCGAACTCGTCGATGCAGAGCAGCCGGTGCCCGGAGAGGGTCTGGACGGCCTGCTGGAAGCCGAGCGCGCCGACCAGGTTGGTCAGCTCGACGAAGGTGCCGAAGGCCTTGGGGCCGGGGGCGGCGTGCCAGAGCGAGGCGAGCAGGTGGGTCTTGCCGACGCCGTAGCCGCCGTCGAGGTAGACGCCGGCCGGGCCGGTGGGCGCGGGGGCGGAGCGGCGGAACCAGCTGCGCTTGGGTGCGGAACCGTTTCCCTGGGCGAGCGTGGCCGCGAACTGCTCCAGGACCTGGACGGCCTCGTACTGGCTCGGCTGGTTCGGGTCCGGGATGTACGTCCCGAAGCTCACCTCGGCGAACCGGGGCGGCGGGACCATCTCGGCGACCAGCCGCTCGGCGGGCACGACGGGGCGGCGGTCGGTGAGCGCGATCGGGGAGCCGGAGGCGCTCGCGGCGGCTATCGGCTCGGTCGCGGGCTGGTCGGTCGCGGGGCGGGAGGCTGCGGGCACATCAGTAGAGGGTACGCCTGCCCGGTTCGCCGTCCGAACCCCGCACGGGCCGCGGTGGCGGGCGCCGCAGTGGAAGACTGGGGCCATGCAACAGTTGATCAGCCCGCTGGGTGAGCGAGTCGCCGATCCGGCCGCCCTGGAATCGCTCGCCGCCGTCTACGCGTACCCCGAACAGGTGAATCGGGGACGCCCCTGGCTGCGCGCCAACATGGTGTCCGGCCTGGACGGCGCGGCCAGGCTCGACGGGCTCTCCGACGGCCTCTCCGGCGACGCCGACAAGCGGATCTTCGGGGTGCTGCGGGCACTGTCGGACGTGGTACTGGTGGGCGCGGAGACCGTCCGCGCCGAGGGCTACCGGCCGGCCAGGGCCCGCAAGGAGTTCGCGGCGGCCCGGGTGGCGGCCGGTCAGGCCCCGGCCCCGGTGATCGCCGTGGTGAGCCGCTCGCTCCAGCTGGACCTGACCGCGCCGCTGTTCACCGAGCCGCTGGTCAGGACGGTGGTGGTCACCACCGAGGACGCCTCCGAGGAGCGCCGCCGGGCGGTCGCGGAGGTGGCCGACCTGGTGCTCGCCGGCACCGGCGCGGTGGACCTGAAGGCGGCCGTGGCGGCGCTGGCCGAGCGGGGCTGGACCCGGCAGCTGACCGAGGGCGGCCCGCGCCTGCTGGGGCAGCTCGCGGCGGACGGCCTGCTGGACGAGCTGTGCCTGTCACTGGCCCCGCTGCTCACCGGCGGCGACGCGCCGCGCATCCTGAACGGCGCGCAAATGCCGGACGTGCAGCGGATGCGACTGGTCTCATTGATCGAGCAGAAAGGATTCCTCTTCACCCGCTACCTGCGTCACCTCGGTTCGGATGACCCCGTGACCCCCTGATCGCCATCCCGTTATGCGATGCCGGGGCCCGGGGGCCGGCCACTGGAAGGGACTCACGTGTTCAAGACGGTACTGATGATCGAAAAGGCTCTCTCGGACGCGGACGTGGAACTCGTCACCACGCTCCACGGCGAGGAGGAGGTGTCCTTCGTCGTCCTGATGCAGCCGCGCGGCAAGCAGGACGAACTGCTGCGGGCGCTCGACGACGTCGCCCTCGGCCACCTCGACAAGGTGGTCCACGAGCACGACGAGTCCGAGAGCGGTCCGACCGTGGCCACCGAGTCGCTGGAGCACAGCCTGCGCCACCTGCGCGAGGCCGGCGCCGAGGCGGTGGGCGAACTGGTCGAGGACAAGCCGCTGGACCGGCTGCGCGCCGTCGTCCAGGACCAGCGGGCGGACGAGGTGGTGGTGCTCACCTCACCGCACTTCGTGGAGGAGTTCTTCCACCGCGACTGGGCCTCCCAGGCCCGGCACAAGGTGGGGGTCCCGGTGCTCAGGCTGTTCGCCAGCGACTCCTGACCCCGCCCGTCGGTGGTGCAGAATCGTCCTTGCGGTCCGCCCGCGAGGACGATTCCGTCCTCCCGACCCGTCCGCCCGACCTGTCTGTCCCCGCCCGTACGGAGCCACGCCTTGAACGACGCCGCGCACGACCTGCACGCCCCGCACTTCATCGGCATCGGCGGCGCCGGGATGTCCGGCCTGGCGAAGATCCTCGCCGTGCGCGGGGCCAGCGTCTCCGGCAGCGACTCCAAGGAGTCCGAGACCGTCCTCGCGCTGCGCGCGCTGGGCGCCACCGTGCACATCGGCCACGCCGCCGAGCACGTGCCGGCCGGCACCAGCAGCGTGGTCGTCTCCAGCGCGATCCGCGCCGACAACCCGGAGCTGGTCGCCGCCCGGGAGCGCGGCATCCCGGTGGTGCACCGCTCCGACGCGCTGGCCGCGCTGATGGGCGGCCGCCGGGCGCTGGCGGTGGCCGGCACCCACGGCAAGACCACCACCACCAGCATGCTCGCCGTCGCCCTCGGCGAGCTGGGCCTGGACCCGTCCTACGCGATCGGCGGCGACCTCGACGCCCCCGGCTCCAACGCCCACCACGGCACCGGAGAGATCTTCGTCGCCGAGGCGGACGAGAGCGACCGCAGCTTCCACAAGTACGCGCCCGAGGTGGCGATCGTGCTCAACGTGGAGCTGGACCACCACGCCAACTACGCCTCGATCGACGAGATCTACGAGTCCTTCGAGACCTTCGTCGGCCGGATCGCGCCCGGCGGCACCCTGGTGGTCTCCGCCGACCACGACGGCGCCCGCGAGCTGACCGCCCGGGTGGCCGGCCGCGACGGCCTGAACGTGGTGACGGTCGGCGCCGCCGAGGACGCCGACCTGCGGGTGCTCTCGGTGGTCGCCCACGGCATGACCAGCGAGGTCACCGTGCTGCTGGACGGCGCCGAGCTGTCCTTCACCGTCTCGGTGCCCGGCCGCCACTACGCCCACAACGCGGTGTCCGCGCTGGCCGCCGGCATCGCGCTGGGTGTCCCGGCCGCGGACCTGGCCAAGGCGCTCGGCGCCTACACCGGCGTGCGCCGCCGCCTCCAGCTCAAGGGCGAGGCCGGCGGGGTCCAGGTGATCGACTCCTACGCCCACCACCCCACCGAGATGACCGCCGACCTGGAGGCGATCCGCGAGGGCCTGACCGGCGGCGGCCGGGTGCTGGTGGTGTTCCAGCCGCACCTGTTCAGCCGCACCCAGCAGCTCGGCGAGGAGATGGGCGCGGCGCTGGCGCTGGCCGACGCCTCGGTGGTGCTGGACATCTACCCGGCCCGCGAGGACCCGATCCCGGGCGTGACCAGCGAGCTGATCATCGACGCCGCCCGCCGGGCCGGCGCCGAGGTCACCGCCGAGCACTCCTTCGCCGCCGCCCCCGCCCTGCTGGCCGGCCTGGCCCGCCCGGGCGACCTGCTGCTCACCATGGGCGCGGGCGACGTCACCAACCTGGGCCCGGAAATCCTCAGCCACCTCGCGAACGTTGCCTCCAACGTCTGACGTACGTCCGTCCGACGCCAACCGCGACCGGGAGCCCGTGATGAGCTACGAGATCGAGAAGACCGAGGCCGAGTGGCGCGCCCAGCTCAGCCCCGAGGAGTACCACGTGCTCCGCGAGGCGGGCACCGAGCGCCCGTTCACCGGCGAGTACACCGACACCAAGACGGTCGGCGTCTACGGCTGCCGGGCGTGCGGGGCCGAGCTGTTCAGCTCCGAGACCAAGTTCGACAGCCACTGCGGCTGGCCGTCCTACTACGCGCCGCTGGCCGGGGACCGGGTCCAGTACATCGAGGACACCTCGCTCGGCATGCGCCGGGTCGAGGTGCGCTGCGCCCGCTGCGGCGGGCACCTGGGGCACGTCTTCGAGGGCGAGGGCTACGGCACGCCGACGGACCAGCGCTACTGCATCAACAGCGTCTCGCTGACGCTGAAGCCGGCCGGGTAACCGCGCGCGGAAGGGCCCGGGCACCCCAGGGTGTCCGGGCCCTCGCGCTACCCCCCGACCGGCTGGAAGCGGACCGGCAGACGCAGCAGCGCCCGGTGGAACGGGCCCGGACGCCAGAGCAACTCCTCGGCGGAGACGGCCAGTTCGAGGTCACTGAGACGGCTGCCCAACTGCTCGATGGCGGTGATCGCGATCAGCAGGGCCGGGTCCCGGGCCGGGCAGACGTGCGGGCCCGCCGACCAGGCCAGGTGGGCGCTCTCGCCGCTGCGCACCGCGTTGTCCTCGGCGGGCGGCGCGGCCTGGGAGTTGGCGGCCGCGTACGAGACCAGCATCAGCGTGCCGGCCTCGATCTCGCGGCCGTGGAAGGTGATGTCGTACCGCGGGTAGTGGGCCGAGAAGTTGGCCATCGGCGGCGCGTGCCAGAGCACCTCGTCGATCGCCTGGTGGGCGGTCATCGCGCCGCCGAACAGCGAGCCGGCGTAGCGGGCGTCGGTGAGCAGGCGCAGCAGGGCGTTGCCGATCAGGTTGGTGGTCGGCTCGTGTCCGGCGATCAGGGTCAGGGTGATCTGCCGGATCACCTCGTCGTCGTCCAGCCCGACCGGGTGGGTGACGTACCAGGAGGTGAGGTCGTGCCGGGGGCGCTCGCGGCGCTCGGCGACCATCGCGGTGACCACGGCGAGGAGCTTGGCGTACGCGGCGCCGGCCCGTTCGGTGGACTCGATCAGCCCGGTGATCGCGGCCACCATCTCGGCGTGCTGTTCCTCGGGCACGCCGAACCAGGTGGTGAGCGCGAAGGCGGGCAGCTGGCGGGCGTACTCGGCGATCAGGTCGGCCTGTCCGACGGCGGCGAAGCGGTCGATCAGCCGGTGCGCGGTCTCGGCGACCTGGCGCTGGAGCCGGTGCGGTTCGAACAGCGCGAGGGCGTCGGTGATCACCGCCCGGTAGCGGGCGTGGGTCTCGCCGTCGCTGAACAGCGCGGTCGGGCGGTAGCCGAGCATCGGCATCAGCGGGGAGTCCGGCGGGAGTTCGTGCCGCCAGAGCCGGGAGTCCTTGGAGAAGGTGTCGGTGTCGCGCAGCAGGTCCAGCGCGGCCTGGTAGTCGGTGACCAGCAGGGCCTCGACGCCGGGCCCGATCTCCACCGGGGCGGTGGCGCCGTGGCGGCGCAGCCGCTCGTACACCAGCTGGGGGTCGGCGGCGAAGACCGGGCCGTGGATCGGGATCGGGCGGGACTCGACGGTCACGGCTGCTCCGGGGTGGCGGGGAGGGCGTCCAGGATGTGCTCGACCAGCGCGATCAGGGCGTCCAGGCTGCTGTCCCGGTCGCGGGCGTCGCAGAGCAGCAGCGGGGTGCTGGCGTGCAGGTCCAGGTGGGTGCGCAGCACCTCGGCCGGGTGCTCCGGCGCGTCCGGGAAGCGGTTGACGGCGACGGCGTAGGGCAGGCCCTGCTCCTCGACCATGTCCATGATCTCGAAGGAGTCGGCCAGCCGGCGGGTGTCGGCGAGCACCAGGGCGCCCAGGGCGCCGCGCGCGATGTCCTGCCAGAGCGGGAAGAAGCGGCGCTGGCCGGGGGTGCCGAACATGTAGAGCACGATGTTGCCGGGCAGGGTGAGCCGGCCGAAGTCGACCGCGACGGTGGTGGTGGACTTCTCGGGCACGCCGGCCAGGTCGTCCACCGGCCGTCCGGTCTCGGTCATCGCCTCCTCGGTGTGCAGGGTGGCGATCTCGGAGAGGGTGCGGATGAGGGTGGTCTTGCCGACCCCGAACGGGCCGGCCACCACCAGTTTCATCAGCGTCTGGTCCCGGCCGGGCAGGTAGCCCACCCGGCTCGGCCCGCCGGCCTGGTCTTCCGGGTCCGGCCGGCCGGCCGGGTCATCGGAGCGCACGGAGTCCAACGAGGAGCCTCTCGACGATGGAGCGGTCGGTCTGCTGGGCGCGCGGGATCGGCGCGCGGGCGTGTAAGCAGCCCGCCTCGACCAGGTCGGCGGCGAGGAAGACGGTGGCGCTGACCGGCAGCCGCAGGTGTGCGGCGGCCTCGACCACGGTCAGCGCGCCGGGGCGCAGCAGCTCCCAGAGCCGGCGGTGTTCGGGTTCGAGCGCCTCCGGCGGGTCCTCGCGGTCGGCGAACAGGACGGTCAGCCGTTCGAAGCCCTTGGCACCGGGGCGGCTCCGGCCGCCGGTGGCCAGGTAGGCGGGGACCATCCGCCTGCGGGGGGCGGTCATGACCGGCCGTCGTCGTCCTGCCGCCGCCTCGGGGTCGCGAGTGCGCGACCGAGGGCGGCGACCTGGACCTGCATCTGGTAGGCCACGTTGCCGAGTTGGGCGTCCGGCGAGGTGAAGACGGCGAGCGAGGTGTTCTCCCCGGCGGGCACCACGATGGCGTAGCCGAGGTCGGACTCCACCACGGTCTGGGCCAGCCTGGGCCGCTCGGCGTCGGTGAACGCGCTGGTGAACGCCCGGGCGGCGGCGTGCACGGTGGCGGTCATCGCGGCGACCCGCTCGGCGCCGGCCCGCTCCAGGCTGTCCGAGGCGCCCTCGACCAGGCCGTCCCCGGTGGCGACGACGGCGTGCAGCACCCCTGGCAGCTCCAGCAGCGGGGTCAGCACCCACGAGATCTCGTCGGTGGTGGTCGGGCTGGGCGTGCTGCTCACTGCTCGGCTCCTTCTGGCTGGTCGGCGGGGGTACGGGTGGTGCTGTCGCTGCTCTCGGGTGCGGCGTCGGCGGCGTCCGCGCGGACGGCTCCGGCCACGGCGGCCCGGCCGGAGTCGGTGCCCTGCTGGAGCGCCTGCCAGTGGGCGGCGGCCTGCTCGGGGGTGCGTCCGGCGGTACGGGCGGGGGCGGGCCGTGTGGGGGCCGGCGCGGCGGCGGCCAGCGGACGGCGGCGCCGCCGGGTGGGCAGGCCGGTGCCGTCGTCCGCCACGACGGCCTCCGCCGGGGCTTCGCCGGTGGCCGGCTGCGGCGTGACCGGGTCGGGCACCACCCGGATGGCCGCCGCCGGGTGCGGGCCCGGCTGGTGGTGGCGGTCGGCGAGCCGCGGGCCGTCCCGCTCGTCGGCGTCGTGCATCGGCGGGACGGCCGCGACGGTGGGCGCCGGGGCCGGGCCGGCGCCGGCCCGCAGCGGCAGCGGGGTGAGCACCGACAGCTGCTGCTCGTCGGCGACGACGGTCACCAGCGTGGCCGGGATGCGCAGGATGGTCCGCATGCCGCCGTACGGCGAGGGCTCGATGTGGCAGGTGAAGCCGTACTGGCGGGCCAGCTTGCCGATCACCGCGAAGCCGGTCTTGGGCGGGTTGCCGAGCTCGGTGAGCAGCATGTCCGGCGGGCCGGCCAGCAGTCGGCGGGCGCGGCGCAGCTGGTCCTCGTCCATGCCGATGCCGCTGTCGTCGATGATCACCAGCGCGCCGCGGCCGCCCTGCTGGACGCTGACCGGGACGTCGGTCTCCGGGTGGGAGTAGGCGGTGGCGTTGGCGAGCAGTTCGGCGATGGTGACGGCGATCGGCTCGGCGGCCCGGGCCACCACGGCCAGGCGCTGCTCCCGCAGGTGGTTGGCGACCTTGATCCGGGCGTAGCCGGGCACCCGCGAGAGCGCGCCGACGACGACCTCGGCGAGCGGCGAGTCGGTGCGGGCCAGGCCCGGCCAGGCCTCGCAGAGCACCGCGATGGTCTGGATCCGGCGCAGCGCGACCTCGTTGCGGAAGTCGACCTCCAGCAGCCGGGGGTCGTCGTTCTCGTGCTGGAGCTGCTGGACGAGGCTCTGGATCTGGTACAGCAGGGTCTGGATCCGGGAGGTGGCGCCGCGCATGGCGGCGCGGGCGGCGGCGTCCACCCGCTCGCGTTCGTCGGCGAGGGCGGCCTGGGCGGCGTCCAGGACGGCCTGGAGCGCCCGGACGGCCTCGGGGCCGACGGCCCTGGCGTCCAGCGGGCCGACCAGCGGCGCGTTGGCGTGGGTGAGCCGTACGGCGGTGGCGGCGACCCGCTCCTGGGCGAGGTGGCCGATCTCGGCGAGCAGCGCGGCGCCCTTCGCCTCGGCTTCGGCGAGGGCGCGGTCGGCTTCCTCGGCCCGGGCGGTGGCGGCGGCGCACTGCCGCATGGTGTCGCGGACGGTGTCCTGGGCCTGGCGGGCCGTCTCCTGCGCCTCGCGGACGCTGTCCTCGGCGGCGCGGGTGCGCTCCTCGGCCCGCTGGGCCTGCTCGGCGGACCGCCGGGCGGACTCCTGGGCCTCGCGCTGCTGCTGCTCGGCGCGGGCGAGCCTGCCCTCGGCGGCCCGGGCCCGCTCCTCGCCGAGGCCCAGCGCGGTCTCGGCGGCCGCCGCCCGGGCGAGGGCGGCGGCCCGGCCGCGGGCGAGCACGGCCGCGGCCACGGCGGCGACCAGCGCCAGGACGATCAGCGCGATCAGCGTCATCGAAGTCCTCGGGGGTGCTTGCGGGTTGGAGCGGGCGGGCCGGTGCGGGTCAGTTCCGGACGGTGCGCGGGCGCGGCCCGTGGGCGGCGTCCTCGGCCAGCTCCCGGGCCACCAGGGCGACCTGGCTCAGGGCCTCCAGGGCGCCCGGGGCCGCCGAGCCGTCCAGGTTCCGGTACTCGGCCGCGATGGTCAGCACCAGCCGCTCGGGCAGGCCGAGTTCGGGGTGGCGCTGCTCGGCGATCACCCGGCGGGCGGCGTCCAGCGCGGGTATCCCGGCGGCGTGCAGGGCGTGGGCTCGCTCGCGGACGTAGGCCAGGTAGGCGATGTGCTCCCGGACGCCGGCGCGGTCGAGCACCGGGCCGTGGCCGGGCACGAAGATCTCCGCGCCGGTGGCCAGGGCCTGTTCGCAGGCGCCGATGACGTTCTCCAGCGGTCCGGCCCAGTGCGAGGGGTGGTCGCCGGGCTGCTCGGGCGTCGAGGAGAAGATCACGTCGCCGGTGAACACCGCGCGCTGGTGCGGGAGGTGGACCATCAGGTCGCCGCCGGTGTGGGCGGCGGGCAGGCTGCTGATCCGCACCGGGTAGCGGCCGACCGTCAGCTCCAGCTCGCCGGTGAAGACGGTGTCCGGGCGCACCGGTTCGGTGCCGGACCAGTCGAACTGGCCGAAGTGCTCCCGGAGGTAGCCGCCGAGCGGCGAGTCCGGGTCGCTGTTGGCGACCAGGGCGTGCTGCTGCTTCGGGGTGGGCTCCCAGTGGATGTGCTCCAGCGCCTCACGGGTGGCGATCACCTCGGCGTCCGGGAGCACCCCGGCGCCCCACAGGTGGTCCCCGTTGGCGTGGGTGACGACCACCCGGTCGACCTCGACCCCGTCCGGCAGCAGCCGGCGGCTCGCGGCCAGGAACTCCCCGGCCATCGAGGGGTCGTAGGGCGTGTCGATCCAGAGCGCGGTGGTCTCCGAGGCCAACAGGCCGCAGTTGGCCAGGCCCCACCCACGCTTCGGCGGGAGCCACACGTACAGGTCCTCGGCAATCGCGCTCACGTTCGCACGGCTGATCGTCATGTGCGCGATTATGCCCATGCCGTGTCAGTGGCGGAGCAAAACTGTTACGGTTCCAGCCACTTCGCGTCCGATGGGCACCGGACTGCCCCGATTCGTCCCACGTGGTCTGGACCACATCTGGCCGAAGTCCCCCGCTTCGGGAACGGGTGTCCGGAACAGGCGTCAGGAACCGGCGGCAGGCCCTCCCACCTGCCGGATTCCCTTGCGCTCCCCCGCGCAGGGCTCGTAGCCCAGCCACGCGTTGACCGCCAGCATCGGAGCGTTGGTGGTGTCGTTGCTGGTGTACGCGTACCGGTAGCCCGCCGCCACCGCGAGCCGCAGCGACTCCCGCTTGGCCAGCTTGGTCAGCCCCCGGCCGCGGAACTCCCGGCGGCAGGCGGAGAACGCGGACCAGTAGCGGTCCACCCCGTCGGTCTGCACCATGCTGAACGCGGCCGGCACGCCGTCCACCACGGCGACGACGCTCAACGCCCGGTCCCGGTCCGGCCGGGTCCAGTCGCAGCGCAGCCAGTCCTGGTACGTGTAGGCGTCCATCGGCACCTCGCTGCCGGGCTCGTCCTGGACGGCGTCCTCCTCGACCAGGAACAGCGGGTGCGGGTCGTCCGCCCAGTCGGCGGCCGGGCGCAGCTCGACACCGGGCGGGCGCACCGGCGCCGGCGGCAGCGGGAGCGCCAGGTCGCGCCCGGCGAAGCGCATCGTGCGCCCGAGCGCGTAGCCCCGGGCGGTGGCGAAGGCCAGCGAGGCGGGCTCGTCGTCCACCCAGGTGTGCAGCTCCGTCACCCCGTGCCCGGACAGGTGGCGGTCGGCCTCGGCCAGCAGCGCGGTGGCCGCGCCGCGCCGCCGGAACTCGGGCAGCACGCTGCCATTGGCGTAGCCCACGCCCTCGGTCGTCGTCCCGAGCACCACCCCGCAGCGCACCGCGCCGACCACCCGGCCGTCCAGCTCGGCGACGAAGGTGCGGAAGTGCTCCTCGGGGCTGGGCTGGGCGTTCTGCCAGGCCAGGGCCTCGGCGGAGAGCACCAGGTGCTCGCGCCCGGCCCGGTGGGCCACGACCACGGCCTCGGCGTCACCGGGGTGAAACTGACGGACCGTCAAAGCTGTCTGAGTAGTCATGGATTCCCACGCTAACCGGACCCTTCCGTACGGCGCCTCCGGTTTTCGGGGCCGCCGGGCACCGCCGCGGCGGGGGTGTCCGGGTTCGGGACCAAGGCCTCTGATCGCCGGGGTGGCAAGCTCAAATAATGCTCTGAGATGACCAGGTGAGGCTTGGCAGCCACCCCTCCCGGGGACATCCTCAGCAACACGGCCACGCGGCCCGGGCGACGACGCCCCCACCGGCCCACGGCCCTCCCACCCGGCCCTCCGAAGGGGGCGAACCGATGACTTCCCCTGCCATGGACCGAACCACGCCCCGGGCAGCCGCCACCCGCCTGGGCGTCGGCCTCGGCTGGCGCAGCGAGATCGACACCGTGGTCGAGCGCCAACCCGGCCTGGACTGGGTCGAGGTGGTCGCCGAGAACGTCTGCCCCGACCACCTGCCCACCTCCCTGACCGTGCTGCGCGAACGCGGCGTCACCGTCGTCCCGCACGGCGTCGGCCTCGGCCTCGGCGGCGCCGACCTGCCCGACCCCGGCCGCCTCGCCCGGCTCGCCGACGTCGCGCTGGCGCTCGGCTCCCCACTGGTCTCCGAGCACCTGGCGTTCGTCCGGGCCGGCGGCCTGGAGGCCGGCCACCTGCTGCCCGTCCCCCGCACCCGGGACTCGCTGCGGGTGATCGCCGAGAACGTCCGGATCGCCCAGGAGCAGCTGCCGGTGCCGCTCGCCCTGGAGAACGTCGCCGCCCAGCTCGCCTGGCCGGACGACGAGTTCACCGAGGGCCAGTTCCTCGCCGAGCTGGTCGAGCGCACCGGCGTCCGGCTCCTGATCGACGTCGCCAACCTGCACACCAACCGGGTCAACCTCGGCATCGACCCGGCCGCGGAACTCGACCGGCTGCCGCTGGAGGCGCTCGCCTACGTCCACGTCGCGGGCGGCACCCTGGTCGACGGCATCTGGCACGACACCCACGCCCACCCCGTCACCGAACCGGTGCTGGAGGTGCTGGCCGAGCTCCGCGCGCGCACCGACCCGCCCGGCGTCCTGCTGGAACGGGACGCCGACTTCCCGCCGCCCAGCGAACTGGCCGGTGAACTGGACGCCATCCGCCGGGTGCTGGAGGGGAGCACCCGGCGATGACCGACCCGATCACCGCGCATCCCGACACCGAGGCCGCCGAGGCCGCCGACCAGGGCCTCGCCGCCGCCCGGCGGCGCCTGGCCCGGCGCCAGGAGGAGCTGCTGACCGCCCTGGTGGCCGGCGGCCCCGTCCCACCCGGCTTCGACGAGCGCCAGGTCCGCGCCCAGTCCACCGGACTGGCCGTCAAACGGCGTGGCACCGCCGCCAAGGTGGCCCCGGAGCTGCCCCGCATCCTCGGGGAGCGGTACCGGCCGCTCTTCCTCGACTACGCCCGCTCCCACCCGCAGACCGGCGGCTACCGCGCCGACGCCCGGGCCTTCGCCCGGTGGGTGCTCACCGACGGCGGCCCGCTCGCCGCCGACCACCGCCGGGCCCTGGAGCAGTGGCTCCACCCGGCACCCGTACGGCCGCCCGGCCCGCTCGCACGGCTGCGCCGGGCGCTGCGCCGCCGCCCGCCGACGACCTCCGCAACGCCCTGACGCACGATCACCACCTCGGGGGAACCATCCATGTGGCACAACAGCTACTTCATCGTCCCGGCCGTCCTGCTGGTGGCCGCCGTCCTGTACGCCTACCAGGCCAGGCAGCGCGTCTTCCGGGTCCGGTACGCCAAGGGCCTGCCCGGCCGCGGACTGTCGCTGCTCGACACGGCGTACCTGTCCGGCGGGAGCGGGCGGGTGTTCGACACCGCCCTGGTCCGGATGCACCTGAGCGAGCAGGCCGTGGTCAGCCGCTCCGGCCTGGTCACGCTCACCGGCTCCAAGCCGTACGACGCCGTCGACAAGGCGATCCAGGACGCCGTCGGCCCGACCGGAAGCCGCGAACTCGGCCCGCTGCGCCGCGAGGTGACCCGCTCCCCCGCCGTCCGGGAGATCGGCGACCGGCTCGCCGACCGCGGCCTGGTGCGCCGCCCCGAGCGGCAGCGGCGGGCCGCCACCGCCCACCGGCTGCTCTGGCTCGCGCTGCTCGTCGTGGCGGCCTCCACGGTGGTCGCCGAGCTGCTCGACGACGGCGCCGCCGGTCACGACCGCCCGAACCTCTGGATCCCGGGCATGCTGCTGTTCGTCGGCTTCGTCTCGCTGCTCGCCACCCGGCCGGTCAAGGGCCCGATCACCCCGGCCGGGCAGCGCCAGCTCTCCCTGATGAAGGGCGGCACGCCGTGGACCCCCAAGGACGGGGTGTCGCCCAAGCTGGCCGGCGGCGCGCTGCTCGGCGCGCTCGCGCTCGGCGGACTGGCCGCCGTCGGGCTGGACAACCCGGAGCTGGAGGCCGCGATGCTGGCCGCCTCGGCCGGGGACGAGGCCATGCGGCAGGCGGCCGCGTCGTCCTGGTCCGGGTCGTCCTCCTCGTCCTCGTCCTCCTCGTCGTCCTCGTCGTCTTCTTCGTCGTGCTCCTCCGCTTCCACCGTCTCCTCCGGCTGCGGTTCGTCCAGCTGCGGGTCCAGCTCGTCCAGCTGTAGCTCGTCCTCCTCCAGCTGCGGGTCCAGCTCATCCAGCTGCGGCTCGTCGTCCTCCTCCAGCTGCGGATCCAGCTGCGGCGGCGGCTGTGGTGGCGGCTGAGCACGGCCGCCGCCGGACGTCACAGTTCGGTATCGCGAACCGGGAACCCCTGACGCGCGGCGTCGGCGCGGGCATACAACAAGCCCATGTGGTTGCTGTTCCTCATACCGGCCTGTGTCGCGGCGGTGCTGTCCTGCCTCCGACTGATCCGGATGACCGCCACCGCCGACGCCCTGGCCGACCGGAACGGCCTGCGGCCGCCCGAAGCCGTCGGCATCGGCCTGTACGAGACCGCCTACCTGGCCGGCGGCCCCGACCGGGTGGTCGAACTCACCCTCGTCCTGATGGCCGGCCGAGGACGGCTGCACCTGGCCCACACCGGCTGGACCACCGTGGTCGACCCCAGGGGCCGCAGCCGCCTGGAGCGGGCGGTCATCGCCACCGTCGGCCCCGAAGGGCAGTGCCGCACCGTCGAGCTGCGGCTGGCGATGGCCGAGCACCCCACCGTGCTGGAGATCGGCGCCCGGCTCGCCCTGGCCGGCCTGGCCACCCCGGTCCTGGTGCAGCGCAACACCGTGGTGGTGGTCCGACAGGTCCGGCACGCGCTGCTGCTGTCGCTGGTCCTGCTGGCCGCCTCACTGGCCGTCAGCGGCTTCACCGGCGGTGACACCGTCACCCTGTTCGCCTGGTTCTCGCTGCCGCTGGTGCTCACCTCCGGCACCCTGCTGATGGCCCGGATCGACGTCTACCCGTACACCCGCTGGGCTTCCCCGGTCGGCCAGGAGGTGCTGCGCGAGGTCCGCCCGGCCCGCCAGCGCGGCCTCACCGACGACGAGGAGCGCGAGCTGCTCACCGCCGTCGCCATGAACGGCCCGGCCGTCCTCCCCGACGCCCGGCTGCGCGCCGCGCTGCGCCCGCGCCGGAGCTGAAAGCCGGCTGCGCGCACCCCTGTGACCAGGGCAGACTTCCCCCATGGACACCCGGGACCACACCGTACTCGACCGCGCCCAGGCCGAAGGGCGGCTGGTCCGGCTGCGCCGCACGCTCCCCGGCGCGGACCGGCTGGAGGGCTTCGTCCTCGGCACCGGCCCGGTCTGGACCCTGCTCGCCAACTGCGTCGACCACCGCCTCGACGGCTGGACGGCCGTCCACACCTGTTCGCTGCACAAGATCCGCGACCGGGGCGGCGAGGAGAGCCTGACCGTACGGTCGCTGCGCGGCCGCGGCCTGTGGCCGGTCCCGCCGCCCCGCGCCGAGCTGCCGCTGGACGAGCACTCCGGCCTGATCGCCGCCGCCTCCGCCGCGTACGGCCTGATCGCCCTGCACGCCGAGTTCATCGATCCGGACGTCTGCCGGGTCGGTACGGTCACCGAGCTGCGCCCCCGCTCGCTGCGGCTGCACGAGGTCGACCCGGAGGCCCGGTGGTACCCGAAGCCGACCAAGTACCGGCTCCGCGACATCACCCGGGTCGACCTCGGCGGCCACTACACGGACGTCCTGCGCGAGTTCGCCGGGCCGCGGCCGTAACGACCGGCCCGCGCAAAGCCCGGAGGCCGGCTCCCCGTACGCGGGGAACCGGCCTCCGAGAGGTCGGCGGTCGCTCAGACCAGGCCGCCCAGCAGCTCGCTGATCGGCTTGCGGCGCCCGGTGAAGAACGGCACCTCCTCGCGGACGTGCAGCCGGGCCCGGGAGGGGCGCAGGTCGCGCATCAGGTCGACGATCCGGTGCAGCTCGTCCGCCTCGAAGGCGAGCAGCCACTCGTAGTCGCCGAGCGCGAACGAGGCCACCGTGTTGGCCCGCACGTCCGGGTAGCCGCGGGCCATCTGGCCGTGCTCGGCGAGCATCGCGCGCCGCTCGGCGTCCGGCAGCAGGTACCACTCGTACGAGCGGACGAACGGGTACACGCAGACGTAGTCACGCGGACGCTCGTCGGCCAGGAACGCCGGGATGTGCGACTTGTTGAACTCGGCCGGGCGGTGCAGCGCCATGTTCGACCAGACCGGCTCCAGCAGCCGGCCCAGGCCGGTGCGGCGGAAGCGGTTGTACGCCTCCTGGAGGTCGTCCGAGTCGGCGGCGTGCCACCAGACCAGGATGTCGGCGTCCGCCCGCAGACCCGAGACGTCGTACGTACCGCGCACGGTGACGTCCTTGGCGGCGAGCTGCTCGAACAGCTCCTCCACCTCGGTGGCCAGGGCGGTGCGGTCCTCCGGCAGGGCGCCCTTGAGCTTGAACACCGACCACATGGTGTAGCGGATGACCTGGTTCAGGTCGCGCGCCTTCTTCTTCTCGGGCTGCTGCTCCGGCTCCCGCTCAACGCTCTCAGTCATGCGTCCATTGTCCTCTCCGTGGAAGCTTCCCCGGTCGCCGGGGTCAACAGTTTGTCGATGGCCGCCGCGGCGGCGGCGGCCGAACCGATGCACGCCGGAATGCCCACCCCGTCGTACGCGGCGCCGCACAGCGCCAGGGCTCCCACCCGCCCGGCCGCCGCCCGCACCCGGGCCACCCGGTCCAGGTGCCCCACCGGATACTGCGGCAGACCGGCCTCGAAGCGGGAGACGAAGGTGTCGTACGGCCGGGCGGTCAGCCCGATCGCCTCCTTCAGGTCCGCCAGCGACCGCGCCACCAGCTCCTCGTCCGGCAGGCCCAGCGCCTCCTCCTCGCGGTGGCGCCCCAGCGAGGTGCGCAGCAGGAACGCGTCCGGCGCGGAGCGCGCCAGCCAGCCCCACTTGTTGGAGGAGAAGGTCGAGGCCTTGATCCGCCGGCCGTCCACCGGCGGCACCAGGAAGCCGCTGCCGCTCGGCGGCTCGGCCAGGTCGGAGCGGCGGAAGGCCAGGGTCACCAGGGCCATGCCCGCGTACTCGACGGTGTCCAGCTCGGCGGCGGCCGCCGGGGCGTCCTCGCGCAGCAGCCGGGCCGCGGCGGGGGCCGGGACGGCCAGCACCACGGCGTCCGCGTGCAGCACCTCGCCTCCGGTCACCACCCGCCAGCCGTCGGGGGTGCGGCGCAGCTCGTCCACCGGGGCGTCGGTGCGCAGGTCCACCCCCGCCTTGACGCAGGCCTCGGCGACCGCCCCGGGCAGGGTGCCCAGGCCCCCGCGCAGGCCCTGGAACACCGGGGTGCCGACCACCTTCGGACGGGAGGCCAGCTCGTGCACCCCCGCGACCAACGAGCCGCCGCCGCGCGCGATCGGCAGCAGCTGCGGCACGGCGGCGCGCAGCGAGATCTCGTCGGCGCGGCCGGCGTAGACGCCGCCGAGCAGCGGCTCGACCAGCCGGTCCACCACCTCCCGGCCCAGCCGGTCGGCGACGTAGTGGCCGATCGCGACGTCCTCGCCGACCTCGGTCGGCTCCTCGTGCCGGGCCCGCTCCAGCCCCTCGGCGGTCAGCACCCCGGAGGCGGCCAGCGCCTCCAGGTCACCGGGGACGCCCATCACCTGGCCGCCGGGCAGCGGCCGCAGCGCGCCCCGGGTCCAGATCGCCGCCTTCGCGGTGGTCGGCGGCTCCAGCTCCTCCCCCAGCCCGACCGCACGGGCCAGCTCCACCGCCTCCGGCCGCCGGGCGAGCACCGACTCGGCCCCGAGGTCCACCCGGACCCCGCCGACCTCGCCGCCCCACAGCTTCCCGCCGACCCGTCCGGACGCCTCCAGCACCGTCACCCGCGCCCGCGCCGGCCCCCCGGCCGCCCCACTCAGGAACGCGGCCGCGGCCAGCCCCGCGATCCCACCACCGACGACGACGACCTGTGCATCCGACATGCCTCGCAGTCTCGCAGGTCCTTACGCCGAACCCTCAATCCACTGCACATGTGAGGTCGATCGAGATCGGGAACGGCACCGGACGCTCCGGTGATGGCCGGAAGATCCCGGCCGGGGCGTAGGAGGAGGTCGCGGTCTCCGGCTCGAAGACGTGCACAGCGGCCCGGCCGTCCTCTTCCTCCTCGGCGATCCAGTAGTGCCCGATGCCTGCCTCGGCGCACTTGCGGACCTTGACCGTACGGTCGCGAGTTCGAGTGCTCGCCGACCCCCCGCTTACTCTGTGTGCTGTGGAACCGATTGTGGTGAGTGCGTGTCTGGCCGGGATTCCCTGCCGGTACGACGGACGGGCGAAGACCTCGGACGCGGCGGTGCGGCTGGTCGAGGAGGGCCGGGCCGTGGTGGTGTGCCCGGAGGGGGCGGGCGGGCTGCCGACGCCGCGGCCGGCGGCCGAGATCGTGGGCGGCGACGGCGCCGACGTGCTGGACGGGCGGGCCCGGGTGGTGGACGCGACCGGGGCGGACTGCACCGGGGAGTTCCTGGCCGGTGCCCGGGCGGCGCTCGCGGCCGCCGAGGAGGCGGGGGCCCGGCGGGCGGTGCTGATGGCGCGCAGCCCGTCCTGCGGCTGCGGGCAGGTGTACGACGGGACGTTCACCGGGGAGCTGCGCCCCGGCGACGGGGTGACGGCGGCGCTGCTGCGCCGGGCCGGGATCGAGGTCACGGCCTTGTAGTGGGCCTCCGGAGCGCCGGAGGCCCAGTACAGGGGGGGTCAGCGCGCGCTGGCCTCGTGGACGAAGGCGACCAGGCGGCTGAGCGCGTCCGGGTCCATGGACGGCAGCACGCCGTGGCCGAGGTTGAAGATGTGGCCGCTGGTGCCGAGCGCCTGGGCGGCGTGCAGCACCTCGCGGGCCTTGGTCTCCACCACCTTGGTGGGCGCGAACAGCACCGCCGGGTCGAGGTTGCCCTGGAGGCCCTTGCCCGGGCCGACCCGCTCGGCGGCGACGTTCAGCGGCACCCGCCAGTCCACCCCGACGATGTCCGCGCCGGCCTGGCCCATCAGCCCGAGCAGCTCGCCGGTGCCGACGCCGAAGTGGATCCGCGGCACCCCGTACGAGGCGACCGAGTCGAACACCTTGGTGCTGGACGGCATCACCGAGCGGCGGTAGTCGTCCGGCGCCAGCGAGCCGACCCAGGAGTCGAACAGCTGGACGGCCGAGGCCCCGGCCTCGATCTGCACCTTGAGGAAGGCCGAGGTGATGTCCGCGAGCCGGTCCACCAGGGCGGCCCACAGCTCGGGCTGCCCGTACATCATGGCCTTGGTGTTCTCGTGGTTCTTGGACGGGCCGCCCTCGACCAGGTAGCTGGCCAGCGTGTACGGCGCGCCGGCGAAGCCGATCAGCGGGGTCTCGCCGAGCTCGTCCACCAGCAGGCCGACGGCCTCGGTGATGTAGGGGACGTCGTCGGGCTCCAGCGGGCGCAGCCGCTTGAGGTCCTCGGCGGTGCGGATCGGGTCGGCGATCACCGGGCCGATGCCGGGCTTGATGTCGACGTCGATGCCGACCGCCTTGAGCGGCACCACGATGTCGCTGAAGAAGATCGCCGCGTCGACCTTGTGCCGGCGCACCGGCTGGAGGGTGATCTCCTTGACCAGCTCGGGCCGCATGCAGGACTCCAGCATGGGGATGCCCTCGCGGACCTTCAGGTACTCGGGCAGCGAGCGGCCCGCCTGGCGCATGAACCACACCGGCGTGTGCGGCACCGGCTCGTGCCGGCACGCGCGCAGGAACGCGGAGTCGTACGCGGCGCCGCGGCGCGCGGGGGTGGTCGGGCCGTCGTTGGCGGCCGCCGTGCTGTCTGCCGTTGTCTCGCTCACGCGTCAAATCTTCGCACGCGTGCCGGGCGCGGGTTCCCGACCGGTCTCGTGGGTTCCTCCAAGATCTGTCCGGGTTTGCCGTTCCGGCACGCCGCTGGGAGAGAAGTTGCGGCGATAACCCCGTTCTTCGACCTAGTCTTCGGGTCATGGCAGCGGTCGGAGGGCACCCCGCGCAGGGTGGCGGAGCAGGTGGCGGAGTGGGTCGCGAGGGGGCGCCGAGCGAGTTCCGGGCGGCGGTGGCGGCCTTGGACGGGGCCCGGCTGCGGCCCGAGGTGCAGCTCTCCCCCGCGCCGGCGCCGCGCCGGCTCGCCCCGTACTCGTTCGCGGTGACCGCCTCGGTCGAGGTGGACGGCGAGGAGCTGGCGGACGGCCGGCTGGTGCTGCTGTACGACCCGGCCGGGCAGGAGGCCTGGAACGGGGAGTTCCGGGTGGTCACGATGACCCGGGCCGAGCTGGAGCCGGAGATGGCCGCCGACCCGATGGTCTCCGAGGTCGGCTGGGCCTGGCTGCTGGACGCCCTCCAGGCGCACGGCGCCGGGTTCGAGGAGCCGTCCGGCACGGTGACCCTGGCCTCCTCCCAGTACTTCGGCGGCCTGGCGGACCGCCCGTCCTCGACCGAGGTCGAGATCCGGGCCTCCTGGACCCCGGCCGACGGCCGCTTCGAGCGGCACCTGGCGGCTTGGGCGGACCTGCTGTGCATCAGCGCCGGCCTGCCGCCGGCCGCCCCGGCGGCGCAGGGGCCCACCGAGGTTCCTTCACTCGGTGGAGTGGTCCCGATGCCGGCCCGGCGACGCCCCAGGTCGCACTGACGGGTGGTGTCCGGCCCCGACGACACCCGAGGGCCGGTACGCCACCCCCAGGGCTGACGGACGCCCCTCCGTGCTGACGGAGTGTGACTTCGGACCCCGCTCTGCGTCAATTCACCGGTCGATACCGACCGATCGGCATCGAATCCGATCGATTCTGTGCGAATACCAGGCATGTCGCGTCAATCATTTGCGCGATTTGTCCGTATTGTTACTCACTAGATCGTGATCTTTCGCTAAAGCCGGGCACGGTTGCTGCCGAAGCACACTGTGACCCTTTCCGAACGCGGAACACTCCGACCGCCCCCATCGGGGTTCCGTCCGCCACTCCCCGCAGGAGACCTGGTGTCGGTCCTTCTTGAGCACCCCGCAAACGTGGTCGCCTACCGGCCGACCAAGCCCACCGCCATGGTGGTCATCGCCGATCCCCGTGTCCGAAACACCGTCACCCGCCACCTGTGGGCACTCGGTGTCCGGGACGTGATCGAAGTGTCCTCGATCGCCGAGGCCCGTCCCCGGGTCTCCACCCCGCGCGACATCTGCGTCGCCGATGTGCACCTGCCGGACGGATCCGGGCTGACCATCCTCGCCGAGACCCGCGCCGCGGGCTGGCCCAACGGCCTGGCGCTGTCCGCGGCCGACGACATCGGCGCGGTCCGCAGCGCGCTGGCCGGCGGCGTCAAGGGCTACGTGGTGACCGGTACCCGGACGAACGTCGCGATGCCGGGCCGCCCCGGCCTGCCGCTCGGCGCCGCCGGGCTGGCCGGGCGGATGCGCCGCCCCGGGATGCCGGGCATGCCGGGCGCCGCCGGTGCCCCGGGCGCCCCCGGAGCACCCGGTGCGCCGGGCGCGCAGCAGGCCGCGTACCGCGAACTCTCCGGGCGCGAGGTCGAGGTACTGCGACTGGTCGCCGAGGGACAGTCCAACAAGGCGATCGGCGTGGCGATGGGCCTGTCGGCGCTCACCGTGAAGAGCCACCTCGCCCGGATCGCCCGCAAGCTGGGCACCGGTGACCGTGCCGGAATGGTCGCGGTCGCGCTGCGCACCGGCATCATCCACTGAGCCGGGCACTCCGGACCGCTGCGGCGGCCGAGGAGGAACGTTTCCTCCTCGGCCGCCGCGACGCTGTCCGGGGGCTCGGCCGGCCGGCCGGGCCCCGCGGGCCGTTCCGCGCCGGGCCCGGCCAAGGGCGCCCCGGCCGCGGCCGCCGCCCGGTCGATCAACAGTCTGACCAGTCCGACAACACTCCCGGTCGCGAGGACCGTCGTACCCTTGGTGGGTGACCGACGCCGTAGCAGCCATCCCAGAAGAAGCAGCCCCGGTCCCGCTCCTAGAGCCGCGGGACGGAATCCCGGCCGTGGTTCAGGACGAGCAGGCGCTCGCCGCCGCCGTCGCCGCGTTCGCCGCGGGCACCGGACCGGTGGCCATCGACGCCGAACGGGCCTCCGGCTACCGCTACGGCCAGCGCGCCTACCTCATCCAGCTGCGCCGCGCGGGTTCCGGCTCCGCCCTGATCGACCCGATCGCCTGCCCTGACCTCAGCGCGCTCGGCAAGGCCGTCGAGGACGCCGAGTGGGTGGTCCACGCGGCCTCCCAGGACCTGCCCTGCCTCTCCGAGGTCGGCATGAGACCCCAGCGGCTGTTCGACACCGAGCTGGCCGGACGGATCGCCGGGTTCCCCCGGGTCGGCCTCGGGCCGATGACCGAGAACGTGCTCGGGCTGAGCCTGGCCAAGGAGCATTCCGCCGTCGACTGGTCCACCCGCCCGCTGCCCGAGCCGTGGCTGCGCTACGCCGCTCTGGACGTCGAGGTGCTGGTCGAGCTGCGCAACGCACTCGAACAGGAGCTGGACGGCCAGGGCAAGCTCGGCTGGGCGATGGAGGAGTTCGCCGCGATCGCCGCCGCGCCCCGCCCGGCCCCGCGCACCGACCCGTGGCGCCGCACCTCGCAGCTGCACAAGATCCGTCGGCGCCGCCAGCTGGCCGTGGTGCGTGAGATGTGGCTGGTCCGCGACCGGATCGCGCAGGACCGCGACGTCTCCCCCGGCCGGGTGCTGGCGGACGCCGCGATCGTCAACGCCGCGCTGGCCATGCCGCTGAACATCGCCGCCCTCCAGGCCGTCCAGGGCTTCGGGCCGCGGGTGCACCGGCGCCAGCTGGAGCAGTGGCTGGCGGCCGTGCAGCGCGGCCGGGAGATCCCGGAGAACCAGCTGCCGACGGCCGCCGCGCCGCACGACGGGCCGCCCCCGCCGCGGGCCTGGGCCGAGAAGGACCCGGTGGCCGCCGCCCGGCTCTCCGGCGCGCGCGCCGCGATCGCCGAGCTGGCCGAGACGTACCACCTGCCGGCCGAGAACCTGATGACGCCGGACGTGGTCCGGCGGGTGTCCTGGCAGCCGCCGTCCGACCAGGGCCCCCAGGCCGTGGCCGCCGCGCTGCGCGGGCTCGGCGCCCGGCAGTGGCAGGTGGACCTGGTGGCCCCGGCGATGGCCGCCGCGTTCGCCGCCGCCGCCACGGCCCAGGGCTGATCACCCGCAGGGCTGATCCAGCGACAGATCGAAGGGGATGTCGTCCGTACGGGCGACATCCCCTTCGTCGTGCCCGGGAGCGGCGTTCCTGGTCGCGGCGGTCGGGAACGTGTCGCGGGACACACGGTCCGATCCCTCCGCAGGGCCTGGGCAGGCTGGTTACTGGCGGGTAGCATGACTGTGACGCGGCGCCGCTCGGATCTTCGCCGGCGGCAGCCCGCCCACCTCATTGTTGGTCCCTGGGAGGAGAGCCCCCGTGCCTCGTACCGCGAGGGACGTCGTCTTCGTCGATGGCGTCCGCACCCCGTTCGGCAAGGCCGGCCCGAAGGGCATCTACCACGAGACGCGCGCCGACGACCTGGTCGTCAAGTGCATCCGGGAGCTCGTGCGCCGTAACCCGAACCTGCCCGTCGAGCGCATCGACGAGGTCGCCGTCGCGGCCACCACGCAGATCGGCGACCAGGGTCTGACCATCGGGCGCACCGCCGCCCTGCTGTCCGGCCTGCCGAAGTCCGTCCCCGGCTACGCGATCGACCGCATGTGCGCCGGCGCGCTGACCGCCGTGACCACCACCGCCGGCGGCATCGCCTTCGGCGCGTACGACGTGGTCGTGGCCGGCGGTGTCGAGCACATGGGCCGCCACCCGATGGGCGAGGGCGTCGACCCGAACCCGCGCTTCGTCTCCGAGAAGCTGGTCGACGAGTCCGCCCTGTTCATGGGCATGACCGCGGAGAACCTGCACGACCGCTTCCCGCACCTGACCAAGGAGCGCTGCGACGCCTACGCCGTGCGCTCCCAGGAGAAGGCCGCCAAGGCGTACGCCAACGGCGACATCCAGCCCGACCTGGTGCCGATCTCGATCCGCAACACCAACCCCGAGGTCGGCGAGACCGGCTGGGGCCTGGCCACCGTGGACGAGCCGATGCGCCCGGGCACCACGATGGAGAACCTGGCCGGCCTCAAGACCCCGTTCCGCCCGCACGGCAACATCACCGCGGGCAACTCGGCCGGTCTGAACGACGGTGCCACCGCCTCGCTGCTGGCCGCCGAGGACGTCGCCGAGGAGCTCGGCCTCCCGGTCAAGATGCGCCTGGTCTCGTTCGCCTTCGCGGGCGTCGAGCCCGAGGTCATGGGTGTCGGCCCGGTGCCGGCCACCGAGAAGGCGCTGGCCAAGGCCGGTCTGACCATCGACGACATCCAGGCCTTCGAGATCAACGAGGCCTTCGCCGTCCAGGTGCTGGCCTTCCTGGACCACTTCGGCCTCGCGGACGACGACGAGCGGGTCAACCCGTACGGCGGCGCGATCGCCTTCGGCCACCCGCTGGCCTCCTCCGGCGTGCGCCTGATGAACCAGCTGGCGCGCCGCTTCGAGCAGCGCCCGGACGTCCGCTACGGCCTCACCACGATGTGCATCGGCTTCGGCATGGGCGGCACCATCATCTGGGAGAACCCGCACTTCGAGGGTGGTAAGTGACCATGGCCGACACCACTGAGCTGCTGACCCGCGGCGCCGAGCTCTTCCCCGGCGAGGTCGTCACGACCGCGCACGTGCGCCACCTCGACCTGCCGTTCCAGGCCGGCAAGCTGGCGCTGATCACCCTGGACAACGGCTTCGACCACACCAAGCCGACCACCTTCGGCCCGGGCTCGCTGCTCAAGCTGAACGCGGCGCTGGACCAGGTCGAGGCCGAGGCCGCCGAGGGCAAGATCGTCGGTGCCGCGATCACCGGCAAGCCGTTCATCTTCGCGGTCGGCGCCGACCTCAAGGGCGTCGAGCTGCTCCAGCAGCACGCGGACGCGCTGGCCATCGGCGAGGGCGGCCACGACGTCTTCAAGCGGATCGCCTCGCTGCCCGTCCCCACCTTCGCCTTCTACAACGGCGCGGCGATGGGCGGCGGCGTCGAGGTCGGCCTGCACTGCGACTACCGTACGGTCTCGGCGGGCGTCCCGGCCTTCTCGCTGCCCGAGGTCTTCCTCGGCCTCGTCCCCGGCTGGGGCGGCTGCACCATCCTGCCGAACCTGATCGGTGCCGGTAAGGCCGTCAAGGTCATCGTCGAGAACTCGATGAACCAGAACAAGCAGCTCAAGGGCAAGGACGTGTTCGAGCTGGGGATCGCCGACGCGATCTTCGAGCCGGCCGACTTCCTGGAGCAGTCGCTGCTGTGGGCCGCCAAGGTCGTCAAGGGCGACGTCGTCGTCGAGCGCGAGGCGATCGACCGCGGCAAGGCCTGGGACGACGCCGTCCTCTGGGGCCGCATGGTCGCCGACGCCAAGGTGCACGGCGCCGCCCCGGCCGCCTACAGGGCGCTGGACATCATCGAGGCCGCCAAGGGCTTCGACCTGGCCGACAAGGCGAGCCTCCAGGCCGGCTTCGACGCCGAGGACGCGGCCCTGGCCGACCTCATCATGAGCGGCGAGCTGCGCAGCGGCATCTACGCCTTCAACCTGGTGCAGCGCCGGGCCAAGCGCCCGGTCGGCGCGCCGGACAAGTCGCTGGCCCGCCCGGTCACCAAGGTCGGCGTCGTCGGCGCCGGTCTGATGGCCTCGCAGCTGGCGCTGCTGTTCGCCCGCCGTCTGGAGGTGCCGGTGGTCCTCACCGACATCGACCAGGAGCGCGTCGACAAGGGCGTCGGCTACGTCCACGCCGAGATCGACAAGCTGCTCGGCAAGGGCCGGATCAGCCCGGACAAGTCCAACCGCCTCAAGGGCCTGGTCACCGGTTCGCTGGACAAGGCCGCCGCCTTCGGTGACGCGGACTTCGTCATCGAGGCCGTGTTCGAGGAGATGGGCGTCAAGCAGGCCGTCTTCGCGGACCTGGAGAAGGTGGTCTCGCCGACCTGCGTGCTGGCGACCAACACCTCCTCGCTGTCGGTCACCGAGATGGCCTCGAAGCTGGAGCACCCCGAGCGGGTCGTCGGCTTCCACTTCTTCAACCCGGTCGCGATCCTGCCGCTGCTGGAGATCGTCCGCGGCGACAAGACCGACGACGCCTCGCTGGCCACCGCCTTCGCGGTGTCGAAGAAGCTGAAGAAGACCTCGGTCCTGTGCAAGGACCGCCCGGCGTTCGTGGTGAACCGGATCCTTACCCGCTTCATGGGCGAGATCCAGAACATCATCGACGAGGGCACCCCGATCGCCGACGTCGAGAAGGCCGTCGCGCCGCTCGGCCTGCCGATGTCCCCGATCGTGCTGCTGGAGCTGGTCGGCCCGGCCATCGCGCTGCACGTCTCGGAGACCCTGGCCGGCGCCTTCCCGGAGCGGTTCACCGTCTCCGAGAACCTCGCCAAGGTGGTCAAGGCCGGCAAGCGCGGCTTCTACACCTGGGTGGACGGCCAGCAGGTCCTCGACCCCGAGGTGCTGGCGCTGCTGTCCTTCGGCGACACGGTGCTCACCGAGGAGCAGGTCCGCGCCCGCGCCCTGGAGGCCGTGGCGCAGGAGATCGGCCTGATGCTGGAGGAGGGTGTCGTCGCCGAGGCGCAGGACATCGACCTCTGCATGATCACCGGTGCCGGCTGGCCCTTCCACCTGGGCGGGATCACCCCGTACCTGGACCGTGAGGGCGTCTCGGAGCGGGTGAACGGCAAGCCGTTCCTCGCCCCGGGCGTGGCCTCGGTGCCCGCGTAACGGCTGTACCGCAGGAGCCCCGGTGACCGCTCGGTCGCCGGGGCTCCTGGCTGTGTACGGGGTGCACGGCACCGCGGTCCGTGTACGGACGCCTCAAGGCCCTCGGCGCCACGCGGCGCTCTCAGTGCTTGAGGCGGTAGACCACGGTGTCGGCGAAGACGCCGACCATCTCGTAGTGGGTGTCCAGCAGGTTCTCGATCCGGGGGACCATGACCGGCTGGTACGGGGCGATGCCGGAGTCGTCGACCACGACCTCGGGCAGGCCATCGGCCAGCTCCTTGTCGAAGGTCTGCCAGGCGTTGGAGACGCTGAACTGCTCGCCGACGTTCTGGTTGCCGTCCTTGCCGCCGCTGTAGTTGGTCAGGAAGCCGGCGGTCAGGTAGCGGGTGGCGGGCTTGCGGTCGGCCAGCCAGTACAGCTCGGGGTGCATGCCCCAGACCAGCACCCGGTCCTTGGGGGTGGTCTGGGCGGCGACGACGGTGGCGACCTCGGTGGTGCGGTTGAGCCGCTCCCCCGGCCAGGCCATCGCCAGGCCCCAGAACACCGTGGCGGCGACCGCCGTGTACGCCAGGACGGGCTTCCAGCGGATCGCCGAGGTGGCGACCGCCCCGGTGCCCAGCAGCACCAGCGGCGGCATCAGCTGGAGGTAGTAGTGGCCGAAGAAGTGGAAGCCCACGCTGACGGCGGCGACCGAGGAGAGCAGCCAGACCCACAGGTCGGCGGTCGAGCCGTGCTCCTCGCCGGCCGCCGGCAGCGGGCGGTGGCGGTGCTTGAGCCAGAGCCGGCGCCCGACCGGGAGCAGGAAGCCCAGGCCGGCCGCGGCCAGGATGGCCGAGTTGCCGAGCGCCCGGCCGAGCATCTGGAGCCAGGCGCCGCCGAAGGAGGCGTAGTCGCCGCTGCCGGTGACCACCCAGAAGAGGAAGCCCTTGGGCTTGGTGAGGATCACCGCGACCAGCGCTATCGGCAGGGTGAAGCCGAACCCGATCTTGAACAGTGCGGGCGGCCAGCGCACCCCGCGCCGGCGGGCGTCCTGGAGGAGCATCCAGAGCACCGGGAGCAGCACAGCGCCGCCGGTCTGCTTGGTCAGTGAGCACAGGGCGACCGCGATGCCCGCGGCCAGCCAGCGGCGCCGTTCGGCGTACCGGAAGGCGGCCACCATGGCGGGCAGCATGAAGACCTCGAAGGTCGCCGCCTGGGTGTCCTCCGGGGAGAGCCCGATGGAGACCAGCAGGTAGAGCAGTCCGGCGCCGGCCCCTGCCCGGTTGCCCCAGCGGCCGCGGGCGATCGAGGCCAGCAGGATCGCGGTGACCAGGTGGGCCACCACCGCCAGGGTGCGCAGCGGCCAGAGCGAGGCGGAGCCGAAGACGGCGAAGCAGGCCTGGTAGAGCCAGGGCAGCAGCGGCGGCTTGCGGTCGACCACGGTGTCGTACAGCACCCCGCCGTCCGCCAGCATCCGGGCCTGGGTGGCCAGGAAGCCCTCGTCCGGGCTCCAGACGGGCCGGGCGAAGGAGGGGATGTGGGTGAGCAGCGCGACCAGCGCGAGCACCGGCACCAGCCTGGTCCAGTACCCCGTCAGGACACGGGTACGGACGCGCTCGGGCAGGCGCTCGGCCAGTCCGGCGAGGCTGGGGTGGGTGGGGGTCGGCACGGTTGACAACCTACCGGGCGGGACCGGCGCCGGTGGCGCCGGTCCCGTCTTTCCGTGCGATTATCGGCTTGTTTCGTGACGAACTGTTACGGAGTCATGGCGAACGGTCGTCGACGAAACGGGGCGGGCGCGGGGAACGCCCTCCCCGGTCAGGCCTTGACCGGCGCCGCGTCCAGCTTGGCGACCAGCGCCGTCACCTTGCGGGCGATGTCGGGGGCGTTCAGCCCGATCTCGGCCAGGATCTCGGCCCGGCTGGCGTGGTCCAGGAACTCCTGGGGGATGCCGAAGTCCCGCACCGGCAGATCCACCTCGGCGTCCCGCAGCGCCTGCGCCACGGCCGCGCCGACGCCGCCGACCCGGCCGTTGTCCTCGATCGTGACGACCACCCGGTGCTCGGCGGCCAGGCCCGGCAGGGCCGGGTCCACCGGCTTGACCCAGCGCGGGTCCACCACGGTGGCGGTGATGCCCTGGGCGGCCAGCAGGTCGGCGACCTCCAGGCTGGTGCCGGCCATCGCGCCGACCGAGACGATCAGCACATCGGCGCGGTGGGCGCCGGAGGGCTCCTCGGCGGCGCGCAGCACGTCCATGCCGCCGACCTTGCCGACCGCGGGGACGGCCGGGCCGACCGTTCCCTTGGAGTAGCGGACCACGGTCGGGGCGTCCTTGACCTCGACGGCCTCGCGCAGCTGGGCCCGGACCTGGTCGGCGTCGCGCGGGGCGGCCAGCCGCAGGGTCGGGACGAGCTGGAGCATCGACATGTCCCACATGCCGTTGTGGGAGGCGCCGTCGTCGCCGGTGACACCGGCCCGGTCCAGCACGAAGGTGACGCCCAGCTTGTGCAGGGCGACGTCCATCAGGACCTGGTCGAAGGCCCGGTTGAGGAAGGTCGCGTAGACCGCGAACACCGGGTGCAGCCCGTTGGTGGCCAGGCCGGCGGCGCTGGTGACGGCGTGCTGCTCGGCGATGCCGACGTCGAAGATGCGGTCCGGGAAGGCCTTGGCGAACGGGGCCAGGCCGACCGGGTGGAGCATCGCGGCGGTGATGCCGACGATGTCCTCGCGCTCGTGGCCGAGCAGGACCATCTCGTCGGCGAAGACGGAGGTCCAGCTCCGGCCGCCGCCGCTCTGGACCGGCAGGCCGGTCTCCGGGTGGATCTTGCCGACGGCGTGGAAGCGGTCCTCGTCGTTGTTCTCGGCGGCGTGGTAGCCGCGGCCCTTCTCGGTGAGGCAGTGCACGATCACCGGGCCGCCGAAGCCGCGCGCCTTGGTCAGCGCGGACTCCAGGGCGGTCAGGTCGTGGCCGTCGATCGGGCCGATGTACTTGAGGCCGAGGTCCTCGAACATGCCCTGCGGGGCGATGAAGTCCTTGAGGCCCTTCTTGGCGCCGTGCAGCGTCTCGAACAGCTGCTGGCCGACCACCGGGGTGCGCTGGAGCGCGTCCTTGCCCCAGGACAGGAACCGCTCGTAGCCCTGGGTGGTGCGCAGGGTGGCGAGGTGGTTGGCCAGGCCTCCGATGGTCGGCGAGTACGAGCGCTCGTTGTCGTTGACGACGATGACGACCGGGCGGTCCTTGGCGTCCGCGATGTTGTTGAGCGCCTCCCAGGCCATGCCGCCGGTGAGCGCGCCGTCGCCGATCACCGCGACGACCGGGTCGTTCTTGCCCTGCAGCTGGTTGGCCTTGGCCAGGCCGTCGGCGTAGGAGAGGACGGTGGAGGCGTGCGAGTTCTCGATCACGTCGTGCTCGGACTCGGCGCGCGACGGGTAGCCGGACAGGCCACCCTTGGCGCGCAGCCGGGAGAAGTCCTGGCGGCCGGTGAGCACCTTGTGGACGTAGCTCTGGTGGCCGGTGTCGAAGAGGATGCGGTCGCGCGGCGAGTCGAAGACCCGGTGCAGCGCGATGGTGAGCTCCACCACGCCGAGGTTGGGGCCGAGGTGCCCGCCGGTCTTGGAGACCTCGGTCACCAGGAAGGTCCGGATCTCCTGGGCCAGTGCGGCCAGCTGTCCGGGCGTGAGCCGGTCGAGATCGCGCGGTCCCCGAATGCGGGTCAGCAGGGCCACCCGTTCCTCCTCGTTAAGTGTTCGCGGACCGCGAGCGGTCCGGCGGGCGTCGCTTCCCGGCCCGGCGGCAGGCCGACGGCACCGGCCGGCGCCGACCGGTCGAGTCTAATGTCCGGTTGCCGGACGCCGAGCGGCGCGCCCGGTGCCGCCGTTCGGTTCCCGCCATTTCGGGAGGCCGAGCCAGAATGCCGGTCACCCTGCGTTGACGCAAGAGAAATCGATCTTTCGTGATGGATTGTTCACGACCCGGCGTCCGGAGGCCCACCCCGCAGCGCCCGGACACCGGGCTCCGAGGCCGCGCCTCAGGCCCGGCCGAGGGCTCCGGACTCCCCCATCTCGCTCATCACCAGGGCCAGCGCGCCGAGCACCTCGGCCCGGCCGCCGAGGGTGCCCGGGACGACCGACAGCTGCCGGGCGGCGCTGGGGATCGCGTAGCGGGCCACCGAGTCCCGGATCGGGGCGAGCACCAGCTCGCCGGCCTCGGCGAGGTCACCGCCGAGGATCACCCGGCGGGGGTTCAGCAGGTTGCACAGGGTGGCGACGCCGGTGCCGATCTGCCGGCCCGCGTCCGCGATCACCCGGCGGCAGCCGAGGTCGCCCCGCTGGGCCAGCTCGACCACCCGGGGCAGGCTGAGGTCCGGGCCGAGAGTGGGGGCGAGCAGCGAGAGCAGGTAGCGGGAGCCGACGAAGGTCTCCAGGCAGCCGCGATTGCCGCAGCGGCAGACCGGCCCCGCCTCGTCCAAGGTGATGTGACCGATCTCGCCCGCGGTGCCGCCCGGACCGCGGTAGATCTGGCCGTTCACCACCAGCCCGGCGCCGACCCCGCTGGCGACCTTGATGTACGCGAGGTCGTTCAGACCGCGGCCGGCGCCCCAGACCAGCTCGCCGAGCGCGCCCAGGTTGGCGTCGTTGTCCACGTGCACCGGCATGCCGAGCCGCTCGGCCAGCTCCTTGCCCGGGGCGATGCCCGTCCAGCCGGGCAGGATCGCGGTGGAGCCCAGCGCGCCGGTCTCCACGTCGATCGGGCCGGGCACGCCCAGGCCGACGCCGATCACCTTGTCGGGCTGGAACCCGGCCTGCGCCAGCAGCCGCTCGACCATCGCCTCCGCGCGGTCGAAGCCCTGCTGCGCGGAGACGTCGACGTCGATCGGGGCGCTCTCCTCGGCCAGCACCCGGTGGGCCAGGTTGCCGACCGCGACCCGCAGGTGGGTGTGGCCGAAGTCGATGCCGACCACGATGCCGGCGTCGCCGCTGAGCGAGACGCTGCGGGCGCGGCGGCCGCCGGAGGAGGTGTCGGCGACCACGACGGTGCCGCTCTCCTTCAACTCCCGCACGATGTTGGACACGGTGGCCGCGGACAGACCGGTACCGCGGGCGATCTCGGCCTGGGTCAGCGAGCCGGCCATCCGCACCGCGCGGAGCACTCGTTCCAGGTTCGCCCGGTGCAGCGAGGACTGCGAGCCCGGTGTGTCCGTCGACATGATCCACCCTCCCAGGGCGGGGACCCCTCCGCCGGGCGTCCCCTTCAACTCCTGAAGGGTACGGCCCGGGGGCCCGCACGGGGGTGCCGGGCGGACGCGGACAGGAGTGCGGACGGGCGCACGGCGGGAGCGGGCGCGGACGGAGACGGGAGGCGGGGTGGTGCGCGGCGGGCGTGGGGCCGCGGTGATCGGGGAGTGAAGGTGTTGCACGTCCTGGAGCAGGAGAGCCGGGGTTCAACGGTCCTGGCGGCAGCCGAAATGCGCACACCACTAGCATGGTGCCCACTTCTCACCCGTCCCACCGGAACCACGGACGGTACCGGGCAGGGGACGCTTCCAGACATGACGGGGAATCAGATGGCAGGGGATCACCCTACGCCGGGGGCAGGCGAAACGCCCGGCAGCGGTCCGCAGGACAACCGGGGCGTCTCCTTCGGGCGCCCGCCCGGCGGCGGTGTGGATCCGGCCGCCGTCGCGGACCAGATGACGCAGCTGGACGGCGCGGCCGTCCCGGGCCAGAGCGCCCCCGCGGGCCCGCCGCCCGCCCAGCCGCCGGCACCGCCCGCACAGCCGCCGCAGCCGCCCGTCGGCAGCCCGGAGTACGCGGCGTACGCACCGACCGCGGCCGGGTTCCCCGCCCAGGCCCCGCCGCCCCCGGGTGCGCCGGTCGGCCCGTACGACCCCGTCCCCGGCGGCCCGTTCGCGGCCCCCGACGCCGGGCAGGCCTACAACACCGGCGGCTACAACTACCCGCCGCAGAACGGGTACACCTACCCGGGCGCGCCCGTGGCGCCGGCGGCGACCAAGCAGCGCAACCCGGTGATGCTCTGGGGCGGGATCATCGGCGGCGTGCTGGCGATCTCGATCGTGGCCGCCCTGGTCGTCCTGCTCAAGGACCCCAAGCCGGACCCCGCGCCGGACCCGACCCCGATCGCGGGCGGCGACAACGGCGGCACGAACAGCGGCCCCGGCAACCCCACCCCGGGCCCGGCCACCAAGGGCGCCACCTTCAGCATCGCCTGGACGGCCGCCAAGGCCGCCGGCTCGGACAGCTCGAACCAGCTGCTCGGCATCTGGGGCACCGACAAGCTCGCCGTGCGCGTGGACAGCTCCGGTATCCGGGCCTACAACCTGGCCGACGGCAAGGAGGCCTGGAACATCCCGGCCCCGTCCGGCAGCAAGGAGCTGTGCACCGCCTCGTACGGCGCCAACTCCAAGGGCGTCGCCGCCGTCTCCTTCAACACCGGTGACAGCGACTGCTCCACCGTCGGCGCCGTCGACCTGACCCAGGGCAAGATGCTCTGGAGCGTCAAGGTCTCGACCGACCGGATGTCCTCGCCGACCCTCAGCGTCACCGACAACGTGGTCGCCGTCGGCGGCAACGCGGTCGGCGCCCTGAACATCGCCACCGGCCAGCCGGCCTGGCAGTACCAGCCGCGCGACAAGGACTGCACGCTGCGCGCCAAGGCGGCCGGCGGCCAGATCGCGGTCAGCGACCGCTGCTACGGCACCAGCGGCCCGAAGTCGCAGCTGGTCATCGTCAACGCCGACACCGGCAAGAGCGCCAGCAACGCGATCACCCTCACCGGCAACATCGAGGAGGTCGACTCGGTCCTCTCGGACAAGCCGCTGGTGCTGTTGATGACCAACGGCCCGCAGGGCGACTACGTCCTGCCGTTCGACAAGGACAACAAGCCGGGCAACCAGATGTCCGTCAAGGAGCCCGGTTCGGACAGCCTGCGGCTCACCGGCCAGGACCAGGCCGAAACCCGCAACGTGGTCAGCGGCACCACGCTGTACGTGCAGGTCGGCGGCGGCAAGTCGGGCATCAACGCCTACGACCTGAACACCGGCAAGCGCCTGTGGTCCGCCAACTCCGGCTCGGACAGCAACGACATCCGCCTGGTGGCCGGGACCGACAAGAACGGCAAGGTCCGCGCTGTCGTCGACCAGGGCTACAACAAGCCGGCCCGGCTGGTGACGCTCTCGCCGACCGACGGCTCGCTGTCCGACATCGGCACCATGGCGATGACCAGCGGCATGAGCATCGGCAGCAGCACCTCCGAGTACCTGATCTCGGACGACGGCGCCGCCGTCTACGCGTTCCGCCGCTACAGCGCCAGCGAGGGTCCGCTGACCAAGTGGAAGAAGTGACGCCGCGGGGGGACTGACCCCCCGTCGCGACCGCCACGGCGGGGCGGGCACCGGGCGATGGCCCGGGCCCGCCCCGCCTGTGATTTTTCGGCTGCCCCGTACGTTGGACGTGCGAGGATTCGGACCATCAGCCTGACGAAGGAGTGCAGCGAGTGCCCGGCACAAACCTGACCCGTGAGGAGGCCCGCACCCGGGCCGACCTCCTCCACGTGGACGCGTACGACATCGAGCTCGACCTCGGTTCGGCCCGCGAAGGCGGCACCTTCCGGTCCACCACCGTGGTCCGGTTCACCGCCACCACCCCCGGCGCGGAGACCTTCATCGACCTCGTCGCCCCGAGCGTCGAGGAGATCACCCTCAACGGCGAGCGGCTCGACCCGGCGAGCTTCGTCGACAGCCGCATCCCGCTGCCGGGCCTGGCGGCCGAGAACGAGCTGCGGGTCGTCGCCACCTGCGAGTACACCAACACCGGTGAGGGCCTGCACCGGTTCGTCGACCCGGTCGACGGCGAGACCTACCTGTACAGCCAGTTCGAGGTGCCGGACGCCCGCCGGGTCTTCGCCAACTTCGAACAGCCCGACCTGAAGGCCACGTTCGCGTTCACCGTGACCGCGCCCCAGGGCTGGGTCGTGGTCTCCAACTCGCCCACTCCGCAGCCGACCGGCGAAGGGGACACCCAGGTCTGGACGTTCGAGCCCACCGCCCGGATCTCCAGCTACATCACCGCGCTCGTCGCCGGCCCCTACGTCGGGGTCTTCGACACCTACGAGAACGGCGAGCAGCGGGTGCCGCTGGGCATCTACTGCCGGCCCTCGCTGCGCGAGTTCCTGGACCCGGAGGCCGTCTTCGAGGTCACCAAGCAGGGCTTCGACTACTTCCAGGAGAAGTTCGACTTCCCGTACCCGTTCGCGAAGTACGACCAGCTGTTCGTCCCGGAGTTCAACGCCGGCGCGATGGAGAACGCGGGCGCCGTGACCCTGCGCGACCAGTACGTGTTCCGCTCCAAGGTCACCGACGCCGCGTACGAGGCCCGCGCCGCGACGATCCTGCACGAGCTCGCCCACATGTGGTTCGGCGACCTCGTCACCATGGAGTGGTGGAACGACCTCTGGCTGAACGAGTCCTTCGCGACCTTCGCCGAGGCGGTCTGCCAGGCCGAGGCCCCCGGCTCCCGCTGGCCGCACTCCTGGACCACCTTCGCCAACCAGATGAAGACCTGGGCGTACCGGCAGGACCAGCTGCCGTCCACCCACCCGATCATGGCGGACATCAACGACCTGGAGGACGTCCAGGTCAACTTCGACGGCATCACCTACGCCAAGGGCGCCTCGGTGCTCAAGCAGCTGGTGGCGTACGTCGGCCAGGACGCCTTCTTCCAGGGCGTGCAGGCCTACTTCAAGCGCCACGCCTGGGGCAACACCCGGCTCAGCGACCTGCTCGGCGCCCTGGAGGAGGCCAGCGGCCGCGACCTCAAGGCCTGGTCCAAGTCCTGGCTGGAGACCGCCGGCATCAACGTGCTGCGGCCCGCCATCACCGTCAACACCGACGGCGAGATCGAGTCCTTCGCGGTGCTCCAGGAGGCCCCCGCGCTGCCCGCCGGCGCCAAGGGCGAGGCCGTGCTGCGCCCGCACCGCATCGCGATCGGCCTGTACGAGCTGAACGGTGACACCCTGGTGCGCACCGACCGGATCGAGCTGGACGTCGACGGCCCGCGCACCGAGGTGCCCGAGCTGGTCGGCCGCCACCGCCCGGCCGTCGTGCTGCTCAACGACGACGACCTCTCGTACGCCAAGATCCGGCTGGACGAGGACTCGCTGGCCGTCGTCACCGAGAACCTCGGCGGCTTCACCGACTCGCTCCCCCGCGCGCTGTGCTGGGCCTCCGCCTGGGACATGACCCGCGACGGCGAGCTCGCCGCCCGTGACTACCTGTCGCTGGCGCTGTCCGGCATCGGGCGCGAGAGCGACATCGGCGTGGTGCAGTCGGTGCAGCGCCAGGTCAAGCTCGCCCTGGACGCCTACGCCGACCCGGAGTGGCGCGAGCAGGGCCTGGCCCGCTGGGCCGCCGCCGCGGAGGAGCACCTGCGCGCCGCCGACCCCGGCAGCGACCACCAGCTGGCCTGGGCCCGCGCCCTCGCCTCGGTCGCCCGTACGGACGGTCAGCTCGCGCTGCTCGCCGGCCTGCTGGACGGCTCGGTCGAGATCAAGGGCCTCGCGGTGGACACCGAGCTGCGCTGGACCCTGCTCGGCCGACTGGCCGCCACCGGCCGGGCGGACGAGGCCGCCATCGCGGCCGAGCTGGAGCGGGACAACACCGCGGCCGGCCAGGAGCACGCGGCCACCTGCCGCGCCGCCCGGCCGACCTCCGAGGCCAAGGCGGAGGCCTGGGCGTCGGTGATCGAGTCGGACAAGCTGACGAACTATGTGCAGGACGCCGTCATCGCCGGCTTCCAGCAGTCCGACCAGCGCGAGCTGATCGCGCCGTACGCGGAGAAGTACTTCGCGGCGGTGAAGGGCATCTGGGAGACCCGCAGCCACGAGATCTCGCAGCAGATCATCGTCGGGCTGTACCCGTCGCTCCAGGTGACGGCCGGCACCCTGGAGGCCACCGACGCGTGGCTGGCCTCGGCCGAGCCGGCGCCGGCCCTGCGGCGCCAGGTCGTCGAGTCCCGGGCGGGCATCGAGCGCGCGCTCAAGGCGCAGGCGGTCGACCGTGCGGCGGGGGCCCGCTGACGGTGGCCGCATAGCCCGAAGGGGCGCCGGACGGGATCGTCCGGCGCCCCTTCGGGTTGGTGCGGGGGATCTGGGTGGTTACTTCTTCTTGCCCTTGCCGTACGGCAGACCGGCCAGACCGGCGATCACCGCGAAGGCGACGAGCGGGAGAAACACGTACAGGCCGAGGGTCTGGCCGACGCTCAGGCCGGCACCGGGGTCATCGCCGTCGTCCCTGGTGAAGGCCATGGCGGGCGACGACAGCAGCATCATCAGCGTGACCGTTGCGCAAACCGCGCCGGCTCGCAAAGCGTTCCTCTTGTCCACGTTTCCAACTTACCCGCCGCTTACGGGGGCGCGCGCGTCGGGGGTCGGGTGGGGGCCGGGGGCGCCTGCGGCGGGCCGGGGTGGCGGAAGTGAGGGACGCGGCGCGCGCGTCGGGGGTCGGGTGGGGGCCGGGGGGATCAGTGCGGCCCCGGCGTGGCGAGGAGGTGGGCGAGGAGGGAGGCGGCCGGGGTGGCGGCGAGGCCGTCCAGGGTGACCGGGGTGCCGGCGCCGTCGGCGACCGGAAGGCGCCAGTTCGGGTACTGGTCCCAGGTGCCGGGCAGGTTCTGCGGCCGCGGGTCGCCGACCAGGTCCGGCAGCCAGACGCCGACCAGCTCCGCCGGGGTCGCCCGCAGGAAGCCGTACAGCGCGGGCATCGTCAGCGGCTCGCCCGGCCGCAGCAGCCCCCGCGCGGCCAGTTCGGCCCGCCAGTCCGCCAGCTCCGCCGCCGCCCGCTCCTGCTCCTCGCCCAGCGGCCGGGCCAGCAGGCCGAGCCGGTGCCGCAGCTCGACGTGCTCACCCGAGAGCCGGGCGGCGGTGCTGGGCAGGTCGTGGGTGGTGAGGGTGGCCAGGCAGCCCGGCCGCCAGCGGTCCGGGGGCAGCACGGCGCCGTCGCCCTGCCAGTCCCGCTCGAACCAGAGGACGGAGGTGCCGAGCACGCCGCGCGCCGCCAGCTCCTCCCGCACGCCCGGCTCGACCGTGCCGAGGTCCTCGCCGATCACCGCCGTCCCGGCCCGGTGCGCCTCCAGCGCCAGCACTCCGAGCATCGCCTCCGCGTCGTACCGGACGTACACGCCTTCGGTGGGCGGGTGCCCGGCCGGTACCCACCAGAGGCGGAACAGGCCCATCACGTGGTCGATGCGCAGCGCCCCGGCGTGTCGGGCGACGGCCCGCAGCAGCTCGGCGTACGGGGCGTAGCCGGCCTCGGCGAGGGCGTCCGGGCGCCAGGGCGGCAGGCCCCAGTCCTGGCCGTGGGCGTTGAAGGCGTCCGGCGGGGCGCCGACCGCGATGCCGCCGGCCAGGACGTCCTGGAGGGCCCAGGCGTCCGCGCCGTCGGGGTGGACGCCGACGGCGAGGTCGTGGATCAGGCCGACCGGCATGCCGGCCTCGCGGGCGGCGCGCTGGGCGGCGACGAGCTGCTGGTCGACCTGCCAGGCGAGCCAGCGGTGGAACTCGACCCGGTCCGCGAGTTCCTTCTCCGCCTGCGCGATCTGTGGGCCGTCCGGGTGACGCAGGCCCTTGGGCCAGTGGTGCCAGTCGGAGCCGTGCTCCTCGGCCAGGGCGTTCCACAGGGCGTGCCGGCGCAGCCACTCGCCCTCGCCGCGTCGGTACGCCTCGTACCCGGCCTGCCGACCGGGGCCGCGCGGCACCTCGTGCAGCAGTTCCAGGGCCTCGCGCTTGAGCCGCCAGACGGCGTCGCGGTCGATCAGCGCGTCGTGGCCGAGCACCTCCTCGCGCAGCCGGGCCGCGCGGCGGCTCAGCTCCTCGGCCTGGTCGCGCCGGTCTCCCGTGAGGTACGCGTACTCGGGGACGGCCTCGATCCGCAGGTGCACCGGGTCGGCGAAGCGGCGGGAGGAGGGGCGGTACGGGGAGGGGTCGGAGGGGCTGGTGGGCAGGCCCGCGTGCAGCGGGTTGAGCTGGACGAAGCCCGCGCCGAGGCCGGCGCCCGCCCACTGCGCCAGCTCGGCGAGGTCGCCGAGGTCGCCCATGCCCCAGGAGCGGTCGGACAGCACCGAGTACAGCTGGGTGAGGAAGCCCCAGCTGCGGCCGGGGAGCCGGGGCAGCCGCTCGGGGGCGACGATCAGCACGGCCTTCGCCCCGGTGCCGTTGCTCTCCGCGACGAGGGTGTGCCGCCCCAGCGGCAGGTCCCCCGGCACCCAGTGCGAGTGCCCCCGGGGCAGCTCCCAGCTGCCGCCGTCCTCCAGCTCCACCCGCAGCCGGGCGTCCGCCGGCACGTCCAGGGCGGTGCGCCGGCCCTGCCGGACCACCACGCAGGGCGGCAGCAACCGGGCCCGCTGCTCGGCCCGGTGACGCTCCAGCGACTCCCGCGCCTCCTCGGGCGTGCCGGCCGCCACCCCCATCGCCGCCAGCACCGCGACCAGCGTCCGCGCTCCCACCGCCTGCCCGCCCGGCCCCGGGTAGCTGCTGTCCACCCCGTACGCCCGGGCCAGCGCCACCAGTTCGGCGGGCGGCGGCGGAGCGTCCTGCGCCGGCACCTGCTCGGCTCCGTCACTGTCGTGGTAAGCGGCCACTCGCGGCTCCTGCGATGTCTCGGCTACGCCCGGTCAGGACGACCACAGTCCTACCCGGGTAACCGCCCGACGACGCTGCGCGACACGGCGTCAGCGGGCGATCGCCGGGCCGGGGACCTTCCGCGCGGGCCGCCGCGAAGCCGCACTGACCAGCGCCGATCGCCGGCCGGACACTGCCGTCCGGTACCCTCCCGGCGACGGCGCCCGCCGATTCCGGGCCGGTCCGACATGCGATCTATTCCGGCATAACGGGCATAGCCGTCGACGGCGTTGACACCGGGTCGGCCGACTGGTGGGGTTGCCGAGGATGTGGTTCCGGCCTGGCGAGGAGGCTCCTGTGCAAGCCCGTGTGTCCGTTGCGGCCGGGCGGCGGCTGCGGTCGCAATTGGAGCAGAGCCCGGCGCTGCGGGAGGTCGTGCACCACCCCGCGGCGGTGGCGGCGCGGCAGGTCACCGCGCGGACGTGTCGTCAGGTCGCGCCGCGGACGGCGGACCGGCTGATCGCCGACCTCAAGGGAACGGAGCCACTGTTGTCGTCGGTGCGCGAGGAACGGGCGGAACGGGCCGCGAGGCGGCCGGGCCGGCGGGCGCTGCAGATCGCGGCCGGGGTCGCGGCCGCCGCGGTGGTCGGCGGCCTGCTGGCCGGGGCGACGCCCTCGACGGCGTACGCGGCCGGCGCGGCACCGGCCGTGGTGAGCTCCGCGCCGCAGACCCCGCTGGGCAGCGTGACCGACCCCAAGGTGTTCCCCAAGCCGCAGCAGCAGACGGTGGCGGGCAAGCCCGTCGCGGTGCCGTCCGCCGTGACCCTGGTGACCGGGGACAAGGCGGACTTCGCCGCGATCGGGGCCGTCCGCGAGGTGCTGGAGATCGCCGGGGCGAGCGAGGTGACGCCGCAGCCGGACGCAGGGACGCCGGCCGCCGGCTCCCTGGTGGTGTACGTCGGCCAGGGCGCCGACGGCGAACCGGGCCGGACACTGCGCCAGTTGGCCACCGCGACCGGTGGCAAGGACGCCGCCGTGCCCTCCCTCGCGGGCCTGCCGGCCGGCGGGTACGTGCTGTCGGCCGGTCAGCTGCCCGCCCAGGGCGGCGGGACGTACGGCGCCGTGGTGCTGGCCGGCGTGGACACCACCGGCACCTTCTACGCCGCCCAGAGCCTGCGTCAGCTGCTCGCCGCCGTACCGGCCGGACAGGGGCAGGCGCCCGGGGCGGCCGGGCTCGGCCTGCCCGGGGTCACCCTGCGGGACTGGCCGACCGGCGCGCCCGTGCGCGGCACCGCCGAGGCCTTCTACGGCACCCCGTGGACGGCCCAGCAGCGACTGGAGCAGATCGACTTCCTCGGCCGTTCCAAGCAGAACTTCTACCTCTACGCCCCCGGTGACGACCCGTACCGGCTCGCCCGCTGGCGCACCGCCTACCCGGCCGCCCAGGCCGAGGAACTGCGCGAACTGGGCGCCCGGGCGCGGCAGAACCACGTCACCCTCGGCTACGCGATCGACCCGGGGCAGTCCTTCTGCTTCAGCTCCGGCAAGGACGCCGACGCGCTGGTGAACAAGCTGGACGCGCTGCGCGGGCTCGGCTTCACCGCCTTCCAGCTCCAGTTCCTGGACGTCAGCTACGACGAGTGGCACTGCGGCGGCGACCGCGACAAGTACGGCACCGGGCCGGCCGCGGCCGCCAAGGCGCAGGCCGAGCTGGTGCGCAAGGTGCAGGACCGGCTGATCGCCAAGAACCCGGGCCTGGCACCGCTGTCGATCGTCCCGACCGAGTCCCACCAGCAGGGCTCCACCCCGTACCGCAAGGCGCTGGCCGCGGCGCTGCCGGAGGGCGTGCAGGTGGCCTGGAGCGGGGTCGGGGTGATTCCGGAGAAGATCACCGGCGCCCAGGCCTCCGACACCGCCGGGCTGTACGGGCACCCGCTGCTCACCATGGACAACTACCCGGTCAACGACGCCAGCCCGGACCGGCTCTTCCTCGGCGCCTACGGCGGGCGCGACGCGGAGGTGGCCACCCGCTCGGCGGTGCTGCTGACCGGCGCGATGCGCCAGCCGGTGGCCTCCCGGATCGCCATCGCCACGGCCGGCGACTTCGCCTGGAACCCCACCGGCTACCAGCCCGAGGAATCCTGGCGGGCCGCCGTGCGCGCGCTGGCCGGGCCGACCGGCGCCGCCGCGACGCCCGCCGGGACGACGCTGTCCGCGGTCACCGCGCTGGCCGGGAACAGCACCTCCTCCCCGCTGTCCAAGCAGGAGTCCGCCTACCTGACGCCGCTGCTGGACCGGTTCTGGGCGGCCGCCGAGCCCACCTCCGGCACCGCCCCCGACCTCGCCAAGCTGATCGAGGCCGCCGCCCCGCTGCGGGAGGCCTTCACCACCATGGCCACCGCCCAGCAGACCCTGGCCGGCACCCCGGCCACCGCCCAGCTGGCCGGCGAGGCCGCGCCCTGGCTGGGCCCGCTGCGCGACTACGGGCTCGCCGGGCAGGCCGCCCTGGACATGCTGCTGGCGCAGCACGGCGGCGACGGCGCCGCGGCCTGGAAGGCCCGGGTCGAGCTCAACCGGCTGCGCGAGCAGCTGGACCGGGCCCCGGCCACCGTCGGCGCCGGGGTGCTCGGCCCGTTCCTGGAGCGCGCGGTGCGCGCCGCCGACAACTGGGCCGGCGTGGGCGGCGGCGCCCTCACCCCGACCACCACCATGGGCACCGCCCAGGACCACCTGCCCGCGCTGATGACCGACGGCGCGGCCGACACCTTCTACTGGAGCTCCGCTCCCCCGCAGCCCGGCGACTCGGTCGGCCTGGACCTCGGCGCGGGCCGCCCCGTCAGCGGCGTGACCGTGCTGATGGGCGGCTGGGGCAACGGCCCGGACGCCCGCAGCGCCGCGGACGACTACATCCGCGACGGCGTGCTGGAGTACTCCACCGGCGAGGGCGGCTGGAAGCAGCTGACCACCGTGAAGAACCAGAAGACGGTCAGCGCCCAGCTGCCGCCCGGCACCGTGGTCCGGGCGGTGCGGCTGCGGGCCACCACCGCGCAGAAGACCGCCGTCGCGGTGCGCGAGTTCACCGTCACCGCCCCGGACGACTCCCCGGCCAGCGTCAGCGGCGGTCCCGACGCGGTGCCCGGCTCCTCCGCCGACGCCGTGCTGGACGGCAACCCGGACACCGCGTACCGGGCCGCCAAGCCGCCGACCGCGCAGGACGAGCCGCTCACCGTCGAGCTCGGCGCGGCCCGTCCGCTGGACCGGCTCACCGTGCTGACCGACCCCGCCGTGCACGCCACCGCCACCATCGCGGTGCGGCGGGCCGACGGCACCTGGGCCGACATCGGCGCCGTGCAGCCCGGCTACAACGAGCTGCCGGCCGGCGGGCAGCCCGCCGACGCGTTCCGGCTGACCTGGAAGCCCGGCGGCGACCCGCCGGTGGTCAACCAGGTGATCCCCTGGTACGCGGACGCCCCCGCGGCCCGGCTCAACCTCGCCGACCCGGCCCTGGACGTGGTCACCGGCGCGGCCGCGCCCGTCCAGACCCGGGCCACCGTGGAGGCCGGCCGCCCCGAGGGCACCACCGGCGAGCTGCGCACCGAGGTGCCGGCCGCCGCCAAGGGCCTGACCGTCACCCCGGCCGGCCCGCTCAGCGTGCCGCGCGGCGGCCGGGTGGGCGTGCCGCTGCTGGTCGCGGCCGCCCCGGACACGCCGTCCGGGACGTACCGGGTGCCGGTGCAGTTCGTGGCCGGCGGCACCTCCGTCCGGCAGGTGCTCCAGGTGCACGTGGTGCCGCCCACCGGCGGTCCCGACCTCGCGGTCGGCGCCAAGGCCACCTCCTCGGGCGACGAGACGGCGGACTTCCCGGCCTCGGCGGTCACCGACGGCAATCCGAAGACCCGCTGGTCCTCGCCGGCCAAGGACGACGCCTGGGTGCGGCTGGAGCTGCCGCAGGCGACCAGGCTGGGCTCGGCGGTGCTGCACTGGCAGGCCGCGTACGCCTCCTCGTACAAGATCCAGGTCTCGGCGGACGGGAACACCTGGACGGACGCGGCGACGGTGGACAACGGCAAGGGCGGCGACGAGACGGTGCGCTTCGACGCCCCCGGCGTCCGCTACGTCCGGGTGCAGGGCGTGGCGCGGGCCACCAAGTACGGCTACTCGCTGTGGGGCGTCGAGCTGTACGCCGTGACCACGCCGCCCGCCCCGGCCGCGCCGCCCGCCCCGCAACCCCCGGCCGGGCCGAACCCCAAGCAGCCCGTCACCCCGGCCAACCCGGCGGCGCCCAAGCCGTAGCACTCCCGACGGCACCGCCCGGTGAGCCGAAGGGGCGCGCCGGTGCCGAAAGGGAGAAGCGAGGGAGCGAGGCACGAGCGAGGGAGCGCCGACCGTCGGCGCCGGGTCCAGAGCGCCCCGGAGGCGAGCCGGGCACGAAAAGGGGGGCCCGGCGAGCCGAAGGGGCGCGCCGGTGCCGAAAGGGAGTGACGAAGGAGCGAGGAAGCGCCGACCGTCGGCGCCGGGGCAAGAGCGCCCCGGAGGCGAGCCGGGCCCAAAAAAGGGGGGCACAGCGGCGGGCCGCCAGCTCCCCGGTGCGGGGGGGCTGGCGGCCCATGAGGCGCGTACCGACGGATATGACGGGCGGGCCCTTGTGGAGCTGTGGTCAGGCGGAGAGCGGTTCGGGCTGCTCACCGCGGCGGACGGGGGCGGGGTGCGTCCGGCCGAGCGGGACGGGGTGCACCGGTTGCTCGGTGTGGTCGTACTCCCCCCATTGCGGGGCACGCAGCTGGTCCGCGCCGCCGTAGGGTTCCAGGTAGGGCCGCCAGCGAGGGTCCTTGATCCCGGTGCCGATGATGCGCCAGGCCAGGCCGCTGGGCGGCGCGGGTGGTCGTTTCATCCGCCAGCCGAGTTCGGTGAGGTGGCGGTCGGCCTTGGTGTGGTTGCAGCGGCGGCAGGCCGCCACCACGTTGTCCCACCGGTGCTGGCCACCGCGGCTGCGCGGAATCACGTGGTCGACGCTGGTGGCGGCGGCCCCGCAGTAGACGCAGCGGCCGTGGTCGCGGGCGAACAGCGCCCGGCGGGTGAGCGGGACGGGCCCGCAGAACGGGACCCTCACGAAGCGGGTCAGACGGACGACGGACGGCGCCGGAAGGGCGCTGGTGGCGCTGTGCAGAGTGACTTCCGAGTCCTCCAGGCTGACCGCCTTGTGGTTGAGGACCAGGATGAGTGCGCGGCGCATCGATACGACGCCGAGTGGCTCGTAGGACGCGTTGAGGACCAGGACATGCGGCACGGATGCCTCCTTGGACGCCTGCGGCGCGTGGCTCGCGCCGGGACGAGCGGTTGGATCGCGCCACGCGTGCGCGATCTCCCCCAGTGTCGCCTTACCACTTTGTACGGCGCCACCACTCCTGTGTAACGGACCTGACCTGAACTCCGGTGTGGTCTCTGTCATAGCCGATATGCCCGGGGCGAGGTTGGGTTGCACCCGGGTGGCGGTGCGGCCGGCCGCGGTGGCCCCGCCGGGTGGCGTTCCCGGGGGCGCGGTTCGGCCGTCCGGAGCAGTGCCCTGACCGGCCGGGGCGGCTCCGGCGCCCGGGTCCGGGGGGAGCGCGCGGGAGCGTTGACGGGGCGTTCGGAACTCTCCGTGCGCTCTCGGGCACTCTCGTGCGAGGTTTTCGACCGGTCCGCCGGGGCAGGCGGGGCGGTTAGGCTTGCCCGCACGGTCCGCGGGCCGCTTGCCGGCGGACCCCGGGCCAGACACGCACCCAGCAAGGAAGGTCCGCACGTGTTCAGCTTCGGTGCCATCGGCCCGTCCGACGCGTCCTCGACGCTCGCCAACCCGACGCCGGCTCCGAGCCCGACCGCGCAGCTGCCGGAGCTCGACCTGCGGATACCGACCAGCGCGCAGGAGGTCTCGGACACCACCCGGCAGGCCGCCAGCTGGTTCGACACCCACTGGCAGGGCTGGCTGACCGGCGGGCTGCGGATAGTCTTCATCATCGCGCTGGCCCTGGTGCTGCGGGCCGTGGTGCGCAAGCTCATCACCCAGCTCGTGGCGCGGATGGCGCGCACCCACGAATCCCAGGAGGAGAGCCGGTTCGGCGGGCTGCTGGCCAACACCGGGGTGGTGAACACCGAGCGGCGCCAACAGCGCTCGGAGGCGATCGGCTCCGTGCTGCGCAGCGTGGCCTCGTTCACCATCCTGGGCACGGCGGCGCTGATGGTGCTCGGCGCCCTGGGGGTGAACCTGGCGCCGCTGTTGGCGAGTGCCGGTGTGGCCGGTGTGGCGATCGGTTTCGGCGCCCGCAACCTGGTCACCGACTTCCTCTCCGGAGTCTTCATGATCATGGAGGACCAGTACGGCGTCGGCGACGAGATCGACACCGGGGTGGCCAGCGGCACGGTGCTGGAGGTCGGCCTGCGGGTGACCAAGCTGCGCGGCTCGAACGGTGAGATCTGGTACATCCGCAACGGCGAGGTGAAGCGGATCGCCAACATGAGCCAGGGCTGGGCGACGGCCTCGGTGGACGTGCAGGTCGGCTACAAGGAGGACCTGACCCGGGTCGAGGACCTGATCCTGGCGACGGCCGAGGTGATGGCCAAGGAGGCTCCGTACGACGAGCTGATCTGGGCGCCGGTGTCGATCCTGGGCGTGGAGTCGGTCGCCCCGGAGTCGGTGGTGCTGCGGGTCGAGGCCAGGACGGCCCCGGGCAAGGCGGCCTCGGTGTCGCGGGCGCTGCGCCAGCGGCTGAAGGCCGCCTTCGACGAGGCCGGGATCAAGGTCAAGGAGGAGGCCCCGGCGGTCGGTGCGACCAACCTGGTGATCGCCCCCTCGCCGGTCCCGATCGCCGAGCAGGGCGCCCCGTCCGCCCTGGCCGACCCGGGCTCCCCCCGCTACCGGGCGACCGAGCCCATCCCGGCCGCGAAGGCCCCGGAGGACGCCAAGCCGTAGGCCCCGCGGCCCCTGGAACGGGACGAGAGCCCCGCTCCCGCTTCGGCGGGGGCGGGGCTTCGTGCTGCCCGGTAACGCTTCGGCATCCGACGCGGTACCGGCCATTGACACTCCGCCGAGACGGCCCGTACGGTCCTCTCCGAGCGACTGGAAAGTTTCCTAACAGTTCTTCAAAAACCCTCCGCACCCGTCGACCAGCCGAAAGAGGAGGATTCCGGGCATGACCAAGAGCACCGCCAAGGCCCCCCTCGCCGGCACCCCCAGCCTGCTGCGCGCCATCAACGACCGTGCCGCCCTCGAACTGCTGCTGGAGAACGGGCCGTTGTCGCGCACCCAGATCGGCGCCCTCACCGGGCTGTCCAAGCCCACCGCCTCCCAGCTGCTGGCCCGGCTGGAGGCGGCCGGGTTGGTCCTGCCGGTCGGCACCACGGCGGGCGGTCCAGGGCCCAACGCCCAGCTGTACCAGGTGAATCCGGCCGCCGGGTACGTCGCCGGACTGGACGTCACCAACAGCGAGATCCGGGTCGCCGTCGCCGACATCACCGGCACCACGCTGGCCGAGCACACCGTGCCGACCAAGGGCGTGCCGGCCGCCGGGACCGTCCCGACCGTCGCCGCCGCGGTGGCCGAGGCGGTCCGGGCCGCTGGGGTCCCCGAGGGTGGCCTGCGCACTGCGGCGATCGGGGTCGGCGGCGCCCCCGACCCGGTCACCGGCAAGCTGCGCTACGCCTCCCACCTGCCGGGCTGGCACTCGCCGCGGCTGGTCGAGGAGTTGACCGAGGCGATCGGCGCGCCGGTGTCGATCGAGAACGACGTGAACCTGGCCGCCGTCGCCGAGCGCTCCTCGGGCGCCGCGGCGGGCTTCGAGGACTTCGTCCTGCTCTGGGCCGGGGCGGGGGTCGGCGCGGCGATCGTGATCGCCGGGCGGCTGCACCGCGGCTTCACCGGCGGCGCCGGGGAGGTCGGCTACATGCCGCTGCCGGACTCCCCGGTCGATTGGGACGCCCGTCGCCGCAAGTTCGGCGGTTTCCAGGCCCTGGTCGGCGCACCCGCCGTGCGGGTCCTGGCCCGGGAGCACGGGCTCGGCGCGGCCACCGCGCAGGAGTCCATCGCCAAGGCGCTGGCCACCCCGGGCGCCGGCGACGCCTTCCTCGCCGAGCTGGCCGGGCGGCTGGCCGTCGGGCTGGCGGTGATCGTCGCCGTGGTCGACCCCCAGCTGGTCGTCCTCTCCGGCGTGGTGCCGAGCGCGGGCGGCGAGCGCCTGCGCGCCCTGGTCGAAGACGAGTTGGCGCGGGTCTCGATCGCCCGGCCGGAGGTCCGCAGCAGCGCCCTGCCCGGCTCGCCGGTGCTGCTCGGCGCCCTGCAACGTGCCCTGTCCGACGCCCGCGAGGCGGTCTTCTCCACCCACTGACGCCGTCCACGACCACTGCCGCCCCCACCGACGCTCCCCCTGTCACCTGGCTCCACCTGCACCCACCTCTCCCAACCCCGAACGCGGGATCCGAGGCAATGAGGCCTGCCCGCGCACCCCCAGGAGGACCCCGAAGTGCACGCCACCACCTCCCGCAGAGGCCGCCGCACCATCGCCGCCCTCGCCGGCAGCGCCGTCCTGGCCCTGCTCGCCTCCGCCTGCACCGGTTCCAGCGACTCGGGCGGCAACGACGACTCGGCCAGCGGCAAGGACGTGACCATCACCTTCTGGCACGGCTGGAACCAGGAGAACGAGGTCAAGGCGATCAACGACAACATCGCCGCGTTCGAGAAGGCCCACCCGAACATCCACGTCAAGGCGGTGGACGGCCTCGCGGACGACAAGATCAACCAGGCCCTGCGGGCGGGCGGGGCGGACGCGCCGGACGTGGTGTCCTCCTTCACCACCAACAACGTCGGCATGTTCTGCTCGACCAAGGCCTTCGTCGACCTCAAGCCGCAGCTCCAGAAGAGCGGCATCGACCCGGCCAAGACCTTCCCGGCGACGATGCTCGACTACACCCAGTTCCAGGGCAACCAGTGCTCGCTGCCGCTGCTCGGCGACGCCTACGGCCTGTTCTACAACAAGAAGGCCTTCGCCGCCGCCGGCATCGCCAACCCGCCGAAGACCTTCAGCGAGTTCGCCGACGCGGCCGCCAAGCTGACGGTCGCCGACGGCGACTCGTACAAGCAGCTCGGCTTCATGCCGCTGTACCACGGCTACGAGTCCACCACCGAGCACTACCTCGGCCAGTACGGCGCGAGCTACTTCGGCCCCGACGGCAAATCGAACCTCGCCACCGACCCGAAGGTCGCCGCGATGCTCACGTGGCAGAAGGGCCTGGTCGACCAGCTCGGCGGCTACGCCAAGCTGGAGAAGTACCGCGCCACCTTCGGCGAGGAGTTCAGCGCCAAGAACCCCTTCAACACCGGTCAGGTCGCGATGATCCTGGACGGCGAGTGGCGCACCGCCTCGCTCGCCAAGGACAAGCCCGACCTCGACTGGGCCACCGCGCCCTTCCCCGTCCCGGACGACCAGGCCGACACCTACGGCCGCGGCTACCAGACCGGCACCATCGTCGGCATCGCCAGCACCAGCAAGAAGCAGGCCGCCGCCTGGGAGTTCGTCAAGTACCTGACCACGGACACCGACGCGGTGGTCAACTTCGCCAACGCGATCCACAACGTGCCCAGCACCTTCGCCGCGCTCGACTCGCCGAAGCTGGTCAGCGACGCGAACTTCAAGACCTTCCTGGACGTCGCCAAGAACACCCACTCCAGCACCACCCCGCCGGCCGTCAACGGCGGCTCCTACATCACCACCCTGCAGAACCTCGGCTACGACTACGAGTCCGGCAAGCAGGGCGACCTCGCCGCGGGCCTGGCCGCCACGGCCAAGCAGATCGACACCGACATCGCCCAGGCCAAGTAGCCGGGAACGGTCCACGGAGCTCCCATGTCACTCGCGTTCGGCACCCGCAAGGGCAACGGCGACCGGGCCGGCGCGGGACCGACCGACTCGGCGGCGCCCTCCACGCAGCACCTGCTGCGCCGGAAGCGCCGCCGGGAGGCGGCCCGCACCCTCGCCTTCCTCTCCCCCTGGCTGATCGGGTTCAGCGTCTTCTTCGCCTACCCGCTGATCTCCACCGTCTACTTCTCCTTCACCTCCTACAACGGCTTCGGCACCCCGACCTTCAGCGGTCTGAAGAACTGGGACTACGTCTTCAACCACCTGCCGACCTTCTGGCAGGGCCTGCGCAACACCCTGTGGCTGGTCGTCGTGATGGTGAGCCTGCGGGTCGCCTTCGGCCTGGGCATCGGGATGCTCATCACCAAGGTGAAGACCGGCGCGGGCTTCTTCCGCACCGCGTTCTACCTGCCGTACCTGGCGCCGCCGGTGGCCGCGACCGTCGCCTTCGCCTTCCTGTTCAACCCCGGCACCGGCCCGGTCAACCACCTGCTCGGCGAGCTCGGCCTGCCGCAGCCCGGCTGGTTCGCCTCCGAGGACTGGTCCAAGCCCGCGCTCACCCTGCTCGCCATGTGGGGCATCGGCGATCTGATGGTCATCTTCATGGCCTCGCTGCTGGACGTCCCCCGGGAGCAGTACGAGGCGGCCGAGCTGGACGGCGCCGGACCCTTCCAGCGGTTCCGGTACGTCACCCTGCCGAACATCTCGCCGATCATCATGTTCGCGGTGGTCACCGGGGTGATCCAGACCATGCAGTACTACACCCAGGCGATCGTCGCCGGGAAGGTCGCCAGCGGCATCGCGGGCAACTCCGGGCAGCAGTTCGAGCCCGGCTACCCCGGCGGCTCCACCTGGACCCTGCCGCAGATGGTCTACAAGCTCGGCTTCCAGACCTACAACTACGGCGCGGCCTGCGTCGTCGCCGTGGTGCTGTTCGCCATCTCGATGGCCGTCACCTCGATCCTGCTCCGCCGCCGCTCCGGCTTCATGGCGAGCGACGACTAGCGGCCCGGGAGGACCCGATCATGACCCTTGGCACCACACTCACCAAGGGGCCGGCCACGGCCGTCCCCTCCCGGTCCGGCGGCCCCGCCGCCCGGGCCGCCCGGCGCCGCGCGTTCCTCCACTGGGTGGCCGTGCACACGGTGGCGATCGCCGCCGCGCTGTTCTTCCTGCTGCCCTTCGTCTTCGTCTTCCTCACCTCGGTGATGTCGGACGGGCAGGCGCTCACCACCGACTACTGGCCGAACAGTTGGAACTGGGGCAACTACGGCAAGGTCTGGGACACCCCCGGCTTCCTCACCTGGTGGCGCAACACCCTGCTGTACGCCGGGTTCGGCACCCTGCTGACCGTGGTCTCCAGCCTGCCGGTGGCCTACGCGCTCGCCAAGTTCCGCTTCCGCGGCCGCAATCTGGCGCTGATGGGGGTCATCGCGATGATGATGCTGCCCCCGCAGGTCACCGTCATCCCGATGTTCCTGTTCTGGTCCAAGCAGATGGGCATGGACGGCTCGCTCTGGCCGCTGATCATCCCGATGGCCTTCGGCGACGCGTTCTCCATCTTCCTGCTGCGCCAGTTCCTGATGACCATCCCCAAGGAGTACCTCGAAGCCGCCCGGATCGACGGCTGCGGCGACCTGCGCACCCTGCTGCGGGTGGTCCTGCCGATGGCCAAGCCGGCCATCGCGGCGGTCGCGCTGTTCCAGTTCTTCTACTGCTGGAACGACTACTTCGGCCCGCAGATCTACGCCAGCAACAACCACGAGGCCTGGACGCTCAGTTACGGCCTGGAGTCCTTCAAGGCCGCCCACCACACCAACTGGAACCTCACCATGGCCGCCACCCTGCTGGTGATGGCCCCGGTGATCGTCCTCTTCTTCTTCGCTCAGAAGGCCTTCATCGAAGGCGTGACACTGACAGGGGTCAAGGGCTGATGTCCGCACTGAAGTTGGCAATCGTCGGCGGGGGTTCGACGTACACCCCGGAGCTGATCGACGGCTTCGCCCGGCTGCGCGACACCCTGCCGATCGGCGAGCTGGTGCTGATCGACCCGGCCGCCGAGCGACTGGAACTGATCGGCGGCCTCGCCCGGCGGATCTTCGCCAAGCAGGGCCACTCCGCGATCGTCACGGTGACCACCGACCTGGTGGCTGGTGTCGCGGACGCCGACGCGGTGCTGCTCCAGCTGCGCGTCGGCGGGCAGGCGGCCCGCAACCAGGACGAGACCTGGCCGCTGGAGTGCGGCTGCGTCGGGCAGGAGACCACCGGCGCCGGCGGGCTCGCCAAGGCGCTGCGCACCGTCCCGGTGGTGCTGGACATCGCCGAGCAGGTGCGCCGGACCAACCCGGACGCCTGGATCGTGGACTTCACCAACCCGGTCGGCATCGTCACCCGGGCCCTCCAGAGCGCCGGCCACAAGGCCGTCGGGCTGTGCAATGTCGCGATCGGCTTCCAGCGCAAGTTCGCCGCGCACCTGAACGTCGAGCCGGAGCTCGTCCGGCTCGACCACGTCGGGCTCAACCACCTGACCTGGGAGCGCGGGGTGACCCTGCTGGACGGCTCCGCCGGCGGCCGGGAGGTGCTTCCGGAGCTGCTGCGCGACTTCGGCAAGGAGATCGCCGAGGACCTGCACCTGCCGCAGGCCGTCATCCAGCGCCTCGGCGTCGTCCCGTCCTACTACCTGCGGTACTTCTACCAGCACGACGCGGTGGTCGCCGAGCTGAAGGAGCAGGGCTCGCGGGCCGCGCAGGTGGCCGAGATCGAACGGCAGCTGCTGGAGCTGTACGCCGACCCCACCCTGGACACCAAGCCCGAGCTGCTCGGCAAGCGCGGCGGCGCCTTCTACTCGGAGGCGGCCGTCCAGCTGATCGGCGCGCTGCTCGGCACCGGCGGCGGCACCTCGGTGCAGGTGGTCAACACCCGCAACGACGGGGTGCTGCCCTTCCTGCCGGACGACGCCGTGATCGAGGTCCCGGCCGAGGTGGACGCCCGGGGCGTGCGCCCGCTGCCGCAGCGGCCCGTCGAACCGCTGTACGCGGGGCTGATCGCCGCCGTCACCTCGTACGAGCACCTCGCCCTCGACGCCGCCCTGCACGGCGGCCGCGACCGGGTCTTCGACGCCCTGCTCGCCCACCCGCTGGTCGGCCAGATCGAGCTCGCCGACCAGCTCACGGACCGGCTGCTCGCCCACAACCGCGAGCACCTCGCCTGGGCCTGACCCGGCCCGCTCCGGCCGCCCGCCGTCGCCTCCGAAGAGGTCGGCGGCGGGCGGCGCGAGGAGACCGTCCACCCCGGCCGGGGACCCTTCGGCCGGGCTCCCCGGCCGTTTTCGCGGCCGGGCACCCGGCCGACGACCACGGCCCGGGCCACGTACGAGCCGCGGGGACCTGATGACCCACCAGAGCGAACCACTCCTGCCCGGCGTCCTCGCCATCGACGCGGGAAACTCCAAGACCGACGTCGCCCTGATCGGCGCCGACGGCAGCGTCCTCGGCACCGCCCGCGGCGGCGGCTTCGAACCGCAGAAGATCGGCGGCGCGGCCGCGGTCGCCGGCCTCGCCCCGCTGGTCGAGCAGGCCGCCGCCGCGGCCGGCCACCCCGCCTGGAGCGGGGTGCTCACCAGCCACGTGAGCGCCTGCCTGGCCAACGCCGACCTGCCGGTCGAGGAGGAGGCGCTGCGCGAGGCCCTGGAGTCCCACCCCTGGGGGCTCGGCACCACCGTGGCCAACGACACCTTCGGCCTGCTGCGGGCCGGCACCGACGGCCCGCGCGGGGTCGCGGTGGTCTGCGGCGCCGGGATCAACTGCGTCGGTCTGCTGCCGGACGGCCGCACCGCCCGCTTCCCCGCCCTCGGCGAGCTCACCGGAGACTGGGGCGGCGGCTCGGGCCTGGCCACCAACAGCATGTGGCACGCCGTCCGGGCGGAGGACGGGCGCGGCGGGCCGACCGCTCTCGCCCGGGCCATCGCCGAGCACTTCGGCCTGCCCAGCGCCGGCGCCGTCGCCGAGGCCGTCCACCTCGGGCACCTGCCGGGCGCGCGGCTGCACGAGATAGCCCGGGTGCTGTTCGCGGTCGCGAACGAGGGCGACCCGGTGGCGCTGGAGCTGATCGACCGCCAGGCCGACGAGATCGTCCGGCTCGCCGTGGTGGCGCTCAGACGCCTGGACCTGCTGGACGTCCCCACCCCGGTGGTGCTGGGCGGCGGGGTGCTCGCCGCCCGGCAGCCGCTGCTGCTGGACAACGTGACGGCCCGGCTCGCCGAGGCCGCGCCGCTGGCCGAGCCGCGCGTCGTCGTCGCCCCGCCGGTGCTGGGCGCGGCGCTGCTCGGGCTCGACCACCTGGCGGCGGGCGCCGGGGCCCAGGCGCGGCTGCGCGAGGCGTACGGGGCGGCCCGGCCGCTGGCCGCCTGACGGCCGCTTCCCCCGCCGAACGGGTGCGTCCGGCGGGGGATGGGAACCGCGGCCCTGGCCCTCGTCGTGTCAAGCGGAGACCGTTGTCCGCCGCTTGCCGAAGAGACCCGCGCCATGGCCACCCCCCGACTCCTGTTCGCCGCCGCCCTGCTGGCCTGCGCCGGCGCGACCACCCTCACCGGCTGCACCCCCTCCGACGACGGCCCGACGGTGTCCGCCGCCTCCGCCGCCGCCCAGGCCGACGAGGGCGCCGACGACCTGCTGGACGACGACGACGAGTTGTTCGCCGAGGAGGAGGTGCCGTACTCCGCCGTCGCCGCACCCGCCTGCGCCGTACCCACCGTGGGCCCCGGTCACCAGATCCTCGTCGTCGTCACCGCCACCCCGGCCGAACTCACCGCCCAGCCGGCCCGGTTCGACTGCGCCCCCGCCCGCTACGAGCCCACCGGCAGCCCGGTCCACTACGGCTTCACGGCGGCGGGCGTCACCGCCACCCTGGCCGACGACCCGCACGACGTCCCCCTCGACGACCTGATCGCCCACCTCGACGACTGCCTCGCCGAGCGCGCCCCGGCCGGCCCCACCGCCTGCCACGGCAACACCTATGACGTCGTCCTGGACTCCCACGGCCGCATCATGCGCATCGCCGAAGTCCCGGGCCCCTGACCTGCGGTTTCACCGAAGCCCGCCGACTCGTCCCGGTGCATACGGTGTAGAAGCGCCTCTCAACTGTTGGCATTCGGCTGCGCTACACGCGTCGACCACCCCTCAGCTGGGGGTTTTTGACGTTCGCTACGCGCGCTGGGGCCTTCGTTGGGGCTGGTCTTACCTTTTCCGTCGTTGACCCTGTTTCGACAATTCTGCTTTGCTTCCGGCCGTCGGCGGAAACCGGCGCCCCATCCCCACGTCACTGACCGTTCATCACGGGCCGTCAGTTCCTCCGTGTTGCCGCCGTCGCACTTCCCCCCTTCGTCCCCACCGTGCCACCGCTCCCGAACCCGGGCGCGGTCGGCAGCAGAGAGGAACCCTCACGATGGGCATCTCCCCCACCTCCCGTCGGATGCGGCTGCGGGCCCTGACCGGGCTCAGCGCCCTGGCGCTGGCCGCCGCCGGCTTCGCCGCCGCTCCGGCCGCCCAGGCCACGCAGGCCGACAAGCCGTCCGGTGAGTTCGCCGGGCAGTCCCACCCGTACCGGCATGGCGTGCACCCGACCAAGGAGAACGCCGGCCAGTCGGCCAAGGCGGCGACCAACAACCTGAGCTACGGCGGCGGCGTGGACGGCATCGGTGTCACCACCGGCGCCCCGAAGGTCTACCTGATCTTCTGGGGCACCCAGTGGGGCACCCAGGGCACCAACTCGGCCGGGTACACCACGCTCTCCGGCGACCCGAAGGGCGAGGCGGTCCGGGCGCAGCAGCTGTTCAAGGGCCTCGGCACCAACAGCGAGACCTGGTCCGGCGTCATGACCCAGTACTGCGAGGGCGTCGCCACCGGCTCGACCAGCTGCCCGACCGGCTCCACCCACGTCGGCTACCCGACCGGCGGCGCGCTGGCCGGTGTCTGGGTCGACGAGTCCGCCGCCGCGCCGAGCCAGGCCAGCGGCTACCAGCTGGCCTCCGAGGCCGTGAAGGCCGCCGGTCACTTCGGCAACACCACCGCCGCGTCCAACCGCAACGCGCAGTACGTGGTGCTGTCCCCGACCGGCACCCACCCGGACGGCTTCAACACCCCGAACGGCGGCTTCTGCGCCTGGCACGACTACAACGGCGACACCACCCTGACCGGCGGCGCCGCCCCCTCCCCGTACGGTGACGTGGCGTTCACCAACGACCCGTACGTGACCGACATGGGCTCCTCCTGCGGCCAGAACTACGTCAACAGCGGCAGCGCGGGCACCCTGGACGGCGTGACCATGGTGTACGGCCACGAGTACTCGGAGACCATCACCGACCAGAACCCGGCGGGCGGCTGGACGGACTCGACCGGCTACGAGAACGCCGACAAGTGCTCCTGGAACGGCGTCGGCGGCACCGGGGGCTCGCAGAACGTGGCGTTCGCGACCGGCACCTTCGCGATGCAGGGCACCTGGTCGAACGGCGTCAGCGGATGCCAGATCTCGCACGCGATCGTCCACTGACGATCTGATCCACCGAAGCGCCGGGGTGGGCCCGCCCCGGCGCTTCGCCATGCGCTCCTACGGCGTGACCAGCCCGAACTCGTAGGCCTGGATGACCAGATGGACCCGGTCGCGGGCGTCGAGCTTGGTGAACAGCCGGGCGACATGGGCCTTGGCGGTGGCCACGCTGATGGTGAGCTCCGCGGCGATCTCCGCGTTGGACAGACCCCGGCCGACCAGGGTGAGCACCTCCCGTTCGCGCTCGGTGACGGCCTCGGCGACCGGCCTGCGGGGCTGGGCCTTGCCCGCCCCCTCCGGGCGGGCGGCGAACTCGCCGATCAGTCGGCGGGTGATGCCGGGGGCCAGCAGGGCGTCCCCGGCGGCGACCACCCTGATGCCGTCCAGGATGGTCTCCAGGGCGAGGTCCTTGACCAGGAAGCCGCTCGCCCCGGCCCGCAGCGCGCCGTACACGTAGTCGTCGTCGTCGAAGGTGGTGAGGACGAGGACGTGGGTGGGCAGGTCCGGGTCGGCGGTGATCCGGCGGGTGGCCTCGATGCCGTCCACCCCTGGCATCCGGATGTCCATCACGGCGACGTCGGGGCGCAGCCGGGCGACCAGTTCGACGGCCTCGGCGCCGTCGCCGGCCTCGCCGACCACCTCCAGGTCGGGGGCGTCGGCGATCAGCACGCGCAGGCCGGTGCGGATGAGCGGCTGGTCGTCGACCAGGACGACGCGGATCACGGGCCCACCTCCACGGGGTTCGGTTCGGCTTCCTCGGCCGGCAGCGGCAGTCGGGCGGCGACCAGGAAGCCGCCGCCGGGGCGCGGTCCGGCGCTGAACTCGCCGTGCAGCAGGGCGACGCGCTCGCGCATGCCGACCAGGCCGTAGCCGGTGCCGGGCGTGCCGGTTTCCGCTCCGGCGCCCAGGTCGGCCACGGTGACGTCGATCTCCCGTGTCCCGTACTCGACGGTGACGTGGCAGTCGCGGGTGCCGGAGTGCTTGACCACGTTGGTGACGGCCTCCTGGACGATCCGGTAGGCGGCGAGGTCCACCTCGGGCGGCAGCGGACGGGCCGGGCCGCGCCGGGTGAGCGCCACCCGCACCCCGGCGCCCGCCGCCTTCGCCGCCAGCCGCTCCAACTCGCCGACGCCGGGCACCACTTCGAGCGGCGCTGGCTCCCCCTCGCCCTGCCGCAGCGCGCCGAGCATCCGGCGCAGCCCGGCCAGGGTCTCCCGGCTGGTGGCCTCGATCGCCTCCAGGGCGCCCCGGGTCTCGGCGGGCTGGGTGTCCATGACCCGGCTGCCCATGCCGGCCTGGATCGCGATGATGCCGATGTTGTGGGCCACCATGTCGTGCAACTCCCGGGCGATCCGCAGCCGTTCGGCGGTGATCGCCTGCTCGGAGGCCCGGTCGCGCAGCGCCTCGGCGTGGGCGCGGCCCTGGTGCACGGTGTTGCCGACCAGCCAGGCGATCAGCACGGTGGCGGCGAAACCCGCGTAGGCGAACGGGTTGACGGGGAAGTCGTTGACGACGCCCCAGAGCAGCAGCCCCGCGAGGGTGGCGAGCGGCAGCGCCAGGGCGCTCAGCGAGAGCCACCGGGAGCGGGTGGCGGCGCAGTAGCCGACCACGCCGTCGGCGATCAGGAACTGGAGCCCCGTGGTCTCCGGGACGCCCCACATCCCGAGGGCGAAGATGCTGCCCGCGAGCGCCACCGCGATGGCGAGCAGCGGCAGCCGCACCAGCAGCGTCGCGACGAGGGTGCTGACCACGGCGGTGACCACCAGCGGCATGTCCTCGGGATTGCCGTGGTAGTCGAACAGGTGGCGCAGCTCGTCCTCGCGGGTGAAGAAGCGGAAGACGACCAGGCCGGTCCAGAGCGCCCCCACCCACACGCCCGCGGGCAGGCGCCTGAGCAGCGGCGGCCGGGGTTCGGTGATCATGACGCGATGCTAGCCGCGGCCCGTACGGCGGCGCATTGGCCCGGGGGCGTAATCCCGGGGGCGGGTCCGGCGGCCCCCGCTGTGTCCCGCCGCCCGATGCCGTGGCGGGGGCCCGGGCGGCAGCGTTGTCCCCGTGATCGAGATCGAACGACTGACCAAGCGGTACGGCGCCACCACGGCCGTCGACGGGCTGACCTTCACCGTGCGCCCCGGCGCCGTGACCGGCTTCCTCGGCCCCAACGGCGCGGGCAAGTCCACCACGCTGCGGATGATCCTGGGCCTCAACACCCCCACCGAGGGCAGCGTCACCGTGGCCGGCCGGCCCTTCGCGGACCGGCCGCGCGGCCTGCGGCACGTCGGCGCGCTGCTGGACGCGGGCGACGTGCACGGCGGGCGCAGCGCCCGGGCGCACCTGTCGGCGCTGGCCCGCGGCAACCGGATCCCGCTCGGGCGGGTGGACGAGGTGCTGGCGGAGGTCGGCCTCGGCAAGGCCGCCGGGCGGCGGATCGGCGGCTACTCGCTGGGCATGAAGCAGCGCCTGGGCATCGCGGGCGCGCTGCTCGGCGACCCGCCGGTGCTGCTGTTCGACGAGCCGCTGAACGGGCTGGATCCGGAGGGCGTGCTCTGGGTGCGCGGGCTGTTCCGGCGGCTCGCGGACGAGGGGCGGACGGTGTTCGTCTCCAGCCACATGATGGCGGAGATGGAGCACACCGCGGACCGGCTGGTGGTGATCGGCCGCGGCCGGCTGATCGCGGACGAGAGCCTCGCCGAGTTCTCCGCGCGCGACGCGGTCTCCTCGGTGGCCGTACGCGCCCCTGAACTCGACGCCCTGGAGCCGTTGTTGCTGGCCGAGGGCGCCGAACTTCGGCGCGCTGGGCCGGACTTCGGGATCGTCACCGGGCTGCCCGCCGCGCGGATCGGTGAACTCGCCGCGCGGCACGGCGTGGTGCTGCACGAGCTGGCCACCCGGACGTCGTCGCTGGAGTCGGCGTTCATGTCCCTGACCGCCGACAGTGTCGAGTACCCGGCTGGAGAGACCCGATGAGCACCCGCGAAGCCCGCGCCGAAGCCCGCCTCGAAGCCCGCCTCGAGGAACCGGCCCCGCGGTTCCTCGACCTGCTCGCCGCCGAGTGGATCAAACTGCGCTCGCTGCGCTCCACCTACTGGGTGCTGGCGCTGGCCTCGCTGGTGGCGATCGCCGTCAACGTGAACGCCGTCCACACCGACCTGACGTACATCGACCACCCGCCGCCGCGGCTGCCCGGACAGCCGCCGTACACGTACGACCCACTGTTCCACGGCCTCGGCAACATCGCGAGCGACCTGATGGCCGTCGCGGCGGGCAGCCTCGGGGCGATCACCGTGTTCGGCGAGTACACCACCGGCCTGATCCGCACCACCTTCGCCGCCGTCCCGGACCGGCGGGGCGTGATCGCGGCCAAGGTGCTGCTGATCGGCGGGATCACCGCGCTCGCCGGGATCGTGGTCTCGGCGGTCTCCTTCTTCGCTGTCAACGCGATGCTGGCCTCCCGGCACCTCGGCCTCTCCCTCGCCGACGAGGGCTGCCTGCGGGCGGTGCTCGCCTACGCGGCGATCGTGCCGGTCTGCGCGCTGATCGGGATGGCGCTGGGCGCCCTGCTGCGGCACGCCACCGCCTCGATCGTCTCCCTGGTGCTGCTGATGCTCATCCTGCCGATGATGTTCGGCGGCGACCGCTACCGCTGGCTGAAGGAGATCGGCACCCACCTGCCGCTGGCCACCGTCCAGCGGCTCACCATCAACCCCAGGTCCGCGACCACGATGGGGAAGTACGCGCCGAGCGTGCTGGACTCCTGGATCACCATGGGCCTCTGGGCGGCGGCCGCGGTCGCGGTGACGGCGCTCCTGGTCCGGCGGCGCGACGTGTGAGACGCCCGCGCCGCCGCCGTCGGGAGGGTCAGACCGCCGCGCCCGCCTTGGCGCGGAACGCCCCCAGGGTCGCCGCCGGGATGCCGCAGGCCGGGAGGAAGGCGGCCGCGCCGCCGTGGTGCGCGTGGACGCGGTCGAGGAAGACCGACATGGCCTCCGCCGGGGCCTGGAGGAGGGGCGCGGGGATGGTGAGGTTGCGGCCCTGGGAGTCGGTGACCCGCGAGGTGGAGCGGTGGTCGTTGAGGGCGGTGCGGTGGCGTTCGGCGAGGCCCTCGAAGATCTGCGGGAGGGCGTCGGCGGTGCGGGTGTAGTCGGCGACGATCCGCTCGGCGGGGACGTCGAGGAGGTCCAGCAGGAGCGCGGTCAGCAGGCCGGTGCGGTCCTTTCCGGCGGCGCAGTGCAGCAGGACGGCGCCGGGCCGGACGGCCGCGTCGACGGCCGCGGCCACCGCCTCGGGCGCGGACTCGGCGAGCAGGACGTAGAAGTCGCCCAGGTCGGCGGCCGTGGCCATGGTGCTCATCCGCGCGGTGAGGGCGTCGGTGGCGGGGTTCACCGGGGCGGCGACGACGGATATCCCGGCGGCCTCGGCCGCGGCCCAGTCCCCGGGGTCGGTCTCGCGCGGGTCGCGCAGGTCCACGACGGTGCGGATGCCGCAGCCGCGCAGCTGGGCGACGGTGGCCTGGTCGGCGGCCGGAAACGGCTGCGCGGAGCGGTACAGCACACCGGGGCGGACCCGACGGCCTTCGGGGTCGCCGAGGGCGGCGGCGTCGCGGAAGTTGACCAGGGACATGCGGGAGGCCTTTCGGTGGAGCCGCACCCGGGACGAGCAGGGCGCCCGGAGGGCGGGGCGTTCTGGGACGTCCAGATGTGTAACCCCTGCCGACGGCGCCCGGCAAGCCTCGATCGGCGCACCCCTTCCATCCCACCCCTGCCGGCGAGCTCGGGCCACCCGGGCCGGCCCGGGTCGGCGCGAGCCGGGCGAGGCCGAACGGGCCCGGCTCGGCGTGAGCCGGGCGAGGCCGAACGGGCCCGGCTCGGCGTGAGCCGGGCGAGGCCGAACGGGCCCGGCTCCGCGTGAGCCGGGCGAGGCCGAACGGGCCCGGCTCCGCGTGAGCCGGCCGAACGCGCCTTGGTAGATTCGGCGCCGAAATACCAGGCCGCACGGGGGTTGGCAGGACACGGTGACCGACGGGATCGACTTCGACATACCCACCGAGCTGGCCGAGGCCTACCTCGTCCTGCTCGCCGACGTCTCCCGCACCGGCCGGCTGCTGCGCCGCGACGAGCTGGAGCGCCTGCGCAAGCTCGGCGAGCACTGCGCCGAGGCCGGCTACGGGCTGCGCGAGGTGGTGTCGCACTGCCTGGCGGCGGCCCGGCGGGCCTGGCAGACGCTACCCGGGACGACCGCCGCGACCAGCGTCAACGAGCTGCGCCGGATGGGCGACGCGGTGCTCGCCGCCACCGATGCCGCCCTGGCCGCGCTGGGCGAGGGCCACGAACGGGCCCAACGCCTGGCGGTCCGTCAGGAAGAGGCGGCGCGGCGGGAGTTCATCGACGACCTGCTGTTCGGCCGCAGCGACCTCGGGCTGCTCGCCGAGCGCGCGGAGCGGTTCGGGCTGCGGCTGGCCGGCGCGTACACGGTGGCGGTCGCGGTCGGCGACGAGCCGTTCGCGGACGTGCATCCGCTGGTGCACCGGGTGGAGCGGGAGCTGGCCGGGCGGTTCGGCGAGCGGGACGTGCTGCTGGCCAGCAAGGACGGCCGGCTGGTGTGCATCGCCCCGGACTCCGAGCGGGCGGTGCTGGACGCCTTCGCCGACCTGACGCTGCGGCCCGGCACGGGCTACCGCCCGGTGCGGAGGGTGGCCACCGGCCGCCGGCACTCGGGGCCGAGCGGGGTGCTGCGCAGCTACGAGGAGGCGCTGGACGCCCTGGACTACGCGTTCCGCCTGGACCTGCCCGCCGAGCGGCTGAAGGCCGAGGAGCTGCTGGTCTTCCCGGTGCTGATGCGCGACCGGGCGGCCATGGCCGATCTGGTCCGCAGTGTGCTCGGCCCGCTGACCGAGGCGCGCGGCGGCGCCCGCCCGCTGCTGGACACCATCGCGGTGCAGGCGGAGGCGGCGTACGTGAACGCCGAGGCGGCGCGCCGACTGGGGCTGAGCGTACGGACGTTGAGCTACCGGCTGGAGCGGATCAAGGCGCTCACCGGGTACGACCCGGCGGACGCGCTCCAGCGCTTCACCCTGGAGACGGCGGCCATGGGGGCGCGGCTGCTGGACTGGCCGGAGCAGCCGATCTAGCCGGGGCCGCCGGTCCAGCCGGGGCCGGCGATCCAACCGGGGTCTCCGACCCGGCCGGAGCAGCCGGTCCAACCGGGGTCGGCGGCCGTCCGGCACTGGCCGGAACCTCCCTCTGGCGCGACCGCCGGCCACCCGCTACGGAACCCGCGGCAGTCGCCCCCGTCCGAACCGTCCGTCCACGACCGGCCGTTGCCGGTTCCTGCACGTCGGCGCCGTCGCCCAAACCCGTCGCGGCACAGCGGCGACCGTCCTGTTGCCCGGTTGTTGCACTGTCACGGGGGCCGCACGTACCAGGGTGTCAAAGCGGCGTAAAGATTGCCGGATCCTGGCAATGTGCGGTGGCCGTCCCGGCTGCCATGATCTTCCCGGCGCCGAGGTGCGGCGCCGGAGGAAAGGCAGGGGGTGCGTGGCCGGAATGGGAGGTTTCCTCACGGCCGCGCTGGCCTTTCCGACGGCGGTGTTCAGCTTCGCGCTGGTGGTGGTGGTCGGTTACTGGTTGCTGATGCTGTTCGGCGGCCTGGTCCCCGGCGCCGTGCACGGGGGGCACGGCGGCGGGCACCATGCGGACGTCGGACACGCGGGGCACGCCGGAGACGTCGGACACGTGGGGCACGGTGCCGGGGGGCACGATGCCGACGGGGGGTCCGACCGGCACGGCACCGGCCACCATGGAGGCGTGCTGGACGCGCTGGGGCTGGGCGGGGTTCCCGTGACGGTGGCGGTGTCGCTGCTGGTCGCGCTCGCCTGGTTCGTCAGCCTGTCCGGCACCGTCCTCACCTCGGGGGCACCGGCGCGCGGCGGCGTGTTCGTCGTCGCGCTGGTCGCCTCCTGGGCGGGCACCCGGGTGCTCGTCAGGCCGCTGTCGCGGCTCTTCCCGCAGGACCGGCCGGTCACCAGGGGGGATTTCGTCGGCCGGGTCTGCGTGATCCGGACCGGACGGGTGACGGCCGGCTTCGGCCAGGCCGAGGTCACCGCGGAGGACGGCTCCACCGCGATCGTCCAGGTCCGCACGGCGGAGCCCGAACCCGGCCTGACGGCCGGCCGGACCGCCCTGATCTTCGACTACGACGCCGAGGGCGAGCACTTCCTGGTGGCGCCCTTCGACCCGCCGTCCCAGCTCATCTGACATCTCGTCACATCTCTTTCGCTGCATCTCCTTTCGCTACGCCGCTCTTCACCGCATCTCTTTCGCACCAACTCGCCATCTCGTCAAAGGACTCCGTGATGGACACCATCGCCGTGGGTTTCGGCGTGCTCGTCGCCGTCGTGCTGCTCATCGTGCTCGCCATGCTGTTGTTCGTGGGCCGCCTGTTCCAGAAGGTCGAGCAGGGCAAGGCACTGATCGTCTCCCGGACGAAGAAGGTGGACGTGACCTTCACCGGCGCGGTCGTCCTCCCGGTGCTCCACAAGGCCGAGTTGATGGACATCACCGCGAAGACGGTGGAGATCCACCGGGCCGGCCGGGACGGTCTGATCTGCCGCGACAACATCCGCGCCGACATCCGGATCTCGTTCTTCGTCCGGGTCAACAAGACCGTCGAGGACGTCATCAAGGTCGCCCAGTCGATCGGCACCGCCCGGGCCAGCGACCCGCAGGCGATCCAGGAGTTCTTCGCCGTCAAGTTCGCCGAGGCGCTCAAGACCGTCGGCAAGCAGCTGGACTTCACCGACCTGTACACCCACCGGCACGAGTTCCGGGACCAGATCATCGCGGTCATCGGCACCGACCTCAACGGCTACACCCTTGAGGACGCGGCCATCGACCACCTGGAACAGACCCCGATGAACCAGCTGGACGCCGACAACATCCTCGACGCCCAGGGCATCCGCAAGATCACCGAGCTGACCGCGATCGAGCACGTGCGCACCAACGAGTACCAGCGCAACGAGCAGAAGGAGATCACCCGGCAGAACGTGGACGCCCGGGAGGCCGTCCTGGAGCTGGAGCGCCGCCAGGCCGACGCCGAGATCCGCCAGCGCCGCGAGATCGAGACGCTGCGGGCCAAGGAGGACGCGGTGATCGCCCGAGTGCAGGAGGAGGAGCGGCTCACCGCCCAGACCGCCTTCCTGCGCACCGAGGAACTGCTCGGGGTGCAGCGGGAGAACCAGGCCCGCGAGGTCGCGGTGGCGCAGAAGAACCGCGAGCGGGTCATCGCGGTGGAGAACGAGCGGATCGAGAAGGACCGCCTGCTGGAGGTCGTCGGCCGCGAGCGGGAGACCGAACTCGCCGTGATCGCCAAGTCGAAGGAAGTCGAGTCCGCCAAGCGCGAGGTCGCCGACGTGGTCCGCGAGCGGGTCGCGGTGGACCGCACCGTCGCCGAGCAGGAGGAGGCCGTCAAGACCCTGCGCGCCACCGAGGAGGCCGAGCGCGTCCGCAAGGCCGTGGTCATCCAGGCCGAGGCCGAGGCGCAGGAGAAGCTCGTCAAGGACATCAAGGCCGCGGAAGCCGCCGAGCAGGCCGCCACGCACAAGGCCCGCGAGGCGCTGGTGCTGGCCGAGGCCCGGCAGCAGGCCGCCGAGCTGGACGCGGCCGCCAAGATCCGGATGGCCGAGGGCATCCGGGCGGAGGCCGCCGCCGAGGGCCTGGCCAAGGTCCAGGTGCGGGAGCAGGAGGCCGCGGCGGTGGAGAAGGTCGGCCTCGCCGAGGCCGTCGTCCAGGCCGAGAAGGCCAAGGCCGCCGCGCTGGAGGTCGGCGCCAAGCTGAAGGCCGAGGCCGAGGGCCTGACCGAGAAGGCCGCGGCGATGGCCAAACTGGACGACGCCTCGCGCGAGCACGAGGAGTACCGGCTGCGGCTGGCCGCCGAGAAGGACGTCCGACTGGCAGGGCTGGACGCCCAGCGGCAGATCGCCGAGGCCCAGGCCGCCCTGGTCGCGACCGGGCTGGAGAAGGCGAAGATCGACATCGTCGGCGGGGACTCGGTGTTCTTCGACCGGCTGGTCCAGTCGGTGACGGCCGGCAAGAGCGTGGACGCCTTCGTCGGACACTCGCAGACCGCCCAGACCCTCGCCGGCCCCTGGCTGGACGGCCGGGCCAGCTTCACCGACGACCTCACCAAGGTGCTCTCCTCGGTCTCCACCGCGGACGTGCAGAACCTGACGGTGTCCGCGCTGCTGATGAAGCTGATCGGCTCGGGCACCGGCGGCCAGGCCGGCCAGCTGCGCCAACTCCTGGAGTCGGCACGACAGCTGGGCATCGCGGAGACCCCGATCGGGACGCTGGCCGGCGCTTCGGTCAACGGCTCCAAGTAGCATCCGGCCGTCCGTAACGATCCGCTGAGCACCTGAGGAAGCAACCGTGACCGTGGACGCCCTCGACGCCCGGCTCGACACCGGCACCTACGAGGTCCTGCGCGACCGGCTCGCCCGAGCCGCCGCCGAACTCGCCGACCGGGCCCAGGCGTTGAACGCCCGCCGGGTCGCCGAGTTCGGCGGCGGGGAGCTGCGACTGGCCGGCACCGGACGGCTCACCACCGCCCGGGCCTGCCTGCCGCAGGACCTCACCGCCGTCGGCGGACTGCTGCTGCTCGCCACCCGCGGCGCCGAACCCGCCGACGGCGAAGGCGACTTCACCGACCTCCTCGGCCTGCACCACCCCGACCTCACCCCCGCGCCCGCCGAGGGCACCCTGCTGGACGACCCCCGGCTCCGCCAGGACCTCGCCGACCTGCGCCGCTACTTCCGCGACGCCCGGCTGGAACGGCTGCGCCCGGTGGACGGCCGGCTGCTCGCCGTCTTCCGCACCGGCCCGGCCGCCACCGACGTCCGGGTGCTGCGCTGGCGCCTGGACGACGAGGCCCAGGCCTCGTACCTGGACGGGCGCGGCGAACGCGACCACACCCCCGCCGCCGGCCAACAGCTGCCCTGGACCAGCCTCACCCGGGACGACCAGCTGCCCGCCGGCCCCGGCCGCCCGCCCCGCGCCGACCTGGCCGGCGAACTGCTGGTCGGCGTCGACGGCGGCCGGCTGACCATCGCCGCCCCGGACGGCCGGGAGCTGCACCACGAACCACTGGCCGAGGCCCTCCAGACCCTCGCCGACGCCCGGATCGCCCACGCCCGGCTCGGCACCCTGCTGCTGGTGCGGGTGCGCCCGTACCAGGAGGAGACCGAACGGCACCTGGTCGTCCACCTGCCCACCGGCACGGTCACCCGGATCGACGCGCTCGGCCAGGCCTGCCTGCGGCTGCCCGCCGACCAGGGCGTCGCCTTCCCCGGCGGCTGCCACCTGGTGGACGGCACCGTGCGCACCTTCGACCAGCCCGTCGACGGCCTGCTGTACGAGCGCACCGTGGTCTCGCCCAACGGCGAGGACGTGCTGTACGAGTTCCGCTCCCCCGCCGACGGCCGCGCCCTGCTCCAGCCGTACAACAGCGTCCGCCAGGAGGCCGCCGCCCCGCTGCCCTGCCAGGGCTACGCGCTGCTCGCCGACGGCACCCTCATCGCTCTGCGCCCGGCCGAGGACGGTCCGACCCGGCTGCACCCCGTCCAGCTCTGGCAGACCCCGTTCACCAGCGAGCGCTTCGCCGCCGAACAGCCGCCCGGCACCGGCCCGTTGGCCCGGATCGGCAACGCCGACCTGGTCCGCGGCCTGGCCGACTGCCTGGCCCTGGCCCGGCTCGCCGCGGCCGGCGCCGACACCCCGGCCGGCCATCAAGCCGTCCTCTCCGCCTGCACCCGCACCGCCGACCGGCACCACTGGCTCGGCCAAGGCGGCCTCGGCGACCTCGCCGCGCCGCTCACCGAGATCCGCGACACCGCCCGGCAGGTCATCGCCGAGTACGAGGCCGTCGCCCAGCTCACCGCGCACGCCGCCCGGCAGAGCGACGAGACCGCCGAGCACGTCGAAGGACTGCTGCGCACCGCCCGCGGCGAGACCCTGGCCGACGCCGCCGAGTGGGTCGACCGGCTGGCCGGACTGCGCCGCGCCCAGGGCCGCGTCGAGGCGCTGCGCGACCTGCCGCGCGTCGATCCGCAGCGGATCGACGCGCTCGCCGCCCACCTCGCCGAAGGCCTCGCCGAGGCCGCCGACCGCGCCATCGGCCAACTCGCCGAACCGACCGCCTTCGAACCGCACCGACACCGGGCCGGCGAGCTGGCCGAGCGCTGCGCCGCCATCGCCACCGCCGCCGAGGCCGAGCCGCTGGGCCTCGAACTCGCCACCCAGAGCGAGGCCTTGCAGACCGTCTCGGAGCTGGTCGGCACCCTCGACCTGGCCGACGCCACCACCCGCACCGCGATCCTCGACCGGCTCGCCGACGTCCTCGGGCTGCTCAACCGGGCCCGCTCCACCCTGACCGTACGCCGCCGGGAACTGCGCACCCACGAGGCCTCCGCCGAGTTCGCCGCCGAGACCGCCCTGCTCGGCCAGGCCACCACCGCCGCGCTCGCCGCCGCCGACACCCCCGAGAACTGCGACGAGCAGCTCGGCCGACTGCTGCTGCGGATCGAGCAGTTGGAGACCCGCTTCGCCGACGCCGACCCGGCCCTCGGCGAGCAGCTCGCCGGCCGGCGCACCGAGATCCACGACGCGCTCACCGCCCGCCGCCAGCACCTGCTGGAGGAACGGGCCCGGCGCGCCGACCGGCTGGCCGCCTCCGCCGAGCGCATCCTCGACACCCTGCACCGCCGGCTCGCCGCCCTCGGCAGCCAAGAGGAGATCGAGGCGGCCCTCGCGGCCGACCCGACCTCCGTCAAACTCCGCGACCTCGCCGGGCAGTTGACCGCGCTCGGCGACCGGGTCCGGGCCGAGGAACTCACCGGACGACTGCGCGCCGCCCGCGGCCTCGCCCTGCGAGCGCTGCGCGACCGCACCGACCTCGCCGGAGACGGCCCCGGCACCCTGCGCCTGGGCCGGCACCTGTTCGCCGTCACCACCCAGCGACCCGAACTCGCCCTGGTCCCCTGGCGCGGACGCCCCGCCTTCACCCTCACCGGCACCGACTACCGCTCCCCCGTCACCGACCCGGCCTTCGCCGCCACCGAGCGCTACTGGGACCAGCCGCTGCCCTCGGAGACCCCGCGGCTCTACCGCGCCGAATACCTCGCCGCGAGCCTGCTGCCGGCCGCCGACCCGGGCTCGCTCTCCCCCGACAGCGACCTGCTGGAGTACGTCCGGCGAGCGGCCGAACAGCGGCCCGACGAGGGCTACCAGCGCGGCGTACACGACCACGACGCGGCGCTACTGCTCCGCGCCCTGCTCGAACTCGGCGCCGAGGCCGGACTGTTGCGCCACCCGGCGGGCGCCCGGGCCGCCGCCCAGCTGTACTGGGCGCACGGCACCGACGAACGGCAACGGCTGCTCTGGCACACCCGCGCCCGCTCGCTGAGCCTCGCCCGGGAGGCATACGGGCCGGTCCCGGCGCTGGACGCCCTCGCCGACGAACTCAGCGCCGCTGTCGACGACTTCGCCCCCGGCGCGGAGCCCGCCGGCGCCTACCTGGCGGCCGAACTGGCCGCCGCGACCCCCAGCTTCGCCCACTCGGCGGGCGCCGCCGCACTGCTCGACAAGTTCCACGCCGCCCCCGAGTCGGCCGGCCTCACCGAGGCGCTGGCCGCCCTGCCCGAGGACCCCTCGCTGCTGCCCGTACGGCGCCAACTGGCCGCCTCCTGGCTGGAGTCCGGCGCCCGCGACGCCGACCGGGGCGACCTCACCGAGGCCGCCGCCGTCCTGCTCTGCCCGTCCCTGCCGCGCCGCCTGGCCGAGGGGGCGGTGGCCGCCCGGATCACCGGACTGCTCGGCGACCACCCCCGGATCCACGGCGGCGCACTGGACCTACGGCTGGACGACCTGCTCGCCCGGGTCGGCGAGTTCGAGCGGGTCGAAGTACCCGGCTACCGGTCCTACCAGCGGCTGCGCGGCGAACTGCTGGCCGCCGAGCACGCCCGGCTGCGGCTCGACCAGTACCGGCCCGCCCCGCTCAACGGCTTCGTCCGCAACCGGCTCATCGACCAGGTGTACCTGCCGCTGGTCGGCGACAACCTCGCCAAGCAGCTCGGCACCGCGCAGTCCGGCGGACCGGTCGACCGCAGCGGCCTGCTGCTGCTGGTCTCCCCGCCCGGCTACGGCAAGACCACCCTGGTCGAATACCTCGCCGAGCGGCTCGGCCTGCTGCTGGTCTCCGTCAGCGGCCCCGCCCTCGGCCACCGGGTCACCTCGCTGGACCCGGCCGAGGCCCCCGACGCCACCTCCCGGCGCGAGGTCGAGAAGCTCAACTTCGCCCTGCACGCGGGCGACAACGTGCTGCTCTACCTGGACGACGTCCAGCACACCTCGCCCGAGTTCCTCCAGCGGTTCATCCCGCTCTGCGACGCCCAGCGCCGGATCGACGGCGTCTGGGACGGCGAGGCCCGCGAATGGGACCTGCGCGGCAAGCGCTTCGCCGTCGTCATGGCCGCCAACCCGTACACCGAGTCCGGCCGCCACTTCCGGCTGCCCGACATGCTCGCCAACCGCGCCGACGTCTGGAACCTCGGCGACGCCGTCGCCGGGCGCGAGGACCTCTTCGCCCTCAGCTTCGTCGAGAACGCCCTTCCCGCCAACCCCCACCTGGCCCCGCTCGCCACCGCCGAACGCGCCGACCTCGACACCCTGCTCGCCCGCGCCGCCGGACAGCCCGGTGGCACCCTGGCCGGCGCCTGGCCCGCCGCCGAGGTCGAGCGGATGACCGCCGTCCTCGCCGGCCTGCTCCACCTGCGCTCCACCGTCCTGGCCGTCAACCGCGCCTACCTCGCCTCCGCCGCCCAGGACGACCGCACCCGCACCGAGCCCCCGTTCCTCCTCCAGGGCTCCTACCGCAACATGGCCAAACTCGCCCAACGCCTCGACCCGGCCCTCACCCGCCCCGAACTCGACGCCCTCCTCACCGACCACTACCGCGCCGAGGCCCAGCCCTTGGGCGCGGACGCCGAGGCCCAGCTGCTGAAGCTGGCGGAGCTGCGGGGGATGCTCACGGAGGAACAGGCCGCCCGCTGGGCCGAGCTCAAGGCCGGACGTCGTCAATGAGCTCCAACCACAGATCGAGCGTGGGTGCCGCGAACTTGAACATGTGGTCGGAGCCACGCAGTCGCTCGTAGGAGGCAACCAGCAGGTGCGCCACCCGCTCGGTCTCCGCCGGGAGCATGCCGGCGATCAGCTCCCTCCACTTCGGCGAGGTCCTGCTCCCGTCGTGGAGCGTCTCCAGCGGAAGTGACCGGCAGGCCGCCCAGGTCACCGGCTCCGGCGCGTACTCCAGGAGCTTGAAGCACCCCTTGTCGTGCTGCTTGAGGATGCGGGAGATCACCTTTCCGGTCTCCCGCCGGGCCTCCACAGCGCGCTGGATGCCGATGGCGTGCAAACCCTCGTGCACCAGGCCGCGGCAGGCCGGGCCGGTGGTGTCCGACCACAGCACGTCCAGGCCCTCGTCCGTCTGGAGCTGGTTGCTCAGCTGCGGGCTCGGCGGTGGCGAGAGCGCGGCCGGCGAACGGAACACGTCCGCAGGCGTGAACCGGTGCGGGCCGGACACGATTCCCCGCCGGGGATCGAAGTAGCTCCCCTCCAGCTGGAATTCGATCCGGACTCGGAGGAGATGAGGGCAGCGCGCAAGGTTGTCCTGCGGCACCAGGGGATTGACGTTGTGAGCCGCCTGACCTCCGGTCCGCTTGCCCTACCACCACACGATTCCCCCCTTCGAGGCATCTTCGCGTGTCGCCGGATAGCCCTCCCCACTCGGCGGGTAGCCCGGTGGTATGGGCGCTGAGGGACTCGATCTGGCCGGGTTGCGCAGGGTGTACGGGCGGGCGGGGAGCAAGTGGTTCTACGCGCGGGTGGCGCGCAACGCACGGCACTGGGGGTGGACGGAGCCGGGGCAGTCGAAGTGGCGGCTGTGGCGGGCGCAACGGCAGTTGGAGGACGTGCTGGGGCGGAAGTTGGCGCTGCCCGCGCGGGCCCGGGTGCTGGATGTCGGGTGCGGGGCGGGGGTGGTGGCGCGAGCGATGGCGGTGCGGTTCGGGCTGCTGGTGACGGGGGTCGACGTACTGGACTTCCACCTCGCCGAGGCCCGTCGGCTCAGCGCCCGGGCGCGGATGGGCGCGCGGACGGTGTTCCGCTACAGCGACTTCCACCGGCTCCCGTTCGGCGACGGGGAGTTCGACGGCGCGTACTCAATGGAGACGCTGGTCCACTCCTACGATCCGGCCGCCGCCCTGGCCGAGTTCCACCGGGTGCTGCGCCCCGGCGGGCGGTTGGTGCTGCTCGGCCCGATGAGCACCGGCCCGCTGGAGGAACTCCCCGCGCGGGCACGGGCGTTGCTCGAACCGTACCTGGACGCGATGACCATGGTGGGTGCCCGGGTCTACCACGCCGGCAATCTCCCGCGGCTGCTCACCGAGGCCGGGTTCGAGGTCGAGGAGGCGCTGGACGCGACACCGTACTACCTGCCGACCTCCGAGGCGGTGTACTCGTACTTCCGGTTGCCGTGGGCGGTGCTGCGGCGCCTCGGCGATCCGGCCAAGTGGCTCAATCTCCGGTCCACGGTGGAGATGTACGCGGTGCGCGAGCACGTCGCCTGGTACGTTCACACGGCCGTCAAGCCCGTCGCGCCGTCGAGGTGATCCCGCCGTGGTCGAGCGTTCCGCCCCGTTGCCGTACCCCAGTGGTTGGTTCTGCGTCGGCCGGCTGCGGGAGCTGGCGCCCGGGCGGTTGCGGACGGTCCGGCTGATGGGCGAGGACGTGGTGCTGTACCGGACGCGCCGGGGAGCGGTGCGCGCGGTCGGGCCGCACTGCCCGCACCTGGGTGCCCACTTCGGGGCGGGCGGGACGGTCCGGGGCGAGGAGCTGGTCTGCCCATTCCACGGCTTCGCCTTCGGCCTGGACGGTTCCTGCACCGGCTCCCCGGACGGTGTCCGCTTCCGGGGCGGGCTGGCCGGGCGCCATCTGCGCGAGCGGGACGGCATGCTGTTCGTCTGGGCGGGTGCCCCTGATGGCGGTGATCCCTCCTGGGAGCTGCCGCCGGCGGTCGGGGTGCGGCCGCTGGCCTGGTGGAGCGGGGAGGAGCCCACCCACCCGCAGGAGGTGATGGAGAACATCGTCGACTTCCGGCACGTGCGCGTCCTGCACGGCCTGGACACCCGGGAGGCCGCCCCGCCGGAGGTGGCCGGACCACTGTTCACCGTCCACCAGCGCACCACCGCCCGGTTCCCGGGGCTGGGCCCGGTGAGCCTGGAGCAGCCGGTGACGCTGGCGGGGCTCGGCCTGATGCACCTGGAGGTCGAACTGCCCCAGGTGGGCGGCACCTTGTGGCTGTGGGTGCTGCCGACGCCGCTCGCGCCCTGGCGGACCAGGGTGTGCGTGGCGGCCGCCGCCACGGTGCCGGTGCCGGGGGGCCGCTCGGTGCGGGCCGTCGATCGGGCGGCTTCCTGGGCGGCGTTGCGGGCCACGGTGCGGATCATCGGGCAGGACCGGGTGGTGCTGGCCCACAAGCGGTACCTGGCGCAGCCCCGGCTGGTCCCCGGGGAGCGTTCGATCGGGCTGTTCCGCCGCTGGGCCGGGCAGTTCTACCCCGGGTTCCACTCCGAGGCCGTTCCCGGGTTCCGGTTCGAGGCGAGCCCCGAGTCGGGCGTCATGGACTGAGCCTCGGCCGGATCGGGCAGCCCGGGTACGGAGCGTCCTTCGGCCAGCCAGCGCCGGGCCAGTTCGGCGTAGATGGGGACCTGTTCCGGCCTGTCCGGGAGGCCGCGCAGGATCGTTTCCTCAACCGGTTCTCGCTCCGGCCTCGCCCGAACACCACTCACGCCCACCCAACGCGCCCCGCCCGCCCCGGGACACGGCCGCGTCAACCCGGCGCTCCGCGTGTCACCCCACGCGCGGGCCGCCCGCCGCGCGGCCGGGTGCGCGGGAAGACGGCCGGGTGCCGGAAGACAGCCGGGTGCGCGGGAAGACAGCCGGGTGCCGGAAGACAGCCGAGTGCGCAGGAAGTCGGCCCACCCGACTTCCTGCGCACGTCTTCCCCCCGGCCACCACCGCCGGCCCGACTACCGGCGACGCCCCGCCGCCAGCAGCTCGGACACGGTGGCGAGCTTCACCCGGGGCCGCCCCTCGGCCTCGCCGCGCTCACGCTCCGCGCGGTCCACCGCCCGCAGCTCGCGCAGCCCGACCGCGTCCGGCCGCCGTTGCCGCACCAGCAGGTCGAACTCCTTGCGGCCCGCCACCGGTACGGGCAGCGCGCGGGCGGCCGCGTCGTCCATCAGCGCGTCCACGGTCTCCCGCGCACAGGCCCGATTGGCGCCGATCCCGCCGGACGGGCCGCGCTTGGCCCACCCCACCACGTACGTCCCCGGCAGTACCCGGCCGGTCGCCGGGTCGACGACCCGCCCCTCCCGATGCGCGACCGTCCCGGTCCGCTCGTCGAACGGCAACCCGGGCAGCGGCACGCCCCGGTGGCCGATCGAGCGCACCACCAGCCCGGTCCGCAGCACGTCCTCGGCCCCGGTGCCCTCGACCTCGCCGTCCGCCGCCACCACCGTCCGCTCGACGGCCAGGGCCTCGACCTTCCCGTCCCCGGAGAGGCCGACCGGCGCCGACAGGAACCGCAGCACGATCCGCCGCTCCGGCCCCGGCTCCGCGCACCCGTCGTACGGGACCAACGGCAGCCCGGCCAGCTGCGCCGCCTGGGACCCGGCCGCCGCGCCCTCGATCGCCGCCCGCACCTCCGGGTCGTCCGCCACCACCACCTCGACGCCCGGCAGTTGCCGCAGCGCCAGGAACTCCGCCCTGGTCCAGGCCGCCTGCTCCGGCCCGCGCCGGGCGAGCAGCACCACCTCGCGCACCGAGCTGCCGCGCAGCGCGGCGAGGGCGTGGTCGGCGATGTCGGTGACGGCGAGCCGGTCGGGGTCGGTGAGCAGGATGCGGGCGATGTCCACCGCGACGTTGCCGTTGCCGACCACCACCGCCCGCCGCGCCGCCGACAGCTCCACCGCGTCGGCCGGCACGGTCGGTTCGGCGTTGTACCAGCCGACGAAGGCGGTCGCGGGCAGGCTGCCCGGCAGGTCCTCGCCGGGGATGCCGAGCCGGCGGTCGGCGGCCGCGCCGACCGCGTAGACCACCGCGTGGTGGTGCGCGGCCAGCTCCTGGTGGGTGACGTCCGTGCCGACCTCCACGTTGAGGTTCATCCGCAGCCTCGGGTCGTGGAAGACGCTCGCGAAGCTCTCCGCGATCCGCTTGGTGGACTGGTGGTCGGGGGCGACGCCGTGCCGCAGCAGGCCGCCGGTGACCGGCAGCCGGTCGATCATGGTGATCTCGGCGCTGGTGCCGCGCAGCAGTTCCTGCGCGGTGTACCCGGCGGACGGCCCGGTGCCGACGACCGCGATCCGCAGCGCGCCGAGGTCGCCGGGCAGGCTGCGCGGGAAGCTGGGGGCGCCCCAGGCGTGGTCGCTGGGGTGGTCGCGGAACCAATCGCGGTTGAGGTCGCCGAACACGGTGTCCGGTCCGCGCAGCCGGTCGACCGGGAACACCGCGTCCACCGGGCAGGCGTCGGCGCAGGCGCCGCAGTCGATGCACGCCTGCGGGTCGATGTACAGCATGTCGGTGGTGCCGAACTCCGGCTCGTCCGGGGTCGGGTGGATGCAGTTGACCGGGCAGACGGACACGCACGAAGCGTCGTTGCAGCAGGTCTGGGTGATCGCGTACGCCATGGCCGGGGTGAGGTCCTCGCTGCGCGTGGGGGGGGGGATGGAGACGGGTGACCGGCTGCCGGTCAGAGCATGTTCACCTTGCGGTAGACGGCCGCCGAGCGGCTGGTGAGCAGCCCGGTCTCGGCGAGGAAGGCCATCAGGTGCCGGGAGCTGGTGCGCATCATCGTCTTGCGGTGCTCGCTGGCCCGCGCCTCGTCGAGCGCGCGCTGCACATCGAGCCCGGCGGCCTGGTACACGCCCGGGTGGATCATGCTGGTGACGATGATGTACGCGCCCATGGCGATGCCGGTGGCCGAGGCGCGCCGACGGGCCGGGCTCGCGTGACGCATCCGCTCGCGGATCTCCTGCCGGGCGAACTTCATGTGCCGCGACTCCTCCAGCACGTGGATCCGGGAGGTGCCGCGGACGATCTCCAGCACGTTCTCGCCGCGCATCCAGTCGCGCTGCATGACGTCGAGCACCTCTTCCGCCACCAGGATGCCGCCGTAGGCGAGTTCACCCCTGGCGACCGCCTTGAACGCGCGACCGGCCTGGGCGATCAGCTTGTTCGGCCGGTAGGCGGGGACGCCCATCTTGGCGCAGGCCCGGGCGAACATGATCGAGTGGCGGCACTCGTCGGCGATCTCGGTGAGCGCGAACTGGAACTCGGCGCTGGCGGGGTTCTTGAGGTACTGGTCGCGCAGCACCATCTGCTGGAGGATCGTCTCGAACCAGATGCCGGTGTACATGATCGAGCAGACCTCGTGCCGGGTGAGCGTGACCCGCTGCCGCTCGGTCATCCCGTCCCACAGCCTGGTGCCGTAGAGGGTGCTCCACTCAGGGTTGAGGCCGAAGTGGTCGTCCGGCAGGGGGGCGTCCCAGTCGATCTCGGCCGAGGGGTCGTAGGAGAGGGTGGCGGCCGACTCCAGCAGCCGCTTCGAGACGTCGTCGTCGGCCTTGGTGTGGCCGTGTCCCGCCTGCCAGGTGAGAGCCATGGCTGCCTCCAGGTTCCTGCTCCGCGGGTTCCCGCTCACCCGCTTATTAGACGGACAGTACAATAAGAGCCGGTCGCGGAGAACCCCCTGTGCAGCAACGATCCGGCGCACGGCCGTTGGGCTCGCGCCCCCTGCGTTCGGATGGCACGCGGACTGCGCTCGGACTGCGCTCGGACTGCGCTCGGCTCGCACTCGGTCGGCCTGATCGGCTTGCACTCGGCTTGCTCGGCTTTGCTCGGCTTGATCGGCTTGCACTCGGCTTGATCGGCTTGCTCTTGGCGCGCGGAAGGGCGGGCCCCCGTGCGGGGTCCCACCCTTCGCCGTCCGCTACGCCGACCCGATCGCCTGCCGCAGCGCCTCCGCCGCCTCGGCCGTCGCCTCCCGGAACCGGCCGCCGAGCCCCAGGTAGTTGACGTACCCGTGGATCAGGTCCGCCTGCCGGCTCAGCCGCACCGCCACACCGGCCTCCTCCAGCGCCCGCGCGTACGCCTCACCCTCGTCGCGCAGCGGGTCGAAGCCCGCGGTGGCGATGTACGCGGGCGGCAGGCCGGTCAGGTCCTCGGCGAGCAGCGGCGACAGCCGCGGGTCGGCCCGGTCGATGGGCGCGGGCGCGTACCGGTCGGCGGCCCAGTCCATGTCCCCGTCGGTCAGGAAGAACCCCTCGCCGAACAGCTCGCGCGAGCGGCGCCGGGTCGTGGCGTCGGCCGCCGGGTACACCAGCAGCTGGAACGCCGGAGCCGGCCCGCCCCGCCGGACGGCCTGCTGGGTGGCGACGGCGGCCAGGTTGCCGCCCGCACTGTCCCCGCCGATCGCGATCCGGTCCGGGTCGGCGCCCAGGTCGGCTGCCTTGGCGTAGGCGTGCTCGAACGCGGCCAGCGCGTCCTCGGCCGCCGCCGGGAACACGTGCTCGGGCGCCAGTCGGTACTCCACCGACAGCACCCGCACCCCCGCCCGGCGGGCCAGGAAGCGGGAGACGTGGTCGTGGCTGGCCCGGCTGCCGACCACCCAGCCGCCGCCGTGCAGGAAGACCAGCAGGCCGGAGCCCGGCGCCAGCCCGGCCGGGGTGTACAGCGTCGCGGCCAACTCGCCGTGCTCCTGCGGGATTCCGATGGCCCGCGCGGTCACCGTACGGTCCGTCGGGCCGCCGACCAGGTGCCGGGCGTGCTCCATCGCGGCCCGCGACGGCCCGATCCCGCCCGGCATCACCAGGGACGCCTTGGAGAGCTGTTGGAGCTTGAGTATCAACTGCGCGTCCAGCGATAGCGTCTGGCCGTCCCGGACCACCGGCCTGCCCGCGATGGCCCGCCGCAGGCCCTCCGGTAGGGCGTACGCGGCGCGGACGACAGCGGCCTGAATCCGAACGGGGGGTGGGATCGTCATCTCTTCTGCCTCCTGGGAGTGGCCCTGGCCCGGGGGTCATGGCGGTGCTGCCCGAACCGGGGGAGCCCATGATGCGGCCCGCCCGGCGGCCTGGGAAGCCCCCCTCCCCCGCTCCCTCAGCGCCGTGTCACCCAGGTGTCGCGCCGGTCAGGTGGAGCGCCGGTCCTCCGTGTCGAAGGCCGCCAACGCCAGCGCCCCCGGCTCCAGCGCGCTGTGCAACGCGGCCAGCACGGACGCCTCCAACCCGCCCAGCGCCTCGGCGAGTTCCTCCGCCACGTCCTGCGCGATCTCGGCCGCCACCGCCTCCGCCGGGGTGCGCGGCCCGAGCTTGCTGACGGCCGCCGCCGCCCGGGCCGGGGTGAGCAGGGCCGAGGCCTGGACGAGCAGCCAGGCCGGGACGCCCGCCGCACCCTCGGGCGGGGGCAGGTACGGGCGGGCGCCGTCGTAGCGGTCGTCCTCGGCGAAGGCCTGCTGCTTCACCTTCACCAGCGGACGGGCCGCCGCCGACTCGCGCCACTCGCCGGCCGGCTTGAGGACGTACCCCTCGGCGAGGTTGCCCGGCAGCTCGGGCAGACCGAACAGGGTGGGAACCCGGCTCGGGTAGCGGACCGGCAGGTCGTGCAGGACGGTCAACGGGCCGCGCCCGAGCAGGGGCACGCAGGTGAGCCCTGCCGCCCGCGCGACGGTGCGCAGCGTGCGGTCGGCGATCCACCAACGACCTTCGGGCGTCTCGACGGTGGCGTCGAAGGGCAGCCAGCGCAGACCGGGGGCGTACCAGACGCCGGTCTGCACCGGCTCGACTCCCGGGGAGGCGGGCACCTCGGGGTGCGGGTAGCGGCCGCCGGCCAGTTCGCCGTAGATCGTCACCGTGGCGTCGGAGCCCCAGGTCTCGCGTGACGTCTCGCGCGGGGCCTCACCCGAGGTCTCACGCGGAGTCTCACGCAGGGTCTCACCCAGCAGGGCCGCGAACCGGGCAGCGGCGACGGACAGTTCGGGCCAGATCCGGCTGACGCCGAAGAAGCCGTCCAGCCCTTCGTCGTCCAGCAGCTCACGCCGCTTCGCGGCCCGCACCGAGCCGCCCTCGCAGACCACCGCGAAGTGCGCCCCGTGCACCTTCTCCGCCGCCGTCCACTCTCGGCTGCCGGGTCCGCCGGAGCGGGTGCGGGCGGGGATCTTGGGATAGGGCCGCAGCTCGGGCCTCGTCTCGAACACCGGCTCGACCCCCGCCGTGGACACCGCCGTGGACACCGTCTCGGACCTCGTCTCGGACACGAACGGCATCCTCCCCGCCCCGCCCGCCGCCTGGCAACCGGGATTCCGTCAGACCCCCCAGGTTCCCCGCAGCTCCGCGAACGCCTCGTGGAACCCCGGGAAGGTCTTCCGCACGCAGCCCGGGTCGTCGAAGGTGATGCCGGGCGTGCGCAGCGAGGTGACGGCGAAGGACATGACGATCCGATGGTCGGAGTGGGTGGCGATCTCGACCGGGCGCGGCGTGCCGGGCAGGATCTCGATCCAGTCGTCCCCGGTGGCCACCGTGATGCCCATCGCGCGCAGGTTCTCGGCGCAGGCCTCCAGCCGGTCGCACTCCTTGACCCGGGTGTTGTGGACGTCCTCGATCCGCACCGGCCCGCTGGCGAAGGGCGCGATCGCCGCGAGCGTGGGCATCGTGTCGGAGATGTCCCGCATGTTGACGGTGATCCCGCCGAGCGGACCGTCGCCGGCCACTGTCGTGCGGTCGGCCCCGATCTCCACCCGGGCGCCCATCCGCCGCAGCACGTCGACGAAGCGCAGATCGCCCTGGAGCGCGTCCCGGCCGAGGCCCGGGACGGTGACCTCCCGGCCGGCCAAGGCGGCCGCGGCGAAGAAGTAGCTGGCGGTGGAGGCGTCCGGCTCGATCGGGTAGTCGGCGGCCCGGTAGCCGCCGGAGGGCACGTCGAACACCTCGCCGACCGGAGTCTGCTCGCGCTTCACCTCGACCCCGAAGGAGCGCATCATCGCCAGCGTGATGCCGATGTACGGGGCCGAGACCAGCCGGGTGACGGTGATCCGCAGGCCGTCCCGGGTGAGCGGGCCGAGCAGCAGCAACGCGGTCAGGTACTGCGAGGACTCCCCGGCGTCCAGGGTGAGTTCACCGCCGCGGACGCCGTCGGCGAGGACCGTCAGCGGGTGGTGCCCCTCCGCCTCCTCGTGCCGCAGCTCCACGCCCAGCTCGCGCAGCGCCCGGGTGAGCGGGGCGACCGGGCGGCGGCGCATCTGGGCGGAGGCGTCGAAGCGGTAGGTGCCGTGGCCGGCGGCGGCGAGGGTGGGCAGGAAGCGCGCGGTGGTGGCGCCGTCCCGGCAGTACACCTCGGCGCTCGGCACGGCGGGCCCCTCCGGGCGACCCTCCACCCGCCAGGCCCCGCCCGTTCGCTCGACCCGGTACCCGAGGGTGTCCAGCCCCTGCGCGAAGCCCTCGGTGTCGTCCGAGGACAGCGGGCGGCGCAGCGTGGTCACGCCCTCGGCGGCGGCGGCCAGGAACAGCGCCCGGGCGGTGATGGACTTCGATCCCGGGATCTCCACAGCGGTCACAACAGCCTCTCCCCCATACGAGTGCCCGACAGGTCTCTCCAGCGGACTCGGCTCCGATCCTGCCCCACCCGACCACTGCCGTACCCCGGCATCCACGGACTGGACGTCGGCTGCGGGGGCTACGGCAGGGGCTGTGGCGGGAGCTGTGGCGGAAGCTATGGCGGGAGCTATGACGGGAGCTGCGGCAGGAGCTATGACGGCGGAGGCGGCGGGACGGTGGCGCGCAGCTTCCGGATCGTCCGCAGCACCGCGTCCCGGTGCCTGGCCGACTTCACCCAGGCGGGCAGCCGCTCGACCAGGCTCATCGGGCCGGGCACCGTGCCGCGCTCGCGCAGCCCGGCCCCGACGTAGCCCTCCAGCACATCGAGGTGCGCGAGGTTGTACGCCCACAGCCGCCGACCGCGGCACTCCGCGTCCAGCCAGAGCGGCAGGCCGAAGTACGGGTCGCAGCCCGGGGCGAACCTCCGCCCGACCAGGAACCCGTCCACGACGCGCCCGCAACCGCAACTCAGCAGCCGACGGGTGTGCTCCCGCCCGCCGATCCACCGGTGCTCGCACTCCCCGCCCGGCCGCGCCAGAACGAGGGCGCGGCCACCGCACTCCGGGCAGCGGACGAGCACCTCGTCGGCCAACTGGCGCAGAGTGACGCCGGGGTCGGTGAATCGATGCTCCTGTACGCCACCCGCCGCGCCCGTCATCCTGCCCCTCCCTGGTGTCGGCTGTGCTCGGTGGCGATCCTCCCACCGGTGCGGGAGTACCGATACCGCCGCACCGGTACCCCCGTACCGGTGCGGGAATACCGATGCGGGGATACCGATGCGACAGCACCGATGCGTCGGTATCGGCGCGGAAGTACCGATGCGGCGGTACCGACGCGAAGGGACTGGGCAGGCAAACGGGGCCACGGTCCGGCAGGCAGGGTTGAGGGCGGGCTCAGCGAGCGGGGCTCAGCAGCGCGCCCAGAGACCGGCCAGGTGCGCGTGCAGGACGTCCTCGGCCTCCGCCACCGTCCGGTGCCCGATCAGGACGTGCGCGGTGAGCCCGTCGGCGAGGGCGAGCAGCGCGTGGGCCTCGGTCCGCGCCGAGGCCGCCCCGTCGGTGAACACCCCGCCCAGTGCCGACCCACCGACTACCGATCCCCCGGCGGCCTCCATGATCAGCCGCACCATCAGCTCCTCCAGCGACGCGTAACTGCTCCGCAGGGTCTCCGCCAGCCCCGGGTTGACGGCGGCTCCGGCGAGGAAGGCGAGCCAGATCCTGGCCTCGGCCCGGTGCTCCTCCCGCAGCAGCGCCACCTCGCCTGCCACCAGCCCGAGTTCACTGGCCGCCGACTGCGCCGGACCAGCCTTGAGCCGATGCCGCACCCGCTCGGTGACCCGGTCGCCTACGTACACGAGCGCGCACTGGACCATCTCCTCCTTGGTGCGGAAGCAGCGCTGGACGGCCCCCATCGAGACCTCCGCCCGCGCGGCGACGTCCCGCAGCGTGACGCCCTCCAGCCCGCACTCGTCCACCAACTGGCAGACGGCCTCGGCGATCTGCTGGCGCCGGCCCGCGTGGTCGACCTGCTTCGGCATCTTCGGCCTCCTCCGATCCGTTCAATCCCGGATTATTCGATGCAAGCGTATCGATGCGTCGCTATGGTGAGTTCCGATGCGAACGCATCGATGCGGTTGCATCGATGCGCCAGAACCGGCACGCCCGTACCGATACCGCCGCACCGATACGGCTGAACCGGCCCACCCGAACCGGACATCCGAATCGGCGCGCCCGCGTCGGTGCAGCCGACTCGACGCAACCGAGTCGGTTCACCTGCATCGATACGCCCGAACCGATGCGATGCACTCGACTCACCCACGGCAATGCGATCGCACCCGCCCCACCCGCAACGAAGCAACAGCACCGATTCACCCACACCGATGCACCCGCATCGCACCCCCACCCGAAACCCGACCAAGGAAACCCCATGCCCCTCTGGAGCAAGCCCGCCACCGAAATCGCCGCCGCCGTACGCGCCGGAGAGGTGTCCGCCCTCGACGTGATGGACAGCCACCTGGCCCGGATCGCCGAGGTCAACCCCCACCTGAACGCCGTCACCCAGCTCCTCGCCGACCGCGCCCGTGCGGACGCCCAGGACATCGACCGCCGCCGGGCCGCGGGCGAGGAGTTGGGCCCGCTCGCCGGCGTGCCGTTCACCGTAAAGGAGTCCACCCCGATCGCCGGTGTGCCTACCACTTTCGGTACTCCGCACTTCCGCGACCACGTCGCCGCCGCCGACGCCGTCCCGGTGGGCCGGCTGCGCGCGGCCGGGGCGATCCCCATCGGTCACAGCAACATGCCGACCATGATCCTCGCCGGGATGCACCCCCGCAGCGTGCTGTACGGCGACACCCGCAACCCCTGGGACCCGCGCCGCACCCCCGGCGGCACCAGCGGCGGGGACGGCGTGGCCGTCGCCGCCGGGATGGCCCCGCTCGGGCTCGGCAACGACTCCGGCGGCTCGGTCCGCATACCCGCCTCCTTCTGCGGGATCGCCGCGCTCAATCCGACCTTCGGCCGATTCCCCGCCGACCAGCGCCTGATCGGCCCGGACGACCCCGGACCGGCCTCCCAAGTCCTGGTCACCGACGGCCCGTTGGCCCGTACGGTCGCCGACCTGCGGCTCGCCTACGAGACGCTGGCCGGCACCGACCCCCGCGACCCGCGCGCCGTGCCCGCCCCGCTGTACGGAGAGCCGCTCACTGCCCCGATCAAGGTCGCCGTCGTCGCCGACCCCGGCGGCCACGGCGTCCATCCCACCGTCCGCCGCGCCATCGCCGACGCCGCCGACGCGCTGCACGACGCCGGCTACGACGTCCGGGAGGTCCCCGACGTCCCACGGATGGACGAGGCCTACGACACCTATCATCGGCTCTGCGCCACCGAGTTCGCGCCGAACTGGCCAGCCGTGCGGCAGCTGCTGGGCGAGGGCGGCGACCGCTTCATCGAGCTGACGATGCGCAGCGCCCCGCCGAGCGCCGACGCCGCCGGCCTGATCCGCCTGATGAGCACCTGGATGAGTGTCCGCCGCGCCTGGGCGGAGTTCCTGCACGAGTACCCGCTGCTGCTGGGCCCGGTGTTCACCGAGCCGCCGGTCGAGCCCCGGCTGGAGTCCCGGGACCAGGAGGGCCGCGACCGGGTCGCCTTCGGCAGGCGGCTCTGCTCGGTGAGCAGCTTCGTCGGTGTCCCGGGCGTCGCCATCCCCACCGGCCTGGACGCGGACGGCCTGCCCACCGGCGTCCAACTCGTCGGCCGGGCCTTCCGCGAGGACCTCTGCCTGGCCGCCGCCCAGGCCGTCGAGGACCGCTTCGGCACCCTCACCCCGATCGACCCCAGGGCGTAACACCCCGAGGCGCAACACCCCGAGGCGCAACACCTCAGGGCATAACGCCCCCAGGCGTAGCACCCCCAAGGAATAGCGCCCCCGACCGAGCGACGACAACTACCCCCGCCGGCGCAGACTCCGCCTCAGGTAGCCCGCCCACGCGAGCGTGAGGCCGGCCAGCAGGCTGCCGCCCGCCGCACGAAGCACCGATCCGAGGTCGGAGTCCGCCGGCACCATCCCCAGCAGCACGAACACCACCACCGCGACCAACAGGAGCCCCAACGTGGCCAGTACGGCCCGCCCGACGCCTCCCCCGCGCCCCACCCGAGCCTCACGAACCCCACGAGCGTCACCGGTCATGGCTGCCTCCCCACCCGTCAACAGCCCCTCCGGCCGTGCGCCCAGAAACTACCGCACTCCTCCCCCTACACCCCGGGCACCCCCGGCACCACCAGCCCGCTCTCGTACGCGATCACCACCGCATGCGTCCGGTTCTGCGCCCCCAACTTGGCCAGCACGTTCCCCACGTGCGTCTTGACCGTCTCCAGGCTCACCGCGAGCGCCTGCGCGATCTCCGGGTTGGACAGCCCGGTCGCCATCAGCCGCAGCACCCCCTCCTCCCTCCCGGTCAGCCCCGCCCGGGGCAGCGCCTCGGCCGAGTCCAGCGGCCGGGCCGCGACCATCCGGCGCAGCGCGGCGGGGAACAGCACCGCCTCCCCGGCCGCCACCACCCGCACCGCCTCGGCGATCTGCGGGACGGGCAGCCGCTTGAGCACGAAGCCGCTGGCGCCGGCGCTGAGCGCGGCGGTGACGTAGCCGTCGTTCTCGAAGGTGGTGATCACCACGACCTTGAACAAGTCGCCGTGTTCTCGCAGCAGTTCGCGTGTCGCCTCGATGCCGTTGCGGCGCGGCATCCGTACGTCCATCAGCACCACGTCCGGCCGCAAGAGCCGGGCCTGCACGACCGCCTCGACCCCGTCGGCGGCCCGCCCGACCACCGTGATGCCGGGCTGGGCGCCGAGCAGGGTGCCCAGCCCACTGCGGGTGATCGGGTCGTCATCGGCGATCAGCACAGTGACATCACCGACACCCGAGCCACCGACACCCGACCCGCTCACACCCGAGCCACCGACACCCAACCCGCTCACACCCCACCCGCTCACACCGATCGCCGCATCGACAGCCGCACGCCCAGCCGCCACTGCCCCTCACCGTACGGACCGGCCTCGAACTCGCCGTGCAACAGCCGCACCCGCTCGGCCAGTCCGGGCAGACCGTGCCCGGAGGTCGGGAAGCCGGCAGAACCGCCCCGGCTCACCCCGTTCACCACACTCAGCTCCAACTCCTCCGCCCCCGCCGCCACCCGCAGCTCGATCGGCCCGCCCGCGCCGTGCCGCAGTGCGTTGGTGAGCCCCTCCTGGACGATCCGGTACGCGGCCCGCGAGAGCGTGCCCCGCACCTGCGCCAGGTCCCCGGAGGTCTGCGGCACCACGACCGCGCCCGCGTGCCGCAAGCGGTCGATCAGCTCGGGCAGGTCAGCAAGGGTACGGACCGGAGCCGCGCCCGCCTCTTCCTCCCGCAGCATGCCCAGCACGTAGTCGAGGTCCTCCAGCGCGGCCCGGGTCGATTCCTCGATGCTGCGCATGGCGGCCCGTGCCGCCACCGGGTCGGCGGCCAGTACCTCGCCCGCGACGGCCGCCTGGATGGTGGCGGCGGTCAGGGTGTGTCCGATCGAGTCGTGCAACTCGTGTGCCAGCCGGTTGCGTTCGGCCAGCTGCCGTTCCCGCTCGGCGGCCATGGCGAGCCGCTCGGCCGGCGAGGGCCCGAGCAGTCGGGGCGCCAGCCACCGCAGCACTTCCGACACGGCGACGAACAGCGCCGCGGCGAGGAAGAGGCAGAGCGCGGCCACGATCCAGGCCCAGGCACCCGTCAGCGCCGTGGACCAGCCGAACAGGCTCACCCGTGCCGCGCCCACGGCCGACCGCCCCGGCAGCGCCATCCCCATCACCAGCAGCGTTCCGCCGCCGATCAGCACGATCCACCCCAGCGCCACGTGCGCCACCACGAACGCGGGCGTCCGCCACCGCTCTCCCGTGGCCCCCTTCACCGGGCCGGGCAGCACGACGCCCAGCATCCGCCGGGCACCGGCCACCAGCACCCGGCGCACCACGTGCGACAGCCCGACCACCCCGAGCAGCACCGCCCACACCGGCAGCGCCACATAGGCCGACTCCGGCCGCCCGTCCAGCCCCAGCGTCACCCCGAGCGCCACCATCGCCACCGGCAGCCCGGCCAGCGCCCCGAACACCGCGAACAGCACACCCGTGTACGTCGACCTGCGCAGCAGCGGCTGCAATCCCTTGATCATGTTCGCCAGTATCACGGCCCGTCCCGCAACAGCCCTCCCCCGATCGAGGGAGCACCTTGAGCGCCCTCGCCCGACCACCGCCAGGCAATCACGCCACCAAAGTTGCACTTGAGTCACACCTCATCGACACGGTGGACGACCCGGGCGGAGCGCCATGACGATCTGCATGTGACAGCTCCGAACCCAGATCCCCCCGGCTCACAGGACACCGAGCCCAAGAAGCGCAATGCCTCAGGCCTGGGCATTGCCGCTGCCATGACTGCCGCTGTTGCCATAGTCGCAGTCGCCCTCATCGGCGGCCAGCCATCTGAACCAACCAGCGAGTACAACAGTTCATCGACATGCGATCAGGTCATGCGCGATATGGACCGGCACGGCACCGCCCCTCCGGCCGACAGCGACAAGGCTGACGCCTGGTCTCTGACCACAACCAACTTCATCCTCCAGAACCCCTCGTGCTTCTCCGCCGAACTCCGGGCCAACGCTCAGACCTTGCAGGACCTGGTCAAAGCCCGGAGGTCGGACGACGCCGCAAGGATCGCCGGACGGTGCGCGACCGCAAAGCACTGGTGGGACTGCTGACCCTGGTGGACCTCCGCGCGGTGAGCTGCCGAGCAGCCCCCGCTCCGCCACCCGAAGGAACTCACCATATGATCACTCAATCGGCATCTCCGCAGGTCAGCGCGGCGAGCCTGACGTACCATCAGCTCCGTTCGGATGGCGTCGCTGCTTGCGGGGGCTGTCGGCGCATGGCTCCCTGGTTCAGGCGGGCCGATCGGCACCGCCGCTCCTGAGCTCGAACTCCCCGGAGGAGATCATCATGCGCGCTTTCCAGCGTGTCCTGGCCGTCAGTGCCCTCGCCGCCCCGCTCGTGATCGGCTGCGCCGGCCTGGCCTCGGCCCAGGAAGGCCTGGACGCGAACTACGGCGCCGGCCAGTTCGTCGCCGACCAGAACGGCGCCGGCGTCGCCGACACCAACTCCGTCGTCACCAGCGACGGAGTCCAGCACACCAACTTCTTCATCTGGTCCGACGACACCGGCGTCACCGGCGCCTTCACCGGCGCGGGCGCCACCTGGCAGAACGGCTGACGAACCCCGCCCCGCCGGAGGCCTGAAGCCCTCGGACCGATCCGCAACTCCCGGCAGCAGAAGGGCCGGTCGACCACCAGGTCGACCGGCCCTTCTCGATTCCCGGCCGCCGATGGCAACTCCACGCCACATCGCAGTGCCATTTCAGACGTCCACCGACTCCTGTGGCCCTGGAATCGGCAGCGGACAGCAACATGGGCTCGGACGCTCCCCGCGATCACCGCGTTTCGCCCGACACCACCCATGGAGAAGATTGTCATGAGCACACCCATTCGCACCAAGTTCGCCCGCTTCCTGGCCGTCCCCGCCCTCGCCACGGCGAGCGCGATCCTCGCGGCCGCGCCCGCGAGCGCCGCGACCCTCATGATCGGCGCCAACAGCGCCACCGTCGCGAATGCCGGACAGACGCTGAACGTCTCCGTCACCTACCGGTGCCTCTCGGTCTTCCAGTCGGCCGCCATCACCGTCCAGGCCACGCAATCCGGTGTGTCGGGCAGTGGTTCGACCTATGTCACCTGCACCGACACGACGGAGACCGCGACCGTTCCGGTGAGCGTCGCCACGTCCGGTGACACGTGGACCAGGTCCTCGGTGAACCTCTCCCTGTACATCGCCGACGCCGAACTCAACCGCACCAGGGCCACCGCCACCGTCGTCGCCAACTGACCCTCGACGCCTGCGGAAAACGAAACGGCCGGTCGATCCGAAGATCGACCGGCCGTCCCGGTTTGTGCGCGAGGGGGGAGTTGAACCCCCACGCCCTTTCGGGCACTGGAACCTGAATCCAGCGCGTCTGCCTATTCCGCCACCCGCGCATCTGGGTGATGAGGAAAACTATAGACCATCCCGAGCGGTGCTTCTGACCACCCCCGGGGCGGTCCCTCTACACAGGCGCGAGACGCGCAGGGGGCGGGGCACCGATGGGTGCCCCGCCCCCTTGAACTGCTGCGCGAACGGCCACCAGCCAGCGCACCACCGGGATCGCCCCGGAGCACCGGCCGGCCAGCCGCTTGCGGATGCTCGGGACCACCGGCAGCTCATCCGTCTCCGCCGAGGTGAACCACGCCACCTCGTGGGACTCGTCGGACACCCGCAGTTCCCCGCCGAGCGGGCGTCCGAGGAGGCGGATGGAGAACTCCTGGCGGACCTCGCCGTCGTCGTAGGCGAAGACGTGGCCCGGGTCGGTGTAGGTGCCGACGATCCCGGTGGCATCCGCCTGCTTCCCGATGACCGCGAGCCCCTCGCCGTCGCTGATCAGCTGTATCCCGTCGTCCATCGCCCGCCCGCCCCTGTCGGCGCCCCCTTGCGGGTGAGGCAGGAGGGGCCGCTGGGACAATGCCGCGCATGTCAGAAGAATCGAATCTGCTGTCGGACCTGTGGCCGCGCGTGCCGTCGGAAGAGGGCGACTGGCTGCGGGAGCTGTGCGGTGACGGGACCCTCGGGTTCATGCCGCCGCCGATGCCCGACGCGGTCTGGGTGCTCAACGCCATGTACGAGCACGAGCGGGGGCCGGGCGAGGTGTCGCACCACGAGTACCGCCAGGCGGGGCTGGCGGACGGGAGCATCCAGCGGACCGTGTTCGCGGGCATCGACTTCGACGCCGCCGGCGTCACCACGGGAGGCAGTGTGGGCCGCGCCGAGCACCCCGGCCCCCAGTGGCGGCGGCTGCGCTGGGCGGAGCTCGCCCGCAGGACCGGCGACCCGGTCGTGCCCGACGGGATGCCGCCCTGCCACCACTGCTTCCCCTCCGCCACGAAGAAGGGCAGCTGGCCGCTCGGCATCATCCCGCCCGCCGAGGGGAGCCTGGACCGGGAGACCTGGAACCGGCTGATCGCCGTCCTCACCGCGTTCAGCCCCGCCGGCCCGGACACCCGCTGTCTGGCCTACTACAACCCGCTGATGCTCAGCGGCGCCGACTTCGACAACCTCCACCTCCAGGCCGGCCGCCTCGGCGACGCCGAGCTCCTCTACGACAATCCGGTGGCCGACTGCAGCCCGTCCAACCTCTGCGCCGAGGACCGTTCCTGGCTCCTGGGCACCGACTACGACCTGTGGGGCACCAAGGTCGCCGGGCCGCCGGCCCTGATCGAGGCGCTGTTGGACGACCCCGAGCTGGAGACGATACGACTGTCCTGGACGGCCCCCTGAGCCGGATTCCCCCGGGGTGCGCGGGAAGTCGGACCGGCCGACTTCCTGCGCACCCCGGCAGCACAGCGGCCTCCGGTCACAGCGCGGCCCCGCACCAGGCATCGACGGCCTCGGCGTGGTCGGAACGTACGTCGCCGTGATCAGCCCCCTCCGAAATCGGTCACTCCCGCACCGCGTCCGCGCCCACCGACCGATCCACCCCCGAACCGCCGCACGGAACCGCATACTCATCCCAACGACCACCCGTCAACCGCCCGTTGGGAATGCCCTTGTTCCGCGACACCCGCCCGCGCGACATCCACATACCGACCCACCGCGAGACCGCCGAGCAGTGGGGCGAGCAGATCGCCGCACTCCGCGAGAGCCCGCGCGGGTGGTTGTTCCTGATGGGGCGGCTGGCCTCCGACGGCTACCTCTGCCACCTCGACCTCAACTACCACCTGGACGGCGAGCTCGTCGCCGTCGTCCAGACCTCCCGCCCCGTCCCGACCGGCCACCGGGTGGGCTCGCTCACCACCCCGCAGTCCCAACTCTCCACCTTTTTGGCCCATTCGGACCGCCTCGACCCGCACACCCGGCTCGCCCCGCTCGACGGCCCGCCCACCCCGGGGCGGGTCCTGCTGCACGGCGTCCCCGTCCCCGTCGAGGTCCACCACAGCCACGGCTGCCGCAGCGCGCTGATCCCCCTGCCCCCCTCCCGGTCGGGCTATGTGATCGTCACCGCCTCCGCCGAGCACTGGGCCACCGCCACCGACCTCGCCCTCCGGCCCCCGTCGGCGTTCCGAGCGGGGGTGACACACGGGGGGCGCACAAGCGATGCGGGGCGCGTGTCCTGAATCACCGTCACATACGCGCCGTCGGCGATCCGTTCACGCCAATGGCCCGCCGAACCCACCCGGCACCGCGACGGGCGCGGAGTTAGTCTGTGGCCATGGTTGCAAACTACAAGGAAGAAGTAGCCATGCGGGAAGCGGAGTTCGTCAGCGGCCCGGAGATGATCCTCCGGTCCCTCGCATCCGACCCCGACCGGCAGGCCATCGTCACCGCCGACGGCGCCTCGATCACCGCCGGCGACTTCGCCACCGCCACCTACCGCCTCTCCCACGAGCTGATCGCCCGGGGCGTCACCCGCGGCACCACCGTGACCCTGCTGACCGGCAACACCCCCGAAGCCCTGAGCGCCCGGCACGCGGCGAACCTCGCGGGTGCGCGGGTGGTGAGCCTGTACGACGGCATGAGCACCCCGGTGCTGGCCGAGATCACGGCCAGCGTCGACACCACCGTGCTGCTCGTGGACGCCGAACGGTACGCCCAGGCCCACGAGTTGCTCCCGCTGATCGACGTGCCGACGGTCCTCACCCTCGGCCCGGCCCCCGAAGCCGGCGGCACCGCGGAGCCCGTCGGCGAGGACGTCATCGCCGCCTCCGCCCACCGCCCCGCCGAGCCGCCGGACGTCCGGATCGGCCCGGACGACGACCTCGGCATCCGCCACACCGGCGGCACCACCGGCATCCCCAAGGGCATCCTCAGCCTGCACGGCCCGTACAGCCGCATCTTCTCCGCCCCGGTCGGCAGCGACCCCGACGAGGGCACGCCCCGCCTCCTCGCCGCCACCCCGCTCGCCCACATGGCCGGCATCTTCTCCGACATGACCCTCCACCGCGGCGGCACGGTGGTCCTCCAGCGCTCCTTCGAGCCGGGCGCGGTCCTGGCCGCGATCGAGCGCGAACGCATCACCGACCTCTGGGCCCTGCCGCCGCTGCTGCACCAGCTGCTCGACCACCCCGCGATCAGCCGCACCGACCTGTCCAGCCTCCGGCACATCGCGTACGGGGGCAGCGCCTCCTCGCCGACCCGGATCCGCGAGGCGCTCAAGGTCATCGGGCCCGTCCTGTACGGGATCTACGGGATGTCGGAGGCGCAGCTGATCTCCGTCCTCACCCCGCAGGAGCACGGCCGGATCGGCCAGGGCGGCCAGGTGTCGGTCGGCCGGCCCGTCCCGGACGTCGAGGTGGAGATCCGCTCCCCCGAGGGCACCGACCTGCCGACCGGCGAGCAGGGCGAGATCCACCTGCGCTCGGCCAACGTCATGGCCGGGTACTGGAAGCGGCCCGACCTCACCGCGGCGGTGCTGCACGACGGCTGGCTGAACACCGGCGACGTCGGCTACTTCGACGAGGACGGCTACCTCTACCTCGCCGACCGGGTCAAGGACCTGATCATCGTGGTCGGCGGGCACGTCTACCCCTCCGAGGTGGAGGACCTCCTGCTCACCCACCCCGCCGTCGCCCGCTGCGCGGTCTTCGGGGTCCGCGACGACCAGGAGGCCGAGCACGTCCACGTCGCCGTCGTCCCCGTCCCGGGGCAGCGGCCGACCCTGGACGAACTCCGGGCGTTCGTCACCGGGCGCAAGGGTCGGATCTTCGCCCCCGAGGTGCTGCACCTCGTGGACGAGATCCCGCTGACGCCCGTCGGCAAGCCGAACAAGAAGCTCCTGCGCGAGCTCGCCACCGGCTGACCCCGGCCACCGGGGACCTGAGGACTTCACCCCAAGGTGGGGTTTGACTCAACGAACCCCGACCCCCGTGCCGAGAAGCCAACGGGGTGGCGGCGCTGAGGGCCGCCACCCCTTCCCCCTTCCCCCTTCCCCGGGCGCGCGGAAAATCGCTGTCCGAACGCCCGTTCTCCCGCTTATGGTCACCGCTCTGACCAGCACGGACATGGGGAACGCATGGAGCGGCAGCGGATCACCGACCGCCAGGGACGAGCCGTCGCGCTCGAAGAGATCACGGAGGACAACTGGCGCGATGTCGCCGATGTGGCACCCGCCGACGACCAGCGCCGGTGGGTGGCCGCGCTCGCGGCGCGCTACCTCCTGCTCTCCCAGCGCGGCGGGGTCTGGACGTCCCTCGGAGTCCGTGCCGGTGAGGACATCGTGGGCCACGTGATGTGGGCGTACGACGACGAGGACGGCACCCACTGGGTCGGCGGCATGGTGGTGAGCGAGGCCGAGCAGGGCCGGGGCGTGGGCCGCGCCACCATGGCCGCCGTGATCGAGCGGCTGTCGGCGCTGCCGGAGTGCCGGGAGATCCGGCTCTCGTACCACCCGGACAACGCCTCCGCCGGTCGCCTCTACACCTCGATCGGCTTCCGGCCGACCGGGGACTTCGAGGACGAGGAGATCGTGGTGGCGCTGCCGGTCGGCGTCTGACCTTCCCCCGGAAAGCGCCCCCGGAACGCCCGCCGGTACTCCCTCGGGGCGACGCCCACCCGGTCCGTGAAGACCGGCCGCAGCGAGACCGCCGAGGCGAAGCCGCTGCGGGTGGCGACGGTGTCGACGGGCAGGTCGCTCTCCTCCAGCAGCCGCTGGGCGGCCAGGACGCGCTGGTCCAGGAGCCAGCGCATCGGGGTGGCTCCGGTGGCGGCGGTGAACCGGCGGGCGAAGGTGCGTTCGGACATCAGGGCGGCGCCGGCCATCCGGCGCACCGTCCAGGGCAGGTCGAGGGCGGCCAGCACCTCGGCGCGCAGGCAGGCCAGCGGGTCGTCGGCGGCGGCCTCCGGGACCGGGGACGGGATGAACTGGGCCTGGCCGCCCGCCCGGAAGGGCGCGGTGACCATGGCCCGGGCGATGGTCGCGGCGGCCTGCTGGCCGTGGGCGGTGCGGACGAGGTGGAGGCAGAGGTCGATGCCGGCCGCGACGCCGGCCGAGGTCCACCGGCCCTGGCCGCCGGTGAAGAGCACGTCGGGCCGGACCGTCACCGCCGGGAAGCGGCGGGCGAGTTCGGGGGCCAGCGCCCAGTGGGTGGTGGCCTCCCGGCCGTCGAGCAGGCCGGCCTCGGCGAGGACGAAGGCACCCGCGCAGAGCGAGGCGAGAGGCACGTCGGCGGCGGCGACGGCCCGCAGGGCGTCCAGGACCTCCGGGTCGCGCCGGACGTCGGGGTCCTCGATGCCGGGCACCACCACCAGGTCGCAGTCGGCCAGCGCCGCCAGACCGTGGTCGGGCACCCGTTCCAGCCCGCCGCCGAGCCGCACCCGGGCGCCCTGCGGCCCGCAGACCCGCAGGTCGAAGACGGGCAGGCCGGGCCGGGAGACCCGGTTCGCCCACACCTCGCCGATCACCGCGTAGTCGAAGGCCCGGACGCCGTCGAAGATCAGGCAACCCACAGTTCGCATGGCGGGAATCTATCGATGGGTGGCATCCCTGCCCATCACGCCTCCCCGGCGGCGCCGACCACCATGGACGGCATGACGAACACCGACGCCTTCGACGCCCCGCTCACCCTCGACCCCGACGCCGTCCTGCTGCTCGTCGACGTCCAGCGGGGCTTCGAGGACAGCGCCTTCTGGGGCGTGCGCGACAACCCGCAGGCCGAGCAGCGGATGGCCGAGCTGGTCGCCGCCTGGCAGGACACCGACCGCCCGATCGTCGTGGTGCAGCACGCCTCCAAGGCCGGGCCGCTGGCCGAGGGCGCCCCGGGCTTCGCACTGAAGGACTTCCTCCTCGGAGCCGCCCCGGCGCTGCACATCACCAAGACCGTCAACAGCGCCTTCTACGGCACCCCCGACCTGCACGCCTGGCTCCAGGAGCGCGGCGCCCGGCAGGTGGTGATCACCGGGATCATGACCAACGTGTGCTGCGAGACCACCGCCCGGATGGCCGGCAATCTCGGCTACGACGCGGTCTTCCCCACCGACGCCACCCACACCTTCGACATGACCGGCCCCGACGGCACCACCGTCCCGGCCGCCGACCTGGTCCGCGCCACGGTGACGACCCTGCACGCCAACCGCTTCGCCAAGGTGGTGACGACGGAGCAGGTGCTCACGGCCGCGAAGGGCTGAACAGAGCCGAGAGGGGTGGGAGGGCTGCGGCCCTCCCGCCCCTCCGGTTTCCTCAGCGCCCGACCGCGCCGTCCAGCTGTTCGCGGATGATGTCCGCGTGCCCGGCGTGCCGGGCGGTCTCCTCGATCATGTGGACCAGCACCCACCGCAGCGACGGCCCCTCGGTGTCGTCCGGGCGCAGCGAGCGCACGCCGGGCCGGTCGAGGTCCGGGGCGGCCGCGGCCACCGCGTTGGAGCGCCTGACCACCTCCCGGTAGGCGGCCAGCTCGGCGGCCACGGTCGCGCCGTCCAGCGGTTCCTCGTCCGACTCCAGCGGCTCCTCGCCCAGGCCCTGGTAGGCCCAGCCGAACCAGTTGTCCTCGGTCACGGCCAGGTGCCGCACCAGCCACAGCAGGCTGGTGCCGGAGGCGACGCCGGGGCGCCGGGCGTCCTCGTCGCCGATCCCGTCGAGCTTGGCGATCACCGCCGCGCGCAGGTAGTCCAGGAAGGACAGCAGGGTGGTCGGCTCGTCCGCGTTCAGGCTCGGCGGGCGCACGTCGGAGATCTTGCTCGTCTCGGTCACCGCGTCACCCTAGCCAGGACCTGAACGAGCGTCACCAGCCTTGTGCGGCCACCCAGTCCGCGAGGTGCCGGGCGCAGTCGTCGACCGACTCCTTCCAGGTGTGACCGGCGCCGTCGCCCGCCTCGTCGCTGACGTGCTTGACCAGCCGCACCGGCACCCCGGCCCGGTGGGCGACGGTGGCGACGGCGTAGCCCTCCATGTCCACCAGGTCGGCGTGCTCGGCCAGCCGGTCGCGGGCGGCCGCGTCGGAGACGAACAGGTCGCCGGTGGCCAGCACCGGGCCGTCGCCCTTGCCGATCACCAGCGGCGCGCCGTACTCACGCCCGGTGAGCGCGTGCAGGGTGGCGGTGTCGAGGTCGTGCTGGATCACCTGGACCACGTGATGGGTGCCCTCGAAGCCGGGGCGCAGCGCGCCGGCCGTGCCGAGGTTGATCACCTCGGAGGGCTTCTCGCCCTGGGCGAGGACGGTGGCCAGGGCGACGGCGGCGTTGACCTTGCCGATCCCGGTGAGCAGCACGGGCAGCCGGCCGTCCAGGTGGGCGGCCTCCTCGCGCACGGCGACGACGAGCAGCGGACGGTCGGGCGAGATCGTTCCAAGCAAGCGCATACCTCCATCGTACGGAGCGAGGGGGCGCCGCACGCGGGAACGCACACCCGCGACCGGACCCTCGCGCTCCGCCCGGCCGGGGGAACCGCGTAGGGTGCCGCCCGCGTCGGACGCTTCACCACTTGGCGGGGAGCCGTCGGGGGAGCGTGTACGACATGCTCAAGATCGGCGCAAGTCAGGTGTGGTCGGGGGGAGTCACGGCCATACTGCTGCCATCGGTCGGGCCCCGGGGACGGGCCCGGCTCCAGGGGAGGATGAGGCGGGTGGCAACACCAGTAGGCGGCGGCGCGTCCGGCGCCGCGTTCCCGGTACGGCCGAACCAGCCGCCGGGAGCATCGGGCGCAGCACCTGGCACGCCGGCCACCACGGCGGCGGCGCCACTGGTGCGGCCCGGCGGCGCTCCCCCGGCGCCCAGACCCGGCGGGGCGCCCGCGAAGCGCCCCCCGATGGCCGTGGCCTCCGGCGCGCGCGCCCGGCTCGCGCAGGCCACCCGCACGCCGCCCGGTCGGCTGAGGCTGGCCGGGGTGGTGCTCGCGGTGCTCACCGTGGCCTTCGGCGGTCTCACCGCCTGGCAGTTGGAGACCAGGGCGCAGGCCGCCGACCGGGTGGTCTCGTACAGCCAGCCGCTCAGCCGGGACGCCGCCGAGATCCACCGCAGCCTGGCCGACGCCGCCACCACCGCGGCGAGCGGCTTCCTGCTGGCCGGCTCCGAGCCCGAAGAGGTCCGCAACCGCTACGAGCAGGACGTCTCCACCGCCGCCAAGCTGATCGCCCAGGCCGCCGCCCGCACCACCGCGACCTCCCCGGCGCAGGGCTCGCTCGCCCGGCTGAACCAGCAACTCCCGGTGTACGCCGGGCTGGTGGAGACCGCCCGGGCCGACAACCGGCAGGGCATCCCGCTCGGCGGCGCCTACCTGCGGTACGCCTCCGAGCAGATGCAGAACGTCCTGCTGCCGGCCGCCGCCGAGCTGGCCGCCGCCGAGAACCAGGAGCTGGCCGACGACTACGCCGAGGCCGAGGCGGTGCCCTGGGCCGCGTACGGGCTGGCGCTGGTCGCCCTGGCGGCGCTGGCCTGGGTGCAGCTGACGCTGTTCCGCCGCACCAACCGGGTGTTCAACATCGGGCTGCTGGGCGCCACCGCCGCCGTGCTGGCCGGCGCCCTGTGGCTGACCGTCACCGGGCTGGTCACCGAATCGGCGCTGCACCGCAGCAACCACGAGGGCGCGGCCCCGCTGAAGGCGCTCAACTCGGCCCGGGCGGACGTGCTGAGCGCCCGGCTGGCGGAGAACCTGCACTTCGTCGCCCGCGGCTCGACGACCAAGTACGCCGACCAGTGGGCGAAGATCACCGGCGAGCTGGGGCACGCCCCGAAGCCGAACGAGACGATCGGTCGGGGCGGCGGCACGCTCGGGCAAGCCCTCGAACTCGCCCCCGCGCAGGCCGCCCCGACCATCGCGAACGCGATGACGCAGTACGGCACCTGGAGCGGGCGCCACGACGACGCCCGCAACCTGGAGGTCGGCGCCGCCGACTACCAGGGCGCCCTGGACCTCACCGTGACGGCCAAGGGCGACGCGGCCACCGCCGACGCCGCCTTCAACGCCACCGACAAGGCGCTCGCGCGGGCCGCCGACATCGAACAGGACCGCTTCGAGCGGGCCGCCGAGGGCACCGGCGGCAGCCTGCGCACCGCCGCCGTCGCCGCCGCCCTGCTCGGCCTGGTGGCCGCGGCCGCCGCGCTGCGCGGCCTGGGCCGGCGACTGGCCGAGTACCGGTAGACGGGCGAAGGGGGAGAGACGGACCGATGCGCGACAGACGATTCACCACGAGGACCAGGCCCGCCGCCGCGCTGGCCCTGCTGGCGGCCGGCGCGGCCGTGCTCGCCGGGGGCGGCCCGGTCGGCGCCGCGCCCACGGGAGCCACCGCGCCCCCGGCCGTACAAGCCGCGCCCCTGGCCGTACAGCAGGAGCAGGGCCCCACCGACGGCTGCGACGTCTACAAGAGCGTGCCGCCGAGCACCGAGGACGGCCCGGCCGTGAAGGCCATCAAGGCCAAGCGCGGCCTGGTGATCGGCGTGGACCAGAACAGCTACCGCTGGGGCGCCCGCAACCCGAACACCGGCCAGATCGAGGGCTTCGACATCGACCTCGCCCGGGCGATCGGCGCGGCCGTCATGGGCGACCCGGACAAGGTCGTGCTCAAGCCGGTGGCCACCGCCGACCGGATCGACGCCATCAAGAAGGGCCGGGTCGACCTGGTCGTCCGCACCATGACGATCAACTGCCAGCGGATGGAGGACGTCGCCTTCTCCAAGCCGTATTTCAACATCACCCAGCGCGTCCTGGTGCCGAAGGCGTCCCCGGCGAAGGACGTCGACGACGCGATCAAGGACAAGTCGGTCTGCGTCGCCGACGGCTCCACCGCCCAGAACGTGGTCAAGGACAAGAAGAGCCGACAGGTCGTCACGGTGGGGAACCAGCTGGACTGCCTGGTGCTGATGCAGCTCGGCAAGGTCGACGCCACCATGACCGACAACGGACTGGCGGCCGGTCAGGCGGCGCAGGACCAGACCGTACGGATCGTGGACGGCGAGGCCCAGCCGGAGGTGGTCGGCGTCGCGATGCTGAAGGACAGCACCGATCTGACCGCCCGGGTCAACCAAGTGCTGGCCGACTACTACGCGCGCGGCGATTGGGCCCGTTCGTACGATCGCTGGCTCAAGCCGTACATGCTCAACGAGGCCGACCGGTACTGGCCGGTCGCGCGCTGAAACGGCATCGGGGAGGGGCGCGGGAGAGGTAGCGCACGGCCCGTCAGCGGGGCGTTGACGGTGGTTTGACGCCCCGCGCCCGCTCCGCCCCAACGGCCACCGGTTAGGGTTCGGGACGATCACCACGGGGAGACCGGTGGTGAACTCGGGGGTTGCCGTGGGACCGCACGTCAGGCACGTCCGGCACGTCAGGCCACACATCCGGCGGGCCCGGCACACCCGGCACGTCGGGATCGCACGCGAAGAAGGAAGGACACGGCGGTGGCGGCATCGGCTGGCCCGGTACTGAACCGGGAGGAGGTCGACCGCGCGCTCGCCCGCCTCGGCGCGGAGCGGGACGCGGTCGAGTCGGCGCTGCTCGCCCTCCAGGACCACCAGGGCCTGCGGCTGCTGGACGGCGCCGAGCTGTCCGGGCGCACCCTGGAGCGCTGGTCCGTCGCCGGCCGGGGCCTGCCGCACCTGTGGGCGCTGTTCGACCGCTACTCCGAGGCACTGGCCTCGGCGCGCGCGGTCCGGGCCCGCAAGGCCAAGCCCGGCGCGCCGGAGCTCGCCGAGCTGAGCGAACTGCTGACCGGCGACGCGGTGACCGTCCCGGGCAGCGCGGTGCCGGACGCCCCGCAGCTGCTCGGCGCGCCCGCCCGGCTGGTCGAGCGGGTCAGCCTGGACGCGCTGATGGCCCGGATGAACTCCTGGTACGCCACCGTGCTGGAGGTGGTCAGCGCCGCCGACGCGGTCTGGTCGGCGCTGCCCGCCCGGATCGACCTGCTGCTGGCCGAGCTCCAGCGGGTGCGCACCCTGGGCTCCTCGCTCGGCGTCCGGGCCGGCAGCCACCCGCTGGCCGACGACCTGACCGGGATCGAGAAGGACCTCACCGAGCTGCGCACCGAGGTGCGCGAGGACCCGCTGGCACTGTGGCGCCCGGCCAGGGTGCCCGCCCAGCGCGGCACCGTCCCGGAGGGCTCGGCCTTCGCCGGCCCGGCCGGGGTGGTGGACACCGAGCGGTTCGACCGGGCCGGGCGGGCGCTGGACGGCGTCCGACTGGAGCTGGAGGACCTGCTGCGGCTGCGCGAGGAGGCCGAGGAGCGGCTCCGCAGCGTCGGCGACCTGCTCCAGCGGGCCGACGCCACCCTGGCCGAGGCCCGCCGGGCGCGCGGCGAGGTGCTGGCGAAGATAGCGGCCAGCGACGTCCCGGCGGTGCCCGGCCCCGCCTCGGCGCTGCGCGAGCGGATCGTCGCCGCGCTGGACCTGCGCCAGGCCGGGCAGTGGGGCCGGCTGGCGCCGCTGCTGGACGCGCTGGAGGACGCCGCCGCCAAGGAGCTGGTCCGGGCCCGGGAGTCGCTCACCGAGGTGACCCAGCCGCTGGCCGTCCGGGCCGAGCTGCGCGGCCGGCTGGACGCCTACAAGGCGATGGCGGCCCGGCTGCGGGTCGCCGAGGACCCGGAAGTGATCGAGCGGTACGAGAAGGCGCGCTGGCTGCTGTGGAGCGCGCCCTGCGACCTGCGGGCGGCGGCCGCCGCGGTGGCCCGGTTCCAGCAGTCGCTGCGCCCGGCCCAGGCGGAGGCCGAGGGCGGGCAGGCTCAGGAGGCGGCCGGCCGGGCGTCGGCCGACGGACAGGTCGAAGGACAGGTCGAGGGGGGCCGAGGGTGATGGGCGAGCGGTGCGAACGGCCGGAGTGCTCCGGCGGCGGCAGGATCGACGACGACGGCTACTGCGACGAGTGCGGGCTGGCCCCGGCGGGCCGGATCACCGCGACCTCCGAGGCCTCCGAGGCCTCCGAGGCCCCCGCGGCTCCCGGGAGCACGGGGGCGGCCGAGGCCGCCGGACCGGGCTCGCCCTGCCCGCGCGACTGCTCCGGCACCATCGACCCGGACGGCTACTGCGACGAGTGCGGGCTGACCGCGCCCACCGGGGACACCGGCGTCACCGGAGCTACCGGTGTCACCGGCGCCACCCAGCCCTACGTCCCCTCCGCCCGGGTCTCCTCCGCCGGCGGCCACAGCGGCTCCCGGCACAGCGGCTCCGCCCGTACCGGCTCGGCCCGCTCGCTGTCCGGCCGCTCCCGCTCGGCCCGTACCGGCAGCGGCCGCTCGCTCTCGGTGCGCTCCACCCGGGGCACCGCCACCGCGGGCACCCGCAACCGGCTGGGCGCCGGCCTGGTCACCGTGCCGACCGTCGAGGCGGCCGACCCGGCCCGGGCGGTGCTGGCCGACCCGGAGGTGCCCGAGCGCAAGCGGTTCTGCTCCAAGTGCGACGCCCAGGTCGGCCGGGAGAAGCACGGCCGCCCGGGCCGACCGGACGGCTTCTGCACCAAGTGCGGCACGCCGTACTCGTTCACGCCCAAGCTGCACCGCGGCGACCTGGTCGGCGGGCAGTACGAGGTGGTGGGCTGCCTGGCGCACGGCGGGCTCGGCTGGATCTACCTGGCGGTGGACCGACGGGTCAACGACAAATGGGTGGTGCTCAAGGGCCTGCTGGACACCGGGGACGAGGACGCGCTCGCGGCCGCCGTGGCCGAGCGGCGCTTCCTGGCCGAGGTGGACCACCCGAACATCGTCCGGATCATCAACTTCGCCGAGCACCCGGACCTGCGCACCGGCTCGACCGACGGCTACATCGTGATGGAGTACGTCGGCGGCAAGTCGCTCAAGGACATCGCCAACGAGCGCCGCACCCCGGACGGCCGGCGCGCCCCGCTGCCGGTCGAGCAGGGCATCGCGTACGCCCTGGAGGCGCTGCCGGCCCTGGGCTACCTGCACGGGCGGGGGCTGGTCTACTGCGACTTCAAGATCGACAACGTGATCCAGAGCGGCGACGCGCTCAAGATCATAGACATGGGCGCGGTCCGCCGGTTCGACGACGACGGCCCGATCTACGGCACCATCGGCTACCAGGCCCCGGAGATCGCCACCGACGGCCCGTCCGTCGCCTCCGACCTGTACACGGTGGCCCGCACCCTCGCGGTGCTCACCTTCGACTTCCAGGGCTACAGCACCACCTACCGCGACTCGTTGCCCGGCCCCGAGCAGGTCGAGGTCTTCGCCCGGTACGAGTCGTACTACCGCTTCCTGGTCCGCGCCACCGACCCGGACCCGGCCCGCCGCTTCGCCTCCGCCGAGGAGATGGCCGATCAGCTGACCGGCGTGCTGCGCGAGGTGCTGGCCCTCCAGGACGACCGGCCCCGGCCCGCGCCGTCCACCCTGTTCGGCCCCGAACTGCGCGTCGTGGACACCGAGTTGGTGCTGCCCACCGAGCAGGAAGGCCGACTGCGGGTGGCCCCGCTGGACCCGGCCGCCGCCGCCCTCGCGCTGCCCGTCCCCCGGGTCGACCCCGGCGACCCCAACGCGGGCTTCCTCGCCGTCCTGGTCACCCCCGACCCCGAGGAGACGCTCGCCGCGCTGGCCGCCGTGCCCGTCGCCTCGGTCGAGAGCCGGCTGCGCGAACTGCGCGCCCTGCTCGAACTCGGCCGCCACGGCGAGGCCGTCCAGGCGATGGCCGAGCTGGAGCGGGACCAGCCGGACGACTGGCGGGTGGTCTGGTACCGCGGCCTGACGGCGCTGGTGGGCGGCGGCGGCACCTCCCACCCGCAAGCTGCCGCGGAGGCCTTCGACGCCGTCTACGACGCGTTCCCCGGCGAAGCCGCTCCCAAGCTGGCCCTCGCGATCTGCGCCGAGCTGCTCGGCGACCTCGGCGACGCGGCCGAGTTCTACCGCCTCGTCTGGGCCACCGACCACGCCTACCTGAGCGCCGCCTTCGGGCTGGCCCGGGTCCGGCTGACCGAGGAGGACCGGACCGGCGCGGTGCGCGTCCTGGAGTCCGTCCCGGCCGCCTCCAACCAGTACACCGCCGCCCGGATCGCCGCCGTCCGGGCCCGGCTGCGTGAGCGCCCGCCCACCGACGAGCTGGCCGCCGACCTCGGCGCGAGCTCCGCGCAGCTGACCGCGCTGCGGCTGGACGACCGCCGCCGCGAGGAGCTCTCCGTCGAGGTGCTCGGCGCCGCCCTCGGCTGGCTCACCGCCGGAGCGGCGGGCGCCCGGCAGCCCGTCGATCTGGTGGTACTGGGACATCCCGCACAGGAGCGGGAACTGCGCTTCGCCTTGGAGCAGTCTTACCGGGTACTCGCCCGGTTGGCCGACCGGGCGGAGAAGAGGATCGAGATGGTGGAGCGGGCCAACCGTGCCCGCCCCAGGACGTGGGTGTAGCAGATGCCGCAGCAGACCGAGTGCCCGAGCTGTTCGGAGCCGATGGACCCGGAGGACGCCTACTGCGGCTCCTGCGGGACCGGCCGGGACGGCCGGGCGGCCCCCGGCGCGATGCCGGCGACCTGGGCCGCCGCCCGCGGCGAGGCCGTACCCGCGCCCCGCGGGCCGGTCTGCGTGCACTGCGGTCAGCCGCAGGTCACCGCGGACGGCTACTGCGAGGGCTGCGGCGGCGCCCAGCCGCGCCCGCGCGACCACATGGAGAAGTCCCTCGGGGGCGTCGCCGGGGTCAGCGACCGCGGCGTGCGCCACCACCGCAACGAGGACTCCTTCACCGTCGCCGCGACCTCGCTGCCCGGAGGCGAGCCGGTCGTGGTCGCCGTGGTGTGCGACGGCGTCTCCTCCTCCGACCGCCCGGACGAGGCCTCGGAGACGGCCGTGGACGCCGCCTCCGAGTCGCTGCTGACCGCCCTGGAGGCTGGCCGGGACCCGAACCAGGCGATGCGACAGGCCATCGCCGACGCCGCCCAGGCCGTCGCCGACCTCGCCACCGACGGCGCCGGCCCCGCCCGGCCCGACCTCAACGCGCCCGCCTGCACCTACGTCAGCGCGATAGCCGCTGGCGGACGGGTCACCATCGGGTGGGTCGGCGACACCCGCGCGTACTGGATCCCGGACGACCGCGCCGCCGCCGAGCCGTTCCGGCTCACCCAGGACGACTCGTGGGCGGCCCGGATGGTCGAGGCCGGGCTGATGAGCGAGGCCGAGGCCTACGCCGACCCGCGCGCGCACGCGATCACCGGCTGGCTCGGCGCCGACGCGGAGGAGGTCGTGCCGCACACCCTCGACTTCACCCCGCACGTCCCCGGGGTGGTGCTGATCTGCACCGACGGGCTGTGGAACTACGCCGAGGCGGCCACCGACCTGGCGTACTACGTGCGCCCGGACGCCCGCACCGAGCCGCTCGCCACGGCGCAGACCCTGGTGAAGTTCGCGGTCGCTGCCGGCGGCCACGACAACATCACCGTCGCGGTGCTGCCGATCGACCCGCCGGCCGCCGCCCTGGAGGAGGCCGAGGAGACCCCCACCGCGCTGGACCTGCCGATCGTCACCGCGAAGGCGGCCGTCCCGGCGGCCCCGGAGGGCGACGAGGACTACGAGCCGACCCTGCCGGACCTTCCGGTGATCGGCTCCCCCGCCGCCCCGCTGCCCCCGGCCCCGCCCGCGCCCCCGGCCGTCCCCCCGGCGCCGCCCGTCCCGCCGACCGCCCCTCCCGTCCCGCCGCAGCCGCCGCACCCCCCGACGGCCTGACCGACCACCCGCCGGGCGCCCGGCGGCACGGCCCGCCGGCCCGTCCGGCGGGCCGCCCCACCGTCCTGAGCACGTCCACCCCCTCACCCGACGGGAGCCGACCGCCCCATGGCAACACTGGCGAAGCCGAACCTGCCCAGGTTCAACGTGGAGATCTTCCAGAACGAGTACCTGGCCAACGGGGCCCGCGAGGTCAACGCCATCGTCACCGTCACGGCGACCGGCGGCGGCACCTCCGGCGGCCGTCCGCTCGGCATCGCCGACTCCGGCTCCGCGAGCGCGGGCACGGCGGCGGCCGTGGTCATCCTGGTGGACTGCTCGGGCTCGATGGACTACCCCAAGAGCAAGATCCACGGCGCCCGCGAGGCCACCGCCGCCGCCATCGACGCGCTGCGCGACGGCACCGCCTTCTCCGTGGTCGCCGGCACCCACGAGGCCCGCGACATCTACCCCGGCGACGGCACCCTCGCCACCGCCTCCGCCGCCACCCGCGCCCAGGCCAAGGAGTCGCTGCGCCGGCTCACCGCGGCCGGCGGCACCGCGATGGGCACCTGGCTGGCCAAGGCCGACCGGCTCTTCCTGACCCGCCGTGACATCGACCTGCGGCACGCGATCCTGCTCACCGACGGCAACAACGAGCACGAGTCGGCCGAGGACCTGGCCCGCGCCGTGGAACGGGTGACCGGCCACTTCACCGCCGACTGCCGCGGTGTCGGCACCGACTGGCGGATCGACGAGCTGCGCAAGATCTCCTCGGCGCTGCTCGGCACCACCGACATCGTCGCCGAACCCTCCGGCCTGGCCGAGGACTTCCGCTCGATGATGGCCGGCGCGATGGGCAAGCAGGTCGCCGACGTCGCGCTGCGGATCTGGACCCCGGCCAACGCCACCGTCCGGTTCGTCAAGCAGGTCGCCCCCTCCGTCGAGGACCTGACCGCCCGCCGCACCGAGGCCGGCCCGCGGGCCGGCGACTACCCCACCGGCTCCTGGGGCGACGAGAGCCGCGACTACCACGTCTGCGTCGAGGTGCCGCCCGCCTCGGTCGGCAACGAGATGCTGGCCGCCCGGATCAGCCTGGTGCTGCCCGTCCAGGTCGCCGGCGGCACCCCCGAGGTGCTCACCCAGGGCCTGGTCAAGGCGGTGTGGACCGACGACCTGGTCAACTCCACCCGGATCAGCCCGCAGGTCGCCCACTACACCGGGCAGGCCGAGCTCGCCTCCTCCATCCAGGAGGGCCTGGAGGCCCACCGGGCCGGGGACGTCGACCGCGCGACCGCCAAGCTGGGCGCCGCCGTCCGGATCGCCCACGAGACCGGGAACGAGGGCACCTACCAGTTGCTCCAGAAGGTGGTGGACGTGGTGGACCCGAAGGAGGGTACGGTTCGGTTCCGTAAGAACGTGAGCGAGGCCGACTCGATGACGCTTGAGACCCGGTCGACCAAGACGGTACGTGTGAAGAAGTGACCGCTGAAGACGTGACCGGGTCGGCACCCCGGCGCGACGCCGCACACAGCCGGCCCGAAACGAGGGGGACCTGATGCCGATCTGCCCGAGGGGCCACGAGTCGCAGGCCGAGGACTGGTGCGACTTCTGCGGCTTCCCGATGACTCCGCCGGCCCCCATGCCGGGGGCGCACGGAGGCTACCCGGGGGCGCCCGGGAACGACCACGCGCCCGGCGCACCCACCGGACACCCGGGGCACGCCGGCGCGACCTTCGGAGCGCCGCCGCCTCCGCCGCCGATGCCCCCGGGCAGCCGCCCGCCCGGGGCCGTCCCGCCTGGCGCCTTCCCGCCGCCCGGCTCTCCGCTCCCGCCGCCCGGGGCCTTCCCGCCGCCGGCGCCGCAGGGCCTCACCGCGGGCCTGGAGGTCTGCCCGATCTGCCGCAGCCCGCAGACCGGACGGTTCTGCGAGGAGTGCGGCTACGACTACGAGCTCTCCACGCCCTCGCGCCGCCAGGTGCCCGCCGCCGGCACACCCCAGCCCGGCCCGGACCGGCAGCAGCCGCCGCTGAACATCCCGGCGGCCTACGGCGGTGCCCCGGCACAGCCGCAGGCCCCGTTCGGGCAGCCCCCGGCCGCCCCGCAGGCCGTCGCCCCGGCCGTCCCCCAGCAGCCGCAGCCCCCGGCGCACCCCCACACCTACGGCTACCCTCCGCCGGAGGCCGCCTTCCCCGACGCCTCGGTGCGCGAGGACTCCGGCCCGGTGTACGCCCACCCGGCCGCCCCCGGCCCGAACAACCGCGGCGGCGACTTCGGCACCTCCTTCACCCTCGCCCCGCCCGTCCCGCAGCAGCCCCAGCAGCCCCAGGAACCCGCCCCGGCCGAGCCGGTGCGGACCACCTGGATCGCCGTGGTCTCCGCCGACCGGGACTACTTCACCGACATGATGGCCCGCAGCGGCCCCGAGGCGGCCGGCCTGTTCTTCCCGCCGTACTGCCCCGAGCGCCGGATCCCGCTGACCGGCCGCGGCCAGCTGCGGATCGGGCGGCGCAGCCAGCACCGCGGCACCGTGCCGGAGATCGACCTGTCCGTCCCGCCGGAGGATCCGGGCGCCTCGCACCAGCACGCGCTGCTCGCCGAACAGGCCGACGGCAGCTGGGTGTTGGTGGACCAGGACTCGACCAACGGCACCACCATGAACGGCGGCGCGGAGCCGGTGGCCCCGCACACCGCGGTGCCGCTGAACGACGGCGACCGGATCCACATCGGCGCCTGGACCACCATCACCGTGCACCGCGGCTGACGGCGTCCACCCGCTGATGACCATTCAGGGGAATTCCTGAACGACAGTCAGTCACAACTCCGGCCGGGCCGGGCGGAATTCGACATCCGCCCGGCCCGGTTTTGTTTGCCCCGCCCCCTCAAAACTCCGCAAATTCGCTGTCGCGGATGTGCACAAGAGCGTTCACAACCCCTAGGCTCAGGGCACATGACTGCTGCTATATCCGCTGACGGCATCCGCCAGCGGTACGGGGATGTGCAGGCTGTCGACGGGGTGTCCTTCACCGTCGAGGCCGGCGAGTTCTACGGGATCCTGGGCCCCAACGGGGCCGGGAAGACCACCACGATGGAGATCCTGGAGGGTGTCCGGAAACCGGACGAGGGTCGCATCGAGCTGCTGGGCATGGCGCCCTGGCCGCGCAATCCGAAACTTCTGCCACGAATCGGCGTGCAGTTCCAGGCGTCCGCATTCTTCCGGAAGCTGACGGCCCGGGAGACCATCCGCACCTTCGCGTCCTTCTACGGGGTGGGCCCCAAGCGGGCCGACGCGATGCTGGAGCGGGTCGGCCTCGGGGACAAGGCCGAGACCCTGACCGACCAGATGTCCGGCGGCCAGGCCCAGCGCCTGTCGATCGCCTGCGCGCTGGCCCACGACCCGGAGCTCGTCTTCCTGGACGAGCCCACCACCGGCCTGGACCCCCAGGCCCGGCGCAACCTGTGGGACCTGCTGCGGGACATCAACGCCGAGGGCCGTACGGTCGTGCTGACCACCCACTACCTGGACGAGGCCGAGGTGCTCTGCGACCGGGTCTCGATCATGGACCACGGCAAGATCCTGCACACCGGCGCCCCGGCGGCGCTGATCCGCGAGATCGACGACACCGTCCGGATCAGCGTCGCCTCCGGCCAGCTCCCGGTCGACCGGGCCCGCGAGCTGCTGACCGCGGCCGGCGCGGACATCGCCACCCTGGAGGACGACACCGTCTCGCTCTCCGTCTCCACCCGCCTTCCCGCCCCGGTGCTCAGCGTCCTGGCCGAGCACAACGCGCTGCGCGGCCTGGAAGTGCGCGGCGCCACCCTGGAGGACGTCTTCCTCCAGCTCACCGGACGGGAGTTCCGCGCATGACCACCGACAACCCCACCGAGCGGGAGCGGGTCAGCGCGTTCTGGAGCCTGTCCCGGGCGATGCTGCTCGGGATGAAGCGCGACCGCACGGCCACGTTCTTCATCCTGCTGTTCCCGCTGGTGTTCCTGGTGTTCTTCGGCACCGTGACCCAGAGCTCCGGCAGCCCGCACGCCAAGGTGGCGCAGGTCGGCGCGGTGAAGCTGTTCGACTCGATCCAAGGCGAGGAGCGGGCCGGGCTGGACAAGGTCCTCACCATCACCAGGACCGACGACGAGGCCGCCACCCTGGAGAAGGTCCGCAAGGGCGACTACGACGCGCTGATCAAGCAGGGCCCGGACGGCACGGTGGAGCTGCGCTACACCGCCGCCGACCAGGTCCGCTCCGGCGCGCTCCAGGGCATCGTCAACTCGGTGGTCCAGAGCGCCAACCAGGCGGCCACCGGTCAGAAGCCGGCCTTCGTGCTGGACGCCCAGCAGGTCGAGGACAAGTCGCTCAAGTCGATCCAGTTCCTCACCCCCGGCCTGCTCGGCTGGGCCGTCGCCACCGGCGCGGTCTTCGGTGCGGCGCTGACGCTGGTCAACTGGCGCAAGTCCAAGGTGCTGCGCCGGCTGCGGCTGGCCCCGATCAGCGCCGGCACCGTGGTCAGCTCCCGCGTCCTGGTCTCGCTGGTGACCGCCTTCCTCCAGACCGCCGTCTTCCTCGTCGTCGCGACGAGCTTCTTCGGGCTCAAGCTCACCGGCAACTGGTGGCTGGTCATCCCCCTGGTGGCCTGCGCGACGCTCGCCTTCATGTCGATCGGCCTGCTGGCCGGCTCGGTCGCCAAGACCGAGGAGGCGGCCAACGGCATCTCGCAGATCATCGTCCTGCCGATGTCCTTCCTGTCCGGCTCGTTCTTCCCGCTGGACAACGCCCCGGACTGGCTGAAGACCATCTCCGAGATCATGCCGCTGCACTACCTGGTCAGCTCCGCCCAGTCGGTGCTCACCCGCGGCGGCGGCGTCATGGACGCCCTGCCCACCATGGGCGGCCTGCTGCTCTTCGCGGCCGTGCTGACCGGCATCTCCTGGAAGTTGTTCCGCTGGGAGGACTGACCGTCCGCTCCGCCTGACCCGTCCCGACGGGGTCGTACGCCCTTCGTCCCGGTGTACGACCCCGTCGGCGTCTGCGACCATGGTCGGGTGAGAGAGATCCGGCGAGGCACGTTGAGCGAGGAGACCTTCTACGACCAGGTCGGCGGTGAACCGACCTTCCGGCGGCTGGCCCACCGGTTCTACGAAGGCATCGCCGAGGACGAGTTGCTGCGGCCGATGTACCCCGAGGAGGACCTCGGGCCGGCCGAGGAGCGGATGGCGCTCTTCCTGATGCAGTACTGGGGCGGCCCGCGCACCTACAGCGAGCACCGCGGGCACCCGCGGCTGCGGATGCGGCACGCGCCGTTCAAGGTCGACAAGGCCGCGCACGACGCCTGGCTCACCCACATGCGGGCGGCCGTGGCGAGCCTGGAGCTGTCAGCCGAGCACGAGCGGCAGATGCTGGACTACCTGACGTACGCCGCCGCCTCGATGATCAACACCCCGGGCTGAGCGGGCCCACGGCCTAGCGGACCGGGCTGAGCCCCAGCCCGGCGCCCGGCGCGGCCACGGTGCGCACCGCCACCGAGCCCGCCGGGGCGCTCAGCCGCAGCCAGCCGCCCGCCCGGTGCACGGTCAGCGGGGCGCCGGGCTTCAGGAAGCCGATCACGTACGCGGCGTGCACCGCGCGCAGCGGCAGCTCGGGCAGCGCGGTGACCGGGCGGGACCAGATCTCGTCGGCCAGCGCGTCCAGCACCGCGCGGGTGCGGTGGTGCGCCGGGACGGCCTCGCTGCGCTCGCGGAACTCCCCCACCCCGGCCATCAGTTCGGGGTACACCTCGGCCGCCGACGGGGCGCCGACCGGCCGCCAGCCGGTGCGCGGCGGCAGCAGCCCGGCCCAGGCCGGGCCGGTCACCGGCGCGGGCATCGCGACGGCGCCCGCCTCGGTGTCCACGCCGTCCAGCAGCTGCCCGGCCGAGACGGTCAGATCCACCGGCTCGTCCAGGCCGTCCAGCCGCACGGTGCGGACCGCCAGCGCGCCCGAGCCGCCCAGCGGCAGCCGGCCGAAGACCGCCAGCACGCCGTCCCCGTCGCCCGGGCCCACCGCCTGGAGCCGGACGGCCGCCGCCCGGTCGAAGCGCAGCAGGCGCAGCAGGAAGGCGGAGAGGTCGGCTGCCTCACCGGTGTCGGTCAGGGCGAGGCGGGCGGTCATGGTCAACGCGGCTCAGCTCGAATCGTCGGGGGCGGTCGGACGGCGGCGGGTGCGGTCGGCCGGCGGCGGGTGCGGTCAGACGGCCGCGGGTGCGGTCAGACGGCCGCGGGGACGGGCTCTTCGTCCATGAAGCGGCTCAGGAACTCCCGCTCCACCGGCGAGATCCGGCGCGGCCGGCCCTCGGCCAGGTCGTAGGGGACGACCACGGTGGTCGCCCGGACGTAGACGATGTCCTGCCCGTTCTCGTCGACGTCCTTGATCTCGTACGAGACGGTCAGCGAGGCGCCGCCGATCTTCGTCACCCGGGTCTCGATGGTGACGGGCTCGGGCCGGTGCACCAGCGGCCGCTTGTAGTCGATCTCGTGGCGGGCCACCACCGAGCCGCCCGCGAACTCCCCGGCGCCGGCCGCGGCGGCCTGGGTGAACATGAAGTCGATCCGGGCCTCCTCCAGGTAGCGCAGGAAGACCACGTTGTTGACGTGCCCGAAGGCGTCCATGTCGGACCAGCGCAGCGGGCAGGCGTAGATGTGGCGAGCCACGGGTTCTCCTCGGTGTCCGGTCGCCCGCCGCCCGCGTCCGTTGGTGACGCGGGCGGCGGGGTGGCGACGGGCCGCGGCCCGGCAGGCCGCCCCGGAGGGCAGTCTGCCGGGCCGTTGTGACGGCTGGGTGTCAGCCTCGGGTCAGCTTCTTGTAGGTGGCCCGGTGCGGGCGGGCGGCGTCGGCGCCGAGCCGCTCGATCTTGTTCTTCTCGTAGGACTCGAAGTTGCCCTCGAACCAGAACCACTTACTGTCGCCCTCGTAGGCGAGGATGTGGGTGGCCACTCGGTCCAGGAACCAGCGGTCGTGGGAGATGACCACGGCGCAGCCGGGGAACTCCAGCAGGGCGTTCTCCAGCGAGGAGAGCGTCTCGACGTCGAGGTCGTTGGTGGGCTCGTCGAGGAGCAGCAGGTTGCCGCCCTGCTTGAGGGTGAGCGCGAGGTTCAGGCGGTTGCGCTCACCGCCGGAGAGCACACCGGCCGGCTTCTGCTGGTCCGGGCCCTTGAAGCCGAAGGCCGACACGTAGGCGCGGGACGGCATCTCGACCTGGCCGACGTTGATCCAGTCCAGACCGTCGGAGACGACCTCCCAGAGGGTCTTCTTCGGGTCGATGTTGGAGCGGGTCTGGTCGACGTAGCTGATCTTGACGGTGTCGCCGACCTTGACGGTGCCGCTGTCCGGGGTCTCCAGGTCCTGGAGCATCTTGAACAGGGTGGTCTTGCCGGCGCCGTTCGGGCCGATGATGCCGACGATGCCGTTGCGCGGCAGGGTGAAGCTCAGGTCGTCGATCAGGACCTTCTCACCGAAGGCCTTGTTGAGGTTCTCGACCTCGATGACGACGTTGCCCAGGCGCGGGCCCGGCGGGATCTGGATCTCCTCGAAGTCCAGCTTCCGCATCTTGTCGGCCTCGGCCGCCATCTCCTCGTAGCGGGCCAGACGGGCCTTGGACTTCGCCTGGCGACCCTTGGCGTTGGAGCGGACCCACTCCAGCTCTTCCTTGAGGCGCTTGGCGCGCTTCGCGTCCTTCTGGCCCTCGACCTTGAGACGGGACTGCTTGGTCTCCAGGTACGTGGAGTAGTTGCCCTCGTAGCCGATCGCGCGGCCGCGGTCGAGCTCCAGGATCCAGCCGGCCACGTTGTCCAGGAAGTACCGGTCGTGGGTGACGGCCACGACGGTGCCCTTGTACTTGGCCAGGTGCTGCTCCAGCCAGTTCACCGACTCGGCGTCCAGGTGGTTGGTGGGCTCGTCGAGCAGCAGCAGGTCGGGGGCCTCCAGCAGCAGCTTGCAGAGCGCGACGCGGCGCTTCTCGCCACCGGAGAGCTTGGTGACCGCCCAGTCGCCGGGCGGGCAGCCCAGGGCGTCCATGGCCTGCTCCAGCTGGGCGTCCAGGTCCCAGGCCTCGGCGTGGTCCAGCTCCTCCTGGAGCTTGCCCATCTCTTCCAGCAGGGCGTCCGAGTAGTCGGTCGCCATCAGCTCGGCGATCTCGTTGAAGCGGTCGAGCTTCCCCTTGATCTCCTTGACGCCGTCCTGGACGTTCTCCAGGACCGTCTTGGTCTCGTCCAGCGGCGGCTCCTGGAGGAGCATGCCGACGGTGAAGCCCGGCGAGAGGAAGGCATCGCCGTTGGAGGGGTGCTCCAGGCCGGCCATCATCTTCAGCACGGTGGACTTACCGGCGCCGTTGGGGCCCACGACGCCGATCTTCGCTCCGGGGAGGAAGCTGAGCGTCACGTCGTCAAGGATGACCTTGTCTCCGTGAGCCTTGCGCACCTTGCGCATCGTGTAGATGTATTCCGCCACGTGAGATCGCTCCGGCGTCGTCGGGAGTAATTCGGCTTGCAGCCTTCCATTGTGCCGCACCGGACCCGGAGCCCCGAATCGCCCAGGTGACCCCACCGGGGTATCCCCGCCCGCCCCGGAACGCCGACGGCCCGGCTCCCCGCAGCGGGTGCGGGGAGCCGGGCCGGTTCCGGCGGTTCGGACCGTCCGGTGGTGGCGACGGTCAGGGCGTTCCGGTGGTTCAGGCGGTGCTGCGGCCGTGGCGGCCGCGGCGGCGCAGGACGAAGACGGCGGCGCCACCGGCCACGACCAGGCCACCGGCGACGGCGGCGATGATCGGGGTCGAGTCATTGGCACCGGTCTGGGCCAGGCCGCCGGCGCCCGGGGCGGCGCTGGTGGTCGCCGGGGTCGGCTGGCCGGCGCCGGTGCTCGGGGTGCCCGACGGGGTGGCGGTCGCGGCCGGGGTGGTCGCGGCCGGGGTGGTCGGGGCCGGGGTCGGGGTCACGCCGGTCTTGCAGTCCAGGAAGCCGGTGAACTGCTTGGAGTAGCCGTTCGGGCCGGTCACGGTGAAGTCGTAGCTGGACTTCTCCTCGACCTTGACGAGCACGCTCTCGGTCTTGCCCGGCTGGACGGCGACCTGCTGCTTGCCGACCGTGACGGTGGCGGCCTCGTCACCGGTGTTGGTGACGGACACCCGCACGCCGCCGTTGGCGCACTCCTCCTTGGCGGTGCTGTCGATCAGCGCGCCCTTGCCCTGCTTCCAGGTGGCCTTGGCGCCGGCCGCGACGTTCACCTTGGTGGAGCCGGCCAGGATCATGGTCTGGCTGTGGCGGCCCTGGGAGTCCACCTTGCTCATGAAGACCCGGCCGCTGAGCACGTTGGCCTCGGCGGTGGCGCTGATCGCGGCCTTGCCGTCCGGGGTGCCGGCCGGCACGTCCAGGAACAGCGGGGTGTCCTTGGCGATGGGACCGGCCAGGCTGCCGTTGAGCGGCTTGCTGTCCTTGTCCAGGAGCTTGATCTTGTCCGCGGCGTCGCCGGTGACGGCCAGCTTGACCTCGTTGGCGCTGGAGTTCAGCAGGAACGGGCCGAGCTTGCCGCCCGACTTCCCGGAGACGGAGTCCGGGGAGAGGGTCAGCGAGGGCTTCGGCTCGGCCGCGACGCCCTTGTTGGCGTCGCCGACCAGGTACTCGCGCAGCTTCTTGGCCTTGTCGTTGCGCGGGACGGCGTTCTTGTTGTCCGAGAACTTCCAGATCGCGGCCTGGGTGCCGGCGGCGGCGTCCGCCTCGCTCAGGTCGTCGACGTGGATGGCCGCGGCCAGCGAGGTCAGGCTCGCCTGCGGGTAGGAGTTGTCCAGGATCCAGCGGATCTTGGGGGCGTTGGCGTTGCTGTTGAGGGAGCTCTGCGACCAGTCCGCCTCGTGGTACTTGGCGCCGCTGTCCAGGTAGACGGGGTTGTCGAAGTCGATGCAGTACGTCCGGAGCTTCTCGCCGGCGCTCGTCTTGAGGGTGAACAGGCCGCCGTCGACGGTCCGGCCCCCGACGTCGATCTTCTCGCCGAGCATCTCGTTCTGGACTTCCGCCGTCACGCCCGAGGTCGGGGAGCCGGCCGCGACCGCCGCACCGGCCGCGAACAGGCCTCCGCCCAGCGCCAGACTGGTCGTGAGCATGACAGTGGTTATCCGGGACAGACTCCGCCCCTGCCTCTGGAACATCTGGGATCCCTCCGGGCCGGGCCGCACCCAGTGGGAGGCCCGCCGACTTTCCGTTCCGCGCGTGCCCCCTGTGGCACTGCTGCGGGTATGAACCAACCGAATCCTATTGAGCCTCCGAGGCCCCGAAACCCCCATGCGAAATCAGGACGATTCCGTATCTGGATCGTTATCAACCCCCGCAAGTCCCACACAAGCTGACGGCCGACCAGAATCCTGACGACAGTTTCCTGTTATCCCGTCGGATTGCCGGTGCGGGCACAACGGCCTTCTCGATCAACATATTTGTCGACAGGGAAGGCCGTCGACCGGTCAGATCAGCACACCCTCGGCGCCACCTCCCCGCCCCTTCTCGGCCACCTCGGCGGGCCCGGCCGACGCCGCCTCGATCGCCGCCGGGGCCGCGCCGGAGGCCATCGGGAGGGCGGCCGGAGAGGGTGCCGCGGGGACCTTGCGCGCCTCCAGCACGCCGACGATCCACTCCGGCACCGCCTCTCCCCCGGCCTCCGACCCGGCCGGCCCGGCACCGCCCGGCGACTGCCCGCGCACCCCCGTCGCCCAACGAAAGGCCGTGGTACCACGGGTGAGGTCGTGTCCGACCGATCGGGCGTCGATCTCGACGCGGGCGCGCTTCGCCTCCCCTTCCCCCCACTCGCGCACCCGCATCCGGCCGCTCACCAGCACCGGATCGCCCTTGTTCAGCGAGCCGATCAGATTGACCGCCAGCGCCCGCCAGGCCGTCACCGTCATCCAGTGGGTGTCGCCGTCCACCCAGCACTCGCGCTGCCGGTCGTACCGCCGCTCGGTGCAGCCGAGCCGGAAGTTGGCCATCGGCACCCCGCCGCCGGTCTCGCCGTAGCTCACCTCCGTCGCGACATTGCCGATCACCGTCACCTGCATCTCGCTCACCGCGTGCCCTCCGTTCTCGCCGATGCACCGTACGGAATCGATCGGTGCGCCTCGAAGCGTGCACTCGGAAAGAAATCCCGGCCACTGACTTCCGAAATCCTGTGGATAACTCGGGCCTCTGGAACTGCTGTCACTCGCAGGGGTGAATTTCAGCCTTCCGCCACCGCTTCGCCCCCTGCTCTTCGCGGCCATGACAACAAACCCGCTGCTCGCCGCGCCGACGAGCGCCCCGGAACCGACCCGGGAACACGCTCCGGAACCCACTGCGGAAGGCGCGCCGACGGACGTCCACGCACGTCATCCGACCGACGCAACCACGAATAAGGCCCCCACCCGCACCGCCGGCGGCGACATTCTCCGTGCCGAATCCATAACGGGTGAGGCGGCAGCCCCGTAACGACTGCACAACGTCCGGCGCGGAACACTGCCAGACCGCTGCACTCACGGTCTTCACCTGCGATTATCGGACCGCTCCACCGAACCGACACACCAACGGCGGTGTCGTCGCACCCGGCCCGGGAACTGGACACCCTTATCCTGTCCCCGACAGGGCGAGGGCCCTCCACCCCCACCCCACCCTCAGGTACGGGGCCGGACAGCGCGCGCCCCGGCGCTCGTCAGCCCGATCCCGGCCACGGTCGCGCCCGCCAGGGCACCGCCCGTCCCGCCCCCATAGCTCAGCGGATAGAGCACCCGCCTTCTAAGCGGTAGGTCGCAGGTTCGAATCCTGCTGGGGGCACCACCCTGCAATTCCGCAGGCCATCGAGCCGACGGGCACTTTCCGTGCCCGCTCCGGACCACACGGTAATCCCTTCGCCGAACACCCGCCGCGCTCTCGCCACCCCGTCGCGCACTCGCCGAATACTCACCGCGCAGAACTCGTGACAATGCGTGCCCCGGCCGCCGCGACAACGGGCCGATCGGCACATTTCGGCATTCCCGGCGAATCACCGCGAACAACTCTCCGCCGCCGAACCCCCGGCCCGTGCGGGCCTCCGGATCTCCCGGGCCCTACTCCGCCAGCCCGGCCAGATAGGCGTCCAGCAGCTCCACCTGTCGCCGCGCCGGAAACTCCTCCGGGGCGAACAGCACCTGCACCACCAGGCCCAGCGTGAAGGCCTGGGCCCCCGCCGCGAGCGCGGCCGGGTCGGCCTGCGCCGGGAGCTCCCCCAGCCGCTGGGCGTCCGCGACGTGCTCCGTGAGCGCGGTGCGCGAGCGCGCGTAGCGGCCCGCGTGGGCGGCCGTCAGCTCCGGGTCGGCCAGCGCGTGGTCCCAGGAACCGACCCAGATCCGGTTGTCGGCCGCGGACTCGCCGTCCAGCGGCAGGACGTCCAGCAGTGAGGCCCGCACCCGGGCCAGCCCGGCCGGCGCCGCGCCGCCGTCGGCGGGGGCGGTGCGCCGCGGCCGGGCCAGCGAGCGCCGGTCCAACTCCTCCAGCGCATGGCTGAGCAGCGCCCGCTTGTTCGGGAAGTAGTGCGTCAACATCCCGGTGGAGGCGCCCAGTTCGGCGGCCACGGCACGCAGGGTCAGCCCCTCGAAACCCCGGGTGGAGAGCACTCGCCACACCCCCTCGGAGACTTCCGAGCGTCGGGCGTCATGGTCTCCACGGGCCGGTGTCATGGGGGCTATCGTACATACCAAACGTTTGTTATGAATGATCCAGCCCGCCTCAGCACCCACCTGAGCGGCCACCCCCCGCACCACCCCGTGAAAGGCCCGCCCGTGTTTGCCGTACCGCTCTCCGAGAACGCCGAACTGCGCCCGCTGGAGCCCTGGCAGGCCCCCGAGTTCCTGGCCCACCTCGACCGCGCCCGCGCCCACACCGACCCGTGGATCCCCTGGGCCACCTTCTCGGTCGACCTGGACTCCGCCCGCACCACCCTCCAGCGCTACGCCGACGGCCTGGCCACCGACCAGAAGCGGATCTACGGCATCTGGCTGGACGGCACCCTGGTCGGCGGCGTGATGTTCGTGAGCTTCGACACCCAGTCCGGCATCTGCGAGATCGGCGCCTGGACCGAGCCGGCCGGCGAGGGGCACGGGCTGGTCACCGCCGCCGCCGGGAAGCTGCTCGACTACGCCTTCGCCACCCGCGGCCTGCACCGCGCCGAGTGGTGGTGCACCTCCGTCAACACCCGCAGCCGGGCGGTCGCCGAGCGGCTCGGCATGACCCGCGACGGCGTGCTGCGCGAGTGGTTCCCCCACCAGGGGGTCCGCTACGACAAGGAGATCTGGTCCATCCTGGCCTCGGAGTGGAAGGCCTCCGCCCAGGGCTGAGCCACCCCCGCCGAGCCGCCCGCGCCGAGCCCACCCACCGAGACGGCGGGGCCCGGTGGACACCCCCGTGGTCCACCGGGCCCCGCACACCTCCGTCGGCCGCCGCCTCGCTCACCGCCCGTCGGACCGTCGGCGCCTCAGGCCGTCGGCGCCTTCTCGGCCGACCGCAGCCGCAGCACGCACACGAGCGCCAGCGCCAGCACCCCGCCCGCCGACAGGAACACCACGTCCACCGCCTCGGTGAAGCTGCGCACCGCGTGCTCGTACGCCTCGCCGGTCAGCGTCCGGATCGCGCCGAGCGGCCGCCCCGGCTCGCCCGCCTCGAACACCCGGGCCAGCACGGTGCCGAACAGCGCCACGCCGAGCGCGTTGCCGAGGCTCTGGAAGAAGCGGATGCCGGTGGTCGCCACCCCCAACTGGTGCCGGGGCGCGGCCTCCTGCACCACCGTGACCAGCTGGCCGATCAGCTGGCCCAGGCCGCAGCCCAGCAGGGCGAGTTCGGCCAGCACCGCCCACAGCCCGGTGTCCGGCCCGCTGAGGCCGAGCAGGGCCAGGGCGAGCGTCGCACAGCCCGCACCGAACACCAGGAAGGTCCGGACCGGGTGGCCGCGCCCGATCAGCCGGCCGGACAGCAGGCCGGAGCCGGTCATCCCGGCCGCCATCGGGATCAGGTAGAGGCTGGCCGAGGTCGGGGCGACGCCCCGCGCGACCTGGAGGTAGAGCATCACGTAGACGATCGAACCGATCATGCCCATCCCGACCAGGCCCTGGATGGCGAAGCCGAGCCGTACCGCGCGGATCCGGAACAGCGACAGCGGCAGCACCGGATCGGCGGCGGTCGCCTGGCGCCACAGGAAGAGGCCGAACGCGCCCAGGGTGGCGGCGGCGAGCCCGAGGATCACCGGGGACGTCCAGGCGTAGTCCTTGCCGCCCCACTCGGTGACCAGCAGCAGCCCGACCGCGAAGGCCGCCGCGAGGGCCGAGCCGACGAAGTCCAGGCCCCGGCGGCCGCCGGTCGACGGCAGCTTGACCACCAGGGCGACACCGACCATGACCAGCAGGCCGAGCGGCAGGTTGACGTAGAAGACCCAGCGCCAGCCGAGGTGGTCGGTGAGCAGCGCGCCGACCAGCGGCCCGATCGCCATGCCGAGGCCCGCGACGACCCCGCCCGCCGCGCCGCCCTTGCCGCCGCCACCGGGCTCGTCCGGCTCCTTGAACTGGGCGATGACCACCATGGTGACGCTCATCAGCCCGCCGCCGCCGATGCCCTGCACCGCCCGGAAGGCGATCAGCTGGTCCATCGACTGCGCCGCCCCGCAGAGCGCCGAGCCGAGCAGGAAGGTGCCGACGGCCCCGAGCAGCACCCGCTTGGCGCCGTACACGTCGCAGAGCCTGCCGTACAGCGGCAGCAGCGCGGTGGCGGCGAGGGCGAACCCGCTGACCAGCCAGGGCAGTCGGTCGACACCGTGGACGGGGTCGAGGTCCCGGACGATCGGCACGGTGGCCGCCGAGACGATGTTCATGTCGAGCACCGCCAGCACGATCGTGACCAGGCAGAGCAGCATGCCGAGCCGGCGCTGGGCCGGGGTCATCAGGGCGGGTGCGGTGGAGTCGGCTGTGGTCGGCGCGGGTGCGCCCAGCGTGTCGGATGACATCGGAAGTCCCCCCGGAGTCAGTGGAGTCGAGCCCGGAGCGATGCGCCCCGGCGGGCCCGGCACCACCATGGCAGAGGTTTTGGACCAGGTCAATTCTTCATCTCGACCAACTATTCAGCCGGGCACATTATTAGTCCAGGTCTACCTTTGATCCTGGTACAGTTCCCCCCATGGCGACCCGACCCGGCTTCGACCTCGGACGCGACATCGACATCGATGCGCTCCCGCTGCGCGAGCGCAAGAAGTTCCAGACCGGCATCCGGATCTGGCAGACCGCCATCGGGCTGTTCGCCGAGCGCGGCTTCGACCAGGTCTCGGTGGCCGAGATCGCGGCCGCCGCCGAGGTGTCCAAGATGACCGTCTTCAACTACTTCCCCACCAAGGAAGACCTGGTCATGGGCCCGCTGGAGCGGCATCTCGACGAGCCGGCCGAGGTCGTACGGGTGCGCCCCCCGGGCGCCTCCGCGGTGGCGGCGCTGCGCGAGCAGTACCTGATGGCGCTCTCCGCGTTCGACCCCGCCACCGGCCTGTGCGACCAGCCGCTGGTGCTCGACGTGATCCGGCTGATCCACCACACGCCCACCCTGCTCCAGCGCGCCACCGCCGGCTTCGACCATCGCGCGCAGTCCCTGCTGATGGCCGAACTCCTCGCCCAGGACCCGGCCCACGACGAGTTCACCGCCAGGGTCGCCGCCGCCCAACTGCTGGCCACCCAACTGACCCTGACCGGCGAGAACCAGCGCCGGATGCTGGCCGGGGAGTGCGCCGCGAAGGCGCTGCCCGACGCCCTCGACCGGGCCCGGCGCGCCTTCGCCCTGGTCGAACACGGCCTCGGCGACTACTGCGCGAACCCCGCCTGAGAGAGTTGGCGCACCACGACCGACCGGAGGTGCGCATGGACCAGCCGCTGCTCACGCGGGACCGCTCCGCCCTGCCCGCACAGGCCGAGGGCCTCACCGCCTACGTCGGCGAGGACGGCGTCGCGGTCCTGGAGTTCGCCCGCCCGCACCGCCGCAACGCGGTGACCCTGGCGATCTGGCAGGCGCTGCCCGAGGTGCTGGAGCAGCTGGCCGATCACGAGGGCGTCCGCGTCCTGCTGCTCACCGGCGCCGGCAACACCTTCAGCGCGGGCGGCGACATCGCCGAACTCTCCGAGCTGTACGGCGATCCGGACCGCGCGGAGGCCTACCACGCGACCAACGTCGCCGCCGAGGAGGCACTGGCGGCCTTCCCGCACCCGACCCTCGCCGTGGTGCACGGCGCCTGCGTCGGCGGCGGCTGCCAACTGGCCGTCGCCTGCGACCTGCGGTTCGTCGCCGAGGACGCCCGGCTGGGGATCACCCCGGCCAAGCTCGGCGTGGTCTACTCGGCGGTGCCGACCGTACGGCTGTCCCGGCTGATCGGCCCGGCCAGGGCCAAGTACCTGCTGTTCTCCGGCGAGTTGGTGAGCGGCCGGGACGCCCTGCCGCTGGGCCTGGCCGAACGCGTCCTGCCGGACGCCGAACTGGACGCCGTCGCCCTGGACTTCGCGCGGCTGCTGACCCGGCGCTCGACCCACACCATCGGCGCCGCCAAGGCCGTGCTGGACGCCCCGCCCGAGCGGGCCGCCGAGGTCCTGGCCCCCTGGCTGCTCCGCTCCCGGGAGGGCTCGGACGTCCATGAGGGCCTGGCCGCGTTCCTGGAGGGCCGCCCGGCCCGGTTCTGAGCCGAGTCCAGTCGGACCGGGCACAGAATCGGCCCGATCCTGGTGATCACCGACTGGTGGAAGGTCTCCGCGCACACCGCCGTGGCCAGTGGCGCGGTGGCCTGCCTGGCCATCGCGCTCGGCCCGCTCCGGCTGCTGCTCGCCCCGCCGGCCCCGGCGACCGGGTGGTCCCGCGTGGCGCCGCGGTCGTCGGCGCGGTGGTGGGCACCCTCACCGCCGGGCTCACCTTCCGGCCGGCCCGCCGACCCGGGCGGGCCGACCGCCTCAGCGGATCGGCATTCCCGAGATCGCCCGGGCGATCACCAGCCGCTGGATCTCGCTGGTCCCCTCGAAGATCGAGTAGATCGCGCTGTCCCGGTGCATCCGCTCCACCGGGTACTCCCGGGTGAACCCGTTGCCGCCGAGGATCTGCATCGCCTGCGCGGTCACGTACTTGGCGGTCTCGCCCGCGTAGAGCTTGGACATCGAGCCCTCGGCGGCGGTGAACGGCTGGTTGTTGACCGCCATCCAGGAGGCCCGCCACACCAGCAGCCGGGCCGCGTCGATCCGGGTCTTCATGTCGGCGAGCTGGAAGGCCACGCCCTGGTTGTCGATGATCGGCCGGCCGAACTGCTCGCGGGTCTTCGCGTAGTCCAGCGCCACCTCGTACGCGGCCCTGGCGATGCCGATCGCCTGCGCGCCGACCGCCGGGCGGGAGGCCTCGAAGGTGGCCATCGCCGCGTTGCCCTTGCCGCCCGGACGCTTGACGCCCTCGCGGGCCCGGGCGAGCCGCTCGTCCAGCTTCTCCTTGCCGCCGAGCAGGCAGCTGCCGGGCACCCGGACGCCGTCCAGCACCACCTCGGCGGTGTGCGAGGCGCGGATGCCGTGCTTCTTGAACTTCTGGCCCTGGCTCAGTCCCGGGGTGCCCGGCGGGACGACGAAGGAGGCCTGGCCCTTGGCGCCGAGCGCCGGGTCGACGGTGGCGACCACCACGTGGACGGCGGCGATCCCGCCGTTGGTGGCCCAGGTCTTGGTGCCGTTCAGCACCCACTCGTCCTTGGCCTCGTCGTAGACCGCCCGGGTGCGCAGCGCCGAGACGTCGGAGCCGGCGTCCGGCTCGGAGGAGCAGAAGGCGGCCACCTTGAGGTCGTCCGGGGTGCCGAACATCTGCGGGGTCCAGGTGCCGATCTGCTCGTCGGTGCCGTTGGCCAGCACCGCGACGGCGGCCAGGGTGGTGCCGACGATGGACAGCCCGAGGCCGGCGTCGCCCCAGAAGAGTTCCTCCATGGCGATCGGGATGCCGACGCCGGAGGGGTCGAAGTACTGCTGGGCGTAGAAGTCCAGCGAGTAGATGCCCAACTTGGCGGCCTCCTGGATGATCGGCCAGGGGGTCTCCTCGCGCTCGTCCCACTCGGCCGCGGCCGGTCGCATCACGTCGGCGGCGAAGCCGTGCAGCCAGTCGCGTACGGCGAGCTGGTCCGCGCCCGGGTCCAGCGAGAACGTGCTGCTCATGGTGCTTTCCTCCGAAGACTTGTGCGGCCGACCGGGGTGTTACCGCAGGTAACATCGTCGGAGTCTGCTACTGATTGGTAACCGGTGTCAACGCCCGAACAGGCCGGACGCACCGGACCGGACGGACGCGACGGACCACCACAGCCGGACCGGGCGGACCCCCAACCCCGAGGAGCAGCGCATGTCCCGAGAGCCCCGCCGCGAGCAGCTGCTCAACGCCGCCGACCGGGTCATCCAGCGCGAGGGGCCGGGCGCCAGCATGAACGCCATCGCCGCCGAGGCCGGCATCACCAAGCCGATCCTCTACCGCCACTTCGGCGACCGGAACGGCCTGATCGGCGCCCTGACCGAGCGCCACACCAGCGGCCTGCTGGCCGCCGTCCGGGCCGCCCTCGCCGAACCGCTGGAGCGCCGCGACCGGGTCGAGCACGTCCTGGACACCTACCTCGCCGGGATCGAGGCCCGCCCCCAGGTCTACCGGCTGCTCACCCACCCCGAGCCGGGCGACCCCAGCGGCGCCGGCAACGCGCTCGCCCCCGCGCTCAGGCAGATCGCCGAGGAGATCACCCGGGCCGTGCAGAGCCAGGTCGACCTCGGCGCCGAACGCGACCTGCTCGCCGAGGCCTGGGGCCGGGGCATCACCGGCATGGTGCTGGCCGCCGGGGACTGGTGGCTGGAGTCCAAACCCTGCTCGCGCACCCGGATGGTGCAGGCGCTGGCCGACCTGCTCTGGGGCCGGCTGGCCGCCGCCGCCGACCTGCCGACCGCCGTCCTGCCGCCCGCACCCGAACCGTCCGCCGACTGAACTCCCGCGCCGCGCAGGCTCCTTGTGCCGCGCGGCCCCCTTGTGCCGCGCCGGATTCTTGCCGCGCAGAACTACCGTGCCGTGCACGACTCTTGTGCCGTACACGGCAGTCCGGGCATCATCGGCCACCACCCCCACCCCCGCCGTGCGAGGTCCCCGATGCGCCTGCGCCTGCGCCGTACCGCCGCCGCCCTGCTGCTCGCCGCCACCGCCGCGCTCACCCCGGCCGCCACCCCGGCCTCGGCGCACAGCGGGCCACCGGACCGCTTCCCCACCGGCACCGCCACCGCCGCCGACGGCCGCACCGCCCTCACCGACGCCCAGGGCCGCCGGCTCCAGCTGCGCGGCTTCAACCTCGACAAGTACGCCGAGGCCACCCCGGCCGACCTCGACTCCGTCGCCGCCCAGGGCTTCACACTGGTCCGGCTGCCGGTCTCCTGGACCAGGCTGGAGCCCACGCGCGGCCGTCTCGACCCCGCCGAGCTGCACCGCGTCCAGCGGCTCCTCGACCGGGCCGACCGGCTGGGCCTGCTGGTCCTGGTCGACTTCCACCAGGACGTCTACGGGCCGAAGTTCCTCGGCGGCACCAACGGCATCCCCGCCTGGGCCACCCGGGACGACGGCCTGCCCTTCACCCCGGACCCGGACGACTGGTTCGCCGGCTACTTCCAGCCCGCCGTCCAGGCCGCCTTCCGCCACCTCTACGACGACCCCGACCTGCGCGCCTGGCAGGCCGACTTCTACACCCGCTTCGCCCGTGAACTGCGCGGCCACCGCTCGCTGTTGGGCTACGACCTGTTCAACGAGCCGTTCGGCCCGGTGGACGGCGACCCGAGCGATCCGGCCGTGCTGGCCGCCGCCTCCGCCGCCCTGGAGCGGGGCCCGCTCGCCGGCATGTACCGCCGTCTGATCGCCGCCGTGCGCCAAGTCGACTCCCGCGCCTGGCTGTTCGTCGAGCCGACGGTGCTGGTCGGCCAGGGCGTACCCACCCACCTGCCCGGCTTCGCCGACCCGCGCCCGGGCGCGCCCCGGCTCGGCTACGCGCCGCACTTCTACGACACCGCGGTCGAGAACGGCGCCGACTGGGACCCGGCCGACGGCTTCGTGGAGCAGTACACCGCGGCGATCTCCGGCTACCCGGCCGCCCACCGGCTGCCCGTCCTGGTCGGCGAGTGGGGCCCGCCGAACTCCCGGACGCCGGGCAACTCCGAACTGGTCCGCCGCCAGGTCACCGCGATGGACGGCTTCGCCGAGGGCTGGACGATGTGGTACTGGTGCCGGGGCGACGGCGGCTACTGCGCGCTCGACCCGGCCGGGCGCCCCGCCCCCGGCGACGAACCCGCCTTCGGCCCCTACCCGGTGGCCGTCGCCGGCACCGACGTCCGCACCGGCGTCCGCAGCGACGGCACCACCGTGCGCTGGAGCGCCGACGGCACCGGCCGCGAGAGCGAACTCCTGCTCCCGCCGGGCGCGTTCCCGAACGGCGCCCACGTCACCGTCTCCCCCGCCGACGCCCGGGTCGAGGTCGAACAGCCGACGGGCGGACAGTCGACCGGCGGGCACGCGGGAACCGTACGCGTCCGGCTCCCGCACGCCCACCCGGGCACGACCGTGACGGTCACCCTGCGCTGATCAGGCCAGCCCCCGGCGGGCCAGCAGCGGCCCGGTCTCCGGCGCCCGGCCGACCACCGCGCGGAAGGACTCCAGCGGGTCCCGGCTGAACCCGCGCGCCAGCAGCTCGCGCCGGAACAGCTCGCCGCTCTCCCGCACCGACCGCCCGTTGCCCTCGAACCACTGCACGGTGTCGGCGTCCAGCACCTCCGACCAGATGTACGCGTAGTACGCCGCGCTGTAGCCGCTGGAGAAGATGTGCTGGAAGTACCCCGTCCGGTAGCGCGGCGGGATCGCGTCCACCGCGATCCCGGCCGCGGCGAGCGCCCGTGCCTCGAACTCCTCGGCGTCGGCGATCTCCTCGCCATGCGGCACGGTGTGCCAAGCCCAGTCCAGCAGGGTGGCCGCCAGGTACTCCACCGTCCGGAAGCCCTGCCCGAAGCCCTCGGCCGCCGTCATCCGCTCGACCAGCTCGGCCGGCAGCGGCTCCCCGCTCTCGTGGTGGCGGGCGTAGTTGGCCAGCACCTCCGGGTGGGTCATCCACATCTCGTTGACCTGCGAGGGGAACTCCACGAAGTCCCGGGGCACCGAGGTGCCCGAGAACAGCGGGTAGCGCACGTCCGAGAACAGCCCGTGCAGCGCGTGCCCGAACTCGTGGAAGAGCGTGCGCACCTCGTCCCAGCCCATCAGCGCCGGCTCGCCGGGCGCCGGGCGCGGGATGTTGAGGTTGTTCAGCACCACCGGCCGCTTGCCGGTCAGCCCGGACTGCTCCACCATCGCGTCCATCCAGGCGCCGCCGCGCTTGGACGCCCGGGCGTGGAAGTCGCCGATGAACAGGCCCAGCGGGCTGCCGTCCTCCTCGAACACCTCGAAGACCCGCGCGTCCGGGTGGTGGGCCGTCAGGTCCGGCCGCTCGGTGAAGCTGAGCCCGTACGCCAGGTTCGCGGCGAAGAACACGCCGTCCCGCAGCACCCGCTCCAGCTCGAAGTAGGGGCGCAGCGCCGCCGCGTCCACCTGGTAGGAGGTCTGGCGGACCTTCTCCGAGTAGTACGCCCAGTCGTGCGCCGCGATCTCGTCGATCCCGTCCGCGGCCGCCACCCGGGCCAGCTCCTCGGCCTCCCGCCGGGCCATCGCCACGGCCGGGCCGACCAGCCGGGACAGCAGCCCGGAGACCGCCTCGACGGTGCCGGCCGTCTCGTCCGCCACCACGTACGCGGCGTGGCTCGGGTGGCCCAGCAGCGCGGCCCGCTCTGCGCGCAGCGCCGCCATCCGGATCGCCAGCGGGCCGTTCACCTCGATGCCCCGGCCGATCGAGGCGGCCAGCAGCCGCTCGCGCACCGAGCGGTCGGCGAGCTGGTCCAGCTCGGCCTGGCCGGAGGTGTTCCGCACGCTCAGCACGTAGCTGCCCGGGTGGCCGAGCACCCTGGCGTTCTCCGCCGCCCCGGCGACCGCGCCCTCGGACAGCCCGGCCAGCTCCTCGGCGGAGTCCAGCACCAGCGCGGCGGCCCGGCTCTCGGCGTTCACGTTCTGCTGGAACGTGGTGCCGAGCGCGGCGAGTTCGGCGTTCAGCTCGCGCAGCCGGGCCTGCTCGGCCTCGCCCAGCCGGGCTCCGGAGCGCACGAAGGCGGTGTAGCGGCGCTCCAGCAGGCGCAGCGACTCCGGGTCCAGGCCGAGCGCGGCGCGCTCCTCGTACAGCGCCTCGATCCGGGCGAACAGCGCGAGGTCCAGGTGGATCGCGTCGTGGTGGGCGGCGAGCAGCGGGCTCACCTTCGCCTCCACCTCGTCCAGCACGTCGGTGGTGTCGGAGGAGGACTGGTTGCGGAACACCGCGTCCACCCGGCCCAGCAGCTCCCCGGAGCGCTCCAGGGCCACCAAGGTGTTCTCGAAGGTCGGCCGGCTCCGGTCGGCGGTGATCGCCGCGATCTCGGCCAGCTGCTCGGCCATGCCGCGCTCGTACGCGGGCAGGTAGTGCTCCTCGCGGATCTCGGCGAACGGCGGGAGTTCGTAGACCAGCGTGCTCGGCTGGAAGAACGGGTTCTCGGTCACTCCGCGAACCCTACGCCGTGTCACTCACGCTGCCCATGTGCTTTTCCACCCATGCGCGGGCACCACCCTGCCATCCGGCACGGGGACCCGCCTGCGGCCCGTTGTCGTACCCACCCGTTAACGTCGACGCCGCGGGGCCGGCGGTCGCGGGCCCGCACCCGTGTCCCCGTCCCGCACACCCGACCGCATGCCGAGAGGAGCAGCCCCGTGGCACCCAGGACCGCCGTCGCGCCCGATCCACACGGCCCCGGCGGCCGGCTCCAGCCGCTGGACGACGCGGGCGCCCCGCTCGGCCCGCCGGAGGCCGTCCGCGACCTCGCCGCCGCCGTCGCCGCCCGGGAGGCCGCCGAGCATCCCCGCTGGGTCTGGGCCGCCGCCGACTCCGGGTACGCCCCGCTGCTGCCGCGCCTGCCCGACCGGCTCGCCCGCTGCCACGACCTGCGGCTGGTCGAGGCGCTGCTGCTGGCGCACGAGGGCCGGTTCGGCGCGCCGCGCTCCCTCGGCGCCGCCTGGTCCCGGCTGCGCGGCCTGCCCGTCCCGGAGGACCTGCCCGAGCCCGGCCTGGCCGAGGCGGACGGCGGCCAGGACACCCTCTTCGCCCCCGACCGGCTGCAACTGCCGCCCGGCGCCGATCCGTTGGCGGCCGTGGTCGCCGTCCACGCCGAGCAGCAGCGCCGGATCGCCGCCATCGCCGACCCGGCCGCCCGGCAGCGCTTCCGGCTGCTGGTCGCCGCCGAGTCGGCCGGCGCCCTGGTGGCCGCCGAGATGGCCCACGACGGCCTGCCCTGGCGGGCCGACGTCCACGACCGGCTGCTGACCGAGCTGCTCGGCCCCCGCCCGACCGTCCCCGGCACCCAGCCGAAGGTCCTCGCCGAACTCGGCGTCGAGCTCCAACGGGCGCTCGGCGCCAAGCCGTTCAACCCCGACTCGCACACCCAGGTGCTGCGCGCCTTCGCCGAGGCGGGCGTCCAGCTCGGCTCCACCCGCTCCTGGGAGCTCAAGGGCGTCGACCACCCGGCGGCGCAGCTGCTGATCCGCTACAAGGAGCTGTCCCGGATCCACGTCGCGCACGGCTGGGCCTGGCAGGACGCCTGGGCCCGCGGCGGCCGGTTCCGGCCCGAGTACGTGGTCGGCGGCGTGGTCTCCGGCCGCTGGGCCAGCCGCGGCGGCGGCGCCCTCCAGATCCCGCGCATCCTGCGCCGGGCCGTGGTCGCCGACCCGGGCTGGCTGCTGGTGGTCGCCGACGCCGCCCAGCTGGAGCCCCGGGTGCTCGCCGCGCTCTCCGGGGACGCCGGGCTGGCCCGGACGGCGGCCGGCGGCGACCTGTACGAGGCGCTCGCCGCCAACGCCTTCCAGGGCGACCGGGACAAGGCCAAGCTCGGCCTGCTCGGCGCCATGTACGGGCAGACCAGCGGCGACATCGGCCCGCTGCTGAACACCCTGCGCCGCCGCTACCCGGCCGCGATGGGCTATGTCGAGGCCGCCGCCCGCACCGGCGAGGACGGCGGCGTGGTCGCCTCCCGGCTCGGCCGGGTCTGCCCGCCGGCCTCCGCCGCCTTCCTCGACCTCACCGAGGCCGACAGCGCGGGCGAGGACGGCGGCCGCACCGCCCGCGCCCGCGGCCGCTTCACCCGCAACTACGTCATCCAGGCCAGCGCCGCCGACTGGGCCCTGGCCCTGCTCGCGGCGCTGCGCCGGCGGCTCAACGACCTGCCCGCGGCGGGCTCGGCGGACCGTCCGCATCTGGTGTTCTTCCAGCACGACGAGGTGATCGTGCACACCCCGGCCAATCTCGCCGACGCGGTGGCCGCCACCGTCACCGAGGCGGCCGCCGAGGCCCGCCGGCTGGTGTTCGGCGACACCCCGGTGCAGTTCCCGCTCAGCACGGCGGTGGTGGACTGCTACGCGGACGCCAAGTGACGCCCGGACGCCAGGGGACGCCAAGGGACACCCGGACGCCAAGTGACCCCCGGGTTCAGGCGTGTCTTGCGGATCAGAGCTTCCGGAAGCCCCGCGCGTCCTCGGCCGCCGCGACGACCTCGGCCAGCCCCGCCCCGGTCGAGGCGGTGACGGCGGCGGCCACCGCGCCTTCCACGAACGGCGCGTCCACCAGCTTCACGCCCGGACGGGGCTCGTCCTCCAGCACCGTCACGGCGGTGAGCACCGAGCTGCCGAGGTCCGGCAGCACGACCACGCCCGCCCCGGCGTCGGCTCGCGCGATCGCCCCGGCGATCAGGTCGTAGCTGGTGCCGAGCCCGCCGTCCTCGGTACCGCCCGCGACCACCACCCGCACCCCGTCCGAGGCGAGTTCGCCGAGCAGCTCCCGCAGCCCCTCCGCGAGCCGGGCGCTGTGCGAGACCAGAACAATGCCCACGTTTTCGCTCATGTCCGCGACCCTACGACCGCAGCCGCTGCTCCGGGAGGGTGATCGGAATCGCGCGTGTCGCACCCCGTGCCCGGCACCCCCGTCTGGCGTAGCGTCGGGTCAGCAGCGTCCGCCGCCGAAGAGGGAGCGAATCGCGTTGAAGAAGCTGATCAACACCCCGGAGAGCGTCCTGGAGGACGCGCTGGCCGGCGTCGCCGCCGCCCATCCGGAGCTGACGGTGGACATCCCCAACCGGGTGATCACCCGGGCCGCCCGCCCGGCCGCGCCCAAGGTCGCGCTGATCTCCGGCGGCGGCTCCGGCCACGAGCCGCTGCACGGCGGCTTCGTCGGCCCCGGCATGCTCGACGCCGCCTGCCCCGGCGAGGTGTTCACCTCGCCCGTCCCGGACCAGATGCTGGCCGCCGCCAAGGCCGTGGAGAGCGGCGCCGGGGTCGTCTTCATCGTGAAGAACTACACCGGCGACGTGATGAACTTCGAGCTCGCCGCCGAACTCGCCGCCGAGGAGGGCCTGGAGGTCCGCACCGTCCTGGTCAACGACGACGTCGCCGTCGAGGACTCCACCTGGACGGCGGGGCGCCGGGGCACCGGCGCGACCGTCCTGGTCGAGAAGACGGCCGGCGCGCTGGCCGAGCGCGGCGCCCCGCTGGACGAGGTCGCCGCCCTGGGCGAGCGGGTCAACGCCGCCTCCCGCTCCTTCGCGATCGCGCTCACCGCCGCCACCGCCCCGGCCGCCGGCAAGCCCGGCTTCGACCTGCCCGAGGACGAGATCGAGGTCGGCGTCGGCATCCACGGCGAGCCGGGCCGCCGCCGCGAGAAGCTCCGCCCGGCCCGCGAGCTGGCCGCCGAGGTGGTCGAGACCATCCTGACCGACCACCACCTGACCCCGGGCGACGAGGTGATCGCCCTGCTGGGCGGCCTCGGCGCGACCCCGCTGCTGGAGCTGTACGTGGTCTACGGCGAGGTCGCCGCCAGGCTCGCCGAGCGCGGCATCACGGTGGCCCGCAGCCTGGTCGGCAACTACGTCACCAGCCTCGACATGGCGGGCTTCTCGCTCACCCTCACCAAGGCCGACGCCCAGCTGCTGGAGCTCTGGGACGCCCCGGTCGACACCCCCGCCCTCAAGCGGGCCTGAGAGGAGGACCCGATGGACTTCGACACCCCGCTGGCCGAGGCCTGGATCCGCGCGATCGCGGCGGCCGTCGAGAAGGAGCAGTCCCGGCTCACCGAGCTGGACTCCGCGATCGGCGACGGCGACCACGGCAGCAACCTCCAACGCGGCTTCACCGCCGCGCTGACCGCCCTGAACGCCCTCCGGCCGGACGGCCCCGGCGCGGTCCTCACCAAGACCGGCACCACGCTCATCTCCAAGGTCGGCGGCGCCTCCGGCCCGCTCTACGGCAAGGCCTTCCGCGCCATCGGCGCCGCCCTGCCCGAACCGGCCGACCCGACCGCCGTCGCCGAGGCCCTGTCGGCCGGCCTGGACGCCGTCCGCCTCCTCGGCAAGGCCGAGGTCGGCGACAAGACCATCGTGGACGCCTGGACGCCGGCCGTCGCCGCCTTCCGCGCCGCGGCCGCCACCGGAGCCGGCCTGCCCCGGGCCGCCGCCGCGGCCGCCGACGCCGCCGAACAGGGCGCCCGCGACACCATCCCGCTCCAGGCCCGCAAGGGCCGCGCCTCCTACCTCGGCGAACGCAGCATCGGCCACCAGGACCCGGGCGCCACCTCCACCGCCCTCGTCTTCCGCGCCCTCGCCGACGTCACCACCGCTTGAGGCCCGTCCCCCACGGTTCCCCGGCACCCCGACAGGGGCGCTGGGGAACCGCGCGAAGCGGAAGGCTCCGGGCCCGCGCTCCGAGCCCCGACTCCCCCGGTCCCCGAAGCGCCCTCGGCGTGCCCCTCACCCGTCCGTCCGCGCGATCAGCAACAGCAGCGCGTCGTCCCGCAGCTCCCCGCCCGTGTGCGCCAGCAGATCCGCGTACACCCGCCCCACCGCCGCCTCCAGCTCCCCCGCCGAGCGCGCGGCGCCCCGCACCAGGGCTCCCACCCGCTCCGCCAGCGGATAGAACTCCCCGCTCTCCCGGTGCCGTGCCTCGATCACCCCGTCCGTGCAGAGCACCAGCACGTCCTCGGCCCCGAACGGCTGCCCCCAGGTGGTCGGTTCCCCCGCCGCCAGCCGGCCGAGCCCCAGCGGCACCCACGGGTCCGGCGCGTCCAGGACGTGGGCCCGGCCCTCCCCGTCCACCCGGATCGGCGGCACGTGCCCGTACTGCAACAGCTCCATCGTCCCCGGCGTACGGAACTCCGCGAACAGCGCCGTGGTGAACTCCCCGTCCGGTACGTGCCGTTCGACGCTGGCCTCGATCCGCGCCGCGACGCCCCGCAGCCCGGCCTCGTCGTACGCCGCCTCGCGGAACGCGCCCAGCACCACCGCCGCGGTCTGCACCGCCGCCAGGCCCTTGCCCCGGACGTCCCCGACGGCGACCCGGGTCCCGTGCGGGGTCTCAAGCACCGAGTACAGGTCCCCGCCGATCCGTGAGGCGTCCGCCGCCGACACGTACCGCACCGCGAGCCGCAGCGGTCCGACCGTCGGCCCCGGCAGTTGCAGCAGGGCCCGCTGGGCGGCCTCGGCGACGGAGCTGACGGCCGCGAAGGCCGCCGCGCGCCGCATCCGGATCTTGGCGACCCAGGCCGAGAAGACCGTCAGCACGACGTAGCTGACCATCGCCCCGTACAGGAATCGGGCATCGTTGATGTTGTAGGTCTGGTCGTGGTAGCTGAGCCCGAACACCGCGAACAGCCCGAGCGAGCAGACCAGGATCAGTTCGCCGGGCTTGAGGGTCAGCGCCGCGACGGTCGGCACCACGGTCATCAGCGGGGCGAGGTAGCGGTCCTTGCCGGAGAGGAAGTCCGCGAGCGCGACCAGCAGGACGGCGACCAGCGCCGGACTCGCCCGGCGCCAGAACGGGACGTCCTGGAGGTCGGCGGCGAGCAGGGCGCCGCGCTGCCGGTCCGGCGGCAGCCCGGCTGCCGTGGGAGCCGAGGGAGACTGGGCGCGGCGGAGCGGAAACACATACCGAACATAAGGGACGATCACCGCGACGGCCCGACCGACCCGGGTTCCCACGACACGAACGATGCCGGTCATCCCAACCCCACCGAATCCCGGGATACCCCGAGGGGGTATGGTGTCAGGAAAAGTCGTTGCCAGCGCCGCGCCCCGGGACGAAACCGTCCCGGACCGCCCGGACCTCCCGGAGGCCTCCCGATGTCCAGCACCATCACCTACACCGTGTCCGGCATGAGCTGCGGCCACTGCGAGAAGGCGATCAGCGAGGAGGTCTCGGCCCTGGCCGGGGTCACCGACGTCTCCGCCGACGCCTCGGCCGGTACCGTGACGATCTCCTCCGCCGCCCCGTTGGACGACGAGCAGGTGCGCGCCGCGATCGACGAGGCCGGCTACGAGCTGGTCGGCCGCAGCGCCTGACCACCCGGCACGGCGGGGGCCTCCGCGGGGCGCCCCGCCGTCCACCCGCACCGAGGAGCTGATCCGCATGAGCACGTCCGCCCCGGACGTCAGGGCCCGGGACCGGGTCGAGCTGGCCATCGGCGGGATGACCTGCGCCTCCTGCGCGGCCCGGATCGAGAAGAAGCTCAACCGGCTGGACGGCGTCGAGGCGACCGTCAACTTCGCCACCGAGAAGGCCCGGGTCGACTTCGGCCCCGGGACGACGGTCGAGGACCTGATCGCCACGGTCGAGCGCACCGGCTACTCGGCGGAGCTCCCGCCACCCCCGGCCCCCGCCGCCCCCGAGCGCTCCGCGCGTGCCGATCCACTGCGCGACCGGCTGCTGATCAGCGCCGTCCTCAGCGTCCCGGTGGTCCTGTTGTCGATGGTCCCGGCCCTCCAGTTCACCGGCTGGCAGTGGCCGGCCTTCGCCCTCACCGTCCCGGTCGTCGGGTACGGCGGCCTGCCCTTCCACCGCGCCGCCTGGACCAACCTGCGGCACGGCGCCGCGACCATGGACACCCTGGTCTCGCTCGGCACCCTGGCCGCCTTCGGCTGGTCCTGCTGGGCGCTGTTCGGGGGCCACGCCGGCCGGCTCGGGACGCACCACGACTTCACCCTGTCCGTCGGCGCCACCGACGCCTCCGCCGCGCTCTACCTGGAGACCGCCGCCGCCGTCACCGTGCTGATCCTGCTCGGCCGCCACCTGGAGGCCCGCTCCAAGCGCCGGGCCGGCGCCGCGCTGCGCGCCCTGCTCGACCTCGGCGCCAAGGACGTCGCGGTCCTCCAGGGCGGCCGGGAGGTACGGCTGCCGGTGGACCGGCTCGCCGTCGGCACCCGCTTCGTCGTCCGCCCCGGCGAGAAGATCGCCACCGACGGCACGGTGGTCGAGGGCAGCTCCGCCGTGGACGTCTCGATGCTCACCGGCGAGTCCGTCCCGGTCGAGGTCGCCGTCGGCGACGAGGTCACCGGTGCCACCGTCAACGCGGGCGGGCGCCTGGTGGTCGAGGCCACCCGGGTCGGCGCGGACACCCGGCTCGCCCGGATGGCCAGGCTGGTCGAGGAGGCCCAGAACGGCAAGGCCGCCGCCCAGCGGCTGGCGGACCGGATCTCCGCCGTCTTCGTCCCGGTGGTCATCCTGATCGCCCTGGCCACCCTGGTGGTCTGGCTGCCGGCCACCGACAACCCCGCCGAGGCGTTCACGGCCGCCGTCGCCGTGCTGATCATCGCCTGCCCGTGCGCGCTGGGCCTGGCCACCCCGACGGCGCTCATGGTCGGCACCGGCCGCGGCGCCCAGCTGGGCATCCTGATCAAGGGCCCCGAGGTGCTGGAAACCACCCGTACGGTGGACACCGTCGTCCTCGACAAGACCGGCACCGTCACCACCGGACGGATGACCCTGCTCGCCGTCCACACCACGGCCGGCACCACCGAGGCCGAGGCGCTGCGGCTGGCCGGCGCCGTCGAGCACGCCTCCGAGCATCCGATCGCCCGGGCGATCGCCGAAGCGGCCGCCGCGGCGGGCGAACTGCCGGCCGTCACGGAGTTCCGCGGCATCCCCGGACGGGGCGTTCAGGGGGTCGTGGCGGGCCACACGGTGGTCGCCGGGCGCGAGACCCTGCCCGTCGACCGCGCGCGGCACCTGCCGCCGCCCCTGGCCCGCGCCAAGGCCGCCGCCGAGGCGGCCGGCCGCACCGCGGTCGTGGTCGGCTGGGACGGCGAGGCGCGGGCCGTGCTGGAGGTCGCCGACGCGGTCAAGCCGACCAGCGCCGAGGCCGTCCGCAGGCTGCGTGAGCTGGGCTTGACCCCGGTGCTGCTGACCGGTGACAACAAGCTGGTCGCCGAGGCGGTGGCGGCCGAGGTCGGCATCGATCCGGAGCACGTGATCGCCGAGGTCATGCCGCAGGACAAGGTGGCCACGATCAGGCGGCTCCAGGCCGAGGGCCGGGCCGTGGCGATGGTCGGCGACGGCGTCAACGACGCGGCCGCGCTCGCCCAGGCCGACCTGGGCCTGGCGATGGGCACCGGCACCGACGCCGCGATCGAGGCCGGCGACCTGACCCTGGTCCGCGGCGACCTGCGCTCGGCGGCCGACGCCATCCGGCTCTCCCGCCGCACCCTGGGCACCATCAAGGGCAACCTGTTCTGGGCGTTCGGCTACAACGTGGCGGCGATCCCGCTGGCCGCCGCCGGCCTGCTCAACCCGATGATCGCGGGGGCCGCGATGGCCTTCTCCTCGGTCTTCGTGGTCACCAACAGCCTGCGGCTGCGCCGCTTCCAGCCCGCCTGAGCCCGTAAGCGCGAGGGCCCGGACCGACTCCCCGGTCCGGGCCCTCGCGCCTACGCTCGACGCCTCAACGCCCCAGCAGCTCCCCGCCGTTGCAGTGCAGGATCTCGCCGGTGATGAACCCGGCCTCGGGCGAGGCCAGGAAGTGCACCGCGGCCGCGACCTCCCCAGACTCGCCGATCCGCCCGAGCAGCGTGCGGGCCGCCCGGCGGGAGACCTCGGCCTCGTCCAGCCGCGGCCCGAAGAACTCGGTGCCCGCGACGGTGCCCGGCGCGACGATGTTGGCGGTGATCCCCGAGGTGCCCAACTGGGCGGCCAGGAAGTGGTTCCAGGCGTGCAGCGAGGCCTTCGCCGCACCGTACGAGCCGGCCCCGCGCAGGGCGGCGATCGAGCTGACTGTGACGACCCGGCCGGAGCCCGGGGTGAACCGGTCGCGGACCGACTCGGTGAGCAGCACCACGGTCAACACGTTGCGCTCGAAGTCCCCCCGCCAGCGCGCCAGCAGGGCGTGCGGCCCGCCACCGACCACCGTCTCCCGGCTGCCGGCGTTGTTGACCAGGACGTCGATCCGCTCGGGCAGTCGGGGGAGCGCGGCCTCGACGGCGTCCGGATCGGCGAGGTCGCACACCAGCGGGGTGACGTTCGGCCCGAGGTCGGCCGCGGCCTTCTCCAGGACCTCTCGGCGTCGGCCCACGATCACCACGTGGTCGCCGGCCTCGACGAACCGCCGCGTGACTTCGTACCCGATTCCCGTGCCACCGCCGGTGACGACGACGTTCCTGGCCATCTGCCCACTCCCTCCCCAGTTCCGCCGTCGCACGGCGAATGTGCGCGACGGTCCGTACCGGAATGCCACGATTCCTATCACGCTCGGTTGCCGTGACTGCGGGGAGGGTGACGTCCGGCCGGTGTGAACGTGTGATATGGGCGTGGTACGACGCGCACACGGAGCGTGGCGAGAGGCAGCTCACACCCCCCGGGCGTAACTTCTCGCACCCTGATACGTCTTAGGTTGGTAGTGCGGCAGTTTTTCCGACGGGCGGGGACACGCTGAACGGCAACGTGTCCCCGCGCTTCCGACGGCTGTCGCCGACGGGGCTCCGGCGGGCCCCGGGAATGGTCGTCGACCTCGACGGCCTTCGCGCACGACGCCGGGGTTCTGGCGGGCCAGGGACGCTTTGAGCGGCCGTCTCGGGCTGCGGCCGACCCCGGAGTCGTGCGCCGTTCGGTTCCGTCCCCGCGCGGGCCCCTCGGGGCACGTCACCGGGACGCGAAGGGGCCCGGCCGCTCGAAGCGGCCGGGCCCCTCTCAGCTTCCGCGCGGGCCGGTGGTCGGCTCCGCTACGGTCAGCGGGCGTCCAGCGGAACGTAGTCGCGGATCGCGGTGCCGGTGTAGATCTGGCGCGGACGGCCGATCCGGCTGGTCGGGTCGTTGATCATCTCGTGCCAGTGGGCGATCCAGCCCGGCAGCCGGCCGAGGGCGAACAGCACGGTGAACATGCTGGTCGGGAAGCCCATGGCGCGGTAGATCAGGCCGGTGTAGAAGTCCACGTTCGGGTACAGCTTGCGCGAGATGAAGAAGTCGTCCTTGAGGGCGTGCTCCTCCAGCTTGAGCGCGATGTCGAGCAGCTCGTCGCTCTTGCCGAGCTGGCCGAGCACCTCGTGCGCGAGCAGCTTGACCTGGGCGGCGCGCGGGTCGAACGCCTTGTAGACCCGGTGGCCGAAGCCCATCAGCTTGACGCCGGCTTCCTTGTTCTTCACCTTCGCGATGAAGGCGTCGACGTCGCCGCCGTCCTTCTGGATGCCTTCCAGCATCTCCAGCACGGCCTGGTTGGCGCCGCCGTGCAGCGGGCCCCACAGGGCCGAGATGCCGGCCGAGATCGAGGCGAACAGGTTGGCGTGGCTGGAGCCGACCAGGCGCACGGTGGAGGTCGAGCAGTTCTGCTCGTGGTCCGCGTGCAGGATGAGCAGCTTGTCCAGCGCGTTGACGATGACCGGGTTGAGCTCGTAGTCCTCCGCGGGGACCGCGAAGGTCATCCGCAGGAAGTTCTCGACGTAGCTCAGGTCGTTGCGCGGGTAGACGAAGGGCTGGCCCATCGCCTTCTTGTACGCGTACGCGGCGATCGTCGGCAGCTTGGCCAGCAGGCGGACGGTCGACAGGTGGCGCTGGTCCGCGTCGAACGGGTTGTGGCTCTCCGGGTAGAACGTCGACAGCGCGCCGACCACCGAGGACAGCATGGCCATCGGGTGGGCGTCCCGCGGGAAGCCCTGGAAGAAGCGCTTGACGTCCTCGTGCAGCAGGGTGTGCTGGGTGATCTCGCGGTTGAACTCCGCCAGCTGGTCCGCGTTGGGCAGCTCGCCGTTGATCAGGAGGTACGCGGTCTCGATGAAGCCGCCATCGGAGGCAAGCTGCTCGATCGGGTAGCCGCGGTACCGCAGGATGCCGTTGTCACCGTCCACGAAGGTGATCGCGGACTTGTACGCGGCGGTGTTACCGAAGCCGTTGTCCAGGGTGACCAGGCCGGTCTGCGGGAGCAGCTTCGAGATGTCGAAGCCGGAGTTGCCCGCAGTGCTCTCGACGACGGGGTACTCGTACTCGCCGTCCTGGTACCGCAGTACTACCGAGTTGTCGCTCACGTCTTCCTCACCGACGAAATGAATCCTCTTCCAAGGTGCCCTGACTGCCTCTACCATCCCCCATCCGGAGGACAGTCGCGCACCCGGGGTGGCCCGATAGGGCCCTCCCCTACAAAACCTGCCGCCGCAGCCGGTACGAACCGGACAAGATCGGCACCCACCCTAGGCTCTGCCGTAAATCTCTTCACGTCAAGAGAACATTAGAGGCAACCATCGCGTTGGATAATCATCCAGCTGTCAGCCGGTGGTCGAGTGCGGTATGCCTCCGACCTGCGCTGACGGCCCGGACCGCCTGTCCGATCGCCTTGCGTGACCCCACCAGCACCACGAGTTTCCGAGCCCTGGTCACGGCGGTGTACAGCAGGTTCCGCTGGAGCATCGTCCAAGCGGACATGGTGACCGGAATCACCACGACCGGGTACTCACTGCCCTGCGAGCGGTGGATCGTCACCGCGTACGCGTGGGCCAGCTCGTCCAGTTCGTCGAAGTCGTACGCCACCTCCTCGTCCTCGTCGGTGAGCACCGTCAGCCGCTGGTCGTCCACGCTGAGGGCGGTCACCACTCCCACTGTGCCGTTGAAGACGCCGTTCCGCCCCTTGTCGTAGTTGTTGCGGATCTGGGTGACCTTGTCCCCCACCCGGAACGTACGGCCGCCGAAGCGGCGTTCGGCCAGTCCCTCCCGGGCCGGCGTCACCGCCCCCTGGAGCAGGGTGTTCAGGTTCCCCGCCCCCGCCGGGCCCCGGTGCATCGGCGCCAGCACCTGCACGTCCCGGCGCGGGTCGAAGCCGAACTTCTGCGGGATCCGGCGCGCCACCACGTCCACCGTCAGCCCGGCCGCCCGCTCGGCGTCGTCCTCGGCGAACAGGAAGAAGTCCGCCAGACCGTCCGTCAGCGGCGGCCTGCCCTCGTTGATCCGGTGCGCGTTGGTCACCACGCCGGACTGCTGCGCCTGCCGGAAGATCCTGGTCAGCCGCACCGAGGGGACCGGCCCGCCCTCGGCCAGCAGGTCCCGCAGCACCTCCCCGGCCCCCACCGAGGGCAGCTGGTCCACGTCCCCCACGAAGAGCAGGTGGGCGCCCATCGGCACCGCCTTGACCAGCTTGTTGGCCAGGATCAGGTCCAGCATCGAGGCCTCGTCGACCACCACCAGGTCCGCGTCCAGCGGCCGGTCCCGGTCGTACGCGGCATCCCCGCCCGGCTTCAGCTCCAGCAGCCGGTGCACCGTCGAGGCCTCCACCCCGGTCAGCTCCGCCAGCCGCTTCGCCGCCCGGCCGGTCGGCGCCGCCAGCACCACCTTGGCCCGCTTCGCCAGCGCCAGTGTCACGATCGACTTCACCGTGAAGGACTTGCCGCAGCCCGGACCGCCCGTCAGCACCCCGACCTTCTCCGTCAGTGCGAGCCGTACCGACTGCTCCTGCTCCGGCGCCAGCTCGGCCCCGGTCCGCTTCGCCAGCCAGTCCAGCGCGACCGGCCAGTCCACGTTCCCGAACCACGGCATCCGGTCCTCGTCCGAACGCAGCAGCCGCAGCAGCTGGTTGGCGAGCGAGATCTCCGCGCGGTGGAAGGGCACCAGGTAGACCGCGGTGACCGGCTCGCCGCCCTGCCCCGGGACCGCCTCGCGCACCACCCCCTCGGCCGCCACCAGCTCCGCCAGACAGTCGATCACCAGCCCGACGTCCACCTGGAGCAGCTTCACCCCGTCCGCGATCAGCCGCTCCTCCGGCAGGAAGCAGTGCCCCTGGTCGGTGCTCTGCGACAGCGCGTACTGGAGGCCGGCCTTCACCCGCTCCGGGCTGTCGTGCGGGATGCCCACCGCCTGGGCGATCCGGTCCGCCGTCAGGAAGCCGATGCCCCAGACGTCCGAGGCCAGCCGGTACGGCTCGTTCCGCACCACCCCGATCGAGCCGTCGCCGTACTGTTTGTAGATTCGCACAGCCAGCGAGGTGGACACCCCGACCCCTTGCAGGAAGACCATCACCTCCTTGATGGCCTTCTGCTCCTCCCAGGCCGCCGCGATCTTCTTCGTCCGCTTCGGCCCCAGCCCCGGCACCTCGATCAGCCGACCCGGCTCGTTCTCGATCACCTCCAGGGTGTCCACCCCGAAGCGCTCCACGATCCGCTCGGCGAACCGCGGCCCGATCCCCTTGATCAGCCCCGAGCCCAGGTACCGCTGGATGCCCTGGACGGTGGCCGGCAGCACCGTCGTGTAGTTCTCCACCGTGAACTGCCGCCCGTACTGCGGGTGCGAGCCCCAGCGCCCGTGCAGCCGCAGCGACTCCCCGACCTGCGCCCCCAGCAGCGCGCCCACCACCGTCAGCAGGTCGTTCGCGCCCCGGCCGGTGTCCACCCGGGCCACCGTGTAGCCGGTCTCCTCGTTGGCGTAGGTGATCCGCTCCAGCACGCCCTCGACCTGCGCCGGCTGGCGCGGCACCTGCTGCCCGGACTGCGCCGTCTGCTTGCTCACCGGACCCCCTTCGACCGGTACGGGTGGAACATTCCGCTACGCACCGTACCGCCCGGCCCCGACAGGCCCGACCGCCCCGCGGCCACGGCCCCTGCCGTGCACCGCCCCGGCCGAGGTGCCAGGCTGGGAGGCACCGAGGGGGACCGCCGTCGACCGCGCGCCCGCCCGGGCCCCGTCCGAGGAGCAGTGCCGCCATGCTCAACACCGACTTCCGCCCCGGTTCCCCGGACTGGCTCGACCTGAGCAGCCCGGACCCCAGGGCGTCCGTCGACTTCTACACCGCGCTGTTCGGCTGGACCTTCGACTCGGCCGGTCCCGAGGCCGGCGGCTACGGCTTCTTCCAGCTCGACGGCCGGACCGTCGCCGCCCTGGGCCCGCTCGCCGAGAACGGCTCCTCACCCGGCTGGACGCTCTACTTCGCCACCGAGGACGCCGACCGCACCACGGCCCTGGTCGAACAGTCCGGCGGCCGCGTCCGCTTCGCCCCCTTCGACGTCTTCACCGCGGGCCGGATGGCCGGCTACACCGACCCGGCCGGTGCCGACTTCGCGGTCTGGCAGCCGCACGACACCCGCGGCCTGGACCTCGTCACCGAGGAGGGCAGCCTCTGCTGGACCGAGTGCTACAGCGTCGACGCCGAACGCGCCAAGGCCTTCTACCGCGCCGTCTTCGACTGGCAGGAACAGGACGTCCCGCTCGGCGAGGTGATGTACACCGTCCTCACCCCCGCCGGCGGCGGCACCGACGACGCCCACGGCGGCATCATGCAGCTCGGCCCCGAGCACACCGCGCGCGGCACCACCTCGCACTGGCTGCCCTACTTCGAGGTCCCCAACGCCGACGCCAGCCTCGCCATCGCCGCCACCCTCGGCGCGACCGTGCGCATCCCTGCGATGGACGTCCACGGAGTCGGCCGGCTGGCCCAGCTCGTCGACCCGCACGGCGCCGTCTTCGCCGTCATCACCAGCGCGAAGCCCGGGGAGTGACGGAATGGGGTCTCACGGCCCTTCAGGAGGGCCGTGAAGGGGTGCTACGGGCGTAGACAGGGGTTGGTGGGCACATCGCGTGCTTCTAGTCTCTGATCATGACTGAAACGGCTGTTCTGACGATCCGACGGGCCGTGCCGGAGGATCTGCCGGCGATCGTGGCCATGCTCGCCGACGACCCGCTGGGCGCCACCCGCGAGAGCCCCGACGACCTCACCCCCTACCGCACCGCCTTCGCCCGCATCGACGGCGACCCGCACCAGCACCTGGTCGTCGCCGACCGGGCCGGCCGCACCGTCGGCACCCTGCAACTCACCCTCGTCCCGGGCCTCTCCCGGGCCGGTGCCACCCGCACGATCATCGAGGGCGTCCGCGTCCACGCCGACGAACGCGGCAGCGGACTGGGCACCGAATTGATCCAGTGGGCCGTCGAACGCTCCCGGGAACTCGGCGCCGCCCTCGTCCAGCTCACCTCCGACGCGACGCGCACCGACGCCCACCGCTTCTACGAGCGGCTCGGCTTCACGGCCTCACATGTCGGATTCAAGCTCAAACTCTGATCGAGGCCCGAAAATGCGAAGAACCCCCATCCGGATCCCGGATGGGGGTTCTTCAGAAGAATTGTTCGGCAGCGTCCTACTCTCCCACAAGGTCCCCCTTGCAGTACCATCGGCGCTATGAGGCTTAGCTTCCGGGTTCGGAATGTAACCGGGCGTTTCCCTCACGCTATGACCACCGAAACACTATGAAACTGTGCACCGCACACCCGGATTCGGGCGGGTCGTTGTTTCAGAACAACACAGTGGACGCGAGCAACTGAGGACAAGCCCTCGGCCTATTAGTACCGGTCAACTCCACCCCTCACAGGGCTTCCATATCCGGCCTATCAACCCAGTCGTCTACTGGGAGCCTTACCCTCTCAAGGAGGTGGGAGTGCTCATCTCGAAGCAGGCTTCCCGCTTAGATGCTTTCAGCGGTTATCCCTCCCGAACGTAGCCAACCAGCCATGCCCTTGGCAGGACAACTGGCACACCAGAGGTTCGTCCGTCCCGGTCCTCTCGTACTAGGGACAGCCCTTCTCAACACTCCTACGCGCACAGCGGATAGGGACCGAACTGTCTCACGACGTTCTAAACCCAGCTCGCGTACCGCTTTAATGGGCGAACAGCCCAACCCTTGGGACCTACTCCAGCCCCAGGATGCGACGAGCCGACATCGAGGTGCCAAACCATCCCGTCGATATGGACTCTTGGGGAAGATCAGCCTGTTATCCCCGGGGTACCTTTTATCCGTTGAGCGACGGCGCTTCCACAAGCCACCGCCGGATCACTAGTCCCTACTTTCGTACCTGCTCGACCCGTCAGTCTCACAGTCAAGCTCCCTTGTGCACTTACACTCAACACCTGATTGCCAACCAGGCTGAGGGAACCTTTGGGCGCCTCCGTTACCCTTTAGGAGGCAACCGCCCCAGTTAAACTACCCACCAGACACTGTCCCTGATCCGGATCACGGACCCAGGTTAGACATCCAGCACGACCAGAGTGGTATTTCAACGGCGACTCCACAACAACTGGCGTTGCTGCTTCACAGTCTCCCACCTATCCTACACAAGCCGAACCGAACACCAATATCAAGCTATAGTAAAGGTCCCGGGGTCTTTCCGTCCTGCTGCGCGAAACGAGCATCTTTACTCGTAATGCAATTTCACCGGGCCTATGGTTGAGACAGTCGAGAAGTCGTTACGCCATTCGTGCAGGTCGGAACTTACCCGACAAGGAATTTCGCTACCTTAGGATGGTTATAGTTACCACCGCCGTTTACTGGCGCTTAAGTTCTCAGCTTCGCCCTGACGAATCAGAGCTAACCGGTCCCCTTAACGTTCCAGCACCGGGCAGGCGTCAGTCCGTATACATCGCCTTACGGCTTCGCACGGACCTGTGTTTTTAGTAAACAGTCGCTTCTCGCTGGTCTCTGCGGCCACCCCCAGCTCAGAGTGCAAGACTCGTCACCAGGAATGGCCCCCCTTCTCCCGAAGTTACGGGGGCATTTTGCCGAGTTCCTTAACCATAGTTCACCCGAACGCCTCGGTATTCTCTACCTGACCACCTGAGTCGGTTTGGGGTACGGGCCGCCATGAAACTCGCTAGAGGCTTTTCTCGACAGCATAGGATCATCCACTTCACCACAATCGGCTCGGCATCAGGTCTCAGCCTCAATGAGTGACGGATTTGCCTATCACTCGGCCTACACCCTTACCCCGGGACAACCACCGCCCGGGCTGGACTACCTTCCTGCGTCACCCCATCGCTCACCTACTACCCCGTTGGGTCACCGGCTCCACCACTTCCCTTTGCCCGAAGGCTCCAGGACGGCTTCACGGGCTTAGCATCAAGAGGTTCAGCGTTGGCGCTTCAAAGCGGGTACGGGAATATCAACCCGTTGTCCATCGACTACGCCTGTCGGCCTCGCCTTAGGTCCCGACTTACCCTGGGCAGATCAGCTTGACCCAGGAACCCTTGGTCAATCGGCGCAAGAGTTTCCCACTCTTGTATCGCTACTCATGCCTGCATTCTCACTCGTATACCGTCCACGACTGGTTTCCACCGCCGCTTCACCCGGCACACGACGCTCCCCTACCCATCACAGCAGGCGTTGGCCCTATATGCTGCAATGACACGACTTCGGTGATGTGCTTGAGCCCCGCTACATTGTCGGCGCGGAATCACTTGACCAGTGAGCTATTACGCACTCTTTCAAGGGTGGCTGCTTCTAAGCCAACCTCCTGGTTGTCTCTGCGACTCCACATCCTTTCCCACTTAGCACACGCTTAGGGACCTTAGTCGGTGTTCTGGGCTGTTTCCCTCTCGACCATGGAGCTTATCCCCCACAGTCTCACTGCCACGCTCTCACTTACCGGCATTCGGAGTTTGGCTAAGGTCAGTAACCCGGTAAGGCCCATCGCCTATCCAGTGCTCTACCTCCGGCAAGAAACACGTGACGCTGCACCTAAATGCATTTCGGGGAGAACCAGCTATCACGGAGTTTGATTGGCCTTTCACCCCTAACCACAGGTCATCCCCCAGGTTTTCAACCCTGGTGGGTTCGGTCCTCCACACGGTCTTACCCGCGCTTCAACCTGCCCATGGCTAGATCACTCCGCTTCGGGTCTTGGGCATGCAACTCAACCGCCCTATTCGGACTCGCTTTCGCTACGGCTACCCCACACGGGTTAACCTCGCTACACACCGCAAACTCGCAGGCTCATTCTTCAAAAGGCACGCAGTCACGGCCCACCAGCAAAGCTGATGAACGACGCTCCCACGGCTTGTAGGCACACGGTTTCAGGTACTATTTCACTCCGCTCCCGCGGTACTTTTCACCATTCCCTCACGGTACTATCCGCTATCGGTCACTAGGGAATATTTAGGCTTAGCGGGTGGTCCCGCCAGATTCACACGGGATTTCTCGGGCCCCGTGCTACTTGGGTGTTCTCCAAGCGAGCCGTACAGATTTCGTCTACGGGGGTCTTACCCTCTACGCCGGACCTTTCGCATGTCCTTCGACTACCCATACGGTTTCTGACTCGCCGACCGGCCGGCAGACCGATCAAGAAGAATCCCACGACCCCGAAACGGCAACCCCTGCCGGGTCTCACACCATTCCGGTTTAGCCTCATCCGGTTTCGCTCGCCACTACTCCCGGAATCACGGTTGTTTTCTCTTCCTGCGGGTACTGAGATGTTTCACTTCCCCGCGTTCCCTCCACACTGCCTATGTGTTCAGCAGCGGGTGACAGCCCATGACGACTGCCGGGTTTCCCCATTCGGACACCCCCGGATCAAAGCTCGGTTGACAGCTCCCCGGGGCCTATCGCGGCCTCCCACGTCCTTCATCGGTTCCTAGTGCCAAGGCATCCACCGTGCGCCCTTAAAAACTTGGCCACAGATGCTCGCGTCCACTGTGCAGTTCTCAAACAACGACCAGTCACACACCCTCGATGATCCGAAGACCACCTCAAGTGAGGCCGGCACTGAGACAACGGTCAACCCGTTCCCTCAGGACCCAACAACGTGCCCGACACACCCACCAAGACCCTGTGTTCCACGCCGAAGCAGTACTGACAGGCCTTACCGAATGTGCCGAATAGTCAACGTTCCACCCATGAGCAACCGTGCAGGACATTCGCCTGCAAGCGGCTATGTGCTCCTTAGAAAGGAGGTGATCCAGCCGCACCTTCCGGTACGGCTACCTTGTTACGACTTCGTCCCAATCGCTGGTCCCACCTTCGACGGCTCCTCCCCTTACGGGTTAGGCCACCGGCTTCGGGTGTTACCGACTTTCGTGACGTGACGGGCGGTGTGTACAAGGCCCGGGAACGTATTCACCGCAGCATGCTGATCTGCGATTACTAGCAACTCCAACTTCATGGGGTCGAGTTGCAGACCCCAATCCGAACTGAGGCCGGCTTTTTGGGATTCGCTCCGCCTCACGGCATCGCAGCCCTTTGTACCGACCATTGTAGCACGTGTGCAGCCCAAGACATAAGGGGCATGATGATTTGACGTCGTCCCCACCTTCCTCCGAGTTGACCCCGGCAGTCTCCTGTGAGTCCCCATCACCCCGAAAGGCATGCTGGCAACACAGAACAAGGGTTGCGCTCGTTGCGGGACTTAACCCAACATCTCACGACACGAGCTGACGACAACCATGCACCACCTGTATACCGACCACAAGGGGGCACCTGTCTCCAGGTGTTTCCGGCATATGTCAAGCCTTGGTAAGGTTCTTCGCGTTGCGTCGAATTAAGCCACATGCTCCGCTGCTTGTGCGGGCCCCCGTCAATTCCTTTGAGTTTTAGCCTTGCGGCCGTACTCCCCAGGCGGGGAACTTAATGCGTTAGCTGCGGCACCGACGACGTGGAATGTCGCCAACACCTAGTTCCCAACGTTTACGGCGTGGACTACCAGGGTATCTAATCCTGTTCGCTCCCCACGCTTTCGCTCCTCAGCGTCAGTAATGGCCCAGAGATCCGCCTTCGCCACCGGTGTTCCTCCTGATATCTGCGCATTTCACCGCTACACCAGGAATTCCGATCTCCCCTACCACACTCTAGCCTGCCCGTATCGAATGCAGACCCGGGGTTAAGCCCCGGGCTTTCACATCCGACGCGACAGGCCGCCTACGAGCTCTTTACGCCCAATAATTCCGGACAACGCTCGCACCCTACGTATTACCGCGGCTGCTGGCACGTAGTTAGCCGGTGCTTCTTCTGTAGGTACCGTCACTTGCGCTTCTTCCCTACTGAAAGAGGTTTACAACCCGAAGGCCGTCATCCCTCACGCGGCGTCGCTGCATCAGGCTTTCGCCCATTGTGCAATATTCCCCACTGCTGCCTCCCGTAGGAGTCTGGGCCGTGTCTCAGTCCCAGTGTGGCCGGTCGCCCTCTCAGGCCGGCTACCCGTCGTCGCCTTGGTAGGCCATTACCCCACCAACAAGCTGATAGGCCGCGGGCTCATCCTGCACCGCCGGAGCTTTACACCAACCCCCATGCGGAGGAAGGTCATATCCGGTATTAGACCCCGTTTCCAGGGCTTGTCCCAGAGTGCAGGGCAGATTGCCCACGTGTTACTCACCCGTTCGCCACTGATCCACCCCGAAGGGCTTCACCGTTCGACTTGCATGTGTTAAGCACGCCGCCAGCGTTCGTCCTGAGCCAGGATCAAACTCTCCGTGAATGTTTACCCGTAATCGGGTCGACACCCGCGTTGAGCGGCACGGCAACCACCGGAATAGGGCGGCCCCGCGCACTGCGTCCTCGCTAGTGTTTTACTTCAAAAGGAATCTCCAACCCCAGGAAACCTGAGGCCGGGGATGTCAACATATCTGGCGTTGACTTTTGGCACGCTGTTGAGTTCTCAAGGAACGGACGCTTCCTTCGGACTGCCTTCCAGCAGGCCCTCCGGGCTTCGTTCTTTCGTGTTCCCAGCTTATCAGATGTTTTCCGCTCCGTTTTCCGGAGTTTCATTCATCGGATTCGCTTTCCGCTTTGTCGCCCCGGTCTCCCGCGGCGACTCCGGAACTGTACGGGCACCGGCCCGCCACATGCAAATCGCCCCCGCCCGGGAGTCCGGGCAGGGGCGATCAGGCCGATCAGAACCGGGTCAGCGGACCTCGGTGATCTCCGGGCCGCGCGCGAACGGGTCGAGCGAGGTACCGCCGAAGCGGCTGTCGCCCTCACCGGCGGCCGCGGTCGCCCCGCCGCCGTCGGCGACCATCTGGGCGTCCTCGGGAAGCTTCAGCACGATCGGGTCGCGGGGAGCCATAGGGGACTCGCCACGCACGACGACCGTCTGCCGGAAGACCTGCTCCAGGATTCCGGCCATCTCCGGCTGCACCGCGGCCTGGCCGGAGATCACACCGCGCAGGAACCAGCGCGGGCCGTCGCAGCCGACGAAGCGCACCAGCTGCACGCCCTGGGTACCGTCCGGAAGCTGCACCGGGACCTGGGCGCGGAGGTGCCAGCCCAGCGGGCCCTCCTCCTCCTCGATGAGGCCGCCCTGCGAGGTGATGCCGCCGGCGATCTCCTCCCGGACCTCCCCCCAGATGCCCTCCGACTTCGGGGCCGCGAAGGCCTGGAGCTGGATGGCGCTGTTGCCGAGCACGAGGGTCGCGGCCACGATCGCGTCACCGGCGACCTCGACGCGAAGCTCCATGCCCTCGACACCGGGGACCAGCAGACCCCCGAGGTCGACTCGCCCCTCCTCGGGGTTCTCCAGCTCGGAGTGGTCCCACGGGCCGTCCGGCCGGGGAGCCGGCGGCAGGCCGACCCTGTCGGCCGGGTCCAGCTCGGTCACGTTCTCGCTCTCGGCGGAACCTTCGACGTCATCGGCCGTCTCGTCGGCGCTGATGGCGTCGTCGGCGAGCTGCTCGACAGCGTCCTCGCTCTTCTGGCGACGACGGAACACGGTCACTGTCCTTCCCGGTCCAAGACCGATGCGTATACCTGCTCGGCTTCCTGCGAGGCCGCGGGCATGCTAGACCCCGGCGTGGCCGCCGGTCGACCCGAACCCGCCCTCGGCGCGTGCCGACCCAGGCAGCTCCTCCACCTCGTGGAAGCGGGCCTTCTCGACCTGCTGGATCACCAGCTGGGCGATTCGGTCCCCTCGGCGGAAGCTGACCCCCTCGCGCGGGTCCAGATTGACGACGATCACCTTGATCTCTCCACGGTACCCGGCATCGACCGTCCCCGGGGCGTTCACGAGAGCAACTCCGCAACGAGCTGCCAGCCCGGAACGGGGGTGGACGAAGGCCGCGTAGCCGTCCGGCAGGGCGATGGCGATGCCGGTGGGCAGGACGGCCCGCTCACCGGGAGCCAGCTCGGCGTCGACGGTGGTGCGCAGGTCGGCGCCGGCGTCCCCGGGCTGCGCGTAGGCGGGCAGCGGCAGCTCGGGGTCGATGCGCTTGATCAGGACGTCCAGCTGCGGGCGGGGGGTGTGGCTCAAGGGTTCACCTCAAAGGCTCGTGCGCGCTTCATCAGATCCGGGTCGTCGAGGACCTTCTCGATGTCCTCGGGACGACCGTGCGTGGTGAAGTGTTCCAGTTTCACCTGGATGAAGAGGGCGTGAGCACGCACGGCCACCGGTCCGTCCGGGCCGCCGATCCGTGCCTCGGCGGCGCTGTAGATCTTGCGGCCGGCCACGCCGGTGATCCAGGCGCGCAGGTGCAGCACCGAGTCCACGGGCACCGGGCTGAGGAAGTCGGTCTCCAGCCGGCCGGTCACCGCGGGGGCGTGCAGCAGCCAGTTGAGCGTTCCGAGGGTCTCGTCCATCGCCGTCGTCAGCAGGCCGCCGTGGGCCAGTCCGGGGCCGCCCTGGTGGGCGTCGCGGACGGCGAACTCGGCGGTGACGTCGAGTCCCTCTCCGGCGACCGCGTCGATCCGCAGGCCGCCGGGGTGCTGCGGGCCGCAGCCGAAGCAGTGCTCGTAGTGGGAGCCGAGCCGGGTGCCGGGGGCGGGCGCCTGGGGGTGGCGCTCCGGCAGGACGGCGTCCGGCGGCGGGGTGGTGGGGGTCACCGGCATCGTGGGCGCCGGCCGGTTGGTGGGGGTGCTGGGGGCTGTCGTACCGGTCACGGGGCCCCAGCCTACCCAGGGGTAGTGGGCCTGCGGTGGGGGTGGCGTCCGGGGCCGGACGTCAGGGCGCCCACAATGGGGGCATGTACGACGAACGCCTCACGGTGCCGCGTTCCTGGTGGCTGCTGCCGATCGCGATGGGTCTCACGCTCGCGCTGATCCTGATCCGGGTCAGCGGTCCGGCCGCGCTGATCGGCCTGGTGGTCGGCATCGCCGCCGGCGCGGTCGCGATCAGCAGTTACGGCTCGGTCCGCATCCGGGTGGTCCAGGGCTCGCTGGTGGCCGGGCCGGCCCGGATCCCGGTGGACGCGCTCGGCGCGGCCCAGGCGCTGAGCCCTTCGGAGGCTGCGGCCTGGCGCGGCCCGAAGGCCGATCCGCGCGCCTTCATGCTGCTGCGCAGCTACGTCCCGACGGCGTTGCGGATCGAGGTGACCGATCCGGCCGACCCGACACCGTACCTCTACCTGTCGACCCGCTCGCCGATGAAGCTGGCGGAGGCGCTGGAGGAAGCCCGGCGCGGCGCCCGCACCTGAGCGCCGGTCCGGCCGGCCGCGCGCCCGCCGGACCGCAGGACACGCCGGACCGACCGGGTCCGGACAAACGGAGAGGGACGGTTCCGCTGCTGCGGGACCGTCCCTACGACTTTGTCCTGACCGGTTCACCGGCCGACTCCGTCCTGCCGGGTCCGTCCAGTAGGACGGCACCCGGATCTGCCGTCCGGCCCCGCTGCCCGGGGCCGGAAGGAGCGGTGTGCCGGTCCCGCGGGCGCAGCCGCGGGCACCGGGCCCTGTCCGCCGCGGTGCTCAGGCGCCGCAGTCCCGGCAGATCGGGTTGCCGTTCTTCTCGCTGTAGAGCTGGCTGCGGTGGTGCACCAGGAAGCAGCTCATGCAGGTGAACTCGTCGGCCTGCTTCGGCAGCACGCGGACGGCGAGTTCCTCGTTCGAGAGGTCGGCGCCGGGCAGCTCCATGCCCTCGGCGGCGTCGAACTCGTCGACGTCGACAGAGCTGCCGCCCTTGTCGTTCCGACGGGCCTTGAGCTCCTCGATGCTGTCCTCGTTGAGCTCGTCGTCGGTCTTGCGTGGGGTGTCGTAGTCGGTTGCCATTTGTCGCTCTCCCCCTCCGGGTTTGTGCGGTGTGTGCGGTATCTCCAGCGCACGTAACGCATGGGGGGTCGGTCTTGTGCCCGACCCGAGGCGGAGATTTTGCCTTACTTCAAGCCCTGTTACTCAATCGACACTCAGCCCGGGCTCCATCGGGGTGATCCCCGGGGCTGTGGAAGGCCTCACGCTGGGCCATCGTCGACCCTCCACAGCCCCGGTAAACCGGACACGCACAGTGAGCACGGCGGGTGCGGACACCTGCCGAATCCCTTGCCCGCCGGGGCCGCCGAAGGATTCCGCGGACCGGGCCGGGGGTGGAATCCGGTCACGGACGGCAATCGGCGACACCGAGCAGGCTGTCACTCTCCGGGGTTGCCCGAAATCGTGGAGCGACACGGTGTGAGCTTGGTCACGTTAAGAATCTTCCGGGGCAAAGCACGGAAAATCCACCCAGGCCGACCGTTCGGTGCGTCGACTCAGCCGGCGTTCCGCCGGGCCGCGCGACGCGCCAGCAGGGCGGCCTGGCGCTCCTCGAACTTCCGGGCCTGACCGTCCAGGCCGTCCAGGAAGACGCCGAGCTCGTTCTGCGCCAGCAGGCCCTCCGGGCCGAGGCCTCCGATCTCCATCACCTTGAGGTGGCGCAGCACCGGCTGGAGCACGTCGTCGTGGTGGATGCGCAGGTTGTACACCCCACCGAGGGCGATCTGCGCGGCGGCGCGCTCGAAGCCGGGGATTCCGTGGCCGGGCATCCGGAAGTCGGTGACCACGTCGGCGATGGCCCGCATGGCCTGGTCGGGGGCGATCTCCAGGGCGGCCTTCAGCAGGTTCCGGTAGAAGACCATGTGCAGGTTCTCGTCGTTGGCGATCTTCGCCAGCAGCTGCTCGCAGATCGGGTCGCCGGCGTACTTGCCGGTGTTGCGGTGCGCGATGCGGGTGGCGAGCTCCTGGAAGGCCACGTAGGCGACCGAGTGCAGCATGCTGTGCGCGTTGTCGGACTCGAAGCCCTCCGACATGTGGCTCATCCGGGCCCGCTCCAGCTCCACCGGGTCGACCGCCCGGGTGGCGAGCAGGTAGTCGCGGATGGCTATCCCGTGCCGGCCCTCCTCGGCCGTCCAGCGGTGCACCCAGGTGCCCCAGGCGCCCTCGCGGCCGAACATGGTCGCGATCTCGTGGTGGTAGCTGGGCAGGTTGTCCTCGGTCAGCAGGTTCACCACCAGCGACACCCGGCCCACCGCGGTCACCTGGGACTGCTCCAGGGACCAGGCCTCGCCGCCCAGCACGCCGTCGAAGTCGCGGCCCTGGCTCCACGGGACGAACTCGTGGGGCATCCATTCCTTGGCGATGCCCAGGTGGCGGTTCAGCTCCTGCTCCACGACCTCTTCGAGGGCGAGGATCAGCCGCGCGTCGGTCCAGCCGCTCGATACGAGCGAGGAGCTGCTCTGCACAGGGGCGATGGTCACGGTCTGGCTCCTGAGGGGACGGCACGCGCTGGGACGGGCGCGCTGCACTGGATCAACGTCGTTCGGACCCGTCGGCGGACCGCCGGCGGATTCACCTACGGTTGCGTAGGTTACGACACCGTAAGTTGCTCGGGCCGGAAATGACAAGCCGCCCCCGCCAGGCCTGATGTCGTCTTGACGGGCCTGGCGGGGGCGGCTGGAGGCGGTCGCCCGCGGAAGGGGCGTTGGACCCTTTACGGCGAGGGGATCCGGACCCTCATGGTGAGTCCGCCGCCGGCGCGCGACGTGGCCTCGATGGTGCCGCCGTGGGCGCGCACCACCGAGCGGACGATGGACAGGCCGAGCCCGACCCCCTTGTCGCTGCGGGTGCGGTCGGCGCCCTTGATCCGGCGGAACGGCTCGAAGATGTGCTCCAGTTCGTACCCGGGCACCACCGGGCCGGTGTTGGAGACCACCAGCTCGCCACCGCCGGGCACGGCGTTGGTGGCCAGCTCGACCCAGCCGCCCGGGGTGTTGTAGCGGACGGCGTTCTGGAGCAGGTTGAGCGCGAGCCGCTCCAGCAGCACGCCGTTGCCGGAGGCCACCGCCGGATCGAGCTTGGAGCGCAGCTCGACCTCGCGCTTGGCGGCCTCGCTGCGGGTCTGCTCCAGCGCCCGGGTGGCCACCTCGGACAGCTCCACCGGGCGCCGGTCGGTCAGCTCGTTCTCGCTGCGGGCGAGCAGCAGCAGGCCCTCGACCAGCTGCTCGCTGCGCTCGTTGGTGGCCAGCAGGGTCTTTCCGAGCTGCTGGAGGTCGGCCGAGGCCGCCGGGTCGGAGAGCTGGACCTCCAGCAGGGTGCGGTTGATCGCCAGCGGGGTGCGCAGCTCGTGCGAGGCGTTGGCGACGAAGCGGCGCTGGGAGTCGAAGGACCGGTCCAGCCGGTCCAGCATGTCGTCGAAGGTGTCGGCGAGCTCCTTGAGCTCGTCGTCCGGGCCGTCCAGCTCGATCCGGCGGTGCAGGTCGGAGGAGGCGACGTCGCGGGCGGTGCGGGTGATCCGGCCGAGCGGGCGCAGCACCCGGCCGGCCAGGGCGTACCCGGCGGCGAAGGCGATGATCGCGAGGCAGACCAGCATGGTGAGCGACTTGCGCAGCAGCGTGTTGAGCGCGGAGTCGGAGCGCGCCAGGTAGTAGGCCGACTGCGAGCCGTTGAACTGGCCGCTGTCCATCGACACGCCGGTGCCGTTGGGGCCGGTGACGATGATGTCGCCGTCGAAGTAGAACTTGCGCGGGGCCAGGTAGGAGACGGCGTCCTGGAAGAACACGTACATCAGCAGCAGCAGCACCACGCCGGCCATCAGGAACATCCCGCCGTAGAGCAGGGTGAGGCGCATCCGGATGGTGGGGCGGAAGGGCAGCCAGGCGAGCATGCCGTCGCCGGGGACGTAGGTGTCCGGGCGGTGCGGCTGGAGGCGCGGCGGGCGCGGGGGGTGCTCGGGTCTGGGGGGAACGGCACGCGGACCGCCGGCGGGCGCGCCGGAGGCCCCGCCGACCGGGGGCGGGGTGGTCATGATGGTCCTCTCGGGGCGTCCGCCGGGGCGGGCGCGTACAGCGGGGAGTCCTCGGGGGCGGGTCCCTCGTCGGAGGGGAGTTCCGCCGGGGCGGACTCCGGTGGTCAGATCCGGTAGCCGGAGCCCGGCACGGTGACGATCACCGGCGGGTCGCCGAGCTTGCGGCGCAGCGTCATCACGGTGACGCGCACGACGTTGGTGAACGGGTCGGTGTGCTCGTCCCAGGCCTTCTCCAGGAGCTGCTCGGCGGAGACGACGGCGCCGCCGGCCCGCATCAGCACCTCCAGGACGGCGAACTCCTTGGGGGCGAGCTGGACGGTGCGTCCGTCGCGGATCACCTCGCGGCGGCCGGGGTCGAGCGAGATGCCGGCCCGCTCCAGCACCGGGGGCAGCGGGATGGTCGCGCGGCGGCCCAGCGCCCTTACGCGGGCGACGAGTTCACTGAAGGCGAACGGCTTCGGAAGGTAGTCGTCCGCGCCGATCTCCAGGCCCTCGACCCGGTCGCTGATGTCGCCGGAGGCGGTCAGCATGATCACCCGGGTCGCCAGGCCCTGCTCGACCACCTTGCGGCAGACGTCGTCCCCGTGCACCAGCGGAAGGTCGCGGTCCAGGACGACGACGTCGTAGTCGTTGACCGCGATGCGCTGGAGCGCGGCCTCCCCGTCGTACACCACGTCGACGGCCATCGCCTCGCGGCGCAGGCCGGTCGCGACGGCCTCGGCAAGCAGCTGCTCGTCCTCGACGACGAGAACCCGCACGGTCGTTGTCCCTTCTCCAGGCCGGCCCCGGAAGCGGACGCACGGCTCCGACGGTGCCTCCATCCTGCCTGGTCCGGCGGTAAAGCAGCGATAAGCTGCCTCCCGGGCACGGCCTCGGGACTCCGCTCCGGGTCGGCGGCGGTAGCTGTTCGCACCCGCATCAGTCCGCTTGGACTGTGACACAGGCAACTTTCTCCCGCCGGAAGGTTTCCCGGCCGCCGGGGCGGGGAGGACAGCTGCACACCCGCGATCTGGCCGATGGCCGATCGCACCCACCCGCCGTGCGTTCATCCGCGCCGGCCCTGGGGCTGGGACATCACCGGGAGCGGCGGCAAGCCGTCTCCGCACTCGTCCGGCGATCCACCACCTGCCGGTCGGCGTGCTTTCACCGGCTGGACCTCCTCGGGGCGGAGAGCGCACGACCGTGCACGTCCGACACAGTAAGGGGGCCCGCATGGACGCCTTCAAGGCCGGAATCCTCCAGCGCATAGCCAACGCCGAGCAGGATCTGCACCGCGCGATCGAGGCCGGGGACGAGTTCCTCGCCGAGGTGGAGCAGTCCGAACTGGACGATCTTCGTCGGCTCGCCGCCGAGCACGGCGTGGACACGATGCTGGAGCGCCACCGCACCGCTGCCTGACCCGTCCGGCACATCCGACCCGTCGCCGGATCTCCGGCACCAGCGGCCCTGCGGGGGCCGTGCGAAACCCAGGCCCTGGCATCCCCCGTGTGTCAGGGCTCTTCGCATGCCCGGGGCCGCCCCGCCTCCCTCGGACGCCGAGGAGGCGGGACGGCCGGAACCGGTCAGTCCGCCCAGGCGCGCAGCTCGGCCAGCCGCTCCTGGAGCGGCTCGTACACCCCGGGGGCGGCGGCGACGGTCAGCTCGCCGTCCGGCCCGTGCCCGGGGCGGCCGCCGGTCAGGGCGCCGGCCTCGGCGGCGATCAGGCAGCCGGCCGCCCGGTCCCAGGGGGCGAGGCCGCGCTCGTAGTAGCCGTCCAGCCGCCCGGCGGCGACGTCGCACAGGTCCACCGCGGCCGCCCCGCCCCGGCGGATGTCCCGCACCTGCGGCATCAGCGCCAGCAGCACCTCGGCCTGCCGCACCCGCACCGGCTGGACGTAGTTGAAGCCGGTGGCGATCAGCGCCTGGCCCCAGGGCGGGGCCGGGCGGGCCGAGATCGGGCGCCCGTCGAGGCGGGCGCCGCGGCCCAGGACGGCGTGGAACAGCTCGCCGCGGGCCGGCGCGTACACCACGCCGACGACCGCCCGGCCGTCCACCTCGGCGGCCACGCTGACCGCCCAGGAGGGCAGCCCGTAAAGGTAGTTGACCGTGCCGTCGAGCGGGTCCACGACCCAGCGCACCCCGCTGGTGCCGGGCCGCTCGGCGCCCTCCTCGCCGAGGTAGCCGTCCTCCGGGCGGCGGTCGGTGATCAGCTCCAGGACGAGCTTCTCGGAGGCGAGGTCCATCTCGGTGACCACGTCGACCGGGCTGCTCTTGGTGCCGGCCACGCCGAGGTCGGCGGGGCGGCCGTCGCGCAGCAGGGCGCCGGCCTGCCGGGCCGCGTCCAGGGCGACCTCCAGCAGGTCGTCGAGGAGCCGGTCGTCGGGCAGGGCGGGGGTGGGCACGGGGGTTCTCCTCCGGAAGCGACGGGACGGACGGTCGAAGGGCCGGTCAGCGCTCGGCGACGGCCGGGCGCGGGGCGCGCGGGTTGGGGCAGCAGGCCACCGCGCACACGTCGTGGCTGGGGCCGAGGGTGCCGAGGGCGCAGCGGACCACGCGCTCGCCGCACTCGGTGGCGGCCCGCTCCAGGACGAGTTCGCGCACCGCGGCGGCGAACCGGGGGTCGGCGCCGACGGTGGCGGCGCGGGCCACTGGCAGGCCGAGCTCGGCGGCCTTGGCGACGGCCTCGGTGTCGAGGTCGTACTTGACCTCCATGTGGTCGGAGACGAAGCCGATCGGGACCATCACCACGGCCGGCGCGCCGTCGGCGTGCTGGGCCTCCAGGTGGTCGCAGATGTCGGGTTCCAGCCACGGGATGTGCGGGGCGCCGCTGCGGCTCTGGTAGACGAGCTCCCAGGGCCGGTCGGCCACGCCGGTGCGCTCGGCCACGGCGGCGGCGACCAGCCGGGCCACGTCCAGGTGCTGGGCGACGTACGCGCCGCCGGGGCGGCCGCGGGCCGGGTCGTCCGGGGCGCCGGACGTTTCGGCCATGGTGTCCGGGATGGAGTGGGTGGTGAACGCCAGCCGGGCGCCGGGGCGGACGGCCTCGGGCAGCTTCGCCAGGGCGGCCAGGGTGGCGTCGATCATCGGCTGGACGAAGCCCGGGTGGTTGTAGAAGTGCCGCAGCTTGTCGACCCGCAGGGCCGGCACCCCCTCCTCGGCGAGGGTGGCCAGCGCGTCGGCCAGGTTCTCCCGGTACTGGCGGCAGCCCGAGTAGCCGGCGTAGGCGCTGGTGGCGAGCACGGCGATCCGGCGGTGGCCGTCCGCGGCCAACTCCCGCAGGGTGTCGACCAGGTAGGGCGCCCAGTTCCGGTTGCCCCAGTAGACCGGCAGGTTCAGTCCGTGCTCGGCGAAGTCCTTGCGCAGCGCGGCGAGCAGCTCCCGGTTCTGTCCGTTGATCGGACTGATCCCGCCGAACATGAAGTAGTGCTTGCCCACCTCCTTCAGCCGCTCCTTGGGGATACCGCGGCCGCGGGTGACGTTCTCCAGGAACGGGACGACCTCCTCGGGGCCCTCGGGCCCACCGAAGGACAGGAGCAGCAGGGCGTCGTACGGGGCGGCGCCGGAGGGGGAGGGTTTGCGCGCGTCGGACATGGCACCGATCCTGCCACTGAGGGGCCGGGCACCGTCGCCGGGGCCGCGCGGGTGTCCGGAAAATACCGTTTGCCAACGTACGTAAGCTGTGTTTGCCAGCCTCATTCCTTACCTCCCCCCTGCCCGGAGCTCCCGTGCTGTCCAGCTACCGCCAGATATTCGCCTCCCCCGGCACTCTGGCCTTCTCCTCCACCGGCTTCGTCTCGCGCCTGCCGATCTCCATGACCGGGATCGGCATCGTGGTCATGCTGTCCCAGCTCAGAGACTCCTACGGGCTGGGCGGCCTGGTCTCGGCGACGCTGGCGATCTCCGCCGCGATCCTCGGCCCGCAGGTCTCCCGGCTGGTGGACCTGCACGGCCAGCGCCGGATCGTCCTCCCCGCCATGGCGATCACCATCGCCGCCGCCACCGGCCTGCTGCTCTGCGCCCGGCTGGAGGCCCCGGACTGGACGCTGTTCGTGTTCGCCGCCGGGATGGGCGTGATGCCGAGCACCGGTGCGATGGTCCGCGCCCGCTGGGCCCACGTCTACCGCGAGAGCCCCGGCAGGCTGCACACCGCGTATTCCTTCGAGGCCGTGGTCGACGAGGTCTGCTTCATCGTCGGCCCGATCCTCTCCATCAACCTGGCCACCGCCGTCTTCCCCGAGGCCGGCCTGCTGCTCGGCGGGATCTTCCTCGCCGTCGGCGTCCTGCTGTTCGCCGGGCAGCGCTCCACCGAGCCGCCGGTCCTCCCGGCCGCCCGGCACGAGGGCGGCTCGGTCATCCTCAACCGCGGCCTCCAGACGCTGATGGTGACCTTCGTCGCCACCGGGGCGATCTTCGGCTCGGTCGAGGTGGTCACCGTCGCCTTCGCCGACGCCCAGGGCCACAAGTCCGTCTCCAGCTACATCCTGGCGCTGTGGGCGCTCGGCTCCTGCCTGGCCGGGGTGGTCTTCGGGACCCTCAAGCTCACCGGCTCGATGGCGGTGCGCTTCCTCGGCGGCGTGCTGTTCATGGCGGTCAGCATGGTGCCGCTGCTGCTGGTCGCCCACGGGGTGCACGGCATCGGCGGGCTGATCGCCGTCGGCGCCGCGCTGCTGGTCGCCGGCGTCGCCATCTCCCCCACCCTGATCACCGCGATGGCGCTGGTCGAGCGGCTCGTCCCGGCCGCCCAGCTGACCGAGGGCATGACCTGGACCACCACCGGCCTGGCCCTCGGCGTCGCGGCCGGCTCCTCGGCCGGCGGCTGGGTGGTCGACGCCTCCGGCGCCGCCGCCGGCTACTGGGTGCCGCTGGCCGCCGGCCTGCTCGGGGTGGTCGCCGCCCTCGCCGGGCTCGGCCGACTGCGCGCCGGACTGGCCGCCGACACGCCCGCCGCCGCGGCCGACCACGGGGTCGAACAGCCCGTAGACGCCGAACGGTGAACTGACTAGTCTCTCGCCCTACCCGTGGGCCTACCCGCGGGTAGGGCGGCCGCGCCGCCCCGGATCGCGCCGACCGGTTCGGCCACGGAGCAGGAGGCAGCGCAATGCCCCAGGCCAGTACCGCGACCCCCATCCGGTGGACCAACTGGTCCGGCAACCAGAGCGCCCGGCCCGCCCGGGCCGCCGCCCCCGGCACCGTCGAGGAACTGGCCAAGGAGATCCTGCGGGCCGCCGAACAGGGCCGCACCGTCAAGGCCGTCGGCTCCGGCCACTCCTTCACCTCGATCGCCTCCGCCGGCGACGGCGTCCAGATCCGCCCGCAGGCGCTCACCGCCGTCCGCGCCATCGACCGCGAGGCCGGCACCATCACCGTCGAGTCCGGCCTCCCGCTGCACCGGCTCAACCGGATCCTCGCCGCCGAGGGCCTCTCGCTGACCAACATGGGCGACATCGAGGTCCAGACCGTGGCCGGCGCCACCAGCACCGGCACCCACGGCACCGGCCGCGACTCCGGCTCACTGGCCGCCCAGATCCGCGCGCTGGAGATCGTCCTCGCCGACGGCACCGTCCGGCACTGCTCCCCCACCGAGAACCCCCGGCTCTTCCAGGGCGCCCGGCTCGGCCTCGGCGCCCTCGGCGTGATCACCGCGCTCACCTTCGGTGTCGAGCCGATCTTCCTGCTCACCGCGCACGAGCAGCCGATGGGCTTCGACGAGGTGCTGGAGCGCCTGGACGACCTCACCGCCGTCAACGAGCACTTCGAGTTCTACTGGTTCCCGCACACCGACCGCTGCTCCACCAAGCGCAACAACCGCAGCCAGGGCCCGGCCGCCCCGCTGCCCCGGTTCAAGGAGTGGCTGGAGGACGACTTCCTCTCCAACACCGTCTGGGAGGGCGCCTGCCGGGTCGGCCGTCGCTTCCCCGGCTCGATCCCCTCGATCGCCTCGCTGGCCAGCCGGGTCTGGTCCGAGCGCAGCTTCACCGACACCGCGTACAAGGTGTTCACCAGCCCGCGCAAGGTCCGCTTCCTGGAGATGGAGTACGCGGTGCCGCGCGCGGCCGTCGGCGAGGTGCTGCGCGAACTCAGGGCCCTGATCGAACGGTCCGACTGGAAGGTCAGCTTCCCGGTCGAGGTCCGCTTCGCCCCCGCCGACGACCTCTGGCTCTCCACCGCCTCCGGCCGGGACAGCGCCTACATCGCCGTCCACCTCTACCGGGGCACCGCCGACCAGGGCTACTTCACCGGCGTCGAACAGCTGATGACCGCCCATCAGGGACGGCCGCACTGGGGCAAACTGCACACCCGTGACGCGGAGTACCTGGCCGGCGTCTACCCGCACTTCGGCGACTTCACCGCGCTGCGCGACGAGGTCGACCCTCAGCGGCTGTTCGGCAACGACTACCTGCGCCGGGTGCTCGGCGCCTAGGGCGTGTCTTGTGGATCTTGTCGGATCAGGGCGCGGCGTTGGGGTGCGTGCATCGCAAGGCGGAGGAGGGAGCCACTGCGGAGCATTGGCGACCGACGACAACGCGGCGAGGTGCGTGCCCCGGCGTCGCGCACCCGGCAAAGATCCGCAAGACACGCCCTAGCTCCGTTACGGCGTCCCGTCGGCGGCCGGCGGCGGGGCGACCGGCGCCTTCGCCGGCTCCTTCGCCGGCTCCTTCACCGAACCGCCGCCCGGCGCGGCGGGCTCCGGGGGCGCCTCACCGGTGGGCTTCTGGCCGCCCGCCGACGGGGAGACGCCGGTCGACGGGGTCGCGCTCGGGCGCGCCGAGGGCGAGGCCGTGCCCGCGCTCGGCGTGGCCTCCGGCTCCCGGCTCGGCCGGGTGGTCGCCGGGGCCGAGGCGGCGTCGGACGGCGTGGCGCCCTGCTCCCGTCCCGGCTGCCTGGTCGGCGTGGTGTCCTGCGGCTGGGAGGACTTGGGCGTCACCGAGCCGCCGAAGGAGGTGCCGTTGCCCGACTCGCCCTTGACCGTCGCCGACACCGGCTGCCCGGTGGCCAGTTCGAACGCCAGGATCGGCACCATCGCCAGCACGAAGACCAGCCCGGACACCGCCGCGTACGTCTTCCAGCTCCACCGCCGGCGCGCCCGCACCACCTGCGGCTCGTTCCACTCCGGAGTGATCACCGGCTGCACCCGCGTCCGCGGCTGCTCGGGCTCCACCGGCACCTGGCGCAGGGAGTTGACCTTCTGGTTCGGCCCCCGGTCCACCGCCCCGCGCAGCTGCTCGCCGGTCCGCTTGAAGATGTGCTGGAACACCGCGCCGCCGGTGGTGGCCCCGATGCTCACCACCGCCGCGCCCAGGATCGTGCCGTACACCCCCAGTTCGGACGCCAGCAGCGCGCCCACCACTGTGGCCAGCGCACTCGCCGCGACCTGAGCCACACTCAGATCGATCCGCTTGCGCCCCTCTTTGGCCTTGCCGCCCTCCTCGACGGCGCTCCGCTCCGGCATCGACATCCCTTGGTTTCGTACGGCTGTTCTTCGAACAAGACACTCCATCTTGCCCAAAGAAGGACACAAGGGACGAAAATGCGGTTCTTCGGGCCCGGATTGTGTGAAGATGATCACCGTTCATCCGACGGTGGTCCGCCATTGGGGGAGCGCGCTCTTGAGATTCCCGTGAATCGCGGGAGACTTGAGCGGCGAGCCGCCCCGTTGGATGCCACGAATGGAGTACTGTTCGTAAAGCCCGAGCCTTGGGTCGACTTGTCGACTGCGCCACCACCGGCAGCCTGACGAGGAGCCACGGAACGGGCACGCACGGCGACGCCGGTCCCGGATCGTCGCGAACGACTCCATGTGCGAGGAACGGCCGGGACACCCAGGCGCGACGTCGACGGATGGCGTGGCAAAAAGGCAACCGTGCCACAACGGCGTGCGCGGGCGTAAGCCCGACACGCCGGGGAACTCAGCAAGGTTGTGGCCAGTCGCGAGTGGGCAGGCCACACTCAGTACGGGAGCAGCGACGCAGGTGACGTCGGCAGGCACCACCCGGGAGGTAACCGTGCCCGAACTGCGGGTTGTGGCCGTCAGCAACGACGGCACACGGCTGGTGCTCAAGGCTGCCGACAGCACGGAGTACACCCTTCCCATCGACGAGCGGCTGCGCGCCGCCATCCGCGGCGACCGGCCGCGCCTCGGCCAGATCGAGATCGAGGTCGAGAGCCATCTGCGCCCGCGGGACATCCAGGCGCGGATACGAGCCGGTGCCTCCGCCGAGGAGGTCGCCCAGGCCGCCGGGATCTCCGTCGACCGCGTCCGCCGCTTCGAAGGGCCGGTGCTCGCCGAGCGCGCCTTCATGGCCGAGCGCGCCCGCAAGACCGCCATCCGCCGCAACGGCGAGTCCCCCGGCCCGCAGCTCGGCGAGGCCGTGGCCGAGCGGCTCGCGCTGCGCGGCGCCGAGAAGGACACCGAGCGCTGGGACTCCTGGCGGCGCGACGACGGCACCTGGGAGGTCATCCTCTCCTACCGGGCCGACGGCGAGGGCCGCAGCGCCTCCTGGACGTACGACCCGCCCCGGCGCCTGGTCCAGCCCAACGACGACGAGGCCCGCGCGCTGATCGGCGAGAACGTCGAGCGCGAGGAGGAGTCGATCTTCCCGTTCATCCCGCGGATCGCCCGGCTCCCCCAGGACCGGCCGCCCCGCCCGATGATCGACCGGCCCTCGGCCGACCGCATCATGTCGGCCCGCGAGGTCCGCGAGTCGCGGGAGGCCACCGCCGAGTCCCGGGACTCGCTGACCAGCCTGCTCGACGTGGTCCCCGCGTTCCGCGGCGACCTCGCCGTCGGCGGCCCCACCGCGATCGAGCCGGTGCCCGCCGAGGTCGCCGAGGAGGGCGAGGAGCCGGCCGCGGCAGCCGCCGCCCCGGCGGTCGGCGCGGGCTCGGCCTACGCCGACATCCTGATGCCGCGCGCCGTGGCCCCGCACCGCGAGCGGCTGGTCGGCACCACCGACCGGCAGGCCGAGGCGGACGGCGTCCGGCCCGGACGCCGGGCCACCGTGCCCAGCTGGGACGAGATCGTCTTCGGCAGTCGGCGCAAGAAGCAGGACTAGCAGGGCTCGTAGGACTTGTCGTCGTAGGACGTCGAAGGGGCGGGAGGCCGGGCCTCCCGCCCCTTCGGCTTTCCCCGGCAATCAGCCCGGCTGCTCGGTGACCGCCACCGGGCGCGACTCGTCACTCGACCACTCGCTCCACGAGCCCGGGTACAGCGTGGCCGACAGGCCCGCCACCTCCAGCGCCAGGATCTGGTGCGCCGCCGTCACGCCCGAGCCGCAGTACACCGCCGTCTCCCGCTCCCCCGCGCCCAGCTCCCGGAACCGGGCCGCCAGCTCGGCGGCCGGGCGGAACCGGCCGTCCGGGCCCACGTTCCCGGCCGTCGGCGCCGACACCGCGCCCGGGATGTGCCCGGCCTTCGGGTCCACCGGCTCGCTCTCGCCCCGGTAGCGCTCCCCGGACCGGGCGTCCAGCAGCAGGCCGCCGCGCGCCGCCCAGGCCGCGGCGCCGTCCCCGTCCACCGTCGGCAACTGCCCCGGCGCCGGCTTGAAGTCACCCTCCACCGGCTCCGGCAGCTCGGCCGTCACCGGCAGGCCCGCCGCCTGCCAGGCCGCGAAGCCGCCGTCCAGCACCCGTACGTCCCGGTGCCCGGCCCAGCGCAGCAGCCACCACGCCCGGGCCGCCGCCATCGAGGCCGCGCCGTCGTACACCACGACCGGGCGCCCGGCGCTCACCCCGAAGCGGCGCATGGCCGCCCCGAACTCCTCCGGGTCCGGCAGCGGGTGGCGCCCGCCCCAGCCGGGGGCGCCGGGCGGGGCGGCCAGATCCCGGTCCAGCTCGACGAAGTGGGCGCCGGGCAGGTGCCCGGCCCGGTACTCCTCGGCCGCGGTCGGGCCGCCCGGCACGGCACCGACCAGCTGGTAACGCACGTCCAACAGCACCGGCGGCAGCGCGGAGGCGAGCGCCTCCCGCAGCTCGGCCGCGGAGATCAGCGGGGAACCCTCGTTGTAGGTGGTCATGGCGGCCATTGTCGCGCAGCGCGGCGAGCGGGGGGCCGGTCCCGGCCGACCTCGAAGCCCACCGACACGCCCGGGCCGCCGCTCTTTTGTGGGGTCTTTTGCCGGACTTTCCGCGCGGCCCGAGGGTTGGGCGCCCGTCAGGGTGGAAGCATCACCCTCGCGCGCGAGGATTCCCGTGCGCCAACCACCCACGAGGAGGCCCGCATTGCCCGCGGTGGAACTCCGACTGGCCCAGGGCACGCCCTGCTGGGTCAGCCTGCTGACCGACGACCTGCCCGGTGCCCGCGCCTTCTACGGCGCACTGCTCGGCTGGACGTACACGCCTGGGCCCGGCCAGCTCGGCGACTACGTCCGGGCCGAGCTCGACGGGTCGCCGGTGGCCGGCCTCGGCGTCTCCACCGCCACCGGCTTCCCGGTGCAGTGGACCACCTACTTCGCCGTGGACGACGCCGACCGCACCGCCCAGCTGGTCCGCGAGTGCGGCGGAACCGTCGCCGTCGGGCCGCTCCAGGCCGAGCGCGCCGGGCGGATGGCCATCGTCTCCGACGTCTCCGGCGCGGTCTTCGGCCTCTGGCAGGGCGAGGAGCACCTCGGCCGGGAGGCCGGACGCGAACCCGGCAGCCCGGCCTGGGTCGAACTCCTCACCCCCGACGCGGAGGGCGCCGCCGTCTTCTACGCCGCCGTGCTCGCCCGGCCGGTGCGCTCCACCGAGAACGAGACGGCCCTGCTGGTGCACGGGCGTCCGGTCGCCGGCATTCGGCACCATGCCGAGCTGCGCGGCCACCAGCCGCGCTGGCGCACCCACTTCGCCGTCCGCGACGCGGAGTTGACGGCCCATCAGGCCGTCGAGCTGGGCGGCCGGGTCCTGGTCGAACCGCATGCCACCGCCCGTGGCCGCGCCGTCCGGCTGGCCGACCCGCAGGGCGGGCACTTCTCCGTGCTGGAGGTGCTGCCGTAGCGGCCGGGACACGCCCCGAGCCTCAGGCCTGCTGTTCCTCGAAGGGCAGCACGTCCGGGGAGAGCACCGAGGCGCGGGCCGTCGCGGCGGTCAGCCGGCGGCGGTGGTGACGGCGGCACAGCACCTCGTAGCCGACCTCGTCCTGGGCCACCGAGATGTCGCCGATCACCACCTGGGCGCCCTCCACCACCATCACCCCGCCGACCGTACGGGCGTTGTGGGTGGCCCGCGCGCCGCACCAGCAGAGCGCCTCGACCTGGAGCACCTCCACCCGGTCGGCCAGCTCGATCAGCCGCTGCGAGCCCGGGAACAGCCGGGTGCGGAAGTCGGTGGTGATGCCGAAGGTGTAGACGTCGATGTCCAGTTCGTCCACCACCCTGGCCAGCTGGTCGACCTGCTCGGCGGCGAAGAACTGCGCCTCGTCGCAGATCAGGTAGTCCACCCGGCCACCGGCCGAGAGGCGCTGCACCACGTGCGCGTGGAAGTCGAAGTCGTCCGTCACCTCGACCGCTTCGGCGCGCAGGCCCAGTCGGCTGGAGATCGTCGCCGCGCCCGCCCGGTCGTTGCGGGTGAGGATCACGCCCCGCCGGCCGCGCGCGTTGTGGTTGTGGTCCATTTGCAGCGCCAGCGTCGACTTACCGCAGTCCATCGTGCCCGAGAAGAACACCAGTTCAGCCATGGGTGGAGCAAGGGCCTTTCACATCAGGGGAGTTCGGGCACGGACGTGCCAAGTGGCCGGATCAGCCGCGGACTTCGAGCAGCGGTACGAACTGCTCGACCGGGGTCATCGAACCGTGCAGGCCGATCATCGCCGACTCGCCGGGCTCGTTGCGGGAGGCGACGATCGCGATGTCGTCGCGCGCCGCGGCGACCACGTCGCCGATCCGGGCGTACACCCGCTCGTCCACGGCCGGGCCGAACCAGCCCGCCGCGATCGCCTGGTCCCGGGTGGCCACCCACATCCGGTCGCCCAGCACCTCGCTCCAGACCGCGTGCACGTCGGCCGCGGCCCCCGGTACGGCGTACACGTGCCGGGCCCGGCCCTCGCCGCCGAGCAGCGCGACGCCGGCGCCCAGCTCCCAGTCCTCGTCGAAGTCGATCCGGTCCTCCGGCGCGATGTCGATCATGCCGTGGTCGGCCGTCACGTACATCGCCGAGCGCGGCGGCAGCTGCTGGGCCAGTCGGCGGGCCAGCCGGTCCACCGCGTCCAGCGTCATCCGCCACTCGTCCGAGTCCACTCCGAACCGGTGGCCGGCGCCGTCCAGCTCGCTGACGTAGGTGTACACCAGCGCCCGGTCGTGCTCGGCCAGCCAGGAGGCCGCCAGGTCCATCCGCTCCTCGCCCGTGGTGCGGCCCATGAAGGTGCCGCCGGACAGCGCCACCTTGGTCAGCGGGGTCTGGGCGAACAGCGGGGAGGAGACCTGCGCGGTCGCCACCCCGGCCTGGTGGACGCGCTCGAAGACCGTCGGGTACGGCTGCCAGGCGTGCGGCTCGGTCGGCGGCTGCCAGCGCAGCTGGTTCATCAGGTAGCCGGCGCCAGGCACCGCCACCGTGTACCCGGCCAGGCCGTGCAGGCCCGGCGGCGTGCCGGTGCCGACCGAGGCCAGCGAGGTCGCCGTGGTGGACGGGAAGCCCGAGGTCAGCGGGCGGCCGCTGCCGCCCATCGAGCTCCCGACGAGCGAGGACAGGAACGGCGCGTACTCGGGGTGGCGCAGCAGCAGCTCCCAGCCCAGGCCGTCCACCAGGAACACCACCACCCGGTCCGCCGGAGCGATCGGGAGCGTCGCGGTGAAGCCGGGGACGCCGAGCCCCGCCGCCACCGAGGGCAGCAGGTCGGACAGCGAACCGCTGCCGTACGGGGGCGCGGGAGCCGTGGCCGGGTCAAGGATCTCGAAGGCGTCGTAGCCGTCGGCAGGAACGAAGGACATGGAACCGGATTCGTAGCGGGCGGAAACGGCGGCGGTCAGACGATCAGACTCGCGGACCGTTGCTGATCGTCGCGTCGGACAGCGCCCGGGCGAACAGCAGCGCCTGGGCCACCGTCTCCGGGCCGTCCCCGGCCTCGCTCACGCGCAGCGAGAGGTCGTCGGCCGTGGCCGAACCGGTGTAGCCGTGGTCCGCCTCGCAGTTCGGGTCCGAGCAGCCGGCCGGCTCCAGGTCCAGGCGCTGCACCGCGCCCCAGCCGATCGTCAGGACCACCTCGCGCGGCAGGGTGCCCGGGGTGTACGTCTCCGGGTTCGCCACCATCCGGCTCACCACGACCGAGCCGATCCGGTCCAGCCGGACGCTCTCCGTCGAGGTCGTCGCGAACGGCACCGCCGGGCTGCCCTCGGCCCCGGACTGCTCGTCGGTGTGGCTCACCACGAACCGGGTCGGGGTGAGCACCAGCACCGTCACGTGCCGGCGCACCTCGTTGGCGTCGAAGGTCGTCTCCTGGTGCACCAGGTAGGAGCTGATCGGCTCCGGACCCACCGCGGACTCGACCGCCTCGGACACGAGGGCCGGGTAGTAGCCGCTGCGCTCGATCGCCGAGCGCAGGTCCTGAGTGGTGGTGGTACCGGTCTTCGCCATATCTCCATCCTGGCATGGTCCGCCGACGAAGCGGGCGGCACGGCGCCGAGCTTCGGACAGCAGCGCCCGGGCAGGGCGCAACCAAGGAAGGTTACAGCGTGCTCATGGCGCGTGGGCCCAGATCACTGCGGACCGGCAGGGGCGCCACCCGCACCCGCGCCCCCAGGATCGCCAGTCCGTGCGGGGCCACGACCACCGGTTCGAGATCCACCGAGGCGATCTCCGGCACGTCGTCCACCAGCTGCGACACCCGCAGCAGCAGTTCCTCCAGGGCTCCGGTGTCCACCGCCTCGGCGCCGCGCCAGCCGAACAGCAGCGGAGCCGCCCGTACCTCGCGGACCAGGCCGGCGACGTCCTGGTCGGTGGCCGGAACCAACCGGTGCGCCAGGTCGCCCAGGAGTTCGGCCGGCGCGCCGGCCAGGCCGAAGGAGAGGATCGCGCCGACCGCCGGGTCGACCGTGGCGCCGATCACCGTGTCCACGCCGCGCGGGGCCATCCGCTGGACCACCAGCTCGGCCTGCGCGGCGCCGCCGAGCAGCGCGTCCAGCTCGCGGTGGGCGCGGCGCAGGCCCGCCTCGCCGGTCAGGTCCAGCCGGACGCTGCCCAGGTCGGGGCGGTGGCGCAGGTGCGGGGCGGTCGCCTTGAGGGCCACCGGGTAGCCGAGCGTCTCGGCCGCCCGGACAGCGGTCTCCTCGTCCGGGGCGGGCATCGTCGGCGAGACGTCGATGCCGTAGCGGGCCAGCAGCTCCTGGGCGTCGGCTTCGGGCAGGGTGATCCGGGCGCCTCCGGGCTGGGTGCGCGCGGCAACCGCGGCCCGGGTGCTCAGGGCCGCCTCCACCAGTCGGCGGGCGCCGGGCTCGTCGATCCGATCCAGCTCGGGGACCCGGGCCGTCTCCTCGGCCTCGGCCGTACGGCGGCGCCACTGCGCGTAGTGGACGGCGTGGGCGAGGGCGTGCACGGCCCGCTCGGGCGCCGCGTACGCGGGGATGCCGCCGGGGCGCAGCCGGGCCGGGAGGTCGGTCAGGGCCAGGTGGGTGAGCAGCAGCGGCTTGCCCAGCTCGCGGGCGCGCTGCCCGGCTTCGAGCAGGGCGGCGGCGATCTCCGGGTCGTCCGAGCCCATCGCGGGGTCGTCGTCCTCGGCGGCCAGCCGGCCGCCCATGAAGGCGTGCGCGGAGGTGCCGATCGGGGGGATCGCGACGGCGATCACCGCGTCCACGGCGGGGTCGGCGAGGGCGACGTCCAGGGCGATCCGGAAGTTCTCGCCGGTCGCGGCGGTGGTGAGGTCGACGGGTGTGCACGGGCGCAGGCCGGCGCTGAGCAGGGCGTCGTAGGTGAGCAGGCCGAGCGAGTCGGAGTTGCCGACCACCGCGACCCGGTCGCCCGGCGGCAGCGGCTGCTGGTCCAGCAGTTCGCCGGTGTCGTACAGCTCGGTGATGGTGCCCACCCGGGTGACGCCCGCCTGCTCGAACAGCGCGTCGACCGTCGCGTCGCGCAGCCCGGTGGCGGTGGCGGGGACGGCGTGGCCGGGCGGCAGGCTGCCGGTGTGCCGGGCGCCCTTGACCACCACGACCGGCTTGACGGCGGCCAGTCGGCGGGCGATCCGGGTGAACTTGCGCGGGTTGCCGAAGGACTCCAGGTACAGCAGCACCACCTGGGTGGCCTCGTCCTCGGCCCAGTACTGGAGGAAGTCGTTGCCGGAGACGTCGGAGCGGTTGCCGACCGAGGCGAAGGAGGAGACGCCGAGGCCGCGCTTGTGGGCGGCCTCCAGCAGGGCCACGCCGATCGCGCCGGACTGGCAGAAGATGCCGAAGCCGCCGCGGGCGGGCAGGCGGGGGGCGAGCGAGGCGTTCAGCGGGCGCTGCGGGTCGGTGTTGATCAGGCCGAAGGCGTTCGGGCCGATCACCCGCATGCCGGCCGCGCGGGCCTGGCGGACCAGTGCGCGCTGCCGGTCCCGGCCCTCGGGGCCGGTCTCGGCGTAGCCGGCGGTGACCACGACCAGGCCCTGCACGCCGTGGGCGCCGCACTCGGCGACGGCGGCCGGGACGGCGCCCTCGGGGACGGCGATCACCGCGAGGTCCACCGGTCCGGGGATGTCCAGGATCGAGCGGTGGACCGGGACGCCGTCCAGTTCGGTGCCGGGCTCGGCGTTGCGGTTCACCGCGTGGACGGGGCGGTCGGCGGGGGCCTCGCCGAGCAGGTCGCGCAGGATGGCGCGGCCGACGGTCTGCGGGGTGCGGGAGACCCCGATCACCGCCACCGAGCGCGGGGTGAGCAGCCGTTGTACGGAGCGTGCCTCGGCGCGGTGCTCGCGGGCGCGCATCACGGCGAGCGAGCGGTCGGTCTGTTCGAGGTCGAACTCCAGGTGCACCACGCCGTCGGCGAAGCTGCGGCGCTGGGTGTAGCCGGCGTCGGTGAAGACCTTCACCATCTTGCGGTTCTCCGGCAGCACCTCGGCCTGGAAGCGGCGGATGCCGCGTTCCTGCGCCACCGCCGCGATGTGCTCCAGCAGGGCGGAGGCCACGCCGCGGCCCTGGTGGGCGTCCTGCACCAGGAAGGCCACCTCGGCGTCGGTGCCGGTTTCGCAGGGACGGCCGTCGGCGTCGATCCGGTCGTACCGGACGGTGGCGATGAAGCGGTCCCGGACCACCACCGCGAGGCCCACCCGGTTCACGAAGTCGTGGTGGGTGAAGCGGCGGACGTCCTTGTCGGAGAGCCGCGGATAGGGGGCGAAGAACCGGAAGTACTTGGACTGGTCCGAGACCTGCTCGTAGAAGTCCACGAGCCGTCCGGCGTCGGCGGGCGTGATCGGCCTGATCCGGGCCGTGCCTCCGTCGCGCAGCAGGATGTCCGCTTCCCAGTGTTGCGGGTAGTCGGGGTGCTGCGGATAGTCGTGCTGGTCGGGGTTCGCCACCGCGGGGTCTTCCACATTCGTCAGGTTATCCGGCGGCGGGCCGAATGGCGTGGGCCGAGTGTCCACGGCAGGGTGGACAGGGTTGTCGGCCGGGTTTTATGCCCCGAAAAGAAACAATCACAAGTCCTGAACGCTGCGGTTTCCAGAGGCCGCCTGCGTGTAACACTGGTCTAGACAACATGGCCGCTTCCCCCCGCTCCCCGAGCACGGCCGTGACCAGCTTCACCGGAAAGGCACGTCTCATGGCTGAGCGCCGCGTCACCATCGGTTGGGCCGAGGGCCTGCACGCCCGTCCCGCCTCCGTCTTCGTCCGGGCCGTCACGGCCACCGGCGTGCCGATCACCATCGCCAAGCCGGGCGGCAACCCGGTCAACGCCGCCTCCATGCTCGGCCTCCTCGGCCTGGGCGCCCAGGGCGGCGACGAGGTCATCCTCGCCTCCGACGCCGAGAACGCCGACGAGGCCCTCGACCGCCTCGCCAAGCTCGTCTCCGAGGGCCTCGACGAGCTCCCCGCCGTCTGAGCCCTCGCCACTGCCCGATCGGGGTGTCGCCGGATTCCGGCGGCACCCCGATCTGCTGTGGTCAGCCCTTCACGCAGACCACCTGCTTGAGGTGCGCGACCACCTCGACCAGGTCCTGCTGCTGCTCGATGACCTTCTCGATGTTCTTGTAGGCGCCCGGGATCTCGTCCACCACGCCGCCGTCCTTGCGGCACTCGACGCCCTTGGTCTGCTCGGCCAGGTCCGCCTCGGTGAACCGCCTCTTCGCGGCGCTGCGGCTCATCTTGCGGCCGGCGCCGTGCGAGGCGGAGTTGAACGCCGCCTCGTTGCCCAGGCCCCGGACGATGTAGGAGCCGGTGCCCATCGAGCCCGGGATGATCCCGAAGTCGCCGGTGCCCGCCTTGATCGCCCCCTTGCGGGTGACCAGCAGGTCGACACCGTCGTACGACTCCTCCGAGACGTAGTTGTGGTGGCAGCTGATCACCTCGTCGAAAGCGACCGTGGCCTTGGCGAACTCCCGGCGGACGACGCCCTGGAGGAGCGCCATCATCAGGGCCCGGTTGTGCTTCGCGTACTCCTGCGCCCAGAAGAGGTCCTGGCGGTAGGCGTTCATCTGCGGGGTGTCCGCGATGAACACCGCGAGGTCCCGGTCGATCAGGCCCTGGTTGTGCGGCAGCGAGCGGGCGACGTCCATGTGGTGCTCCGCCAGCTCCTTGCCGATGTTGCGGGAGCCGGAGTGCAGCATCAGCCAGACCGTGCCGGTCGTGTCGACGCACACTTCGATGAAGTGGTTTCCCCCACCGAGCGTCGCCATTTGCTGCATCGCCCGGCCGCGGCGCCACTTGACGTCCTCCGCCACCCCGTCGAAGCGCCGCCAGAAGTCGTCCCAGCCCGCCGTACGGAAGCCGTGCAGCTTGGTCGGGTCGACCGGCTCGCCGTGCAGGCCGCGGCCGACCGGGATCGCCCGCTCGATCTCGCGGCGCAGCCGGGACAGGTCGTCCGGGAGGTCCTTGGCGGTCAGCGAGGTCTTCACCGCGCTCATCCCGCAGCCGATGTCGACGCCGACCGCCGCCGGGCAGACCGCGCCGTTCATCGCTATGACGGAGCCGACCGTCGCCCCCTTGCCCAGGTGGACGTCGGGCATCACGGCGAGGCCGTGCAGCCAGGGCAGCGAGCTGATGTTGCGCAGCTGCTGCATGGCCTGGCCCTCGACCGTGGCCGGGTCGGCCCACATCCGGATCGGCACCCGGACGCCGGGCACCTCGGTGTACGTCATGGTTGAACGACCTCCAGAGGTCGGGGAGTTCAGAAGGGGGAAACCGCCGCGCGAGGAATCCCGGCGCGGCTCGGGGAAGTTCAGGGGGTGGGGCTCAGGCGCCCGGGGCGACGGTGCAGGGGGAATACGGCCTCGGGGAGCGTCGTATGGCTTGCTCGACCCGCATGGTGACCGCCTCCCTTCCTTCGTCGCAGTTCGCACGTGCTGTGCGTCGGGGAACATCTATCCACGGAACAGGCCGGGCCCGCAACGGATTTAAAAGCACGTCCGGCCCGGCGGAGCGGGTGCTCCACCGGGCCGGACGGTGATCCGACGAACCGATCAGCTGACGACGGTGACCTCGCCGATGCCGAGCGCCCGCACGTCGTCGGCGATCACCGAGGCGTCGCCGACCAGGACGGTGACCAGGCGGTCCGGCGGGAAGGCCGCGACGACCGCCTCGGTGGCGGCCGAGGTCGGCAGTTCGGCGAGCTTCCGGTAGACCTCGGCCTGGTAGTCGTCCGGCAGGTACTGCTCGACCTGGTCGGCCAGGGTGCCGGCCACCGAGCCCGCCGTCTCGTACTTCAGCGGGGCGACGCCGACCAGGAACTGCACGGCCTCGTCACGCTCGGCGTCGGTGAGGCCCTCGGCCGCGAGGGTGCGCAGGATGGTCCAGGTGTCGGCCAGCGCCGGGGCGGTGGAGGCGGTGTCCACCGAGCCGCTGATGGCGAGCAGCGAGCGCCCGCTGCCGTCGGCGGCGGAGCGCAGCGGCTGGGCGAAGGAGCGGACACCGTAGGTGTAGCCCTTCTCCTCGCGCAGGACCCGGTCCAGGCGGGAGGTGAGGGTGCCGCCGAGGCAGTAGGTGCCGAGGGTCTGGGCGGCCCAGACCGGGTCGTGGCGGTCGGGCCCGATCCGGCCGATGAGCAGCTGGGTCTGGACGGAGCCGGGCCGGTCCACGATGACGACGCGGCCGCGGTCGTCGCCGGCGACCGGGGCGTGGACGGACGGCGCGGCGGCGCTGCCGGTCCAGGTGCCCAGGGTGCTCTCCAGCAGCGCGGGCAGGTCGACGCCGGTGAGGTCGCCGACCACCACGACGGTGCTGGTCGCCGGGCGCACATGGGCGTCGTAGAAGGCCTTGACGGCGGCGCGGTCGATCGACTTGACGGTGTCGGCGGTGCCGGCGCGCGGCCGGGAGAGCCGGTCGGCGCCGTCGAAGAGCTCGGCGTACAGGGCCTTGGCGGCCCGCCGGGCGGGGTTGGCCTGCTCGTGGACGATCTCGTCCAGGCGGTTGGCGACCAGGCGCTCGATCTCGGCCTCGGGGAGGGCGGGCGCGCGCAGGGCGTCGGCGAGCAGGGACAGGCCGCGCTGGAGCCGGGAGGCGGGGACCTCCAGGGAGATCCGGATGCACGGGTGGTCGGCGTGCGCGTCGAGGGTGGCGCCGGCCCGCTCCAGCTCGGCGGCGTACTCCTCGGCGGTGAGGGTGTCGGTGCCCTCGCTGAAGGCGCGGGCGAGGATGCCGGCGATGCCGTCCAGGCCCTCGGGCTCGGCGGCGAGCGGGGCGTCGACGAGGACCTCGACGGCGACCAGCTGCTGGCCGGGCCGGTGGCAGTGCAGCACGGTGATGCCGTTGCCGAGGGCGGCCCGCTCGGGGGCGGGGAAGTCCCAGGGGCTGGGCGTGCCCGGCTGGGGCTGCGGGTGGAAGGTCATGGCGGGGACGTAGTCGGTGCTCATACGGCGGCACCCTCCTCTTCGGAAGCGTCGGTGTCGGCGTCGGTCTCGGCGGCGGCGGTCGGCTCGTAGACGAGGACGGCCCGGTTGTCGGGGTGGATCCGGGCCTTGGCGACGGCCTGGACCTCCTCGGCGGTGACGTCGAGGACCTTGGGGAGGGCGTCGTTGAGCAGCTTGGGGTCGCCGAACAGGACGGCGTAGCGGCACAGTTCGTCGGCGCGGCCGGCCACCGTGGTGAGCCGGTCGAGCCACTCGCGCTCGATCTGGGCCTGGGCGCGTTCGAGCTCCTCGGGCGTGGGGCCCTCGGCGGCGAAGCGGGCGAGCTCCTCGTCGACGGCGGTGCCGATCTGCTCCAGGGTGGCGTCGCCGGAGGTCTTGACGTCGAGCCAGCCGAGGCTGGGGGCGCCGGCCAGGCGCAGCAGGCCGAAGCCGGCCGCGACGGCGGTGCGGTCGCGGCGGACCAGCCGGTTGTAGAGGCGGCTGGACTCGCCACTGCCGAGGATGGTGAGGGCGAGGTCGGCGGCGTCGGCCTCGCGGGTGCCGTCGTGCGGGAGGCGGTAGGCGGCCATCAGGGCGCGGGAGGGGACGTCCTCGTGGATCTCCTCGCGGATCTCCCGGCCGATCGTCTCCGGGAGCTCGCCGGAGCGCGGCGGCTGCTTGCCGTCGTGCGCGGGGATGGAGCCGAAGTACTTCTCGACCCAGGCGATGGTCTGCTCCGGGTCGATGTCGCCGACGACCGAGAGGACGGCGTTGTTGGGCGCGTAGTAGGTGCGGAAGAACGTGCGGGCGTCCTCCAGCGTGGCCGCGTCCAGGTCGGCCATGGAGCCGATCGGGGTGTGGTGGTACGGGTGGCCGTCGGGGAACGAGAGCGCGGTGAGCTTCTCGAAGGCGGTGCCGTACGGGACGTTGTCGTAGCGCTGGCGGCGCTCGTTCTTGACGACGTCGCGCTGGTTCTCCATGGACGTCTCGTCGAGCGCGGCGAGCAGCGAGCCCATCCGGTCGGCCTCCAGCCAGAGGGCGAGCTCCAGCTGGTGGGCGGGCATGGTCTCGAAGTAGTTGGTGCGCTCGAAGCTGGTGGTGCCGTTGAGCGAGCCGCCGGCGCCCTGGACGAGCTCGAAGTGCCCGTTGTTGGAGACGTTGGCGGAGCCCTGGAACATCAGGTGCTCGAAGAGGTGCGCGAGGCCGGTGCGGCCCTTGACCTCGTGGCGGGAGCCCACGTCGTACCAGAGGCAGACGGCGGCGACCGGGGTGAGGTGGTCCTCGGAGAGGACGACGCGCAGGCCGTTGGCCAGGCGGTGCTCGGTGATGGCGATGCCTCGGCTGGAGGCGGGGGCCGGGTTGGCCATGCGCTCGGGTCCTTCCCGTCGTCGATGTCGGGGTTCGTGTGGCGTCCCCCATTGTGGTGCAACGTCCGGGCGCCGTGTTCGTGTCCGCGCGGAGGGGGCGTTCGCCAGGGGCGGAAGAGGGCCGCTGACCGGGAGTGTCGGCGCGAGGGTCCACAATGGGGGCGCCGCGCCCTGTCGGCGGCGCCCGGTTGACGGGTGCGTCGACGGCGCGGCACGGAGCGACGGACGACCGACCCCGGCGTTCGGCGACCGACCGACGACTGACCTACCGAGACACAGCCAGCGACACGTAAGGGAGCCCCGCCGCGATGGCCCGCCGCAGTTCGCAGACCCCGCCGCCCGGAGACTTCGAGGAGCGGATCCTCGACGTCGACGTCGTGGACGAGATGCAGGGCTCCTTCCTGGAGTACGCCTACTCGGTGATCTACTCGCGTGCGCTGCCCGACGCGCGGGACGGCCTGAAGCCGGTGCACCGCCGGATCCTGCACCAGGCCAACGAGATGGGCCTGCGCCCGGAGCGCGGGCACGTGAAGTGCGCCCGCCTGGTCGGCGAGGTGATGGGTCGGCTGCACCCGCACGGCGACTCGTCGATCTACGACTCGGTGGTGCGCATGGCGCAGCCGTTCTCGATGCGGCTGCCGCTGATCGACGGGCACGGCAACTTCGGCTCGCTCGGCAACGACGACCCGCCGGCCGCGATGCGGTACACCGAGTCGCGGCTGACGGCCGCCTCGATGGCGATGGTGGAGTCGATCCACGAGGACACCGTCGACTTCGGCCCGAACTACGACGGCAGCGAGCAGGAGCCGCTGGCGCTGCCGGCCGCGTTCCCGAACCTGCTGGTGAACGGCGCGACGGGCATCGCGGTGGGCATGGCGACGAACATGCCGCCGCACAACCTGTCCGAGGTGGTGGCGGCGGCCCGGCACCTGATCAAGCACCCGAGCGCGGACCTGGAAACGCTGATGCGGTTCGTGCCCGGTCCTGACCTGCCGACGGGCGGGCGGATCGTGGGCCTGTCGGGCATCCGGGACGCGTACGAGTCGGGCCGCGGCACGTTCAAGATCCGGGCGACGACGACGGTGGAGGCGGTGACGGCCCGCCGCAAGGGCATCGTGGTCACCGAGCTGCCGTACAACGTCGGCCCGGAGAAGGTCATCTCGAAGATCAAGGACCTGGTCAACGCGAAGAAGCTCCAGGGCATCGCGGACGTCAAGGACCTGACCGACCGCGAGCACGGGCTGCGGCTGGTCATCGAGGTGAAGAACGGCTTCGTGCCGGAGGCGCTGCTGGAGCAGCTGTACAAGCTGACGCCGATGGAGGAGACCTTCGGCATCAACAACGTGGCGCTGGTGGACGGGCAGCCGCTGACGCTGGGGCTGAAGGAGCTGCTGGAGGTCTACGTCGACCACCGCTTCAGCGTGGTGCGCCGGCGCAGCGACTTCCGCCGCCGCAAGCGCCAGGAGCGGCTGCACCTGGTCGAGGGCCTGCTGGTGGCCCTGCTCGACATCGACGAGGTCATCGCGATCATCCGGTCGAGTGACAACGCGCAGCAGGCGAAGGAACGCCTGATGGAGCGCTTCTCGCTGTCGGACACGCAGACGGCGTACATCCTGGACACCCCGCTGCGGCGGCTGACCCGCTTCGACCGGGTGGAGCTGGAGCAGGAGCAGGAGAAGCTGAACCGCGAGATCGCCGAGCTGACCGAGATCCTGGAGTCGGACACCAAGCTGCGCAGCGTGGTCTCCTCCGAACTGGGCGCGGTGGCGAAGCAGTTCGGGACGGAGCGGCGCACCGTGCTGCTGGAGGCGGGCTCGGTGCCGTCGGCGGCGCTGTCGGTGCCGCTGGAGGTGGCCGACGATCCGTGCCGGGTGCTGCTGTCGTCGACGGGCCTGCTGGCGCGCACGGCGGACGGCGAGCCGTTCGAGGTGTCGGAGAAGCGGGCGAAGCACGATGTGATCGTGTCGGCGGTGCACGCGACGGCGCGGGCGGACGTGGGTGTGGTGACGTCCGCGGGCCGGGTGCTGCGGCTGCCGGTGATCGACCTGCCGGCGCTGCCGCCGACCCCCTCGCCGACGCTGGCGGGCGGGGCCGCGGTGGGCGAGTTCCTGCGGCTGGAGGCCGGGGAGCGGGTGCTGGCGCTGACCACGCTGGACGAGTCCTCGCCGGGGCTGGCGCTGGGTACGGCGCAGGGCGTGGTGAAGCGCGTGGTGCCGGAGTGGCCGACGAACAAGGACGAGTTCGAGGTGATCGCCCTCAAGGAGGGTGACGAGCTGGTGGGCGCGGTCGAACTGCGCACCGGCGAGGAGGACTTGGTCTTCATCGCCTCGGACGCCCAGCTGCTGCGCTACCCGGCGGGCCAGGTGCGTCCGCAGGGCCGCCCGGCGGGTGGCATGGCGGGCATCAAGCTGTCGGACGGCGCCCGGGTGCTGTCCTTCACCGCGGTGGACCCGGCGGCTGACGCGGTGGTGGTCTCGGTGGCCACGGCCTCGGACACGCTGTCCGCCGGCGAGCAGACGACCTGGAAGGTCACCCCGTTCGAGCAGTACCCGCGCAAGGGGCGCGCCACCGGCGGCGTGCGCTGCCAGCGCTTCCTGCGCGGCGAGGACGGCCTGGTCTTCGCCTGGGCCGGCGCGGCCCCGGCCCGCGCCGCCACCGCCAAGGGCGCCCCGGTCGACCTCCCCGAGCGCGACCCGCGCCGCGACGGCTCCGGTACCCCGGTCACCACCCCGATCGCGGTGGTCGCCGGCCCGGCGTAACGCCCTCGCGTCCCTGGCCCTCGCCTGAGCGGAGGGGTACCGGTTCGTCCGGTACCCCTCCGCTCTTTCGGGTGTGCCTGCCGCTGCCGAACGAGTCCCGGCTGCTCTCGCTGGGACCGAGCACCCCGTGCCCGGAGGACTGGGAGCTCCATTCGGAACTGTTCGCCGGCGTCGTCCGCAGCGTCCAACTGGAGTTCGCCGACCTCCCGACCGTCTCCGCGCCGCTGTACGACACCCTGGACGAGGCGGTCGCGCAGCGGGTGAAGGCCGCGTTCGAGTGACCGCGTGGGGGCGATCGGGTGAGGGTAGCCTTGCCCAGGTGAGCACCTGTGCGACCGTGTCGCGTGAACTTTCGGAGCCCCTGGCCGCGACAGCGGCGGTGGCGAGCACCTGGCTGTTGGTGGAGCAGAACGGGCCGTGGGGCGCGAAGGCGCTGGGTGAGAGCCATCTGGACGCGGCGGTCGGGCGGGCGCTGGAGGCGGCCACGGCCGGGACGGGTGTGCGGGTGGCGCTGATCCGGCGGCCCGGTCGGCACGCCGACTGCCTGCCGACCGCGCGCCACGAGGTGCTCGTGGCCCACACGGTACCGGGCCGGGGCTGGGTGCGCCGGGCGGAGGTGGCGGATCCGGCGGAGCTGCTGGAGCTGGACTTCGCGGCCCTGGGCGCCGGTGACCACGCCGGGTTCGGGGCGGAGCACGTCGGCGGCCCGGTGGCCCTGGTGTGCACCAACGGGCGGCGGGACCGCTGCTGCGCGCTGCTGGGCCGTCCGCTCGCGGCGGAGCTGGCGGCGGCCGGGCACAGCGAGGTGTGGGAGGTCACCCACCTGGGCGGGCACCGCTTCTCCCCTACGATGCTGGTGCTGCCGTACGGCTACGCGTACGGGCGGCTGACGCCGGAGACCGCCAAGGAGGTGCTGGCGGCGACGGCCGCCGGGCACACGGTGCCGCAGTGGTCGCGGGGCTGCTCGGGCTGGGAGCGTCCGGGCCAGGCGGCCGAGCACGCGGTGCGGCTGGCCACCGGCGAGACCGGGGCGGACGTGCTGACGCTCACCCAGCGGCCGGACGGCGAGGGCCGCTGGCTGGTGACGGTGCTGCACCGGGACGGCCGGTCCTGGGAGGTGGACGTGATCGAGACGGTGAGCGAGCCGGCGCGTCCGGAGAGCTGCGGCAAGGCGGCGGGGACGCCCTCGCGGATGGACGTGCTGTCCGTCCGGGGCGTGTAGCCAGGACGTGCGAGCGGCGGCCCCGCGCCCGCGACCGGGCACGGGGCCGCCGCCGAGGACTCAGCCGGCGGCCTTGGCGACGAACTCCGTGGTGTACGTCTTCGCCAGGTCGATCGCCCCCTCCTTGCCTTGCACGTCCGGGTGGAACGCGGCGAGCACCGAGAGCACCGTCTTCGGCCCGTCGGCCGGCATCACGCCGTCCGTGGTGAACATCGGCAGCGTCGCCTTGATCGCCGCCGCGTACTGCTCGGCGCCGCCCTGCGCGTAGTCGGCGGGCATCTTCGCGGCGATCTCCTCGGGACTGTGGGTGGACATCCACTTGAGGGTCTTCACGAAGGCGTCGGCGAGCTTCTGGGTGGTGTCCTTGTTCTTCTCCACCCAGTCGGTGTTCATGTACAGGGAGGACGACGGGTACAGCCCGCCGAGCGCCTCGCGCGAGCCCTCGGGGGTGCGCATGTCGTACAGGACCTTGCCGAGGCCCTTGTCCAGGAGGTTGGCGACGGTCGGGTCGGTGGTCATCCCGGCGTCGATGCTGCCCTGCTGGAGTGCGGCGATGAAGGTCTGGCCGGCGCCGACCGCGATCGGGCTGAACTCGCTGACGGCGGTGCCGTTCTTGACCGCGAGGTACTTGGTGAGGAAGTCGGTCGAGGAGCCGATGCTGGTGACGCCGAGCTTCTTGCCCTTGAAGTCGGCGCCGGACCTGATGGCGTCGGCCTGCTTGGTGGAGACCACCTCGACCTCTCCGGGCGCCTGGGCGAACTGCACCACGGACTCGACCTTCTTGCCCTTGGCCTGGAGGTCGATGGTGTGGTCGTAGAAGCCGACCGCGCCCTGGACGTCCCCGGCGAGCAGCGCGGTGGTGGCGTTGACGCCGGCGGGCTCGGTCATCAGCTCGACGTTGACGCCGGCTTCGGCGAAGTAGCCGAGCCGCTGGGTGAGCATCGCGGGCAGGTAGATGACCTTGTCCAGGCCACCGACCATGATCTTGACCTTGGGTCCGTCGACCTTCTGCCCGGCGGGGGCGGCCACCGCGCCGTGGCCGGTGGTGGCGGCGTCGTTGGCGCAGGCGGCGAGCGGCAGGAGCAGGGCGGCGGCGAGGACGGACGCGACGGATCTGCGCATGAGTGGGGGTGCCTCTCTCGTGGTACCGGCGGGGGGGAGTTCAGCGGCCGTCGCCCGCGTCGGCGGGCTTCCAGCGGAACAGCTTCTTCTCGGCGAAGGTCAGCAGCCCCTCGGTGAGCAGCGCGACGACGGCGAGGATGGTCATGGCGGCGTACACCCCGGCGGCGTTGAAGGTGCCCTGGGCGGCGGCGACGAGCAGGCCCAGGCCCTTGGTGGCGCCGATGTACTCGCCGACGATGGCGCCGATCAGCGCGAAGCCGAAGCTGACGTGCAGGCTGGTGAAGATCCAGGTGGTGGCGGCGGGGATGACCACCTGGAGGGTGACCTTGCGGTTGTCGGCGCCCAGGATGCGGGCGTTGGCGACGAGGTTGCGGTCCACCTCGCGGGCGCCCTGGAAGGCGTTGAAGAACACCGGGAAGAACACCAGCACCACCGCGGAGGCGACCTTGGAGGCCGGGCCCAGGCCGAACCAGATCAGGAAGATCGGCGCGAGCACGATCCGCGGGATGGCGTTGAGCACCTTGATGTACGGCCCGAACACGTCGGCCAGGAAGCGGATCCGGCCGAGCGCGATGCCCAACAGCACGCCGCCGACGACGCCGATCACCCAGCCGGTGAGCGCCTCGTACAGGGTGTAGCCGATCTGTTCGCCGAGGGAGCCCTGGGCGGTGCCGTGGGTGACCCACTGCCGGATCTGCTCCCAGATCCTCGACGGCTGGGAGAAGTTGAACGGGTCGATCACCTCGGTCCGGGCGCACAGCTCCCACAGGCCGAGGAAGGCGAGCAGCACCGCGACCCGGGCCGCGTAGACGCGCAACTTCCGGTTGCGGGCGGCCCGTTCGCGGGCCTCGGTCCTCGTCGTGACGGCCGCGGACTTCCCCTCGGCGGAGGACTTCCCCGCAGCGGCGGACGCGGACGTGGTCTCAAGCGGCACGACCCGCTCCTCTCTCCCGGGTGATGCGGACCTCTTCGCCGAGCGAGGCCCAGATCTCGCGGTACAGCTCGACGAATCTCGGCTCCAGCCGGACGGCCTCCACCGTGCGCGGGCGCGGCAGGTCGACGGTGAAGACCTCCTTGACGGTGGCCGGTCCGGCCGTCATCACGACGACCCGGTCGGCGAGCGCGATGGCCTCGTCCAGGTCGTGGGTGACGAAGACGACCGACGAGCCGGTCCCCGCCCACAGCTCCAGCAGCTGGTCCGACATCAGGGCCCTGGTCTGCACGTCCAGTGCCGAGAACGGCTCGTCCATCAGCAGGATCGCCGGGTCGTTGACGAAGGTCTGGGCGAGCGCGACGCGCTTGCGCATGCCGCCGGAGAGCTGGTGCGGGTAGCGGTCCTCGAAGGCCGCCAGGCCCACCCGGCCGAGCCAGTCCCGGGCCCGCTCCCTGGCCTCGGCGGCGGGCACGCCGCGGAAGCGCGGGCCGGCCATCACGTTGGACAGGACGGTGCGCCAGGGGAAGACGGCGTCCTGCTGGAAGACGAACCCGACCTTGGGGTCGATCCCGCGCACGGGCTCGCCGTACACCCGGACCTCGCCCTCGGTGGGCTCCTCCAGGCCGCTGACCAGGGTCAGCGTGGTGGACTTGCCGCAGCCGGTGGGGCCGACGACGGCGACGAACTCGCCCTGGGCGACGGTCAGATCGAGATCGCGGACGGCGGTGTGCAGCGCCCCGGAGGGGGTGCGGAACCGTTTGGTCGCGCCGGTCAGCTCGATCGCCGGGGTCTCGGTCATGCTCTTCCTCCCGGGTCTGTGCTTGCCCCGGAACGGTAGGAGCGGGCCCGGCCCCGGCGGGAGCCTTCTTCGCGTAGTGCGACTTCTCCGCATAGAGGGGTGTTCTGCTCGTTTTGCTTCCGCTACAACTGCGGGGACGCGCTGACCGGAACACCCCGAAGCACCCCGACACGGAGACACCCAGGAAACGGAGGCCCGGATGAAGCTCCCTCGCTGGCCCCGCCGGGTCTTCGCCCAGCTGCTGCTGAGCCAGACCCTCGTCACCGTCGGCGTCACCGCCGTGACCGCCGGACTGTTCCTGGCCCCGGTCAGCAGCGAGCTGGACCACGACGCGATGCAGCGGGCGCTGTCGATCGCCCAGGCCACCGCCGCCGACGAGAGCATCGCCCGGGCGGCCGCCACCCGCGACGTGGTGGCCGCGCAGCGCAACGCCGAGCAGATCCGGCTGGCCACCGGCGCCAGCTTCGTGGTGGTCACCGACCTGGACGGGATCCGGCTCTCGCACACCGACCCGGGCCGGATCGGCCAGCGGGTCAGCACCGATCCGGAGCCCGCCCTCAGCGGACGCAGCGTCACCGCCATCCAGGAGGGCACCCTGGGCCGCACCGCCCGCGGCAAGGTGCCGCTGCGGATGGCGGACGGCCGGATCGTCGGCGAGGTGTCGGTCGGCATCAGTGACGACTCGATCCGCCGCCGGCTGCTGACGATGCTCACCGGCATCCTGCTGTGCGCGGGCGCCGGCCTGGCCGCCGGGACGCTCGCCACCCTCGTCCTGGCCCGCCGTCTCAAGCGCCGCACCCACAACATCGCGCTGGCCGACATCTCCGCGCTGCTGGTGGAGCGGGAGGCGATGCTGCACGGCATCCGCGAGGGCATGGTGGCGCTGGACGAACGCGGCCGGATCCGGCTGGCCAACGACGAGGCCTTCCGGCTGCTCGGCCTGCCCGAGGACTGCACCGGCCGCCCGATCGGCGCGGTGCTGCCGCCGGGCCGGCTCGCGGACGTGCTCGCCGGGCGGATCACCGGCGCCGACCTGCCGGCCGTCCGGGACGACCGGGTGCTGGTGGTGAACCGGACGGCCACGCCCGAGGGCGGCGCGGTGGTGACCCTGCGCGACCGCACCGAGCTGGAGTCGCTGGTCCGCGAGCTGGACACCACCCGCAGCCTCACCGAGGCGCTGCGGGCCCAGGACCACGAGCACGCCAACCGGATGCACACCCTGCTGGGCCTGCTGGAACTGGGCCGACACGAGCAGGCGGTGGCGTTCATCTCGGAGCAGTCCGGCTCGCACGCCGTGGTCGCCGCGCGGATCGCCGAGCAGGTGCGGGACCCGCACGTCGCGGCACTGCTGGCGGGCAAGACCTCGGTGGCGGGCGAGCGCGGGGTTCGGCTGACGCTGGCCCCGGCGGCGCACCTACCGGACACGGTGGTGGACGCCCGGGCGCTGGTGACGGTGCTCGGCAACCTGGTCGACAACGCGGTGGACGCGCTGACCGCGGGCGGCGGGGGCCGGGTGGTGGTGAGCCTGGCGGCGGCCGGCTCCACGCTGCTGCTCCAGGTCGCGGACAGCGGTCCGGGCGTACCGGAGGAGCTGCGCGAGCAGGTCTTCGAGGAGGGGTGGACCAGCAAGGACGCGCCCGCGCACCGTCCGCGCGGGCTCGGCCTGGCGATGGTGCGCCGGCTGGTCGAGCGCACCGGCGGCCGGATCGTGCTCGACACCGGCCCGCTCGGCGGCGCCCGGTTCACCGTCGAGCTGCCCGAGGCCCTGCTCGACACCCGACTCGTGGAGGCGTGATGATCGACGTACTCGTGGTGGACGACGACTTCCGGGTGGCGGATGTGCACGCCGCGTACGTGGCGAAGGTCCCGGGCTTCCGGGTGACCGGCACCGCGCACTCGGCAGGGGAGGCGCTGGCCGCCCTGGAGCGCCGCCCGGTGGACCTGCTGCTGCTCGACCACCACCTGCCCGACGAGACCGGCCTGGCCCTGGTGCGCCGGCTGCGGGACCGCCAGGTGGCCTGCGACGTGATGATGGTGACGGCCGCCCGGGACGTGTCGACGGTGCACGCCGCGATGCAGCACGGCGCGCTCCAGTACCTGGTCAAGCCGTTCACCTTCGCCGGGCTGCGGGAGAAGCTGGTGGCGTACGCGCAGCTGCGGCACGCGCTCGCCGCACCGGCCAGGGAGGCCGGCCAGGACGAGGTGGACCGGCTGTTCGCCACCCTGCGCAGCGCCGCCACCCCGGCCGGGGCGCTGCCCAAGGGCCACTCGGCGCCCACCACCGACCTGGTGCTGGGGGTGCTGCGCCGGGCCGGCCGGCCGCTGTCCGCCCAGGAGGTCGCCGACGCCACCGGCCTGAGCCGCTCCACCGCCCAGCGCTACCTCAAGCAGCTGGAACGGGACAGCCGGCTGCGGCTGACCCTGCGGTACGGCGACACCGGCCGCCCGGAGCACCGCTACGGGCTGGCGGCCCGCTCGTAGCGGTGCTCCGGACGGCCGGAGAACGACAGGGGGGAACCCCGGCGGCCCCAGGCCCGCCGGGGTTCCCCGGGCACGGCGGCTCAGGCCGCGCCCGCACCGGTGAGTGCACGCACCTCCAGCTCGGCGAACCGGTCCGGGTCGGTGGGCTCGGACGAGGTGACCGTCCCGATCCACCCGGCCAGGAAGCCGAGCGGGATGGAGACGATGCCCGGGTTCTCCAGCGGGAACCAGTGGAAGTCCAGGCCCGGGAAGAGCGCCTCGTGGGAACCGGAGACCACCGGCGAGAAGATCACCAGCGCGATCGCCGGGATCAGCCCGCCGTACACCGCCCAGACCGCGCCGCGGGCGGTGAACCGCGACCAGAACAAGCTGTACAACAGCACCGGCAGGTTGGAGGAGGCGGCGACGGCGAAGGCCAGACCGACCAGGAAGGCCACGTTCAGCTGCTGGGCGAAGAGGCTGATCACGATCGCCGCGGCCCCGATCCCGGCGGCGGCGATCCGGGCGACCATCACCTCCTGCTGCTCGCTGACCTCGGACACCGACTCCTTCGCGGACCGGGAGGCCGGGACGGCCTCGCCCCGACGGCGCCGACCGCGACCCTGCTTCTCCAGCTCGCGCGACGGCCGGGCGCGCCAGGCGCCGGCCCAGATGTCGTGGGCGAAGGCCGCCGAGGAGGCCAGGGTCAGCCCGGCGACCACGGCGAGGATGGTGGCGAAGGCGATCGCCGAGATCAGCGCGAACAGCACCACCCCGCCGGTGCTGCCGTTGCCGCCGCCGAGCACCAGCGCGAGCAGCGGAACGGCGGTGTTGCCGGCCGAGTTGGCGCGGTGCACCTCGGCCGAGCCGATCAGCGCGGTGGCGCCGAGGCCGAGCACGATGGCCATCAGGTAGAAGCTGCCGACCAGCCCGATCGCCCACATCGTGGAGCGGCGGGCGGCCCGCGCGGTGGGCACGGTGTAGAAGCGGGACAGGATGTGCGGCAGGCCCGCGGTGCCGAGCACCAGGCCGAGGCCGAGGCTGACGAAGTCCAGCCGGCTGGTGAGACTGCCGCCGTACTTGAGCCCGGGCTCCAGGTAGCGGTGCCCGGCGCCGCTGTGCGCGGCGGCCTGGCGCATCAGCTCGCCGAGGTCGCCGTGGAAGCGGACCACCAGCAGCACGGTCAGCAGCACCGAACCGCCGGTCAGCAGGAAGGCCTTGATGATCTGGATCCAGGTGGTGGCCCGCATCCCGCCGATGGTGACGTAGACGATCATCAGGGCGCCGACCGCGATGATCGTCCAGGTGCGGGCGTGCGGGCTGCCGGTGCCGAGCAGCAGGGCGACCAGCGAACCGGCGCCGACCATCTGGGCGACCAGGTAGAGCAGGGTGACCACGACGCTGGCCCCGCCGGCCGCGGCGCGCACCTTGCGGCGGCGCAGCCGCAGCGCGAGCACGTCGGCGAGGGTGTACCGGCCGGCGTTGCGGACGAGTTCGGCGACCAGCATCAGCACCACGAGCCAGGCGACCAGGAAGCCGATGCTGTACAGCACGCCGTCGTAGCCGTACAGCGCGATCAGGCCGGCGACGCCCAGGAAGGAGGCGGCGGAGAGGTAGTCCCCGGAGAGCGCGAAGCCGTTCTGGAGCGGGGTGAAGTCGCGGCCACCGGCGAAGAAGTCCTCGGCGGCGTTGCCCTGGCGGCCGACCCAGAGGGTGACCCCCAGGGTGACCAGGACGACGACGGCGAACAGCGCGATGGCGAGCGAGTGGTGGTCGCCGGTGGGGGCGACGGGCGGCGGGGTGGCGGTCGAGACCGCGGTCCGCACCGCCGCCTTCGCCAGGTCGGTGGGCATGGTGAGCATGGCGGGCATCAGGGTCGTCATCGAAGTTGGTCCTGGGTGTCCCAGCGCAGGCCCAGGGCGGCGCGGTCGCGCTTGGTCCGGGCGTTGCGGGCGTAGAGCCAGGCGAGCAGGAAGGTCGAGGCGAACTGCGAAAGACCGAGCAGCCAGGCCACGTTGAGCGGACCGGCCACCTCGCGGCGCATCAGGTCGGGGGCCCCGGCCTGGGCGGCGACGTACAGCAGGTACCAGGCGAGGAAGCCGCCGGTGATCGGGAAGACGAACGTCCGGTAGCTGCGCCGGATCTGACGGAACGTCTCGCTGGCCTGGACCGCCCGGTACACCTCGGTGCTGTCGGCGAACGGCTCCTCGTCGAGGGGCGCGTCGGCGAGCGGCACCAGGGCCGCGTGCGGTGCGGCCGGGGCCGCGGGATCGACTGGGGCGCTCTGGGCGAACGGCTCGTCGGCGGGCCCGTGGACCGGCGCGCCGACGGCCACGGGCTCGACGACCGCCTCTGCCGACTGGACCGTACGGACGTGGTCCGTACGGTCGGGGCCCGACTGCGCCGGTACCGCCGTACGGCGGTGCGCAGCCGATGGCTCGGCGGACTCAACGGGGCTGCCGGCGGCCGGAGCGGCCCACCAGTCGAATTGCTGTCCCGATCCGGGACTGCTCGTCTGCTGCTGTGGCACTGCTGCTCCTGGGGCCGGATGTTCCTGACCCGAACCATGATGGCGGCCCCCGGGAACCGCCCCTGACCATCGCAGATACGTTCACTCGATGAGGTGATCGATCATCCGACAGACACTCATCCGACTACTGCTGCGTACCGGTGATTCCGTGTCGGAAGGCATAGGCGACCGCCTGCGCCCGGTCCCGCACCGCGGTCTTGGCGAACAGGTTGTTGATGTGGGTCTTCACCGTGGCCTGGCTGACGAACAGCCGCCCGGCGATCTCGGCGTTGGACAGCCCCTCGGCGATCAGCGCCAGCACCTCGGCCTCCCGGGCGGTCAGCCCGTCGGGCAGTTCCACCGGCCGGGCGGGGGGCCGCTCGGCGGCCGGAGCGGGACGGCCGTGCTGCTCCGAAAGTCTTTCCAGCAAACGGAGTTGGACCTTCGGGGAGAGTCCGGCCGCGCCCGAGCGGACGTCCGCGACGGCCTTGGCGATCTCCTCGGCGCCGGCGTCCTTGGTGAGGTAGCCGCGCGCCCCGGCCTGGAGCGCCGGGAACAGCGACTCGTCATCGGCGTAGGTGGTGAGCACCACGACCTCGGTCTCCGGGTGTGCCGCGCGGATCCGCCTGGTCGCCTCGACGCCGTCGCAGCGCGGCATCCGCAAATCCATCAGGACCACGTCCGGGTGATGACGCTCCGTCAGGGTGACGGCCTCCTCCCCGTCGCCCGCCGCGCCGACCACCTCGATGCCGGGCAGCAGCCCCAACAGCATCACGATGCCCTCGCGCACCACCGCCTGGTCGTCCGCCACCAGAACCCTGGTGACCCCCGAAACCGTCATGCCGGCACCCGCAGCAGCACGCGCCACCCTCCGTCCTCCGGGCCCGCCAGCAGGGTGCCGCCGAGCAGTTCCGCGCGTTCGCGCATTCCCAGCAGACCGTACCCGCTGCCGCTGTCGGCCAGCTCTCCCGGCGAATCCCCGCGCGGCGTCCTGGGGTTGCGCACCTCCAGCTCCACCGCCCCCTCCAGGTAGCGCAGTTCGACGGCGCAACGGGCTCCGGGCGCGTGTTTGCGGACGTTGGTCACCGCCTCCTGCGCGGTGCGCCGCACCGCGAGGGCCGCCTCGGCGGCGATCGGGCGGGGCGGGCCGGTGACGACGAGGGCGGCGCGCTCCCGCTCGGCCAGCTCGACCAGGAACTCCCCGACCGGGGTGAGCTCCCCGCGCAGCGCGGACAGCGCCTGCCGGGTCTCGGCCAGCCCGTCCTGCGCCATCCGTCGGGCGGCGACGACCCGTTCGCGGATCTGCTCGCGGTCCGTCCCGGCGTCCAGCATCAGCCGGGCCGCCTCCAGGTGGACGAGCTGCGCGGAGAGGCTGTGGGCGAGCACGTCGTGGATCTCCCGGGCGATCCTGGCCCGTTCGGCGAGCGCCGCGCTCTCCGCCTCGGCGGCCCTGGCGGCCCGCTCCTGGGCGAGCAGCCGGCGGGAGGTGCCGCGCGCCTCGACGTCCATCCGCAGCAGGTAGCCGAGCAGGGTGATCCCGCCGACGGTGGCGGCGATGCTGAGCCCGCTCGACGTGGTGACCGCCGCGTACGAGGCCAGCGAGGCCGCCGCCGCGGCCAGCCCGAGGGCGAGCGGCATCCGGACCAGGGCCATCACCGCCAGGCCGTACCAGAGCACGTCGGCGAGCAGGGTGGCCCGGCCGGCGTTGGCCAGCCAGGCGGCGCCGAACACCGCGCCGGTCAGCAGGTACGAGGGCAGCGGGCGCTGCTTCCGGGTGGCGTCCAGGAAGGCCGCGCAGAGCCCGAACGCGGCGACCAGTCCGGCCGTCGCGGCCACCGCCGACCAGCCGGCGAACCTGGCATCGGCGAAGGTCCCCCAGGTGACGGTGGTCACCAGCACGATGCGGCCGAGCACGGTGAGGACCCGCCGCGGCCGGCTCTCGGCCTCGCGTTCCATCCCCTCGCGGGACGGCCAGCGGGTCCAGTACGACCCGGACACGGGTTCCTCCTCGGCTGCTCGGGGCGACGGATCGGTGCGGTGCGACGGCGGGCTCAGTGCAGGACGGCGGTCGGCGGCGCGGGCTCCAGCGTCCGGGCCCTCCAGTTCACCACGAGCGAGCGGACCAGCAGCAGGACCGCCATGCCGAGCATCAGGGAGCTGCCGGACTGGTGGACGTGCAGGGCCTCGCCGATCCCGTACAGGCCGATCCGGATGGCGATCATCCCGATCCAGGCGGCCACGGTGGCCTTGGTGCCCTTGGCCATGACCGAGCCGTCCGCGGCCCGCCAGAGCCGTACGGTCCAGCCCCAGACCGAGCCCATCGCGAGCACCGCGACCAGTCCGGCGACCAACAGGACCGCCGAGAGGGCGGTGTGCTGGTGATCGATGATCTGCGGGTCCCGCAGTGCGAGCGCGCCCAGGATCAGCGGAAGCAGCCAGAAGCGGCGCTCGGTGTCCAGGCGCTGGGCCCGCATCTGGCGCTGGACCACCAGGACGACCGCCGCGGCGATCACGAGGAGGTTGGTGAGGGTGGTCATCGGACTTCTCCGTCCCGAGGAGAGGCTTGTTGCTGACCTCTCCGACGCTACGGAGGCGGCGGTTCCCGCTGATCGGAGCCGGGGTGGACCGCGGGTGGATCCCCAACGCGCGGGGCCCTCCACCCGTGGGTGGAGGGCCCGGCCGGACGGCGCGCGTCAGGCGTCGATGCGCGAGCGGTCCAAGGTGGCCGCCGAGTCCACGATGAACTCCTTGCGCGGGGCGACGTCGTTGCCCATCAGCAGGTCGAAGATCCGCTCGGCCTGCTCCAGGTCGCCCAGGTTGATCCGGCGCAGGGTGCGGTGGCGCGGGTCCATGGTCGTCTCGGCCAGCTGGTCGGCGTCCATCTCGCCCAGGCCCTTGTAGCGCTGCACCGGGTCCTTCCAGCGCAGCCCCTTGCGCTGGAACTCCAGCAGCGTGGAACGCAGTTCGGCGTCGGAGTAGGTGTAGTGGTACTTCTCCTGGCCGCGCTTGGGGTTGGTGAGCTCGATCCGGTGCAGCGGCGGCACGGCGGCGAAGACCCGGCCCTGCTCGACCATCGGCCGCATGTAGCGGTGGAAGAGGGTCAGCAGCAGGGTGCGGATGTGCGAGCCGTCGACGTCGGCGTCGGCCATGAAGATGACCCGGCCGTAGCGGGCCTGGTCGATGTCGAAGGTGCGGCCCGAGCCGGCCCCTATCACCTGGATGATCGCGGCGCACTCGGCGTTCTTGAGCATGTCGCTCACCGAGGCCTTCTGCACGTTGAGGATCTTGCCGCGGATCGGCAGCAGCGCCTGGAACTCGGAGTTGCGGGCGAGCTTGGCGGTGCCGAGCGCGGAGTCGCCCTCGACGATGAACAGTTCGCTGCGCTCGACGTCGTCGCTGCGGCAGTCGGCCAGCTTGGCGGGCAGCGAGCTGGTCTCCAGCGCCGTCTTGCGGCGCTGGGCCTCCTTGTGCTGGCGGGCGGCGACCCGGGTGCGGGCGGCCGCGACGACCTTCTCCAGCACGGCGCGGGCCTGGAGCTTCTGGTCCTTCTTGGCCGAGGTGAGGAAGGCCTTGAGCTCCTTGGCGACGACGGCGGCGACGATCCGGTTGGCCGCCGAGGTGCCGAGCACCTCCTTGGTCTGGCCCTCGAACTGCGGCTCGGCGAGCCGGACGGTGACCACCGCGGTGAGGCCCTCGGTGGCATCGTCCTTGGTGATGTCGTCCTCGGCGACCCGCAGCATCTTGCTCGCGCGCAGCGCCTCGTTGACCGTCTTGGCCAGCGAGCGCTCGAAACCGGTGACGTGGGTGCCGCCCTTGGGGGTGGCGATGATGTTGACGAAGGAGCGCAGGGTGGTGTCGTAGCCGGTGCCCCAGCGCAGCGCGATGTCCACGCCGAGGTGGCGGGTGACCTCGGTGGGCGTCATGTGGCCGAGGTCGTCCAGGACCGGCACGGTCTCCTTGAAGGTGCCCTCGCCGTGCAGTCGCAGCACGTCGCAGACCGGCTTGTCGGGGGCCAGGAACTCGCAGAACTCGGCGATGCCGCCGTCGTAGTGGAAGACCGACTCCTCGATCTGCTCGCTCTCGGTGAGCCGCTCGTCACGGACCACGATGGTCAGGCCGGGGACGAGGAAGGCCGTCTGCCGGGCGCGGCTGTGCAGCGTCTCCAGGGAGAGCTTGGCGTCCTTGAGGAAGATCTGCCGGTCCGCCCAGTAGCGGATCCGGGTGCCGGTGCGGGTCTTCGGCACCTTGCGGGTCCTGGTCAGGCCGTTGCCGGGCTCGAAGGGGGCGTCCGGGCTGGTCTCGGTGAAGATGCCGGGGGTGCCGCGGCGGAAGCTGATCGCGTGGGTGTGCCCACTGCGGTCCACCTCGACGTCCAGGCGGGCGGAGAGCGCGTTGACGACCGAGGCGCCGACGCCGTGCAGACCGCCGGAGGCCGCGTAGGAGCCACCGCCGAACTTGCCGCCGGCGTGCAGCTTGGTCATCACGACCTCGACGCCGGACAGCCCGGTCTTGGGCTCGACGTCGACCGGGATGCCGCGCCCGTTGTCCCGGACCTCGACCGAGGAGTCGGGGTGCAGCACGACGTCGATACGGTCGCAGTAGCCGCCCAGCGCCTCGTCGACGGAGTTGTCGATGATCTCCCAGAGGCAGTGCATCAGACCGCGGCTGTCGGTCGAGCCGATGTACATGCCGGGGCGCTTGCGGACCGCCTCCAGGCCCTCCAGGACGAGCAGGTGCCGCGCGGTGTAGTTGGAACCGTCGTCGCCGGCCAGCAGCGCGGACGGCACGGTCGTTTCGGCACTCACGCGGCACTCTCCTCGGTGAAGTTCTGTCTCATCGGTCACATCCGTACGCATCCGGACCAAACGCCAGTGCAGCACGCCGCACCGACATCCGTCGCCCTGCGTGCCCGAGCCCCTGCGCCGGGTGCACAGCACGACGGGCGGGCCCCGCGCAGCTTGTACGCGCTGCGCGAACAAGCACCGCACCCGGGTGCGGTCCCCGGGGGCGCCATCTCCTCCCGGTACCACCGGTCCTGGCGGATCGTGGGACCCGGCGCAGGCTCCGGAACTGCCGTTATGCAGGCTACCGGGGCCCGGGGCGGGGCTTATGCTCCAACCCGGCAGAGGATTATGCTACGCGGACCTCGCACCCGATCCCGATCGGGCGTTCGAGCGATGGGCGGATCCCGGAATCCGGCACGCATGAACCACCGGCGCCCGGGGCACGTCCTCATCAACACAGCAGAATCCTCAAAGAAGAAAAGCCACGAGCGGGAACGTTTTCGGCCTGGTTGGATGTTGACCCTGGTACGACAGCTCGTCGAGCTAGAGAAGAGGCGACGTGACTACTGTTCTGACCCCTGCGAGCCCGCTCACCGCGGCTGACCGCTGCGACCGCTGCGGCGCCCAGGCCTACCTGCGCGTCGTACTCGCGAGCGGCGGAGAGCTGCTCTTCTGTGCCCACCACGGCCGGAAGTTCGAGCCCGAGCTCAAGAAGATCGCCGTGGAGATACAGGACGAGAGCGGCCGTCTCACCACCACCACCAGCGCTACGGCCACAGACGACGAGCGCTGATCCCGGGCACTGATCCCGGGTTCCACCACCCAGCAGTCGGCGTCGAGCTGTGTCCGGCCGCGCACCGCGCGCGACCGGTGAGCCGGGCGGCCAGCCCCTTCGGGGGCCGGTCGCCCGGCTCTGCTGCGCTCCGGGAGGCCTTCCACGGCCCGCCCGCCTCGATCTGACGCCATGTCAGCGCACGGCGTCAGCATGTGACCGGCCGCTCACCCGTCGCGATGCTCACAGCGCCGAGCGCACCGCGTCCGCGACCGAGGACACCCTGGTGTAGACGCCCGGGTGGGCCGCCTCGGCGCAGCCCGTCCCCCAGGACACCAGGCCGACCAGTCGGCCATCGACGATCATCGGGCCGCCGCTGTCGCCCTGGCAGGCGTCCTTGCCGCCCCGCTGCTCGCCCGCGCAGACCATGCCCCGGGCGTCGAACTTGCCGTCCTGCCCGCCCGGGTACGCCTGCGCACAGGTCCGGTCCGGCACGATCGGCACGTCCACCCCGCGCAGTGTCGGCGAGTAGTCGCCCCGTCCGGTGGTGTCACCCCAGCCGAAGACGTGCGCCGTGGTGCCGGCCACGTACGGCGCGGTCTCGCCCTGGCCGACCAGCGCGACCACCGGCCTGGCGCCCTGGGAGTCGGCGAGGGTGAGCACCGCCACGTCGTTCATGTTGGCGGCGAAGGAGTAGTCGGGGTGGATCCAGACCGACCGCACCGCCACCTCCCGTCCGGCCGTGCCGCGCATGTCGTCCCGGCCGACGATCACCCGGAGGCCCGGCCGGTCGACCCGGCCCCTGGTCTCGTCGTAGAAGCAGTGCGCGGCCGTCACCACCTTGGTCGGGGTGACCAGCGCACCTCCGCAGAACTGGCCGGAACGGCCGCTGCCGAACTGCTGGCGGCTGGACAGCGCCACGATCCACGGGTGGTCCGTGGTGCTCGCCGCGGTGCCGCCGACCACCCGGCGCTGCGCCTCGGCCGGCGCCGCGCCGCCGAGCGCGACCAGCGGGACGGGCACGGCGGCGAGCAGCGCCAGGGCGGCGACCCTCCGACGGCGGCCCGACCGGGCGACGGCCGGGTCGGCCGGGTCCACGAGGTCCGCGAGGTCGGCGAGGTCTGCTGGGAACGGGGTGGGCGTCGGCAGGTCAGTGCGGTCCGGCTCGGTCGGCACCGTGACTCCAGGAGGCTCGGAAGCAGGCAACCGCCACAGCGTAGGTGACCGGCTACACGGTGCGACCGCTTCCCGCCGTGCCGCCACCCGGACGAGGGACAACCACCACCCGGACGCTGACACGCCCGGGCCCCGGAAGCCGCGAAGGCCCGGAGCCGTGCGGCTCCGGGCCTTCGCGTGGAACGACTGCCGTCGATCAGTCCAGGTAGTCGCGCAGCACCTGGGAGCGCGACGGGTGGCGCAGCTTCGACATGGTCTTCGACTCGATCTGGCGGATGCGCTCACGGGTGACCCCGTACACCTTGCCGATCTCGTCGAGGGTCTTCGGCTGCCCGTCGGTCAGACCGAAGCGCATCGAGACCACGCCCGCCTCGCGCTCGGACAGGGTGTCCAGCACCGAGTGCAGCTGCTCCTGGAGCAGGGTGAAGGAGACCGCGTCGGCCGGGACGACCGCCTCGGAGTCCTCGATCAGGTCACCGAACTCGCTGTCGCCGTCCTCGCCCAGCGGGGTGTGCAGCGAGATCGGCTCGCGGCCGTACTTCTGGACCTCGATGACCTTCTCGGGGGTCATGTCGAGTTCCTTGGCCAGCTCCTCCGGGGTGGGCTCGCGGCCCAGGTCCTGGAGCATCTGGCGCTGGACGCGGGCCAGCTTGTTGATGACCTCGACCATGTGCACCGGGATGCGGATGGTGCGGGCCTGGTCGGCCATGGCGCGGGTGATCGCCTGGCGGATCCACCAGGTGGCGTAGGTCGAGAACTTGTAGCCCTTGGTGTAGTCGAACTTCTCGACCGCACGGATCAGACCGAGGTTGCCCTCCTGGATCAGGTCCAGGAAGAGCATGCCGCGACCGGTGTAGCGCTTGGCCAGCGAGACCACCAGGCGGAGGTTGGCCTCCAGCAGGTGGTTCTTGGCCCGGCGGCCGTCCTCGGCGATGATCTCCAGCTCGCGCTTGAGCTTCGGGGCCAGCTTGTCGGCGGCCGAGAGCTTGTCCTCGGCGAACAGGCCGGCCTCGATGCGCTTGGCGAGCTCGACCTCCTGCTCGGCGTTGAGCAGCGGGACCTTGCCGATCTGCTTCAGGTAGTCCTTGACCGGGTCGGCGGTGGCACCGGCGACGGCGACCTGCTGGGCCGGCGCGTCGTCCTCGTCGTCGTCGGAGAGGACGAAGCCCTCCGACTCCTCCTCCGGACCGGTGCCCTCGGCCTCGGTCTTGTCGCCGGGCAGCGCGACGTCCTCAAGCAGCTCGTCCTCGCCGAGCAGCTCCTCGTCGCCCTTGGCGCCCTTGGCGGTGGTCTTCTTGGCGGCGGCCTTCTTGGCCGGCGCGGCGGTCTTCTTGGCAGCGGCCTTCTTGGCCACGGCCTTCTTGGCGGGAGCCGCCTTCAGCTCGGAGACGACGGTGCCCGTCGTCTCGACGGTGATCTCGGCGGAGACGGTGGGGGCCGAGGCCGCGGCGGCCGCGACGGGAGCGCCGGGGGCGATCCGCACGGGCGGCTTGGTCGGGGCCGACGGGGTCCGGGTGGTGACAGCCTTGGTGGCGGTGCGCTTGGTGGGGCTCTTGGCAGCGACGCTCTTGCGCTTGGCAGCGGCCGGTTCGGCCGCGCTGACCATGAGGTCCACGCCCTCCTCAATCAGCACCTGATTGAGGCTGCGCATGACGTTCTTCCACTTGGTGACCGGGATCTGGTCCGCCTCGAACGCCTGGCGCACGTCGTCACCGGCGATCTGCCCCTGGGCCTTGCCCCGCTCGATGAGCGCCAGCAGAGCCGCGGACTCGGCGATCTCGGGGGGAAGCGAACGGGATGTGCTGGCCGACACGAACAACCTCTCGGACGATGAGTGGACTCGAACCCGTACCGGCCGCCCGAGCGGGCGGGGAAGGAGATCGCGCGTCAGGCGCGCGGTGTCGATTCCGACCGACTCGGGCTTGAGGACTGGGTTTGCAGGACGGCAGCAGCGCCGCGGACCAACACAGCATTCTGACATGTTGGAGTATTCCGGAGCTGCTTCCGCTCAGGACACATCGCTGCTACTCGTCAAGTGTTACGCATGGCCTTCGTGTCGCGGGTCACATCACTCGGCGCCCGCGACCCGGGGCCGCTTCCATCATCGCGCACTCGCGGACGAATCATTTGTCATGGACCCGACTGGACCTGGCCGGACCCGGCCCGCCTCGACCGACCCGGCCGCCCGGGGGCGACGCCGCGACGGCATGCGGAGGCCCTCCGGCTGCGCCGCGCGGTGCGGCCGGAGGGCCCTGGCGGAGCGGGCCGCCGCGGTCCGGCGCCTCCGCTCGTCGAAACAGCCCGATCAGTGCTCCCGGGGCGCGGGAACGGACGGCTCGATCTCGGGATGGACGGTGAGCAGCGCCCGCATCGCGGCCTCGCCCGCGGTGCCGTCGCCGGCGCCCAGCGCCTCCACCAGCCGGGCGTGCAGGCCGACCGAGGCTTCGGAGGGCCGCTCGCAGGAGATCGCCGGACCGCCCGAGACCTGGAGGGCGCAGGCGACGATCCCGGACAGGTGCTCCAGCATCCGGTTGCCGGCCATCTGGAGCACCAGGCCGTGCAGCTCGGCGTCGGCCCGGGTGTAGGTCGAGAGATCGGCCTGGGAGGCCGCGTGGCCCATGATCTCGACCAGCTCGACCAGCCGCTGCTGGACGTCCTCCCGGCCGTGGCCGGCGGCGAGCCTGGCGGCCAGCGGGTCGATCGCCCAGCGGAGCTCGAACAGCTCCCGGCGCTGCTCGTCCCGCTGCGGGCCGAAGGCGCGCCACTCGATGATGTCCGGGTCGAGCAGGTTCCAGTCGCCGACCGGACGGACCCGGGTGCCGACGTTCGGCCGGGCGCTGACCAGCCCCTTGGCCTCCAGCACCCGCAGCGACTCGCGGACGACGGTCCGGGAGACCTCGAACCGCTGGCCGATCTCCTCGGGCACCAGCGGGCGGTCGGCCCCGAGGTCGCCGGAGACGATCATCTGGCCCAGCTGCTGGACCAGCTGGCCGTGCAGGCCGCGGCCGCGGCTGCTGGTGGTCTTGCGGCCGACCCGGGCGATGTCGGATTCGGCGCCCTCCCAGCGGGGCGCCGGCGGCGTCGGCCGGTCGGCGTACGAGAAGCGGTCCAGGTCGCCGGGGCCGTGGATGGGCCCTTCGGCGGAACGGGCGGGGGTCATGGTGGGGTGCGCAAGGGTACTCACGCCTCCTTTGTCGGCGATCGGCAGGCGTGGCTTGAGAATTCTCGTGAAAAGCACACGAAAGGGTGATCGGCCGTGACTGGATAATTGACTTCTTATCAGGAAGAAACGCGCATTGCGGTCACTGTCGGTCGATCTTGGCGCACCGCGACGGGGGCCTGTCCGAGGCGCGTCGCTGAGGGCGCCGCGGGCCCGTAGGGCATCCCGTAGCGAGCCCTGCGGGATGCCCTACAGGGTGCGGCGGCGGGCCTGGACGAGCAGGGCCGCGAGCAGCAGGACCGCCCCGGGGGCCGCGACCGCGGCCAGCAGGACCGGGTCGCTCAGCGTCAGGCTCTCGGCCGCCGCCTCACGCGCCCCGCCGTACACCCAGCCGTGGGACCACTCGATCCCGGACTGGAACGGCAGCAGTTCGGCCGCCCGGCCCGGCCACGGCCTGCCGGTATGACGCAGCAGCAGGGCCACGCCGGACTCCAGCAGCGGCGGCAGCGCGCACAGCAGCAGGGCCCCGGCCGCGGCGCTGCGGGTCAACGAGGCGGTCAGCACGCCGGTCCAGCCCGCCGCCACGGTCAGCAGGACGAAGGCCAGCAGCGCGGCGGGCACCCCGTGGCCGGCCACCAGCCCCAGCGGGGCGAACGCGCCCGGCAGGTCGGACAGCCCGGACAGCCCGGTGCCGGTCAGCGCCCCGGCGACCCGGTCCGACAGCGCGGCCGGGTCCGCCCAGGCCGCCACGGTGACCCCACCCGGCAGCGCGAGATACACGGCCACCGTGTCGAGCAGCAGGGTGGCCAGCGCCAGCAGCGCCGCCGCCGGGCCGATCACCAGCAGTTTGGCCAGCAGCAGCCGCACCCGGCGCGGGTACGACACCTGCGAGGCCGACAGCCCCGGGTGACGTACCTCGTGCCCGTACGAGAGCGCGCCCAGCAGCCCGGCGCCGAGCGCGGCGAAGGGCAGCGGGATCAGCGGGACGGTGGCGGTCAGCAGCCGCACCCCGGCTGCGGCGGCCAGCGGGCCGTCCGGGGATGTCCGGTTCGCCAGGACGGCGGCCAGGGCGGCGTCGCCGAGCAGCACGGCGGCGAGCAGCAGCCAGGTGGAACGCAGGCCGCACAGGCGGCGCAGCTCGTAGGCCAGGACGCGCACGGTTCACTCGCTCCGGTGGTCGTCGGGGTGGGCGGGGGTCTGGATGGCGGGGATCTGGGTGACGGGGCGCTGGGTGGCAGGGCGCTGGGCAGCGGGCAGGCCCGGGGCGGGACGGCGGAGGTGGACGGTGTCGTCGGTGGGCAGGGTGTCGGCGCTGGTCCGGCTGCCCGGGGGGCGGCCCCGGACCGGTGCCTCGGCCGGGGCCGGTTCGTCGCGGAAGAGCCGGTCGACGGCCACGACGGGAACGGGTTCGGCGGTGCCGGGACCGGTGCCGGAGCCGAGGCCGGTCTGCACGCTCGGCTCGGGGCGGCGGGCGGCGGGTGCGGGCGCAGGCCGGCGGACGGGCGCGCCGAGGACCGGCAGCCCGGCAGCGTGGAGGGAGGCCGTGTCGAGGGAGTCGGTGAGGGCCACGACGGGCAGGGCGCGGGTGGGCGGGGAGCCGTCCTCCTGGAGGCGGCGGGGCACCTGGCGATTCGGTGTGGTGGCCTCGGTGGTGGAGGTGACGGGGGTGGCCGGTTCGGCCGGGGCGGGGACCGTCGGAGGCTCGGCCGGGGTCGTCACGGCCTGGACCGGGACGGGCCCGGCGGCCAGTTCCGGGACAGGGTCGGCCTCGGGCCCCGGATGGAGGCGGCCGGAGCGGTCCGAGCCGACAGGCAGGACCACCCGCGGGGCCGGCTGCTCGACCATCCGGTCGGCCAGCTCGTGCAGGAGGATCCCGTGGCGGTAGGCGAGTTCACCGATCTCGGTGCGGTCGATGCCGGCCACCGCGAGCCCCGCGCTGCCGTCCCGGCGGACCTCGGCGCCCTGACTGACCAGCAGGTCCGCCAGCCGCGCCATCTGCGGCCCCCGGACGGCCACTTCGGGGCTGAGCCTGGTCCGCCGGAACTCCGCGACCGGCTGGTCTGCCACCAGGCGGCCACGGTCCAGGGTGACCACCCGGTCGGCGAGCTGTGAGGCCTCCTGCGGGGTGCCGGTGGTCACCAGGACAGTCCCGCCGGCGGCGCCGAAGGAGCGCAGGAAAGAGTGGAACCACTCGACGTTGCGCGGCGACAGGCCCTCGGCGGGGCCGTCCAGCAGCAGCGTGCCGGGGTCCCCGAGCAGCGCGGCGGCCAGCGCCAGGCGGCGGTTCATGCCCGGCGAGAAGGTGCGCAGCCGCTGCCCGGCGACGGCGGCCAGCCGGGTCAGTTCCAGCAGTTCGTCGGCCCGCTGGGCCGGGACGCCGACGGCCGCGGCGAGCATGCGCAGATGGCTGCGCGCCGTGCGGCCCGGGTGCCCGGCCACCGCGGCGGTGCCCTCCGCCGGGCGGGGCAGCAGCACGCCGACCTCGTGCTCGGGGTGGCGGAGCCTGCGATAGGGGCGGCCACCGAAGAGGGTGACGCCCTGGCCGCGTTCGAGTTCGAGCATCAGCCGCAGCGCGGTGGACTTCCCCGCCCCCTCGGCTCCGAGCAGTGCGGTCACCATGCCGGGCCGGGCGTCGAAGGTCAGATCGAGCAGCGCGGGCGGAGCACCCTTGCGATAGACCTTGGTCAGTCCGGTGATCTGGATCATCGCTGGCTGCTCCCATGCCCTCGGCCGACCTTGCTCGACGCGGAGCGCCCCCGGGTGGACGGGCGTGCACCCGCGCGGCTCCGCGCCAGCACATTAGGGGGCGGTGACGGCTATTCCGGGCATTACGGGAACGGCACGGGCCCGCCGGCTGCCCGCCTCACCCGATCAGGGGAAAATCCGATCCTGCGATTCACGGGCAGCCGGTCCGCTCCCGGGTTTCGGCCGAGCCTGGCGGGCGGCTGTCACCGAGCCGGCCAGGGCGGCGTCGGAAGTGGCCTGCCGCCGCACACCGCGTGGAACTCGTCGACGGCGGCCTGACCCTCGACGGTGAGCTCGCCCAGTTGCTCCTGTTCGGCGGCCAGTCGCCCCTGGACGGCGGCGATGGTCTCGGGCGGCGCCTGCTCGGCCTGCAACCGAGCCAGCTCCTGCTCCGTGTCGGCGGTGGTCTTCTCAAGGCTCCGGTAGTCCGCCGCCAGGCCCTCGACGAGGGCTCGCTGGTTCTCGCAGTCATCGATGGGCATCGCGGGGCTCCCTCGGTCCGGAAGGTCCCCGGCCCTGCGGCCGGAGCGTCCACCGAAACTCTGCGCCGCCGTCCCCGGCTTCGCAGCCAGGCCCGGCCATTCGGCTGCCCGCGACGGGGGTGTGGCGGGGCCGGGCGGGGCCGGGCGGGGCCGGGCGGGGCGACGCTGGGCGGCTTCGAGGGCGGGCGGTATCCGGTGCGGGTCAGGACTCCGGGCGGAGCATGGGCGGGTTGAGGACCGTCGCGCCGCCGGCGGTGAACAGCTGGGCCGGGCGTCCGCCCTGACGGGTCGTCGTACCGCCGGAGGGCAACAGGAAGCCGGGGGTGCCGGTGACCTTGCGGTGGAAGTTCCGCGGGTCCAGCACCACACCCCAGACCGCCTCGTAGACCCGGCGCAGCTCACCGACGGTGAACTCGGTCGGGCAGAAGGCGGTGGCGAGGGAGGAGTACTCGATCTTGGAGCGGGCGCGCTCCACACCGTCGGCGAGGATCAGGCCGTGGTCGAAGGCGAGCGGGACGCCGTCTGCCGGGTTCTCCCCGAGGAGTTCGCCGACCGGGGCCCAGCGCGCGCCGCTGGCGTCGCCGCCGGCCCGGGGCGTCGGCAGGTCGGGGGCTAGCACCAGGTAGGCGACGCTGACCACGCGCATCCGGGGGTCGCGCTGCGGGTGGCCGTAGGTGGCGAGCTGCTCCAGGTGGGCGCCGGCCGCGCCGGGGCCGACCGCGTCGTGGCCGGGGGCCGTGTGGGCGCGCAGGCCGGTCTCCTCGGCCAGCTCGCGGGAGGCGGCCTCGGCCAGGCCCTCGTCCGGGCGGACGAAGCCGCCGGGCAGTGCCCAGTACCCCTGGAACGGCGGCTCTCCTCGTCTGACCAGCAGGGCGCAGAGCGAGTGGTCGCGCACCGTCAGCACCACCAGGTCAACCGTGACAGCGAACGGGGGGAAGGCCGACGGATCGTAACGCGACATGGTCACGATCATAGTCGTCTCTCTGACGATAAGCACAGGCCCATAGGCGGACCGCCCAAGGTCGGTGCCCCCGCCCGGCCCCGGCTCGGGCACGGTTCGCGCGCGGGTGGGCGCGGGGCCGGTGGCCCGACGCCGGTGACCCGGTGTCACCGGCGCCTGGACGCGAACCCGCGGCGGCGGGCTCAGCGGGCGACGAGTTGCAGGTCCGTCGACGCCTCCTCCACCATCGCCACGCCGATCCGGCTGACCCGGACGGAGAAGGGCTCGCCCGCCACCCGCAGACCGGTCAGCTCCAACTCGCCGAGTGGTGCGGTGCTGGCCGGGCGGACCAGCACCCGCCTGCCCGGGACATCGGGCCGGACCCCGGCGAGGGCGAACACCGCATGCACGGCACCGGCCGCGGAGACCGCCGCCGGGCGGCAGGCAGCCGGGTGCGGCACCGGCGGGCAGCCGGGGACGCGCTGCTCCCCCGCGTACATCTCCGGCAGCCGTCCCTCGAAGTAGGCGCCCGCGGCGAGCAACCCCTCCAGCAGGGTGCCGGCCTCGTTCTCATGGCCGGCCTCGGCCAGCCCGGCGACCGCCAGCGCCGTCTCGTGGACCCGCACCGCACCGCCGCGGTGGCCGAGCGGGTTGAAGCGGGGGGACTTGGCGCTCAGGGTCCGCAGGCCCCAGCCGCTGTCCAGCTCCGGCGCGACCAGACGCTGGGCGAGCAGCCTGGTCTGCTCGCGCTCCAGCAGGCTCTCGTGCCGACCGCCGTCGACGGCGAGCCCGGTGTCCAGCAGGTGCACCAGGGAGGCGGCGACGGCGGGCAGCGGCTGGCCACCCGGCGCCAGCCCGGCCGCGGGGCGGCCGCCGGACAGGTCGTCGATCCAGAACCGCTCGCGGAAGCGCCCGCGCAACGCGGCGGCCCAGCCGCGCCACTCCTCGGCCCCCGGTCGGCCGAAGGCCTCCAGCAGCTCGGCCCCGTGCAGGGCGGCGCGGTGGGCCTGCGCCTGGACCTCGGCCCGGGCGGCGACCGGGTGGGCCGAGCGCTCCTCGGCCGGACGGCTCAGGTCGGTGACGAAGCCGTCGACCAGGCCCTCGCGCAGGGCGGCCAGCGCCCGCTCGGCGGCCGGGAGCAGTTCGATGACCTCCGCACGAGGCAAGCCCCAGCGCCAGGCCTCGGCCAGCACCGTGACGAACAGCAGTGTCGCCTCGGTGGCGGTGCAGGTGGGCGGCAGCTCGGGGCCGCCGTGGCGCAGGGCGCCGGGCAGCAGGCCCTCGGTGCGGCCCGGGGCGGCGGGCTGCTGGCGGCGGGCCAGCGCCCGGAGGGTGCCGGCCGCCAGCCGGGTGCCGAGCGGCAGGGTCAGCCGGGCGGCCCAGAGCGCGTCGGCCGGGGCGAGGCCGAAGCGCCAGGGCACGCCGGAGGCCGGGTAGAGGTCGGTCGGGCGGTCCGGATCGGCGAACAGCAGCCCGCCGAGGGCGTCCAGCGAGCGGGAGACCAGCACGGCGGCCCGGGCGTCGTCGCTGCGGACCTCCGGCTCGGACCAGGGCAGCGGGACCCCGGTGCCGCGTCCGCCTGGCGGGCGCGGGCCGGCGGCGGCGCTCTCCAGCTCGGTGTGCAGCTCGACGGACCAGCGGGCTCCGGGCTGGACCTCCAAGTCCCAGCGGAGCACTCCGGCACCGGCCAGCACGGCGTGCGGGGAGGGCTGGGCGCTGACCACGGCGCTGTGCACCGGCCCCGTCCAGCGCAGCCCGGCGGACTGCACCTGGCCCGGCAGGTCGGGCTGGCGGTGCCCGGCGGCGATCTCGGCGACCGGGCCGAGGTCGGTGCCGAGGGCTATCTCCAGTGGCAGTCGGGCGGGCCGCGCACCGGTGTTGCGCACCACCACCGTCTCCACGCCGTCCGCATGGCGCAGCCGCTCGACGGTGAGCGCCGGATCCGGATCGAGGTCGCCGGGGAGGCGCACGGCGCCGAGGAAGCGGGCCTGGGCGGTGCTGGTCAGGGTGCCCTGGAGCGGCAGCGGTTCCATGCCGCCCAGGCGCAGCTCCATCCGGGCGAGCACCCGGACGCCGTTGCGGTAGAAGCCGTGCAGGCCGTGGCCGCGCAGCTGGCCGTCGGGGCCGGAGGCGGCCATCGCCGGGGCGTTGACGCAGATGACCGCGTGGTGGACGGCGGGCGGCTGCGGGCGTGGCGGGGCCGGTGGGCGGCCCGGTCCGGCGGGTGCGCCCGCTGGACCTGTCGCCGGGACCTGGTCGGGACGGCCCACCAGCCTGGGCGGCGCGCCGACCACGCTCTCGGCCGGCATGGCCTGTGGTGGCCTCATGGCGGTCACCGGACTCTCCTCCCCTCGGCGGTCCGGTGGCCGGGTCAGGCCGGTGGGCCGCGAGCATGCTCGATCGCGTGCTGATGGTGCCGGGCCGGCGGGGTGTCCCGTCGGCGGGTGTGCCGTGTCTGGCCGTACCCGGTGACGGATCGTGCCATGCGGTGCCCGGTACCGGATCGGTACCGACGCGCCGCGCCTTCGCTCCGGGGCCCGCGACCGTGCCCGGTACGCCGTCAGGTCCGGCGCCCCGGCCTGCCGGTGGCGCCCTTCCCCCTGGCCCGTGCACTCGCCGGACCGTCCGGCCCCGTGGGGCGACCGGATGCGGTGCCGTACCGACGGCCGGCCGCTGCCGCTGCCCGGGCGGCCCGGTTCGCACCGCCCGGAGTTCGGCCCGCCCGAGCCAAGACCCCCGGAGTCAACGCCGCGCACCGCCACCAGGTCACGCCCCGCCACTGCGCCGCTGGTCGGGCGGCTCCGCCCGGCGGTCGTACCGCTTTCGTCGGAACGTCACCGGGGCCTCGCCACAGACGCGTCACCGCCCCGGTCCGAGGTCGACACCCTGCCGTCCGGGCCGTCACGGGACCGGCTCGGGCCGGTCGTCGGCCCGTGTCGGCCGTCCGATCGGGGCGGGCTGTGCGGTCGAACCGGTGCTCGACCGCCGCCAGGATACGGTGCGGGGGTCGCGGCCCCCGCACCCGGTGACCCCGTGAACCGCGACGCCACCGCTGTGACCAGCAGAGACCGAGGAGTTGCATGTCCACCATCAGCCGGCTGCCCGGGATTGTGACGACCGACCACGTCTTCCAGCTGCCGCTCGACCACGCGGCCCCGCAGGGCGAGCAGATCGAGGTGTACGCCCGCGAGGTGGTGGCCGCAGGCCGCGAGCGGGACGACCTGCCCTGGCTGGTCTTCCTCCAGGGCGGGCCGGGCGGCAAGGCCGCCCGGCCGCTCGGCCGGGACGCCTGGCTGGATCGCGCCCTGGACGACTACCGGGTGCTCCTGCTCGACCAGCGCGGCACCGGGCGGTCCACTCCCGCCACCCGGCAGAGCCTCGCCCGGCGCGGTGGCCCGCAGGCACAGGCGGACTACCTCGCCCACTTCCGCGCGGACTCGATCGTCCGGGACGCCGAGCTGATCCGCGAGCGGCTGCTCGGCGCCGACCGACGCTGGAGCGTGCTCGGCCAGAGCTTCGGCGGCTTCTGCACCCTCACCTACCTCTCCATCGCACCCGAGGGCCTGACCGAGGCCTTCATCACCGGCGGCCTCGCCGGGCTGGGCAGCTCGGCCGACGACGTCTACCGCGCCGCCTACCCGCGCGTGGTCGGCAAGAACGAGGGCCACTACGCCCGGTTCCCGCAGGACGTCGAGGCTGTGCGCCGGATCGCCGCCCACCTCGCCGACTCCCCCGCGACCCTGCCGGACGGCGGGCGGCTCACCGTCGAGGCGTTCCAGGCCCTCGGACTGATGCTCGGCGGCGGCAGCGGCTCCGGCACACTGCACTACCTGCTGGAGGAGGCCTGGGTGGAGGGTGTGGCCGGGCCCGAGCTCTCCGACACCTTCCTGGCCGGCGCCCAGGCCCAGCTCTCCTTCGCGGGCGGTCCGCTCTACGCGGTACTGCACGAGTCGATCTACGGCCAGCGATCGGTGGACCAGGGCGGCACCGCCTGGGCTGCCGAGCGGGTCCGCAAGGAGTTCCCCCAGTTCGACGCCCGGGCCGCGCTCGGGTCCGACGCGCCGGTGCTGTTCACCGGGGAGATGATCTACCCCTGGATGTTCGACACCGACCCGGCGCTGCGCCCGCTGAAGGAGACGGCGGAGCTGCTCGCCGCCCGCACCGACTGGCCCGACCTGTACGACCGGGCACGGCTGGCCGCCAACACCGTGCCCGTCGTCGCGGCGGTGTACCACGACGACATGTACGTGGACACCGCCGACTCGCTGGAGACCGCCCGTGCGGTGCGCGGCCTGCGGACCTGGATCACCAACGAGTGGGAGCACGACGGCCTTCGGGTGAGCGGCGGCAAGGTGTTGGACCGCCTGATCAAGATGGCGCACGGCGAGGCGTAGCGACCAACGGCCCGGCGTGGCGGCGGGGAGCGGTTCAGTGCGCACGGTGGCCGCCTCTCGTCGCCCGGCGGACGCCCCGGCAGCGGTGGAGTCCGGTGCGGGCGGCGGCGTGCGCGCCCGACGCCGTCCGGCCGAGCCGCAGGCCCCGTGCGGGCCGCTCCCCGGTCGCCCGGGAGTGCTCGGGCGTCACGGCCCGCCCGGGCGCCGGCAGCAGGGCGACCGGCCCTGCGCCGCCCTGCGGTTCCGGGCCTTCGGAGCCGCCAGGGGCGCCCGGACCGTGCTCGGTCGGCGCCGCCGTGGTGGGCGAGCCCTTACGGCGGCCACCCCGCCGGTGCCGCCGCCCGGATCGCTCCCCCGCGGCCCCGTCCGTAGCCGGGACGGCGGGCCCGGGACCCGCTTCGCCCGCGGACGGCGCATCTACGGCGGGCGGCGGCCCCTCGGCGACGGGCGCCACCCCCGTGGGCCCGCCGATGGGGGCCGGCATGACTGCGGCCCCCTCGCGCCGCCGGCGCTGGGCCTCGACGGCGGCCAGCAAGCCCTGGGGCGTCATACCGTCGTTGAGCGACTCGAAGAGCAGCTCGGCCAGCAGGTACCCCGGGGCGAGCCTCAGGACGTGGCCGAGCACCACCCGGGCCGTCGCCGTGTCCCCGGCGACCCAGGACGTCCAGGCCAGCAGGGTGAGCGGGGCGACCGCGCAGCCCTCGTACGGCGGCACCGCCCGCCGGGCGAGGAAGCGCCAGAGCCGCTCGGCCGACGCCAGCTCCGAGGGCCGGGCGTACTCGACGCCGCGGTCCCGCACCAGGCGGTCCCGCAGGGCGAGCAGCAGCAGGGCCGTCCGGTCCGCGTCGAGCTCCTTCGCTCCGGCCTGGAACTCGGCGACGGCCTGGTCGAGCAGGCCGATGCGCTGCTCCCGGGCAAGGGCGTCCACGGCCTCGGCCCGGGCGAACGCCTCGCGCTGGACGGTGTCCTGGGGCGGGCCGACCGGATTCAGCCCGCCGATGATCGCCTTCCGGCTGCCGCGCGGCACCAGACCAGCCACCGTCGCGGCGGCGGCCGCCGGACCGGGACCGGGACTGCGCCGCACCGGATTGCCCGCCGGATCGCAGCAGCCGTCGCCGCGGCACAGGAAGGACCACCAGCGGCCGTCGGAGACGCACAGCGACTCCTTGACGGCCACTCCCCGGCGCCCGAAGGCCGCCCGAAGGGCCTCCGCCAGCGGTTGCAGCCCGTCCACCACCGGCGGGGTGCGGGCCGCGCCGGAATCCCGGCAGAGGTAGAGGAGCACCTGGAGCGGCCGGGCGCCGTGCCGCTCGGAGAGGGCGACCAGCAGGGCGGCCGTCTCCTCAGCCGCGGCCGGCCACTGCTCGGGCGCCTGCGGCAAGTCCGCCCGGATCACCCCGCCCTGATGCAGGCCGGGACCGTGCAGCCCCACCGCGACGATGCTGTCGTCGGGATAGAAGCCCAGGAAATACGGGAGCAGCTCGGCCATGTCGGCCGGACCGCGCATGACGACCGGCCGGTGATCGGAGGCCGGGCCGAGGGACAGAATGACGTGTTCGTTGTTCATCGCGTTCATGGCCGCAAGAGTGGACGCGATCCGCGAAAACCACCGAAACTCCTCTTTTCCTGTGGATAACTCCGCCCTCGAATTTCCCTTCACTCATTCGGAGCAGGCGAAACTCGCTCTCGCGAGTGGAATTTGACTCCCGTTCAGCGGACCAGCGGATGAAATACACCCGGCCTTCCCCTGCCTCCGCTCCCCCGAATTCGCCGCTTGTCGGAGGTACGGGGTTACATGGACGCCATGCAGCAGCCCGACATCCACACCACCGCCACCGCCGACCGCGCTGAGGTCCGGGCGCGGGCCGAAGCCGTCCTGCGCGAGCTCGCCGGCCCTGGAGCCACCCTGCGTGAGGACCAGTGGACGGCCATCGAGGCCCTCGTGGTCGACCGCCGCCGCGCCCTCGTCGTCCAGCGCACCGGCTGGGGGAAGTCCGCGGTCTACTTCATCGCCACCGCCCTGCTCCGGGCCCGCGGCGCCGGGCCGACGGTGATCGTCTCGCCGCTGCTCGCCCTGATGCGCAACCAGGTCGAGTCGGCCGGCCGGGCCGGCATCCACGCCCGCACCATCAACTCGGCCAACACCGACGAGTGGGCCGGGATCCAGGAGGAGGTCGCCGCCGGGAAGGTCGACATCCTGCTGGTCAGCCCGGAGCGGCTGAACAACCCGGACTTCCGCGACCAGGTGCTGCCCGAGCTCGCCGCATCCACCGGCCTGCTGGTGGTCGACGAGGCCCACTGCATCTCGGACTGGGGGCACGACTTCCGCCCCGACTACCGCCGGCTGCGCACCATGCTCGCGGACCTGCCGCCCGGCGTCCCGGTGCTGGCCACCACCGCCACCGCCAACGCCCGGGTCACCGCGGACGTCGCCGAGCAGCTCGGCACCGGCGCCACCGACGAGCACGCCCTGGTGCTGCGCGGGCCGCTCGACCGGGAGAGCCTCACCCTGGGCGTGCTCTCCCTGGCCGACCCGGCGCACCGCCTCGCCTGGCTGGCCGACCACCTCGACCGGCTCCCCGGTTCGGGCATCGTCTACACCCTGACGGTGGCCGCGGCCGAGGAGGTGACGGCCTTCCTGCGCGAACGCGGCTTCCCGGTGGCCTCCTATTCAGGCCGCACCGAGGACGCCGAGCGCCGCACCGCCGAGGCCGATCTGCTGGCCAACCAGGTCAAGGCGCTGGTCGCCACCTCCGCGCTCGGCATGGGCTTCGACAAGCCCGACCTCGGCTTCGTGGTGCACCTCGGCTCGCCCAGCTCGCCGATCGCCTACTACCAGCAGGTCGGCCGGGCCGGCCGTGGCGTGGACCGGGCCGAGGTGCTGCTGCTGCCCGGGCGCGAGGACGAGGCGATCTGGCGCTACTTCGCGTCCCTGGCCTTCCCGCCGGAGGAGCAGGTGCGCCGCACCATCGACGCGCTGGCCGAGGCCGGCCGCACGCTCTCCACCGCCGCCCTGGAGCCCCGGGTGGACCTGCGCCGGGCCCGGCTGGAGACCATGCTCAAGGTGCTCGACGTGGACGGCGCCGTCCGCCGGGTCAAGGGCGGATGGACGGCCACCGGGCAGAGCTGGGAGTACGACACCGCCCGCTACGCCAAGGTCGCCGCCTCCCGGGAGGCGGAGCAGCGGGCGATGCGCGAGTATGCGGCGACCAGCGCCTGCCGGATGGAGTTCCTGCGCCGGCAGCTGGACGACGAGGAGGCCGCGCCGTGCGGGCGGTGCGACAACTGCGCGGGGCCGCTGCACACTCCGGACGTCTCCGCCGAGACCCTGGCCGCCGCCCGGGCCGCGCTCGGCCGCCCGGGCGTGAGCTTCGAGCCGCGCCGCCTCTGGCCGACCGGGATGGACGCGCTCGGGGTGCCGCTCAAGGGGCGGATCCCGGCGGGCGAGCAGGCGGAGACCGGCCGGGCGCTCGGCCGACTGTCCGACATCGGCTGGGGCAACCGGCTGCGTACCCTGCTCGCCGAGCAGGCTCCGGACGTACCGGTGCCCGGCGAGGCGGTGGACGCGCTGGTGGCGGTGCTCGCCGATTGGGCCCGCGGTCCGGGCGGCTGGGCCGGACCCGCGACGGCGGAGGGGGCCCGGCTGGAGCGGCCGGTCGGCGTGGTGACCATGGCCTCCTCGACCAGGCCCCAGCTGGTCGGCAGCCTCGGCGCTCGAATCGCCGAGGTCGGGCGGCTGCCGCTGCTCGGCCGGATCGAGTACGCCGGCGGCCTGCCGCCGCACGGCGCGCGCAGCAACAGCGCCCAGCGGCTGCACTCGCTGGCCGGCGCGTTGGTGCTGCCTCCGGAGGTGGAGCAGGCGGTCGCGGCCGCCGGCGGGCCGGTGCTGCTGGTGGACGACCTCGTCGACTCCGGGTGGACGGTCACCGTGGCCGCCCGGCTGCTGCGCCGGGCGGGGGCGAGCGCGGTGCTGCCGCTGGTGCTGGCCGTGCAGGGGTGACAGGGCGGCAAAAAGCCGCCGCAGAAGCCGTTCGCCTCACCCGAACGGCCTAACAGAAAGGATCGGACGAAGCGATTTCGATCACACCGGTCGAACGGCCCGAGAAAGGAGCGGTCCCCATGCCGATGACGGTTCGCCCCGCCCTCCGGACGTTGTGGATCAAGGCCCGGAGGCGCCTCGCCGACGTTCGCACCGCGGTGGAACATATCCGACAGACCATGGGCTATCGGATGGCGTTCATAATTTCATCGTTGCCGCTCCACCCCCGATGCCCCGAGAATCGGGAGGTACCCGAAACCCGGTCCGCTGGACCCGCCCTTCGGCGTACCCAGGCACCCGCCTGCCCACGGGCCAGGAAGGAGGATCGTGATCAACGGCATCGACCGAGGTCAGAATCCCTTCTCCGGGAGTCCCGAACCCAGACGGGTGCTGGACCTGGAGACCTGGGCCGCCTCGGGGATCCCGTTGCTGCGCGACCCCCGCGAGTTCGTCCTGGAGCTGCACCAGCGACACCTGCCCCAGCAGGGCACCATCGTGGTCGGCGTCCTGGACGCGCTCCACCACCTCGCCGCCTCGGCCTCGTTCACCCCCTGGCCGCACGACACCGACGGATGGCAGCACCGCAACGCCCTGCTGACGCACCTGCGCCGGATCATCCCGCACGACCTGCGACTGCCCGAGCCGACCCGGACGGCCGTGCTGCTGCGCTGTCGCGACGGCGCGCCCGGCTGGACGGAGCAGGACGGCGCCTGGATGTGGGCGCTACGGGACGCGTCCGTACTGCACGGGCTGCGCTGCGGCGCGTACATCGGACTCACCCCGGCGGGCTGGCAGGTCCTCGGGGACGGTCGGAACGGGCGCAAGCCGCACGCGGGCTCCTGGGCCGACGGGCCGGTGCACACCGTGACGGAGCTGCCGCCGCGCCCGACACTCGACGCGCCACGCGGCCGGCGCACCCGCCGACTGGCGCCCGAACAGGCCCAGCGCGGCGAGGAAGCGGAGCGCTCCCCGCAGTCCGAGCCCCCGTGGGGCCCGGCGCGGGTCGCCACGCCCGAGCCGACCCGCCGCACCGGCACCCGCTGAGCCCGCGGGCCCGGCGGCCTCGCCGGCCCACCGGGCGCCCAGCCGAACCGCGACGGCATCCGCCACCGACCACCGCCCGCCGCCCGCCGCGGTACCGACCTCGGGCCCGGCACCGTACGGCGGCACCGGGCCCGAACTGGACGGTTGCGATCAGGCGTTGACCGGGCGGCCCGTCGTGGATCCGGCCGCGGCAGCCGGGCCGGCGTCGCCGCAGACCAGCAGCAGCGAGCTCGCGTGGCCGAGCGCCTTGGTGTACGCCTCGGCGGCCCGGGCGGACGGTCCGCCGTTGACCACCAGGACGACCACCTCGCGACTGACCGGACGGGTCAGCGCGGCGTCCGCGTAGAACACGTCCCCGCCCTCGGCGAGCTGCGCCCAGTAGTGCTCCTCGCCGAAGGAGAGTTCGTGCTGCTGCCAGGGGTGCGTCTCGCCGACCGTCAGCACCAGGATGTCGCCCGGGTTGCGGCCGGACTCCAGCAGCAGGTCGAGCGCGTCGTCGGCGCGCTCCACCGCCTGCGCCGGGGTGGCGGCGATCCGCTGGACCTCCACCTGCGGCGCGGCGGAGGCCGGGCGGCGCGGCGCCGGCCCGGGCTTGGGGATCAGTCGCGGCGGGGCGGGGCGCGGCGGGGCCGGGCGCGGGGACGCCGAGCGGGGGCCGGGCACCGGGGCCGGGGCGGCGACGGTGGCTGTGGGTGCGGTGGCGGGGGCTTGTGCGTCCGACTCGCGAGGGAAGGGAACGCCGGGGCCCGGAAGGCTCTCGTGAATCTCCGGCTCCTCGGGGATGACAGGCATACCCGGATATCTATCAAATGCCGGTGGGGCGCGCACCGGCACCCCACCCATTGGGCACTGACCCCTCGCCGCCCCCTCCCGGGGCAATTCCAGACGGACCGTCAGAAACCGAGCGTCAACTGTTCGTCGGCGGACCCCTGGGTGTCGCCCGCGCCCTCCCGGACGCGCTTGAGATGGCGCCACTTCGACAGGCCGTCCATGTACGCCCAGGAGATCCGGTGGTGCCCGGTGGGGCCGAACTCCTCCAGCGCGGCGCGGTGCACCGGGGACGGATAGCCGGCGTTGTCGGCGAAGCCGTACTCCGGGCACCCCTCGCCCAGTTCGGCCATCAGACCGTCACGGTGGACCTTGGCGAGCACCGAGGCGGCGGAGACGCAGATGCAGGACTGGTCGCCCTTGATCACCGTGCGCACCCGCCAGGGGCCGCCGAGGTAGTCGTGCTTGCCGTCCAGGATGACCGCGTCGGGTTCGACCGGCAGCGCCTCCAGCGCGCGGACCGCGGCCAGCCGCAGCGCCGCCGTCATGCCGAGCTTGTCGCACTCCTGCGCCGAGGCCTGTCCGAGCGCGTACGCGGCGACCCAGTCGGCGAGGACCGGGGCGAGCGCGCGGCGGCGCAGTTCGGTGAGCAGCTTGGAGTCGGTCAGCCCCTCCGGCGCCTTGCGCAGGCCGGTGACGGCCGCGCCCACGGTGACCGGCCCGGCCCAGGCGCCGCGCCCGACCTCGTCGAGACCGACGACGATCTTGGCGCCGGCCCGGCGGAGCGAGCGCTCGACGGAGTGCGTCGGAGGGACGATGGGCATGGCGTGTTTCCGTTCCGCTGGACAGCTTCCAGCCTAAGCCCGCCCCACGGCCACCGGATCCGCGTCCCCTCGCACCGCGACCCCTCGCACCTCGCCCCCCACACACCTGGGCCGCCCGCGCACCCCGCCACCCCCGCCACCCCCGCCGCCCCTCACGCCCGGATCATCGGCTCCAGCACCTCGTCGACGAGCCTGTCGGCGAAGCCCGGCCCCAGGTTCTCCAGCCCGCGGATCTTGACCTGGTAGAGCAGCATCGCCGGGATGACGTCCGCCACCAGCGGGGTGGCCGCACCGGGTCGGACGTCGCCGCGCTCGGCGCCGCGCCGCAGGATCTCCAGGATGGTCCGCGCGGTCGGCTCGATCACCCGGTCGGCGATGAAGCCCTTGAAGACCTCGGCCCGCTCGTGGTCGATCTCGCCCATGAGTGCGTTGAGGGCCGAGCCCACCCGGGAGGTCATCGCCTCCGTGAACCCCATGACGAGCTGGAGGAGTTCATCGCGTGCGGACCCGAGATCGGGGGTGTCGTAAGGGCGCGGGAGAGCGGCGTCCAGGGCGTCGATGACGAGTTCGTCCTTGGACGCCCAGCGCCGGTAGAGCGCGGCCTTCCCGGTCCGAGCCGCGCCGGCGACCCCTTCCATGGTCAGCCGCGCGTATCCGCCGGAGGTCAGCTGGTCGAGCGCGGCCGCGAAGATCGCGGCCTCCAGCTCCTTCCCCCGGCGCCGCACCGGGCGCACCAGGGCTTCATGGGCGGACCGCACCGGGCAGAAGGCGGGCTCAACCCCGGCATCAGCCCCGGCCTCGGCACTCACCCCCACCTCCGCACCCACCCTCGCAGGCCGCGCAGCCGCCGAACCGCCGCCCATCGACCCGGCATCCACCGAACCGCCTGGCGGCCGACCGGGCCGGTCCGCCACCAGGCGCCGTATCAACCGCTCCATCGCCACCACCCTTAAGGAACGCTTGCGTTCACAATCACGGCCAGGATATCGTCCGAATTAGTGAACGATCCCGTTCCTTCCAGGCCTGCGCAAGGGCGCAGCGCCACGCCCGGACCGGCAACGACGCCGGCCCCGCACCACCGAGCACATAGCCAACAGGGGGGCACATTCGTGGCTATCTCCGACACGCTCAGCAAGAACTCGCCACCGGGGGCAGGCCAGGGGCAGGGCAAGGGCATCACCCTGACCGTCATCGCGGCCAGCCAGCTCATGGTGGTCCTCGACGCCACCATCGTGAACATCGCGCTGCCGCACATCAGGGACGCCCTGAACTTCTCGACCACCGACCTGTCGTGGGTCATCAACGCCTACACGCTGACCTTCGGCGGACTGCTGCTGCTCGGCGGTCGCGCGGGTGACATCCTCGGCCGCCGGCGGGTGTTCGTCTTCGGCACCCTGCTGTTCGGCCTGGCCTCGCTGCTCGGTGGCTTCGCCCAGGACAGCGGCCTGCTGCTGGCCGCCCGCGCGCTCCAGGGCATCGGCGGCGCGATCTGTTCCCCGACGGCGTTCGCCCTGATCGCCACAAACTTCGAGGAAGGCCCGGAACGCAACCGGGCGTTCGGCGTGTTCTCGGCGGTGGCAGGCTCGGGCGCCGCGATCGGCCTGCTGGCCGGCGGCCTGCTCACCGAGTACCTGAACTGGCGCTGGGTGTTCTTCGTCAACGTGCCGATCGCGATCCTGATCGCGATCGCCGCGCCGCGCTACATCGCCGAGTCCGAGCGCCACGCGGGCCGCTTCGACCTGCCCGGCGCGTTCACCTCCACGCTCGGCCTGGTCGGCCTGGTCTACGGGTTCATCCGGGCCGCCTCGGACGGCTGGTCGGACGGCATCACGCTCGGCTCCTTCGCGGCCGGCGCGATCCTGCTCGCCGCCTTCCTCGTGGTCGAGAGGCGCACCGCCCAGCCGATCACCCCGATGCACCTGTTCGCCGACCGCAACCGCACCGGCGGCCTGGTGATGATGCTCTGCCTGGCCGCGGCCATGTTCGGCATCTTCTTCTACGTCGTGCTGTTCGTGCAGGGTCCGCTCGGCTACAGCCCGTTGAAAGCCGGCTTCTCCTTCCTCCCGATCAGTGTCGCGATCATCATCGCCGCGCAGATCGCCTCCAACCTCCAGACCAAGTACGGTCCGAAGCCGTTCATGGCGGGCGGCGCGCTGCTGGTCACCATCGGTCTCACCTGGCTGACCCAGATGGGCAAGGACAGCGGCTACCTGGACGGGGTGCTCGGTCCCACGGTGGTGTTCGGCCTCGGCATGGGCCTGATCTTCGTCCCGGTGATGCTGCTCTCCGTCGCGGGCGTCCCGGGCGAGGAGACCGGCGCGGCCTCCGGTCTGCTCAACTCGATGCAGCAGATCGGCGGTTCGCTCGGCCTGTCGATCCTGACCACGGTCTTCGCGCACTTCGCCACGGCCGAAGGCGCCGTGCAGCTGCCGAAGTTCATGGAGACCGCGAAGCCGGAGCAGCTGGCCTACCTCCAGCAGCACCACGAGTTCCCGCCGGGTACGGACGCCGCCAACACCGTGCTCACCGAGGGCATTTCGCACGGCTTCATCGTGGGCGCGGCGCTCGCGGCGGTCGCCCTGCTGGTCGCGGTCTTCGTGATCAAGGCCAAGGCCAGCGACCTGCCGAGCGACTCCTCCGCCATCGCGATGCACTGACGCGGCCGAACACGGACGCGACGGAAACGCGGACGCGACCGGACTCGGACACGGCCGGACTCGGATACGGCCGAAACGCGAACACCGATCAAAAGCGGACACTGGCCGAACAGCCACCGGGCCGGTCGGGAGCGCACAGCTCCCGACCGGCCCGGCCGCATCCGTCACCAGCGGTCGCGCGCCAGCCCCGCCTGCTCGCACGCGCCGCGCCCGCCCACCACGTGCTCCTTGAGCGGCCGCTCGGCCAGGATCTGCCGCGCCCGGGCGGCCGAGGCCCCGGCCGCGTACCAGGGCGTCTCCCCCTGCTCCAGGCCTTGCCGGATCGGCAGGAGCGCGCAGGTGCGCTGCGGGTCGGGGAGCCGGTCCAGCGCGGACACCGCGTCCGCCGAGAGCGAGCGGACGTTGCGCAGGTCGATGGTCGCGGTGTGCGGGTCGGCTCGCAGGGCCCGCTCGTACCGGGCGACGTTCTGCTCGGCGACGATCGCGTCCGGGCCCATCAGCCCGTACGCCGCGACGGTGAGCATGCCGCTGAGCACGACGACGCGGGGCAGCCAGTCGGCGCCACGGGTCAGCCCGGCGGCGATCAGCAGCAGGAAGACCACGCCCAGCCAGACCTCGACCACCAGCACCCACAGCCGCAGCCGGGTGAGCCCGGAGGCGTCCACGTAGAACCACATCCGGCCGAGCGCCGAGGCGACCACGACGAGCGCCAGCAGGCAGAGCAGCCCGAGCAGGAGCCGGGCCACCCGGCGGTCGGTCGGCGTGGTGCGCGGGGCCCAGCGCTTGGCGACCGCCACCACGACCAGGGTCAGCACGGTGATCACGCTCAGCTGCCAGAAGCCCTGCCGGGCGTACTCGGAGCGGCTCATCCCGGTGTTGCCCAGCACGGCGTCCGCGCCGCCGAGCACCACGACGGCCTGGATCACCGCGAAGGCGCCGAACATCAGAACGAGCGCGACCAGCGGCAGCGCCCACTCCAGCCGGCGCCGCTCCCGGCCCGGCCGGACCACCGTACGGTCCCAGCGGCGCGGGCCGGCCGCGATGTGCGCGAAGCCCAGCGCGGTGAGCGTCCCGAGCACGAACAGCAGGAGGCGCGCCGGGAGTCGGTCGAGATCGAGGCTCGGGCTGAGGTTCGCCAGCAGGTCCGCCATGGCGGCGTCGGCACTGGCGAACAGCAGGCCGAAGACGGTCAGCAGCGCGGCGGCGACGGCAAGCGCCTTGAGCACCGGGACGATCCGGCCGCGGCCGGGCACGGCCCGCCGCTCCATGGTCTCCCAGGCCCAGACCGCCGAGGACAGCAGCTGCCACAGGATGCCGGGCAACGCGAGCAGCACGCCCGGCCAGCGGCGGCCACCGTGCAGGGCCAGCGAGGCCAGTGCCAGCGCGCCGCCGACGGCCAGCGCGGCGGGCCAGCCGGCGTCCCACAGCGCCGGAACGGCGAGCAGGGCGAGGGCGAGCAGGCTCCACACCACCGTCCAGGGCCGGATCCGCCGACCGGCTGACCTGGCGGCGATCCCGGCCCCGACCGCGGCGGTGCCGCCGAGCAGCAGCAGGTTGGGGCCCATGCCGTCGCACAGCAGCCAGGCCGTCAGCAGGCCGGTGGCCAGGGCCGCCAGGAGGACCCGCGGGGTGGCCGCCGCCCGGCGCTCGGGGTCGCTGCGGCGCAGCCAGTCGGTGGCCGAGGGCACCGGCGTGCCGGGGGTGCGGCGCGGGGTGGCCCCACCCTGCGGCCCGGGGCCCGCCAAGCGGTTCGGGCTGGACGGACCGGACGAACCTGGCGAATCGGGCGCGGCAGGCATGGACAGGCCTGACATGAGTCCCCCTCAGTGATCGGCGGGCAGGCGGAAGCCGCCCATGGGGCGGTCCGCCGGCGGGCGCGCTCGGCGCCGCGGCCGCTGCCGACTGTAGACCATTCTGAACAGGTTCAAAAGTTGATACTGAACACGTTCAGAATGTTCTGACCGGTCCGGCCGTCCGGACCGGCCGGCCGACCCCGATCGGCCCCGATCGGCCTCGATCGGCTTCGACCACGCCCCTCCCACCCAGGACTCCCCGGCTACCCCTTCACCGACCCGGCCAGCAGCCCCCGGACGAAGTACCGCTGGAGGCTGAAGAAGACGATCAGCGGCACCACGATCGACAGGAACGCCCCCGCCGTGAGCAGCTCCCACCGCCCGCCGAGCGAACCGGACAGCTGCGCCAGCCGTACCGTCATCGGCGCCACCTCCGGGGTGCCACCCGCGAAGGTCAGCGCCACCAGCAGGTCGTTCCAGACCCACAGGAACTGGAAGATCGCGAACGAGGCCAGCGCCGGGGTGCACAGCGGCAGCACGATCGACCGGAAGATCTTGAAGTGGGAGGCCCCGTCCACCACCGCGGCCTCCATCAGGTCGCGCGGCAGCTGGGCGATGAAGTTGTGCAGCAGGAACACCGCCAGCGGCAGCGCGAACATGGTGTGCGCCAGCCAGACGGTGGCGTAGCTGCCCTTCAGGTCAACCGCCGGGATCAGCGTCAGCGGGCCCAGGTGGGCACCACCGGAGAACAGCCGCAGCAGCGGGATCAGCGCCATCTGGAGCGGCACCACCTGGAGCGCGAACACCGTGAAGAACACCGCGTCGCTCCCCCGGAAGCGCACCCAGGCCAGCGCGTACGCCGCCATCGCCGCGAGCGCCAGCGGGAAGACCGTCGCCGGGATGCTGATCGCCAGCGAGTTGACCAGGAACGGCATCAGGCCGGTGGAGACCCCGGGACCGCCCTCGAACAGCACCGAGTGGTAGTTGCCGAGGCCGAAGTCCGGGTGGAGGAAGGCGTTCCACCAGCCGTTGGCGGTCACGTCCTGCTTGGGCCGCAGCGAGGTCACCAGCAGGCCCAGCGTCGGGACCGTCCAGAGCACCGTCATCGCGATCACGAACACCGAGGCCAGCGGACTGCTGAAGGCCTTCCGCACCGGACGCCCCGAACTCCCCGAACCCCCCGGACGCCCCGAACTCCCCGAACTCCCCGAACCCCCCGAACTCCCCGAACTCCCCGAACCCACCGTCCCGGTCACCGGACCTCACGCTCCTTCCGCAGCTGGACGATGTTGTAGGCCACCAGCGGCAGCACCGCGAGGAAGAGCAGCACCGCCAGCGCACTGCCCCGCCCGTCGTTGAACTGCACGAAGGACTGCGAGTACATCTCGTTGGCCAGCACCTGGGTGCCGAAGTTGCCGCCGGTCATGGTGCGGACGATGTCGAAGGCCTTCAGGGTGATGAGCATGACGGTGGTCAGCACGACCATCACCGTGGTGCGGATCATCGGCACGGTGACGTACCAGAACAGCCGCACCCCGCTCGCGCCGTCCAGTCGGGCCGCCTCCACGACCTCGTCCGGAATCGCCTTGATCGCCGCCGACAGCACCACCATCGCGAAGCCGGTCTGCACCCAGACCATCACCGCCATCAGCAGGAAGGTGTTCAGCGGCTGCGAGAGCAGCCAGTTCGGCGGATCGTCCCAGCCCACCGCGACGGCGAGCTGGCTGAGCAATCCGATCTGCGGCTGGCCCGCCCCGCGCGACTCGTAGACGAACTTGAAGATGATCGAGGCGCCGACCAGCGAGATCGCCATCGGCATGAAGATCAGCGACTTGTACACCGACTGGCCGCGCATCCGGTCCACCAGCAGCGCCAGCACCAGGCCCAGACCGGTCGCCGCCAGCGGCACCGACACCAGCCAGAGCAGCGTGTTGACCAGCACCTTCTGCACCGAGTCGGAGGTGAAGGCCCAGCCGAAGTTCTCACCGCCGACGAACCGGCTGCCGTCGTCACTCCGGAGGCTGAGGTAGACCGTGCGGAGCAGCGGTACGACCAGGCCGACGGCCAGCAGCAGCACCGCCGGGCCGAGGAACACCGCGACCGCCAGCGGTCGGGCCAGCCGGCCCCGGGCCCGGCCGGCGACCAGGAAGATCACCAGCAGGATGCCGAGGAAGCCCGCGACGGCCCCGAAGGTGTTGCCGAACTTGACCGCCGCGTCGCTCCAGGCGCCGGCCGCCAACCTTCCGTCGGCCATGTGGGCCACGTGGGCCACGTGGGCCGCATCAACCACGTGGCCCACGTCGGCCACGGGCAACTCGGCGACGGGCGTCGGGAATCCGGGTACGGACATGGCTGCGCGTCCCTTCGGATGTGGAGGGGGAAGGGGGCGGGCGGTGCGGGTGGGTGGCCCCGCACCGCCCTCGACGGGCGGCCCTCGCCGGGGCCGGCCGCGAAACCGGCGCCGCCACCCGGCGCCGCCACCCGATGCCGCCACCGACGCCGCCACGGACGCCGGAAGCGGCCCCGGCGCGTCGGCTACTGCGGCCAGGCGGCGTCGATGTCGGCGGCGGTCTTCTGGATCGACTGCCCCTCGGCGAACCACGCGGTCAGCGACTTCCACTCCTGCCCGGCACCCACGGCGGCCGGCATCAGGTCGGAGCCGTCGAAGCGGAAGGTGGCCGCCGGGTCGGTCAGCGCCTCGGCGGACAGCTTGTCGATCGGGTCGGTGTAGAGGCTCTTGTCCACGCCCTGGTTGGCCGAGACCCAGCCGGTCGCGGTCTTCACCCGGCTGCTCGCCCAGTCCGAGCTGGACAGGTAGTTCTGCACCGCCTGCACCTCGGGCCGTCCGGAGAAGGCCGCCAGGAACTCGCCGCCGCCCTCGACCGGGTTGGCGACGGACGGGTTCACCGCGGGCAGGTGGAAGGCGAACACGTCGCCGTCCGGGCCGATCTTGGTGCCCTTGGGCCACTGCGCCTCGTAGAACGACGCCTGCTGGAGCATCTGGCACTTGCCGCTCAGGATGGGCGTGCCCGCGTCCTGGAAGGTGGTGGTGGCGATCGACTTCACGTCACCGAAGCCCGCGTTGGTCCAGGCCGGGTTCTGCATCCAGTCGGCGACCGTCTTCATCGCGGTGGTGATCTTCTCATCGGAGAACTTCACCTGGTGGCCGACCCACTGGTCGTAGACCTCGCCGCCGAACGAGCCCAGCACCACCTCCTCCAGCCAGTCGGTGGCCGGCCAGCCGGTGGCCGTCCCGGAGGCGATGCCGCCGCACCACGGCTTGGCGCCGCCGGCCTTGGCGATCCGGTCGCTGAGCGCCATCAGGTCGGACCAGGTCTTGGGCACCTCGTAGCCGGCCGCCTTGAAGGCCTTCGGCGAGTACCAGACCAGGGACTTCATGTTGGCGCTCATCGGGGCCGCGTAGAAGGTGCCGTTGACCGAGCCGTAGGTCTTCCAGATCGGGCTCCACTTGTCCTGGTTGGCGACGGTCTGGGCGGGCGGCTTCACCACCTTGCCGCTCTTCACCATCTGCGCCAGCAGGCCCGGTTGCGGGATGATCGCGAAGTCCGGGGCGTTGCCGCCGGAGACCCGGACCGGCAGTTGGGACTCGAAGTCGTTCGACCCCTCGTAGCTGATCTTGATCCCGGTGCACTTGCCGAACTCGGCCCAGGACTTCTCCAGGTTGTCCGACTCCGGGCTCAGGATCGAGGCGAACATCGTCACGGTGGTGCCCGAATGACCGGCGTACGGCTGGTACTTGGCGCAGTCACCGGACAGCGACTCGGCCGATCCGCCTCCGCCGCCACCCGAACCGCCGGAACTGTTGGAGCAGGCCGCCGTCAGCGCCAGCGCCGCCAACAGGGCGGGCACGGCGACCATGCGCCGGCGGTAACTGGGATGCGGCGTGGTCGGATTGAGGGTCAATGCGGCTCTCCTCGCCAGGGCGTGCTGCCGACGGTGGGCTGAACGACATTGCGCTGTACCGGAGATGGGCCCGCAAGGGCTGACGGAACGGGGTCGCGGGACAAAATCGCGGGGACGGGATCGCGACTGATCGAAGACGTTAACGCAGCCGTAGGCCCCCGCCAAGGTCACCGACAACTCTCCTTCACATGAAGGGCCTTGGCCTGGGGAGCACAGACGGATCAGACCGGGTCGCCCGGGGTGAACGAGACCGGCAGCGCCACCAACCCGCGTACCCAGACCGACGGCCGCCACACCAGCGCGTGCTCGGCCACCGCCAGCCGCAGGTCCGGCAGCCGGTCCAGCAGCACCTCGATCGCGGCGCCGGCGATCACCTCGGCCGCCTCCTGGGCCGGGAACGGGCAGCCGTGCTCGCCGTACGAGTAGCTCAGGTGCGCCCGGTTCCCCTCGGCCGGGCGGCCGTCGGCCTGCCGGACCGACGGGTCCTCGTTGGCCCCGGCGAGCCCGAGCAGGACCATGTCCCCCTCGGCGATCCGCCGGCCGCCCAGCCGGGTGTCACGGACCGCCCAGCGGCCGACGCCGATCTGGGTCGGGGTGTCCTCCCAAAGCGCCTCGTTCAGCGCCTGGCCGATGCTGCGCCGACCGCCGGCCAGCGAGGCCGCGAACCGCTCGTCGGTGAGCATCAGCCGCAGCGCGTTGGAGATCCAGTACGAGGTCGGCTGGTGGCCGGCGACCAGCAGCACCCGCAGGTCGTGCGCCACCTCCTCGTGGGTCAGCCCGGCCGGGTGGGCCAGCATCCGCGAGGCGATGTCGGCCCCCAGGCGCTCGGCCTTCCCCTCCACCAGCGCGCGCATCAGCGCCAGCAGCCGCTGGGCGCCGTCCGGCGCGTCCGGGCCGCCGTCCAGCATCGCCAGCAGCGCCGCGATCAGCTGCGGCTCCCGTTCCTCGTCCAGGCCGAGCGCCCGGCACAGCACCAGCAGCGGCATCCGGTGCGCGTACTCGACGACCAGATCGGCCTCGCCGCGCCCGGCGAACTCGTCGACCAGCCGGTCGGCGACCTCCTCGGCGTGCTTGCGCAGCTCGTACGGGTCGGTCCCGGCCAGCGCGTCGGCGAACGCGCGCGAGCGCCGGCCGTGCTCCTCGCCCTCGGTGTGGAGGATCGAGGGGGCGGGCGCCACCATCGGCCTCAGCGGCCAGTCGGCGGGCAGCGCCTCCCAGGCGTGCCAGCGACTGGAGTCCCGGCCGAACAGCTCCGGCCGGCCCGTCACCTGCTGGAGCTCGCGGTAGCCGATGACCAGCCAGGCCGGTACGCCGCCGACCAGCTCGACCGGGGCGACCGGGCCGTGCGCGGCGCGCAGCTCGCGATAGAGCTGGGCCGGGTCGGTCTGGAAGCGCGGCCCGTACAGCGGCGTGGCGCCGACGTGTGCCGGGCAGACCGGGGGCGGGGTGGCGGCGGGCTCGGTCACGGAGTGCTCCCCTCGTAGATCGCGGTACGGGACCCGGCCGGGGCGAACCCGTCGGGCAGGACGGCCGCACGGGCCGCGCCGGCCGGGGCGGCCATGTCGGACACCGCAGCCGAACCGGCCAGGGCGGCCAGGTGGTGGACCAGGGCGATCAACACCCGCTTGCCGGACTCGCGGTCGCGCGCGTCGCAGTCCACCAGCGGCACCCCCGCCGGCAGGTCCAGGGCTTCGCGGACCTGCTCCAGGGTGTGGCTCGGCTCGCCGAAGTTGTTGCGGGCCACGACGAACGGCGTCCCGTGGGCCTCCAGCCGGTCGATCGCGTACCAGGAGTCCTCCAGCCGCCGGGTGTCCACCAGGACGACCGCGCCCAGCGCGCCGCTGAACAGGCGGTCCCAGAGGAACCAGAAGCGCTCCTGCCCGGGCGCGCCGAACAGGTACAACACCTGGCGCTCGGAGAGGGTGATCCGGCCGAAGTCGAAGGCGACCGTGGTGGAGCGCTTGCCCCAGGCGCCGGCCGGGTCGATGCCCTCGCCCGCCTTGGTCATCACCTCTTCGGTGCTCAGCGGGCGGATCTCGCTGACCGAGCCGACCAGCGTGGTCTTGCCCACGCCGAAGCCGCCGACCACGACGATCTTCAGCGCGTCGTCGGCGGTCGCCGGCAGCGGGACGCGCGAACCGGCGGCCCAGGCGCCAGCGTCGGCGTCGGCGTCGGCGTCGGCGTCGGACCAGGCGTCGGCAGCGGGCAGGGCATCGGCGGCGAGCCCGGCATCGGCGGCGGGCCCGGCATCGGCGGCGGGCCGGGCGTCAGAGCCGTTGGAGGCCATGCAGCACCTGCTTCAGCGTGTCGAGGTCGGGCAGCCGGGGCCTGTTCGGCGCGAACCGGGGGTGCCGGGCGGTGACCGCCCCGGACTCCAGCAGGTCGCCGAGCAGGATCTTCACCACCGCGATCGGCAGCGCCAGCTCCGCCGCCACCTCCACCACGGCGGTCGGCGCCTGGCACATCCGCAGGATCCGGGCGTGCTCCGACTGCATCCCGGGCACCGGCGGCCGCTCGGCGACGATCAGGGTGACCAGGTCGAAGGCGTTCTCCGGCGCCCGGCTGCGCCCCTGGGTGATGGTGTAGAGGCGGTCCGGGTCGTCGTCGCGGCCCGGCAGCGCCGCCCTGCCGTTCATATGCCCGCGCTCTCTTGAGCGGCCTCGCCTTCCGCACCCCGGGCGGGCGCGCTGAGGCGGGCCCCGATCTGCTCGATCAGGCCGTGCATGTTGTGGCCGACCACGCCGACGTCCGCGTCGTCGTCCGTGACCACCGCCAGGTGGGCGCCCTCGCCGGCCGCCACGATGCACAGGATGCCGCCGTGGAAGTCGGTCATCGACTGCCGCACACCGCCGCTGCCGTCGCCGAACTCGATCGAGGCGCCGTACGCCAGGCTCTGCAGGCCGGAGGCGATGGCGGCCAGCTGGTCGGCCTGGTCGGTGCTCAGCCCGGCGGTGTGGCAGAGCTTGAGGCCGTCGGCGGAGAGGACCAGCGCGTGCCGGGTGCCGGGGGTCGCCGCCAGCAGGTTCTCCAACAGCCAGTCGAGGTCACGGTCGGTGGCACTGTTCATCGTGTGTCCTTACTCGGTGACGGGGGAAGCGTCGGTCGTGGTGGGCTGCCCGGTCGGCGAGGGCTCGGCCCGGGTCGGCTCGGCGGCCGAGGGACGGGCGGCGGTCGAGGGACGGGCGGCGGTCGCGTTGCGGAACGCGCCGAACCGGCCGGCCGCACTCGCGTCGGCCCGTACGGGCTTCGCCGAGCGGGCCGCCGCGGGGGCGGTGGTGGCCAGGGTCTGCCCGCGACGGCGCTGCGGCAGGCCGCTGTCGGTCACCCGGGCGGGCCGGGCGGGCAGGGCGGGCCGGGTCGGCAGGGCGGGCGCGGCAGCGTTCGACGCACCGGAGGGCGCCCGCTGCGCGGAGGGCGCCGGGGACAGGGAGGCGGGGGCAGGACGCGCCGGGGTGAGCGCGGGGCGCACGGCCTCCGTACGCGGCGCCGGAGCCGGACCGGACGCCTGCACGGGCGCCGAGGCGGCAGTCGGAGCCGGGTGTGTGACCAGCTCCTGCGGGATCAGCATCACCACCCCGGTGCCGCCGCGCGCCGACGGCCGGAAGGAGATCCGCAACCCGTGCTTGCGCGCCAGCACGCCGACCACCGCGAGCCCCAGCCGGGTACCGGCGGAGAGCGTGCTGAGGTCCAGCGGCTCGGCGGAGACGGCCCGTTCGGCCCGGCTCAGCCAGCTGTCGTTCAGGCCCAGCCCGCTGTCCTCCACGGTGATCGCCAGCCCGGCGGTCACTTCCTCGACGTAGACGTGCACCTCGGCCGGCGGGGCGGAGAAGTTGGTGGCGTTGTCCAGCAGTTCGGCCAGCGCGTGCATCACGCCCTCGGCGGCGTACCCGGCGACGGCGGCGGTGCTGGCGTTGTGCAGCCGCACCCGCTGGTAGGCGCCGATCCGGCCGAGGGCGCCGCGCAGCACCGACTCCACCGCGATCGGCTTGGCCCAGCGGCGGCCCGAGCGGGCGCCGGTGAGCACCGAGATGCTGTCGGCCATCCGGCCCGCCTGGGCGGTCGAGTGGTCCAGGCTCAGCAGGTCGCCGAGCACCTCCTCGTCGTGCCGGTGCTGCATCTCGCGCAGCTCGGCGTGCATGCTCGTGGCCAGCGCCTGCACCCGCCCGGCGGCGGTCGCGCAGACCGCGAGCGCGGCGGCCCGCATCCGCTCGCCGTGGCCGACCTCCTCGCCGACCACCCGCAGCAGCGCGTACCTGGGGTGCTCGCGGTGGTCGGCCAGCACCCGGTCCACGGCCGCGCCGGCCCGCAGCTTCCGCACCAGCTCGGGCAGCAGGTCCTCGGTGATCCGGTCCAGCTCGGCGTGTTCGGCGTCGAGTTCGCCCCGCAGCCGGGTCAGTTCGGCGTGGGCGGCGGCGACGTCCGCCTCGGCCCGGGTCCGCTCGGCGCGGGCGAGGTCCCGGTCGGCGAACGCGGCGGCGGCGTGGTCGACGGCGGCCGTCTCGGCCCGCCGGGCCTTGCCCGCGACGACCAGGGCGGCCCGGGTCTCCTCGTGCTGCGCGGCCAGCTCCTCGGTGAGGCGGCGGGTGCGTTCGGCACCGACCGCCGCGAGGCCGACGGCGACCAGCCAGAGCACCGTGACGGCGCCGACCGCGAAGGCGGTGAGCGGCTGGTCCGCGCCGAGCGCCCGGGTGATGCCGACCGGCGCGGCGACCAGCGCCAGCAGGACGGCGGCCCCGGTCAGGGCGGCAGTGCGCGGTGCGGGCCGTCGGCGGGATCGGCCGTCGGGGCTGGTGGCTTCTCTCATCGGTGCGGTCCTCGGCAACGTCGGCGGGCGGCGGCGCGGCTGTGGTCCGGCGACGGTCGCCGCCGACAGCTGTTCGGGCGCATACGAGACCGCCCGGCGACGTCGCGAGACGTTCCGGGCGGCTCATCGGTTCATACGATCGATCATATCGATTCAGACATTGCACTCAAACCACCAGTTGACGGCCAATTCTCTCCTTTCGCGTCAGACACGCGCCCCTGAGCCCCCGCCACCGCCTGCGGTTCACACTCCGGGCGCCCGCTCCAGCGCCTTCTTCGCCGCGGCCGTGAACGGGAGGTGCCCGTTCCTGCCGCCGGAACGGAACCAGCCCCGGCGTGTCGGCTCCTCCTCGGCCGGGGTGTCCAGCACCCCCTTGCCGAAGACCGACTCGACCGCCTCGCGCACCGCGCCCGGGTCGACCCCGATCGAGGCCGGCGCCTGCGCCTGGTCCCCGCCACCCCGCCGGCGCCGCACGGCCCGGCGCGCCGCCTCCCGGTCCAGCCCGGTGTCGACCAGCACGGTGTCGACCGGCACGGCGACGGCGGGCTCCCCGTCACCTCCGGCTGACGCCTTCGATGATGTCAACCCTGGTTGACGCTTGGGGGCCTCAGCGGTCGGCGAAATGCCGCTCCAGCGCCTCCTCGAAGGCCCCCCGGCCCACCGCCCGCTCCGGCGCCAGGTTCCCGCCCGCCCGCAGGCCCCGGGCGGCCGCCCCCGGCAGCCGCAGCGGCAGCAGCGGCCGGCGCTTGCCCGCCGCCCGCAGATAGGCCTCGGCCAGCTCCCGGTACGAGCGCACCTGCGGGCCGCCCACCTCCGGCGCGAAGCCGGCCGGCCCCTCCCACACCAGGTCCGCGACCGCCTCGGCCACCTCCCGCACGTCCACCGGCTGGAACGCCGCCCCGCTCAGCACCGGGAACACCGGCAGCTTCACCGAGGCGTCGAAGAACTTCAGCACCAGGTCGTGGAACTGCGTCGCCCGCAGCACCGTCCAGCCCAGCCCGGACTCCCGCACCACCCGCTCGCAGGCCAGCTTCGTCCGGTAGTAGGCGAGCGGCACCCGGTCGATCCCGACGATCGACACGTACACCAGGTGCCGCACCCCGGCCTCGCGCGCCTGCGCCACCAGCGTCCGGACCCCGGCCACGTCCGCCTTCTTCTGCGTGGTCGCGCAGTCCACCACCACCTCGACCCCGGCCATCGCCGCCGCCGTCCCGGCCCCGCTCACCAGGTCCCCGACCACCCACTCGACCCCGTCGCCGCCACCGCGCGCCCGCCGGCTCAACCCCCGCACCGCCACCCCTCGCTCCACCAGCAGCCGCACCACCTCCCGCCCCAGCGTCCCCGTCGCCCCCGTCACCAGCACTGTGCCCATCACCGCACCACTCCTCCCGTCAGGAACCGTCACCCCCTCCAGACCGAACACCGCCCCCGTACGTGACATCGGCAGCCCCCGGGAAACGAAGAAGCGGGGCGAGGACCGGGAAGGTCCTCGCCCCGCTTCAGGGGGTCACCTCAGGGGCGACCACCGGGGGTCGGGCGCGGTCAGCTGCAACCGCTGGTGGAGCCGCAGCCCTCGCAGAGGTAGCAGCTGCCGGCGCGGCGCATCTTGGTGCCGCAGGAGAAGCAGAGCGGGGCGTCGGCGTTGAGCCCGAGCTGGATCTCCATCAGCTCCGTGGAGTTGTGGGCCTGCTTCGGGGTCGCCTTGGGCGCCTCGACGGCCGGCGCCGGGGCCGGGATCGCGGCCGGCTTGGCGGCCGTCACCGGGGCGGACTGGGCGAGCGATTCGGTGTCGAGCTCCTCGGCGTCCAGCGGCTCGTACGAGCCCGTCTCCAGGTGGCGCTGGCGCTCCTCGACGGAGTGGATGCCGAGCGCCGAGCGGGTCTCGAACGGCAGGAAGTCGAGCGCCAGGCGGCGGAAGATGTAGTCGACGATCGACTGCGCCATCCGCACGTCCGGGTCGTCGGTCAGACCGGCCGGCTCGAAGCGCATGTTGGTGAACTTCGCGACGTAGGTCTCCAGCGGCACGCCGTACTGGAGGCCGACCGAGACGGCGATGGAGAAGGCGTCCATCATGCCCGCGAGGGTCGAACCCTGCTTGGACATCTTCAGGAAGACCTCGCCCAGACCGTCGTCCGGGTAGGAGTTGGCGGTCATGTAGCCCTCGGCGCCACCGACCGTGAAGGAGGTGGTGATGCCCGGACGGCCCTTGGGCAGGCGCTTGCGGACCGGGCGGTACTCGACCACCTTCTCGACCGCGGCGGCCGGGGCCTCCTCGGCCTTCTCCTCGGTGGCCTTGGTCTTCGCCGAGAGCGGCTGACCGACCTTGCAGTTGTCGCGATAGATCGCGAGTGCCTTCACCCCGAGCTTCCAGGCCTGGAAGTAGATCTCCTCGACCTCTTCCACGGTGGCGCTCTCGGGCATGTTCACGGTCTTGGAGATGGCACCGGAGATCCACGGCTGGATCGCGGCCATCATCCGCACGTGGCCCATGGCCGAGATGACCCGCTCGCCCATCGCGCAGTCGAACACCTCGTAGTGCTCGGACTTCAGGCCCGGCGCGTCCACCACGTTGCCCTGCTCGGCGATGTGGGCGACGACCGCCTCGATCTGCTCGTCCTGGTAGCCCAGGCGCTTGAGGGCGCGCGGGACGGTGCCGTTGACGATCTGCATCGAGCCGCCGCCGACGAGCTTCTTGAACTTGACCAGGGCCAGGTCGGGCTCGACGCCGGTGGTGTCGCAGTCCATCATCAGGCCGATGGTGCCGGTCGGGGCGAGCACCGAGGCCTGGGCGTTGCGGAAACCGTTCTGCGCGCCGAGGCGCAGCACGTCCTGCCAGGTCTTGTTCGCGGCGAGCCAGACCGGGGCGTCCAGGTCGTCCACCGAGACGGCGTCCAGCGAGGCGTCCGCGTGCTGCTTCATGACCTGGCGGTGCGCCGTCGCGTTGCGGGCGTAGCCGTCGTACGGGCCTACCACACCGGCGAGTTCGGCGCCGCGACGGTAGGCGGTGCCGGTCATCAGCGAGGTGATGGCGCCGGCCAGGGCGCGGCCGCCCTCGCTGTCGTAGGCGTGGCCGGTGGCCATCAGCAGGGCGCCGAGGTTGGCGTAGCCGATGCCGAGCTGGCGGTAGGCGCGGGTGGTCTCGCCGATCTTCTCGGTCGGGAAGTCGGCGAAGCAGATGGAGATGTCCATCGCGGTGATGACCAGCTCGACGACCTTGGCGAAGGAGGCGGCGTCGAAGGAGTCGTCGTCGCGCAGGAACTTCATCAGGTTCAGCGAGGCGAGGTTGCAGCTGGAGTTGTCCAGGTGCATGTACTCGGAGCAGGGGTTGGACGCGTTGATGCGGCCGGACTCCGGGCAGGTGTGCCAGTGGTTGATGGTGGTGTCGTACTGGATGCCCGGGTCGGCGCAGGCCCAGGCGGCCTCGGCCATCTTGCGGAACAGCTTCTTGGCGTCGACGGTCTCGATGACCTCGCCGGTCATCCGGGCGCGCAGGCCGAATTCGCTGCCGTTCTCGACGGCGGTCATGAATTCGTCGTTGACCCGGACCGAGTTGTTGGCGTTCTGGTACTGGACGGAGGTGATGTCGTCCCCGCCGAGGTCCATGTCGAAGCCCGCGTCGCGCAGGGCGCGGATCTTCTCCTCCTCCTTCACCTTGGTCTCGATGAAGGCTTCGATGTCCGGGTGGTCCACGTCGAGCACGACCATCTTGGCCGCGCGGCGGGTGGCGCCACCGGACTTGATGGTGCCGGCCGAGGCGTCGGCGCCACGCATGAAGGAGACCGGGCCGGAGGCGTTGCCGCCGGAGGAGAGCAGCTCCTTGGAGGAGCGGATCCGGGAGAGGTTGAGGCCGGCGCCGGAGCCGCCCTTGAAGATCATGCCCTCTTCCTTGTACCAGTCGAGGATCGACTCCATGGAGTCGTCGACGGACAGGATGAAGCAGGCGCTGACCTGCTGGGGCTGCTTGGTGCCGACGTTGAACCAGACCGGCGAGTTGAAGCTGAACACCTGGTGGAGGAGGGCGTGGCTCAGCTCGTGCTCGAAGATCTCGGCGTCGTCCTTGGTGGCGAAGTAGCCGTGCTTCTCGCCGGCGGCGCGGTAGGTGAGCACCACGCGGTCGATGATCTGCTTGAGGCTCCACTCGCGCTGGGGGGTGCCGACGGCGCCGCGGAAGTACTTGGACGTGACGATGTTGACAGCGTTCACCGACCAGAAATCGGGGAACTCGACGCCGCGCTGCTCGAAGTTGATCGAGCCGTCACGCCAGTTGGTCATCACGACGTCGCGCCGCTCCCAGCGGACCTCGTCGTACGGGTGCACGCCAGGAGTGGTGTAGATGCGCTCCATCCGGAGACCGCCCTTCGGAGCCTTGGCGCCCTTGGCCGCGGCCTTCTCGGACTTCGACCCGCGCGCGGAACCGCTCGTGGTGTCTGTCACTTTTCCTCCTCCTGGGCAAACGCCCGAAGTGCCCTGAAAAGTCCGGGCACTGCTGGTTCGTTCTTCCGGTGTGCGGGCAGGCGGAGACCTCGCCTGCTTGCGCACGGTTTGTATGGTTCTGTGCCCCGTTTTCGGGCACGCGTGGGCCCCGCGGGGCCGTGGTGGTGCGGTGGCAGGGCCCGCTGGGGGCCCGGCGCCGGCTACTAGGGCGCGGCGGCGGAGACGGACACGCAGGTGTCGTCCGTCTCCGGGGTGAAGGGCCGCTCGGCGCGGAGCTCCGCGATGGCGGCCTCGAAGTCTTCCAGTCCGTCGTAGGCCTGGTACACGCTGGCGAAGCGCAGGTAGGCGACCACGTCGAGTTCCTTGAGCGGGCCGAGTATGGCCAGGCCCACGTCGTGGGTGGTCAGCTCGGCGTTGCCGCTGGCGCGCACGCACTCCTCGACCCGCTGGCCGAGCTGGGCGAGCGCGTCCTCGGTGACCGGGCGGCCCTGGCAGGCCTTGCGGACGCCGGTGATGACCTTCTGCCGGGAGAACGGCTCGGTGACGCCGCTGCGCTTGATGACCATCAGCGCGGCCGTCTCCACCGTGGTGAAGCGGCGGCCGCAGTCCGGGCACTGCCGCCGACGGCGGATGCAGCTGCCGTCCTCGGTGGTCCGGCTGTCGACAACACGGCTGTCGGAGTGCCGGCAGAAGGGGCAGTGCACCTCGGGATCCCTCCCTGGCAGAACGTTCGGACTAGTCGAGTCTATGCGATGCGCCCGGGTCCCCGGCAAGCTGATCATGCGGGGCGACCACTAGTACTGGGCACGGAGAGGACTGTAGCCACTACATCTAGGCCTCTGGGGGATGCGAGCGCCTTGGCGTGTCGACCCCGATTAGACTGCCCGGGTCAGGTTTCGGTCGAACATTTACTCGATGTACAACAAAGCCTTGATCGAGTCAGTCAACTCCCGAATAATTCACTCGAACGTGTGTTTGGCGCAACCTTTCGATAGGAGGCGCGTTGGGCTGGAAAAGGGAGAGGACAGCCGTCGAGAGGGGCCGCCGTGAACACGATCGAAAGCAACACCATCCCGGTGCAGGAACACTCCCAGTTCAAGGTGGGGCAGCGCACCACGAATCAGCAGGGTCTGGACATCAGCATGGACCGTAGCGAAGACCATCGTCTCCCCGGCGCGGCCCTTTCCGGGGCGCCCCGCGTTCCCGACCAGGCGATCGAACACTCCCCCGCGATGGACGACACCCACCCCTCGCCCGCCCGCGCGATGCCCGGCCGCCCCCCCGGCATCCGGACCGACGAGGCCGGCCTCACCGAGCGCCAACGCCGGGTGATCGAGGTCATCCGGGATTCCGTCCAGCGTCGCGGCTACCCGCCGTCCATGCGCGAGATCGGCCAGGCCGTCGGCCTGTCCAGCACCTCCTCGGTCGCCCACCAGCTGATGGCCCTGGAGCGCAAGGGCTTCCTGCGCCGGGATCCGCACCGCCCGCGCGCCTACGAGGTCCGCGGCGTCGAGGTGGCCCGCCCGAACACCGCCGAGACGGCCGGCCGCCCGTCCACCTCCTACGTCCCGCTGGTCGGCCGGATCGCCGCCGGCGGGCCGATCCTGGCCGAGCAGACGGTGGAGGACGTCTTCCCGCTGCCCCGCCAGCTGGTCGGCGAGGGCGAGCTGTTCGCGCTCACCGTCCGCGGCGACTCGATGGTCGAGGCGGCCATCTGCGACGGCGACTGGGTCACCGTGCGCCGCCAGCCGGTCGCGGAGAACGGCGACATCGTGGCCGCGATGATCGACGGCGAGGCCACGGTCAAGCGGCTCAAGCGCGAGGACGGCCGGATCTGGCTGATGCCGCACAACCCGGCGTACGAGCCGATCAACGGCGACAACGCGACCATCCTGGGCAAGGTCGTCGCGGTCCTGCGCCGGCTCTGACCAGGGCACGGCCGCACACCGGAGAGGGGCTCCACCGCGACCGCGGGGAGCCCCTCCGGCATGAGGTATCTCGGCGGGGCCTCAGCCCCGCTTCACCACCGGGCGCACCGGCGCCGCCGAGGCGTCGATCGCCGCCAGCGAGCGGCGCACCTGGTTGCGGTCCGTGGTGTACCAGAACTCCGGCATCGAGGAGCGGAAGAAGCTCCCGTACCGCTTGGTCTCCACCCGCGGGTCCAGCACCGCGACCACGCCCCGGTCGTCGGCCGCGCGCACCAGTCGGCCCGCGCCCTGGGCCATCAGCAGCGCCGCGTGCGTCGCCGCGACGGCCATGAAGCCGTTCCCGCCGCGCTGTTCGACGTCCTTCTGGCGGGCGCTCATCAGCGGATCGTCCGGCCGGGGGAACGGGATCCGGTCCATCACGACCAGCTGACAGGCCGAGCCGGGCACGTCCACGCCCTGCCAGAGCGAGAGCGTGCCGAACAGGCAGGTCTCCGCGTCGGAGGCGAACTCCCGGATCAACTCGCCCAGGGTGTCCTCGCCTTGGAGCAGGATGCGCTGGTCCAGCCGCTCGCGCATCGCCTCGGCGGCCGTCTGGGCGCCGCGCATCGAGGAGAACAGGCCCAGGGTCCGCCCGCCGGCCGCGCCGATCAGCTCGGCCAACTCGTCCAGCATGTCCGGCCGTTCGGGATCGCGCCCGGGGTCGGCCAGGTGCCTGGCGACGTACAGGATGCCCTGCTTGGGGTACTTGAACGGCGAGCCGACATCGATCCCGCGCCAGTGCGGGACGGCGTCCTCGCCGAAGCCCGGCTCGGGGTTGTCCCCGGCGGCGCGGACGTCCGGCAGCCGCGCCTCGGAGGGCAGGCCGACCGAGGCTGCGACGCCGTTGAAGTCCCCGCCGAGCTTGAGCGTGGCCGAGGTCAGGACGACCGAGCGCTCCTTGTACAGCCCCTCGCGCAGCAGCCCGGAGACGCTCAGCGGGGCGACCCGCAGCGAGGCGGTGCCCAGCCCGTAGCGGTCGCTGCGCTCGATCCAGACCACGTCGTACTCGGAGTCCTGCAGCAGCCGGTCGGCCGTCTCGTGCAGCGACTCGGCCGCGGCCATCGCCTGCTTGCGGACGGCGTCCTCGTCGCTGAGCCCCTTGTCCCTGGTCTCGCCGAGCGAGGTGATCACCTGGCGGGAGGCGTCCCGGATCGCGGTGACCGCGTACGCCAGGTACTCGGGCAGCTCCTCGACCCGGCCGGGCTGAGCGGTCTCCATCAGGCCGTGGTAGTTCTCGGCCGCGGCCTGGAGCGCGTCCACCGCCTTCTCGTTGGCCAGCCGCGCGGCCCGCTTGACCGCCCGGTTGACCGCGCCGACCGTCAGCTCGGCGGTGGCCGCGCCGGTGACCCGGTTGACCAGCTCGTGCGCCTCGTCCACGATCAGCAGCCCGTGCTCGGGCAGCACCGGCGCGCCCTCGATCGCGTCGATCGCGAGCATCGCGTGGTTGGTGACCACGACGTCCGCCAGCTTGGCCCGCTCCCGGGCCTTCTCCGCGAAGCACTCCTGCCCGTACGCGCAGCGGGTGGCGCCCAGGCACTCCTTGGAGGTGACCGCCAGCTGGGCCCAGGCCTTGTCGGAGACGCCGGGGCTGAGGTCGTCGCGGTCCCCGGTCTCCGTCTCGTCGGCCCAGTCGCGCAGCCGCAGCACGTCCTGGCCGAGCTTCCCGGTGGGCCCGCCGAGCGCCTCCACCGGGTCGAACAGGCCCTCGCCCTCGTCACTCGGGGTGCCCTCGTTGGCCCGGTGCAGGCACAGGTAGTTGGAGCGGCCCTTGAGCATCGCGAACAGCGGGCGGCGCCGCAGCACCGGGTGCAGGGCGTCGACGGTGCGCGGCAAGTCGCGTTCCACCAGCTGGCGTTGGAGCGCCAGGGTGGCGGTGGCGACCACCACGCGGTCCCCGTGGGCGAGCGCGGGCACCAGGTAGGCCAGGGACTTCCCGGTGCCGGTGCCGGCCTGGACGAGCAGGTGCTCGGCATGGTCGACGGCGTCCGCGACGGCCTCGGCCATCCGGAGCTGGCCGGGGCGCTCCACGCCGCCGACGGCCGCCACCGCGGCGTGCAGCAGTTCGGGGATCCGCGAGCGCGGGACGGCTACGGCTTCCTCGGCCTCGTTGTCGAGGTCCGCCGCCTGCCGGGATTCGGAGTCGTGGGATTCGGAGTCGTTCGTCATGACGTTCCCAGCCTACGGGGCGGGGGTGACAATCCGGTCCCGCTGCGCGGGCATTCGCACATCCACGGCGACCAGCGCGTTCGGCACCGTCCCGTACCGGGCGGCGTGCGGGCGGTGCGGACGGTCCTGGTAGCCGTCCAGCAGCAGCCGGTTGCGGTTGAGGCAGAGCCGGTCGATCCGGGGGCGGAACAGGTCGAACAGCTCGAAGCGCTCGCCCAGCTCGGGGAAGCGGTCCTGGTAGCGGAGCACCTCGGCGCGCAGCAGGGCCCAGAACTCCGTCTCGGGCAGCCCGGTCTGCGCCTCCAGGAGCGGGGCGAGGTAGCGGAAGACACCGATGAACAGCCCGGAGTGGATGAACTGGCAGAGCCCCTGGGGGCTCTCCCGCAGCAGCGTCTCGGCCACCTCCATCGGCAGTCCGTGCAGTTCGGGCAGGCTCTGGGCGCTGAGGTTGACGTCGTCCACGAAGTCCTTGACCGCGAGGCGGACCGGCACGTCGGAGGAGTCGAAGACCACGATCGCGTTCTCCCCGTGGGGGGAGAAGACCAGCCCGTAGCGGTAGAGGAAGTGCAGCAGCGGCGGCATCATCGAGGCGAACAGCCGGGCGGTCCAGTCGGCGGGGGCGAGGCCGGAGCGGGCGATCAGCTCGGCGACGAGCGCCCGCCCGTCGGAGCCGGTCTGGAGCAGCGCGGCCAGGGTGCGGGCGCGTTCGCCGCCGTCCAGGTAGGGCCCGAGCGGCTGGCGCCAGATCGCGCCGAGCAGTTCCTTGTACTGGTACGGCGCCTCGGGCAGCTCCCGGTAGAGCGGGTGGTCGACGGTGACGGAGGCGATCTCGCCGAGCAGGATCACCCGGCACTCGTCGCGCAGGTAGGGGTCGGCGTCGCGCAGTCCGAGCAGCCAGGCGGTGACGGTGGGCGCGGCCAGCGTGCGTTCGACCGGCAGGCCGCGCCAGACCAGGGTGTTGAGGATGGACAGCGGCAGCTTGACGGTGCAGCGCTCGGGGTGGGCGGTGTTGAAGAAGGAGCGGATGGACTGCTGGGGCAGCCGTGGGTCCCCGTCCGAGGGCAGCGGGACGATCTCCCCGGAGGCGATCCAGGGCGCGAACAGCGGCAGAATCGTCTCTTCCCACTGCCAGGGGTGGACGGGCAGCAGCAGGTAGTCGTCGGCGTCCGGGCCGAGCGCGGCGCGCAGCGCGTCCACGTCGTCCAGCTCGCGGGCGTACAGCTGCTCGGGCCGCTCCAGGCCGGGCACGCCGCGGTACTCGGCCAGCCGGCGGTGCACCGCGATCCAGGGCAGCGGGCGCGGGCTGCGGGCCTCGGGGGCCCAGCGGGCGGCGTCGATGCCGGAGAAGCCGATCCGGCCCTTGTTGGGGACGATCCAGGGGTGACCGGTCTGCCGGCCCTCCAGTTCGGCGTGGCCGAGCTCGGCCAGTTCGGCGGCGGTGAGCGCGGTGGCGAGCTGGCGGGCGTCGGCGATCAGGGTGGCGGAGAGCTCGCGGATCAGGTGGCCGGTGGTCTCGCCGCGCATGCCGAGGGTCTGCCGGGCGTACGGGAGGAAGCGCAGCGGGTCCAGGCCGTCCGGGCGGGTGCAGCGGACGGACTCAGGGTCGACCTGCCAGCTGTCGTAGGCGCCGCGCCGCGCGGTGAAGCGGTACTCCGCCTCGGGCAGCTCCAGCCGGTACTCCCCGGGCGCGTCGCCGGGGACGGGCCGGAGCAGCTCCTCGTAGGCGAACTCGCCGAGCATCTTGGCCAGCAGGGCGCGGCCGGCCCGCTGCCAGTGCCCGGCGGTGAGGTGCGGGGGCAGGTGGAGCGGCGGTTCAGCGGCCGACGGTTGCGGCACGGGTCAACTCCTGGGGGCGGGGGACGACGGTGGTCGGTGGCGGGGTCGCGGGGACGGGCGGCGCGAAGCCGGTCCAGGCGGTGCGGCTGGGCAGCCGGTGGACGGTGCGACCGGTGACGGCGTTGAGGATCACGGCGGCCCGGTGGGCGCCGAGCCCGAGGTCGGGGGTGCCGACGCCGTGGGTGTGCAGTTCGGCGTTCTGGACGTACAGCCCGCCGGTGAGTTCGGGCCGGGTGGCGACCCGGTGGTCCAGGTCGACCCGGTAGCGCCCGGCCTCGTCCCAGTCGATCAGTTCGGCGAGCGGTTCGAGCGCGGCCGGGCGGGCCGCCCGGTAGCCGGTGGCGAGCACCACGGCGTCGGTGCGCAGCACGTGTTCGGCGCCGGAGTCGGTGTGCCGGCAGTGCAGTTCGAGGCCGCCGCAGGGGCCCGGTCGGGCGTCGGTGACGGTGGTGCCGGGGCTGATCTCGACCGGGGCGGTGTCGATCGGGCGGCCGATGGTGCGCTCGTACAGGTGGTCGTGGATCTCGGCGAGGGTCTCGGCGCTGGCGGCCTTGTGCAGCTGCCACTGGGCGGCGACCAGGGTGTCCCGGACGGGGCCGGGCAGGCCGTGGAAGTAGCGGGTGTAGTCGGGGGTGAAGTGCTCCAGGCCGAGCTTGGAGTACTCCATGGGGGCGAGTGCCCTGCTGCGGGTGAGCCAGCGCAGCCGGACCCGGTCGCTCTCGTGGCGCCGCAGCAGGTCGAGGAAGACCTCGGCGCCGGACTGCCCGCTGCCGATCACGGTGATGTCCCGGGCGCCGGCCAGGTCGGCGCGGCGGTCCAGGTACTCGGCGGAGTGGAAGGCCCGAGGGTGGCCGGCCGGCGCGGTGAAGGCCTCGGGCAGCACCGGCCGGGTGCCGACGCCGAGGGCGAGGTTGCGGGCCCGTACGGTGGAGCGCCGCCCGGTCACGGTGTCGGTCAGCTCGGCCCGGTACCAGGGCGCGTCCCAGTGGAGGGCGGTGACCTCGGTGCCGAAGCGGCAGTTGGGCAGGCGTTCGGCGGCCCAACGGCAGTAGTGGTCGTACTCGCGGCGGGGCAGTTGGAAGCGCTCGGCGAAGTAGAACGGGAACAGCCGGTCCTGCGCGCGCAGGTAGTTGAGGAAGGACCAGGGGTTGGTCGGGTCGACCAGGGAGACCAGGTCGGCGAGGAAGGGCACCTGCATCCGGGCCCCGTCCACCAGCATCCCGGGGTGCCAGCGGAACTCGGGGCGCTGGTCGCAGAAGAGCGTGCGCAGGCCGGGCACCGGTTCGGCGAGTGCGGCGAGCGAGAGGTTGAACGGGCCGATGCCGACGCCGAGCAGGTCGTACGCGGGGGGTGTCGAGGTGTCCACAGGGGTTTCCTAGGCGGGGAGTTGGGGCTGTCGCACGACAGGCCCCGGGGCTCGGTCGCGGACCATCAGGGCGGCGCGCTTGTCGGGCAGGTCGAGTTCGGCGGCGGCCCGGAAGCCGGCCCGTTCGAAGGCCCGGACGGACCGCAGGTTGCGGACGTCCGGCTCGGCCACCACCCGTTCGCAGCACGGATTCCGGCGGAGAATCAATTCTGCGAGCGCGGCCAGCAGCAGGGCTCCGAGGCCCCGGCCGCGGCTGGCGGCGGGGCCGAGCAGCAGGTGCACGCCGGTGTCGTGCGGCCGGGCCGGGTAGTACGCGGCGAGCGGGTCGAGGTCGGCCCGGTAGACCTCCCAGTAGCTCATCGGCTCGCCGTCGAGCAGGCCGAGGCACGGGGTGCTGCGGCCGTCGCCGTCCAGTTGGGCCCGGACGTGCCGTTCGGTGACCTCCGGCGGGCCGGCGAGCGCCCAGAAGGCGTCGACCTCGGGGTCGTTCATCCACCCGGCGACCAGCTCCAGGTCGGCGGGCAGCCGGACCGGGCCGAGCCGGAACTCGCCGGCCGGGGTGGGGACGGCGCCCCACCCGGGCAGGTCGTGGAACATCAGGCGCCCGCCACCGGATTGGGGATGTCCACGTACACCGACTGGCTGGCGACCGGGCCGACCAGTTCGTCCATGCCGTTGATCCTGGTCAGCAGGTTGGCCTTGCAGGGCAGGGTGGGCGCGTCCAGCAGCAGCGCGGGCAGCGCCGAGCGGGTGGCGGTGGCCCGCGGGCCGGTCAGGAAGCGGCGCAGCGCGGCCAGCAGGACGGTCTCGTCGGCGAGCCGCTGGGAGCCGAAGGCGCCGATCAGGCCGAGCACGTGGTTGATGCCGAGGTAGTAGGCGAAGTGGTGGTCGATCACGTCGTCCGGCAGGAAGGTGTCGCTGTCCGCGCCGAGTCCGGGCAGCCGGGCGGTGAGCCGGTCGGCGGCGCTCTCCCGGTAGTAGTAGCCCTGGTTGTCGCGGTAGCGGCCGCCGCACGGCCAGCCCTCGGCGTCCAGCTGGACGAGGCTGTTCTGCTGGTGCGCCTCCAGGGCGATGCCGCCTTGGCCGTCCAGCCAGAGGATGGGCAGGACGACCGCGTCCAGGTAGCGCAGGAACCATTCGGCGGCCACGGTCCGCACCGGGCGGCCGCAGCGGACGGCCAGCGCCCGCAGCAGGTCGCCGAGCCGGGAGGGCACGGTGTCCCCGGTGCCCAGCGGCTGTTCGGCGACCAACCCGGCGACGCACAGCGTGCGTTCGGCGGGCGCGAAGGGCTGGGCGCGCAGCACGGTGTCCAGGCCGCACGGGTCGCCGAGGTCGGGATGGTCGACGCCGATCCAGGCCGGGTCGCGGACGATGTCGAAGCCGGGGTGGGCGGCCCGCCACTCGGCGGCCAGCCCGTTCTCCAGCAGCCGGTGCATCTCCAGGCCGCGGTGCAGTTCCTTGCGCAGGTTCTCCCGGCGGGAGTTGGTGATCCGCAGGCCGAGCGAGAGCTTGAGCATCCACGGGGTGCCGGGCCGGTAGACGGTGCGCACCGAGGAGGTGGGGTACCAGGGCTCGCCGGCCGGGCCGAGGTCGTGCAGCAGCCCGTCGGCGAGCAGGGCGGCGGCGGCCGGGCGGTGGGCGAGTTCGCGGGCCTGCCAGGGGTGCAGCGGCAGGGCGACGGTGCCGGGCGGCAGCGCCGGGCCTCCGTCGAACAGGCCGGCGACGAGCTGCTCGGCGCTCTCGGTGACGGCGGAGCCGGCCGCGAGCAGCGCCCGGTCCACCGCGAACCAGTGCAGCTGGAAGGAGCCGTGGAGTTCGGGCGAGTAGGCGGCGCTCTGGGCCGGGCCGAGGCCGTCGCGGCTCTTCGGGGTGGGGTGCAGCGGGTGGCCGAGCAGCAGGGACTGTTCGGCGGCGAGGAAGTGCGAGCGCTCCGGCCCGCCGGGGACGGCGGCGGTGCGGCGGTGGGCGAGGATCTCGGCGGTGCGCACGACCGAGTCGGCGACCCGGGCGGCGAGGTCGGCGACCTGTCCGGGGTCGGGCCGTTCGGCGGCCGCGGCGGCGAGCAGCGCGGCGGTGGTGACGGTGTCGACCGGGGCGTCGGCGGTGCCCTCGCCGGCCGAGAGGGTGGCCGGTCCGAAGCGGTGCCAGCCGCCGGGCGACCAGTAGCGGACCGGGACGGTGAGCCGGGCGGCGCCGCCGAGGACGGCGACCCGCAGCCGGTTGTCCGGCCCGGGGCGGGCTCCGGTCTCCCGTGTCCAGCAGCGCAGCAGGGCCTCCAGTCCGGCCTGCTCGGCGGCGACGGCCGGATCGGGGTCCAGCAGCAGGTCGTGTCCGGCGGACCGCCCCGCGGTGGGCGACGGTACGGGCGGGGCTCCGGTGAGGGCGGCGGTGCTCAAGGCTGCTCCTTGGGGCGCGTGGGGGTGCTGACGCGCACCGTGGTGGAGGGGTTGGCGGGCACTCGCACCGTCGCGTCAGGTAAGGGTTACCTATCCGTGATGGGTGATCACAAGGACCGCTCACTCGTCCGGGTGAAGATCTCGGATTGTGCGCCTCCGAGGCCGAATGCCCTGCTGCACCCTCGGACGGGCCGTCCCCGGGTCACGGATCGGTGACCTCCCGGCGGCGCCGGAACCCGGGGGGCGGGCGCCGCCGTCCTCGTCCCCGATGGAAGACTCCAAGGCGGCGGACCGTCGCACCACGAACCGACCGAACACAGGGGGAAACGCACAGATGCCAACGATCCACCGGTCAGCCCTGGCCGCCGCCCTGGCCGCCGGCACCCTGCTCGCCGTGAGCGCTTGCGGGCCGGACGGCCCGCCGGGCGACACGAACAGCCCCGCGCCGCCGCCCTCCTCGGCGCCCGCCCAGGCCGCCGGCTCGGGCTCGGGCGGCGTGATCGGCGGGATCACCCTCCCGTCCGGGATCCCGACCAGCCTGTTGGAGGGTCTGCCCAAGAGCTGGGACGACCTGAAGAAGTGGAAGTTCGAGGACTGGGACAAGTGGGCGTCCAAGCACGTCTTCAACAACCCGGTGGTGAAGGACTTCTGGGACCCGGACAAGATGGGTGACTCCAAGCCCGCCGATCCGGCCCCGCCCGCCGCCAAGCCGGCGCCCGCCACCCCCAAGCCGGCCACCGACGACGGCGTGACCGACCCCGAGCCCGCGGTGGTCAAGGCGGTGACGGTGCCCCGTCCGTACACCAAGCAGCCCTCCGGCAAGGTGTTCTTCTCCGCCCAGGGCGGGCGCGGCAACTGCTCGGCGACGGTGATCGCCGATCCCCAGCACCCGGGCAAGAGCAACCTGGTCTGGACGGCCGGCCACTGCGTGCACGAGGGCAAGGGCGGGAACTTCTACAAGGACCTGGTCTTCGTGCCCGCCTACAACAACTCGGGCGCCTCCAGCGGCGGCAAGCGGGCCCCGCTGTCCGAGCTGGCCCCGCTCGGCACCTGGTGGGCCGACCAGGTCACCACCTCGCCGCAGTGGATGGTCGAGGGCAGCGCCACCGGTGACGCGGCCAACCAGTACGACTTCGCGATCATGCGCGTGCACAACCAGAACGACACCGGCAAGTCCCTGGAGGAGACGGTCGGTTCGGCCGTCCCGGTCTGGTTCGACGCGCCGCGCGACCAGCTCAAGGTCACGGCCACCGGCTACCCGCTCGCCAAGCCGTTCGACGGCCAGGAGCTGTACAAGTGCGACGGCGGAAAGCCCACCCGGCTCTCCTTCGACGCCAAGCGCCCGACCATGCTGACCATCGGCTGCAACATGACCCAGGGCGCCAGCGGCGGCGGCTGGTTCGCCACCATGCCGGACGGGCGGACGGCCCTGGTCAGCAACACCTCGATCGGCACCCAGGAGCACACCTCGCTGAGCGGCCCGTACCTGGAGACGGTCGCCCGGCAGGCGCTGGACTGGATCTCCAAGAAGTAGCGGCCGCCACGGGAGCGGTACGGAACCACCAGCACAGCACGGGGGACGATCCAGCATGCCGAGAACCACCAGCCGGGCCGCGGCGGCCGTACTCCGGGCGGGCGGGGCGCTGCTCGCCGCGCTCACCCTGGGCGCGGCCGGCTGCGGCCCGGACGGCCCCGCCCGGCCCTCCGCCCCTCCCCCGGCCCTGCCCACGTCCGCGCCCACCAGCCTGGGCGACCTGACCGGCTGGAAGGTGGAGGACTGGGCCCGCTACGTCGCCGACAGCGGCTTCCCGGGCGACGCGGCGTCCGGCACCTGGTCGGCGGCCCGGATGGACGCAGCCAAGCCCCGGGCCACCCCGGAGTACTCACTGACCGCCCCCGCCGCGGACGGCGTCGAGCGGGACGCCCCGCCCGCCGCCGTCCCAGCCCAGCCGCTGGCGCACCCGTACGGCCCGGCCGGCGCGGTGGTCGGCCGGCTCTTCATGACCACCCCGCAGGGCGACGCCTCCTGCTCCGCGACGGTGGTCTCCGACCCGGCCAACCCGGGCCGCAGCAACCTCGTCTACACCGCCGCGCACTGCCTGCACGACGGCAAGGGCGGCGGCTGGCTGAGGAACCTGGTCTTCGTGCCGGGCTTCAACCGGGACGGTCGGGCCGCCCACGGCAAGCCGTACCCCGACCAGCAGGCCGCCCCGTACGGCCGGTGGACGGCGGTGCGCGCGCTGGTCTCGCCGACCTGGCTCCAGGAGAGCGGCGTCGGCGCCCACAACCAGTACGACTACGGCATCCTGCGGGTGCGCGGCGAGGACGGCTCCGGCCCGTCCCTGGAGGAGGCGGTCGGCGGCTCGGTCCCGATCTGGTTCAACGCCCCACGCGATCGGATCACCGCCGTCGCCGCCTACGGCTACCCGGCCGAGCGGCCGTTCGACGGCCTGGAGCTCGAACACTGCGACTCCACGACGCCGCCGGGGCGGCTCTCCTTCGACCGGACCCGCCCGCCGCTGTACGTGCTCGGCTGCACCATGACGGCGGGCTCCGCCGGCGGCGGCTGGTTCGTCGTCCGGGACGGCAAGCCCAATCTGATCAGCGTCGGCGCGCTCGGCAATCGCAACCCGGCCGGATACCAGGCTGGCCCCTCGCTCCAGGACCAGGCGAAGCAGGCCTTCGACTACTTCGCCAAGAACGTCCGGTAGGGGCTTCCGGCAGGAACGACGGCAGGAACGACGGAAGGGGCCCCGGGAACGCGTCCCGGGGCCCCTTCGTACGCTTCGGCGCCTCAGCCCTGGAGGGCCACCGCGAAGTACTCCAGCTCGGCGGCCAGCTCGGCCTGCACCTTGGCGTGCAGCAGGGTGCCCTCGCCGGTGTGCTCGGCGGAGATCAGCTCTCCCTCGGCGTGCACCCGGGAGACCAGCGCGCCCTGGGTGTAGGGCACCAGGGCCCGTACCTCGACCGCCGGACGCGGCAGCTCGTCGTCGATGAGCGTCAGCAGCTCGTCGATGCCCGCGCCGCTGCGGGCCGACACCACGATGGCGTGCGGCTCGCGGCGCAGCAGGCGCTGGAGCACGTGGGGATCGGCGGCGTCCGCCTTGTTGATCACCACGATCTCCGGCACGTTCTGCGCGTCGACCGAGACGATGACCTCGCGGACGGCGGCCAGCTGCGTCTCCGGCTCGGGGTGCGAGCCGTCCACCACGTGCAGGATGAGGTCGGCGTCGGCGACCTCCTCCATGGTCGAGCGGAAGGCCTCGACCAGGTGGTGCGGCAGGTGCCGGACGAAGCCGACGGTGTCGGCCAGGGTGTAGAGCCGCCCGCTCGGGGTCTCGGCCCGGCGCACGGTCGGGTCGAGGGTGGCGAACAGCGCGTTCTCCACCAGCACGCCCGCGCCGGTGAGCCGGTTGAGCAGGGAGGACTTGCCGGCGTTGGTGTACCCGGCGATGGCCACCGACGGCACCTGGTGGCGCCGACGCTCCTGGCGCTTGGTGTCGCGGCCCTTCTTCATGTCGGCGATCTCCCTGCGGAGCTTCGCCATCTTCTCGCGGATCCGTCGCCGGTCGGTCTCGATCTTGGTCTCACCGGGACCACGGGTCGCCATGCCGCCGCCCGAGGTGCCGGAGCCACCGCCACCCATCTGCCGGGACAGCGACTGACCCCAGCCGCGCAGCCGCGGCAGCATGTACTGCATCTGGGCGAGCGAGACCTGCGCCTTGCCCTCCCGGGACTTGGCGTGCTGGGCGAAGATGTCCAGGATCAGGGCCGTCCGGTCGACGACCTTGACCTTGACCACGTCCTCCAGGTGGATCAGCTGGCCCGGGGTGAGCTCACCGTCGCAGACCACGGTGTCGGCGCCGGTGGAGGCGACGATGTCGCGCAGCTCCTTCGCCTTGCCGGAGCCGATGTAGGTGGCCGCGTCGGGCTTGTCGCGGCGCTGGATGACGCCGTCCAGCACCTGGGAGCCGGCCGTCTCGGCGAGTGCGGCGAGCTCGGCCATCGAGTTCTCCGCCTCCTCCAGCGTGCCGTCCGTCCAGACGCCGACGAGCACCACGCGCTCCAGGCGGAGCTGGCGGTACTCGACCTCGGTGACGTCTTCGAGCTCGGTGGAGAGGCCGGCGACCCGGCGCAGGGCGGCGCGCTCGCTGCGGTCGTACTGGTCGCCGTCGTAGTGGTGGCCGAGGTCCTCGTCGATGGCCGCGAGGTCCTCGTCCATGAGGGCTTCCGCCCGCAGACCGTCGAGGCGGCGCGGAGCGTCGGCGTGGTCGCGGGTGTCGAACGTGGAGGTCATTCTGTCCTTTGGCTCGCTGGTACGGGTGGCCTTCGGGGACCGCGGTGGCGGTCCCGTAGGGAGTCTGCCCAGCTGCCGCCCCGGTTACCGCCGGGCGGGGGTGAGCTACCCCTCAGGTCCCCGGCTGCCGACCGGGCTCCTGTGCCCGGAGAACGCCGTGGACCGGCCGTGAATTCCCCATGATGGTCGCACGCCCGGCGCGGGCCGGTCATCCCATTTCCCCCGGAGCGCCGCCGCTACGCCCCTTCCGGGGCCTGCGGGCGGCTCACGTCGTACACCCCGGAGACCTTGAGCATCGCCCGCATCAGCGTCGGCAGCACGGCCGGCTCGGGCAGTTCGACGGTGTAGGTGTGCCGGACCCGGGACTCCTGCGGCGGCTCGACCTCGGCCGAGACGATGCCGACGCCCGCGCCGGAGATCGCCGCGGTGAGGTCGGCGAGCAGCCTCGGCCGGTTCAGCGCCTCGGCCCGCAGGGTGGCCCGGTACCCGGCCGCCGGGACGCCCCCCGGCTGCCAGCGGACCTCCAGCGCGGCCCGCCCGTCGGCGCGCATCCGCTCCCCCGCCGGGCAACCGGCGCGGTGCACCGCGACCGCCGCGCCGCCGCGGATCGGGTAGCCGGCCAGCTCGTCCGGCGGCACCGGGGTGCAGCAGCGCGCCAGCCGGACCGGGGCACCGGGCCGCCCGGCCACCGCGACCGGGGCGATCCGCCGCTCGGCGGCCGGGCGTCCGGGCGGGGCGGGCTGGCCGCCGGCCGGGCCGGTGCGGACGGCCGGCTGCCGGTCGGGGTGGTCGGCCAGCCAGCGTTCGATGGCCAGCCGGGCGGCGGGGGTGCGGGCGTGCGCCAGCCACTCGGGGGCGGGGCCGGAGGGCGGTCCGCCGCCGGCCGGGAGGGACTCGGTGAGCACCGCGATCAGGTCGCCGTCCTCCAGCACGGTGGACAGCGCGGTGAGCCGCCCGTTGACCCGGGCGCCGATGCACCGGTGGCCGGTCTCCTCGCCGAGCAGGTAGGCCGCGTCCACGCAGGTGGCGCCGGCCCTCAGCTGAAGCGTTTCACCGCCCTCCGTCACCACGGTGATCTCGCGGTCCCCGGACAGGTCGGCGGTGAGCGCGGACCAGAAGGCGTCCGGGTCGGGCGTCTCCTGCTGCCACTCCAGCAGCCGGCTGAGCCAGCCGGGCCGGGCCGGGTCGGTGCGGTCCAGCTCGTCGGTGTCCTGGACGGGGCCGGCCGGGGACGGGTCGCCGAGCGCGACCACCCCGGTCTCGGCCACCTCGTGCATCCGCCGGGTGCGGACCAGCACCTCGACCACCGCGCCGCCGCTGAGCGCCACCGCGGTGTGCAGCGACTGGTAGAGGTTGAACTTGGGCGCGGCCACGAAGTCCTTGAACTCCCCGGGCAGCGGCGTCCAGCAGGTGTGCAGCTCGCCGAGCACGGCGTAGCAGTCGGCGTTCTCCTCGACCACCACCAGCAGCCGCCCGTAGTCGGCCGGCCTCGGCTCCTGCGGCAGCCCGTCCGGCCCGGGCACTGCGGCCCGCCGGAGCAGCACCCGGTGCAGCGAGACGCAGTGCCGGGGCCGTACGGTCACCTCGGCGGCCACCCCGGTCTCGGCCAGCTGGCGGGCCAGCTGCCGGGCGAAGGGCTCCAGCAGGGTGTCCGGCTCGGCCTCGTGACCGGCCATCAGGGCGCGGGTGCGGGCGTGCTCCTCGGGGTGCAGGGTGGCGAAGACGATGTCCTCCAGCTCCGCCTTGAGCACCTGGATGCCGAGCCGCTCGGCCAGCGGGATCAGCACGTCCCGGGTGACCTTGGCGATCCGCACCTGGCTGGCCGGCTTCATGTGCCGGATGGTGCGCATGTTGTGCAGCCGGTCGGCCAGCTTGATCACCATCACCCGGACGTCGTCCCCGGTGGCGACCAGCATCTTGCGGAAGGTCTCGGCCTCGGCGGCGGCGCCGAAGTCGACCTTCTCCAGTTTCGTCACCCCGTCGACCAGGTAGGCGACTTCGGGACCGAAGCCCTCACTCACCTGACTCAGCGTCAACTCCGTGTCCTCCACGGTGTCGTGGAGGAGCGAGGCAACCAAGGTCGTTGTCCCGGCGCCGAGTTGGGCCAGGATCATGGTGACGGCCAGCGGATGGGTGATGTACGGCTCGCCGCTCTTGCGCTTCTGGCCGCGGTGGCTGGCCTCGGCGAGCCGGTACGCCCGGGCGAGCAGGCCGAGGTCCGCCTGCGGGTGGTGCCGGCGGTGGACCCGGACGAGCGGCTCCAGGGCGTCCGGCACGGGCGGCCGGCCGGTGGCCAGGAGGGCGGCCCGCCCGGCTCGGCCGAGGGCGGCCCGGCCGAGTTCCCCGAGGGGCCGCCTGGCCCCGGCCTGCCGTACGGTCGTCGGCTGCCCCGTCAGGGACTGCCCGGCTTGTTGCATCCCCTCCAAGGGACTATCAACCCGCTGGTCCATGCCATAGAGCACACCACGTTCCACGGCGATTTGCGCCCCCTTCGCGGGCGGCATCACCCGATCAGGGGGATTCGCCACCGCACGAAATGGGCAAACCGGGCCGTCCGCCCCCGAGGGCGGCCGGCGGACCGTCGACCGGCGGACCGTCGGCTAGCGGACCGACTCCCACCAGCGGCCGTCCAACCGCCCCTCGGCCACGATCACCGCCGGCCCGGTCATCTCGACCCGGCCGTCCGGGTGCTCGGTGATGACCAGTCGGCCGCCCAGCACGTCGACGGTGTACGCGACCGCCTCGCCGGTGACGGCCGGGTCGGCGCCGTCCCGGCGGATGGCCGCCACCGCGACGGCGCAGGCGCCGGTGCCGCAGGAGCGGGTCTCGCCCGAGCCGCGCTCGTGCACCCGCATCGCGACGTGCCGCGGCCCGCGGTCCACCACGAACTCGACGTTGACGCCCTCCGGGTAGGCACCCGCAGGGGTGGTGAGCGGCGCGGTGAACAGGTCCCCGGCGTGCTCCAGGCTCTCCACGAAGGCCACCGCGTGCGGGTTGCCCATGTTGACGTTCAGGGCGGGCCAGTGCCGCTCGCCGACCGCGACCTCGATGCCGTCCGGTCCGGGCAGCCGGGCCCGGCCCATGTCGATGGTGACGTCGCCGGGCGTGCCGTCCTCGGCGGCCTCGGCGACCTTCGCGGTGAGCACCCCGGAGCGGGTGGCGACGGCCAGCTCACCGGGCTTGGCCAGGCCGGCCTCGACCAGGAAGCGGGCGAAGACCCGCAGGCCGTTGCCGCACATCTCGGCGATGCTGCCGTCCGAGTTGCGGTAGTCCATGAACCACTCGGCCCGGTCGGCCATCCCCGCGGCGGCCGGGTCGGCGGCGGCCCGCACCACGCGCAGCAGCCCGTCCCCGCCGATGCCGGCCCGCCGGTCGCACAGCGCGGCGACGGTCTCGGGACCGATCTCCAGCGCGCCGTCCGGGTCCGGGACGATGACGAAGTCGTTCTGGGTGCCGTGCCCCTTGAAGAAGGGGATGCCGCCCTGCGGGGAAGAGGAAGCGTTCACCCCTCCGATGTTACTGATGTTCGCCCACTCGCCTCCGGGCGGAAGGGGCGGGGGTTCGCCGCCCGCCTCCGAGCCGAAGGGGCGGGGCCCCCGCCGGCCTCAGCGCAGGTAGGCGACCCGCCAGACCGCGAGCCCGCAGGCCACCACCGCGATCAGGGTGTAGACCACGATCGCCTTCCAACCGGCCCGCTGCCCGGAGCCCCGGCGGGGCAGCCCGGGCCACTTGTAGCCGGCGTGCCGGGCGGCCATCGCGCCCCAGCCCATCGAGGCGGCGGTGAGCAGCAGCCCGAGCATCCCGACCATGGTGGCGCGCGCCCCGGCCGAGCCGAAGGCGAGCGGGAAGGCGAACATCAGCGAGCCGAGGGTGCCCACCAGCGCGATCGGCAGCGTCTGCCACCAGCGCAGTCGGCGCAGCGGGCGGATCTCCCGCTCGTGCACCGGGGCGTCGGGCGGGGTGCGGGTGTCCAGGGCGGGCACCGCGGCCGCGTACGAGGTCGGCGCGGCCAGCCCGGTCAGCACCGGGAGGTCGCCCATCGTCGACTCGTCGAACTCCTCGGCCGGGGCGGTGACGCTTCCGCTCTGACCGGGCTCGGGGCCGGTACCCGTCGACACGCGGCCTCCCCTGACAGTTCGACACGAGCGGACTCGCGGCCGGGCACGGCCGGCCCGTCCGGCCGACCCCTACGGCATCGATGATGGCATGTCCAGAGGGGCGTTCCGGGCCTGACCGGGGTCGACGGGTGATCCGTGGCCATCACGTGATCGGGCCGTGACCGCCGGTTGGTCCTGCACGACCACCTGCGCGCGCAGGTGCACCGCCCGATTGGCCAAAAACCCTTGCTACGCGGCCGGAACTCCCTGACGCCCGATCAGTTCCAGGGACCGCTCCAGCAGCTCGACGGGGTCGGTGCCGGCCGGTCGGGAGAGCCACTCGATCCGGTCGTCGCGGCGGAACCAGGACTCCTGGCGGCGGGCGAAGCGCTTGGTCGCGCGGACCGTCTCGGCCCGGGCCTCGTCCTCGGTGCACTCGCCGGCGAAGTGGTCGAGCACCTGCTGGTAGCCGAGCGCCCGGGAGGCCGTGCGGCCCTCCCGCAGCCCGACCTCCTCCAGCGCCCGCACCTCGTCCAGCAGTCCGGCCTCCCACATCCGGTCGACCCGCAGGGTGATCCGCTCGTCCAGCTCGGGGCGCGGCACCGCGACGCCGATCTGCACCGCGTCGTACACGGCGGTGTTGCTCGGCAGGTTGGCGGTGAACGGCTGCCCGGTGATCTCGATGACCTCCAGGGCGCGGACGATCCGCCGCCCGTTGCCGGTCAGGATCGCCTCGGCGGCCGCCGGGTCCAGCTCGGCCAGCCGCCGGTGCAGCGCGTACGAGCCGGCCTGCTCCAGTTCGGCCTCCAGTCGGGCCCGCACCGCCGGGTCGGTGCCCGGGAACTCCATCTCGTCGATCGCCGCCCGGACGTACAGCCCGGAGCCGCCGACCAGGACGGGGGTGCGCCCGGCGGCGAGCAGCCGGTCGATCTCGGCCCGGGCCAGCCGCTGGTACTCGGCGACGCTGGCGGCCTCGGTGACGTCCCAGATGTCCAGCAGGTGGTGCGGCACTCCGCCGCGCTCGGCCATGGTGAGCTTGGCGGTGCCGATGTCCATGCCCCGGTACAGCTGCATCGAGTCGGTGTTGATCACCTCGCCGTCGAGGCGGCGGGCGATGGCGACGGCCAGGTCGGACTTGCCGGCGGCGGTCGCGCCGACGATCGAGATGACACGCGGGGTACGGGAGCTGCTCACCGCTCCAGTCTCGCAAAACCCTCACGGCACCGGAGACCGGGCTGCCACTCGCCCCGGTCTGCGCGACGATATGACTGTCTCCGGGACCGTTTCCGGCTGTTTCCCCAGTTGAGCCCGGTTTGCGAACGCTTTGCCGGCCAGGGACGTTGTGCAGGAGACGGGGATGGACGGACGACAGGGAAGGGTGAGACCGCCATGGGTCTGATGGACAACCTCAAGGGCAAGGCCGAGGAGCTCAAGGACAAGGCCAGCGAGTTCGCCGGCAAGCACAGCGACCAGATCGAGAAGGCCGTGGACAAGGCCGGCGGCGCGATCGACAAGGCGACCAAGGGCAAGTACAGCGACAAGATCGAGCAGGGCACCGGCAAGGCCAAGGGCGCGGTCGGCGACTTCGCCCACAAGCCGAAGCCGGAGGACGAGGGCCCGGAGGGCCAGGGCCCGCAGGCCTGACCCGCAGGCCTGACCCGCAGGCCTGACCCGCGGGGACCCTTCTAGGACCAGGACGCCACGAAGTACCCGACCCCGTACGGCGCGTCCTGGTAGCCCAGCCGCCCGGTGAGGCCGGCGCCCTCGGCGGCGCCGGCCAGCACCTGCCAGGGAGCCCGCCCGTCGGCCTTGAGCTCGGCGGCGAGCGCCGGGTCCAGGGCGGCCAGCGCGGGCAGGTCGGCCGTGCCCAGGGCGGCGGCCAGCGCGGCGTCGAAGCCCTCGGCCCGCTCGTCCAGGTAGCCGGGCGCCTTCACCGAGCGGCAGGCGCTGCCACCGCCGACCACCAGCAGGGCGACCCGGTCGGCGAGGCCGGCCAGGCCCTGGCCGAGGCCGAGCATCCGGTCGGCGGGGGCGTCGGCGGGCACCGCGCAGGCGTGCGTCGGCAGGGTCACCCCGGCGCGCTCCAGCAGCCAGGCGCCGACGGTCAGCGAGGGGGCCAGCTCCGGCCCCTCGACCCGCTCGCCGGGCAGCTTGGCGACCAGCGGCACCCCGTAGCGGTGGAAGGAGCCGGCCCCGCCCTCGGTCCACACCTCGGCCGTCGGCCCGGTGCCGACCACGACGACCAGCTCCGGTGCGGCCGCGACCAGCGCCGCCAGGGCCTCGTCACAGGCGGCGCGCAGCCCGTCCAGCTCGGCCGCCGCCCCGGCGGCGACCTCGGGGACGAGCAGCGGCGGACAGGGGCACACGGCGGCGGCTACCAGCATGGGGAGAACTCTAACCAAGACGGCCCGGCGGGAGCTCCGGAGCTCCCGCCGGGCCGTCGGCGGACGTGTGCGGGTCAGTCGCCGCAGCAGGCCCCGCCGGCCGGCGCGGCGAGCGGCAGCTCGGCCGGGGCGCCGATCTTCGGCAGGCCGAGCATCACGCCGGCCGGCTTGTCGGCGGGCTTGGCCTGGCGCTTCTCCCAGGCGTCGCCGGCCCGGGTGCGGCGCACCGAGAGCGTCGGGCCCTCGGCCAGCAGGTGGTGCGGGGCGGCGTAGGTGATCTCGACGGTCACCGTGTCGCCGGGGCGCACCGGCTCCTCGGGCTTGGTGAAGTGGACCAGGCGGTTGTCGGGGGCGCGCCCGGACAGCCGCTGGGTCTGGTCGTCCTTCTTGCCCTCGCCCTCGGCGACGAGGATCTCCAGGGTGCGGCCGACCTGCTTCTTGTTCTCGTCCCAGGAGATCTCCTCCTGGAGGGCGATCAGCCGGTCGTAGCGGGCCTGCACGACCTCCTTCGGCACCTGGTCCTCCATCTCGGCCGCCGGGGTGCCGGGGCGCTTGGAGTACTGGAAGGTGAAGGCGTTGGTGAAGCGGGCCTCGCGGACGACGTGCATCGTCTCCTCGAAGTCCTCCTCGGTCTCACCGGGGAAGCCCACGATGATGTCGGTGGAGATGGCCGCGTCCGGCATCGCCTCGCGGACCTTGCGGATGATCCCGAGGAAACGCTCCTGCCGGTAGGAACGGCGCATCGCCTTGAGCACCCGGTCCGAGCCGGACTGGAGCGGCATGTGCAGCTGGTGCATCACGTTCGGGGTCTCGGCCATCGCGGCGATCACGTCGTCGGTGAAGTCGCGCGGGTGCGGCGAGGTGAAGCGGATCCGCTCCAGGCCCTCGATCTGGCCGGCGGCGCGCAGCAGCTTGGAGAAGGCCTCGCGGTCGCCCAGGTCGGAGCCGTACGCGTTGACGTTCTGGCCGAGTAGGGTCACCTCGATGACGCCCTCGTCCACCAGCGCCTCGATCTCGGCGAGGACGTCGCCGGGGCGGCGGTCCTCCTCCTTGCCGCGCAGCGCGGGGACGATGCAGAAGGTGCAGGTGTTGTTGCAGCCGACCGAGATGGCGACCCAGGCGGCGTACGCGGACTCGCGGCGGGTGGGCAGGGTGGAGGGGAAGGTCTCCAGCGACTCCAGGATCTCGACCTGGGCCTTGCGTTCGACCGCGGCCCGCTCCAGCAGCGCCGGCAGGTGGCCGATGTTGTGGGTGCCGAAGACCACGTCGACCCAGGGGGCGCGCTTGACGATGGTCTCGCGGTCCTTCTGGGCCAGGCAGCCGCCGACGGCGATCTGCATGCCCTGGTGGCGGGTCTTGACCGGCGCGAGCTGGCCGAGGTTGCCGTACAGCTTGTTGTCGGCGTTCTCGCGCACCGCGCAGGTGTTGAACACCACCAGGTCCGGGTCGCCCTCCGGCCCGGCCTTGACGTAGCCCGCGTCTTCCAGCAGGCCGGACAGCCGCTCGGAGTCGTGGACGTTCATCTGACAGCCGTGCGTGACGACCTTGTAGCTCTTCAATCCGCTCTCACCGCTCACCAGACCAGGGTACGGGCAGCCGCGAAGCGGTTTTCCCCGTGGCATCCCCGACCTCCCCGGCCGCTTCCCCACCCCGTTGCCACTCCCGTTCGGCCGGAGCGCCTGGCACTATCCCTTCATGGCCCCCACCACCCCGTCCCGTCTCGGCGCCGCCGTCCGCACCGCGGCCCGCAGCCCGCTGTGGCGGACGGTGCTGGTCCTGGTCCTGCTGGTCGCCGGGCTGGGCGGCTGGTGGCTGTCGGCGGGCCGCTCGCCCGGGTACCCGCGCGGCGAGGTCCGCTTCGCCACCGGGGTGCAGCGCGGCGTCTACGACCGGTACGGGCAGCTGCTCCAGGCCCACGTCTCCCGGACGATGCCGGGGGTGCGGCTGGCCCTGGACAACTCCGAGGGCTCGGTCGACAACCTCTCCCGGGTGCTCAACGGGCAGGACACCTTCGCGATCGCCACCGCCGACGCGGTCGCCGACTTCCAGGGCGCCGGCAAGGACCGGCTGCGGGCGATCGCCCGGCTGTACGACGACTACCTGCAACTGGTCGTCCCGGCCTCCTCCCCGGTGCGCCGCACCGCCGACCTCAAGGGCCTGCGGGTCGGCGTGGGCCTGCCGCAGTCCGGGGTGAACCTGGTGACCAAGCGGCTGCTGGCCGCGGCCGGGCTGAACCCGGACCACGACATCGTGCCCGTCCCGACCGGCGTCGGCGACGCCGCGGACGAGCTGCGCGCGGGCGAGCTGGACGCCTTCTTCTGGTCCGGCGGCCTGCCGACCAGCGCGCTCACCGACCTCTCCGAGCACGTCCCGATCCGGATCGTGCCGCTGAGCGACCTCGCCGAGGCCCTGCACAGGGCCGAGGGCGGCGGCACCGACGCCTACCGGGCGGCCACCATGCCCAAGGGCACCTACCCGAGCGCCGAGCCCAAGGACGCCGTCGCCACGGTGGCCGTGCCCAACCTGCTGATCACCCGGGACGACGCGGACCCGGGCCTGGTCGAGGGTATGACCCGCGCGGTGATCGACAGCCGGGACCAGATCGGCGCCCAGGTGCACGCCGCCCAGCTGGTCGACCTGCGCACCGCCGTCTACACCGACCCGCTCCCGCTGCACACCGGCGCGGCGCGCTACTACCGCTCGGTGAAGCCGTAGGGCCCTGCCGCCACTTCCCCGGCCCCTCCCCCGCCGCCACTTCCCCGGCCGCTACGTCCCCGGCCGCGGCACCGCCAGCGTCACCGCCAGCCCGGTCGGCCGGACCGGCGCGAAGCCGAGCGAGCCGCCGCCCGCCGCCAGCAGGGTGCGGGCGATGGACAGCCCGAGCCCGGAACCGTCCACGTTCTGGTGCCGCGCGCTGCGCCAGAACCGGTCCCCGGCCCGGGACAGCTCGTCCTCGGTGAGGCCGGGCCCGGCGTCGCTGACGGTCACCGAGACCTCGTCGTGGCGCACCGCGACCCGCAGCCGCACCTCGCTGCCGGCCGGGCTGAACTTGAGCGCGTTGTCCAGCACGGCGTCCAGGGCCGAGCCGAAGCCGATCGGGTCGGCCATCCCGACCGCCAGCGCCGGGCCGTCCCAGCGCAGCCGGATCCCGCGCTGCTCGGCCACCGGCCGCCAGGCGTCCACCCGGGCCAGGGTCAGCTCGGCGAGGTCGGTGCGCTCCGGTTCGGGGCGGGCGTGCTCGGCGGTGGCCAGTCCGAGCAGGTCGTCCAGCACCCGGGCCAGCCGGACGCCCTCCTCCCGTACGCCGCTGAGCTCCTCCTCGTGGCCCTCGGGCAGTTCCAGGCCGAGCACCTCGACCCGTAGCAGCAGGGCCGACAGCGGATTGCGCAGCTGGTGCGAGGCGTCCGCGACGAAGGCCTTCTGCTGGTCCATGGCGAGCACCACGTGGTCCGCCATCTCGTTGAACGAGCGGGCCAGCCGCTGGAGCTCGGGCGGTCCGCCGCCGGGGGCGACCCGTGCGGCCATCCGCCCGGTGGCGATGTCGTGGGTGGCCCGGTCCAGGGTGCGCACCGGGCGCAGCACCCACTCGGTGAGCCGGACGGCGAGCAGCACGGCGACGATCATCGCGGCGGCCTCGCCCGCGCCGATCACCAGCCACTGGTGCAGCACCCGGGTGCGCAGCGCCCCGGTCGGGGACTCGCTCAGCACCACCGCGACCACGTCGCCGTCGCGCACCACCGGGGCGGCGACCGTGATCGTCCGGTCCGGCGTCCACGGCCAGACCTGCGGCGGGTTGTGGCTGCGCCGCCCGTCCAGCGCCTCCTGGAAGGCCTGGGCGCCCCAGCCCTCGGCGGGCACCCGCCAGTCGTCGGGGGCGGCGGCGATCGGCTGGCCGTCGCGTTGGAAGATGCCCAGCCGCACGCCGTACAGGTCGTGGTAGCGGCGGACTTCGGCGTTGATCGCGTGCTGCCGGCTGAGGTCGCCGGGGGCGGGGCCCGGGTCGCCCTTGCGCGCCGAGTCGCCGGCGCCGGAGGTGGGCAGGTCCTGGGTGAAGCGGGCGGCGTCGTCGAGCCGGTCGACAACCACCCGGCTCTGCTCGGCCGCCGCGACCGCCGCCGCGAGCGGCAGCCCCAGGGCGGCCAGGACGCAGAGCATGAGGGCGATCAGGATGCCGAGCAGGCGGGTGCGCACGTGCGGTCAGTGCTCCGCGGGCGCGGACGGGCCGTCGGGGATCAGCCGGTAGCCGACGCCGCGCACGGCCTCGACCAGGCCGGGCAGTGCCAGCTTGTTGCGCAGCGAGCCGATGTGCACCTCCAGGGTGCGCCCGTTGCCCTCCCAGCCGCTGCGCCAGACCTCGCTGAAGATCTGCTCGCGCCGGTAGACCACGCCGGGGCTCTGCGAGAGCAGCGCGAGCAGGTCGAACTCCTTGCGGGTGAGCGGCACGTCGCGGCCGTCCACGCTGACCCGGCGGCGCTCCCGGTCGATCCGGATGCCGCGGGACTCCAGCGGGCCGCGCTGCTGCGGCACCGTGTCCGGCGCGGGCGCCGGCACCGAGGAGGGGGCGGCGCCGCGGCGGGCCACGGCGTGGATGCGGGCGAGCAGTTCGCCCATGTCGTACGGCTTGGTGACGTAGTCGTCGGCGCCCAGGTTGAGGCCGTGGATCCGGGAGCGGACGTCGGCGCGGGCGGTGACCATGATCACCGGCACGCCGCTGCCCGCCCTGATCCGGCTGCACACCTCGAAGCCGTCGCGGTCGGGCAGCCCGAGGTCGAGCAGCACCACGCGGTACGGCTCGTTGCCGTCCGGTACGAGGGCGTCCAACGCCTCGTGCCCGCTGCGGGCGTGCCGGACCTGGAAGCCGTGCCGGCCCAGCACCGCGACCAGCGCGGCGGCCACGCGTTCGTCGTCCTCGACGAGCAGCAGTCGCATCCCGTTCTCCTCCCTCCCCCCACGTGATCACCGGTGGTCACCCGGCCGATGGGCCGGGTGCCGGTCCTGCGCAGTATGGGCCAGCGAACGGCCCGGCGCCAGGTTCGACCGCGTACCGGGCCCGTGGGGGACGGGGAGCACCGGAGCGGTATCCCGCTGTGACATGCCCCGTCGGCGCCCGAGTGAACGGCGCTTTGCACCGTGTGGCCGTTTCGTGATCCTCAAGTTCCGCTCAGATCGGCTGACGGCGAACCTTCACGGCTCCTATGGTCGGCCCACCGGGGGCTGCGGCTCCGCCGGCCGCGGCCCCCGGATTTCGCAGCATCGTTGCCTCCCAAGGGAGTTGGGACTTCCGAGGCAGGCACTATTCGACGACAGAGGGAGCAGGCGCGATGACCGAGAGCCCCGTCGAGGACTCCACCCCCGCAGCCGCCCCGCTGGTCGTGCTGAGCAACGTCAACAAGCACTACGGCGCGCTGCACGTGTTGCAGGACATCGATCTTTCGATCGCCCAGGGCGAGGTGGTCGTGTTGATCGGCCCGTCCGGCTCGGGCAAGTCGACGCTCTGCCGGACGATCAACCGGCTGGAGACGATCGACTCCGGCACGATCACCATCGACGGCCGGCCGCTGCCCGCCGAGGGCAAGGAGCTGGCCCGGCTGCGCGCCGAGGTCGGCATGGTGTTCCAGAGTTTCAACCTGTTCGCGCACAAGACCGTGCTGGAGAACGTGGTCATCGGCCAGGTGAAGGTGCGCAAGGTGCCCCGCCCGGAGGCCGAGAAGACCGCCCGGGGACTGCTGGAGCGGGTCGGCGTCGGCGCGCAGGCGGACAAGTACCCGGCCCAGCTCTCCGGCGGCCAGCAGCAGCGCGTGGCGATCGCCCGGGCGCTGGCGATGAAGCCCAAGGTGATGCTCTTCGACGAGCCCACCTCGGCGCTGGACCCGGAGATGGTCAACGAGGTGCTGGAGGTCATGCGCCAGCTGGCCGCGGACGGCATGACGATGGTCGTGGTCACCCATGAGATGGGCTTCGCCCGCTCCGCCGCCAACCGCGTGCTGTTCATGGCCGACGGCAAGATCGTCGAGCAGAACACCCCGGACGCCTTCTTCACCGCGCCGCGCTCCGACCGCGCCAAGGACTTCCTCTCGAAGATCCTCCACCACTGACGCTTCGAGACCAGCGGGGCCGCCGCCGACAACGGCGCCGGCCGGCCCCTTCCCGTGCATTTCCTCCAGCCTCCAGAGCCCGGTTGACGCCGAGCCCACCCCCAGGAGAACAGCCCTCATGAGGACTTCCCGCACCCTCGCCGTCGCGCTCTGCGCCCTCGCGCTCACCGCCACCGCCGCCTGTGGCAAGGACGGCAAGCCCGGAGCCACCGCCGCCAGCAGCGGCGGCGCCGCCGCCCCGGCGCTGCCGAGCTACACCGTCAAGACCGACGTCAAGATCGACTCCGCGGTCCTCGCCGAGGCCAAGAAGCGCGGCCAGCTGATCATCGGCGCCAAGGCCGACCAGCCGAACCTCGGCTGGGAGGACGTCGCCAGCGGCGACCGCAGCGGCTTCGACATCGAGATCGCCAAGATGATCGCCGCCGACCTCGGCTTCTCCCCGCAGCAGATCAAGTGGCAGACCCTGGTCTCCTCGCAGCGCGAGCCGGCCATCTCCAAGGGCCAGATCGACTTCTACGTCGGCACCTACAGCATCAACGACGAGCGCAAGAAGTCCGTCTCCTTCGCCGGCCCGTACTACATCGCCGGCCAGGACCTGCTGGTGAAGGCCGACAACACCTCGATCACCGGCGCGGAGAGCACCGGCGGCAAGAACATCTGCACCGCCACCGGCTCGACCTCGATCAAGAACATCCAGCAGTACAACCCGAAGATCACGCAGTTCGACACCTACTCGGCCTGCGTCGAGAAGCTGATGTCCGGCGAGGTCGACGCGGTCACCACCGACGACGCGATCCTCAAGGGCTACGCCTCCAAGTACGCCCCCAAGCTCAAGGTGGTCGGCAAGCCGTTCACCAAGGAGAACTACGGCGTCGGCCTCAACAAGGACGACAAGGCGCTGCGGGACGCGATCAGCGACGCCCTCAAGGCCCACGAGGACAACGGCGACTGGAAGAAGGCCTACGACGCGACCCTGGGCGCCTCCGGCTCCCCGGCCCCGGACGTCCCGGCCCTCGACCGCTACTGATCCGTACGTCGATCCGCCGTACGCCGATCCGCCGTACGCCGTTTTCCCGACCATGACTTGAGAGGAGGGCCGCCGGATGGGGTTCCTGTTCGAGGACGACAACTTCGCGTTGTTCCGCGACGGCTTCCTACAGACGATCGAGGTGAGCGCGCTCAGCGCTCTGCTCGCCCTGCTGCTGGGCACCCTGCTGGCGGCCTTCCGGGTCTCCCCGGTGCCGGTGCTGCGCGCCTTCGGCACCGGCTGGGTGACGCTGTTCCGCAACACCCCGCTGACCCTGCTGTTCTTCGCCGTCACCTTCGGACTGCCGCCGCTGGGCGTGCACTTCAGCCACCTGGTGTTCGCGGTGCTGGCGCTCGGCGGGTACACCGCCTCGTTCGTCTGCGAGGTGATCCGCTCCGGCATCAACACCGTGCCGCTCGGCCAGGCGGAGGCCGCCCGCAGCCTCGGCATGACCTTCGGCCAGACCCTCACCCTGGTCGTCCTGCCGCAGGCCGGCCGGACCGTCCTGGGCCCGATGAGCAGCGTGTTCATCGCGCTGCCGAGGAACTCGGCGATCGCCGGCGCGTTCAGCGTCACCGAGCTCTACAGCGCCCAGCAGACCTTCTCCGAGCGCGGCTACTCGATCTTCGCCATCTTCTTCTGGGTGGCCTGCGCCTACCTGCTGATCAGCGCGACGATCGCCACGTTCTTCCGCTTCCTGGAATCCCGACTGGCGGTGGCCCGATGAGCGAGCGCAGCGAGCGAACAATCAAGCGGCGCGCGTGGGCGCACGCCCCCGCCGAGCGCAGCGAGGTGGGCGCATGAGCGTGTTGAACCGTCAGGCTTCGGCGAGCGTCCTCTACGACGCCCCCGGCCCCAAGGCCCGCGCCCGGTACCGCGCCTTCGGCGTCCTCGCGGTGCTCGCGATCGCCGGCCTCCTCTGGTACACCTTCAGCGCCCTGAACGACAACGGGCAGTTCGACCCCGGCCTCTGGGACGCCTTCCAGTACACCTTCGTCCAGCAGCAGATCATCGACGGCCTGCTGTCCACCCTGGAGGCCTTCGGGCTGGCCGCCCTGTTCTCGCTCACCCTGGGCGCCCTGCTGGCGTCCGGCCAGCTCTCCGACCACCGGCCGGTCCGCTGGTTCTGCACCGCCTTCACCCAGTTCTTCCGGGCGATGCCGCTGCTGATCCTGATCGTCGGCCTCTACTACGCCTTCTTCGCCCAGCAGCCGATGTGGGCGCTGGTGCTCGGCCTCACCCTCTACAACGGGGCGGTCCAGGCCGAGATCATCCGCAGCGGCGTCAACGCCGTCCCCCGCGGCCAGGCCGAGGCGGCGTACGGCCTGGGCATGCGCAAGACCCAGGTGCTGATGTCGATCCTGGTGCCGCAGGCCGTCCGCTCGATGCTGCCCACGATGATCGGCCAGCTGGTCGTCACCCTCAAGGACACCTCGCTCGGCTTCATCATCACCTTCCACGAGCTGCTGTTCATCGGCAAGGCGATCGCCAGCCAGCCGATCAACGCCGCGGGCTTCCCCTACATCCCCGTGGTGCTGGTGATCGGTCCGATCTACATCGCGATGTGCCTGGTGTTGACCGCGCTCGCACGCTGGATCGAAGCACGCGGCCGTCGCGGCGCGAACCGGCGCACTTCGGCTTCTGCTTGACGGACACGCAGGTGAACTGTTGCATTGCTCTTCGTGACACCTCCCGGGAGCATCCACGCGGCATATGCGGCAGCCGTAACTGACGCCGGCCGATCGGCCGGTTCGTGCCCGGAGGTTCCCTCATGGACCCGGTGATCGTGGTCGGGGCCGGACCGGTCGGTCTGGCCCTGGCCCTCGCCCTGGCGCGGCACGAGGTGCCGACCGTGGTGCTGGACGAAGGCTCCGGACTCTGCCCCGAGGGGCCCCGCAGCCTCGTCCTCGGTGCCGACACCGCCGCCTTCCTGACCCGGATCGGCTACCCGCGGGCCGTCTCGGACTCCGCGCTGTGGGATTCCTTCTCCGTCTGGCGCCGCCGCCAGGAGATGCTGCGGATCGACCTCACCGACTCGCCCACCTACCACCTGCCCCAGCACCGCCTCCAGCGCGGACTGCGCGACGCCCTCAGCGGCACCCCGCTGATCAGACTGGTCCCGCTCAACCGGGTCGTCGAGCTCGAACAGGACCGGGACGGCGTCAGCGTCCGCACCACGGGCACCCAGGACGGCACCACCACCTGGTGGCGCGGCAGCCACCTGGTGGGCTGCGACGGCGCGAGATCCACCGTCCGCAAACTCCTGAAGATCCGTTTCCCCGGCCGCCCCGCGGTCGACCGCAACGCCATCGCCACCGTCCGGGTCGACCTGCCCTTCGACGGCGCCAGGCTGCACCGCGAACCCCCGTGGCGGGGCGACCGCGAGGCCTCCGCCCGTCCGCTGCCGGACGGCGTCTGGCGGCTCGACTGGCGGCTGCCCCCCGGCCGGCCCGCCCCCACCGAGACGGTCGACCCGCACGCCACCTGGCCCGGCATCGTCACCGGCGACACCCTGCTCACCCGGGTCACCTCCACCCTCGCCGGCTGGTGCGGTGAACTGCCCCGCTTCGAGCTGCTGGCCGCCGCCGACCACACCGCCCAGCAGCGCCTCGCCGCCCGCTTCCGGGTCGGCCGCTGCTTCCTGGCCGGCGACGCCGCCCACCTGCACGGCGCGCTCGGCATGCAGAACCTCCCGGACGGGCTGCGCGACGCCGACAACCTCGCCTGGCGCCTCGCCCTCACCTGGCACCTCCACTCCGGCGGCCCGCAGCCCGGCGGCTCGCTGCTGGACGGCTACGAGGCCGAGCGGCGCGGGGCGGTCGGCGCCCGGCTGCGCGCGGTCGACCAGTCCATGCCGCTGCTGCGCCCGCTGCGCGGCTGGCAGCAGACCCGGCGCTCGCTGCTGGTCGGCGGCTTCCGCAAGCACGCCCCGCTGCTCGCCGACGGCCAGCTCGGCACCGGCCGCTTCGGCGGCGCGCCCGCCTACCCGGCGGCGCCCGCCGGCGTCCCCGGCCGGGTCCCGGTGCAGCGCGGCACCCGCGGCGCCACCTCGCTCAGCGAACTGCTGCCCGCCACCGCGCCCGGCGTGCTCGTCCCGGACCTTCCGGTGCTCGCCGACGACGGCACCCCCGACCACCTCCACGCCCGGCTCGGCACCGCTTTCCTGCTGCTGCTGGTCGCCCCCGGCACCGCGGTCTGGTCCTCCGAGCACTGGCTCGGCGCCGGCCTGATGCCCCGCCTCGCCGAGGTCGCCGCCGCCCTGCCCGTCCCCGCCGAGGTCCTGGTCACCGAGGACTACCCGGGCGCCGGACCGCACACCGTCCTGCTGATCCGCCCGGACGGCCACCTGGTCGGCGTCACCCAGGGCGCCGTCGCCGAGGACCTGGTCGCCCTCGCCGACCGCGCCCGCGGCGGCCAGGCCACCCTCACCCCGGCCCCCGACCCGGCCGACCACGTGGAGTCCCCGAACTAGGTCCCCGCTACCCCGCCACCGCCGTGGCGCGGCTCTCCCGGACCACCGTCACCCGGATCTGCCCCGGGTAGGTCAGCTCGGTGGAGACCTGACGGGCGACCTCACGGGCGATCAGCTCCGCGCCGAGGTCGTCCACCGCGTCCGGCCGGACCATCACCCGGACCTCGCGGCCGGCCTGCATCGCGTACACCTCGGCCACGCCGTCGTGCGAGCGCGCGATCTCCTCCAGCCGCGCCAACCGCCGGACGTACAGCTCCAGCGACTCCTTGCGCGCGCCCGGCCGGCCTCCCGAACAGCCGTCCGCGGCCTGGGTCAGCACGGCCGTCACGGTCCGGGGATCGACCTCGTTGTGGTGGGCGGCGATCGCGTGCACCACCTCCGGGGACTCGCCGTACCGCCGGGCCAGCTCCGCGCCGACCGCCGCGTGGCTGCCCTCGGCCTCGTGGGTGAGCGCCTTGCCGATGTCGTGCAGCAGCGCCGCCCGCCGCACCGGTTCCGGGTCCACCCCGAGCTCGGCGGCCATCATCCCGGCCAGGTGCGCGGACTCCAGCAGGTGCCCGAGCACGTTCTGCCCGTACGAGGAGCGGAAGCGCAAGGAGCCCAGGGTGCGGACGAGTTCGGGGTGCAGCGGGCCGACCCGGGCGTCCAGCAGGGCGTCCTCGCCCGCCCGGACGCAGCGCTGCTCGACCTCCTCGCGGCTGCGCTCGTGCAGGTGCTCGATCCGGGTCGGGTGGATCCGACCGTCCTCGACCAGCTGCTCCAGGGTGAGCCGGGCGGTCTCCCGGCGGACCGGGTCGAAGCAGGACAGCTGCACCGACTCGGGGGTGTCGTCGACGATCAGGTTCACGCCGGTGACCGCCTCGAAGGCGCGGATGTTGCGGCCCTCGCGGCCGATGATCCGGCCCTTCATGTCCTCGCTCGGCAGCCGCAGGACGGTCACCGCGCTCTCCGCGGTCTGCTCCGTGGCCAGCCGCTGGATCGCCCCGGCGACGATGTCCCGGGCCCGGCGCTCGCCCTCCGCCCTGGCCTCGCGTTCGATCTCCCGGACGGTGACGGCGGCCTCCCGACGGGCCGACTCCTCGGCCTCCCGCCGGAGTTCGGCGCGGGCCTGCTCGGCGGAGAGCCCGGCGGCCCGCTCCAGCACCGCCACCCGGCGGGCGACCAGCGCCTCGGCCTCGCTCCGGGATTGCTCCAACTCGGCGGAGCGCTCGGCGAGTTCGTCCTCACGGCGGCGAAGCCGGCGCAGCTCCTCGGCCATGTCCTGTTCGCGGCGGGCGAGTTCGGCGCGCTGCCGGGCGGCCTGCTCCGCAGTGTGTTCCTCGGCCTGCCGCCGGGCCCGCTCGGCCTCGGCCAGGGCGCCGCGCCCAGCCGCCCGGAGCCGTCCGGCGACCAGCAAGCCGACCAACCCGGCGAGTACCAGCAGGAGCAGTCCGGCCGATCCGGCGACCAGCAAGCCGCTCGGTCCGGCGCCCGCCGCAATCCCCATGTGCCGCCCCACTCCCCCGTTGCCGCACGGGCCGCCGTACACAGGCGCCCCGGGCACTGAAGGTGAGGCTAGGTGGGGGTCACGAAACGGTCAAGAGTTGACCTGGTTCACTCCAAGACGCCTACCGAACTGCCACTACTCCCCACCCGACAGTTCACTCGCCTCCTCCTCCAGCGCGCTGCGCACCACCCGGAACGCCAGCCCCTCGGAGTAGCCGCGCCGGGCGAGCATCCCGACCAGCCGCCGGGTGCGTACCTGGGAGTCCAGCCCCCGGGTGGACCGCAGCTTGCGCTCCACCAGGGCCCGGGCCACATCCGTCTCGTCGTCGTGGTCGAGCTGGGCGACGGCCTGCTCGACCAGGTCGGCGGCGACACCCTTGGTGCGCAGCTCCTGGGCCAGCGCCCGCCGGGACAGGCCCCGGACGGCATGCCGGGACTCGACCCAGGCCGCGGCGAAGGCCGCGTCGTCGATCAGCCCGACCTCTTCCAGCCGGGTGAGCACCTCGTCGGCGACCTCCTCCGGGATCTCCCGCTTGCACAGGGCGTCGGCGAGTTGCTTGCGGGTCTTGGCGGCGCCGGTCAGCAGCCGCAGGCAGATGTCCCGGGCGCGGGTCTGCGGATCGACCGACTCCGCGGCCTGCCTGCGGGAGGCACGGCCGGCGTCTTCCTCCTGCGGCGAGCCCTCGGCGGACCGCCCGCTCCGGGCACGGCCGCGGCGCGTACCGCGGCGGGAGTCCGAGGCGGCCGCACCCCCGTGACCGGCCGCCTCGCCCTCGCCCCAGCTCTCCTCGGATGCCGATACCGGGGCGAGCCCGGCCGCTTCGACCTCCTCGGCCTCCTCGGCCGCCAGGGCCGAGCGCCGCCGGCGACGGCCGGTGGGCAGCACGGAGGCGGAGACCAGGCCGAGCGCCTCGACGGAGGCCTCCGCCGGCTCCGGGCCGGGCGCCGCGCCGCGCACCGCCCGGGCCGGAGCCCGGTCGAACTCCGGCTCGGAGCCGGATGCCCACTGCGTGGTGGACCGGCGGCCGCGTCGGGAGCGCGCTCCCCGAGGCGTCTCGGCCATCGGCTCGGGCGCGGCCTCCGGCTCCTCCGCGACCGCGGCGAACCAGTCCGGCGGCCCGTAGTCGTCGTCCTCCGGGCCCGCCGGGCCGCCACCCACCATGTCGTACTGCGTCAACGGCTCAGGCCTTGGCAGCCGCCGTCTTCTTCGCCGCGGCCGTCTTGGTGGCGGTCGCGGTGATCGGCTTGGCGGCAGTCGGGTCGGCGGCCTCCGCGGCGCCCTCGGCCGGCTCCTCCAGCTTGGGGCCGATGCCGAGCTTGCCCTTGATCTTCCGCTCGATCTCGTCGGCGAGCTGCGGGTTGTCCTTCAGGAAGTTGCGGGCGTTCTCCTTGCCCTGGCCGAGCTGGTCGCCCTCGTAGGTGTACCAGGCGCCCGACTTGCGGATGAAGCCGTGCTCCACGCCCATGTCGATCAGACCGCCCTCGCGGCTGATGCCCACGCCGTAGAGGATGTCGAACTCGGCCTGCTTGAACGGCGCGGCGACCTTGTTCTTGACCACCTTGACGCGGGTGCGGTTGCCGACCGCCTCGGTGCCGTCCTTCAGCGTCTCGATCCGGCGGATGTCGAGGCGGACCGAGGCGTAGAACTTCAGCGCCCGGCCACCGGTCGTGGTCTCCGGCGAGCCGAACATCACGCCGATCTTCTCGCGCAGCTGGTTGATGAAGATCGCGGTGGTGTTCGACTGGTTCAGCGCACCGGCGATCTTGCGCAGCGCCTGGCTCATCAGTCGGGCCTGGAGGCCGACGTGCGAGTCGCCCATCTCGCCCTCGATCTCGGCGCGCGGGACGAGCGCCGCGACCGAGTCGATGATCACCAGGTCGATCGCGCCGGAGCGGATCAGCATGTCGGTGATCTCCAGCGCCTGCTCACCGGTGTCCGGCTGGCTGACCAGCAGGGCGTCGGTGTCCACGCCGAGCTTCTTGGCGTACTCCGGGTCGAGCGCGTGCTCCGCGTCGACGAAGGCGACCGTGCCGCCCGCCTTCTGGGCGTTGGCGGCCAGGTGCAGGGTCAGGGTGGTCTTGCCGGAGGACTCGGGGCCGTAGATCTCGACCACCCGGCCGCGCGGGATGCCGCCGACCCCGAGGGCGACGTCCAGGGCGGTGGATCCGGTGGAGATCACCTCGACCGGCTCGTTGGCCTTCTCGCCGAGGCGCATCACCGAGCCCTTGCCGAACTGCCGCTCGATCTGGGCGAGAGCGGTCTCCAGAGCCTTCTCGCGGTCCGTACCTGCCATGGCTTTTTCCCTCGGGTTCTGTGCTGTGCGCTTCATCGTCCTCGACGCTAGCGCGTCCCACTGACAAACGTGCCCGACCCGGCTCCGCCTGTGGAAAACTCTTCGCCGGAGCGTACAAAAGAACATCTGTTCGATTCAAGCCTCGCACGTCCGCGCCCTACCCGAGCCGCGCCATCCCCGGACACCCGCCCCCGCACGGCCGCGCCGCCCCGCCGCACCACCCCCGTACGCCCGCGCCGCCCCGGGGACACCCCGGGGCGGCGCGGCCCGGGGTCACCCCCCGTCCCCGCCGACCATCCGGCGCAGCCGCCGGGCCGCCTCCCGGCGCAGTTCCCGCCGGGCCCGCCGCTGCTCGCCCCGGTCGATCCGCGGATCGGTGGCCACCTCGTACCGCCGCACGTACGTCCCCACGAAGCCCTGGATCGTCGCCGCCGCCGGGATCGCGATCAGCGCGCCCACCGCGCCGAGCAGCGCCGCCCCGGCGATCACCGAACCGAACGCCACCGCCGGGTGCACGTCCACCGTCCGCGCGGTGATCCGCGGGTGCAGCAGGTAGTTCTCGATCTGCTGGTAGACGACCACGAAGACCAGCACCCAGAGCGCGTCCACCGGCTCCACGGTCAGCGCCACCAGCACCGGCAGCGCCCCCGCCAGGTACGTCCCGATGGTCGGCACGAACTGCGACATGACGCCCACCCAGATCGCCAGCGCCACCGAGTACGGCAGGTCCAGCAGCGCGAACATCACCCAGTGCCCGGCCGCCGACACCACCGCGAGCACCGCCCGGGAGTACAGGTAGCCGCCGGTCTTGGCGAGCGCGATCTCCCAGGCCCGCAGCACCTCGGCCTGCTTGGCGGGCGGCAGCATCGAACAGACCGTCCGGCGCACCCGCGGGCCCTCGGCGGTGAAGTAGAAGGTGAACAGTCCGACCGTGAAGGCCTGGAACAGCCCGCCGATCAGGGTCGAGGAGACGCCCCAGATGTTGTCGGCCGCCTGCTGGGCGTAGTTCTCGATGGTGCCGGAGTCCTTGAGCAGCTTGTTCTGCAACTCCCCGAGCGAGAGCTCCTGGTGGAAGGTCCGGTTGATCCAGCCGATCAGGTTGTCCACCAGGTGCGGCAGGTCCCCGGCGATCTTCGCCACCTGGTCGACCAGCAGTGTGCCGAGCGCGGTCAGGAACCCGATCACCGCGACCCCGACCGCGACGAACACCAGGAAGGTGCCGACCCCGCGCCGCACCCCGCGCGCCGCCATCCGGTCGACGGCCGGCTCCAGCGCCAAGGAGAGGAAGAAGGACACCAGCAGCATCACGAAGAGGTCGATCAGCTGCCGGAAGGCCCAGTCCGCCAGCTGGAACATGCCGACCAGCACCAGGAACAGCACCATCGCCCGCGGCAGCCAGCGCGGCATCCCGCCGCCCCACAGGCCCCCGCCCGCCGCGGCGCTGTCGGCATCCGGCTCCGCTCTGTCCGAATTCTTCTGTTCTGCGCTACTTGTCACCCGAACAGTCTGTCGCATGCCACCCGCGCTCAGCGCAGGATTCCGGAGACCCCCTGGGTGTCACACACCACCCGCCAGACGTCCTTGGCCTCCCAGCCCGCCTCCAGTGCCTGGCGCACCGTCCGCCCGCCCAGCTCGCTCATCACGTGGTCGGTCGCGAAGGACTCCGCGTACGCCTCCCCGAAGTGCGCGTACATCCGCCGCCAGAACTCCGTCAGCCTCATGCCCCCCAGTATCCCCGGGCCCGGCGCCACCACGCCCGCTCACCGGGGCAGCACCAGCAGCCCCGCCCCGAAGTACTGCCGGTCCCCGCACCCGTGCGGCCCCGGCGGGCACCCCGCCGCCGCCGTCCCGGCCAGCAGGGCCGCCAGGTCGCCCGACCCCAGCTCCGGGTGCAGCGCCGCCGCCACCGCCACCGCCCCGGTCACGTGCGCGGCCGCCATCGAGGTCCCGGCCAGCGCCGCGTACTGCCCCTGCGGCCAGTCGGAGACGATCGCCCCCTGCGCCCCGCCGTCCGGGTCGCCCCCGGGCGCGGCCAGCGAGACCCGCCCGCGCCCGTGGTTGGAGTAGCCGGCCGGGCGCCCGTCCCGGTTCACCGCGGTGACGGTGACCACCCCGGGCAGCTCGCCCGGAAGACGTACGCACTCGGTGCCCAGGTAGCGCGCGGGGGCCGGCCCCGAGACCCGGTCGTTGGGGCTGCGCTCGTCGGTCCGCGGGGCGCCGAGGTCCTGCCCGTCGTTGCCCGCCGAGGCGACCACCACCGCGCCCTTGCGCTGGGCGTACCCGCTGGCCCGGCCGACGGCGGCGATCAGCGCGGCCTGGTCCCGGTCCTCGGGGCAGTTGTACTTCCACGGGTCGGCGAAGTAGCTGTTGTTGATCGCCCTGGCCCCGTGGTCGGCGGCCCAGAGCAGACCGCAGACGATGTTCTCCGCGTAGTACTGCCCGAGCGGCCCCAGCAGCCGGACGGCGGCGATCCGCACGCCCGGCGCGACCCCGGTGACGCCGTGACCGTCCCGGGCGGCGCCGACGATCCCGGCGACGTGGGTGCCGTGCCCGCTCTCGCTCACCCCGGGGTCGGGCCGCCAGGCGCCGGTGCGGGCGTCGGGCCGGCCGTCGGCGCAGGAGGCGGAGGCCTTGGGGTCGACGGCGGCGCGCAGGTCCGGATGGGTGTCGTCGACGCCGGAGTCCAGCACGGCGACCAGCACCCGGCGCAGCGCCTCGGCGCCCGGCACGGCGGCCGCGGCGTCACCGGCACGGGCCGTGCCGCCCCCGACCATCGCGAGGTTCCAGGCACCGCCCTCCCCCGGGTCCGGCACCATCACCGTCCCGCCGTCCGCCCGGTCGCCACGGGCCGCACCCCTGGCGCCCGCCGTGGAGTCCCCCGCGCCCGCCGTGGAGTCCCCCGCACCCGCCACGGAGCCCCTGGCGCCCGCCGTGAAGTCCCCCGCGCCCGCCACCGCCCGCGGCGGCGCGACCACCGGCGCGGTCCTGGTCGCCCCGGCCGCGGCGATCCCGGGCCGGGCCCGCACCCGTTCCGCGAACGAGCCGGTCGCGTACACCAGGACGGCCCCGATCTGCGGGTACTCCTGGACCACCTGCCCGCCCACCGCCCGGCTCTCCGCCCCGGCCCTGGCCGCGCCCGCGGCGTCCTGTGCCCCGGCCAGCACCAGGTAGCTCAGGTAGGCCCGCCCGGGCCCGGACACGTACGGCACGGCGCCGCCCACCACCAGCGACGTGAGCAGCATCGCGAGCAGCACCCGTACGGGCCCGCGGACCCGGCGGCGCCGGGCGGGCCTGCCGAACGGGTGCCCCTGCGCCATCGTCCGGTCTCCGCTCGTCGCTCCGATGGGTACGGGCGGCCGCCGATTCCGGGTGGATCGGCCGGCTCCCCGGTGGATCAACCCCCCGGTTCCTCACGATATGAGCGGAATGTCGATCCTGCTTCCCGGCTTGCACCCCTGCCTCGGCCACCCCGCCTGTCAGTGCCACCCGGCACCATGGGGTCATGGCGCCCGTGCACCCGACCCCACCCGCCGACGACCCGCTGGCCGGCTTCGCCCCGGCCACCCGGGCCTGGTTCACCGGCGCCTTCGCCTCCCCCACCACCGCCCAGGCCGAGGCCTGGCACGCCATCCGGCAGGACACGGACGTCCTGGTGGTCGCCCCCACCGGCTCCGGCAAGACGCTCGCCGCCTTCCTCTCCGCCCTCGACCGGCTCAGCAGCACCCCGCCCCCGGCCGAGCCCAGGCGCCGCTGCCGGGTCCTCTACGTGTCACCGCTCAAGGCCCTCGCGGTGGACGTCGAGCGGAACCTGCGCGCCCCGCTGGCCGGCCTGCGCCAGGCCGCCGTCCGGCTCGGCCTGCCGGAGCCGGAGGTCCAGGTCGCCCTCCGCTCCGGCGACACCCCGGCCGCCGACCGCCGCCGCTTCGCCACCCACCCGCCGGACATCCTGATCACCACCCCCGAGTCGCTGTTCCTGCTGCTCACCTCCGCCTCCCGGGAGGCGCTGCGCGGCGTGGACACGGTGATCCTGGACGAGGTGCACGCCGTCGCCGGCACCAAGCGCGGCGCCCACCTCGCGCTCAGCCTGGAGCGGCTGGACGAGCTACTGGACCGTCCGGCCCGCCGGATCGGCCTGTCCGCGACGGTCCGCCCGGTCGAGGAGGTGGCCCGCTTCCTGAGCCCGCAGCGCGGCGCCGCCGTGGTCCAGCCCGCCGCCGCCAAGGACTTCGACCTCTCGGTGGTCGTCCCCGTCCCCGACCTGGACGACCTGCCCGCCGCCCCGGCCACCGGCGGCGCCGCCGGCACCGACCCGCAGCGCCAGGTGTCGATCTGGCCGCACGTCGAGGAGCGGATCGTCGACCTGGTCGAGGCGCACCGCTCGACCATCGTCTTCGCCAACTCCCGCCGTCTGGCCGAGCGGCTGTGCAACCGGCTGAACGAGATCGCCCACGAGCGCGCCACCGGCACCGCGATCCCCGAAGCCCACGCCCCGGCCCAGCTGATGGGCGGCTCGGGCGCCGCCAAGGGCGCGCCCGCGGTCATCGCCCGGGCCCACCACGGCTCCGTCTCCAAGGAGCAGCGCTCGCTCGTCGAGGAGGAGTTGAAGGCCGGCCGGCTGCCCGCCGTGGTCGCCACCTCCAGCCTGGAGCTGGGCATCGACATGGGCGCCGTCGACCTGGTCGTCCAGGTCGAGTCCCCGCCCTCGGTCGCCTCCGGCCTCCAGCGGGTCGGCCGGGCCGGCCACCAGGTCGGCGCCGTCTCCACCGGCGTCTTCTTCCCCAAGTACCGGGGCGACCTCGTCCAGTCCGCCGTGGTCACCGAGCGGATGCGGACGGGCCGGATCGAGGCGCTGCGCATCCCGCGCAACCCGCTGGACGTGCTCGCCCAGCAGCTGGTCGCGATGACGGCCCTGGACAGCTGGCCGGTGGACGAGCTGCTCGCCGTGGTCCGCCGCGCCGCGCCCTTCGCCACCCTCCCGCAGTCCGCCTTCGACGCGGTGCTCGACATGCTGGCCGGCCGCTACCCCTCGGACGCCTTCGCCGAGTTGCGCCCCCGCCTGGTGTGGGACCGGGTGGCCGGCACGGTGGCCGGCCGCCCCGGCGCCCAGCGCCTGGCCGTCACCTCCGGCGGCACCATCCCCGACCGCGGCCTGTTCGGCGTCTTCATCGCCGGCGCCGATCCCAAGAAGGGCGGCGGACGGGTCGGAGAGCTCGACGAGGAGATGGTCTACGAGTCCCGCGTCGGCGACGTGTTCACCCTCGGCACCACCTCCTGGCGGATCGAGGAGATCACCCACGACAAGGTGCTGGTCACCCCCGCTCCCGGCATCCCCGGCCGGCTCCCGTTCTGGAAGGGCGACACCCTCGGCCGCCCGCTCGAACTCGGCCGCGCCCTCGGCGCGTTCACCCGCGAGCTGAGCGCCCTCCAGCCCGCGGAGGCCACCGCGCGGCTCCAGCGGGCCGGTCTGGACGACTGGGCCGCCGCCAACCTGCTGGACTACCTGGCCGAGCAGCGCACCGCCTGCGGCCACCTCCCGGACGACCGCACCATCGTGGTCGAGCGCTTCCGGGACGAGCTCGGCGACTGGCGGATCGTCATCCACTCCCCGTTCGGCGCCCAGGTGCACGCCCCCTGGGCGCTCGCCCTCGGCGCCCGGCTGCGCGAGAAGCACGGCCTGGATCCTCAGGTGATGCACGCCGACGACGGCATCGTGCTCCGCCTGCCCGACGCCGACCTGCTCTCCCTCGACTTCGACTTCGCCGCCCCCGCCGAGCGGTCGGGCCCGGACGAGGCCCCGGTCGGCGCCGACGCCGCCCTGTTCGACCCCGGCGAGATCGAGCAGCTGGTCACCGACCAGGTCGGCGGCTCCGCCCTGTTCGCCTCCCGCTTCCGCGAGTGCGCCAGCCGCGCCCTGCTACTCCCGCGCCGCAACCCCGGCCGCCGCACCCCGCTCTGGCAGCAGCGCCAGCGCGCCGCCCAACTGCTCGAAGTCGCCTCCGAGTACGGCTCGTTCCCGATCGTCCTGGAGGCCGTCCGGGAGTGCCTCCAGGACGTCTTCGACGTGCCCGGCCTGGTCGAGCTGATGGGCGATCTGGAGTCCCGCGCCGTCCGCCTGGTCGAGGTCACCACTCCCGAGCCCTCGCCCTTCGCCCGCTCGCTGCTGTTCGGCTACGTCGCCCAGTTCCTCTACGAGGGCGACTCCCCGCTCGCCGAGCGCCGCGCCGCCGCCCTCGCGCTCGACTCCCGGCTACTGTCGGAACTCCTCGGCCAAGCCGAGCTGAGCGAACTGCTCGACCCGCAGGTGCTCACCGAGCTGGAGGCCGAGCTCCAACGCCTCACCCCCGAGCGCCGGATCAAGGACGCCGAGGGTGTCGCCGACGCGCTGCGCCTGCTCGGCCCGCTCAGCGAGGCCGAGTTGACGCTCCGCGGCGCCGAACCGCTCTGGGCCCTGGAGCTGGAGGCCACCCGCCGGGTGATCCAGGTCCGGATCGCCGGCGAGCAGCGCTGGGCCGCGATCGAGGACGCCGGGCGGCTGCGCGACGCACTCGGCACCCCGCTGCCGGTCGGCGTCCCGGAGGCCTTCACCGAGCCGGTCAAGGACCCGCTGGGCGACCTGATCGCCCGCCACGCCCGTACCCACGGCCCGTTCACCGCCGCCGAGGCCGCCGCCCGCTACGGCCTGGGCACCGCCGTGGTCACCGGCACCCTGCACCGGCTGACCGCCACCGGCCGCCTGGTCCAGGGCCAGTTCAGGCCGGCCGAGGCCCATACCGCCCCCGAGTGGTGCGACGCCGAGGTGCTGCGCCGGCTGCGCCGCCGCTCGCTGGCCGCCCTGCGCCAGGAGATCGAGCCCGTCCCACCGCGCGCCCTGGCCGCCTTCCTGCCGCAGTGGCAGCACCTGGGCGGCCACAGGTTGCGCGGCCCGGACGGCCTGCTCCGGGTGGTCGAGCAGCTCCAGGGCACCGCGCTGCCCGCTTCCGCGCTGGAGAAGCTGATCCTCCCGGCCCGGCTCGCCGACTACTCCCCCGGCCTGTTGGACGAGTTGACGGCGGCCGGCGAGATCGGCTGGTGCGGGGCCGGGGCACTGCCCGGCAAGGACGGCTGGCTCAGCCTGCACCTCGCCGAGAACGCCCATCTGCTGCGGCCCGAGCCCGTCCCGCCCGCGCTCACCCCGGTGCACAGCGCCCTGATGTCCGCGCTGGCCGGCGGCTACGGCCTGTTCTTCCGCCAACTCGTCCAGCAGCTCCCGGAGGAGACGCCGGAGCCGCAGATCGTCGAGGCCCTCTGGGACCTGGTCTGGGCCGGTTACGTCACCAACGACACCCTCGCCCCGCTGCGCGCCCTGCTCGGCTCCGGCCGGACGGCGGGCGCCACCGCCCACCGCGCGCCCCGGTCCACCCCGCGCGGCCGCTACGGCGGCGCCGGGCGCCCGTTCGGCCGAGTGGGTGGCGCTCTGCGCGGCGGCCCGGCGACGGTGGCCGGGCGCTGGTCGCTGCTGCCCGCCTTCGCCGCCGACCCGACGGTCCGGGCCACCGCCCAGGCGCAGAGCCTGCTGGACCGGCACGGCCTGCTCACCCGGGGCACGGTGGCGGCCGAACGGGTGCCCGGCGGCTTCGCCGGGGTGTACCGGGTGCTGGCCGCGATGGAGGAGCGCGGCCGGGCCCGCCGGGGCTACTTCGTCGAGGGCCTGGGCGGCGCCCAGTTCGCCATGGAGGGCGCGGCCGACCGGCTGCGCTCGGTCAACGGCCGGCTGGAGCGGGTCCGGTCCGCCGAGTGGCCGGCCGCCCCGACCGGCGAGCCGCCGCAGGCCCTGGTGCTGGCCGCCGCCGATCCGGCCAACGCCTACGGCGCCGCACTGCCCTGGCCGGAGCCGCCCACCGCCCCCGGCGGCAAGGAGTCCACCGCCCACCGCCCGGGCCGCAAGGCGGGCGCCCTGGTGGTCCTGGTGGACGGCGAACTGGCGCTGTATGTCGAGCGCGGCGGCAAGTCCCTGCTGGCCTGGCCCCAGGACGAGGGCACCCGGGCGCTGGCGGCGGGGGCGCTCGCGGCCGCCGTCCGGGAGGGCGCGCTCGGCAGCGTCACGGTCGAACGGGCCAACGGCGAGCCCGCGCTCGGCTCGGACCTGGGCCGTGCCCTGGAGGAGGCCGGTTTCCACGCCACCCCGCGCGGCCTGCGCCTGCGCCCCTGAGCGGCGGAAGCCCGCCGGGAGACACCGGAGGCCGCGGGGTCGAGAACCCCGCGGCCTCCGGCCACGTCCATTCACCCGATCGGCGGCGGCTGTACCTCCACCGGCCCCACCGGCTCCGCGCGCGGGCGCCGGGCCGGTCCGGTCGCGTTCCGGTCCGCGTGCACCGGAATGAGACCGAGCCCCCAGCCGCCGGCCGCGAGCAGCCCCAGCGCCGCGCCGTCGGCCAGCTGGCCGCGAACCACCAGGAGCCACCAGGCGAACCCGGCCACCGGGACCGCCAAGGCCCACCACAGCGGACTGCGGGTCCGGAGGAACAGCCGCGCCCGGGCCCGTATTCGGGCCATCGGGCGCGTCTGCGCGTCTGTCGGCACGACCGCCCTCCCTTCGCTCGCCCCGGGCAGGGGCGCCCGGGAGTCGAGGCCGGGATCAGGCGGCGACCACGTCCATCGCGGCGGTCTTGGGCGACATGTTCGCCCGGTCGGCACCGGGGGCGGGAAGCGGAACCGGTTCGAGTACCGGCCTCAGCAGATCACCTTCGGAGAGGGTGGCCATCGCCGCAAGTTCGGCGAGCGACAGTTCATCGCTGACCTCGCGCATGACCTCGGACATCCGGACGTCGAGTGCGTCGCAGATGGCGGAGAGCAGCTCCGAGGAGGCCTCCTTCTGTCCCCGCTCGACCTCGGAGAGGTATCCGAGCGAAACCCTGGCGGCCGCCGACACCTCGCGGAGTGTGCGGCCCTGGCGCTGGCGCTGCCGACGCAGTACATCGCCCAGTAGGCGACGGAGCAGGATCATCGGTGCCTCCCTCCTCGGACTGCGGATCGAGATGTCACGACCCCACCGTACCGCCTTGCCCGCTTCGCGTGCGGGGACCCTGCTCGTGTTCACTCTGGGCTGCAAGGCCGTCCCCCTCCTCGTTCCGGTGTCCTGCCCGGGTTCGCGGGCCCTCCGTGGTACCCGACGCGGCCCACCCGGCCACCGTCACGCAACTCGTTCGCCACCTGGTTTCTGCCCAACCAGGGTGTTGGATGTAACACGATCCTCCAGCCGTCCCATCCCCGCGCACCGGATCTGCGGATCCGGCCCGGCGGAGATCCCCTCCTCACGGGCCCTCAGGGTCCGTCGTGCCGGACCCTAGTGGGCGATCCGACCGACCAGCAGCTCCAGCGCGGCGGTCACCGCCCCGTGACGGATTGTGGCACGACCGCCGGACAGCAGGGGCGAACTGACCAGACTTCCCCCCGGGCCCGCGACCGCCAGGTGTACCGTGCCCACCGGCCGGCCGTCCTGCGGGTCCGGCCCCGCCACCCCGGTCGTCGCCAGTCCGTACGTCGCCCCGAGCAGTGCGCGCACACCCTCGGCCATCTGCCGGGCCACCACCGGGTGGACCGGGCCGTACACGTCCAGCAGGCCCTCGTCCACCCCGAGCACCGACGCCTTCAGCTCGGTCGCGTAGGCGGTGACCGAGCCGCGGAAGGTCGCGGACGCCCCGGGGACGTCCACCAGGGCGGCGGCCAGCAGGCCCCCGGTCAGCGACTCCGCGACGGCCAGCGTGCCGCCCTCGGCCCGCAGCGCGGCGTGCGCCCGCTCGGCCAGTTCGTAGTCCCGCTCCGCCACCCGGCTCCCCCGTCGCTCAGTGGTCCGCGTGCGCCGCGGCCTGTCCCTCGCGGCGCAGTCGCAGCGCCTGTCCGATGTAGTCCAGCGCGGTGCCGACGGTCAGCAGTACCGCCAGCCCCATCAGTACGGCCCGTCCGGTGGCCAGCCAGCCGGTCAGGTGCAGGACGTACATGCCGACCGCGGTGCCCTGGGTCAGCGTCTTCAGCTTGCCGCCGCGGCTGGCCGGGATGACCCCGTAGCGGATCACCCAGAAGCGCATCAGCGTGATGCCGAGCTCGCGGGCCAGGATCACCACGGTGACCCACCAGGGCAGGTCGCCGAGCAGCGAGAGGCCGATCAGCGCCGAACCCATGATCGCCTTGTCGGCGATCGGGTCGGCGATCTTCCCGAAGTCGGTGACCAGGCCCTTGCGCCGGGCCAGCTCGCCGTCGAACAGGTCGGTGATCATCGCGATCGCGAACGAGGCCCAGGCGACCGAGCGCCACTTGGGGTCGTGCCCGCCGTCGGCGAACAGCAGCACCACGAAGACGGGCACCAGCAGCACCCGGACCATGGTGAGCACGTTGGCGATGTTCCAGACCCCCGGGGCGGACGGCGCCGCGGCCACCGGTCTGCCCGGGTGGGCCGCGGCCGGGGCGCCAGGCCCCTGGGTCATTCCCCGACCCCCGAGGTCTCGGCTCCCGCGCTCTGACGGACCCGGGTCCGCTCCATCGCCTCGGCGATCAGGTCGACGCCCTCGCTGGCCACGACCTTGGCCCGCCAGAACTGGCCGACCTTCGGGTCCTCGACGCCGTGCAGGGTGGTCAGGCCGTCGGTCTCGGGGGCCTGGTGGGCGGCGCGGCCCTCGATCACACCGTCCTCGACCGACTCGATCAGCACCTCGACCTCGGTGCCGATCCGCTGCTCGGCCCGCTGGGCGGTCATCTCCTCGGCCAGCCGGCTCAGCCGGTCCAGCCGGTCGGCGATCACGTCCTCGGCGAGCTTGCCGTCGTAGGTCGCGGCCTCGGTGCCATCCTCGTCCGAGTAGCCGAAGACGCCGATCGCGTCCAGGCCGGCGTGCGTGACGAAGCGCTCCAGCTCGGCGAAGTCCTCCTCGGTCTCGCCGGGGAAGCCGACGATGAAGTTGGACCGGGCGCCGGCCTGCGGGGCCTTGCCGCGGATGGTCCCCAGCAGCTCCAGGAACTGGTCGGTGGAGCCGAAGCGGCGCATCCGGCGCAGCACGGCGGGCGCCGAGTGCTGGAAGGACAGGTCGAAGTACGGGACCACGTCGGCGGTGCCGGTCATCGAGTCGATCAGGCCCGGACGCATCTCGGCCGGCTGGAGGTAGGAGACCCGGACCCGCTCGACGCCCTCGATCGAGGCGATCTCGCCGAGCAGCGTCTCCAGCAGCCGGATGTCGCCGAGGTCCTTGCCGTACGAGGTGTTGTTCTCGCTGACCAGGACGATCTCGCGGACGCCCTGCCCGGCCAGCCACTGGGCCTCGTGCAGCACGTCGGAGGGACGGCGGGAGATGAAGGAGCCGCGGAAGGCCGGGATGGCGCAGAAGGAGCAGCGCCGGTCGCAGCCGGAGGCGAGCTTGACCGAGGCGACCGGGTTGTCGTCCAGCCGCTTGCGCAGGGTGCGCGGGCCGGAGGCGGGGGCGAGGCCCTCGGGCAGGTCGGCGATCGGCTCGGCGGCGGCTTCGGCGCCGTGGCCGGGCAGCGCGACGGCCTCGGCGGCGGTCTGCCGCTCGGCCGGGCTGATCGGCAGCAGCTTGCGGCGGTCGCGGGGGATGTGCGGGGCGTGGTGGCCGCCGGAGAGGATGGTCTGCAAGCGGTCGGAGATGTCCGCGTAGTCGTCGAAGCCGAGCACGCCGTCAGCCTCGGGCAGCGCGTCGGCAAGCTCCTTGCCGTACCGCTCGGCCATGCAGCCGACCGCGACGACGGCCTGGGTGCGGCCGTGCCCCTTGAGGTCGTTGGCCTCCAGCAGGGCGTCCACCGAGTCCTTCTTGGCGGCTTCGACGAACCCGCAGGTGTTGACCACGGCGACGTCCGCCTCGGCGGCGTCGTCGACGAGAGACCAGCCGTCGGCTTCCAGTCGCCCGGCGAGTTCCTCGGAGTCCACCTCGTTGCGGGCGCATCCGAGCGTGACAAGGGCGACAGTACGACGTTCAGGCATAGGGCCAAGATTAACGCGCGGGCTCCGGTGCCGTTCGCCCCGGAGGCCGCGCGCCTCGGATCAACTGATCATCAACGGGCCGGGCGGCCCCTGTGGTCAGCCCGCCTGCGGGTCTCCGGGGGTGTACGTGACGTGCACCACCTGGCCGTCCTTGCCGAGGAGGCCGAGGTCCTTCCCGTTGACGTACGCGTGCACGGCACCGCCGTTGCCCAGCACCAACTTGATCTGCTTGGGGTCGGTGAAGGTCTGGTCCTGGCCGTCGCTGATGTTGTTCTGGAACAGCGACTTGCCGCTGCCGTCCATCGCCGAGACCCAGCTGGTGCCCTCGGCGACCAGTTTCACGGTGACCTTGTCGGCCGGGACGGCGGCGATCGCGGCGGCGCTCGGCGCGGGCGCCGGAGGCTGGACGGCGGGCGAGGCGACGGGGGCCGTGGAGCCCGTCCCGGAGCCGCTGGGCAGCGGCGCGCTGGCCGAGCCGGTGCCGCCGTGCCCGCCCTTGCCGCTGACCAGGTTGAAGCCGATCAGTGCGACCACGGCGACGATCGCGGCGACCATGGCGGCCGCCCAGTTCGGCCGACCGCGGCTGGGCACCTTGATCGGGCCGCTGTCGACCAGCGGAGCCGCCACGCGGCGGGCGGCGGGGGAGCCGCCGTGCGCGGCGTCGTACCGGGCGACCAGCGCCTCGGCGTCCAGGCCGACCACCCGGGCGATCAGGCGGATGTGCCCGCGGGCGTAGAAGTCGCCCCCGCAGCGGGCGAAGTCGTCCGCTTCGATGGCATGGACGATCGGCACCCGTACCCGGGTGGCGGTACTCACCTGATCCACCGTGAGCCCCGCGTCGATCCGGGCGGTGGACAGCACCCGGCCGATGCTCGGGGCATCGGCCTCCTGCACCGCGTCGTCGGTCGGCTCGACGGACGACGGGGCGTTCTCGTGGTCGGGGGACTTGCCGATGGTCACGGGGCACGCCTTTCGAGCGGATGGCCACCTGCTGGGGAACAGTCTAGGGGCGTGGGCGGATCGTTTCTCAAGCGGAACGGGCCCGAATGCGCGCGCCTGTTCCGGCCGGAGTCCGGCGCCCCACTGACGCGCCGCCAGCGGGGCCGCGAGGGGAACCCTGGGTTCCCTTTCCGCCCTGGGACGCGACGTACGGACGTTCGGTTCCCCACACGCCGCCTACCCTCCTCCGAACGAGTGACACCTCGATCAGGACACGGCCCGGGCCCCGCACGGCCCCCCGCGTCAACCCCGCAGGGTGACCAGCACCCCGTCCAGCTCGTCCGGCTTCACCAGCACGTCACGGGCCTTCGAACCCTCGCTCGGGCCGACGATCCCGCGCGACTCCATCAGGTCCATCAGCCGGCCCGCCTTGGCGAAGCCGACCCGGAGCTTGCGCTGGAGCATCGAGGTGGAGCCGAACTGGGTGGAGACCACCAGCTCGGCCGCCTGGATCAGCAGGTCCAGGTCGTCGCCGATCTCCTCGTCGATCTCCTTCTTCGGCCCGCCCCCGACCATCACGTCGTCCCGGTAGACGGCGGTCAGCTGGTCCTTGCAGTGCTGCACCACCTTGGCGATCTCCGCCTCGGTGACGAACGCGCCCTGCATCCGGACCGGCTTGCTCGCGCCCATCGGCAGGAACAGCGCGTCGCCCTTGCCGATCAGCTTCTCCGCGCCGGGCTGGTCCAGGATGACCCGGGAGTCGGCCATCGCGGAGGTCGCGAAGGCGAGCCGGGACGGCACGTTGGCCTTGATCAGGCCGGTGACCACGTCCACCGAGGGCCGCTGGGTGGCGAGCACCAGGTGGATGCCGGCCGCGCGGGCCAGCTGGGTGATCCGGACCACCGAGTCCTCGACGTCGCGCGGCGCGACCATCATCAGGTCGGCCAGCTCGTCGACGATCACCAGCAGGTACGGGTACGGCGTCAGCTCGCGCTCGCTGCCCAGCGGCGGGGTGACCTTGCCGGCCCGCACCGCCGCGTTGAAGTCGTCCACGTGCCGGAAGCCGAACGCCGCGAGGTCGTCGTAGCGCATGTCCATCTCGCGCACCACCCACTGGAGCGCCTCGGCGGCCTTCTTGGGGTTGGTGATGATCGGCGTGATCAGGTGCGGGATGCCCTCGTACGCGGTCAGCTCGACCCGCTTGGGGTCGACCAGCACCATCCGCACCTCGTCCGGGGTGGCCCGGGCGAGGATCGAGGTGATCAGGCAGTTGATGCAGGACGACTTGCCCGCACCGGTCGCGCCGGCCACCAGGATGTGCGGCATCTTGGCGAGGTTGGCCATCACGGTGTGGCCCTCGACGTCCTTTCCCATGCCGACGACCATCGGGTGGGTGTCCTCGGCGGCCGTGCGCGAGCGCAGCAGGTCGCCGAGGTTGACCATCTCGCGGTCCCGGTTGGGGATCTCGATGCCGACCGCGGACTTGCCCGGGATCGGGCTGATGATCCGCACGTCCGGGCTGGCCACCGCGTACGCGATGTTCTTGGCGAGCGCGGTGATCCGCTCCACCTTGACGGCCGGGCCGAGCTCGACCTCGTAGCGGGTGACCGTCGGGCCCCGGGTGAAGCCGGTGACCTTGGCGTCCACCTTGAACTCGGCGAAGGTGCCGGTGAGCTGGGCGACCACCTCGTCGTTGAGGGCGCTGCGGGCCTTGGCCGGGCCGCCGCGCTCCAGCAGGTCCAGCGAGGGCAGCGCGTAGGTGACGCCCTCGCCGAGCTGGAGCTGCTCCATCCGCACCGGCGCCTCGCCGTGCTCCTCGGGCGCGCCCGGGCCGCCGCTGCGGGCGGCCGGGACGACCGGCTCCTCCGGCGGGGCGGTGCGGTCCTGCACCTGGTGCATCATGTCCGCCACCGCGGAGGAGGCGGGCACGCCGTAGACCAGCGCGCCGTCCAGGTCGGCGGCCGCGCCGGCGGCGAGGTCGCGGGTGGCGTACGGGTCCAGCGGCTCCTTGTCCAGGGAGATCCGCTCGGCGTCCTCCGGCTCCTCGGTCGGCCGGCGCCGACGGCGGCGCCGGCGGGCGGCCACCTCGTCCGTCGGGTCGTCACCGTCGGTGCCCACCGTGAACGGCAGCGCGTCGGGGTCGGCGTCCTCCGGCGGGTCGGTGGACAGCTCGCGCTCCGGCGTGCGCCCCCACCGCTCCTCGTCCTCGGGACCGGGCTCGACCACGCCGAGCCGTATCCCGACCCCGCGCACCCGCTCGCCGATCCGGTTGATCGGGGTGGCGGTGACCACCAGCAGGCCGAAGAAGGCCAGCAGCAGGAGCAGCGGCACCGCGAGGGCCGGTCCGGCGGCGGCCATCATCGGGGTGGACACCGCCCAGCCGATGATCCCGCCGGCCGCCCGTATCCGGGAGGCGCCGCTGCCCATCATGGGAGCGCCGCAGCCGATGTGGACCAGGCCGAGGACGCCGACCAGCAGCGCGCTCAGCCCGATCACGATCCGGCCGTTGGCCTCCGGCAGCTCCGGGTGGCGCCAGAGCCGGATCGCGATCGCGGCCAGCAGGAACGGGACCAGCACGTCGAGCCGGCCGAACATCCCGGACACCACGGCGGTGGCCCCCTCGCCCAGCCAGCCCTGCGGGCTGAACCAGGTGCCGGCCGCGGTGACCAGCGCGAGCGCGAACAGCAGCAGGCCGACGCCGTCCTTGCGGTGGTCCGGGTGGAGGTTCTTGGCGCCGTCGCCGAAGCCCCGGAAGATCGCGGCGATCGGGCTGGCCAGGGCGTTGAGCGCGCCCATCAGCACCGACCTGGACGGCTTCGGGGGCGGGGGGGCCGACTTCGACGCCGTCCGCTTCGCGGGGGCCGCCTTCTTCGCCGCCGCCTTCTTCGCGGGCGGCTTGCCCGGGGCCTTCGCCGCCGCCTTCTTGGACGGTCCCGGACTCGTCTTACGTGCTGCGTTCCCGGGCGTGCGAGTGGCCATGGGTCAGCAGCCTACCGGGGCGGACGACCAGTGCACATGTGCCCGAGGCCGGGCGCCCGGACGTGTCGCAGACACACCGTCACACTGACCGGGTTTCACCCGGTCGCCACACGGAAACTACCCGGACGAGTGAGCCGACGAGGATCAGGAGCTGCCCGGACGCATCGCGTCCAGGGCCCGGCGCAGCCCCGCGAGCTTGCGCTCCAGATGCCCGACGGTGGCGGCCACCCCGGCGTCCTCGCCGCCGTCGAGCTGCTTGCCGAGCGCCTCCGCCTGCTCCTCGACCGCCGCCAGCCGCGCGGACAGCTCGCCCAGCAGCGCCCCGCCGATGGTCGGCTCGCCGCCGCCCTCCTCCAGCTGCAGGCGCAGCAGCGCGGCCTGCTCCTTCAGCTGGCAGTTCTTCACGTACAGGTCGACGAAGACGGAGACCTTGGCGCGCAGCACCCACGGGTCGAAGGGCTTGGAGATGTAGTCCACCGCGCCGGCCGCGTAACCGCGGAAGGTGTGGTGCGGCCCGTGGTTGATCGCGGTCAGGAAGATGATCGGGATGTCCCGGGTGCGCTCGCGCCGCTTGATGTGCGCGGCGGTCTCGAATCCGTCCATCCCCGGCATCTGGACGTCCAGCAGGATCACCGCGAAGTCGTCGGTGAGCAGCGCCTTGAGCGCCTCCTCACCGGAGGCCGCGCGCACCAGCGTCTGGTCCAGGGCCGAGAGGATGGCCTCCAGCGCCAGCAAGTTCTCCGGCCGGTCGTCGACCAGGAGGATCTTGGCCTTCTGCATCAGGGCTCGCCCTCCTGTCGCCTGCCTGCCGCTCGGTACCGGCAACCGCGTACTGCCCACCGCTACCCCGGTCATGCTAGCCGCACCCCCTCGCCCGGCACATCGCTCCGTCGTGACCCGATCCGGAGCGGTGTGCGGTCAGTGCTCCGGCGCGCGCTCACCAGCGCGTCGCCGTCCGGTCACTGTTCGCAACGATCGGTGACCCTACCGGGTTCCCGGGGCCCTCCGCCAGCAAACCGGCCGCCCGGCTGGGGTGAACCCCGGGGCCCGGTCCGGGGCCCGCGCCCGCGCTCGCTCTCACGCGCGGTCGCCGTTCAACCACTCGTTCATCACGGACAGCAGGTGGTCGGTCTCCACCGGCTTGGTGATGTGGTCGGTGGCGCCCGCCTCCAGCGACTTCTCCCGGTCGCCCTTCATCGCCTTGGCGGTCAGCGCGATGATCGGCAGGCCGGCGAACTGGGGCATCCGGCGGATCGCCTCGGTGGTCGCGTAACCGTCCATCTCCGGCATCATGATGTCCATCAGGACCAGCGCCACGTTCTCGTGCTGCTCCAGCATCTCGATGCCCTCGCGGCCGTTCTCCGCGTACAGGACGGTCAGGCCGTGCTGCTCCAGCACGCTGGTGAGGGCGAACACGTTGCGGACGTCGTCGTCCACGATCAGCACCTGCTGGCCGTCGAAGCGCCGGCCGCCGTTGACCGGGCGGGGCGGGGCGGGCTCCGCCGTCCGCGGCCCGGCGGCACTCTCCAGGGCGGCGGCGCTGCGCCGGCGCTCCACCGCGCCGCGGCGGCGCTCCTCGGCCAGTTCGCGGACCTCCTGGGCCCAGTGGTCGGCCGGGTTCTCGCCGACCGGCACCGGCAGGCCCACCGGGGTCACCCCGACCGTGGCGCGCGGCGCCAGGCCGTTCGGCGCGGCCTGGCGCGGCTCCCCGGCGGTCTCCGGGGCCTCGGAGCGCAGCGGCAGGTAGAGCGTGAAGGTGGAGCCCCTGCCCAGCTCGCTCTCGGCGTGGATCTCGCCGCCGAGCAGCCGGGCGATCTCGCGGCTGATGGACAGGCCGAGGCCGGTGCCGCCGTACTTGCGGCTGGTGGTGCCGTCGGCCTGCTTGAACGCCTCGAAGATCTCCCGGAGCTTGTTGTCGGGGATGCCGATGCCGGTGTCGGAGACCGCGAAGGCGATCAGGGCGTCGTCCGGGGCCTGGATCGAGCCGGACTCCAGCAGCCGCTCGCGCACGTACTGCGGGGTCTCCGGGCCGGCCGGGCGGATCGAGAAGTCGACGGCTCCGGCGTCGGTGAACTTCACCGCGTTGGAGATCAGGTTGCGCAGCACCTGCTGGAGCCGCTGCTCGTCGGTGTGCAAGGTGACCGGCAGGGCGGGCGAGACCCGGACGGCGAAGTCCAGGTTCTTGTCCAGCGCGACCGGCTGGAAGGTGGCCTCCACGTAGTCGACCAGCTGGACCAGGGCGATCCGGGCCGGGCGGACGTCCATCTTGCCGGCCTCGACCTTGGACAGGTCGAGGATGTCGTTGATCAGCTGGAGCAGGTCGGAGCCGGCGCCGTGGATGGTGTCGGCGAACTCGACCTGCTTGGGCGAGAGGTTGCCCTCGTTGTTGTCGGAGAGCAGTTTGGCCAGGATCAGCAGCGAGTTGAGCGGGGTGCGCAGCTCGTGCGACATGTTGGCGAGGAACTCGCTCTTGTACCGGGAGGCCAGGGCGAGCTGTTCGGCGCGCTCCTCCAGGACCTGCCGGGCCTCCTCGATCTCGCCGTTCTTGATCTCGATGTCGCGGTTCTGCTGGGCGAGTTGCTCGGCCTTCTCCTGCAACTCCTCGTTGGTGCGCTCCAGTTCCTCCTGGCGGGCTTCCAACTCGGCGGAGCGCATGGAGAGTTCGGCGGTCAGCCGCTGGGACTCCAGCAGCAGTCCCTCGGTCTTGGTGTTGACGCTGATGGTGTTGACGGTGACGCCGATCAGGTCGGCGATCTGGTTCAGGAAGTCCAGCGCGACGGTGGTGAAGGAGCTGAAGGTCGCCAGTTCGATCACGCCCAGCAGTCGGCCCTCGAACAGCACCGGCAGCACCACGATGTGGGCCGGGGAGGCCTCGCCGAGCCCGGAGGCGATCTTCAGGTAGCCGGGCGGCGCCTCCTTGAGGATGATCGCCCGCTTCTCCACCGCGGACTGGCCGATCAGCGACTCGCCGGGGCGGAAGGTGGTCGGCATCGCCCGCCGCTGGTAGCCGTAGCTGCCGATCAGGCGCAGCACGGTGTCGTTCTCGTCGTCGTCCTCGGTGATCAGTTCGGCGGTGCGGCCGGCCGGCTGGGCGAGGAAGAAGGCGCCGTGCTGGGCGGAGACCACCGGGGTCAGCTCGGTCATGATCAGCGAGGCGACGGCCTCCAGGTCCCGGCGGCCCTGGAGCAGGCCGGAGATCCGGGCCAGGTTGGTCTTGAGCCAGTCCTGCTCCTGGTTGGTACGGGTGGTCTCGCGCAGGTTGGCGATCATCTGGTTGATGTTGTCCTTGAGCTCGTCGAGCTCTCCCGCGGCGTCCACGTCGATCCGCAGGCTCAGGTCGCCCCTGGTGACGGCGGTGGCGACCTGGGCGATCGCGCGCACCTGCCGGGTCAGGTTGTTGGCCAGCTCGTTCACCGACTCGGTGAGGTCCTGCCAGGTGCCGTCCACGCCGGGCACCCGGGCCTGGCCGCCGAGCCGACCGTCGGTGCCCACCTCGCGGGCGACCCGGGTGACCTCGTCGGCGAACGCCGAGAGCTGGTCGACCATGGTGTTGATGTTGGTCTTGAGCTGGAGGATCTCGCCGCGCGCGTCGACGTCGATCTTCTGCGAGAGGTCGCCGCGGGCGACCGCGGTGATCACCAGGGCGATGTTCCGCACCTGACCGGTGAGGTTGTTGGCCATCTGGTTGACGTTGTCGGTCAGGTCCTTCCAGATGCCGGCCACGCCCGGCACGCTCGCCTGGCCGCCCAGCGTCCCGTCGGTGCCCACCTCGCGGGCCACCCGGGTCACCTCGACCGCGAAGGCGGACAGCTGGTCGACCATCGTGTTGAGCGTCCCGGCGAGCGCCGCCACCTCGCCCTGGGCGTCGATGGAGATCTTCTTGGACAGGTCGCCGCGGGCCACCGCGGAGGCGACCTCGGCGATGTTGCGCACCTGTCCGGTCAGGTTCGACGCCATGAAGTTGACGTTGTCGGTCAGGTCCTTCCAGATGCCCGACACCCCGCGCACCCGGGCCTGGCCGCCCAGGATGCCCTCGGTGCCCACCTCGCGGGCCACCCGGGTCACCTCGTCGGCGAACGCCGAGAGCTGGTCGACCATGGTGTTGACGGTCGTCACCAGCTCCAGGATCTCGCCCCGGGCGTCGACGGTGATCTTCTTGGAGACGTCGCCGCGCGCCACCGCCGTGGTCACCTCGGCGATGTTGCGGACCTGGCTGGTCAGATTGTTGGCCATCAGGTTGACGGAGTTGGTCAGGTCCTTCCAGATGCCGGCCACGCCGGGCACGCTGGCCTGGCCGCCGAGGATGCCCTCGGTGCCGACGTCCCGGGCGACCCGGGTGACCTCGTCCGCGAAGGCGCCCAGCTGGTCCACCATCGTGTTGATGGTGTTCTTCAGCTCCAGGATCTCCCCGCGCGCGTCCACCTGGATCTTCTGCGACAGGTCGCCCTTGGCGACCGCGGTCGTCACCTGGGCGATGTTCCTCACCTGATCGGTGAGGTTGTTCGCCATGAAGTTGACGTTGTCGGTGAGGTCCCGCCAGACCCCGCCCGCCCAGGGCACCTGCGCCTGGCCGCCGAGCCGTCCTTCGGTACCCACCTGACGGGCCACCCGGGTCACCTGCTCGGCGAAGCCGGAGAGCTGGTCGACCATCGTGTTGATGGTGTTCTTCAGCTCCAGCATCTCGCCGCGCGCGTCCACCTCGATCTTCTGCGAGAGGTCCCCGCGCGCCACCGCCGTGGTCACCTGGGCGATGTTGCGCACCTGGCCGGTCAGGTTGTCGGCCATGAAGTTCACCGAGTCGGTCAGGTCCCGCCAGACCCCGGCCACCCCCGGCACCCGGGCCTGCCCGCCGAGCCGCCCCTCCGTCCCCACGTCCCTGGCCACCGCCGTCACCTGGGCGGCGAAGCCGTTCAGCTGGTCCACCATCGTGTTGACGGTGTTCTTCAGCTCCAGCATCTCGCCGGCCACCTCGACGGTGACCTTCCGGGACAGGTCGCCCTTGGCCACCGCCGTGGTCACCTGGGCGATGTTGCGCACCTGGGCGGTCAGCCGGCCCGCCATGGTGTTGACCGAGTCCGCCAGGTCCTTCCAGCTGCCGGACACGCTGCGGACCTTCGCCTGACCGCCGAGCTTGCCCTCGGTGCCGACCTCAAGGGCCACCCGGGTCACCTCGTCGGTGAACTCGGAGAGCTGGTCCACCAGCCCGTTGACGGTCCGCCCGATCTTCAGGTACTCGCCGCGCAGCGGGTGACTCACCCCGTTGCTGTGCAACGAGCGCAGCTCCATCTTCTGGTCCAGGTCGCCCTCGGCGATCGAGGTGAGCACCCGGCCCACCTCGGCCATCGGGCGGGCCAGGTCGTCGATCAGCGCGTTGCAGTTGTCGACCGCCGCCATCCAGGCGCCCTCGCCCGCACCGGTCTCCAGCCGCTCGTTCAGCCGGCCCTCGCGGCCCACCGCCCGACGAACCCGCGCCAGTTCACCCGTCAGGTGCTGGTTGCGCTCGGCGACCTCGTTGAACACCGCGGCGATCTCGGCCAGCGGCCCGTCCCCCGGGACGGTCAGCCGGCGGCGGAAGTTGCCGTCCCGCATCGCGGTCAGCGCCGACAGCAGCTTGCGCAGTTCGGCGGGCTCCGCGCCACGGCTGTGGCTCACCCGCCGGCCGGCCGCGTTCCGCGGCACGGCCCCGGGGCGCCCACCGCGCGGGGCGGGCGGCGTCGTACCGGTTGCGTCCTTGGTGGCCGAACTCAACGGACCCCTCCCACGATCGTGAACTGTCCGGTGACCGTTCGTGCCGGTGCGGCACGCGCCCGGGCACCGGCCCGGCTGGGCTGCGTACCGACGGCCTGCGGGCATGCCGGCACCCACACGACCGTACTGCTCCCACCGGCCGTCGCGGACCCCCCAGTCTGGCAGCACCTGCGCCGGGTGTACGGCCGGTTGCGCCCGGTTCGTACCGCACCCGTCCGAAACAGGTGGGCAGAATCACCCTCTGGTGCCTGTTTCGACTCCCCGCCCCCACGGGGAACCAACCGGAAAGTAGGGTGGAGCGCTGCACCGGGCCACGACCCGACCCAGCGCCGCCGCTCACCCCGACGGCGCGCACGGGGAGGCGGCGCCGCACCCCCGGACAGCCAGGGCAAGAGCAGCAGAGGAGAAGTGGCAACGTGGTCACCGCGCGCGCAGCCGCCACCTTCGGACCCGACGGCCGGTCCGCGGCCGCCGCCCGGGGCTTCATCCGGGACGCTCTGCTCGGCTGGGGGTTGCCCGAGGTCGTCGACGACGCGGTCGTGCTGGTCAGCGAGCTCGTCACCAACGCCGTCGTGCACGCCGGCACCGACGCCGAGGTCTGCTGTCTGCGCGAGGAGCAGACCGTCCGGATCGAGGTCACCGACCACCATCCCGAGCGCGGCCTGCCCTCCCTCGGCGACGTCCCGGTCACCGCCTCCGACCGCTACGCCGACCCGGACGGCGAAGGCGGCCGCGGCCTGCTGATGTGCTCCGCCCTCGCCGAACGGTGGGGCGTCGAGTACGCGGCCGGCCGGAAGACCGTCTGGTTCCGCCTCACCCTGCCCGCACACGTGCTCGGCACCCGCTACGCCGTTCCCGCCACTCCCGGCAGCGACCTGCCCAGCGGCCCCGGCCCGGTGCACGTCGCCGTCGTCCAACTCGACGAGGACGGCCGGGTGCTGGCCTGGAACCCGGACGCCGAGGCGCTCTTCCAGTACCCCGCCGCCACCGTCCTCGGCCGCCCCTGGGCGGACCTCGCGGTCTGGCCCAAGTCCCCCGCCCGCGGCCTCGGACTCGCCGACACCCTGCGGATGGCCCGCTGGGAGGGCGGCTACGGCATCCGCCGCCGGGACGGCCGCGAGGTCGAGGTGTACGGCGTCCAGGTCCGGCTGCGCGACACCGAGGGCGTCCCCTCCACCCTCTGTCTGCTCGTCCTCGAACCCGAGCGCGCGGTGCTGCGCTCCCCCGCCCGCGCCCTGCCCGGCGAGCGGCCCGACCAGGCCGGCCCCCGGCTCGACCTGCTGGCCGGCCCGGTCGCCGGTGACGACCTCGACACCCTGCTCCAGCGCACCGTCGAACGCGCCCGCGACCTGCTCGACGGCGACGCCGCGTACCTGCTGCTCACCACCGACGACGAGGCCGAGTTCGAGGTCCGCGCCGCCACCGGCCTCACCGCCGGACACCGCCGGCACGCCCGATTCCCGGTCGAGACCGGCAACCGCTACGACTCGGCCCGGCTGCCCTCCGTCCACGAGGACCTCGCCACCCGGCCCACCGGCCTGCCCCTGCTCTCCGACAGCGGCATGCGCTCCCTGGTCACCGTCCCGCTCAAGGTCGAGGGCCGGCTGATCGGCTCGCTCGGCATCGCCGCCTCGGTGCCCGGCCGCTACGACAACGAGGACGCGCTGCGCCTCCAGTCCGCCGCCGACCGGGTCGCCCTCGCGGTGGAGAGCACCCGGCTGACCGAGCTCGAACAGCTGCGCCGAGGCTCGCTCTCCTTCCTGGTCGAGGCCTCCGACCTGCTGGCCGGAACGCTCCAGCACGAGCAGACCCTCGCGCTGATGGCCCAGATGGCCGTCCCGACCCTCGCCTCCTGGTGTGCCGTCTACACCACCGCCGACCACACCTCACCGGGCCGGCTCGCCTTCGTCCTGCACGAGGACGAGGACCGCATCGACCCGCTGCGCGACCTGCTCGACAAGACCCCCGCCCCGGAGGCCGGACCCAGCCAAGGCGTCCGATTCTGGACGGCGCCCACCGAGACCGCCGAGGCCGGCGGCCTCACCGACGGCCCCGAACTCGCCGGCCTGCTCGGCGAGACCGTCGTGCTCGCGCTGACCGCCCGCAACCGGGTCATCGGCCTGCTGGTGCTCGGCGTCCCGGCCGGCGTCCGGTTCCGCCAGGAGATCCTCGAACTCGCCGAGGACCTGGCCCGCCGGGCCGCGCTCGCCCTGGACAACTCCCGCCTCTACTCCGAGCGCACCGCCACCAGCCAGGCCCTCCAGCGCAGCCTGCTCCCGCCGGACCTGCCGGAGATCCCCGGCGTCGAGGTGGACGTCTACTACCAGGCGGCCGGCGAGGGCAACGAGGTCGGCGGCGACTTCTACGATCTGTTCCCCATCCGCGAGGGCACCTACGGCTTCGCCATCGGCGACGTCTGCGGCACCGGCCCCGAGGCCGCCTCGGTCACCGGCCTGGCCCGGCACTCACTGCGGCTGCTCGCCCGCGAGGGCCTGGACGCCCCTCAGGTGCTGCGCCGGCTCAACGCGGCCATCCTGGACGAAGGCTCGCGCAGCCGCTTCCTGACCCTGCTCTACGGCGAGCTGACGCCCCGCCCCGACGGCAGCACCGAACTCTCCCTGGTCTGCGCCGGCCACCCGCTGCCACTGCGCCTGCGCACCGACGGCCAGGTCGACCGCGCCGCCACCCCGCAGCCGCTGCTCGGTGTCATGGACGACCTCGACCTCACCGCCGAGACCCTGGTGCTCGCCCCCGGCGAGGTCCTGCTCTGCGTCACCGACGGCGTCACCGAACGCCGCGAGGGCCGGCGGATGCTGGGCGACGACGGCCTCGCCGAGGTGCTCACCGGCTGCACGGGCCTGACCGCCGGTGCGGTCGCGGCACGGGTGCAGCGCGCGGTCGAACGCTTCGCCCCGGAGCCGCCGTCGGACGACATGGCGATCCTGACCCTGCGGGTGCCCACCCAGCGCCAGGGGTGAGCACGTCCCGGCTCAGACCGTACTGACGCCGTCACCAATTGTTATATTCACAACGGTACAAGCGCATCGGACCGGGTAGACCGATCCCACCGGGGAGTCCCCCGGCGGGGACGTGACCGGCGGCTCTTCGCGCCGGCTCCTCACGTCCGATGGCCCATCACCTCAGGACCGCGGCCCGCGCACGCTCTCAGCCGTGCGCCCTCGGCGCGGTCGCGCGCGTCCGTTCGACTCCGCGCATCCCGGTTCCTCTTCCTTCCTTCCTTCCTCAAAGACGACACCACAGCGTCACTGCGCCCTGCGCGCGCCCAGAGTGAAAGGAGCCTCCGGTGAGCAACGACGCTACCGGGGCAACGAACGCCCGTTCCACCGGCGCCGACGCGAGAAACCTCGGCCACCTCGCGCTCGGTCTCACCCTGCTCGCCTACGGCCTGCTCTCCACCGGCATCCTGCACGGCGCCGGAGTCGGGGACGCGACCCGTCTCGTCCACGTACTCGGCGGCATCACCCTCTTCTTCGCCGGCATCTGGCAGCTCCGCGGCGGCGAGGGCTTCAGCGGAACCGCCTTCACCAGCCTCGCCGCCTTCTGGATGACCTGGTCGGTGGCCGGCGGTGCCCACAAGAACGCCGCCGGCCTGTTCCTGCTGCTGTGGGCGCTGCTCGCCCTCACCCTCACCGCGGCGAGCTGGGGCGCGGGCCTGCTCAGCCGGGCCGTCTACGGCCTGCTGACGCTCTCCCTGGTGCTGGCCGCCGTCGCCATGTTCGGCGGCTACGGCGGGCTGGCCAAGGCGGCCGGCTGGATCGCGGCCCTCTCCGGGCTCGCCGCCTGGTACTGGGCCACCTCCGCGCTGAGCAACGGCTCCTGGGGGAAGGTCTCCCTGCCGGTGAAGTGACCGGCAGGGGCCGTGCCTCAGCCGAGCTGCTTCAGCGGCGCGTCAGCGGCGCCGTGGGGCCGGCTCTCCGTCTCGGCGGAGGCCCGGCCCCGTCGGCGTGCCACCAGCGCCAGGACGGCGTACGCGAGGAGCAGGATCGCCACCGCCACGATGCCGTCCAACCAGAAGTGGTTGGCCGTCACCACCACCACGGCGACCGTCAACACCGGATGCAGCACCATCACCCATCGCAGCGAACTGCGTGACACCCGGATCACCGCCACCGCCGCCAGCACGCACCAGGCGACGTGCACCGAGGGCATCGCTGACAGCTGGTCGGCCACCACGACACCCCCGACCGCGCCGCCGTACACCGACTGCCCGTACTGGGCGGCCACGTCGACGAAACCGTTCTGCGGCAGCATCCGCGGCGGCGCCACCGGGATGAACTGCACCAGCAGACAGACCGCGGTCGTGATCACCACCGTGTTGCGCACCCACGCGTACCGCTCGCGGTGCCGCAGGAACACCCAGAGCAGCACCCCGAGCATGACGGCGAAGTGCATGACCGCGTAGTAGTAGTTCGCCAGCCTCACCAGCACCGGGTACGGCGTGACCGCCTTCTGCCAGGAGGCCTCGTCGGGTAGTCCGACCACCTGCTCGGTGTGATGGATCCAGCTCGCACGGTCCAGCGCGTGGTCCGTGCTCATCACCGAGAGGTGCCCGACCAACTGCCAGAGCGCGAACAGCGCCAGCAGCGTGCCGGCCTCCCGCAGCAGTGCCGTCAGCCCCGGCTTCCGGCCCTTCGACGCGGCGTACGCGCCCGCATAGAGGCCGATGCCGGCGGCCCCGGCGGAATGCCAGGTCAGGGTCAGATTCTGCATTGGCAGAGGGTAACGCAAAAAGCCCCTTCCCGGATGGGAAGGGGCTTTTCG